>QQVE01000046.1 GCA_003389325.1 Planctomycetota bacterium
TACTGCCGTCCATGGCTTGGTCTCCGGGTCTGCGTTGTCGTCAAGCAACAACCAACCTAGAGCCAAGCCTGTTTTTTTGAGAACACCAAACGACGCTCCGCTATCCCAATTACGTGGAGCTATTTAGAATGGCGGCATGAGCGCCGAGAGCCACGATTCGAAGAGGACGGCTCGACGCCGCTGGCTGCGATTCAGCTTGCGCGGTCTGCTCATCGCAGTCGCGCTGGTCGCGCTTCCATTGGCGTATCCGCTGCGCTGGATCCACGAGCGTCACGAGGCGATCAAAGACAACATCGCGCGGATGGATCAGGCCGGCAAAACGTCCTGGGACCTTTCCGGCGGCTGGGAGAGTTTTCCTGCCAATCCGGCACAGGCACCGTCGATCCTTGGCCTGTTCGGGGAACCCGGCCTGCCCGCAATCACTTTCCTGTATATCGTCGATGAGCCGCCGAAAGGGA
Source organism: Planctomycetota bacterium (assembly GCA_003389325.1). Classification (GTDB taxonomy): domain Bacteria; phylum Planctomycetota; class Planctomycetia; order Pirellulales; family PALSA-1355; genus LB-PLM-3. The sequence continues at coordinate 459 of QQVE01000046.1, forward strand.
TGACGCCCGAGATGCTGCGTATGAAGTCCCTGTTCCCGGAGGCGACGCTCACGTGGTCCTTCGTCGACCGCAACGGCAACTTCTTCCCGGCCACCGAAGAGGACGAATAGCGCGGCCACCGCCTTACGCGGCGGTGCGATGCGGCGACGCCGGTGACGATCCCGTGTGGGCCAGCGCGTCGAGCAAGTCGACGGTGCGCGAGGTGGCCCCCAGATGCGACGCGATAACGTCGCGGGCACGCGCTCCAAGCGCCTCGGCGAAGCTCGGTTCAAACAAGCAGCGGCGCACGAATTCGGTGAGCTCTTCGCCGTCGTGCACCACGACCGACGCGTCGGCTTCGAGCAGCGCGGCGACGACGTCGCGAAAGTTGCGCGTCTTGGGCCCGAACGACACCGCGGCGCCGTAGGCCGCCGGCTCGATCATGTTCTGGCCTTGCCGCTCGCCCATGCTGCCGCCAACGTAGGCGATGGCCGCCGTGCCCCACCAGGCCGCCAGTTCGCCAACGCGATCCACAAGCAACACGCGCACCAGCGGATTGCCGCCCTCGTCGTTCCACATGCTGCGGCGCTCCCACACCAGGTCGCTGGCGGCCAACAGACGGGCCACCTCTTCGAATCGCTCGGGATGCCGTGGCACGATCACCAACCGCAGCCGAGCATGCAGCGCCGACAGCTCGCGATAGGCCTTGATCGCCAGACGCTCTTCGGGCTCCTGCGTGCTGCCGGCCAGAAAGACCACGTCGCCGGGATCGAATCCGGCCAGCTCGCGCAGCCGCACCGTGGCCGGATTGGCGCGATTGGTCTCGGCGCCGTCGAACTTGAGCGAACCCACCACGTGGACCGCTTCGGCCGGGGCTCCCAGTTGCACGAAGCGGTCGGCGTACTGTCGATTTTGCGCGGTGACCAGATCGACCTGCGAGAGCACGTGCCGGGCAAGCCGGCCTGCACGCTGGTAGCCGCGAAAGCTACGGTCGCTCAAGCGGCCGTTGACCACGGCCACTTTGGCCCCCTGGCGCTGCGCCGCGGCGATCAGGTTCGGCCACAGCTCCAGTTCCACCAACAACAGCATGCTCGGCCGCACGCGCTCGATCGCCCGGCGCACGGCCCAGGTGAAATCGAGCGGGCAGTAGAACACCGTGTGCTCGGCATAGCGCGTCTTGGCCAGCGCGTGGCCGGTGAGCGTGGTGGTCGAGATGAGGATGTCCCAGTCGGGATGCCGCCGCTCGATTTCCGAGACCAGCGAGGCAATCAGGCTCACCTCGCCGAGGCTCACCGCGTGCAACCAAACGCAGGGCGCGTCCGACTCGCGCACGGGCACCCGCCCCAGGATCTTCTCTCCCCAGCCGGAGCGGTACTTTCCGGTGCGCAGCGCTTGCAGCACGAGCCACGGCGAAACCAGCGCCAACAGGAGCAGGTAGCAGAGATTCAGCAGGTAGGGCATCGGGGAATCCTTTCCACCGTTGTCGCGAGGCGTGCGAGAGGAATGCCGGCTCCTTCCGGCGGGATCTTGTCAGCCCTTTCGCATGCAGCAGTTCTTGAACTTCTTGCCGCTGCCGCAGGGGCAGGGATCGTTGCGGCCCACGCGCTGCCCCCGGTTGCGGATCGGCTCGGGCTTCTTGTCGCTCTGCGTGGCGTCGATGGCGGCCTGCTGCTGATCGGCGATGCCGGTCGTGCCGGGCGATTCCTCGTGGATCGCTTCGCTTTCGACGAACCTCGACTTGGCTACGCCGTCGACCTGTTCGACGCGAAACACCAGATCCGTGACCTGCTCCGCGGCGGAATCCCACATCAGCTCGAAGGTACGCATTCCTTCGCGCTTGTACTCGACCTTGGGGTCGACCTGGGCATAGCCCCGCAGCCCGACGCTCGAGCGCAGGTGGTCCATCGTCAGCAGGTGGTCTTTCCAGGCCGTGTCGAGGATGTCGAGCAGCACCAGGCGTTCCATCTGCCGCATCTCGGGCCGGAAGCGATCTTCGACGAACATCTCCAGCCGGCGTTGAAGCTGCTCACGATTGAGCCGCTCGAGACTTTCCAGCGGCACTTCGACCTTCAGGCTCTGCCGCGTCCAATCGGCCAGCGAAGTCAGAGCGCCGTTGCCACCGCTGGCGATCGCAGCCGTTTCGCCGGGGCCGCACATGCCAAATAGCTTCTCGACTTGCTGCTGCGCCTCGGCCAACACTGCCACGGCCTGCTTCTGGTAGGCTCGGCTGTGCTCGACGAGCATCCCGCGAATCTCTTCGCGCTGGCGGCTCTTCAGGTCGTCGACGTTCAACTCGATGCCAAACCGCTGCTGTGCCCAGGCAGCCAGCGCCTCGCGGTCAATGCGTTTGTGCCCGTCCTGGTCTTGTTTGCTGAAATGCGACAGACCAACCAGCACGGGATACTCGATCTCGCGCTGCTCGTACACTTCGGTGGCCTTCTGGCGCACGTGCTGCTTGATCGCTTCGGGCTCGAGCTGGCTCATCTCGGCCGGGTCGAGCGCGATGCCGAACTTGTACTGCACCCAATTGCAAGTGGTGCGCACGCCGAAGTCTTCGGCCAGAAACGGCTCGCCTTCGCTCAGGTCGAGCTCGGCGATCGACTCGCGGGCCTTGGCGGCCATCTGCTCGGCCAGGTCGTCGCGGCCGATCTTCTTCAAGTCGCGGTCGCGCACGTTCAGTTTCCAGCGGGCGTTGAACGTCTTGGCCAGCGCCTCCCAATTCCACTCGCGGGGGTCTTCTTCCTCCGGAAGATTCTCTTCGATGGCCTCGAAGATTTGCGATTCGGCCATCCGCTCGGCCTCGTCCCGGGCGAACTGCGAAGCGGTCGGGTAGTCGAGCCCGCGGAAATCCTTGGCGTCGAACTCGACCGACATCCGGTTGCTGGCCCACTTGGTGAAGGTATCGGTGCCGTAATTGCGATCGAGGAACTCGTCGAGGTGCCGATCGATCTGGGTGTCGATCATCTCGAGGATCAACTGCTTGCAATTGGCTCCGTCAAGGATCCTTTGGCGATAGCCGTACACGCGCTTGCGCTGTTCGTCCATCACCTCGTCGTATTCAAGCAGGTTCTTGCGGATCTCGAAGTTGCGCTCTTCGACCTTCTTCTGGGCGCCCTCGACGCGGCGGCTGACCATCTTGCTGGTGATGGCTTCGCCCTCCTGGATGCCCAGCCGGGTCCAGATGTTCTTGACCCATTCGCCGGCGAAGATCCGCATCAGGTCGTCTTCGAGCGAGAGATAGAAACGGCTCGACCCGGGATCGCCCTGGCGGCCGCAACGACCGCGGAGCTGCAAGTCGATGCGACGGGCTTCGTGCCGCTCGGTGCCGATGATGTGCAGGCCGCCCAGCCCGACGACCTCCTTGCCCTCGACTTTCATGTTCTCGCGCTTCTCGATCTCGTCGACCAGGGCGTTCCACTCGTCCTGCGGCACGTCGAGCCGGGTGGCATACTTGTCCTGTAGTTGGGCCCAGGCCATGGTCTCGGGATTGCCGCCCAGAACGATGTCGGTACCGCGGCCGGCCATGTTCGTGGCGATCGTCACGGCGCCCTTGCGGCCGGCCTGCGAGACGATCTCGGCCTCGCGCTTGTGATGCTTGGCGTTGAGCACCTCGTGTTTGATGCCCCGTTTTTCGAGCATCGAGGAGAGCTTTTCGCTCTTTTCGATCGACACGGTGCCGACCAGCACGGGCCGGCCGTGCTTGCGCACGCTGGCGACTTTCGAGAGCGGATAGATCTCGCGCTTCTTGCCTTCGCGCAGTTGAATCTCGAGCGAGTCAGATTGTTCCTGTGTGATCGTGCCGATCACCTCGGTGCCGTCGTTGAGGTCTACCGCGTCCCAGCGATTGTGCAGCTCGATCTCCTCGGCGATGGCGATGTACTTCTCGCTCTCGCTGCGGAAGATGACGTCGGGATTGTTGATCCGCTGCAGCGGCCGGTTGGTGGGCACCGAAATGACGTCCAACTGGTAGATCTTCCAGAATTCGCCCGCCTCGGTCATGGCGGTACCGGTCATGCCGGAGATTTTCTCGTAGAGCTTGAAGAAGTTCTGCAGCGTGATCGTGGCCAGCGTCTGGTTCTCTTCCTTGACCTTCACGCCCTCTTTGGCCTCGACGGCCTGGTGCAAGCCGTCGCTCCAGTTGCGGCCCGGCATCAGCCGGCCGGTGAACTCGTCGACGATCACGATCTCGCCGTCCATCTCGACGTAGTTCACGTCGCGCTTGTAGAGGTGATGGGCCTTCAGCGCGTTGTCGATCAGGTGGGGCCACTCCATGTTGCCCGAGGTGTAGAAGCTCTCCACCCCGGCCAGTTTCTCGGCGGCCCGCACCCCCTCGTCGGTCAGGTGGACGGTGTGCTCCTTCTCCTTGACCTCGAAGTGCACGTCTTTCTTGAGCTGCCGGGCGATGCGGTCGGCCTTGCTGTAGCGCGTGACGTCGTCGTGCGCTGGGCCGGCGATGATCAGCGGCGTGCGGGCCTCGTCGATGAGGATGTTGTCCACTTCGTCGATGATCGCGTAGTACAGCTTGCCCTGCGCCTGCTGCATGTGCTTCGGATAGCGCTCGTCGTCGCGGGCCGCGGGGCGCATGTTGTCGCGCAGGTAGTCGAAGCCGAACTCGTTGTTCGTGCCGTAGGTGATATCGCAGGCATAGGACTTCTGCCGCTCGCCGGAGTCCATGCCGCTTTGAATGCTGCCCACGGTCATGCCCAGCCCCATGTACAGCGGACCCATCCACTCCATGTCGCGGCGGGCCAGGTAGTCGTTGACCGTGATCACGTGCACGCCGCGGCCGGTCAGCGCGTTGAGATAGGCAGGCAGGGTAGCTACGAGCGTTTTGCCTTCGCCGGTGACCATCTCGGCGATGTTGCCCGAGTGCAGGATCATGCCGCCGAACATCTGCACGTCGTAATGCCGCATGCCCAGGTGCCGACGTCCGCTTTCGCGGGCCGCGGCAAAGGCCTCGGGCAGCAGATCGTCGAGCGTTTCGCCCTCGGCCAGTCGCTTGCGGAAATGCGCCGTCAGGCCACGCAGCTCGTCGTCGCTCATAGCCTGAAATTTCGGCTCCAGGGCGTTGATCGCGTCGACCTGGGGCTGTAACTTCTTGATGTATCTGGCATTGGAGGAGCCGAACAGCGCAGTGATGCCCCGCTCAATGCCTGAGGCCAGCGACGCGAAGAAGCCCGCGATCGCCTCCCAAATGGCTTCCAGGATTTCCATACAGAACTAGACTCGTTCCGGGTGAATTCGAACCGGCGCTTGAGCAATTGGTCGCATCACTCCCGGGGGGGCGATTCAAGCGCGGACCAGAAAGGCGTAAACTTTGCAATCGCCGTAATTTATAACGATTATTACGAAGGGTCAATAACGGTTGTTCGCGGCCTCCCCTGGGGCGGCAGCGGTCCCCATGCGTAAGTCTTTTCGCCGCCTGATGCACCTGATTGGCACCTGATCCGACGCCATGCCTTGGCCCAAAGCACTCGAAACCGCCGACGTGACCGGACAGATGGTCGTCTTGGGCACGGGTACCAGCGTCGGTGTGCCGGTCGTGGGCTGCGGCTGCGACGTGTGCACCAGCAGCGATCCGCACAACAAACGCTTGCGGTGCTCGCTGGTGCTGGGCCTTCCCGGCGGCACCCTGCTGGTCGACACCACACCCGACTTGCGCACCCAATTGCTGCGCGAGAAGATCGGCCTGGTGCATGCCACACTCTACACGCACGATCACGCCGACCACGTCTTCGGGCTGGATGATCTGCGGCTGTTTCCCTACTACCTGGGTCACGCGATGCCGGTCTACTGCGAGGAGCAGGTCGAGGCCCGGATTCGCAAGTCGTTCGACTACGCGTTCGCGCACGAGGCGTCCAACTACGCCGGCGGCGTGCCGCAGATTGCCTTCCAGCGGATCACTACCGAGCCGTTCGAGGTGTTGGGGACGCCCGTGGTGCCCATCCGGCTCACGCACGGCCGCTTTCGCGTGTTGGGCTTTCGCTTCGGCAACGTGGCCTACTGCACCGACACCAACACCATTCCCGAGGAGAGCTGGCCGAAACTCGCGGGACTCGACGTGCTGATCCTCGACGCCCTGCGGCCCAAGTCGCACCCGACGCACTTCAGCCTCGACGAGGCGGTCGAAGTCGCCAAGCGTGTCGGCGCCAAGCGCACCTACTTCACGCACATGTCGCACGACCTGGAGCACGAGGCCACTAACCGCGCACTGCCCGAGGGCATGGAACTGGCATACGACGGGCTGCGGATCCCGTTGACCTAGGGTTACGAGGAGGGAACGCAAAGACGCCAAGTCGCAAAGAAGCGCCGGAAAAGAAGTACGACGTACGAACAGATTTGCGCTCATTGCCCTACCACTCCTCCCCTGCCCTTTCCATATCTTCATTTCTTCCTTGTTCTCTTCTTAGCGACTTTGCGCCTTCGCGTCTTTGCGTTCCCTCCTCGTCCGTTAAGCGCATGAAAAAACCCAGGGAGTTCATCCCTGGGCTTTGAATCTCGCGATGTTGCCCGTCGACGCTACCGTTTGATGGCGGCAGCCTGCGGCGTGCCGAGCATGCGGACGTAGTCGGTCGTGATGTCGAGCACTTCGTCGAAGTAGTAGTCGCGCTTGACGACCGGGCGGTTCGGGTCGTTCATCTCTTCGAACTCTTCCTGCTCGTGCTTCTCGGCCGACATGTCGCCCTTGTTCTCCATGAACTTCTCGCGCTTCAGCGAGATCGTCTTCTCTTCCTTCTGGGCGTTGAAGCGATCGATCTCCTTCTGCAGCTTCTGGAAGTCTTCCGACTTGCTGCACCGCTCGGCCGACAGCCGCCGCAGGGCTTGCAGCAGGCGAGGATCGACCATGTTGTAGTTAACGTGCTCGGCCGCTTCGACGCGATCGAACTTCATCGCGTAGTCGAGGCTCGATTCGCCGACGTCCAGCACCCCGCTGATCGAAGGCAGCACGACGTCGGCCAGCACGCCGCGATTCTGGGTGCTGTCGCCGTCGGGGCGATAGAACTGCTGCATCGTGATCTTGAGCGCTCCCAACTGCGGGGCGTTGGTCACGCCGCGGAACATCCGCTGGCTCAGGTCGAGCAGGCTCTGCACCGTGCCCTTGCCGTGCGTGGCGGTGTCGCCGACGATGATGCCGCGCTCGTAGTCCTGGATCGCGCCGGCGAAGATCTCGCTGGCGCTGGCGCTAAACTTGCTGGTCAGCACGACCAGCGGGCCGTCCCACATCACGCCCCGCTCGGTGTCGTCATACTGCGTCTTCTGGCCGTCGAAGTCCTTGACCTGCACAACCGGGCCGCTGTCGATGAACAAACCGGTGAGGTTGATCGACTCGGTCAGCGAGCCGCCGCCGTTGTGCCGCAGGTCGACGACCACCGCGTCGACGCCCTCGCGGTTGAACTTGTCGAGCAGCACCGCCACGTCGCGGGTCGTGCTCTTGAAGTCCTCGCGGCCGTTGCGGGCTCCGCTCATGTCCATGTAGAAGCTCGGCAGGTTGATCACGCCCACCTTGTACGGCGAGCCGTCAGGCTTCTTGCCGGCTTCGAGAATCTCGCTACGGGCTTCCTGATCGGTCAGCTCGATCTGCTGTCGCGTGATGGCATACACGACCGGATCGGGCTTGCCCTTGGGAATCACTTCCAGCCGCACGATCGTGCCGGAATGGCCGCGGATCAGGCTCACCACGTCGTTGAGCTTCATGTCTTTCACGTCGACGATCGGGCCTTCGTCGCCCTGCCCCACGCCGACGATACGGTCTTCGATCTTCAGGCGGCCATCCTTCGCGGCCGCTCCGCCGGGAATGATTTTCTTGACCAGCGTTTCACCGTCGGGGGCTTCGAGCGCCGCGCCGATGCCTTCCAGCTTCAGACGCATCTGGATCTCGAAGTTCTCCAGCGTATCGGCCGACATGTAGCTGGTGTGCGGATCGTACGACGTCGTGAGCGCCGTGAGATACATCTCAAGCAGCTCGTCGTTGTCGGTCTGACGCATCCGCTTGGCCAAGTGCTGATAGCGCTTGGCGATCTTGCCTTGCGCTTCCTTGCCGGTCAGGTCCTTGTCGAGCTCCAGATCGAGAAGCTCATACTTGACCCGCTTGCGCCAGCGGTCGCGCAGCTCGGCGTCGTTCTTGGCGTAGCCGATCTCGTCGGGATCGGTCACCATCACCTCGTCGACGCTGAAGTCATGCGGCTGGTAGACCAACTCGTTGACCAGCTTCACGCGCTCGTCGATCCGGTCGAGAAATTGCTGAAACACGCGGTAGGCCACCGTCGTGTCGCCCCGCACGGCCAGGTCGTCCAGCTGGTCGCGATAATTGCGCCAGTGGTCGACGTCCGATTGCGTGAAGAAAACCTTCCGCGGGTCGAGCATCTTGAGATAATTGTCGAGCCAGCGCTCGCTGATCTCGTTGTCCAGGGGATGCCGCGTCAGGTGCTCACGATTCATCAGAATCGTGATCGCCCGGGTCACGTGCTTATCCGCCGCCGCCGGGCCCGTGGGCTCGGCCGCCGTGGGCCGGACCAACAGCACCGCACTCGCCAGCACCGCCAAAACCAAGGCTCCCAGGATCCATTGCGTTCTCCGCAAACGGCTCGTTCCGGCGGTAAGCTGCTTCATCGGACATCCCTCTTGGAGTTTCGTACAGAACCTAAGTTCTACAATCGAAAAGATTTAACAAGGATCGTATACACCCCGGCTCCGGAATGCAAGATCAGCGACCATGACTCGAAAGCACACCGCCTCCGCCACATTGGCCCACAAGCCAAGTCGGGCGAAGCGATTGCGCTCCTCTGAATACTTACGACATGAGTGGGGAGTTGGGTCGCGCCGCCGCGGCCACGGGCTGCGAGAAAACGCGAGGGACACGGCGGCCGCTCGGGCCGCAACACAAGGTCCAGCTAGTGATTGATCGGCGGGAATTACCATCTGACCTGAATCAATGCTTCTCCAGGGCACGATCGCCTGTAACGGTTGCGCCGGGCCGCGGCTCCGGCGGCGCTGATAGCGTGTCGCGGGCCCGATCGAGTGCGGCGCGGGCGACGTGCTGGGAGGGGCCCAAACGCCCGGTGGCGATCCACTCGGTCTCCGGATGCTGACCGGCCCGATGGCCAACCATTTGAGCGATGCGGTCCAGCAAGACGCCCCCGAAGAGCAGGTGGGGCTGTACCACGACGCGGCGCAGGCCGGTGCTGGCCACGCCTTTGAGCATCTGCTCCAGCCCCGGCTCGGCCATCGCCACGAATGCCGTCTCGACCCGCCCGGCACGTGCGTCTCGAGCTCGCAATCCGGCGAACTGACGCATTTCGCGCGTCGCTTCAGAGTCGCGACTCCCTCGTCCCACCAGCACCAGGGCCGTCTCCTCCCCGGAGATCGTGTCGCGGCCGGCCAGCGCCTCGTCGTAACGCCGATTCGAAAGTTCGACGATCTCGGGGTGACATCCCAGATGGCGGCTTTGGCAGATGTCGATGCTGGGGAACGCACGGGCCGATTCGGCTACGGCGGCGGGGATGTCGCGTTTGGCGTGCCCGGCAGCGAACAACAACAGCGGCACAACGCACACCCGGTCCACGCCGCGCTCGACAAGCGTGCGAAGCCCGGTGGCGATATCGGGAGCGGCAAACTCCAGGAAGCACGGCTCGACGGCCGCGTCGCCCGCCAGGTCGGCGATCTGCTTTGCGGTGGCCAGAAACTCGTCGACGCCCACCTGCTCGCGCGAACCGTGCCCGACCACGAGCAGACCCGTCCGCGGGGGAAACGTGATCTCGGCATTGCGCGTTGTCATGTCGCCTCGCATCCGGCCCTCGCGTCGCTCATTTGCCCGCACGATCCGGTCCTATTCTAGAGGCCATCGGGCAGAGTCAACCGGCAAACGACGTTTCGCTCGGGGTACGACGCATCGCCGAGCGACGCACGCGCTCCAACATGGCGCTGCTGGGGAGGGGGCATGTTATACTGGCGCGAGCCGGCACTTGGGCGAGCGCCGGCGTGACCCCTGCTCCAGACCACGCTTTGCGAAGCGGCGCGCTTTGTGTACGTCTACCTCACCATGACCGTCGGCAGTCGGGCCGGCATCAGCTTCATGCTGGACCCGACCGAAGAGAATCGCATCGGCCGCGATCCGGAATGCACGATCACGCTGGGCGACCCGCTTTGCTCGCGCGTGCACGCCATCGTCTTGCAGCAAAGCGGCGTGTGGCACTTGCGGGACTGCGGCAGCCGCAACGGCACGCTAGTCAATGATCAGAAGATCGACGATGCAGTCCTAGCCGACGGTCACTCGGTGCGCGTGGGCACGACGGAATTCGAGTTTCATTGCGCCGACCAGCCGCCCACGCTTGCTTCGCAGGCCGACGGCGGACAAACCGAAACGGTCATCAAGAACTTTCCCATGGCCGACGGCGTAGTCGAGCCGCAGCCCTTGGCGGCGCTGGCCGACTCGCGACGCGCGCAAGAGCTGCTGCTGCTCTACCAGTTCAGCATTAAGCTGCTGGGCTGCGAGTCGCCCGACGAAGTCGTGCGCAACTCGTTGGAGCTGGTGCACGAGTGGACACACGCCACGGTCGTCGGCTTTCTGTCACTCACCGACCAGGGCGACTTGAAGCCCCGGCTCGTCGTGCCGCCCGACGCCACGCCCCACACGGTACTCAACCGCGAGCTCACCGAACTGGTCTGCCGGCAGAAGCAGGCCATCTGGGTTGCCAATCAGCGGGCCGGCGAGACCATGGACAACCTGGAACATTACGCCGACGCGCTCTGCGTGCCGCTGGTGCACGACGCGACGGTCCTCGGCGCCTTACACATCTACCTCGAGCGCGGCCGCTTCCGCCAGAGCGACTTCGATTTCGCGATCTCGCTGGCGAGCATCATGACCGTGGCGCTGGTGCGAGCCCGCCGCGAAGCCAGTCTGAGCACCGACTACCAGAACCTGATGGCCAAGTTGCCCGACCAGGGCGAGATCATCGGCAACAGTTCGGGCATGGTCGAGCTGAAAAGCAAGATCGCCCGCATCGGCCGTTCGACCAGTTGCGTGTTGATCACCGGCGAGAGCGGGACCGGCAAGGAACTGATTGCCCGGGCTGTGCACCAGGCCAGCCCCCGGGCCGACCGCCCGATGTTGTGCGTCAACTGCGCGGCGATTCCCCACGACCTGATGGACAGCCAACTGTTCGGCCACAAGGCCGGCGCCTTCACCGGCGCCGACCGCGATCACGAGGGCTACTTTCAGCAGGCGGACCAGGGAACGCTGTTTCTGGACGAGGTCGGCGAGATGACGCTCGAAGGCCAGGCTCGGCTGCTGCGCATTCTCGAAAAGCATCCGTTCCTGCCGGTGGGCGCGCAGCAGGAAGTGAGCGTCGATGTGCGCGTGATCGCGGCCACGAATCAGGATCTGGAAGCGTACTGCAAAGAGCGAAAGTTTCGCGAGGACCTGTACTATCGGCTGGCCGTGTTCGAGCTGCAGGCTCCGCCGCTGCGCGAGCGGGGCGAGGACATCGGGCTGCTGATCGATTTTTTTCTCGATCACTTTCGCCGCCAGCACGGCCGCCCTAATCTCCAGCTTTCCGACGCGGCCCGTACGAAGCTGCTGGCCTATTCGTGGCCGGGCAACGTGCGGCAACTGCGCAACGTGATCGACAGCGCCGTGGTGCTGGCCGAGGACGCGGAAATCAAGGTCGGCGACCTGGGGCTGCGCGAGCCGGGCCCCGACGAGATCGAATCGCTCAAACTGAAGGACTGGGAGCAAAAACTCATCGTCGAGGCGCTGCGACGCAGCGGCGGAAACGTGCCCGAGGCCGCCACCCTGTTGGGGATCGGGCGGGCGACGTTGTATTATAAGGTCAAGCAGTACGGCCTCACGCCGTCCGAAAGCTGAACATCATCGCCACGAACCCACAGCGAACCTCCATGCCCTTCAAGGTTATTCTGGGTTACCTCGTGATCGCCGCGATCCTCATCGGTCCGCTGGCGTGGATGGTATATTTTCTGCGCAATCCCTACCGGGCCATGCATACGAGCAAGCCCACCGCCGCAGTAGGAAACGCTCTGCAAGAACTCGACCGCATCACGCGACCGTCGATTCAACACGCTGCAGAAGCCGAAGACGAAGCCCAACGGCCTGAAGACGACGACATCGGCGGTGAATAAGACGCCACTACCGCGCGGCGGCACCATCGCGAAATCCCCTTTGCTGACCTTCCCGAATCCTCCGCAACCCTCGCGAGCCCTACGATGCCCACCCCCACACGCCCGCGTTCTTGGTTCATCCGAATGCCATCGATGGCTGCCCTTTCGCTGTTGGCCGGGCTGCTGGTCTCGTGCCCGTCGTTTGCAGGTGCCCAGGAGTGGACGCGCTTTCGCGGGCCGAAGGGGTCGGGTCAAAGCGACGCCACGACGATTCCGCCCAGGTGGACCGAAGACGAAGTGTTGTGGAAGGTGCCGCTGCCAGGCGTGGGCAACGCCTCGCCCGTGCTGTGGGGCGACAAGATCTTTCTGATTTCTGCAGATCCGAAAGAAGGCACGCGCTACGTGCTGTGCTTGGCGGCCGACGACGGCAAGCTGCTTTGGAAGCGCGACTACCCGTCGGAAACGCACCACCTGCACCAGCAGAACACGCTGGCTTCCAGCACGCCCACGGTGGACGCCGAGCACGTCTACTGCGCGTGGAGCACGCCCGAGGAGTTTACGCTGTTAGCGCTTAAGCACGACGGCTCGCCATCGTGGCAGGCCGACCTGGGTCCATTTGTCAGCCAGCACGGATTCGGCACCTCGCCGATCCTGCACGAGGACCTGTTGATCATCGCGAACGATCAAGACGCCGACAGCTTCTTCATCGCCGTCGACAAGAAGGAGGGAACCACGCGGTGGAAGATCCCCCGCGAGCGTCTGGCCGAGCAGAACACGTGCTATTCGACGCCGTGCGTGTACAAGCCCCAGGGCCAGCCCGCCGAGCTGATCACGTGCAGCCGGGCCGAGGGCGTGGTGAGCCTCGACCCGAAAAGCGGGGCAGCCAATTGGAAGGCCGACGTGCTTACCAGCCGGGCCTGCAGCTCGCCGGTCGTGATCGGAGACTTGGTCTTCGCCACCTGTGGGTCAGGCGCCGGAACGAACAAGTGCTTTGCATTGCGTCCCTACGGCGACGGCGACGACCCCGAGTTGGCCTACGAACTCGATCGATCGAGCGCCCCATACGTGCCCTCGCCGGTAGCCAAGGGTGATTTGGTGTTCTTATGGAACGATCGGGGCATCGTCACCTGCGTCGATGCCCCCACCGGCAAGATCCACTGGCGGAATCGCGTGGGCGGCAACTACTTCGGCTCGCCGGTGCGCGTGGGCGAGTACGTCTACTGCATCGACGTCGACGGCAACGTCGTGTCGGTGGCCGCCAAGGATACGTTTGAGCTGGGCGGACGCAGTCCGCTGGGCGAGACGTCACGCTCCACGCCCGCTGTTGCCGGCGGACGCATGTATCTGCGCAGCGAGTCGCACCTGACAGCCGTGGGACAGAAGTAGCCGACCGGCCGCCGTCTCGGGCGGGAAAAGCGGAAATTCGGTAGAATGGCGCGCGAGCCACTCGGCCGTTCACGTCGTAGATTTAGGTAGCCCAAGGCCGGCGGACTCCCTGTACCTGGCGAGCGGATCTCGCCCGCGCTCTGCCCCACGACCCGAAGGCCAGCATTCGTGCCCACCATCGCGGAAGCCCTGCAGATCGCCTTTGGCCACCATCAGCGGGGCGAGATTGCGCAGGCCGAGCAAATCTACCGCCAGATCGTGGCCGCCGAACCCGCGCACGCCGATGCCTGGCACCTGCTCGGCGTGGTCGCCCATCAGACCGGGCGCAATGACGAGGCCGTAGCTTCGATCTCCCGAGCCGTGGAGCTCGGCGGCGGGAAGGCCCCCTACTTCAATCACCTGGGCGCGGCCTACGCCAGCCTCTCACGTTTGGACGAGGCGGAGGCCGCGTTTCGCCAGGCACTGGCCTTGGGCGAGTCCGACCCACAGGTGCACTACAACCTGGCGGCGCTATTGAACCTGCAGGACCGCAAGCAGGAGGCCACCGAGAGTTATCGCCGCGCGATCGAATTGGCGCCGCGTTTTGCCGAAGCCCATTTCAATCTCGGCAACCTCTATCGCGATGCCGGCCAACTCGAAGGCGCCGAGCAGTGCTACCAGGCGGCCGTGGCGGCCCGGCCCAACTACGTCAAGGGCGGCATGGCCCTGGCCAACGTCCAACTGCGGCTCGGCAAACCTCAGGAGGCCGAAGCCACGTATCGGCGCGTGCTCGAGACCGATCATACGCATGCCGACGCGCACTACTGGCTCGGCTCGCTCCTGCAAACCCAGGAGCGCTTCGACGAGGCCGTGCAGCAGTTGCAGGCCGCCGTGTACCACAACCAGCATCACCGCGAAGCGCAGAACAACCTGGGCTGCGTGTTTCGCGCGCTGGGCAAGCTCGACCAGGCCGAGCAGTGCTTTCGCATCGTGCTCAACGAGCACCCCGGGTTTGCCGAGGCCCTGAGCAATCTCGGCTCGGTGCTGCACGACCGCAAAGAGCACGACGAAGCCGCGAAGCTCTTCGAGCGGGCCATCGCCGCCAAGCCCGACTTTGCCCAGGCCTACAACAACCTGGGCGCCGTCTACCAGGACCAGAAGCGATTCGACGAGGCGCTTGCTCAGTATCACAAAGCTCTGGAACTCGAGCCGGAGTCGGCCGCGGCGTTAATCAACGTCGGCTCGGCACTGCAGATGCAGGGGCGCGTCGACGAGGCGCTTGAGCACCATCGCCGCGCCGTCGAGCTCGAGCCCGATTCGTCCCGCGCGCATTACTGTATCGGCGCCGCGCTGCATTTCCAGGGTCGCGATGACGAGGCCCTCGACGCCTATGCTCAGGCCATCGAGCTTAAGCCCGATTACGCCGAAGCCCACTACAACCGCTCGTTCGTGCACCTGTCGCGCGGCAACCTCGCCGAAGGCTGGAAGGACTACGAGTGGCGATTCGAGTGCAAGGAGTACAAGGGCCGCCGCTTCGACGCCCCACGGTGGGACGGCTCGCCGCTCGCGGGACGCGCGCTGCTGGTCCACGCCGAACAGGGTTTGGGTGACACGCTGCAATTTATCCGGTACCTGCGGCAACTCGAGAATGCCGGTGGACAGGTGTTTGTCGAGGTTCAGCCGGCCCTGGCACCGCTGCTGAAGGCCTCGGGCTTTCGGGGCATCATTCCCGGAGGCACCCCCCTGCCCGGCTTCGACGTGCACGTGCCGCTGCTGAGCCTGCCCGGCGTGCTGGGCACGACGCTTGCGACGGTTCCCAACCAGGTGCCCTACCTGGCGGCCGAGCCGCGGCTGATCAAGCAGTTCCGTCCGAAGCTTCGCAGCTTACCCGGCTTCAAGGTGGGCATCGTCTGGCAAGGCAACAAGGACTACACCTTCGATCGCTTTCGCTCGATCCCGCTGGAGGAGTTCGCCCCGCTGGCGGAAATCGAGGGCGTGCAACTCTTCAGCCTGCAGAAGGGCTACGGCACCGAGCAACTCACGGCCCTGGCCGACCGGTTTACGGTGGCCGATTTGGGCAGTACGTTGGATACGACCGGCGGAGCGTTCATGGAAACCGCGGCCGTGATGTGCAACCTCGATCTGGTGGTCACGTCCGACACGGCCGCGGCACACCTGGCCGGCGGCCTGGGCGTGCCGGTGTGGCTGGCCCTGCCTCACGCGCCCGAGTGGCGCTGGCTGCAAGACCGCACCGATTGCCCCTGGTATCCGACCATGCGGCTGTTTCGCCAGTCGCAACAGGGCGATTGGGCCGGCGTGTTCGCGCGCATGAAGCACGAGTTGGCCGCCAGTGTCAAAAAGCGAGCCGCGGGCCGTTAGCGCACCCGTCGCACGATTCACCTTGGGAGAAGCACGTGCAAAAATTTGACGAATTCAACCGTCAGAAGGCCTGTCGCTACGGCCAGATGGTGTACAACTTTCACGACATGTACATCGGCCGCTCGCTCGACCTGTACGGCGAGTTCTCCGAGGGCGAAGTGGATCTGTTTCGGCAGATTCTGCAGCCGGGCAACATCGTCGTCGAAATCGGTGCCAACATTGGCGCGCATACGCTCTTCTTCGCCCAGCAAGTCACCAAAACCGGCGCGGTGATCGCCTTCGAACCGCAGCGTATCCTGTTCCAAACGCTGTGCGCCAACATGGCGCTCAACAGTGTCTCGAATACGTATTGCTTCCAACAGGCCGTGGGGGCCAAGTCGGGCGCAATCAAGATTCCTCCGCTGGACTACACCAAAGACAACAACTTCGGCGGCCTGGCGCTGGGCAGCTACGAGGTGGGCGAGCAAGTGCCGCTCTCGGCCCTGGACGACTTCGGCTTTCCGGGCTGTCACTTTCTCAAGATCGACGTCGAGGGGATGGAAAAGGACGTGCTCGAAGGAGCCCGAAACTTCATCAGCCGCTTCAAGCCGGTGCTGTACGTGGAAAACGATCGAGCGGAAAAATCGAACGAGCTCGTGCGGCTGATCGATTCGCTTTCGTACAAGATGTACTGGCACCGCCCGCCGTATTACAACCCGAACAACTTCTTCGGCAACGGCGAGAACATCTTCCCCAATATCGTTTCGCTGAACATGATTTGCATGCACAGCAGCCTGCCGCACACGCTGCAGGGCTTCGAGCAGGTGGAAGTGCCCGCCGCGGGCAGTTCGTAGCGACATCGACCGTGCCGCACTGCGCTTTCGCCTTTCGCGCGCGGCTGACAGTACCGCGTCTTCCCGCTTCCCCCTATCATTCTCGCCGCCATGTCCGACTGGGAATTCTGGATCGACGTTGGCGGCACGTTCACCGACAGCTTCGCCCGCGGCCCCGACGGCACGCTGCGTCACGCCAAGGTGCTCTCCTCGGGCATCGTCAAAGGCGCCGCCGGCGAGGGATCCTCGCGAAGCTGCATTCTCGACCCGTCGCGAGAGCACGATCCGCCCGACATATGGACCGGCTATCGCTTGCGCCTGCTCGATGCTGCCGGCGAGACGAGGAGTGAAACGACCGTCTCTCGCTTCGTTCCGCGCACAGGCGCGCTCGAACTCTCGCCCCCGCTGGCGAACGATCCACAGCCCGGGCAGCGCTACGAACTCGAGTGCGATGCCGGAGCGCCGATCGTGGCGATTCGCTACTTGCTGGGCATGCCGCTGGCCAACGAGCTGCCGCCGCTCACCGTGCGACTGGGAACGACGCGTGGCACGAATGCCTTAATCACCCGCCGCGGAGCCAAGACGGCACTGGTCACAACGGCCGGCTTCGGCGACATCCTGCACATTGGATATCAAAACCGCCCGCGTATCTTCGAACTGGCGGTGCGGAAACGCAAGCCACTGTTTGCCACGGTGGTGGAGATCGACGAGCGGATCGATGCCGAGGGAGGCGTGCTGGTCGCGCCCGATGCCGCCGCGGTGCGCGAGCAACTGGCGGGGCTGAAGAGCAAAGGCATCGAGTCGCTGGCTATCTGCCTGTTGCATTCGTTCACGCGCCCCGAACACGAAGAGATCGTGGCCCGGGCGGCACTCGAGGCCGGCTTCGAGGAAATCAGCGTCTCCAGCCGGATCGCCCCCCTGGTGAAGATCGTCTCCCGCGGTGACACGACCGTGATGGACGCCTATTTGAACCCCGTCCTCAGGCGCTACGTCCGCGACCTGCGCGAGCACTTGCCCGGCAGCTCCTTGCGGCTGTTGACCTCGGCCGGCGGACTGGTCGACGCCGATGTTTTTGTTGGCAAGGACAGCATCCTCTCGGGCCCGGCCGGCGGGGTGGTCGGCTTTTCGCGCGTGGCACAGTCGGCCGGCTTCGAGCGGGCCATCGGCTTCGACATGGGCGGCACCAGCACCGACGTATCGCGGTTCGACGGCCGGTTCGAACTCGAATACGAAACGGAGAAAGCCGGTGTGCGCGTGGTAGCGCCCATGATGGCCATCGAAACCGTGGCGGCCGGCGGCGGATCGGTGTGCGATTTCGACGGCGTGAAGCTGGTTGTCGGACCCGACAGTGCCGGTGCCGATCCCGGTCCGGCCTGCTACGGCCGCGGCGGTCCGTTGTGCGTCACCGACGTCAACTTTTTGCTAGGCAAGATCCCGCCCGACCGCTTTCCCTTTCCGCTCGATCAGAGCGCCGCCGAAGGCCAATTAAGAGCGCTGGCCGAGCAGATCGAGCGCGAAAGCGGGCACCACTACGAGCTGCTCGAGCTGGCCGAAGGCTTCGTACGCGTGGCGAACGCCAACATGGCCAAGGCCATCGGATCGATTTCCGTGGCGAAGGGCTGCGATCCGCGCGACTATCTGCTGGTGCCTTTTGGCGGGGCCGCCGGACAACACGCCTGCGCCGTGGCCGGTGAGTTGGGCATGCGGCAGATTCTTCACCATCCGCAGGCCGGGTTGCTGAGCGCCTACGGCATCGGGCTGGCCGACGTCGAACGGCACCGCGTGGCCGGCGTCTACGAAACGTTCACCGGCGAATTGCTCGACGAACTGCAGGACACGTTCGACCGGCTCGAAACCGAAGCCATCGAGGGCGTGCTCGACGAGGGCATCGCCCCGGAGCGAATTGCCACCGAGCGTTTTCTGGAGATCCGCTATCGCGGCGTGGAGGCGTCGCTGACGGTACCGTGTTTCGAAGGAATCCCGCCGCGCGAGGTGGTGACTGGCTTCGAAGCCGAGCATCGCAAGCTGTACGGCTACGTGCATCAGAACCGAGAGCTGGAAGTCGTCTCGGCGCGGGTCGAAGCCCGAGGCGGCTCGTCGCTGCCTTTGACGGTCACGCATCGCGCGGATCCGCGCGACGCCCGCGCGGAGGCCTCGACGCAAACGTACTTCGGCGGCCAACTGGTCGAGACCGCCGTGTTCGATCGGCTGCGGCTCGAGCCGGGCGACTGCTTCGTCGGTCCGGCGATCGTGTGCGAGGCGGCTTCGACGACCGTGATCGATCCCCATTGGCAGGCCGAAGTGCTCAGCGGTGGCGAGCTGCTGGTGACGCGGTCCGGTGCCGAACCCGACAAGGCCGACGTGTCGACCGAGGCCGACCCGGTGATGCTGGAAATCTTCAACAACCAGTTCGCCGCCGTGGCCGAACAGATGGGCATCACGCTGCGGAACACCTCGAGCAGCGTCAACGTGAAGGAGCGGCTCGACTTCAGTTGCGCGCTGTTTACGCCCGAGGGCGACCTGGTCGTCAACGCCCCGCACATTCCGGTGCATTTGGGTGCGATGGCTGAAACCGTGCGTCGCACGATTGCCGACAATCCGGATCTTCAGCCGGGCGACGTCTACGTCACCAACGATCCCTATCGCGGCGGATCGCACCTGCCCGACGTGACGGTCGTTACGCCCGTGCACGACGCTTCCGGCCGGTTGTTGTTCTTCACGGCCAGCCGGGCGCATCACGCGGAGCTGGGCGGGATCACGCCCGGATCGATGCCCCCCTTCTCCAAGAACCTGGCCGAAGAGGGCGTGCTGATCCGCAACTTCAAGCTGGTCGACGCCGGCAGCGAGCGGTGGGACGAGATGCGCTGCATGCTGCTCTCGGGCCCGTACCCCACGCGTAGCGTCGAGGCGAACCTGGCCGACATCGCCGCCCAAGTGGCCGCCAATCACCGTGGAGCGGGCGATCTGGTGCGGCTGGTCGAGCGCTACACGCTTGACGTGGTCACCGCCTACATGGGCCATATCCAGCGCGCGGCCGAACAAAAGGTCCGCCGGGCACTGTCTCGCATGCCGAGCGGCACGTATCCCTTCACCGATCACCTGGACGACGGCACGCCGATCGCCGTGACCATCACCATCGACGGCGAGCAGGCCACGGTCGACTTCACGGGCACCGGCGGAGTGGTGCCGGGTAATTTGAACGCGAATCGAGCGATCACCACCGCGGCGGTGATGTACGTGTTGCGGTGCATGCTGGCCGAGGACATTCCGCTCAACCAGGGCGTGCTGGCGCCGGTCGAGATTCTCATCCCGCCCGGATTGCTCAACCCACCCGAGAAAGATCGCGCCGAAGACTGCGCGGCCGTGGTGGGCGGCAACGTCGAAACTTCGCAGCGGGTGGTCGACGTGCTGTTGGGCGCGCTGGGTCTGGCGGCGGCCAGCCAGGGCACGATGAACAACTTGCTGTTCGGCGACACCACGTTCGGCTACTACGAAACGATTTGTGGCGGCGTGGGCGCGACCGCCCAGGTCGAGGGCGCCGACGCCGTGCACACGCACATGACCAACACCCGGCTGACCGACCCCGAAGTACTCGAGCGCCGCTACCCCGTGCGGTTGCGGTCGTTTGCGGTTCGTCGCGGCTCGGGCGGCGCCGGCAAGAGTCGAGGCGGCGAAGGCGTCGTGCGGCAACTCGAGTTTCTCAAACCGCTCGAAGTCTCCATCCTCTCGCAGCGCCGCGGCCCCTATCCGCCGTACGGACTCAAGGGCGGCGGAACGGGGGCCCTGGGGCGAAATACGCTGCACCGGGCCGACGGCACCCGCGAGCAACTCTCCGGATGTGCACAGTTCCGCGTGCGCGCGGGCGACGTGCTGGTGATCGAAACGCCCGGCGGCGGCGGATTCGGCGCCGAGTAGCCGCTTCCTAAGCCTCTGGCGAAGCGGGTTCTGGCGGCGTTTCGAAGTCGCGGCCGCGGCTGGCGGCCAGCAGAATCAGGCCCAGGCCGACCGTCATCATCGCCGTCGCGAGAAAGAGCGGCATCTGCGCCGACGTCACGCCCAGTCGGTCGGCCAGGGCACGATTCTCGACGAGCGGGATCCCGGCCATCGGCCCCAGAATGCGGGCCAGCGACGAGATACTCTGCCCGATGCCCAGGATGCCGCCCTGTTTCGTGGGGTCGCTCCAACGCGACAGCAACGAGTTGAGGGAAGGGGTCATGAAGGCAAATCCCGTCACGACCACCGCCAGCCCACCCAGGATCATCGGCAGCGAGTGGCTGCGCGCCGCCTGAGCGAGCACGATGAAACCGCCAATCTCGATCAGCGTGCCGACACTCGCCAGCACGGCCTCGCTGATACGCGAAGCCAGCGGGCGCACGAGCCCACCCTGTACGATGGCCAGCGTAAAGCCGATAAACGCAAAGGTCAGACACACCTGGCCGAACGTGAACTCGAAGCCCATGCGTTCGCTGCTGAGAATCAGCGATAGCGTCGATTCGAGGTTGGCAAACGAAAACACGCAAATAAACATGGCCAGCAACAGCACGCCTACGGCCGGCGTGGCCAGCGCCTCGCGCAGGGCCTGACGATCGAACCAGTGCCGCCGCGCCGCCTGGCTATTGGGCCCGAGGCTTTCGGGCAGCTTGAAGTAGGCTAGCGCCAGCGCAATGGCCGAAAGCCCCGCCGCCGCGTAGCCGGGTCCTGGCCCCGGATCGCGCCGCCCGCTCGGCACGGCCAGGTATCCGAAAAGCGGACCAAACGTAAACCCCAGCCCGAACGCCGCGCCGATCAACGCCATACCGCGGGTCCGGTTTTTCTTGCTAGTAACGTCGGCGATGTACGCGTGCGCCGTGGAGATCGTGGCCCCCGCCACCCCCGCTCCGACGCGGGCGACGAACAATAGCGTGAGGCTCTTGAGGACCGTGGCGATGCCGAACAAGGTGTAGAACACGACCGACCCGGCCAGCCCAATCATCAGCACGGGACGCCTCCCGATGCGGTCCGATAGCCGCCCCCACACGGGAGCGAACAGGAACTGCATGGCCGAGAAACTGGCCATCAGCAGCCCGATGACGATGCCCACGCGCACGTGTCCTTCTTCGAGCCCCATCTGCGCCGCGAAGTCCTTGGCGTAGATCGGCAACAACGGGATCACCATGCCGAAGCCGAGCAGGTCGATAAAGACGGTCAGAAAGACGACCAGCAGCGAGCCTTTGCGGGAGTCGGACATGGGGCCTCGGGTGGAGTGACCTAGCGAGCCGGCAGCAATCGAATCCTACTATTCTACCAGCGACCGGGTCGGCACCGCAGGCCCAGTTGCGCCTCGGGTGCAGGGGGCCGCTGGCCGCCGGCGGGGGCACCCTTTATCATTTGGGGCATGATCTTTACCACGCACCAGCAGCGCCGCGAACTGGAATCGCTTGCCGCGAAACAGTTGGCCGCGCATCAGCTTTCCAAGCTCAATCGCCTGCTCAAGGCCATCCTGCCCCAGAACCGCTTCTACGCCGACAAACTGGCCCACCTGTCGGCGGCCGACTTGCAGGATCCCGACGGCCCGCTCCGCTCGCACGACCAACTGGCCGAGTTGCCTTTCACTTTCAAGGAAGAACTGATCAGCCAGACCGATTCCCACCACCTCACGGCCAACCTAACGTTTCCGAGCCAACAGTACACCCGCTACCACCAGACCTCCGGCACGCGGGGGCGCCCCCTGGCCGTGCTCGACACGGCGGAGGATTGGGCCTGGTGGGTCGACTGCTGGCAGTTCGTGCTCGACGTGGCCGAACTCGAGCAGGGCGATACGGTCTTTCTCGCCTTTTCATTCGGCCCGTTCATCGGGTTTTGGAGCGCCTTCGACGCCGCAGCCGCCCGTGGCTGCCTCGTGGTGCCGGGCGGCGGCATGTCGACCTTGGCTCGCCTGGACCTGATGCGCACCACCGACGCAGTCGCGCTATTCTGCACGCCCAGCTACGCACTGCATTTGGCCGAAGTGGCGGCCGAGAATCAGATCGACGTCGCCGAGCTCGACGTTCGCGTACTGGTGCTGGCCGGCGAGCCGGGCGGCTCGATTCCGGCGGTGCGCGAGCGCATCGAGTCGATTTGGCAAGCCCGGGTCGTCGATCACGCCGGCGCGACCGAGGTCGGCCCCTGGGGATACGGCAACGCCGCGGGCGACGGCCTGTTCGTTAACGAACACGAGTTCATCGCCGAGTTTCTCTCGGTCGAGACCGGCACGGCCGCCTCCGAGGGCGAGCTTTCGGAACTGGTGCTAACGAACCTGGGTCGCGTGGGCAGCCCGGTGATTCGCTATCGCACGGGCGACCTGGTGCGTCCCAGTTGGCAGCATGCCGGCGACAACCGCTTCGTGTTCTTGCCCGGCGGTGTGTTGTCGCGCTCCGACGACATGATGGTCATTCGCGGCGTCAATGTGTTCCCCAGCTCGGTGGAACAGATCCTGCGCAGCTTCCCCGAGCTGATCGAGTACCGCATGACGGTACGCCGCCAGGGCGAAATGGACCAGATCGTGGTCGAAATCGAAGACCGCTTGAGCCAGCCCGATCGCGTGGCGACCGAACTGAGGCTACGGCTGGGATTGAAGGTGGAGGTGCAGGCCGTGCCGCTGGGCAGCCTGCCCCGGGTGGAAGGCAAAGGCAAACGATTCGTCGACGAGCGATGCCCGACCAACGGCAATCATTAACCTCGGCCGAACTGGCCAAAGCGACGGCAGCCGAGCTGAGGGCCTGCGTGCGCGCGGGTGCATGGACGGGACCCACTACGGGGCTGGCGCGCGGCTACGTGCAGGCCAATCTCGTCATCTTGCCGGCCGATGCCGCCGACGAGTTCGCCGAGTTTTGTCGTGCCAATCCACGCCCCTGCCCGCTGCTGGAGCAAACGGCGCCCGGTGATCCCGAGCCGCACGACGCGGCGCCTGGGTCCGACGTGCGCACCGACGTGCCGCGGTATCGCGTCTTTCGCCAGGGAAAGCTCGAACCGCAAGAACCAACCGACATCCAACACCTGTGGCGCGACGACCTGGTAAGCTTTCTCTTGGGTTGCTCGTTCACGTTCGAGAATGCCTTGGTGCGCGAGGGCCTGCCGGTGCGGCACATCGACCAGCAGCGCAACGTGCCGATGTACCGCACGAACCGCGCGTGCCGGCCGGCCGGGCGCTTTTCAGGCGAGCTGGTCGTCAGCATGCGTCCCTACCCGCCCGAAGCGATCGAGCGCGTCAGCGAAGTCAGCGGGCGCTTTCCGACGCAGCACGGGGCGCCGATTCACGTGGGCGACCCGCAGGCACTGGGCATCACCGACCTCGAGCGGCCTGATTACGGTGACGCGGTGACGCTCCATCCCGGCGAAGTGCCCGTGTTCTGGGCCTGCGGCGTCACCCCGCAAGCGGCCCTGCTCAACGCACGTTGCGAGCTGGCCATCACGCACAGCCCGGGCTGCATGTTCGTCACCGACTGGCGCGACGCCGATCTGGAAGCTGCCCGGAGCGAAGGGCGGGCGCCATGAGCAAGTTCCCCATCGATTGGTGCCGCGAGCAGTTTCCGGCATTGGCCCGCGAGTACGGCGGCCAGCAGGCCGTGTATCTCGACGGACCGGCCGGCAGCCAGGTGCCGCAGCGCGTGATCGACGCGATGGGTCGTTACCTGGTCGAGATGAATGCCAATCATGGCGGGCGCTTTCCCACCAGCCAGGCCAGCGACGCGATGCTGGACGAGGCCCATCGAGCGGCGGCCGATCTGCTCGGTACGCCCACTGCCGAGGGTACGATCTTCGGCGCGAACATGACGTCGCTGACGTTCGCCTTCAGCCGGGCACTGGCACGGCAGTGGAAGCCGGGCGACGAAATCATCGTCACGCGATTGGATCACGACGCCAACGTCAGCCCCTGGGTGCTGGCGGCGCGCGACGCGGGCGCCATAGTACACCGCATACCGTTTCATCACGAAGACTGCACCCTCGATCTGAACGAGCTCGATAAGCGTCTCTCGGATCGCACGCGGCTGGTGGCGGTCGGCTGTGCCTCAAACTCCGTAGGTACGATCAACCCCGTGGCAGAGATCTGCCGCCGCGCGCACGCGGCCGGCAGCCAGGTGTTTCTCGACGCCGTGCACTACGCACCGCACGCGCTGATGGACGTGGCTGCCTGGGACTGCGACTACGTCGCGGCCTCGGCCTACAAGTTCTTCGGACCGCACGTGGGCATTCTCTGGGGCAAGAACGAACACCTCGAGCGGCTCGAACCGTACAAGGTGCGCCCCGCGGCCGACTCGCTGCCCGATCGCTGGATGACCGGCACGCAAAACCACGAAGGCATCGCGGGGCTGCTGGCCGCGGTCGAATACCTGGCCGATCTGGGCCGACAGGTCGCGCCGGGCACACGCGACCGCCGAGAGGCGCTAGCTACGGCGTTTGAGCAGATCGGTGGGCACGAGCGAACGCTGTGCGCACAGTTGCTGGAGGGTTTGACCCGATTGAAGCAGGTGCGAGTATGGGGCATCGCTGACCGCCAGCGGCTTGGAGAACGGGTGCCTACCGTGTCCATCACGCACGCCAAACGGTCACCCCTCGAGGTGGCCGACCATCTGGCCGAGCGCGGCATCTTTGCCTGGCACGGCAACTTCTACGCCCTGGAAGTGAGCGAATCGCTGGGGCTGGAGCCCGAGGGCCTCGTGCGGCTGGGGCTTTTGCACTACAACACGGCAAGCGAAGTCGAGCGGCTGCTGGCAGCCCTCAGCGAACTGGAATAGCGACGAACGGCAATGGACCCGCGACCCACGAAACTCGAACGCCGCGACGGCAGCAAGCTGCTCATCGAGTGGAGCGACGGCGAGCGCCGCGAGATCAGCTTCGGCGAGTTGCGCAAGGCGTGCCCCTGCGCCACTTGCCGCGAGAAGCACGGCGCGCCGCCGGAACCCAGCGGCGGGCTGCCCGTGCTGTCGGCCGCCGAAGCCCGGCCGCTCACGATCGAAGGCATGCGGCCCGTGGGGCACTACGCCTACGCCATCGCCTTCAGCGACGGCCACGACTCCGGCATCTACACGCTCGAACTGCTGCGCAGCCTGGGCGAGCCGGTAGCCGAATAGTCGAAAGCTACTTCGACAACTGCTGCTGCAGTGCCGGGCCGATGTTGATACTTTCTTCCAGACCCTGCAGCGCGTTCTCCGCGCCGCCGTCCTTCTTCTCGATGATGTCCTCGCGTCCCAGGTGAATCTTCTGGTACACGTCGTCCGAGATGATGTAGTACCAGTCGGCGAAGCGGTCATTCAGTTCTTTGACCTTGTCCTGACCGCGCTTGACGGCCTCGTCATACTCGTTCTGCTTGCGCTTGTTCTCCTGGCGGATGCGCAGCTTCGCCTCCTCCTCGGGAATCGCAGGCTGAGATGCCGCCGGCGTCTCGGCCGCGGGCTCTTGCTCCGCCTCGGCCGGCTTCTCTTCGGCCGGCTTCTCGGCCGCCGGCTCCTCGGAACTCTCGACCGGTTCGGCATCGTCGCCTTTGTCGGCTGATGCTTCGACGGGCTCCTCCGAGGCCTCGCCCGATTCCTGCAGCGCGGTCTTCGTTTCGGGCACGCTCTCGTCGGACGACTCAGAGGCTTCGTTCTCAGCCGGACTCTCCTCGGCCTCGGCCGGTTTGTCTTCCTCGGCCGCAGGTGCACTTTCCTCGCTCGATGCTTCCTCGGTGGCCTCTTCGCTTTCGGCCGGCGTTGCTTCCCTCTCGGCCGGTTCAGCGTCATCAGCCGGTTTGTCTTCGGCCGGCTTCTCGTCCGAAGGCTCTTCGCCGGGGATGGGCTGCAAATCGGGCTTGGGGATCGCGCTCTCGTCGAACTGGGCCATCACGAACAGATAGCGGCTGGGGCCAGAGCTCTCGCTTTCGCCTTCCTCGCCCTCGGCGTCGGAGTCGGTCGAAGCGTCCTCGCCGGGCATGCTGGCGCCGGCCACATCGCCGAAGCGGAGCACGTAGCGGACGCCATCCTTGGTGGTGACGGTCGCCTGGCCTTCGCTGGAGTAGATTTCCGGCGGCTTGCCCGGCCCGCTCGGCACGGCCACGAAGCCGCGGTCGTGCAGCGACTGCACGGCTTCGATGTTGTTGAGGAATTCGTCGCTAACGCGAAGATCCTCGCTTAGGCCTTCCGGCTTGCGTTGGACGTTGACGATTTGCAGGTCGTCCAGCGCGGACTTCAAGTTGTTCAGCTTCGTCGTGTTCAGTTCTTCGTCGGCGGCCAGCTCCACTTCGCGGCCCTGTCCCCCGTCGAACTCCTCCATCGAGACCAGATTCCACTGTGCCTTAGCGTCGTCGTAGGCTAGTTCGATCTTGCTACGTTGATCGAGCTCCAAAACAGGGCGACCGTCGGGACTGATGCCCGTGCGGCTCGAATAGTCGTTCAGGCCGACCTGGCGAACGTCGAGTTGCGAGAGCTGCAACAGGTCTTTCTCGATCCAGTCGCCGAACTTCGTCGAAAAGTCGGCCGTGTTGATCTGCACGCGGTAGATCCAATCGCGCTCGGCCTCGCGGACGTAGTGCACGCCCGGCATGTCCTTGTCCTGCTTGCCGATCACCAGATCGGCCAGCGGCTTGTCGGCCTCGTTGCGGGCCGTGACGCGTGTGCCGACGCCCGTGGCACCTACTTTGAGCTTGCTCAGCTCGGGCGCGACGACGCCGTAGGTCTCCTGGTCGCCGGGCCGGTTGCTGACCACGCCGAGGATCTTCAAATCCATCAGCGCCGTGGCCGCCTTGGCCATGTGTTCCTGCGCGTCGGCCGGATAATTGCTATGCGAGGGGATCGACCAAACACCGTCGACCTGCTCCACCTTAAAGTCGCGAATCGCGGCGGTGTTCTCGTTGAACTTAACGATCTCCAGGCTCTTGGCCGCCAGCGGATTGTCGAAATCGGGAAACAGCTTCTGGCCCACGCGCTCCGGCACACTCGTGTCGGGCGGCGCGGGGCGCCAGGGCTCCCAGGCCACGAGCAAGGCGATGCCGGCCACGAGCACGAACACCAGCGTCTTCTTGGTTTCGGTGTCTTGCATTGAATGCCATCCTCTCGAACTATCGCAACCGGGCGCGGGAGACTCCCTCGCGCTCGCCGGCGCGGCGATTGAAGAATACGATGAAGGCCACGATCAGCGGCGGAATCGGGGGCAGCAGCACGGCCCACAACTTGTACGAGTCCTGCGTGCTGTGGACAGTCTGATCCAGCTTGCGCTGCGCCTCTTTCAGGGCCCGGTCGCGCTCGTTCTTGAGCGACTCGATCTGGACTTCCAACTCCCGCTGGCCCTGCTGCTGAGCGGCCAACATGTCGATCGTCTGCTGACGCGGATCGACCCCTTTTCGGTTGCGCAGCTTCTCAAGCCGGGCCTGGAACTCCGTCTCGGCCTTGATGCGGGCGTTGTCGAACTTCGTTTGGAACTTCTGGCGCGCTTCTTCAGCCTCTTGCCTGGCACCGGCCGTCGCGTCGAACACCCGGTGCAGCGTGCGGTGCTCGGGACGACGAGTGCGAATCTCGACGAACCGCTTGTCGCCGGCCAGCACGTCGAGCACGTTGAGCACGAACGGCACGTTGTCGAAGTGAATGTCCAACTCGTCGTTGGGGCCCGCCGCTCGCAGCGCGAAGAACTGCCCGTACAAACAGTCAATATCTCCAACCAGCACGACGTTGATTCCCGGCTTCTTCTCCTGGGCGTCGCCGGACGAGTCGTCCTTGGACGCGGCTTTCTGGTCGTCCTCGACCGGCTGGTCCGTCGTGTCCGACGTTTCCTCGGCGGCGTTCCTTTCCGCGTCCGCCTTCTTGGCATCCTCATCAGCCTCGGTCTGGGCCACTTCGGCCGACATCGGAATGTTCTCCGCGGGCAGATCACCCTGAATCTGAGCCGCCAGGATGTACGTGTCGCCGGTCCGTTTTTCCAGGTACGGAATGTCAGGGTTCATCTGAGACTGCCCCATGAACCCGCGCTCCATCAACTGGTCGGAGCGAATCGTGCCCGACTGATTGTTGGTCGTGCAGAGCCGCGTGAACTCGAGCGGAGACGAATTCAAGCCCGACATGCTGCCCGGGTACAGGAACAGCACCTGCTGCAAGTCGTCGGTGATGGGGTTCTCGGGATTGAACGGCTGCTTGGCACCGCTGTCGCGGTCGACGAAGACCCATTCGTGCGGCAGACCGGTCAGCTTCGGAAACGGATTGAATTCCTGCCAGACAACGTTCGAGGCGCTGAAGTCGACGCCCAACAATTCCCACAGCTCGGCGATGTCGCCCTTGGGCTCTGGCATCTGCCTTTGCTGCATGAAGGGGTTGTTGCCCCCCGGCGGCATCCGCGGCGCCGTCGTTCCCGGCACCTGCCGATTGAGGTACGGGAAGGGGTCCTCGAAGATGGCCGTCGGCTGGCCGCTCTTCACCGCGGCGATGAAGTTTTTCATTGGCTCGGGCCCCAGCGAAGAGGGCTGGACCGCCAGCAACACGTCGAACTCCTCAGTGATCGGCTTCGACGCGTCGACCTGCACCACCTCGTACTGCTTTTCAAGTTCTTCGATAATCTGTTCGTTCTGGCCCATCTGCATCGACTGCATGTCGAAGTTGGCGAACATCTGCGCGTCGGTGTTGAGCACGCCCAGCTTCATGCGCTCCTGCTGGCTGACCGTGGCGATCGAGCGAACCACTTCGTACTCGACCGGAATCCCGCGATCGAGGAAGGGGATCACGACCTTGTCCAGGCCGCAGGTGACGGCCAGCCCCAGGAAAATCTCCTCGCGCGTGAACGCCCCGCGCGAACGGCCTTCGACCGGTACGGGGGTAATGCCATACTGTTGTTCGGCCAGGTTGGCTTCCTCGCTGAAGGGTTCGACCTCGTGGCCGATGACGCGAATCTTGTTGCCGCCGAGGGCCTGAAACTCGCGCAGCGTGCTGAGCAGGTCCAGCCGCGTCTGCACGTAGCTCTCGGGCACCGTGGGGCTGACGAAGTACTCGATCACCACGGGATGCTCCGCATCGAGATCCTCCACTAACTCCACGCTTTCGTTAGACAACGAGTTGAGCCCCTCGGTCGTGGCGTCGAGCCGCAGGCGGTCGTGGCGGGTGAGAAATACGTTCAGCGAAACGATGACCAGGCCCAGGGCCAGAAAGCGAATTACGTAGTGAGCGATGGTGTTGCTGCCCTCGGCCCCGCCCTTCCAGTGCCGGCGGCCCAGCAGCACGACGCTCAGGTAGAGCATCACGGCCACGATCGACAGAAAGTAGCCGATGCTCGCGAAGCTGATCACGCCGCTGGCAAAGTCGCGAAACTGCTCGCTGATGCTCAACTGCTTCAGCGGTCGCAGCCAGGCCCAATCGGGCATCGAGCCGGCGAAGGCCAGCGGGGCGTTGAACAGGGCGCCTAAGATGAACCCCACGGTGAGATTGCTGGTGAGGAACGAGGCCACCATGCCGATCGCCAGCATGGCCAGACCCACAATCCAGTAGCCGAAATAGGTTCCCAAAAGCAGGCCCAGGTCGGGCGAGCCGAGACTGATCAGCACGAGGTAGTTCGACACCAGCGAGAAGAGCAGCGAGACCGTGTAGATGGCCACGGCCGCCAGGTACTTGCCGAGCACGACGTCGAAGTCGCCGGCCGGAATCGTGAGCAACAACTCATCGGTCCCCTGCCTGCGCTCTTCGGCCCAGATGCTCATCGTGATCGCCGGCACGAACACCAGCAGGATGTAGGGCAGGTATTCGTTGAGCTGGTCGAGATTGGCCAAGTTGGCGTTGAAGAACTCGTTGGGCCAAAACGCGGCGAACGAACTGAGCAGGACGAATACGCAAATAAAGACGTAACCCGTCGGGTTGGCGAAGTAGCTGACGAAGTTCCGTTTGAAGATCGCCTGAATGACGTGGAAGTTCATGGCTCAAACCTGAAGGTATGTTCGGTCGGTTTGCTGTTGGTGTGGCTTCGCGTGTGTTCCGCTGGCGGTTGCGGATGCGGCGCGATGCGCGAGGACGCAAGCTCTTACGCCTCGGTGGCCGACAATTCGTGAAATCGTTCGTCCAGGTCGCGGCCGTCGGCTTTCAACTCCGACACCGGACCATCGAATACCAGGCGCCCCTCGTTGATGAACAGCACGCGACTGGCGATGGCTTCGACTTCCTGCAAGATGTGCGTCGACAGCAGAATCGTCTTGCTCTCGCCCAGGGTGCGGATCGTATCGCGCACGTCGCGGATCTGGTTGGGATCGAGCCCGGCAGTGGGCTCGTCAAGAATCAGCACGTCGGGTTCGTGCAGCAGCACCTGCGCCATGCCCACGCGCTGGCGATACCCTTTGGAGAGCTTGCCGATGGCCTTGCCGATCACCGCTCCCAGGTCACACAGTTCGACGACCGCGTCGATCCGCTGGCGGCGGCGCCCCGGCGGCAGCCCCCGCGCGTCGGCAAAGAATTCGAGTAGCGAGCGGGGGGTCATGTCCGGATACAACGGGCCGTTTTCCGGCAGATACCCCAGACGGGCCGAACCGGCCAGGCGGTCGTCGGCCATGTCGTGGCCGGCGATACGGGCCACGCCGCGCGACGGGGCCAGGTACCCGGTCAAGAGCTTCATCGTCGTGCTCTTGCCCGCGCCGTTGGGCCCCAGAAACGCGACGACCTGCCCCTGAGGGATCGAGAACGAAACGTCTTCGACGGCAGCAAAATCGCCATAGTACTTGGCCAATCCGACGGCCTCGATCATGGCCGGACCCTGCTGTTGACTCATAGATCGCTTCTCCCTGTGCTTCGATGCGGGTGCCAAACCCGGGGGACAGCCGCGGTCTTGCCGACCAGACGCCCGCCAGTTTCCGAGCGCTTGGCGGTCCGAGCCGCCCTGCCGGTGCGGGTTGGGGGGGCGGATTCTGCCCTCCGAAAGCGCCTAGAAGGTACTACGAACGTAGCTTCCCTGTCCAGACTACGAAGTTCGCGGTCGCTTGGATCGCTCCGAAGCGAAAAAAGCGGCTGAGGGGCCCTGAAATCGGGCGCAGTCACGCGGCATTGCCAATGGCGGGCTCACTCGGACCGCCGAAACGCGATACGCCGCTTCCAGTGCTCGTTGTCGGTCTGGGGAAAGTCGATCCGCTGGTGCACGCCCCGCGACTCCTCGCGCTGGCGGGCCGCCTCGATCACGACCCGAGCCACGGTAAGCATGTTTTGCAGCTCCCAGCCGTCGGGGTCCGCGAACTGCCGGGCCAGAACGTACTCGCACCAGCGATCGATGTTGCCGGCCGCTTCGGCCAGGGGATCACCCTCGCGGCGCACCCCCGCGGAGCGCCAGACCAGGCTCTTGAGCGAGTTACGAATGTCGGCCAGGTCCAACAACTCGGCGGCCGGGTCGCGCGGCGGGTTAATCATCGGCACAACGCAAAAGGCATCGCGCTGACCGGCGGCTTCGCGCGCCGCTCCGACGCCCGCGTGCGCGCCGTACACCAGACCTTCCAGCAGACTGTTTGAGGCCAGGCGATTCGCGCCGTGCAGCCCGCTGGAGGTGCATTCGCCGGCGGCCCATAGCCCGGGCAGCGTCGTGCGTCCTTCTTTGTCGACCGTCACGCCGCCGATCATGTAGTGCGCGCCGGGACGCACGGGAATGCGATCGCGCGTGATGTCGACGGCAAACTCGGCACAGCGGGCGGCGATTCCCGGGAAGCGTTTCCGCACCGCCGCGGGATCGAGATGCGTGACGTCGAGATAGACGTTGGGGTGCTGCGTCAGCTCCATCTGCGTGACGATCGCGCGGCTTACGATGTCGCGTGGGGCCAGTTCCCCGCGCTCGTCGTAGTCCTGCATGAAGCGGTAGCCGTTGCGGTCGACCAGCCGGGCGCCTTCGCCGCGCATGGCCTCGGTGATCAGGCTGCGGCTGCTGCCGGCAATGTAAAGCACGGTGGGATGGAACTGCACGAACTCCATGTCGCGCAGTTCGGCTCCGGCCCGAAAGGCGATGGCCAGCCCGTCGCCGGTGGCTACTTCGGGATTGGTGGTTTCGCGATAGATCTGCCCTGCGCCGCCGGTGCACAGGATTGTCTGCTTGGCCCACACGAACGTCTTGCCGTGCTGCCGATTCCAGACCAGGGCCCCGCGGCACTGCTCCTCGTGCGTGAGCAGGTCGAGGGTGTAGGCGTTCTCCCACGTCTCGATATTGGGCATGCCGCAGGCCCGGTCGATCACGGCCCGCATGACTTCCTTGCCCGTGGCATCGCCCAGCGCATGCACGATGCGGTGGTGGCTGTGTCCGCCCTCGCGGCCTAGCGCCAGCCCACCGGGCACCTGGTCGAACCGCGTTCCCCACTCGATCAGCTCGGTGATGCGCTCCGGCGCTTCGTGCACGACCATCTCGACCACTTCGGGGTCACACAACTCGCCGCCCGCGGTGAGCGTGTCGGCAATATGGTCCTCGAAGCGGTCCTCGGGATCGATCACGCCGGCGATACCGCCTTGCGCGTAGTTGCTATTGGATTGCCGCAAGTCGCCCTTGGTGATCACCAGCACCGACTGATCGGCCGGCACGGCCAACGCGGCTCGCAGTCCGGCCAGTCCGCCGCCGATCACGAGCACGTCGGCAAAGCGGTGCGGTACACGTTTGGGATGAAAAGCAACCGCGTAGCGAGGAGTGCGCTCGAGCATGCGCCAACCTTATTTGCCAACAGATGGAGAGCCACACTGGGAGCCACCGGCACGGGCCCTCTATCGTAGCGTGCGGCCGCCGGCGCGGCTATTTCCCGGACCGGGCCGTGCCCTGGGTATAGGCTTTGAAGGCCTCGCTGTATTCCGGCGGCGGGGCCGTGCGGCGCGACTCCTTGTAACCCCGCGATTGATCGTCGCGCGCCGAATTACTCGAGAGTGCCGAGCCCTGCGGCCGCAGCCCCAGGCTCCGCAACGTCTCGTCCAACTCGCGCCGGGCGCCGCCTGTCTGCGGGCCCTCGGCGCGTGCTTTTTGCCGCATCGATTCCCATCGCTTGACGAATTGCTCGGCTTCCTGCCGCGTCCAGCCCAGATTGTCGAGCAAGTCCTGATCGGGCTGGTCCTTGGCCAGTTCGTTCTTCAAGTGATCCAGTGCCAGATCCGTGGCTTTCTTGGCGTAGTCGAGATTGGCGTCGTCGGAGACGTCTTCGCTGGGCTTCCATTCGCGCTTCGGCGGTGGTTGCTGCGCCTGGCCGCGTCCGCCGGTCGGATCGTCGCCGGCGCTTCCAGAGCCCGGCGATCCCTGATTCGCGTCGGAGGAGGAACCCTCCGAAGAAGCTGAGTCGTCGGATGCTTGCTGCGAAGTGTTGTCGCCCTGGGGCGCGCCGCCCATCGGGTTGTCTTCCGACGCACCTTGGCGCGACCCTTCGCCCTGCTGGTTGCCGCTGCGGCCGGTCTTTTGATCGCTCTGGCGATCGTCGCCCGCGCGGTCGGAGGACTCGCCGTCGCCGGCCTGCTCCGATTGCCCGGCGCCTTCGTCGGCGGCCGTGTTCTGTCCGGCGCCGCCGGTACCGGGCTTGTTCGATTTCTGTCCGCCGCCGCGCTGGCCGCCGCCGGAGCGATCGCCGTCTTCCTGGCCCTCGGAGTCAGACTCGTGCTTGCTTTGCGAGGGGGATTGTTCCTGCTGATTGTCGCGCGTCGACTCCGATGGCTCGCCGCCGGGCTGCTGGCTCTTGCGGCGCGGGCGGCTCTGTTCTTGCGGAGCGGGGCTGCCCTTGTTTTCGTTCGTGCTTTGGCCGGCGCCGCTTTCACCCTTCTCCTGCTGGCCGTCGCCGCCGCGTGCGTCGGGACGTTGCTCGCCATCTTGTGCGGGCTGCTGATCGGGGCTGCGCGTGGGATCGTCTTTCGATTGCCCGCCCTGCCCCTGGGTCGCAGGATCTTGCGGCGAGCCGTCGGGCCGGGTGTTGTTGTCGCGGGTACCACCCGCGCGCGGGTCCTGCTCTTTGGGGCCGGGTTGCTCGCTGGGCTGGGTTTCGCTTCCCTCGTCGCCACCGCCCTGCTGCCGCTGCGCGTTGTCGGGATCGCCGCGCCGATCGCCAGCCTCGCGCTGCTCGCCGGTTTGGCCCTGGCCCGATTCGTCGCTGGCCTGACGGTCCTGATCGCCGGACTTGTCTCCGCCGGCCTGTTGTTCCTGGCCGGTCGGCTCCTGGCCCTGCTGGCGGTCGCCGGGTTCGGAGCCTCGCTGCGAAGCGTTTTCGTCGCCCTGCCGCGAACCCTCGGGCGTGCCCTGCTGGCCGCCGGGTTGCTCCTGGTTTTCTCCGGGCTGTTGTTGGCCACGATCTTGGCCGCGCTCTCCCTGCTGTTCGCGGCCTTGTTGACCCTGCGCCTCCTGGCCGCCATCGCGGCGTTGCTGCGACGAGTCGCCCTCGCCCGGCTCGCCGCGCTGTTGGTCCGAACGATCCGTATCGGGCCGTTGCCCCCGGGCGTTGTCTCCCGGCTCACCCTGGTCGCCGCGCTGCTGGTCCTGCTGACGATCGGGGTCGCGCTGGTCTGAAGAAGACTCTCTCTGCTGGCCATCGTCGCCACGCTGTTCGCGCTGCTGCTGGTCGCGCTGTTGCCCGCGATCGTCGTAGTTGCCTTGCTGCCCGCGATCGGAGGAATCGTCCGCCGCGTCGCGCTGCTGGTCGCGGTGCTGTAGGATGCGATCGAACGCGTCGCCGTCGCTCGTGCCGTCGGAGGGTACGCCCTCGTCGGTGCCGCCCTGCTGGCCGTCGCCCGACTCGCCCTGCGTGCCTCCTTCGCCGCGGTCGCGTGCTTCGCCGCCGCGATTGCCCTGCTCGCCATCACCACTTTCGCCGCCGGCCTCTTGCCCGTCGCCTGCTTGATCGTTTTGGTCAGCCTGTTCGCCCGGTTGCTGTCCCTGCTCGCCCCCGCCTTGGCCGGCATCCTGCTGGCCGTCGTCGCCCTGCTGTCCCTCGCCGCCTGGTTCTCCCTCTTGCGGCTCCTGGCCTTCGGGCGATGGTGGTTCCCGCTGCTGTTCATCCCGGGGGTCGTCGGGCTGCTGGGACGCATTGCGGGGATCACGCTGTCCCTGGTCGCCGGCATCACCATCGCGCTGGAGCGAATCGTCTTGCTGCGGATCGTTCTGGGCCAGTTGGTCCTGCGCGTTTTCTCCCGACTCGGGCGAGATGATCCGCAGCCGGCGGCGTGCCGTCTCGGTAACGTTGGCATTGGGCGACTTGTTGTCGGCGGCCGTGGCCCAGTATTCGATGACGTCTCCCGCTTCCAGTCCCAGCTTCTGCGGTCGGAAGCGGTACTTCTTGACGAACTGACCGCGCCACGTCTCCTCGAGCAACGGCGTGTCGACCACATTCTTGCCGCCCCGCCGTGCCGAGAGCATCACGCGCGAAAGCGCGAAGTCGGGATCGTTGGCTACCACTTCGAGATCGACCGACGCGTTCTGCGGCACGTCGATCGAGTCGCGCTTCGGCTGCACGAACTGAATCTCGGGCGCGAGATCGCGCGTCACCTCGATGCGGTGCCGCAACGGCTGTGGATTGCTCTGACCTTCGGGGTTCTTGAACACCACCTGGTACGAGCTGTGCTCGGGCCCCTGCCGCTGCTGGTCGAGCACCAGGCGGAAGGTGGCGGTGGCGCGATGGCCTTCGATGCGCATCCGCTGGTCGAGCGTCTGGTCGCAGTCGAAATCGACATGCGCCGTGGCGATGTCCTGGTTCGCTAGCGCCGTGAGCACGATCTTGGTGCCTTCGATGGCCTTGATATCGCCCTGGTGCTCGACGCGCTGCGTGAGCAACTTGGTGTACTCGGGATAGTGATACTCGAGACTCTCGACTACGATCGTCGGGGCCGAGACCACGTCGATCGCGTAGTTGCGGGTCACGGCATCACCGGCCTCGATACGATAGGACAGCGACTGCTGCAAGGCCGCGCCCCCCGCGGGAATCTTGGCGGCATATTGCTGGTAGCCGTCGGGCACGGGCGTCATCTCGACCGCGCGATCGACGATCTGTCGGTCGGCCGTCGAGTAGTAGAGCATCACGGCACCGTCGTCGGGCAAACCGTCGACGTGCGCCGATACGGCGACCCGTTGACCGCGGAAGGCTTCCGCGTCGCCGGGAGTGACGTCTTCGATCGTGGTTTGCGTCGCCGGGCCGATGTCGGCCCACGGCATCGCCACGCGTCCCACCGACTGGAACAAGTCCTTGGGCGACAGGAACGTGTAGAGCGCCGCCACGAGCAGCAGGCCCACCAGCACGTAGCCCAGTCGAATCAACCGTGAGCGGTCGACGGCCGATTCGACTTCGACGCTGGCCAAGTTCGTGGCGGCCTGCTCTTCGATGGCTGCATAGACCTTGGAATGCACGCCGGACGGGTTGGCTCGAAACAGCAGGAAGTTGACCAAGGCGTTCTTAAGCGTCGGCCGGCTGCGCTCGATCGTGGCCGCGGCGTACAGCGGGTTGATGCGCTTGACGACGAGCGGCACGATTTGCGTAGTGATCCACCAGGTCGCTCCGGCAACGTAAATGGCCAGCAAGAACAGCCGACCCCAGAAGTTCAAACCGCCGCCGCTGGCCCAGTGGTCGACGAGCACGGCGAACAAGAAGAACCCCAACGTGCCGGCCACGAGCACCATGACGCTGGTGGCGATGTCCACGCCGCGCACCTGGTTGCGCGTCTTGTGAAGTTGGCCTTCGATGAACTCCTCGAACTCGACCAACTCGGCAGGGCGAGAGCCGGATCGGGTCGAGGCGTGCTGGCTGTCGGTGGACATGAGGCGGCATTTCCGTCTGCGAAGAGGTCGTGCGGTCCCTTGCACTAGTATAGCCGCCCGGACCAATCCGGCTGCGCAGGGGAACTGCGCCAGGCCTGATGGCCGAAATTGCGCAACTGCTTGAAGGCCCTGGAGCTACTGCTTGAGCTGCCGAGACGACGACGGAACGGGGCTGTCGACCACCACGCCCATTTTCTCCAGCGCCTCGAGTGCCGCATTGCGGACACTTGCGTCGGGATCTTCGGCCGCTGCTTTCAAGGCGCGCTCGGCCGCCGACCGGGCCGGCTTGCCCACGGCCGCCAAGCCCTCGGCCGCTCCGCGTCGAGCGGCCGGCAACGGATTCCGCAATCCCTGGATCAACACCGGCACCGAGGCCCGGATAATCGCCGGATTGTCCGGCGCCACGTGCACCAGGGCAAACGCGCTGGCCACGCGCACCACGGCCTCGGGCGAGGTGAGCTCCTCCTGCAGCTTCGGCAGCGCGGCGCTCGCGCCCGGGCCGATCCGACCCAGGGCATACGCCGCCACGGCGCGGTTGCGCACTTCGGAATCATTCATTCGCTTGACCAGAGCCGGCGTCGCCTCGGCAGCTTCGGGGCCGATGGCCGCCAGGGCAAACAACACTTCGCGGCGCACTTCCGGATCTTCGTCGGAGAGTGCCGTCGTGAGCTCAGGCACGGCGGCCTGAGCCTTGGGGCCCAGATACGTCAGCAACAGGGCCGCGCGGCCCCGCACCTCGGGACGCTCAAGCGCCTTGGCCAGCACGGGCGTCGCCTGATCGCCCATGGCCAACAGCGCGCCCAAGGCCTCGTGCACGGCCGGCTCTTGTCCGTTGAGAATCACATAGCCCAAGGCCGGCACGGTCTTTTCGGGCGGTGCCTTCAGGTCCATCAGTCCCCGCACCACGGCGGCCTGCACGCGCGGGTTCTCGTCGTTTGCGGCCGCGACGAGCATCTCGATCGCGTGCTCGCGGGCCT
The DNA here is from genome assembly GCA_003389325.1 of Planctomycetota bacterium. Taxonomy (GTDB): domain Bacteria; phylum Planctomycetota; class Planctomycetia; order Pirellulales; family PALSA-1355; genus LB-PLM-3. Next base: position 38,770 of record QQVE01000046.1, read on the forward strand.
CTTCGTTCTTCGGTTCGATGCGGGCCAGGGCCCAGCAATAGACGCACTCCTCGAGGCTGTCGTCGTGATCCATGGCCTTGGTCAAGGCGTCGGTGGCGCTGGCCGCTTTGGGACCGATCGCGCCCAGGGCGAAACCCGCGGCATGGGCCACCGAATCGTCGGAATCGTCCAGCAGCGGCGTGATATCCTTCACGGCCGGTGCTGCGTCGGGCCCAATTCGGGCCAGTGCGATCAACACTTCGCGTCTCACCTCGGGGCGATCGTCTTTGAGCGCCGCGGCCAACTCGCTCACGGCTCCCTTGGCCACCGGCCCCAACTCGCCTAGAGCCAGCGCGGCCCAGTATCGCGTGTCGGCGTTGCCAAGCGCTTTACCCAACACGGGCACGGCGGTCTCGCCGGCATCGGTCAGCGCGCTCAGGGCCGCCACGCGCACGGCCGGATCGGGATCTTCCAGTGCTTTGCCCAAGGCGTCGATCACAACGCTCGGTTCCGGCTTGATTTTTTCCAATGCGTCAATCGCCGTGTGCTGCACGTCGTCGTCCGGATCGGCAATCAGCTTGGCCAATTCCGGTGCCGCGGCTATTGCGGCGGGACCAATCTTTCCAAGCGCATAGGCCGCGTGCGCTCTGACCGAAGGCGACTCGTCGCTGAGTTGCTTGGCCAAGGCCCCGGTGGCGTCTTTGGCCGCCGGTCCCAGATGCGAGAGCTCGTCGATCGCTTCGATCCGTTGCGCCTGATCGCCGCTGGAGAGCAGTTTGACCCACTTGGCCACGTCGTCAGCGCGAGCGATGGATGCCAACAGCAAACATGACAGCCCGATGGCGGCCAGTCCCAAACGGCCGTTACGGTGCCAAGACGGCAAGATTCGACTTCGCATGATTCGCCTTTTCTTGATGAAGCTCTTTCTTGACGCCCACGCCGTCAAAAACGTCGCAATGCGTCGGCCGACATTCTCGTTCCGCTGGAATTCGCAGCTACCCTAGGCGAGCCGGTCGCCCCGAGCGGCAGTCGCCGGGCCCGTTTTCGCCGGACGACACGTGCTGCGAGGCTCGACCTCGCCGAATCGGCAACTACGATAAGTATAAGAAACTATTGTAGCTCGCGCGGCACCGATGTATACAAGTTTTACAGGCGTAGGCCGCGCCTCGTCTCGCCGATCGGTCTAGAATAGCAAGTAGGGTCATGGGGGCCCGCACCGCGCGCGAAACAGAGGATTGGAGATGCCCGTCATGTTGAAATCGATCGCCTGTTGCTCGGTGGCCGTGGCCTGCTTCACGCTCTGCGGCACGCTTGAGGCACAGCAGCCCGCCCCAGCAGACGGCGAGACGTATACGCCCGGCACCTTTCCCGCGCCTTACTATGGCGGCGGTCGTGGATACTACGGCGGCTATGGCGGGTACGGCGGCTTCGGCGGATGGGGCATGGGCTGGGGCGCCGGATCGACCGCCGCCGGCAGCTACCTGACCGGCATGGGCAACGCCATCCGCAGCCAAGGCCAATACAACCTCGATACCTCGGCCGCGGCCATCAACCTGGAAGAAGCCCGCAAGCGCGACTACGAGAACCAAAAACTCTGGACGCAAACCTACTTCGAGAAGCGGCGCATCAATCAGGCCTATCAAGATTCGCAGAAGCGCCCGCCGCTGAGCCAGGAGGCCTGGGTGCGCTTGGCGCAAGAAAAGGCCCCCGCGCGGCTCGGTCCCAGCGAGCTGAATCCGGTGACCGGCGAGATCCGTTGGCCGCCCGGACTGATGGACCAAATTTACGAGGTCGACCGGACGAAGCTCGACCAAGCGTTTGCCGGTTGGGCCGAAGCGCACGGCGCCATCGGCGTGACCGCGCATGCCCAGATTCGCGATGCAGTCGATTCGATGCAAAACGTTCTGAAGGCCCACATTCGTGATTACGAAACGAATCAGTATGTGCGGTCCAAGAACTTTCTGACCAGCCTGGCCTACGAGGCCACCCTGCCGGCGCCCGAGTCTCCCACGGCCTCGCGCTAAAGAGCACGACGCGGTGATCGGAACCTGCCCCACGGCGAATTGCGGGCCGTGCTGCGCGCCACTAAGCTAGGCGCTTGGCCGCTCAATTTACCTCGGGGAGTGTCTTTCATGCTGCAGGCTTCGCCGATCGACGTCATTGTTCTGCACGCCCGCGACAACGTGTGTGTGGCCACGCGCGATCTGCCGTCCGGCACGCGCGTGACCGTCGGCGACCACACGGTCGAGCTCAGCGAGCCAGTACGACTGGGCCACAAGATCGCCCTGATGCCGATCACCAGCGGGGAGCAAGTCTTGAAGTACGGCCAGATCATCGGCTTCGCCACTGCCGATATTGCTCCCGGTGCGTGGATTCATACCCACAATCTCGCCGCCGGCGCGTTCGATCGCGACTACGCCGCCAGCACCGAAGTGCCGCCTGACCCCGAGCGGCTCACCGGGTTGTCGTTCGAGGGCTATCGCCGCCCGGATCGCAAGCCGGGAACGCGCAACTACGTGGCGGTGATCTCGACGGTGAACTGCTCGGCCACGGTCAGCAAGGCGGTGGCGGCGCGCTTCGGCGGCGACGCCCTGCGCGACTATCCCAACGTCGACGGCGTGGTGGCCTTTACGCACGGCGGCGGCTGCGGCATGCAGTTCGGCGGCGAAGGACACGCCACGCTCAACCGCGTGCTCGGCGGCATCGCCCGGCATCCCAACATCGGCGGTTACGTGATCATCGGCCTGGGCTGCGAAACCGCCTCGCTCGGCTACCTGCTCGACGATCAGAAGCTCGTGCAGATCGGCGGCGGCTCGCCATCCAATGCCAAGCGCCCGCCGGTGCTCAGCATGCAGGACGCGGGCGGCACGCCCAAGACGATCGAGGCCGCTTGCCGCCTGGTCGAACAGATTCTGCCGCAAGCGAACGACGTGCGGCGCGAATCGTTTCCGCTTGCGGAGTTGATTCTCGGCACCAACTGCGGCGGCTCCGACGGCAACTCGGGCATCACGGCCAACCCGGCATTGGGCGTGGCCAGCGATATGATCGTGGCCGCCGGCGGCACGGTCGTGCTGGGCGAAACGACCGAGATCTACGGCGCTGAACAACTGCTCACTCGCCGAGCCCGCACGCCCGAGGTGGCCCAAAAGCTAGTCGACCGCATCCGCTGGTGGGAATGGTACACCGGTCTGTTCGGCTGCACGCCGGACAACAATCCCTCGCCGGGCAACAAGGAAGGCGGCCTGACCACGATCTACGAGAAGTCGTTGGGCGCCATCGCCAAAGCCGGCGGCACGGCTCTCTCGGAAGTTTACCAGTACGCCGAGCCGGTTACGGCTTCGGGCTTCGTGGTGATGGACACGCCGGGCCTCGACCCGGTGAGCGTGACCGGCATCGTGGCCGGCGGCGCCCAGGTGATGGTGTTCACCACCGGCCGCGGCAGTTGTTTCGGCTGCAAGCCCACGCCGTCGATCAAGGTGTCCACGAACACGCCGATGTACCAGCGGATGATCGACGACATGGACCTCGACGCCGGCCAAATCCTCGCCGGCCAGAGCGTCGACTCTGTCGGCCGCCAGATCCTCGACGAGATCATCGCCGTAGCCAGCGGCAAGAAAACCAAGAGCGAACAGCACGGCATCGGCCAGGAGGAGTTCGTGCCGTGGAACATTGGACCGACGCTGTAGAGTAGCCGGCTCACTCCGTGAGCCGTTGCAGCGATTGGGCTGACAACACTTCCTGCATTTCAACTCGCGGAGTGAGCCGGCTACATAGAGAACATCGCGGCTGCGCCGCAGCAAGCAAACCAACCAGGGGAAGACAATGCTCCGCACACTCCTGCGTCGCAAACTCGATTCGGAAGAAAAGAAGCTGGGCGTGTCGGTCGACTATTTGCGCCACGTGTTGGACGTGTCGCCGTCGGCGTTCATGCGGTTCGCGGCGATTATGCCGTTTGCCAACAGCCGCAAGGTGCTGCCGAAGGAAGCCTGGTTCGTGGCCCAAATCCTGGTACTGCAGCAGGAAGACTGCGGCCCGTGCCTGCAGATCGGCGTGAACCAGGCCCGGCAAGCCGCTGTCGATCCGGAACTGGTGCGGGCGGCGCTGGCGGGCAATCTCGAGGCCATGCCGCCGGAGCTGGCCGACGTGTATCGCTTCGCCCAGGCAGTGAGCAACCCGACCGGCGACGACGGCGGATTGCGCGAAGCGCTGCGTAAGCGCTACGGCGAGCGGGGCCTGATCGAGCTGGCCTATGCGATCGCATCCGCCCGAATTCCACCGACGGTGAAGCGCTGCCTGGGCTACGCGGAAAGCTGCAGCGCGGCCCCGGTCGAGGTATGAGGTTCGGCCCAAGGAAATTGACGCCGCTGTTGCGAGCTTGATTGGCTGCCAGCGTCAAGCGAAGTGCGTGTGCTGACGTCGATTGTTGATGGCACGCGTGCGGCCCATTCTAATTGGGGCGACTGTCGAAATACGGAAGGGCCAAACCCATGTACGACTTTCTTCTCACGGCGACTGATGCCGCTGGCGAGCGGGCCACCCACCGCGTGGCTGCCGATAGCGCCGCCGACGCGCACGCCAAGCTCGAGGCCCAGGGCTACCGCGAGATTGTCCTGCACACCGACGACGCCAGCGCAGCAACTCCGCAGGTGCCGGGTTTCGATCCCTCGACTGTCGCACCGAAAGACCAAGTCGAGGCGCGCGACCTCTCGACCTTTGCTTTCTTTCTGTTCCTCTACAAGAAGCTGGCGATAAAGTCGGCAGCGCTGGAAATGATCGCCGTCGTCTACCTGGGTTACAAGCTGTACGCCTGGCAGCCGCTGGGCATCGCCGGCTATTGTGCCATCGCGGTGTTGTTGTTGCCGGCGGCAATCGCGGCCTGGGCAAGTCTCTTCGGCCTGCAGCGAAAGTACGATTTGCTGGTCGATGCCTCGGCCTGGGGACGCTGGTCGGAAGTGCTCGAGCGTACGCCGCCGCTGCGTGGCAAGGTGCCCGAGCTTGAGCTCGACACCCGCGAAGCGATCGCCCTGGCGGGGCTGGGCCGTTTGGACGAGGGACTCGAACGCTTGCGTCCCCACGAGCACGGCGGCGATTCGCCGCGGTGGATGGTGCTCGGCCGGTTGTCCGAAGTGTACGAGACAGCTAACCAGCACGACGAAGCACTGCGTTGCATGCGCGAGGCCTACGAGTTGGATCCCGACAACCCGACGCTCGAGCTCGACTACGCGATGGCCTTGCTTAAGAACGAACAAGACCCGCAACTTGCCGCCCAGCTCATCCAGTCTGCGGAAAAGAGACGCTTGAGCGACTTGCTGCAGCTATTTCTGCCGTTCATCAAGGGGCTGTTCTGCCTCAACACCGGGCAGGACGGCAAAGCAGTGGAAACCCTCAACGAAGCCCGCAAAAAGCTCGAGCCCTTAGCGCCCGGGGCGCCGCTGGTACGTCAGATTCTCGACATCAACGCCGCGTACCAGGCCATCGCCCACGTCCGCACTGGCCGCCGCGACCTGGCGCTGAAACTTGCCGAGCCGGCCCGCAACCGCCTGCAGGCCATCAACAACCAGCGCCTGCTCGCCAAGCTCGATGCAGCGCTGGGTCCGCAGGGTTCCGGGGTCGCGTAGAGCCAGCCGCATCAGCTTTGGGAGTGCCGCGATGAACGACGAGCAAACGTGCCTGCTGCAGGAACTCGTGGAGTGAACCAGGAACACCTGGCGCTTGCGAAACAGCAGCACGAAGAACTGCAGCAGTTCCGGCAAACGACTCTCGCCGCTCAGCGCTCCGCAATCCGCATGCAAAGAATTGCATTCGGCGTGCTTGTGGTCGTGCTGCTGCTCTTGGTGGTGATCGTCATGCTTGCACCGCGCCTGAGGCGATCCGCCCCGCCGGCCCAACCCCTTCCCCAGGAGTTCGACGAGCCGGTGGAGTTGACGCGGGCCTCACGCGAATCGCTACGCGTACCCGCCGTTTGACGCTCCACCACCCATCTGCTAGCCTGACTGGCTTGCTAACCCGCCCCATGGCCTTCCTCCCTCAAACCGCGTTTTGCTGAATTCCCCATGGCACACGAAGTTACGTTGATCACCGGTGACGGTACGGGTCCCGAGCTGGCTGCGGCTGCGCGGAAGTGCATCGACGCCACGGGCGTCAAAATCACGTGGGACGAGCAGGAGGCCGGCGTCGACGTGATGGAACGGGTCGGCACGCCGCTTCCCGATGGCGTGATGGAAAGCGTCCGCCGCACCAAGTGTGCGCTCAAGGCCCCCATCACCACGCCGGTCGGCACCGGGTTTCGCAGCATCAACGTGCATCTGCGGCAAGCGCTAGGGCTGTTTGCCTGCATCCGCCCCTGCAAGCAATACAAGGGTGTCCGCTCCTACTTCTCGTCGCTGCCGGTCGACCTGGTCGTCGTGCGCGAAAACACTGAAGACCTCTATGCCGGCATCGAATTCGAGCAGGGCCAGAAGGAAACCGGCGAACTGATCGAGGCGATCAACAAGCTTTCCGAGCGGAAGGTTAAGACGCCGGCCAGCGAAACCGGCATCTCGATCAAGCCGATCAGCGTCTCGGGCACCGAGCGGATCGTGAAGTGCGCCTTCGACTATGCCCGTGAGAACGGCCGCAAGAAGGTCACCTGCGTGCACAAGGCCAACATCATGAAGCACACCGACGGGCTGTGGCTCGACGTGGCGCGGAACGTGGCCAAAGAATACACCGACATCGAGTTCGAAGATCGCATCGTCGACAACATGTGCATGCAGTTGGTACAAAAACCCGAGCTGTACGACGTGATGGTGCTGCAGAACCTGTACGGCGACATCTTGAGCGACCTGGCCGCTGGCATTGTCGGCGGTCTGGGCGTCGCCCCGGGTGCCAATATCGGTCCCGATGGGGCGGTCTTTGAAGCCACGCACGGCAGCGCTCCCAAGTACAAGGGACAGAACAAGGTCAACCCCACGGCCCTGATCCTCTCCGGCATGCTGATGCTCCGCTACTTGAAGGAGACCGACGCGGCCGACCGGCTCGAGAAGGCCGTGGCCGACGTAATTGCCGAAGGCAAAGACGTCACCTATGATCTGAAGGCCGACCGCGACGACCCCAGCGCCGTCGGCACCCGCGAGATGGCCGAGGCCATCTGCAAGAAGCTGTAATCGGCAACAAGCTGTAGACGGCCGGTGCGCAACCTAATGGAACGCACGCAACGGATGGCGAACTCTTGCTGAGCCCGTCAGCATTTCGAGATCTGGCGAGCGGCCGCCGCCGCGGCCTGGCGGCCTCCCTCTCGCGCTGCCTGATGCGCACGCTCGAAGTGCCCTACACCGCTGCCGTCCGACTGCGCAACTGGCGTTACGACACCGGGCGATCCCAAATCCACCGCGTCGACGTGCCCGTTGTCAGCGTCGGCAATATCACGCTGGGTGGCACGGGGAAGACGCCCACGGTCGAGTGGATTGTCCGCTGGTTCAGCGATCAGAACGTGCGCGTGGGCATCCTCAGCCGCGGCTACGGCGCTCAGGATGGCCGACCCAACGACGAGGCTCTCGAGCTGGCCGAAAAGCTCCCCGGCGTGCCACACGTACAAGATCCCGATCGCGTTCGCGGCGCCCGACGGGCCATTGAAGAGTTCGGTTGCCAACTACTGGTGCTCGACGACGGCTTCCAGCATCGCCGATTGGCTCGCGACTTCGACCTGGTGCTCGTCGACGCGCTCGAGCCTTTCGGACTCGAGCACGTCGTGCCCCGCGGCACACTGCGCGAGCCACTCGCCGGCTGGTCGCGGGCCAGCGCGCTGATGCTCACCCGGACCGAGCTCGCCGATGATGATGAGCGTTCCGCCATCCGCCGTCGGGCTGCCCGGCTTGCTCCGCAGGCCATTTGGTTGGAAGCGACCCACTGTCCGCAGGCATTGCGCTCGCCAGGCGGTGCCGAGCAGCCGCTGGAGAGCCTCGCCGGGCAGCGAATTCTCACGTTTTGCGGCATCGGCAACCCCGCGGGCTTTCGCCATTCGCTCGCTGGATGTCACTACGACATCGTCGCCTCTCGCGAATTCGCCGACCACATGGCCTACACGCCCGAGAGCGTTCATGAACTGGCCAGATGGTCCGACGGCCAGGAGGCGGCCGCCGTGGTCTGCACGCACAAAGACCTGGTGAAGGTCGGCCCCACGTGGTCGGGCACCAAGCCGCTGTTGGCGCTTTCGGGCCGACTGCAGATCGTCGTCGGCCAGGCGGTGCTGGAAGCTCAGCTTGAACCACTGGTGCGCCGCGCCCTCGAGCGTCGCTAGCACGCGTGCGACCCCTCGTGGTCCACGCTCGAGCACGACCGCTATTGGTCGGATCGCGGCCGGCCGGGTATCTTGCCCCGCCATGAACCGCCCCGAAATCGCGCTATTGATGTCCACCTACGAGCGGCCCGCGCATCTGCGCCGGGCACTGGAGTCGATTGCCTTGCAGGAAGGGGTCGACGGGCGGATGGAGTTGGTCGTTACCGACGACGGCTCGACCGACGAGACGCCGAGAATCGTCGAGGAGTTTGCCGGCCGCGTGCCGTTCCGCGTGGGCTTCACCACGCACGAGCACACGACGTTCCGCCTCTCGCGCTGCCGCAACGAGGGCGCGGCCGCCAGCACGGCTCCCTACCTGTTGTTTCTGGACGGCGATTGCGTGCTGCCGCGCGATCACGTGGCGGTCCACCTGGCCAAGCGGCGAGAAGGCACCGTCATGGCCGGCGACTTTTGCCGGCTGGATCAGGAGACGTCGGACCGCGTTACGGTCGAGACCATCCGCTCCGGCGAGTTCCCGAAATGGGCCCCGCAATCCGAACTCAAGCGGCTCAAGAAGCTCGACCGCTCGGCCCGCTTCTATCGGCTGATTCACCATCCGACTAAGCCCAAGATCATCGGCAATAACGTGGGCATCTGGCGCGAGGACTACCAGCGCGTCAACGGATACGACGAGAACTTCCAGGGCTGGGGGTGCGAAGACGACGATCTGCGGCATCGACTGCGCCGCTCGGGCGTCGGCGTGGCGTCGATCCTCCGCTGGACGCACACCTACCACCTGTGGCACCCCACCGACACGACGGCTCCGGCCCACTGGAAAGAAGGCGCCAACGTCGCGTACCTGCTCCGCAAAGGCGGCCTAACGCGTTGCCGCAACGGCCTGGTGAAGCGCGGTGTCGACGATCTGTCGGTACGCGTCGTGGGCAAACCCGCGTGCGCGCACCCCGTGGTCGAACTCGTGGCGCGACGTTTCTCGCGGTTGCCGGTCGAGCGACCCGAAGTGGAGATTCTGCTGCTGCCGGGCGACGGCCGTTTCAGCGGGCATGCCGATTGCAACGTGCTGGTGGCACTTGAGCCCGAGGCCGCCCGTTCGCGCGCCGCGCGGCATGCTCATCTGCTGGTTGGCCCGGCCGGCGGCGTCGACAGCACCCGTCCCCACTTCGCCCTCGACCAGTTCGAGCAGGCCCTGGCCGCGGTCGCGTGATCGAGCGCAGATTTTGTGCTCTGCATGCGTCCGAATCCGCTATTGCTCGTGTCGGCCCATCGGTCCATAATCCCCGACCGCCCGCCGCGCTTTTTTTCGACGATGCCTGCTAGCAGCTTTTGAAGTGCGCACACAGCGGCGTTTACTCATTAGGACAAGGAAGGCCTATGAGTCTCCACGATCTTGCGCATTTGACCGACGACCTGGGCTGCCCGAAGGTTCTGGTTGTCGGTGACCTGATTCTGGATCGCTACACCTGGGGCGATGCTCAGCGCGTCAGCCAGGAAGCCCCGGTGATCGTGCTGCGATCCGACCGCCGCGAAGCCCGCCCCGGCGGCGCGGCCAATGTGGCCAACATGCTGCTGGGCCTGGGAGCCGAGGTGAGCTGTGTCGGCGTCGTCGGCGACGATGCCGCCGGAGGCCAACTGCGGCAGATGCTCATCGACGCCGGTGCCGAGTGCCGGGCCGTGGTCGGCGATGAGTCGCGCCCCACCTCGACCAAGGAACGTTTTATCGGCCGCGCCGGGAGCCGCCATCCCAGCCAGATCCTCCGCGTCGACCACGAAGTGAACCACCCAGTCGATACCTGGCTCGAGAATGATTTGATCAACTGGATCGAGTCGCACGCCGCCTGGCACGATGCGATCCTGATCTCTGACTACGGCAAGGGCGTGTGCACGCCGCGCGTGTTGCAGGCCGCTATCCAGGCTGCGCGGCTAGTGGCCATTCCCGTCATCGTCGACCCCAGCGTTCACTGCCCGCTGGAACATTATCGCGGCGCGACGATGATCAAGCCCAACCGGGCCGAAGCCGAACGCGCGACCGGCATCACCATCAAGAAGCCCGACGATGCGATGGCCGCCGGGAAACACCTCTGCCAGCAGATCGAGGCGGGTATGGCGCTGGTGACCCTCGACAGCGACGGCATGATGCTGGTCGAGCGCAGCGGCTACGGCGAATTCTTCTCCACGCATGCCCGGGCCGTGTACGACATTACTGGGGCAGGCGACATGGTGATGGCCGCGGTGGGACTGTGCCTGGCAGCCGGCACAAGCCCCGACGACGCCGTACGCCTGGCCAACGTGGCCGCGGGCCTGGAAGTCGAACGAACCGGCGTGTCGGTCGTCGCCCGCGACGAGTTGCGGGCCGAGTTGATCGCCAGCCAGCACGGGGGCACGACCAAGATTGTCAGCCACGAACACATCGGGCGGATCGCGGGCGAACTGCACAGCCGCGGCCAGTCGATCGTGCTCACCAACGGCTGCTTCGACCTGCTGCACGTGGGACACGTGGCCTATCTGGAAGAAGCGGCCCGGTTGGCCAACGTGCTGGTGGTGGGCGTCAACAGCGACACCAGCGTCCGCCGCCTCAAGGGCGAGAGCCGGCCGGTCATCGCCCAAAGCGACCGCGCGGCCATGCTGGCGGCATTGGGCTGCGTCGACTATGTGGTCGTGTTCGACGAAGACACACCGCACCGGCTGATCGAAGCGGTGCGCCCCGACGTGCTGGTCAAGGGCGGCACCTACCGGCCCGAGGAAGTCGTGGGGCACGAGATCGTCGAAGCGTACGGCGGTCAAGTTCGCGTGACCGGCGTCGTCGACGGTATCTCGACGACGAACATTCTGGCCTCGCTGACGCGCGGCGAAACCGTGGCCGCGACCGAAACGAGCGAAGACGAAGGACCGCAGGTTCATCCTCACCCGAACCTGCGGCGTGCCAGCTAGCGTCATGAAAGAGAAACTTACCGTCATCATTCCCTGCAAGAACGAACGGCTGAACATTCGGCCCTGCGTGCTTTCGGCGAAGCTGGTGGCAGACGAAGTGCTGGTGGCCGATTCCGGCTCGACCGACGGCTCGCTCGACATCGTCCGCGAAATTGGTGGCTGCCGCATCGTGGAGCGCGAGTACATCAACTCCGGCAACTTCAAGAACTGGGCCATCCCCCAGGCCACGCATCCCTGGGTGCTGATCGTCGACTCCGACGAGCGCGTCAGCGACGGCCTGGCCCGAGAGATCAACGCTCTGCTCGCCGAAGGACCCACCCGCGACGGATACCATATCTATCGCGAGAACTATTTCCTCGGGCACCACATTCGCCACGCCGGCTGGGGCGCCGACAAGGTGCTGCGTTTGTTCCGGCGCGACCTGGGACGCTACGAGGGCGAAAGCGACCACGCCGAAGTGCACGTCCGCGACGGAAACGTCGGCTACTTGAGACATCGCCTTTTGCACTACACGTACTGGAGCTACGACCAGTACTTCCGCAAGCTGCACCGCTACACGGTGCAAGGCGCCCAGAACAAATACGCCGCCGGCAAGCGGGCCAGCTTCTGGCAAATGCTGCTGGCCCCGCCGCTACGATTCCTGCATTGCTACATCTTCCGACTGGGCTTTCTCGACGGGCTGGCCGGCCTGCAGATCAGCGCGCTGACGGGCATGTCGTCATTTATCAAGCAGTTGCGTCTGTGGGAGATGGAGCACCGCCTCGACCAGCCCGATCCGGAGGCCGAACACGCCGCAGACCAGTCGCGTCACGCCGCCTGAACTTCGTCCCGATAGAGTTTCGATGTCTGCTCAACCGACAACCTCACATCCGAAGCGCATCTTGCTGGTGCGCAACGACCGTATCGGCGACCTGGTCCTAACCCTGCCGGCCATGGAGGCCGTGCGCCGCCACTGGCCCGACGCGCACCTGACCGCGCTGGTGAGCCCGTATGCCGGCCCGCTGCTGCTGGGTCAGGATGCCGTCGACGACGTCATGTACGACGAGCCGGCGCTGAAGGCCGGCCAGTTGGCCCGCCGGTTGCGTCCCCTGCAATTCGACGCGGCGCTGGTCTTCAACACGAACACGCGCAATTGCCTGGCCGTTTGGCGAGCGCGGATCCGGCAACGCGTCTGCTGGGCGTACAAGCCGGTGGGCTGGCTCACGGCCACGCACCGCGTGGCCCTGCGGCGCAGCCACCCACCGGTGCACGAATCAGATTTCGCCCTGGCGTTCGTTCGCGCCCTGGGCTGCCCGGTCGAACCCCGCCCTGCCCTGCCCGCGTTCAAGATCGACCCGGCCGCCCGCAAGTGTGCCCTGGAACGCATCACCCGCTTGCTCGGCACCGGCGGTCCGCTGTTCGGCGTGCATCCGGGCAATCGGAACAGCGCCTACAACTGGCCCGCGGAGCGCTACAGTGCATTGGTCGCGCAACTCTCGAGGCATGGCCGCGTGCTGGTCACCGGCGGCCCCGGAGAGCACGCGCTGTTGGAAACAATCCGTCGCACGGCCGCCACGGCATATCCAGAGCGCGTGGCCTACTTGTGCGACCTTTCGCTGCTGGAATTGGCCGCCACAATTGCCGCACAAACCGTGCTGGTCGTATCGAGCACCGGACCGATGCACCTGGCAGGGCTCGTGGGCACGCCGACGGTCGCACTGTTCAGCCCCCACCCGGCGCACGTGCCGGCCAAGTGGGCCCCGCTGGGCGACAATCACACAATCTTGGTCGCGCCGTTGGCCGACGGCGAGGACCCCGAAGTCCCCCGCGAACGCGGTACCGAGTTGATGTCGCGCATCGCGCTGGACGAGGTGCTGCATGCCGCGCTCGACCATTGGCAACGCTCGCAAGCTCCGGCCGCCTGAGACATCCGCCACCAGCCAACATCCCGGAGACCTCGCCTCGATGACCCGCTACGCTTGCTTCGACCGGCAACAGATCGCGCTGGCAGACCTCGCCGAGCGGGGGCACGACTTGCACGCTGCCGACTGTAAGCCGCTCGACGCACGGTTCGAGCCGTATCGCCACCCCGAGTTCGCGGATCTGGTCGACCGCCTGGTCCGCGCTCGCCGCGAGCGCCGGCCCGTGATCCTGATGATGGGCGCCCACGCCATCAAGCTCGGCCTGTCGCGTTACCTGGTCGACTTGATCGAGCGCGACCTGGTGACGCACGTGGCCACCAACGGCGCGGGCATCATCCACGACTTCGAACTGGCTGCCGGCGGAGGCACCAGCGAAGACGTCAGCAAGTGGATTGCACGGGGCCAGTTCGGACTCTGGCAGCAGACCAGCCGCTTGAACGACGTCGTGCTGCAAGCCGCCAATCGCCGCGAGGGGTTGGGCGAAGCCGCGGGGCGCACGATCGAAGAAAAGCAGTTCCCGTTTCGCCACTTGAGCATTGCCGCCGCCGGATGGCGCCACGGGGTGCCGGTCACCTCGCACGTGGGCATCGGCAGCGACATCATCCATTCGCATCCCAACTGCGACGGGGCCGCGCTAGGCGCGGCCAGCTACACCGACTTTCTGATCTTTGCCCACAGCGTGTCAGGCCTCGAAGGCGGCGTGTTCTTGAACGTCGGCTCCGCCGTCACGGGCCCGGAAGTCTATCTCAAGGCCCTCTCGATGGCCCGCAACGTGGCCCATCAGCGCGGGCAGCGCATCGCCGATATCACGACCGGCGTGTTCGACCTGGTCGACCTGCCGTCCAGCTTTCGACAGGGCCCGCCAGGCAAGGACCATCCGCTGTACTACTATCGCCCTTGGAAAACGATCCTGGTGCGGACGGTGGCCGACGGCGGACAGAGCTACTACTTCTCCGGGGACTTGCGCAGCACGCTCCCCACTCTCTGGCACAACCTGACCCAAGCGGCCCGACGTGCCCGCGCCGCATAACTCACTCTGAGGGAGCTTCCCTGTGACTCGACGAGCCATTTTTCTCGACCGCGATGGAACGCTCAACGTCGACGTCGGCTTTACACATCGCGTCGAAGACCTGGTGCTTGAAGCCAACGTCGGCGCCGGCTTGCGACACCTGCAAGCCTTGGGCTTCGAGCTGATCATCACGACCAACCAGTCGGGCATCGCGCGTGGCCATTTCAGTGAGGCCGAAATGCACGCCTTCAACGAGGCGCTGTGCGACCTGCTCACCGGTGGCGGCATCCGCATCGCCGGCATCTACCACTGCCCGTTCCATCCGACGGCCGGACGCGGCAGCTACCGCCGCGAGTCGGAGCTGCGCAAGCCCCGTCCGGGGATGTTGCTCACCGCCGCCAGCGAGCATCGGATCGACCTGGCGAGCAGTTTCGCCATTGGCGATCGACTGTCCGACGTGCTGGCCGGACAGGCGGCCGGTTGCCGTTCGATCCTGGTTCAAACAGGCATGGCCGGCCGCGACGAGCCGCACCTGACGGCCGAGCCTGACTTCGTAGCCGCCGATCTGGCCGACGCCGCCCGGTGGGTCGAGCGCGTCCTGCACCGCCGGCGTGACGCTCCCGTGCTGGGATCGGTACACCTGGCGGGGTTCTCGCACCTGACCGCTGGGCGAGGAGTGGCTTGGTGAACATCGGCGTGTTCGTTCCCAACTGGATCGGCGATGCGGCGATGTGCACGCCGACCCTGCGCGCCTTGTCTCGCCGCTTTCCCGACGGCAACCTGGTCGGCATTATGCGTCCCTACGTCGTCGACGTGCTGGCCGGCACGCCCTGGCTGCGCGAGTCCATCATCTTCCATCACCGCGCGTCCCACCGCTCGGAGCGCACCTGGCAGGTGCTGCGCCGCATGCGGCACGCGCAGCTCGATGCGGTGGTGCTGCTGACCAATTCGATGCGCTCGGCCGCCCTGGCCTGGGCCAGCGGCGCCGGCACGCGCGTCGGCTACGCGCGCTACGGCCGCGGACCTCTGCTGACGCATCGGCTCTATTGCCCCCGCACGGGCTCTTTGGGTCTGCGGCGTCTTCCCTGGCCAGAGATCGACGCCTACCTGCAAGTCGCTTATGCCCTGGGATGCGAGCCCGAGTCGCCGCGCCTAGAACTAGCAACCCTACCCGAGGACGAGCGCGCCGCCGACGCCGTGTGGGAAAAGTGGAACCTGCCGCCGGGCGATCAGGTCGTGCTGCTCAACTCCAGCGGCGCGTACGGCGCGTCCAAGCTCTGGCCGAGCGAATACTTCGCCGAGCTGGCCGCGCGGCTGGCCTCGCGCAGAGGGCTGGCCGTGCTCGTGGTTTGCGGCCCCAACGAGCGAGACGTCGCTCGGCGAATCGTTCGCTTGGCGAATCATACGCGCGTCGTGAGCCTGGCCGACGAGCCCATCTCGATTGGCCTGACGAAGGCCTGCGTGCGCCGCAGCCGCCTCATGGTCACCACCGACAGCGGACCGCGTTTCTTCGCCGTCGCGTTCGACGTCCCCGTGATCACGCTTTTCGGTCCCACCGACGTGGCCTGGACCCGCACGCACTCACCGCGCGAAGTGTGCCTGAACCACGACGTGCCCTGCGGCCCCTGCGGCAAGCGCAAGTGCCCGCTTAGCCACCACGATTGCATGCGGCAGTTGAGCGTCGACCGCGTGTTCGAGGCGGTCAAGCAGCAGCTAGACCATCGGCGGGTCGTTGAAGCGGCCTAAAGCAACAGGCGCGGCGTCAAATGCCGGTCGTCAGCGAGCGTCGCTTACAGCACGTGGACCGCGTTGACGACTTCCACGCCCGGCGCGGCATGCCGCACGATCTCTTGAGCGAGCTGCTTGTGATAGAAGCTAGTCGCTTCGCCGACGATCACCAGCGTGTCGTCGTCGCGATCGATGACCAACTCGCGCAGGGCATACACCTTGCTATCAGCGAGCGCCTGCTGCGCTTTGGCCTGCAGATCCTTTGCCGTTGCTACGGGCATAAGACGTCGTTCCCCTCCTTGGAGATGAGCCGAACGAGTGCGGCCGCACACGTGGCGTCGGCGTACCACGACGCGGCTCGGCAAAACACTTTTCCTCTCGTGCCGGCCGGGAACCGCTTCGTCCAATGTAGTGCTCGGGGCTCAATTGTCAACCGAATCGCGCGCGGCGGGCGCCTGTGCCGCGCAACTGATCACTGGGGCACATCAACGCTAGCTGACGATTGGGTTCGCAAGCCAGCGGTTAGCTAATCTTGCCCGAGCTCTCGAGATAGGCGATCACTTCGTCGGCCAGCGCCTCGGCTTCCTTGGCGCCGGCGTCGAGCACCAACTCCGGCTTGGCGGGGGGCTCGTAAGGATCGTCGATGCCGGTAAAGCCCTTGATCTCGCCTGCCCGGGCTTTCTTGTACAAGCCCTTGGGATCGCGCTTTTCGCACACCTCGATCGGGGCATCGACGAACACTTCCACAAAGTCACCCTCGGACATCGATTCGCGAATCGAATCGCGGTCTCGGCGATAGGGACTGATAAAGGCGGTCAGCGTGAGCACGCCGGCATCGGCGAACAGCTTGGCCACGGCACCGATGCGGCGAATGTTCTCTTCGCGATCCTGGGCCGAGAAGCCCAGACCGAAACGCTTGGCGAACTCTTCGCCGTGCCGTTCCTTGAGCATGCCGGGGCCGGCGTTCAAGCCGTGGCGTACGTTGTCGCCATCCAACACGTAGCTCCGCAGGCCGCGCTTGTGCAGCTTGTGATCGACCAAGTTCGAGACCGTGCTCTTGCCGCACGCGCTCAAGCCGGTGAACCAGATCACGCAGCCGCGGTGGCCGTTAAGCTCCTCTCGCTCCTTGCGAGTTACGCTGTGTTCGTGCCAGTGGACGTTGGTGTCGTTAGCCATCTTTGCGCCTTTGCTCCCATTTTGCCAAACCGCTGATATTTCCCGTACGTCAAGACGACGATCATAGCCCATCGGCCACCGCCGCGCATAGAGGAGCCGCCGCCTCCCCAGGGCCGCTCTAGCGGGGTAGTTCGGCGATCGCAATACCTACTCGATGCCGGCCAATTCGCACAGATTGGCCGCCATCACCCCCTGCGGGCAGCTCCACACTAGAAAGAACAGGGCCTCGCGGCACCAGCGTCCCGCTGGGTGTCCTACGACATAGCCCGAGCCCTTGGCGGCAGCCAGAGCTGCCTGGCTGGCACGCAGCACCAGGCTGTTGGCCTGCGTGCGCAGCTCGTCCTTCGAACAAGCTTCGTGGCCGCCGGCCAGCGAGAGGAGCAACTGTTCGACATCGGACAGTTCGTCGCGCAGCTCGGCAGCGGGTCCGGACAGATCGGGACGCTTCTCGGCTTCGCCCTCCAGAAACTCGACGGCCGCCTTGGAGAGCCCGACGGCCAGCGTCGAGGTCTGCAAGCCTCCCGTGCTGGCGCCCGCACCCACTTTCATCACATCTTCGACGGGGCCTGCCAGCAGCCACTCCCGCCCCAGTTGCACGCCGTCGAGCCGCACTTCGCCGGTGTGACTGCCGGTCAGCCCGACCAATCGCGGCGGCGAGGGGATCGTCACGCCGGGCGCATCGGTCGGCAGCGCGATCAGAATCTGCCGCCCATCTTCTAGTTCGGCGCCGGTGACGACGGTGCTGGCGTGCTGTGCCCCGGTGACCCAGGGCGAGAACCCCTCGAGCGTGAAACCGGCGTCGGTCTCGGTGGCCTGCAATGCGGGCTTGCGCAAATGCCGCCGGCTGGTCGTCAGGTGCGAGATGCCCACGGTAGCGAACGCCTTGCCGGAGACCAGATCGGGCAGCAGGCGCTCTTTAAGCGGTTCGTTGTCGCTGCCGGCGATCCGCAGACAGGCACCGGTGCGCTGCGTGATGACGAAGGTCGTGGTCAAGCAAGCCGCCGACAGACGGAGGTAGCCCCGTGTGACGTCCAACTCGCCCCACTCGCCGCCTCCCCACTGCTGCGGCATGAACCACTTGAATACTCCGGCCTGACCGCACAATTGCAGTTGTTCGCCGGGCCAGCCGTCGGTGCGGTCCAACTCAGCGCCCATCTCGACGAGTCTCTGGCAAAGCTGCTCGATCGCGGGCTCATCGGGACGCTGAATCGGGGGGATTTCGTTCATAGACGGCCAACTACGTAGTCTCTATAATCTCGGCCAAGCGTTGTGCGGACTTCGTCGGCGGCGCCGGACTCGGGTCTTCGGTCGCTCGGCGCGACAAACGTCCTTCGCTCTAAATTTAGTGAAGCGGCTAAGGTCGGGCAACTTCCCGGTGGCACGAAGCCGAGGCGGACGGACTTTGTTGGGGTCGCTCCCCTTTTGTCGCCTCGTTATAATCCGTAGCTTCTCGCTGCTAGTAAGGGGTCCGATTTGATGAGTCACACTGAAGCTGCTCCCGCCGAGTCCACTCCGAAGCTTGCACTATCGGAGCTGTCGCCGCAGACACTTTACGACAAGTGCGTGGCGCTGGCCCGAAACCTGTGGTGGACGTGGCATCCCGAGGTGATCAACCTCTTCCGCGACCTGGACCCCATCCGCTGGCGACAGCTCGACCACAACCCCATCGCGCTTTTGGCCGAATTCACCCCCGAGCGGCTCGAAATGCGGGCCTCGGAGTTGGTGCTCTACAGCCGCATCAACTACGCCTACCGGCGGTTGAAGGAATACATGAACAATACGCAGACGTGGGGTCGCACCCACGCCGGCGTGTTGGGTAGCAAGCCGGTCGCCTACTTCTCCGCCGAGTTCGGCATCCACGAATCGGTGCCCATCTACTCGGGCGGTCTGGGCGTGCTCTCCGGCGACCACATCAAAAGTGCCAGCGGGCTGGGCATTCCGCTCGTGGCCATCGGGTTGTTCTACGACCAGGGCTACTTCAAGCAGCACCTCGACATCGACGGCTACCAGCGCGAGGAGTATCTCGCCACAAAGGTCGAAAACGTGCCGATGGAGCCGGCGACCGACGACGAGGGGAACCAAATCACCGTCTCGGTCGACACCCGCACCGGTCAGCTCCTAGCCAAGGTGTGGCTGATGCACGTGGGCCGCATCCACTTGTATCTGCTCGACTGCGACGTCGAGGGCAACAGTCCCGAGGACCGCGAGCTGACCAGCCGGCTCTACGGCGGCGACCATCGCACTCGCATCCGCCAGGAGCTCGTCCTGGGCGTGGGTGGCGTCCGGGCGCTGGCGGCCTTGGGCATCACGCCGGGCGTCTACCACTTGAACGAAGGCCATAGCGCTTTTGCCACGCTCGAGGCCATTCGGGAGCGGATGGAGAACGACGGCCAGTCGTTCGACAATGCCCTGCGCGACGTGGCCCAGCACACCGTGTTCACGACCCACACCCCGGTACCGGCCGGTCATGACCGCTTCGACGGGGGCCTGATCGAAGAGCACTTGGGGCCGCTGCGCGACCGGCTGCAGATCAGCTACGAACAACTGATGGGTTTGGGACGCGTCGAACCGCACAACGAGGGCGAAAGCTTCTGCATGACCGTGCTGGGGCTCAAGCTTTCGCGCCGGGCCAACGCCGTCAGCCAGTTGCACGGGCACGTCTCGCGCCGCATGTGGTCGCACTTGTGGCCCTGGCGCGTCGAAGAAGAGATCCCCATCGGGCACATCACCAACGGCGTGCACGTGCCCAGTTGGCTCGCCTGGCAGATGCTGCAACTCTACGAGCGCAACTTCCCGGTCGGCTGGCTGCAAAGCATGGGCGAGCACGAAGTCTGGCAACGCATCCACCAGGTCGATCCCGGTGAACTCTGGGAAGTGCACTACGCGCTGAAGAACCTGCTGCTGTCGTTCGTCCGCCGCCGTGTCAGCCGGCAGTGCCGCCGCCGGGGCGAGAGCGATGCGGTCGTCGAAGCGGCCCGCAACCTGCTCGATCCCAACGCGCTGACGATCGGCCTCGCCCGGCGCTTCGCCACGTACAAGCGGGCCGATTTGTTTATGAGCGATCCCGAGCGGCTCTATCGCCTGCTCAACGACCCCGAGCGGCCGATCCAGATCATCGTGGCCGGCAAGGCCCACCCGGCCGACGAGCCGGGCAAGCAGCTCATCAAGAAGATCGCCAACGCTCGGCACGATGGGCGTTTCGCCAATCGGGTCGTGTACATCGAAGACTACGACATCAACGTCTGCCGCCACCTGATCCAGGGCGTCGACGTCTGGCTCAACAACCCCCGCCGCCCGCTCGAGGCCTCGGGCACCAGCGGCCAGAAAGCTGTGCTCAACGGCGGGCTCAACTGCTCGATTCTCGACGGTTGGTGGGCCGAAGCCTACGACGGCTCCAACGGCTTTGCCATCGGTAAGGGCACCACGCACGTCTCGGACCAGATCACCGACCAGCGCGATGCCGAGTTCCTCTACGAAACACTCGAGAACGAGGTCGTCCCCCTGTTCTACGAGCGCGACGTCGACGGACTGCCCCGCGGCTGGATCCAGCGGATGATGAACTCGATTAGCTCGCTGGCCTGGCGGTTCAGTGCCCACCGCATGGTGATGGACTACACCCGCACCGCCTACAACACGGCTGCCGGCGGCTTGAGCTGCGACATGAGCGTCCGCTAGGCGAACGTGCGCTCCGGTTCGCCGGGTGCGTTGCGCACTCTCTGGGGGCCATGCTCGCCGTGGGCGAGGATGCAGTCGCACCGGCTCCACCCGCACGCCGAAACCCGCGTGCGGCCCTTTCTGCCGCGGGCTGTTTGTCCTAGAATTCCGGCGTCCAGGCAAGCGCCGCCGTGCGCGCACTCATTCCGATGAAGGAACCCCCGGCCATGCTCAAGAAAGAAGAGCTGCTCTCGCAACCGATCGAGCACGTCGATATCACCCGCCACAACGTGGTGCCGCTGGTCGAATCGATGCACGCGATGGCTTTCTCGGCCCGCGATCTGGCCCGCGCGGCCGAGATCTACGACCGCATGCTGGGCGATCGCGACTGCGGCATCATCCTGTGCCTGGCCGGCAGCCTGATCAGCTCGGGTCTCAAAAAAACCTTTGTCGACCTGGTGCGCAACCGCATGGTCGACTGCATTGTCAGCACGGGCGCCAACATCGTCGACCAGGATTTCTTCGAGGGCCTGGGCTTTCGCCACTACGTCGCGCCCGAGCGGCTCAAGGCCGGGCTCGACGACGATCAGCTCCGCGACCTGCACATCGACCGCATCTACGACACGCTGATCGACGAGGATCAGTTGCGGATCTGCGACGACACCACCAAGCAGATCGCCGACGCCCTGCCGCCGGGCGCCTATTCCTCGCGCGAGTTCATTCGCGAGATGGGCGCCTACCTGGCCGAGCGCGACCTGGGGGCCGACTCGATTGTCCGCAGCGCGTTCGAGGAGCACGTGCCGATCTTCTGCCCGGCGTTCTCCGACTGCTCGGCGGGCTTCGGCCTCGTGGCCCATCAGCACGCCCGGGGCGATCAGCCCAAGGTGGCCATCGACAGCGTGAAGGACTTTTACGAGCTGACCAAGATTAAGATCGCCAATCCCACCACCGGCATCTTCATGATCGGCGGTGGCGTGCCCAAGAACTTCACGCAAGACATCGTCGTGGCCGCCGAGATCCTGGGCGAAGAGCCACCGATGCACAAGTACGCCGTGCAGATCACCGTGGCTGACGTCCGCGACGGCGCCCTCTCCAGCTCGACCCTCAAAGAAGCCTCGAGCTGGGGCAAGGTCGACACCGCCTACGAACAAATGGTCTACAGCGAAGCCACCCTCGCCGTACCCCTCATCACCGGCTACGCGTACCACAAGGGCGCGTGGAAACAGCGGCAGGCGAAGGAGTTTGCAAGGTTGCTCGAAACGGCTGAGCAGTCGGTGGGGTGAGTTGTTAACATTGATGCAGTGTAGACTACCAAACTACCTTAAGATCTAAAGCGTCTTCCACGCGACGGATGTTCGCGACATCATCAGGATTGGAAGGATGGGGCGGTTCGTCTTGAACGACGATGAGAGTCCCAGCTTCCAATCCTTCCACCGACGCCGGCGATTCAAGAACCGGTTCTTCAGCCAGCCAGCAACGGCCGATGTACACGATCCAATCGACGAACGGCCGACGTGCGTCGAAGTCGCGGGCGCCTATGGCCTGTTCCGACATAACTCCAGCCCAACGTGGCTCCCAAACTCGAGCGACGAGTCGCAGCACGGCCCGCATCGTCGTCACGCTCGCGAGGCATCCCGATCCTTGAGAAAATCGAATTAGCACGTTGTTGGCAGCGTGGCGACTAAACGATCCGCAGCAAACGGACAATCCGACGGAAAGACCGCCAGCTTCGCCGTTCCAGAGGCCCGGCGAGAACCCCAATTCCTCGATGGGCTCCCGGGGCATGTCCGACATCGTTCGACTGTGACTCAATTGGTCCACCCAATAGTCGAAGCTGAGGACGTGCGCAGGCTTTTCCAAAGCCTTGTTTCGGGAGGATGCCAGCCCGAACCATCTTGTTAGCCGGGCATCCAGAGTGACCAACTCGTCAAAGAAACTCACGAGTCGCGAGGCGCACGCCTCCAAAGGCTCTTTTCGCGCGGGCCAGTAGGCGCCAAGAAAGAGTTGTGTCTCAGGTGCGTTCATTGCAGTGGCTTCGTAAATACGATGGTGACTCCATGAACCCCTTCCTTCTTGAAAATGCTGTCGAGAATCGGGACGAATTCCTCTTCGGCGACGTGCCACTCAAGCGGCACGGAACCCGCGGCTTCAAGTTGCTTTCTCGCTTGTTTGGCGAGCTTCTTTCCCCCTTGCAGCCAATGCTTGCTCGGATCCTTGAAGATGTGCAAGTGGCCCCGTCCTTTGACCTCAAACAACTTGCCGTCTTTATAGCCGTCATAGCCGGTGGATCCAATAAAGTACGCCTCATGCTCTCGGCCCGTGATTTGCCGCTGATACGCCCTTGCTCGATCTGGCATCGTCTCGCTAACTTTCTTCCATTCTCCGGGCCCAACAATTGAGTCAACGCCGCGTCGAACTACATTCTCAACGTCCTTAGGATCAGCTGCGGCCGCCCGTCTGATCAAATCATCCTGCTGTTTCTTGGTGAGTTGTTTGAACCTCCGCGCGAGGCCACGCGGTATTCGGATCGTCCTCCCTCCAACCTTGATGACGATCGCCGCGACAGCCACCGTGCCGATGTACGGCAATACGTTCAAGAGTTGATCCCAGCGAAGACCATTTCTCTCAATGTCGTCAATCGTGACGACCAGCTCGCCTGCCGGATTGACTGAGGCTATTCCGCTGACATACAACTCCGCCAGCACGCTGGCCAGTTGCGCGGCTTCGACGGCTGAGTCCTTTTGCCATCGGCGCCACTTGTCGATGTTCTGGGTGCGGCCGAAGCGGTAGCCTTTGTACGATGCGCCTATGGAGTGCGCGGCCCAGCCGCTTGTCACTTCGGAGATGATGGCTTGAGCGGTCTGGCCGGATGTGTAGGAATCGTCGACGACGACGATCGGCCGATCACCCTCCATGTGGCTCGAAACCCGGTTCCAAAACCACGCTCTACGCGAGCGCACCAAAGCGTCGACACTGGGTGCTTTCCACCACCTTGCGATGTCAGGATCGAGAATCTCCAACGCCTTCTGCACTTTGGCCCGAAACGAGTCGGTCGTCCCAGGCCCCGGTCCGGCAACCTCAACGCCGTCAACGTAGGTGCCTTCAGACTCCGCAGTGAGCTCGACATCGACGTCGCTGCCTGTTGAATCACCGGGCGCCATCGCGAGCTGGACGACAGAACTGCCCTCACGGTCAGCTCCTCGCGCGGCGAACGGCCCCATGCGCCCAACGCGGGCTTCGAGGAGCTCTCGAATCGCGGCGATCGAGCCAGATTCAATTTCCAGGCCCGAATAACGCGAATGCTCGACGAGGCGGTCCAGTTCACGCCGCCAGTTTTCGTCGGGCCAGTTGAGCATGCCATGCAACCAGTCGTCGATGGACTGCTGGAAGCGATCTAACAGACCATTCGCCTCACGCTGCGCCTGATCGATCAACTGCCGGTAGTGCTCATCCCAGCGATCCCTGCCGTCCACGTGACGCTCCCAATGCACGAAGTTCGCCTCGGCTCCCGGCGACGCCGCTGAACCTGCCTGCCGCAAGCCGGCAGGCTACCAGCCCCATACCGCGCGGCGGTCGGCCTCTCGGCAGTAAATTTCCCACGACAATTCTTCGAGGCGCTGGGCGACGGCACCGATTTCGGCTCGACTCTGCTCGGACGCTTTGCGAATGGCAGCGGCTGCCACTTGATTAAGTGCCGCCTCGGTCATCCTCACTTGAACCGATACCGAGACCGTCGAACCGTCCTCGATCGCCGCATGGCTCATGTCCGCGTGGCGTACCAAAGTTTCGGACGCCGCACCGCCGCGCGCGAACTCAGTCTCCCGAAGAAATAGAGGTGGTTCGGCTAGTGACGGATGCCGAACACCGGCAGCGAACTCCGATAAATCAGTGCCCTCGGGCTGGGTAGACTCAGCATCGTCGGACGCCGCGGCCGCCGGCACTGAGGCAACCGAATCCGGTCGCCGGAGCGCGTCTGAGTCCAGAGCCATCGTGATCGTCTCGTCAGGGGCATTGCCCGACGCGTGGAGAGCGCTTGGTGGCACGCCTTCCTTCACGACGTATTCGGCCAGCTCTCCGGATGCATCTGCTTGAGTCGATTGTTCCGACCCTGGCCCTGATCCGGTGACATCAAAGCCCGCCTGCTCCTCCTCATTGAGCGTGCCGCCGGACTCGGAAGGTTTCTCTTCCCGCGAATCCTCATCGGTCGATGTCGGCAGGTCTTCTTCATCAAACCGAGAGTCGTCATTTTCGTCTCGGACCATCGAAGTACTCCTCAAAAACGAAGAGCCCGCATTCGAGAGGAGATAGCTCTCGAATGCGGGCTCTTCGGAAACTCGGCCGCGGCCAAGCTCTCTGGATACCCAGCGATTTGTTAGTGCATGTCCGCGATCCTATCGGTCTCGCAGGCGGTTGTCATCGTGAGTTTCCAGGCCACTCGGCCAAGTGATTCGCGTTCCATCACTTCCCCAACGGCTTGAGCAACACGCCGCCGAACTGCATCAGCTTGCCTTCGATGGGGCCGTCGGAGCGCAAGATGATTTGCTGCTTGCCGGCGGGGAGGGTGATTTCGCCGCAGGGGGTTTCCTGGAAGCGGTCGAGGCTGCCGGTGGGGGTGACCTGGCCGGTGAGCTTGGCGTCGCCGGCTTCCAGCAGCCAGGTGTTGCCGGCGGCGTCGTCGAGGCAGGCGTAGTTGAGCACCATCTGGTAGCGGCCGGCCTCGGGCAGCTCGACGTTCCACACCGCGCGGTCGTTCTCGCTTTGCCATTCGCCCAATGCCTTGAACAGCGGCTCCATCACGATCGTCGGACCGTAGATCTCGCAGGTGGTCGGATAGAGTTGCAGCGTGCCGTCGGTCGTCGGAGTGACTAACTGGGGATGATTGGCATAGAACTCCTTACGCGGGGCGCCCGAGCCGCGCAGGTAGGCGATCACGTTGGCCAGGTCGGCCGGGCTCAAGTCCTTTTCCAGTCCCTCGGGCATCAGCGACTTGCCGGTGGCCTGTAGCGCCTCGAGATCGGTGCGGAGGATGGTCTGCTGCTTGCCTTCCTGCCCCTTGAGGGTCACGCTGTTGCCGGTCTCGCTGGCTAGCAGGCCGTTGTAGGACAGGCCCGAAGTGGTGACCGCCAGGTAATCGCGATACTTGGCCTCCACCGCCTTGTTCGGGTCGAGCAGCGCGGTCAACAGCGCCTGCGGCGAGTAGTCGGTGAGCGAGGCCAGATTGGGCCCAACTTCGGTGCCCACGCCGCGCAGCAGGTGGCACACGGCACAACGCTTCTTGAACACGGCG
The DNA here is from genome assembly GCA_003389325.1 of Planctomycetota bacterium. Classification (GTDB taxonomy): domain Bacteria; phylum Planctomycetota; class Planctomycetia; order Pirellulales; family PALSA-1355; genus LB-PLM-3. Next base: position 64,707 of record QQVE01000046.1, read on the forward strand.
GCGCCGGCGGCCGCGTCGCCGGACATGTCGAGTACGCCCTGGTGCTCGGCCAGCACCTGGGTTCGATTCGATTCGATTTCGCCGGCCAACAGCTCGGCGGCCTGAGACTTGATCTGTTCGTCTTCCGATTGCTGCAAGCGCTGCCGCCGCGCGGCATCGATATCGGCGGCCGGCACCTGGCCACTTTCGACCGCTGCCAGCAGCGCCTTGGTCCAATCCTCCCGAGCGAGCAACCCGTCGAGCACTTCACTGCGCAGCTCGGGGCCGTGACTTTTCCAGCCGGCGAGCAGGGCCTCGGGCACGTCGTCGCTTCCCATGCGCACCAGTGCCGCCACGGCCGCCGTCTGCACCTGGCCGCTCGACTGCGGCACGAGCAACGCCACGAGCGCTTCGATATCGTCGGCCTGGTGGCTCGCGTCGTGCCCCAACAGGCGGATCGCCCGCAGCTTCGACTCGTCGGCGGCGTCTTCATGAGCCACGGTCGCGCGTGCGCGGGAAAACATCTCGGCCAGTCGGCCCTCGGCATCGAGCTCATGCCACGATGCGTCGGCGCGATCCAAGGCTTCGAGCAGGCCGGCCAGGGCTGTCATCTGCCAGGCGGCGTAGTCGCCCTCGGTCGGCTGGGCAATCCGCGCGAGCGCCGCGGCCAGCGAGCGTTCGTCTTCAAAGGCGCTGGCCATGGACACGAGCTTTTCGAGCAACTCGGCCGGCGGCTCGGCCGACTCGTCATCGAGCACGCGAGCCACGACCTCGTACAGGTTTTCGCGGTTTACCGAGCTGAGCACGGCGGCAGTCATGTATTCGTCGTCACGGTAGCGCAGCGCCAGCTCGCCGAGCGCCTGGCCGGCCCGAGGATCCTTCCACTCGCCCAGCGTATAGGCCCGCTGAAGCTGCACGTGCGGATCGTCGTCGCTGGCCAGGGCCAGGATCGCCTGACCGATCTGCGGCACGAACTCCAGTTGCGGCTCGGCGATTTCAATGGCCTGACGCCGGACCCCGGAATGCTCGTCCTCGAGTGCGCGAGTGAGATCTTCGGTCTGCAACCCGACGAGCAGCGACAGTGTCCACAAGGCTTGCGCTCGGCAGGCCGGCAGCTCCGACTCGGCGGCGAGCTTGCGCAGGGGCTCGATGGCCGAGCGATCGTCGCGCCACACGAGCAGTTGCTGCACCATGTCGCGCTGCCAGCCGCTGGGATTGTCGAGCGCGGCGACCAATTCCTGCGTCGAAAGCGTGTCGAGCCGTGGAATCGGCCGCGGCGTCACGCCCACCGGGTAAACGCGGTAGATGCGCCCCATGTCGCCGCCGGCGCGAAGATCGATCTGATCCTGCACGGACTGCGGAATCCACTCGGGATGCTCGATCGTCTGGCGGTACATGTCGGCCACCCACAGGGCTCCGTCGGGGCCGGTCACGAGGCTGGCGGGGCGGAACCAGTTGTCGGCCGAGGCCAGAAACTCACTCTCGCGCTCGTCGGCGGCACGGCGGGAGCGGAACCGCAATCCCTCGCGGCGAACCACCTCGCGATGCACCAGGTTGTGCACCGGCTCGCTGACGAAAGCATTGCCGTGGAACGCCGGGCCGAACAGGTCGTCGCGATAGATCATCGAGCTATTGGCCGACGTGAAGCGGTTGGCCGCGTACAGGTCGTTGAATCGGGCCAGCGTCCGGCTGCGCGGAAACACTTCGGCCGCGCCGGCCTGCTCGGGCACGTCGACGCGGCTGCCCGGCGAAGCCACGAGCTCGTTGCGGCGCAGGTAGTGGTCGGCCAACACGAATTGATACAGCGGGTTGCTGTTCGAGTTGCCGAACCAATTGCCCCAGTCGTCGCGGTTACGCCCATACTGGGTGACGCCCGTCTGCGGGTCGAGCAGACCCTCGTCGGGACGAATGCGGAAGTCGCGATGGTTGGCATCCACGCGCTCGTCGCGTTTTACGAGCTTGACGCCGCGGCCGACCGCATCGCCGTGGGCCGCATAGAGCCAGCCGTCCATGCCCCATTTGAAACCGTTCATGCGATGCTGCGGGTTGCCTACGAGAAAGCCCGTGTAGAGCACCTCGCGCTTGTCAGCTCGGCCGTCGCCGTCGGTATCTTCGGCGTAGAGAATGTCGGGCGCGCAACTCACGAGCATGCCCTCGCGCCAGGGAGCGATGCCGTTGGGGTAGCCCAGGTCATCGAGGAACAGCGTCGACTTGTCGAACTGGCCGTCGCCGTCGGTGTCTTCCAGATAGCGCACGCGGCCGCCCTTGCCGCCTTCGCCGTCGATGCCGCGCGGATAGTCGCCCATCTCGACAACCCACAGTTTGCCGTCGGGCCCGAAGGCGATCGCAATCGGGTCGGCCACCAGGGGCTCGGCCGCCATCAGCTCGACTTGAAAGCCGGGGCGGGCGTGCGTCACGGCCAGCGACTGCTCGGGCGATTTGGGTCCGGGAAACAACACGTCGACCAGCAGATCGTCCAGCGGCATCCGCTCGACCAGATCGGGCAGCTCTGCCGTATCTTCGTTCTGCACCAGGAGCGTGCGTCGGTGAATCCAGGCCCCGTTGTTCGTGCCGGCCCGAGCGATCATCGGAATGGCATCGACGTCGCCGCGATTGCCGGCAACGAGCTTGCGTGCCCAACCTTCCTCGAGCGAGACAAACAGGTAGGCGGCGCAGCGCTCGTCGTTCGAGAACAGCACGTCGAGCCGGCCGTCCTGGTCGATATCCACCAGCCGCAGTCCGGCTTCGTCTCCCTCCGGGTCGGTTATCGCCACCCCTTCAGGCAAGGCGAACGGCAACTTCTGCCAGGCTTCGTCCCGCCAGGCAAAGACGCTTCCCCCCGTATTCGAGCCCAACAACAACTCGCAGATCCCATCGCCGTCGAGATCGCGAAGCAGCGCCCGCGGCTTCTCGTCTTGTGAGATCTCGCCGAGCGCCAGCTTCGGCTCAGGCATCCAGCGGACGTCGACAAAGTGCCAGGCTGCGTCCCCGCCAATCCAGACCGTGGGTGATCCGTCGTCGTGCATGACGCCGAACACGGCATCGTCGCCGGCCAATCGCGCCGGAAATGTGCTGTCCTGCCAGCGGCCCTCGTCGGGCGACCAGAGGCGCGTCTGCTGCACGTGGTCGTTGCCGATTACGACGTCGGTGTAGCCGTCACTATTCACATCCAGCAGCCGCACACCATTGTCGCCATCCTCCGCGGAACGCACCGTCTGCCCGGCGAGCAGGTTCTCCTTGAGCCGATCGGCCGCCTCGCGAAACGTGAGAAACTTCACCTTCGGGCCGTGCTTCTCAACTGCGTGATCGATGAGTTCGATGAGTTGCTGGCTCTGGATCCAGCCGTGCGGATGGAACACGAGCGTGAATACGCCCTGCTTCACGACCGTGGCGTCGAGCGCTCGCTTCCAATCCTCGACAGTGCGCGGATTGTTCGGCTGCTGCACGTGCTGGGCGCTCCAGTCGCTGGGCACCACACAGGGGAACTCCCAGCACGAGCGGCCGATCACGTACGGATACGGGTAGTCTTCGATCGTCAGCGCGTAGTTCTCAAACGGCACGTAGCGGCGAAAGATTTCCTGGCTCTGTGCGTCGAGCACCAGCTCGCGCGGCAGCTCGGGGTCGTTCGCCGTGATGATGTTGAAGACCGAGCTGTCGATTTCCAGAAAGTTGCCGGCGGCGGTCGTGCGGTCGAGAATCTCTGCGAAGAACCGCGGGCTGGAACTGTTGAGCGAATCGCAACACGGCATGCGAAACGCCACGGCGTGGCTGCCAGGAATCGCGTCCATCTGGTCGACGCACTTCTCGTAGGTACGCACGGCGGCGGCGAAGTCCCCCTTTTGTAAGAGCGGACAGGGATGGTCGAAAGTGTGGGCCTCGAGGCTTAACCCCTCGTCGAGCCACTCCTGAAGCTGCGGATGCCGGGGATCGACCTGGCAGGTCATGATGCTCACCGGCGCCCGGCCGTCGATTGCTTTGAGCCGCTCGAGCACCGGCCGCAGGAATGCCTCCCACTTTTCCGGGCCGCGCATGTCGTCAATCGAAAGGATGACCACGGCCTCAACGCCTTCGTCGCCAACCCATTGGGGCGTGACGAGCTTGGGAAAAGAGCGCGTGGGGTAGAACGGATCGCTCCCGTCGAGATACGCCAGCCGGTTGCCGTCGCCTGCCGCGGCGGCGGCCGTCAATCCAAACGCCAGTAGCAATGCGCCTGCAAGCTTCCCGGGTCGCATTGTTTCTCCTCGAGCAGTGTTGCGGTGGGCCAGTCGTCCGGTGAGCGGCGTTGCCCCGGAGCGTGGAATCCGGCCATTATACTCCGCCGGAGTGAGCGGTGGGAGCGGCGGCGACGCTACGATACGTGCCAATGCCGCCCGGTATCGCTCGATCCACCCGAATCGCGCCGCGTGCGGCGTTCCCTTGCGAAGGAGGAACCGATCATGCTTCAAGAGTTCAAGAAGTTCGCGTTGCGCGGAAACGTGGTCGATCTGGCCGTGGGCGTGATCATTGGAGCGGCGTTCGGCAAGATCGTCAGTTCGATGGTCGACGACATCATGATGCCGCCGTTGACGCTGCTGCTCGGTGCGGCCCAAGTGCAGAACTTCCAGGACCTGGCCTTGCCGCTGAATGCGCCCGAGGGGCAATTCCGGGAAGCCACATCGGCCGCCTGGGCCAAGGAAAACCACGTGGCAGCGATCAGGTACGGCAGCTTCATCAAGAACGTGATCGACTTCACGATCGTGGCCTTCTGCGTGTTCCTGGTGGTGCGGCAGTTCAATCGCTTCTCCCCTCCGCCTCCTGCGCCGGCCACGCGCGTGTGCCCGATGTGCCACACGATGATCTCGAACAAGGCCAGCCGCTGCCCGAACTGCACCTCGGAGATCGCACCGCAGCCGACCTAGCCCGCCGGGCATCGCGACATCGACGCGAGTGGTAGCTTGCGGATGACTGCACCGCATGCACGCAGTGGCTCCTTCACGAGCGACTCGCCTTGCCCCAAACGGCGCCAGCGAGTATTTAACCCGCGGCCCAAAGTGCGCCGCGCGGGAAGAGCCTGCGCGCCGGCGGCCTCACGTCGTGTGGATCGTTCTTCCTGGCTTCAATCACGTGTGCCCATGGGTCTCGCACCCCCGGCAACTCGCATCTGGCTCGTCTGCGCGGTGGCGATCATCGCTGCCTGCGGATGCAGCGGCTCGGGCAAGTACAACGCCAATCAGGCGGTCCTGCCCTGGGCCGAATTCGACGAAAACCTGGTGACCGTCCACAACATCCGCAACACCGACTATCGCACGGCCGAGGACTACACCGTGCGGCACTACGACAAGACCTTCGACCTGGAGAAGCTTGACTCGGTCGACTTTCTGGTCGTGCCCTTCGACGGCGTGCCGGGCGGGGCCCACACGTTTCTGAGCTTCGGCTTCGACGGCGAGGATTATTTGGCGGTGTCAGTCGAGTTGCGCCGCCGCCCGGGCGAAGACTTCGCGCCCATCAAGAGCTTCACGCAGCCGTCGGAGTTGATGTACGTCGTGGGCGACGAGCGCGACTTGATCCAGTTGCGGAGCATCCACTGGATGTCCGACGTTTACATGTATCGGGCTCAGGCCCCGCGGGCCCAGCTACAGGCCATGTTCACCAGCGTGATGAATCGCGCCAACAAGCTTCGCGAGGAGCCGGAGAACTACAACCTGATCACCAACAACTGCACAACGAACATCGTGCGGCACATTAATGAGATCACACCCAACAAAGTGCCCTACGGCTACCAGGTGCTGTTTCCGGCCTATTCGGCCCAGTTGGCCAACGAGTTGGGCCTGATCAAGATCGACGGCAATTTCGAGCGCACCAAGCAAGGCGCGCGGATCAACGAAATGGCCTACGTCCACCGCGACAGCCCCGACTTTTCGGTCAAGATCCGCGAGGGGCATCCCACGCTGGCCACGCGGTCATGGGAGATCGACCGCACGCCGCTGCGGTAGTCGGCAAATGAAACGCTCGCCGGCTTAGCGCTTGCCGGCCACGCTGGCCGTGTCGGCCGGGCGGATTACGATGCGATCGCATCCCAGCGTGCCGGTGGCGCCCAGCAGGCCCACCGAAACCGTGGCGCCTCGCGCTTCGCGCGGCACGGTCAGATGACCGGTTTGCGGCCGCCAGTCGAAGCTGCCCCGCCAGGGACCGAGCGCCTGCTCGGCGACCACGCGCCGCTGTTCGTCGAAGAACGAAACGATCAACCGGGCCTCGCCGCCACCCGCGCTTTGAGGCGGGCCGGGTCGGATACCGTCGGCTTTCACCCAAGCCGTCACGATCAGCTTTCGCACGCGCCGTCCGTCGACGCCGAACGACTGCATGGCGTGCGAGCGTGTGCCCGCCGCTTCGCACTCAGCCAACAGATAGTGTCCGTCCGCCCCATTTGGTCCCCCGGAGGCGAGCTTGGCCTGCCGCAGGTAGTACCAGGCCGAGGGCTTGCCGGGGGCAAGCAGTTCCTCGAAGTCGCCGTTGGCCAGTGGCGTCAACGGTCGACCATCTTGGCCGCCGCGCAGCGCTTCGGCCCGCCCAGTCATGGGCACAAAGTATGTGGGCTCGCGCGATTCGACCACCAGCCGGCCGTCCCGCTTGGTGAGCACGCACAGATCCTGCTGATACCGCTCGCCGACGGGAATGATGATGCGTCCCCCCTCGCGCAACTGTTCCACCAGCGGCGCGGGCACTTTCTCGGGCGAGCAGGTGACGATGATCTTGTCGAACGGGGCATGTTCGGCCCAGCCCGCGAAACCGTCGCCAAAGCGCGGATGCACGTTGTCGTAGCCCAAGCGCTCGATCGTCTGCCGAGCCCGCTCGGCCAGCGGCTCCTGAATCTCGATGGTGTACACGTCAGCCACGAGTTGGCTGAGCACGGCGGCCTGGTAGCCGCTGCCGGTGCCGATCTCGAGCACGCGGTCGGTGGGCTGAGGATCGAGCTGTTCGGTCATCCAGGCCACGATGAACGGCGGCGAGATCGTCTGCTGCTCGCCAATCGGCAACGCCGCATCGCGATATGCGTAGGGCTGCATGGCGGCAGGCACGAATTCGTGGCGCGGCACGGTGCGCATCGCGGCCAGAACCACCGGCTGCTTCACGCCGGCCGCCGCCACGCTCGACTCGACCATCCAGTTACGGGCCGCCGCGTACTCGCGGGGCGACTGTGCGCTTGCGGTCCGGGTGGCCGCCAGCAGCAGCATGCAGGCCAGCAGCGGCCGGATGATGAACTCCGTTTGGGGGACCATACATGCACCTCCAGGTTCGACCCGCGCGACGGGCACTATGTAGCGAAAAGGCTCTCCCCCCGGAAGATGAATCGTGGCCCAGACCAGGGCACGTTTAACGCCGGCCGGGCAGACGCTATCATCGGGGGACCGCGGCTTCGTCTGCGGTCGCACCAGAACGATACGCTCCAGACCCCGCAGACCGCCCCCGCGGCACCGAATCGCCCCGATGCAGCCCTCCCGTCGCATGCAGGCCGTGCAGCAGCCGATCATCCCGGTCGTGGGCGAATGGATCCGCCGGCACCCGGGCACGATCTCGTTGGGCCAGGGGGTGGTGCACTATGGTCCGCCGCCGGAGGCCACCGAAGCCATCGGACGGTTTCTGGCCGATCCAGCCAATCACAAGTACAAGTCGGTCGAGGGCATTCCGGAGTTGGTCGCCGCGCTTGAGCAGAAGCTGGCGGACGAGAACGGCATCGTCGTCGAACCCGGCAGCCGCGTGGTGGTCACGGCCGGGGGGAACATGGCGTTCTTCAACGCCCTGCTGGCCATCGCTGACCCGGGCGACGAGATCGTGCTGCTGACGCCCTACTACTTCAACCACGAGATGGCCGTGACCATGGTCAACTGCCGGGCCGTCTGCGTTCCGCTCGACGAAAACGATCAGATCGACCTGGCCGCCCTGCGCGGCGCGCTCACCGACCGCACGCGGGCGATCGTCACCATCTCGCCCAACAATCCCTCGGGCGCCGTCTACCCCGAGGCGACGCTGCGGGAAGTGAACGATCTGTGCCGCCAGCGGAAAATCTTCCACATTCACGACGAGGCGTACGAATACTTCGTGTACGAGGATGCCAAGCACTTCTCGCCCGGATCGCTGCCTGGGGCGGGCGAGCACACGATTTCGCTGTTCTCGTTTTCCAAGGCGTACGGCTTCGCCAGTTGGCGGATCGGCTACATGGTCATCCCCGAGGCGTTGGCGGTATCGGTTCGCAAAGCGCAGGATACGGACCTGATTTGTCCGCCCGTGATCTCGCAGTTCGCGGCGCTGGGAGCCCTGTCGGCCGGCAAGGACTACCGCCGCGGCAACGTCCAGCGCGTGGCCGACGTGCGACAGATGGTGCTGACCGAGTTGGATGCAGTGCGGTCGTTTTGCCAGATTCCGCCGGCGCTGGGAGCGTTCTACCTGTTGATGCGCGTCGATACCAACGTCGACCCGATGGCCGTGGTCGAGCGCCTGATCAGCGAGTTCGGCGTGGCGGTGATCCCTGGCACGACGTTCGGCATCGAGCGGGGTTGCTACTTGCGCGTGGCGTACGGAGCGCTCGAGCGCGATTCGATCGCCGAAGGAGTGGGCCGGCTGGTGCGCGGACTCAAAGCCATCGTGGAGAAATAGCCCAATGCAAATCGTCGCCTGCCAGACCGACATCGTGTGGGAAGACAAGCCGGCCAACCATGAGCGCGTGGCTGACATGCTGCGCGACGTGGCGATCGATCGAGGGGCGCTCGTGATCCTGCCCGAGATGTTTGCCGTGGGATTCAGCATGAACGCCGAGGCGCTGGCCGAAAACCACGAGGGCCCGACGCACACATTCCTGCGAGAGCTGGCGCAAGAAAAGCAGGTATTCGTTTTCGGCGGCGTCGTCACGCGCACTTCCGGCACCGGCTGCCGCAATGAGGCGGTCGTGTTCGGGCCCGAGGGCCAAGTGGTGGCCCGCTACGCCAAGACGCACCCCTTCACGCTTGCCGGCGAGAACGATGCCTATGAAGCCGGAAGTGACGTGACGACGTTTTCCTGGGGCGAGTTCACCGTGGCCCCTTTCATCTGCTACGACCTTCGCTTTCCGGAGGTCTTTCGCCGGGCGGTGAGGCGGGGCGCCGATCTGATGGTCGTGGTGGCAAGCTGGCCGCAGGTGCGCCAAGCACACTGGGCGGCGCTATTGCGGGCGCGGGCGATCGAAAACCAGTGTTACGTCGTGGGCGTCAATCGCGTCGGCACCGATCCCAACACGAGCTATGCGGGAGGCAGCGTGGTCGTCGCTTTCGACGGCGAAACGCTGGCCGAGGCCGACGATGGCGCGCAGGTGCTGGTAGCCGAAATCGAGCGTGGTCCGCTGGTGGAGTTTCGGCAGAAACTGCCGTTTTTGGCGGACATTCGCGAGGAGTTCGTCCCGTAGCACCGAGCGGCGAGAGGCGGCGAAATTGCCCGGCCGCTCCCCTTTTCCCCCGTCATTTCGTGCGGGTACACTGAAAGGATGCGAGCCGCCCCCCACGGCGCGTAGGCGTGAATGAGTTTTTTGAGTCGTCTTCATTAGTAGGAAGTGGCGCCATGAAGCAATGTCGTTTCTTCTCGACGGCGTGGGTCCTGGCAGTCTTGCTGCTGGCGGCAAGCACCGCCGAGGCCGCCAAGTGGTCCCGCGACCGCGACATCATCTACGGCCGTAAGTACGGCACGGCCTTGACGATGGACGTGTTCCGACCCGCCGAACCCAACGGCGCGGGTGTGATCGTCTGCATTAGCGGCGGCTGGGTCTCAAAGCACGAGAACATCAACCCGATCTTCGCCACGGAGTTCCTCAAGCGCGGCTACACCGTGTTTGCCGTGGTCCACGGCAGCCAACCCAAGTTCACTATTCCCGAGTGCGTGTCCGACATCCATCGCGCCGTGCGCTACATTCGCACCCACGCCGATGAGTACGACATTGATCCGGAGCGGATCGGCATCACCGGCGCCTCGGCCGGCGGGCACTTGTCGTTGATGCTCGGTTGCGCGGGCGATGAGGGCGATCCCGACGCCAACGATCCGGTCGATCGGGCCAGCAGTTGCGTGCAGGCGGTGGCTTGCTTCTTTCCGCCGACCGACTTTTTGAACTACGGCAAGCCGGGCGTGAAGTCGCTAGGCATCGAGCCCAACCACCAGTTTAAGGCCCCCTTCGATTTCCGCGAACAGGACCCGAACACCAAGCTGTTCGTGCCGGTCGACCTGGCGACGCGCGAGGAAATCTGCAAGGAGATGTCGCCGATCTACCACGTCGACGAAGGCGACGCCCCGACACTGATCCTGCACGGCGACGCCGATGAACTGGTGCCGCTGCAACAGTCGGAGATCATCGTCGAGAAATTCAAGGAAGCCGGCGTGCCGGTGGAGTTGATCGTCAAGAAAGGCGCCGGGCACGGCATTTGGCCCAGCATGTTGACGACCGACTTTGCCACGATCGCCACCTGGTTCGACGAGCACTTGAAGCCGGCGGCCACGGCCCAGGCAGGCAACTAGCAGACCTGCAAAGTAAGAAAGAAAGACGCCGGGTCGAAACGGCTCCGACCCGGCGTTTGCTTTGCGCTGAAGTCATTGGCGGCCGCTATCTCTGCAGCCAGAACGAGAAGTTGCGTCCAGCCAGGCCGAACCCGAGCTGCGGGAAAGTCGGATACACCGGTTGGACGTAGGGCGGATAGGCCACTACGGCCGGACGCGGCCCGCACGGCGGACGTCGCGGTCTGCAGGGCGGACGTCGGGGTCTGCGGTAGCCCGAACTCCAAATCGGCCCATGACCGTGCCAATGGCCGTGCCGGACGGCCGGCGGACCGCACGGCCGACCGCGCCAATGTGGTCCCCCGGCCAGTGCCGATTGGGTTCCCGCAAAAGCCAAGACTGCCAAACAAGCCATAACCGTTATCGCGCGTCGCATGGCGAACTCCTTTACGTACGGTGTGTTGGCCGTACACGACGGCCGTGGGTCACTCCCCTCGACCGAATACCTAACGCACGGCGCGTGCCAAAGAGGTTGCCGCGAAACAAAACGCGATTTTTGCCCGGCTTTTGCCGACAAGCACGCGATTGCGCTGCAAGCCGAGCGCGAACGAAATGCGCCCTCGATTTGACGGCAAGGCGATGCGACACCGAGCGCACCCTGCGAGTACCGAAACTCGAAGGTGCCATTGCGGAGCGAGCTGAACGCAATCGCTACGCTTCGGCTAGTCAAGCGTCTTGACGCGGATGTTGCGATAGCGAACGTACTCGTTCGTCAGATCGCCGCCGCCACCGTGAACCTGCAGCGCAATCCCACCGGTGTCGCCCAGGCGTTTCTCGGTATCCTCGAACTCCATGAATCGCACCCCGTTAATCCAGGTGACGATTCTCGGTGGGTTGCCTACGATGCGGGCCCGGAGTTCGTTCCACTCGCCGTGCTTCCAGAAGCTGGGCCACTCCTCTGGCGAAACCGGCAGCGGAAACGGACATTCCTGCTGGCGAATCTCGGTGACCTTGTCCAGGAAGCTGAAGTTGCGCAGGTGAATGCCGCCCGGCAGGCCTTCGCCGTAGACGCCGGCCAGGTTGCCGCCGGCGTGGTAGTCGATCATGTACTGATACGCCTGCCCGCGCTCGGTGCTGCGCAGAAAGAGGCCGCTGTCGGGCACGAAGTCGTTGTTCATTTCGAGCGCGACTTCGAAGTCGCCGTACTTCTTGTCGGTGATCACGATGCCGCCGTTGCCGGGAATGTCCTGGCTGCCTGTGATTGCTCCTTCCTCGACGACCCAGCGGCCGCCGGATTGGTTCTTACTCGCGCGGGAGTGGCCACTCTGGGCACTGACGTGCCAGCCGTCGAGCGTGCGGCCGTCGAAGATCGACACAAACCCCTCGTCGCTAAACTTCTCGACCTTGTATTCCGCGCCCCGGGCCGTCGACATCGCGGCAAGAACGGCGGCCGCCACGAGCAGCGGGAGAATGGCGACGCGCATCGTGTAGTTCACTCCTGGTGCAAGTCGTTTGGAGTAGCCGCGCCGCTCCAGCTAGATCTTCCACGGGTCGCGCGGCTCGCGATTCAGTAGGACGTTGGCTTCGTCATCGTTCTCGAAGCGCTCTTTCTGCGGGTCCCACACGAGCGGGCGGCGCAGTTGGTAGCCGAGGTTCGCCAGATGGCACACTGTCGCCGAGCGGTGCCCAACTTCTACGTCGCAGATCGGCAGCTTGCGCGTCTTGATCGCCTCGAGCCAGTTGCGGCCGTGGTTGTCCGAGGGCGGGGCGTGCCAGTCGCCTTCCTTCAGTGGTGTCTTGGCGATTTCGGCCGGCGAGCTCTCCAGGTGGCCGCGGCTGACGTTGATCGTGCCCAGTTCGCCCTCGAACGTGCAGTCGGTCGGCCCGCCGTGAAACATCTCGACGCCATTGGCGTACGTGAACTTGAGCCCGCTCGTGGCTTCGCCGCTGGGAGGCTCGACCTTGACCGGTCCACTGCCGTCCATGTCGAGCGCCCACTGGGCGATGTCGAAGTGGTGGGCGCCCATGTCCGCCAGCGCTCCGCCGGCATACTCGCGATAGTTACGAAACGCCGGAAAGTGTTTGTGCACGCCCTTGGGACAAAGGATCTCGTTGTAGCCGCGCCACGGCGCTTGCCCCAGCCACATGTCCCAATCGGTTCCCTCGGGCACGTCCTCTTCAGGCAGGTCGCATGGCACCGGTGGTCCGCCCACGCCGATGCGAATCGTCTTCACCTTGCCGATCCGCCCATTGCGAACCAGTTCGACCGCCTTGCGAAAGTGCCCGCCGAACTCACTGCGCTGCTGGCTGCCCGTTTGAAAGATGATGTTGTTGGCCCGCACCTCGTCGACCAGGTGGCGACCTTCGCCGATGGTGAGCGTCAGCGGCTTCTCGCAGTAAATGTCCTTCCCGGCCCGCGCGGCCAGAATCGCTCCGGGCACGTGCCAGTGATCGGGCGTGGCGATCAGCACGGCGTCTAGCCCGTCGAGTGCCAGCAGCTCGCGAAAATCATTGAAGGCCTGGCAGCCTTGGTACGTGCCTGCCTTTGCGTCGTCGGCATACCGCTGGTCGACCATGGCCTGGCTGTGATCGCGCCGCTCGGCGACGACGTCGCATACGGCCACGATCTGCACGTCGCCGTAATCGAGAAAACGCTTCAAGTGATGCCCGCGGCCCATCGTGCCCACGCCGATTACACCGAGCGTCAACCGCTCGTTGGCCGCGGCGCGGGCCTTGGGCAGCGACGTGAGGATCGTCGGCGCAGCGACCGTGGCGGCTGCCACTCCCTGGACAAAACGACGGCGAGACAGTCGGCTTGGCATGGCGGGCATCCTTCACACAAGGCGGGCGTGGAGTGGAGGTTGGCATGCCGAAGCGTGAGGGCGCTGTCGGCACCGCCAGAATACTTGCCGAGCAGGCGGGATGCAATTACGCCCCGTCGTACCCATCGCCGGCGTCTCCCTTGGGAGATGCCTCAGTCGCCGGTGCCGATGTCGTCGTTCATGGCTTCCAGAATCAAGTCGCGTTCCTGCGATTCGTGTTCGCGGAAGCGGACTTGAAAGCGGCGATAGTCGCCGGCTAAGCCGCCCAGCAAGGTTTTGGGCTGCTCGTGATACAAGAGCTGTTCAGACATCTCCGCCAGCCGGCATAGCTCGCCGAACAGCTCGAAGTGCTGTCCTTGCAGCCGCTCGGCGCGGCGGCACAGGTGCGGGGCGATGCTGATGGCGTCCTCGTAGTAGCCGTAGGCTTCTTCCAGCGAGAAGTGCATCGCCAACTGGTCGCGCAGCTTGCTGAACATTTCGACCAGCCGCTTGTATTCGATCTCCTCGGGCCCCGAGCGGTCGAGCATGGCAGAGGTGTGGTGCATCAACTGCCGCAACTCGTGATGGTCCTCCTTGATTTCCTGCAGGAATGCAGGGTTGATCGAGACCATGCGCATTGCAATCGCCATGTCGCCCTCCTGTGATTAAACGGCTCGCATTGCCCGCACGTGTTAACCCTCTCCAACTCTTGCCAGTCCCGGAAGCGCCCAAAGCGCGCCCCGAGATCAGCGGGCTTCGCCGGAGTTGCCGCCAGCGCCTCGGGGACACCGGTCGGCCTACGCATTTGAAAAACAGGCCACGGATCAGCGACCTGGTAACGCTAGAGAGGATTCAACGTAAATGTAGTATCCATCTCGCGGAGTTGTCAAATAATCGATCGGGTGGCAGCCCCGCTAGCCATACGGGGTGGAGGGTTTCGACGGCGTACGCCGGCACGACCGCTACCGGGGGAACCGCGGCAGTAGAAACGGCGCGCCGTTTGCGTGCCAAATAGGAGCTCGGGCGCCGATCGCCCGGGCACGGCCCTCACGCTTCACGCTCGAAGCACACCAGGCAGATGTCGTCGCTCTGCAGGCGACCGCGGATGAAACGCCGCACGTCGTCCAAAAGCGCCTGGCCTAACTCTTCGACGCCCGCGGGCGCGGCCCCCAGGGTGCTGCGCAAGCGTTTGCTGCCGTAGACGTCGCCGGCGGCGTTCATGGCTTCGGTAATACCGTCGGTATAAAGGATGAACGTGTCGCCCGGCTCGAGCGGCATTTCGACCTGCTTGTAGCGGGGCTCGGCGTCGCAGCCCAGCGGCAGCCCGGCATCGTTGCCGCCCAAAGCCTCGATCAGCGAACCACGGCGGCGCAGCGGCGGCAGATGGCCGGCGTTGACCATCGTCAGTACGTGCGACTTCGGATCGAGAACGCACAAGACGAAGGTGACAAAGTGATAGTTGAGCGTCTCGCTGGAAAGGTCCTGGTTGAGTTGCTCGACCGCCTCGGCCGGCGTGCCGCACGTGGCCAGGCAGTAGCGCACCTCGGCACAGAAGTTGGCCATCAATAGTGCCGCCGAAACGCCTTTGCCGGCCACGTCGCCGATGGCCAGCGCCAACCGCCCGTCGGGCAGCAGCACGTAGGCAAAGTAGTCCCCACCCACCTCGTCGGCCGGCTGGTAGTAGTCGTAGAACTGATAGCCCTCGACCTCCGGACGACTCTGCGGCAGAAACTGCAACTGCACTTGCTTGGCCGTGCCCAGGTGGCGTTTGTAGGTGCCGACGTCCCAGATCGTGTGCTTGGCCCCGGCCGATTCGACCCCCTGGGCCGCGATTGTGGCCACACTGGCCAGCACGTCCAGGTCGCTCTGGTCAAAACGGTTTCGGGCATCGGTCGTATCGAGATAGACGATCCCCAGCGGCCGCCGCGAGGGGCCCATCAGCGGCGCGCAAATCATCGACAGGCTGTGCACCTCGAACACCGACTGACTCTCCTCGGTCGGGTCCGAGGGCGCGTCGTCCATCAGGATCGCTTCGGCCGTGCTCATTACGTGCAATGCCATCTTGCGGCTGATGGGGCCGAACGTCATGCTGTGCCCCGATTCGCTCTGCCGGTGCTTGATGGCCCGCGGCACGAGATGTCCCTCGGCGCCTTCCTCGAGCAGGATGTAGCCGCGCGACGATTGCGGAAAGATCTCGAACAAGCTGTCCAGGATCTTAGGCAGAATCTGATCGACGTCCAACTCGCCTTCCAGGTCAAGCGAGATCTTCAAGGCCGCCCGAAACCGCGCCTGGGAAGTGGCATCGTCGGCATCCTTGTGAGCCGGCGAGGGCACTTGCCGCGCAGCGTCGATCTCGCGATTGGCTTCCTCGGGCAACGGCACGTCGGCCAGCGTCTCCTCCAAATCATCGTCCGTTTCGGCCGGAGGCGCGCCGGCGTGAAAGATCGTGACGACTTCGTAAATGTGAATCCGATCCTGGTCCTTGATCGGCGTACGCCCTTCGAGCCGGCGCCCGTTGAGATACGTGCCGTTGAGGCTCGACAGGTCCTCGATGAAGAAGCCCTCGGCGGTGCGCACGATGCGGGCGTGCTGCCGCGACACCGTGTGGTTGTTCACCACGATGTCGCAGAACTGATCGCGTCCGACTAGCATTTCGTCGTCCGTGAGTTCAAAGAACTCGCGTCCGTTGTCGCCGATGCAGACTTCGAGCGTGGGCATCGCAAAGGCCCCTTTGCGCAGGATGCCGTGGTGCCGGGGGAAGGCTAGACTGGTTGACACCCCGGATTGCCAGAACGGCCCCCTGAAATTCACTTTCCCATTCGCGTCGGACTGTGTCAATCGAGTTCTCATCGCCGTCGCTTTCGGCGCGCGTTGGCGGCATCAGGCCCGGGCGGCAAGGCGGGTTGGCTCGTGCAAGCGCCGCTTCCGGAACGCTCGGTGGGTCGTGTCCCTGGTTTGTGCACGCATCGGCCGGGCGCAGGTGCGCCCGATTGTGTATTCGCCGAGAGGATCTCGATCTTGGCCGTTCAGCCGAGATCGGAAATGGGCCGGCCGACGCTCAAACTGCGGTGCATTTGCTGAAACTCGTCTTCGTAGCGGGCGTCGGGATCGACGCCCAGGTGCGAAAGCACCGTGGCCGACAAGTCGGCCGGTGAAACGGGCTTGTCCTGCACGTAGCCGCCGGTCTTGGTCGTCGAGCCATAGACCTGGCCGCCGCGAACGCCGCCGCCCGCCAGCAGCACCGTGAAAGCATGCGGCCAGTGATCCCGTCCCGTCTTGGCCGTCATGCCGTTTTGCACCACCTGGCCGATTTTCGGCGTGCGGCCAAACTCGCCGGTGACCACGACCAAGGTCGACTCCAGCAGCCCGCGCTGGTCGAGATCGGCCAAGAACGCCGAAAAGCTCTGATCGAACCGCGGGGCCAGCCGCTGTTTGAGCGACGGAAAGTTGTTGTCGTGCGTGTCCCAAAACGGCGAGACCTTTTCGTTGCGCGTCTCGTCGTCCCAGTTGACCGTCACCAGCGAAACACCCGCCTCGACCAACCGTCGGGCCAACAGCAGGCTCTGGCCGAACTTCGTCTCGCCGTAGCGCTCGCGCAGCGCCGCCGTCTCGCGATCGAGCCGGAATGCCTGATGCGCGTGAATGTCGCCCAGCATCGAAAACGCCGTCTGCACGTGACGATCGAACGTCTGCACGGCCAGCCCCGGCTCAAGCGGCTCCGGCAACGACGACTTGAGCTTGTGTAGCAGCTCGCGGCGGGCCACGACGCGGTCGAGGCCCACATCTTCGGCCAGCTTGATTCCCTGCACCTCGAATTGCTGATCGCTCGGATCGCCCTTGACGAGGAACGGGTTGTGCATATCGCCCATCCGCCCGCCCGTCTGTCCGGCAATGCGCTTGTCTTGCCCGGCGAACTGGATGTACCACGGCAGCACGACGCTCGGCGGCAGCGGACCCCGCTGCTCGGCAAACCGCATCGTCAGCGACGCCAGCGAAGGCCAGTCCTCGGGCCGCGCTTGATCCGTCACCGGCGGGCCAAAGTAGGGACGCCCGCTGAACATCTCGCTGCACGCGGGCCCATGGACCGGCATCCGGTGCTCCATCGAACGCAGCAGGCAGAGCTTGTCCATCTGTGCCGCCAGTTTCGGCAGATGCTCGCAGATCTGGATGCCGGGCACGTTGGTGGCCGCGGGGCGAAACTCGCCGCGGATTTCGGCCGGCGCGTCGGGCTTCATGTCCCATAGGTCGATGTGGCTGGGACCCCCGAACAGAAACACGAACACGCACGAGCGCGCCGGCCGTCTGCCCGCGCGCGGAGCGGCAGCCCGCAGAGCCGCCAAGTCCACGCTGCTCAAGCCCAGCAGGCTCAACGCGCCGGCCCGCAGCAACTCGCGCCGCGTGGCACGCCCGGCCTGATCGGACTTCGGGCCGAAAACGGAGAACATCGGTCCCTCGCGCTGCCGACATGGGGGTGCTATCGCCCCGAGCCGGACATCAGAGGTGCTCGACTTATCTGGCCAAAAGACGGTGGGCGACCGCCTTTCGTCTCGACCGCGCGTAGGAGGCCGAGCCTTATCCGCCCACCGTAAGGCCTTTTATACACGATCCTTCGGGGCGGAATCCACTAGCAAAAACGCCACCCGGGGAGTCGCCCTGAGGCCAGGTACGCCAGATAGTTTTTTCCCGCGGACGGTGACGGCTCACCACCGGCCGGCAACTAGCCTTGCAACGAAATGCCCAGGGGGCCTATCCTTGCGGCCCCCAAATTACTCCCCGCCAGAAACGGCCACGAGCCAACCATGAATATCCTGCTAGCCGCCCTCCTGATTTCGCCGCTGCTGTTGGCGCTCGACCTCTGGACGGCACCGCGTCCCGACCGTCGCGTCAAGCTCAAGGGGCGCAGCCTCTAGCGGCCGCCTGCCGCCCGATTTGACGCTGCCCTACCCTGCCGACGACAATAGGCCCCAATTCGGGCCTGTAGGAATCAACCGTCGGGGAGTCTCTCATGTTTCGAGTCGGTGACTGCTGCCTGGTCGCGTTTCTGTGCTTCGCGCTGGCGGCCGTGGCGGCAGCCGATCCGCTCTCGATCTGCACCTTCCAAAGCGACGCCACGCCTCCCTTGGGCAGCCCCTTGTGCCAGGGCGGCGTCCAGCCGGCGCAGGAAATCGTCGATCCGCTCACCGTCCGCGGCGTGGTGCTGCTGCCTGGCGACGACAAGCCGATCGTGCTGTGCGCCGTCGATTGGGTGGGTATCGGTAACGGCGGATACGACCTGTTTCGCCAAACGCTAGCCGACGCCGCCGGCACTTCGGTCGACCGCGTGGCCCTGCACACACTGCACCAGCACGATGCCCCCGGCTTCGACACCGATGCCGAGGCACTCTTGGCCGCACAGTCCAAGAGCGGGCTGCTCTATCACGTGGCCTTCGCCCAACGGGCGATCGATCGGGCCGCCGCGGCGCTCACGAAGTCGCTGAAACATCCCCAGGTCGTCACCCACCTGGGCACGGGCGCCGCCGAGGTCGAAAAAGTGGCTTCCAATCGCCGCATCCTCGGCGACGACGGCAAGGTGAAGTACGTGCGCTATAGCGCCTCGCGCATCGAAGAGGCCGTCGCCGCCCCCGAAGGCGTGATCGATCCCCTGGTCCGCGTGGTCAGCTTCTGGAACGACGACCAACCGCTGGCCGTGATGAGCTATTACGCCACGCACCCGCAAAGCTATTACGGCCAGGGCGGCGTCAGTTGGGATTTTGTCGGCATGGCCCGGGCGCAGCGTGAAGAGGCGGTGCCCGGCGTGCCTCACATCCACTTCAACGGCGCCGGCGGCAACGTGGCGGCCGGCAAGTACAACGACGGCTCGCCCGAGCGCCGGCCCGAGTTGGCCGGGCGGCTGGCCGCCGGCATGGCCAAAGCCTGGGAGGCCACGAAGCGCGTGCCCGTCGACGGCTCGGACGTCGGCTGGCGCACCTGCGACGTGCGGCTGCCGCTGCGCGACATCCTCAAGGAAGACGAACTGGTCGAGATGCTTCAGGATTCGTCCGTGCCGGTCAAGCAGCGCGTCCGCGCCGCACGCGACCTGGCCTTCGTTCGCCGCGCGCGGGCCGATCGCCCCATCCAACTGAGCTGCCTGACGCTGCCGGGCACCTACATCGTGCACATGCCCGGCGAGCTGTTCGTGGAGTATCAACTGGCCGCGGCCAAGATGCAGCCCGACGCGATGGTATGCATGGCGGCCTACGGCGACTACGGTCCCGGCTATATCGGCACCGAAATCGCTTACGCGCAAGGCGGCTACGAAACCAGCTACGTCTCGCGCACTGCTCCCGAGGTGGAAGGCGTGCTGATGGACGCCCTCCGGGAACTGCTCCAGTAGCCCCGGCACGCCGTGCCCCACTTCTGGCGTGAACCCGATGCGTCCTGCGCGCCCCGATTCCGATGAATCGGCGGCCCGCGTTGCGCCGGTTTTGCAACGCTCCGCGGCACGATTACAATCGGAACTCGGTCCACCGTGCGGGCACCCGCGGTGTCCCCAGCGCTCTTCCTTCTGGCTCCCATCGAGGAAACTCTGTCATGATTCGCTCTCGTTTCGGCAATCGGTTGTGGGCGGCGATGCTGCTCGTGGTGTTGGTCGGGTCGGTAACGGCCCAGGCTCGCGAAGAGATCACGATCTATCGCGACGGCTTCGGCACCCCGCACGTGTTTGCCGACTCAGCCGAGGGCGCTTGCTTCGGCCACGGCTACGCGCAGGCCAGCGACCGGCTGGAAGAACTGCTCAAGCAATACATGCGTGCCAGCGGCACGATGAGCGAGGCCTTCGGCCCCAGCTTTTTTCGCGACGACTACCGCCAGCGGCTCTACCGCCATGCGGCGGTGTCGAAGGAAAAGTATCCTTCGCTCGACGACAAGACCCGTTCGCTGATCGAGGCCTACCAGGCCGGCGTGAAGCAATACATGGCCGAGCATCCTTCCGAAGTGCCCGACTGGGCGCCCGAGATCGAGCCCTGGATGTGCGTGGCCCTGGGCCGCTACATCATCTGGGGCTGGCCCGAAGGCGAGGCCGGCGGCGACTTGCGGCGCATCGGCATCGAGCCCGATCCGGTTGAGTATCACGGGTCGAACGAGTGGCTCGTGGCCGCCGACCGCACGGCGTACGACGCGCCCATCGCGCTGATCGATCCGCACCTGAGTTGGTACGGGGCGTTTCGTTTCTACGAGGCACGGCTGTACGGCGGCGAGATCGAGTTCTCAGGGATGGCCATCCTCGGCAACCCGTTGCCGGCCCTGGGGCATAGCCGCTACTGCTCGATCGCCATGACCACCGGCGGCCCCGACACCTCGGACGTGTACGAAGAGGAGCTCAACCCCGACAATCCGCGTCAATACCGCTACGACGGCGCGTGGCTCGACATGGAAGTCATTCCCGAGGTGATCAAGGTCAAGACCGACGAGGGCGTTGACGAGCAAACGGTCGAAATCGAATACACGCGCCACGGCCCCGTGGTGGCCCGCAAGGACGGCAAGGCCTACGTGTTTGCCATTCCCTACGCCGACCAAGTGGGCCTGGCCGAGCAGACTTACAAGATGTGCGTCGCCAAGAACCTCGAGGAAATGAAAGAGGCTCTGGCGATGCAGCAGCTCATGATGCAGAACATCATGATCGGCACGACCGAGGGCGACATCTACTACGTACGCGTCGGCCGCGTGCCCGTGCGTCCCAAGGGCTACGACCACAAGGGAGCCATGCCCGGCAACACGTCGAAGGCCGACTGGCAGGGCATTCACCCGTTTGAGGATCTCGTGCAGATCGAGAATCCGCCGCAGGGCTACATGCAGAACTGCAACGTCAGCCCGCAGTTTCTGATGAAGGGCTGTCCGCTCGAGCCCTCGCCCGAAGCCCCCTACCTGTTCAACGGCTTTACCAGCTTCGACAACGCCCACGACAACCCGCTGCACCAGCGGGCCGCGATGTGCGTCGAGCTGTTGCACAATGCACAGAACATGACCGTCGACCAGGCGATCGACATCGCCATGAGCCCGGCCGTCTACGGGGTCGAGCCCTGGCAGGAACTGCTGCGCAAGGCCTGGTCGGACAGCAAGAACGCAGGCGATAACGAGGATCTCCGGACGTTCTACGAGCTGATCATCCACTGGAACGGTCGCTGCGATGCCAACAGCACCGGCGCGATCGCCTACAAATACTGGAAGGAACTATTCGGCGACGACGTGAAAACGGCCGACCGGGCCGGCATGCCGCCGCCGGAAAGCGTCACCGACGAGATGCTGCTGGAGAAACTGGCCGCCGCCGCGAAGGCCCTGAAGAAAGACTTCGGCCGGCTCGACGTGGCCTACGGCGACGTCTATCGCGTCGGACGCCGAGGGACTGGCGAGAACTGGCCCGTCAGCGGCGGCTCGGTCCGTCAGATCGCCACCCCCCGGGCGATCAGCTTCGACCGGCTCGACGGCACGCCGCAGTACCTGGGTCGCGGCGGCCAGACGAGCACGCAGATCGTGCTGCTCACCGAACCGCCCAAGTCGTGGACCGTGCTTCCGCTCGGCGAAAGCGACGACGCCGACAGCCCGCACTATGACGATCAGGCCGAAAAGCTGTTTAGCCACGGCCGCATGAAGCCGACCTACTTTCTCGACAAAGAAGGCCTGCTCGACCACGCGACCGACAAGGTCGTCGTCTACCGCAACGGCGACGCCCCGGCCCCGCAGCCCGCTAAGAAGGCCAAGAAGCAGGCTGTCTACAAGCAGACGCAGAACATCGTCTACGGCGAGACCGACGGCATCGGGCTCGTGCTCGACGTGTTCGCCCCCACCGGCAAGTCGAACGGCCTGGGCATCGTCGACGTGGCCAGCGGCGCCTACCACAGCGACCGCGGCAAGATGGACGAACATCGTCGGGCTCGCGTCTACGACACCTTCTGCGGCAAGGGCTACACCATGTTCGCCGTGCGGCCCGGCTCGATCACCAAGTTCAGCGTGCCCGAGATGGCGAAGAACCTCGACAAGGGCATCGCCTGGGTCAAGGAGCACGCCGACCAGTACGGCATCGATCCGAATCGATTGGGACTGACCGGTGCCTCGGCCGGCGGGCACCTGGCGTCGCTGGCCGCGGTCACGGCCGACGACAGCACCGCCGTCAAAGCGGCCGGTGTGTTCTTCCCGCCCACGAACTTCCTCGAATACCGCGGGGTGAAACTCAGCGACGACGCGCCCAAGGAACACGTCGAGCGGCTCACGCGATTCGCGTTTCCCCCCGGCAACGGTCCGGTGAGCACGTCGGAACTGGCCGAGAAGCTCGAGGCGCTCAGCCCGGCACTGTTGGTCACGCCACAGGCGCCGCCGTTTTTGCTCATCCACGGCGACGCCGACCCGCTGGTGCCGCTCGCGCAGTCGAAGATGCTGCTGGCGGCATTGGAAAAGGCCGGCGTGCCCGCCGAGTTGATCGTCAAGAAAGGCGGGGGTCATCCCTGGCTGACGATCCACGAAGAGGTGCAGATCATGGCCGACTGGTTCGATGAGCAGTTGTCGGAGAAGTAGCATTCGGGCGCGAACAGAGCACTTTTTCTTGAGGTCGCGCTGCCCCCGAATCGCGCCGCGGGCATTGCGCGTAGAAATCGCTTAAGCGAGCGACTATTCTGGCGGCTGCCCCAAACGCCGTCGCCGATGGCTCCGGCTACACGCGCCACGTTGCCCCCCAAAACACGCCCCGCCATGTCGATTGTTCGTCCTACTTCGGGCCGTATCGCTTCGCTCGACCAGTACCGCGGCTACACGGTAGCCGGCATGTTCCTGGTGAACTTCGTCGGTTCGTTTGCGGCCACGCCGATCATTTTCACCCACCAGAACACGTTCTGCAGCTATGCCGACACGATCATGCCGCAATTCTTCTTTGCGGTGGGATTCGCCTTTCGGCTCACGTTCGGCCGCCGGGCCCAAAGCGAGGGGCTGGCCCGCGCCTACGGCCACGTGATTCGCCGCCTGCTGGGGTTGGCGCTGGTGGCCATCGTCGTCTACGGCGCGCCGAAAGCGGCCAACAACTGGGAACAGTTTCTCGAGCGCGGTCCGCTCAATGCGCTTTGGCATTCTTTTCATCGCGTCTGGTTTCAGACGCTGATGCACATCGCCGTCACGTCCCTGTGGATTCTGCCGGTGGTCCGCGCCGGCGCCCTGGTGCGCGTGGCCTACATGGTCGCCTCGGCCGGGTTGCAGGTGGCCTTGTCGCACTGGTTCTATTTTGACTGGGTCAACGGCGGCAACGGCGGTGGCGGAATCGACGGCGGCGTGCTGGGGTTTCTGTCGTGGACGATCCCGATGGTCATCGGCACGCTGGCCTGCGATGCGGTCACCCCGGCCGACGGCCGGCCGCGATTGGTCAAGATGATCGTCTGGGGCTTGTTGCTGATGGGCCTCGGCTGGCTGATGTCGTCCGGGACGACGCTCTACAACGTGCCCGAAGGCGAAGTGATCGGCATGCGCGAGCAACTTCGCGCCCCCGACCCGGTGATTCCCTATGCGGAGCGATGGGAGGAGCCCGGCTGGACGTTTGCCGAGCCGCCGTTCGTGCCGCCCCCTCCGAGCGACGAGCGCCAGCACAACTACTGGATGATGAGCCAGCGGGCGGCCACCGTGTCATACCACACGTTCGCCGCGGGATTGTCGCTGGCGCTGTACGCGCTGTTCTACATCGCCTGCGATATTTGGGGCTGGCAGCTCGGCGTGTTCCGCACGCTGGGCACCAATGCGCTGGTGGCCTATATCCTGCACGGCATGGTCGATGCCGCAGTAAGCCCCTTCATTCCCAAGGACGCCCCCGGCTGGTACATCACCTGCGGCTTCCTGCTCTATTTCGGCATCACCTACCTGTTCGTGCGCCACCTAGAAAAGAACAATATCTACCTCAAGCTGTAGGCGAGGCTAGGAGCCGGCCTGACGCTTGTCGTTCATTTCGCGTACCTGCTTCCAGTCGACGACCTCGACGCCGGTTTGCTTGACGGCCTCGATGAAGTCGGGGTCGGTGAACACGCGGCGGTCGGTGTCGCGCAGGCCCGAGCTGCTGGTGATGGCCTGCAGTTCGGCATTGTCGTAGCCGCAGTGAATGATCAGATAGCGCACGCCGGGCTCGGTATCGGCGATGGCCTTGAGGTACATCTCCTTCTTGTCGTCGAGTGTGCCCTTGGTGTAGTACTGCGTCATGAAGTCGAGCACCGGCAGGCCGGCGTTGTCCAGGTCGTCGACCAGTTGCCGGGCCCGATTGCGAATCTGCTCGTCGCGTGCCACGGTCGGCGAGTTGACCGCCCGCAGAAAAAACACCGGCACGTCGAACTCGATGCCCAGCTTGACGTAGATGGCGATCAAATCGGGCCGGCTGACGACCGCGCCCATGTGCGTATCGAGATGCGTCACGGGCACGCCGAAATCGAGCGCACGCTGCACTTGAGCCCGCAGCTCGGTCTCCACTTCGCTGGCCTTGGCGTTCAGCGCTACTTGCGGGACGCTGTCCCACATGTAGCCTTCCTCATCGACCAGGCTGGGCACTTTGTGCCGCCCGGCCACGGGGCCCCAGCGGTACTGGTCCCACTCGCTGTTGAGGGTCAGGTGGATGCCGAAGTCTTTCTCCGGATGCTCCTTGGCGTAGGCGGCAATCTCCTTGAACCAGGGGCACGGCACCATGATGCTGGCCGACGAGACGATGCCCTTTTCCATGGCGTCGATCGTGGCCATGTTCACCGAATGCGACATGCCCGCGTCGTCGGCGTGAATGATCACGTAGCGTTTGCCGTCTGTCTCGTCGGCCAGCGCGGAACTCGACGAGCCAGCCAGCAGGCAAACCACGGCTAGAACCGCAGCGAGGCCGCGGCCCCAAGTATGTATACGTTGCATTGCGTTCACCCCTGGTCGCCGGCCTTGATCCAGTCCTCGTTGAAGGCCGCGTGCTTCATGCTCTTGCCTCCCTCGACGAAATAGCTGTACACCGCGTGGATCGTGCCGTCCTTGCCCTGGATGATGGCCGGGTAGTGATAGGACCCTTTGTCGTGCTTCTCCACGTGGCGCGTGTACTTCCAAGTCTTGCCCTCGTCTTCGGAAAGCGAGACGGCCAGGCTATTGCGGCCTCGGGTCGTGTCGTTGTAGATCAGCACCCAGTTGCCGTTCTCGAGCCGCACGGCGTCGAGACCCGAGCCCGGGTTGGGCAGATCGGCCACGCCGACCGGACCCCAGGTCTTGCCCCCGTCCTTCGACTCGGCGACACGAATCTTATCCATGATGCCGTTCTCGCGCATGTAGGCCACGAGCGTGCCGTCTTTGCGCTCGAGCACGGCCGGCTGGATGTTGCCAAAGCCGATCAACGGCTCGCTGGCATACCAATGCTTGCCCTTGTCGTCGCTGAGGGCCATCAGCGAGAAGGAATAGGTGTCCGTATACAGCGGCAGCACGTACCGACCGGTGGAGAGGATCGTCGGCTTGCAGCGCGGCTGCCAGCCCATCCGCTGACCGAGCTTGTTGCCCAGCCGGCTCTCGAGTCCTTCGCGGTAGTCGGTGATGCGCGTCTTCAGCTCGGGCCGCTTGGCGAGTGCGTCTTCGAACAGGCCCAGGGCCCTGTCCTTGAAGTCGAACGGCTTGAGCCAGATCACCCCCTGCCAGTCCCATTCGGGCGCGCCATCGCCCTGGTAGTCGGTCGACGTGCGGTAGTTGGTCAGCGCCGATTCCCAATGGTTGTCCAGAATGATCGGCCAGAACAGCCAGAGCTTGTCGTCCTCGTCGATCATCATGCAGGTGTTGCAGTCGGGAAACTCCGGGTTGTCGGCCATCAGGAACGCCTCGCTCCAGGTGCTCTCCCCCTTGCGCAATCGCGACCCGAACACGGCCACGTCGTCGCTGCGCCGCTCGCCCGAGCCGCGATACCAGGAGACGAGCAGGTCGCCGTTGGGACACTCCACGACCCCCGGGGCATGGTTGTGCTGCGGATGCAGAGGAAAGATCAGTTCCTCGGAGTACTCGGGAGCGGCGAAGGCCGCCGCGGCCCAGGCCATGCAGCACGCCGCCACGATGCCAGCAGGGAATCGAATCATCGTCAGGTGTCCTCGCGAAGGGGATAAAACTTCCGCCGGTAGTCCAGGGTAGAGTTCAATGGTATCATTCACGAAAGCCCGAGTACACCTGCCCAAACGTGTGCCCGGGAGCCGCAAAACGCGGCTTGTGCGCCGTTCTTGCTTGCCACTGGGACGAGCGCCCACGCGCGCTTCTCGGAACGCCCGATGCAAATCGTCGACATCCATCACGTCAGCCGCCGATTCGGCAGCGTGCAGGCTCTGCGCGACGTCAGCCTTTCGCTTTCGGCAGGAACGATCGGGCTGGTCGGCAACAACGGCGCCGGCAAGTCGACGCTGCTCAAGGTGCTGTTGGGTTTGCTTGCACCCGACGCCGGCGGAGGCACAATTCTGGGCTGCGACATTCGCCACGGCTCGCGCGAGTTGCGCTCGCGCGTGGGCTACATGCCCGAGGCCGCGGCCATCGTTCCCATGTTGCGCGGCGTCGAATTCGTGGCCTTCGCCGGCGACCTGTACGGCATGCCCCACCGCGACGCTAAACGCCGCGCGCACGAGGTGCTCAACTACGTCGGCCTGGGCGAACTGCGCTATCGCCGCCTGGAAGAGTACTCCACCGGCAATTTACAGCGGCTCAAGCTGGCCGCGGCGCTGGTGCACGACCCGCAGTTGCTGTTGCTCGACGAACCGACCAACGGGCTCGATCCGGCCGGCAGGGCCGCGATGCTCGAGCTGCTCGAGGACCTCATCGCCGAGACCGGCAAGAGCGTCTTCTTATGCACCCACCTGCTGGGCGACGTCGAGCGGCTGTGCCGGCAAATCGTCGTGCTCGATCGCGGTACCGTGGCCCGGGCAGGCACGATGCAAGAGATGCGCGCCGAAGTGAACAACCGCTTCGAGCTGAGCTGGACCGGCGATGCCGCTGTGTTTCGCACCACCCTAACGGCCGCGGGCGTCGAGTTCGCCGATCCCGCGGATCAAGGCCAGGCCAAGGTGATGGTCGTCGTGCCGTCCGGCTTCAGCACCGGGACGTTTTTCGAGCTGGCCCGCGCCAGTGGCACGGTGTTGACGCACCTGAAGGCCGATGAAGAAAACCTCGAGCGGCTGTTTTTCCGCGTCACTCTGCAAGACGATACCGTTCCGGAACCCGCCCAAGGACAAACGCTGCCGGCCACGTAACGCACCGACGTCGCCCGAGAACGCCTCGACCTATTCGCCTCGACCTCTCACTCCCCTGCCCTGCCATGGAACTCGATCAGGCCCACTACCACGGCTGGCAAGGCACGCTGCGATCACCATGGTCGGCCTGCGCGGCGATCGTGCGAGTGGCCATCGTGCAGGTGCTGCGCAACAAGGCCTACTGGCTCGTGCTGGGACTGGGCACGCTGCGGTTCCTGGCCTACTGGAGCATTATCTACGCCGTCACCCAGCTCACGCTGCCCGGCGACGCCCACGATCGGCTGCTCGAGGCCTTTGGCTTCAGCGCCAACTCGGACGTCGATCAGAACAACGGCTATATCATGTTCATGGAGGGGCAGAACATCGTCGTGATGATCCTGCTGGCCTTCTCGGGCAGCTTGCTGGTGGGCGCCGACTTTCGCTTGAAGGCCCTGCCTTTCTACTTGTCGCGCCGCATCGACAAGCGGCACTACATCGTCGGCAAGCTGCTGGCCATCAGCACGGTGATCGCGCTGTTGACGGTTGTGCCGGCGCTGCTGTTGTTTCTCGAATACGGCATGTTCACTTCGTCGACTGAATACTGGCTGGCGAATTGGCGGATCGTCGTTTCGGTGCTGGCCTTCGGCGCCGTGCTGTGCATCGTCAACAGCATCCTGCTGGTGGCCATCGCCGCTTACTTGCAGCGGATCGTGCCGATCACGATCGCCTGGGCCAGCCTGTTCCTGCTGGTCGGCCGACTGGGAAGCTTTCTCTATCGCGAGACCGACAACGCCTACTGGCGGCTGCTCGATCCCTGGCGCGACATGCGGCTCGTGGGCCGCTTGTGCTTCGGCTCGTTCCGCGATGAGACCGACCGCACGCTGGCTTGGTGGGCCTTGGCCATCCTGACGACCCTGTGCGCCGTGGCACTCTTGGCCCTGGTGCACCGCGTGCGTGCCGTCGACGTCGTCGAGTAGCGCACGAAGCGCCGTGACGATCGTCTAGGTGAGGTCGCGGTACTCACGTCGAGCAAAGATGGCGGCGGCCAGCAGAATGCCGCCCACGGCGATGCCTCCCAGCGTCCACGTCGCCGTCACGACGCTCAAGGGCTCGAACCAGTCGGCCGGCGGCGGTTTCAGGCCCTCGGGCTCGCCGGCAGCATACATGATCGAGCGGCCGTAGTAGTTCACGGCCACGCGCTTCACAATGCCCGGCAAGTTGCCGAGGATCACTTCCATGAACAGCGCGTAGATCAACGCGATGATCGTGGCGTGGCGAAAGCTTACGGCAAACAGATGAAACAGGCCCACGTAGGCCAGCGTCATGTACGTGACCGCCGGCAGGTAAAGCGGAAAGGCCACCTGGCCCGCCGCCCCGGCCAGCCGGCAGTAAAGCCAAAAGCTGCCCAGCACGAGCCCCATCACCAGCGGCAGCGTGGCGGTGAACTTGGCCAAGAGCACCATCGCTCTGGGAATCGGCCGCACGAGCAAGAAGACCAGCGTGCGATCCTCGCGATCGCCGCCGATGCTGGCCGTGCCGAACGCCAGGGCGCAGATCGGAATCACGAACGATGCAAACACCAGGATCATGAACTCGCTGAACTCGCGAAACTCGCGGGTCGACCAGTCCGGCCGGTCGTAGTGCCTTCGCAGCACGAACAGCAGGCAGCCGGCCAGCGGCAACAGCACCATCAACGTGCTGCTGGACCACAGCAGCCGTCCGAACGACAGCGAGGTAAGGGTGCCCCAGGCCCGCAAGAGTCTCATGTCCGTCCCTGCTGCAAGTAGTCGAACACCGCGTCGGCGCCGGTGTCGAGCGATTGGATCCGCCGGACGTCGACGCCGTGCTCGCAGACCAACTCGCCGAACTGCTCGAAGAACTGTTGCTGATTCCGCGTCTTGACCACGAGTTTGTCGTCGCGCATCTCGACGCCCAGCACGTCGGGATTCTCGGTGAGCATGGCCGCCAGCCGCCGCGTGGGCGTGGCCACGATCTCCACGACCAGCGGCCGCGTCTGCATTAGATTGCGCACCTCGGCCAGCGTACCCGAGGCAATGATGCGGCCGCGCGACATCACCAGGATCGAGTGGGCCAGTTGTTCGATTTCGACCAGGATGTGGCTCGAAACCAGGATCGTCTTGCCCTGCCCGGCCAGGCGGAACAGCAACTCGTTGATCTCGCGCCGCCCGCCAGGGTCGATGCCCGAGAGCGGCTCGTCGAGCAGCAGCAGCCAGGGATCGTGCACCAGGGCCTGGGCCAGCTTGATCCGCTGCCGCATACCGTGGCTGCAGCCGGCCAGCCGGCGATCGCCGCGCTCGGCCATACCCACTTCGTCCAGCACATGTTCGGTCCGCTGGCGGGCTTCGGCGCGCGAGAAGCCGTGCAGCCGGGCCATGGCGTAGACGAACTCGCGGCCGGTCATCTCCTCGTAGAAGCTGTTGATGTCGGGGCTGTAGCCCAAGTGGTCCTTCGAGGCCGTGCTCCAGGCGCTGTGATCGCCGATACGCACGCTACCCTGGCTCGGGCGGAGTTGGCCGCTGGCCAGCTTGATCAGCGTGCTCTTGCCGGCCCCGTTGGCTCCCAGCAATCCGGTAATGCCCGGGCCGATGCGGCAGGTGATGTTGTTCACGCCGATGACCGGGCCGTAGAACTTGGTCACCTGGTCGAACACGAGCAGCATCGGACTCTCAGCGACGTGGTGCGTCTGGTCGCTGAAGTGCACGTGGCCGGCGCGTTGCATGGCGAGACGTTTGCGGTGACGAGCCTGAGGTTCCCTGCCCCCTCATGTTACCCCGCAGCGTACGCCGCCCGCCAGGGGCGCTCGCGCCGTCGCCGATTGCTCCGCAAATGCACGCGGCCCAGGCACGCGAACGGGCTCGCGTGCCTGGGCCGTGACGTCGCCAATGTTTCCTGGGCAACGGGCCGAACGCCTAGCGGGTGTAAGTCCCGGCCGGCGGAGCCGTCGGGGCGGCCGCATTGTACGGCTGCGACGGCGTGGCGTACGGATCATTCGCCGCGTAGGGATCGTGGGTCGGAGGCGCCGAGGCTTGTCCACCGTAGGGCGTCTGCTGCTGGGCATAGGCCGGCGGCTGGCCGTAACCACCTGCCGTCGTCGCGGCCGGCGGCTGGCCATAGAGCGAGGTCTGCGGAGCGGCCGACTGCGTCGCCGATGCCGGGTAGCTGGGGTACGGGCTCGCGGCCGAGGCTACACCGCCCGCCGGTGCCGCCGGCATCGTGCCGTAGGCCGGACCATAGGGCGCCGCCCCGCCTGCCGGCTGAGCGTACGGCGAGGTCTGCTGTGCCAGCGGCGGAGCCGGATGCGGCGTTTGCGGATAGCTGGTGCCCGGATAAACCGGCAGGTTGCTCCACGAACCTGCTGCGGGCATCGACACGGTCGGCGGCGCAGTGCCGGCCATCGAGTTGAGCTGCGGCGCGGGGGGCGCATTGGTCAGGCTCGAGGCATCCGTGGCCGTGTCCTTCTTGCCGAAAGTGGGAATGAACGACGGCATCTTCGCGCTGGAGCATCCTCCACACGCGGCCAACGCCGTGACGGCCAGGCCAACGGCAAATGAGACTCGCATAGGTACGTCCTTGTTCTGTGCATGCGGCGAGGCGCGCGCCACCAGCAGCGTGGGTCACCTGATGGTGCGCAGCTCGAGCCTAAGAGGGAAATACACTCGTGACGGGAACGGCAGGGCCCTGGCAACGTGGGTCAGACGGGCGACACGACCTGCCTATAGTCGATATTCGGACCGTGCCACTGGCGAACCTGACCCAATCCGAAGAATTTGGCCGTCCACTACCGCAGGAACGAGCCCCCGTGGTTGGCTAGCCGGCAGGTCCCGAAGCTGGCAAGCCTAGCTAGCAACGGGCTCGGGTTCGGAGCTGGGAACGCCCACGGCCAGCACGGTTCCGCCGCTGGCGAAGCCATCGTCGACGGCGCGCGTCCAGGTCACGTCGACCACGAACGACAGCCGCTGCTGCTCGCCCAGATGAAAGGTGAGCAACACGGTCTGCTCGGGAATCGGCTCGGCATGCTCGAACGAGACGACGCGCGACGAAATCTGCTGCAGCGATCCGGCGGTCGACGGCGCGGCGATACCCAATTCCCCTTTGGCGTCGACGGGAGTAATCGTAAGCGGGTAGTCGGCCAGCATCTCCATCTGGTCGCGGCGGCGATTCCGCTGCGCATGGCCCAGCTTGCGGCGCGTGTCAAGCGTGGCCTGATGCGCTAGCTTGCGCACCGCGGCATTGATCGAGTCGATCGTCGCGCTGTGCTGGTTGAGCCGTGCCAATCCGGTTTCGAAGCGAGCTTTGGTCACCTTGTCGCGCGTTTTCTGCTGCCGCGCCAGGCGAATGCGTTCGATGCTGCCCAACCCGACAGCGGCGACAAGACCAAAGGCGCCCATCTCGGCCCAGATGACCTGCCAGCGCTCGTCGAGCGTGCGGCCATAGGCGGCCGCCAGCAGGCAGACGCTGAGCCAGCCGATCAGGCTTGGCAGGGACACCAAGCGCTTCTTTTCCGAGGATTTCGGCTCCATATACGATCTCCACATGAAAGGTAGGCCACGCGCCGAGACGGTCAAATCGGCGGGTTTCGGGCCGGTCGCGGCCTCTCGAAAACGGCGCAAATGCCGCAGAAAACGCATTCGCGCACACCAGCGCCGACAGCGCGGCGTAACGCCGTGCGTGCCCGCCCGGGAAGCGGCGGGACCTAGGAGGCAGCCTTGGGAGCAGATGCGCCGGCCTCGGCGGCCAGTTCGGCCTCGAAGTCGCCCGAGAGCGTCCGCTCGCCGCTCCGGAGCGTGGGATAGACCTCGGCGAACGTGCGCACCAGGTCGTCGTACGGCACGTCGGCAAACGCGCCGTAGTCGTGCAGGTACTCCATGTACCGATTGCCTTCCAGGTCGAAGGGGTGGTAAATCGAATCATGCACGCCGTCGAAGTCCAATGGCGCAAGCCCGGCCTTCTCGCACAGCGTGCGATTGAACGACACCGTGGCCTTCACCCAGCGGCCGCGCAGGAAAATCTCGTTGTAGCCGTGGTAGTAGAAGACGTTGGTCCCCAGAAACTCGAGCAGCTTCCGCGTCGCCATGTGGTTGCAGACGTTGGCGTAGCACAGCCGACAGGCGATGCCCGAGGCTCGGCACAGGGCGGCCAGCAACACGCTCTTGGGTACGCACCACGAGCTGCCGCTGGCCAACACGTGCGTGGCCCGCAGGCTTTCGCGGGTCACAACAATGTTGTAGGCGTCGTAACGGATGCCGTCGCGCACCGCGTAAAACAATCGGCAGGCCCGCTCGACGTCGTCGCCGCTGGTGCCGGCCGCATCGCGGGCCACGCTCACGATGGCCGGCGCATCGCTGTCGACGAACCACGTGGGAGTTAGATACGGCTGGAGCTCGTCGGTCATATGGTGAAATCCTGCGGTCGTGCGGAACGCGCGGGGTGCGAAGCGCGGAAACGCCGCGATCTCGGCAAATCGTCCCGGAATCTTTGCACTCGGGGACGCGTCACGCCGCCCCCGGCGGTGGATTATGACGTTTACGCGGTGCCGGGCCAGTCGGTCTTGTGGTATCCTAGAGCGCAGGACGATAGCAGGGAAGGTTTCGAGGCATCCCCCACGACAGGACCCACCGCGTGGCACGCTTGCTTGCCATCACGTTCCTTTTGGCCGCCGCGGTCATCTCGACCGCCAGGGAGGCCGACGCGCAGTTGTTCGGCAACCGCGAGTTGGGCGGCTTTCTTGGTCGCCGCAACTCTCCGGGCGCGCTTTCCAACCCGGCCGAAGAGCTGGTGAATCCCGGCGGAGCGCTCACCGGTGAGGAACGCTATATCCGCGGCAACCGCCGCGCCACCGACTTCATCGGCACCGACACGGGCGACGACCGGCCGTTTATCGGAGCCGTGCAAGCTCGCCAGCGCGCGATGCAGCCGGCGGCTGCCGAGGCCCGCGAGCGACGGCGCCCCAACGTGAATCGTCCACTGCCGCCCGAATCGAACTCGCCCAACAGCCCCTATCCGCCGCGGATGGAGCTGGCGCCCGACTTGCGTGGTCCCAACGCGGGAGCCGTGGCCGCCGGCGTCGAGCGGCATCTGCTCAAGTCGAGGATTCAGTGGGTCGAACCGCTCGAGGTCGTGACCGAAGGCCGCACGACCGTGCTGCGCGGCACGGTTACCTCGGCGCGCGATCGTGCGTTGGCAGCGACTTTGACCCGGTTCGAGCCGGGCGTGGGCGACGTGCGAAACGATCTCCGAGTGGTGGATCGTCAGCAGGAGCTTCCCGCTGCTGACGACTCTCCCGCAGCTCTTGGACCAGAGCTTGCAGATCCGAATGCGTCGCCTCCGAGCTCGCCGAGTCCGCGCGAGTTTTAGGTGTTCGAGGCGCGTTGCTCTCGGCTGGCGGCGCCTCGGCGATCACTTCTTGCGACAGGGCCGCCGCGGCCGCCCCCGTCGACGCGCCAAGCGCCTCGGGCAGCGTAATCGTCGTGGTGGCAATCCCCTTGGAATTCGTGGTCGTCTGACCGCGTTTCTTCGCCTGCTCCAACGCCATTCGCGCGGCCAAGGCCGTGTTGGCGTTCGCTTCTGGTTTCGGTGACTCGGGCCCCGAACCCGGCAGCAGGTGACGCGTCATCTCCGACATCACGACGCCGCCCCGGGCGCTTTTGAATCGGGCAATCAGGCTGATTTGCTTCTGCGGGCCGCCCACCTTGTCCCAGGGAATCCAGAAGCTATACGAGTGCCCTAGCGTCGACTCGCTGTAGTGTTTCTCCAACTCCTCGGCGCGAAACACGTACTTCCGCGCTGGCACGTTTTCCTCGGGCAACTCGCTGGTGTCGTCGTAGGCAAACACGGTCAGCTCGCCGTCGACCTTGATCGGCACCTCCTTGTCTTGCGCGTAGAACAGGATGCGGCCGCCGAAACCGTTGACCCCCGCCTCGACCAGCACGGTGTCGGTCCACAGGGTCGTCATACTCAGCGGCGTTTTCGGCTTGTCGTCCGATCCCGGCAGCTTCATCTTTTCCGACACGGAGAACCGCGCGCAGCCGCCCGCGCCGCCCAGCAGTAGGGCGATGGTTGCCAGCCAGATTGTGGCGCGAGTCGATTGCATGCCGTCGTGGTTAGGGGGTCCGAAGCGTTGGTCCCGCGGCGACCGAAGTGACGCCGGCGGGGGTCGGGCCGGCCGGCGGCAGACGCTTGGAGTCGTTCTGGGCCGTGGCCTTCTCGGGCTCGCGGCGCGAAAACAACTTCATGAAATTCCATTTCCCCCCGCGATCTTTCTCGGCCGAGACGCCCGGCTCGGGCAGCTCCATCGTCGGTTCGCCGGGCGCGGGGGAGTCGATGATCTCCATACCCTCCATCGGCACCGGCGACATGCCTGCCGGATCGAGGTCGGGGTAGAACACCGGCATGTTCGCATTGCAGGCCGGGCACTCACCGCGGCGGCAGAATGCCGGGTCGCCGTGCAACGCGTGCACGTCCGCGGCGCACCAACTCATACGGGCCGCCTCGATCTGCCGCAGCCGGTCGGCCTCCGACGGGTTGCGCACGACGTGCGGCGTGAGAATGATCAACAGCTCCGTGCGGTCGGCGATCAACTGATCGAAGCGGAACATCCATCCCAGCACGGGAATGCTGGCCAGGTAAGGCACTCGCCGGTCGAGACGCCGCTCGCTCTCGGTGATCAGCCCGCCCAGCACGATCGTTTCGCCGTCGGCCGCACTCACGGTCGTTTGGGCCGTCGTAATGTCGATACGCGGCGCGCGGACCACGCTGCCGTCGGCGCCGATCGAGACCGGAATGCCTTCGATCTCAGGCGCCACGGCCGACTTCTCGGCGTCGACCTCCATCACGACCATCCCCTCGGGGCTGATGCGTGGCGTCACGGCCAGGATCAAGCCCACGTTGTCGTAGTCGACCGTGTTGGTCTGGCCGATCTGATTGACGATCACGTTGGTGATCAGCGGCACCTTCTGGCCCACTTGCACGAAGGCCGGCTGGTTGTCGATGGTCATCACCTGCGGGCGGCTAAGCACCTCGAGCCGCTGTTCCTGCTGCAAGGCCCGCAGCAGCACGTTGATGCTCTTGCTGCCGGCCGAAAGCACCAGGCCGCCAAAGCCCAGTTCTTCGTTGGTCCGCCCCACGGCAAAATTGGCCAGCGCCTGCTTGCCGACCTGCGCAGCCGTGGCCAGGCTGCGGTCGCTGCCCGAGTTTCCGATGTCGGGACCGTTGAATTGGTAGCCCGGGTCCTGCGTGGCCGAGATCACGTTCTGCTGCTGGACCGTCGTGGGCGGATTGCCGAACGTGGTCGAAGTGGTCGTGGTGAGCAGATCGCCGAGCAGGCTACGGTCGAACAGCAACCCGTCCTGCACGCCCCATTCGACGCCGAACTCGGTGGTGTCGTTGAGAGTCACTTCGGCGATCAGCACTTGAATCAGCACCTGGGGCGGGGCCGAGTCGATTTCCTCGACGATCCTCAGAATCTCGTCGTAGTACCGCGGGGAGGCGCTGATGATCAGCAGGTTGCCGACCGGCTCGGGCACGACGACGACTTCCTTCTCGATCTCCTGGAACGGGCTGATTTCGCCCGGCACGGCCTCGAGCACCTGACGCTCGCTCCGCAAGAAGATGTTGATGGCCTCGGCCACGTCGAGCGCCGGGGCGTTCTTGAGCTGGTAAACCGTGTTCTTGCGTTGCTCGACGTCGCTCTCGTCGAGCCGCAACAACAGCGCCTCGATGATCTCCAGGTCGCCGGCCGAGCCGGCGGCAATGATGCTGTTCGTGCGGGTGTCGACCGAGTAGCGCAACGGCGCCAGCGACGAGTCGCCGTCGGCACGCGAAAGCGTCGTGCCGGGAGCGTTGCCTCCCTGCGGCAACAAGGCCCGCAGCATCTCCACCAGGCTGGAAGCATCGCCGTTGACGACGTTGAACACCTTGATCTGCGAGACCGACGCGGCCGAGTCGTCCATCTGGGCGATCAAGGCCGCCACTAGCGCCATGCTCTGGGCGGGCGCCGTCACGATCAGCGAGTTGGCCCGGGGGTCGGGCGTGATCTTGACGTCGGACAAGATGCCCGACTTGATCACCTTCTGACCTTGGGGATCGACGGTCAGCAGCTCCAGCACAGAGCTCTTGGCGTCGTTGCCGCCCTGCCCAGCGGCACGCGACTCGATGGCCTCGGTAAGCGTTTCGGCCAGGTTCGTGGCCAGCGAATTGCGCAGCTTGAAGACCCGCACGAGATTGACCGAGGCGTTCTTCTCGGTGTCGATGCGCTGGATGAGCACTTCGATCTCGGCCATGTCGCGCGGAGCCGCCTGCACGATCAGCGAGTTGGAACGAATGTCCGGCGTGACAAGCAGCCGCGTTCCCAGCCCCTCGCGCTGGCTGTAGAACTGCTCGATCGTCGTGGCCGCAGTCGCGGCGGCGGCGTGTCGCAGGCGGAACACGCGCAACTGCGTCTGCGGAGGCACCGGCTGGTCCAGCTTGGAGATCAGTTCGCGGACCGACTTGATCGACTCGCCCCAGCCGACCAGCAGCACCGCGTTGGGCTTGTTCAATGCCGCGATCGTCACGCGCCCGGGGCGCCCCATCAGCAGATCCTGCTGAATCTGCTGCAGCAGCGGCACCAGCGCCTGACTGCTGACGTGTTTGAGGTTGACGACTTCCACCTCGGGCACGGTCTCGGCGCTGATCCGCTCGATGTCCTCAATGATTCGTAGCACTTCGTTCACGTCGCGATTGCTGCCCCGGAGAATGATCGCGTCCAGGTCGGGCAGGACTTCGATATCCAGGTCGAGGCCCAGCTCGCGCAGTCGTTCGTTGGGATCGACCGGATCGTCGCCCTCGGCGGGCACCTCCGCGGGCGGAGCCGGCTGGCCAGCTTGCGCGAGGCGCGCTTGCGGTCCATCGCCGCCGCCGGCCGGCGGATTGCCGCGTCGATACAGTTGGGCGGCCTGCTCGGCCTGCGCGGCGTCGGCGTGCACGAGCGAAATCGTGCGCACCGTGCTTTGTGCGCCCGTGCCCGATCCATCGTGGGCCGCCACGAGCCGCATGGCTTGCGAGGTGAGCGGTTCGGGGCCGGCGAAGGCGAGCTTGCCTTCCAGCGGCAGGCTCCGCACGTAGACGCTCTTACCGGTATTGCCCGCCACGACGTAGACGGCGCCGGCCTCGTTGGCCGATTGTCGCTTGAGGCGCTGGCCGAATAGGTGCACCAGCCGCGGGCCGATCTGCTTGGCCGGCCAGTCGATGGCCATGGAGCGCTCGGGACCTGCGGGGGCTGCTTGAGCCACGCTCGCCGCCGCCACCTCGCGATCGACGCGTTCGCGGGGCTGGTCGAAATCGGCGATCAGTTCGGCCGCGTTGCGTTTGGCCTGATCGCCCCCGCGAACGTAGACGCGGTTGCCGCGGCCGTCGACCACCGTGCGCGCGCGACCGGCCAGTTCGCGATCGAGCATCTCGGCGGCTTCCGCGGCACGGCGGTGCGCGAGTCGGAAACTCTCGTAGGCGTCCGAGCGCGGTGGACCTTGCGCGAACACAGCCGCGCCCCACGTCACCAGCGCCACGCACGCCACGATCCCTACGTAGCGGCGCGCACGGTTGCCCGCGGATGGCACTTGCAACTTTGGCATCATCGAAACGATTTGAAGGACGAGTCGAGCCGAATAGACCGCCGGGCTCGTGCGGCAGTGAAATGCGGCGGGAGAGTACGCAAGTCGGCGGGGTCGCGCCAAGATCAATAGTTATTGATCCATCAGCGCAAGCTGACGTGTTGACAGGAGATTGCGCGTGCCAGCAATGACCCGCGACGTGCCGCTGAGGCGCGTCTGAATGACGCTTCTAAAACTCTGGCGGGAGCGTGCTGGCTTGCAGCAGGTTTTCGCCCAGGCCCACGAGCCACCGCTCGTCGTCGCACAGCAGGATCA
Source organism: Planctomycetota bacterium (assembly GCA_003389325.1). Taxonomy (GTDB): domain Bacteria; phylum Planctomycetota; class Planctomycetia; order Pirellulales; family PALSA-1355; genus LB-PLM-3. The sequence goes on from QQVE01000046.1 coordinate 103,104, forward strand.
CGTCGCCGTCGTTGATTTCCGCGACGGTCGCCTCGAAGGTACCCACTTGCAGCTGCTGTCCGCTGCCAAGCTTGCGCAGCTCTCCGGAAGCTCGCAGCGTGAACCATGCTTGCGGCTCGCCGTTGACCTCGGTAATGGCGGTCAGATAGGCAAAGTCGGCCGCGTCCTGCCCTCCCCCGCCGATGCCGAACAGGTTGCGCTGGGCGATCGGCTCGTACTCGTCCACCCCATTGGAAGCCAGCCGGTCGGACGTGCGCGTTGTCAGTTGCTCCTTCCGCTCGGAGTTGGGCAGCGACAGCGCTTCAATCGACAGGGCGATGTCCAACTCGTCGCTGCGCGGAACCGGCGTCAGGCTCAGGCTCTGGATCTGATGCAGGTGATCCGCCCGGTAGAAGTCGTACAGAAACTTGGTCAACTGATTGAGCGTGCCCCGGCCGCGCACCGAGAAGTCGAGCGCCGTGTACAGCCCCTTGCGCGTGAGCGGCTCGCTCGAGTCGACGTTGGGGCTGAGGAACTCCGCGCCTTCGACCAATTCAACCAGCCAGGCCTGGTACTCGCTGCGGGCCACTTCGATGTCCGAGGGCAGGCTTTGGGCCTGCCAGTCCTTGAGCTTTTCGTTGGCCTTACGAAAGCGGGCCATGTCGAGCTCGCGCTGGCCGATGTCTTCGCGCAGCCTGTTCACTTCCGAGCGACGTTCGTCGAGCGGCTGAACGTAGTAGGACTGATACGCCCAATTGCCGCCAAACAGGACGCCCATGGCGCCGACGGCAGATGCCAGAATTTTTTCGCGCGTGTTCATGACCCTCTACCGCCGATTGTTGGCCGCCGACCGGGGCGGAGGCTCGCCAGCTGAAGCCTCGCCGCTCTCCTGGGCGACCTGGGCCGGCAAATGGCTTACGTACTCGTCGCTCTCGCGCGGGGCCACGAGAATCGACGACTCGAAGTGCCAGGTATAGCTGTTCTCCGACACGCGCTCCTGCATGTGCCGGCTATTAATATGGTGGTGATCGTCGCGCAAATTATTCTCGAAGTTGCTGACCACGACCGGGTCGCGGACGATGCCCACCATGTCGATCGCGCCGCCGCCCTCGGCTTCCTGGCTCATGCCCATCCGCAACACCATCGCATCGCGGCCGCTGGGGAAACGCAGCGACAGATCGCGCAACTCGTCGAGCCAGTTGACGTCGCTCGCCGACCAGCTATCGATGGCGGCAATCACCTTCTGGCGTTGGCCGGCCCGCTTGAATTGATCGTCGAGGTCGTCAAGGCGGCTTTCCAGCGTCTCGATCTGGCTGTCGTACTCGGCGAACGACGACCACGCCTGGTAGCCGCTCAACAGCACGACCAGCGCCGCGGCCGCACCGGCCAGCACGTACGTCCGCCGCCGATCGGGAGGAGCCGGCACCTGGCGCGGGTGCAAGAAGTCGATCGCCTGCGATCGCCCCGCCGATTCGGTCAACAGCATGCCCACCAGCGATGCGTACCGCCCGGGGTTCTCCGGCCGCTGCGTTGCTTCCTGATCGGCGAACGGATCGACCAGCGTCACTTCGACCGGCAGCCCGTCTTGCAGCGCTTCGATTAATGCCGGGTGTTCGTCCAGTCCGCCACACAAGCAAACGGCTTCGATGGCCTTGCCGCCGGTGTGCGATTGGGCCACGACGCGCGTCCGCCCGATCTCGGCCATCAGCCGGCGAGCGGCGCCGGATTCGGTGGAAGCGTTGGCGTGCCGCACCGTGCGCCAAAACACGACTTCGCCGCCGGAGAGCACCATCAGGTCGACTTCTTCGGCTAGCACGTTCACCACCAGGCACGTCGATTCGCGCTCCGCGAGCGATTCGAGCACCATCGCGCCCGTGGCATAGGGCCGCACGGTGACGGCTTTGGGACCGACGCCGGCGGCGTCGAGAATCTCTTTGACCTGCTCCAGCCGGACGCGGGGAATTGCCGCGGCGGTCACGGCCTGCGACTCGGCCGAAGCTTCGCCGTGCGGCACGAAGTCGAGCACGGCGTCCTCGCCGATGGCGCTGTTGGAGCGCATCGCCTGGTTCCACACCATCTCGGGCAGTTCCGCTTCAGAGGCTCGCGGCACGGACATCGAAGCCAGCTCGATCTGGCTGCGGTCGACCGCCACAATTGTGGTGGCGCGGGCCGCTTTGCCGGCCAGTGCTTGCCGCAACGCATCGCCCAGAGCCGCGCGGCCTCCCACGCCTTCGGCGCCCGCGGGCATCGGCAGCGCGCCGGCCGTCTCGACCGCCAGCTTGCCACTGCGGCCGGCGGCCACGAGGTAGCGGGCCTCGTGAGCGTCCCAATCAATTGCCAGCATGCGAGCCATTGTCTAATTCCTCGCGGTATGGGATGCCCCGGCGGCGAACATTTCCAGCGGAAAGCCCGCCCCGTGAAAACGCAGGTCGCGCCACTGTGCCACGTGCGCCGGCTTCCGCGTGGCGTCGACCACGACTTCGGCCCGCGCCGCGGTCGGCGAGCCGTCGACATGGGCCACGACCTGGGCCCGCACGACGTCACCGCCCGCCGAGACAAACGGCATCAGTTGTTTCATGCGGTGCAAATCGACCATTCCCTCGAACCACAGCCAGGTTGGGCTGCGACGCAGTCCATCGTCGGACGTCGACTGCCGCGCCGAGACGATCTGCTCGGCCAGCGCTTCGTCGATGCCCGGCACCGACCGCAGCACGCAAGCCGGCGCGTGATTCACGCTTACCAGGCCGCGAATCACGGGGTGGGGCACGGTCGTCGTCGCGTCTTCCAACACCTTGAACTGTTCGCGCAAAGCCGCCGGCTGGGGCGACAAAGGACTGTTGTAGACCTTCGGCTGGTCGGAACCTTCGGTCGGAACGGCCACCATGGCGCCGACCAGGTCGAGCAGCGTGTTGATCCGGAACTGCGGCGGGGCACTGGCGTCGACCGGCGGGGCGCCCGAGGCTGGAGAGCCGCCGCCGGCGTGCGGACCGTATTGCCGGTAAGCCACGACAAAGGTCGCCAGCTCCGGACCGGCCACGGCGGACAACTGCCCTTGCAGCTCTGCCAGGTTCGGGCCATTGAGGTCGATGCGCGGGGTTCCTTTCGAATTCGTGTTTCGTTGGCCGCTATACACGGTCAACAGCCAGCTCCAGGGAATCGGCTCGTCGCCGCCGGCCGGTCTTAACGCACGCGCGGCATGCGAGGAACGCTCGCGCTCCTCTCGCTCCAGGAATCGATTGTAGTTGCGGTCGGCGCCGAAGAGCAACTCGTGCGTCACGCCCTTGACCAGCAGCAATTCCTCGAGGCTCTCAGGCAAGCCGTTTCGCACGGCGTAGGGCCGGTCGAGGCCCGCGTAATACTCGCTTTCGGCCCCTTGGGCACGCGGCTGCGAGTCGGGATCGATCCAGTCGAGAATCGCGTCGGCCACCGGCGTCGTCATGCCCGGCAGTTGCATCAGAGCGTAGCCCCCGGCGCCCGGTTGTTGGGCATCGATGCGCAACAGATCGGCCAGATGCAGCCGCCCCGATTCGTTTTCGACGCCGTAGCGTACGGCCACTTCCTCCTGCCGTCCGGCCACGGGCACCACGACGCTGAATCGCGGCTCGCGCGAAGGCGCGGTCGAGGTCGCGCGCCCGCCACGATCGTTGCCCCGCAGCGAGCGGGCCCGAAACAGCTTGGGGTTGTCGTACGATCCGCCGGCAGTGTCCTGCAACGCGCGGGGCTGTTCCAAGAATACCTTGAGCTGCTCCACTCCGCTGGCCAGCGCCTGCTGCAACTGCAGCGCGTCGCCGTGCAAGTGGGCCGCCTTGTTCTCGGTGAGCATCAGCTCGGCAAAGCTAAAGCCCGCCAGCGCGATCATCATCACCACGATCAGCACCAGCACCAACACCAGCGCAGGCCGCTTCGGCAGTCGCCGGCCGGGAGAGCCACGCGAGTCTCTTTCCAGAGGCGTGTTGTGACGAGTGTCAGGACGCATCGGTCGCGCCTCCCAGGGCTACTTCATCCTGCGTGTTGCTTACCGGAGCCTCGGGATCAAGCGCGTCGGGATGCAACGGGTCGCCCTGCGGCGGAGGCGGTGCATCGGTCTTCAGCGTGATCAGCAGCCGATGTACCGGATGCTTCCACGCCACGAGCTTTTCGAAGTCGACGCCCGGCTCCACCGGCTCGTCGCTCGTGTAAGGATCCTCCTCGCCGGCCGCACGCAGTTGCAGCGAAACTTCCACGGCCACGGGCAAACGCCGCATGGCCGCGCTATTCCACTCGGTAAGCCACGTGGTGCCGTCGTAGTACCGCAGCGAAAAGCTCATCACTTCCGGCACCCGGGTGATCGAATCGTCGGCGAAGTCGTCTTCCTCGGTCAGCTCTTCGGTAGCCTTGGCCCCCGGCGTCGACTCGTCCGCCAGGGCCGATGGGGCGCTACCGCGCGAGAGCCCGCTGCGGCCGGCGCGCCGCGTGGCGGGGTGCGCGTCTTCCCAGGCGCGTTCTTGCCGCACCAGGCACGCCACCGCTTGATTGAGCGGCTGGTCGGGATCGCGCATCTCGTCGAACGAGTAGACGATCGTCTTCAATTCCTCGGCCCGCGACGGCGGCGGCTCATCGCGGCTGAGCGACACCGGCAAGGGTTCCCCAAAGATGGAATCCGCTTCGTCGCTCGGCTCGACGTCGACCGGTTGCACGACGTCGATCTGCAAGTAGTTGTCGGTGCCGAACACGCCGGCCGGCCGCAGCGACATCGTGGCGATCTCGCCGTGCAGCGCCGGGTGCCCCGAGGCGACCCCGGACGATCCTATGCCGCCGACCGAACCCGAAATCGATCCCGGGCCCGGCGCGGAACTGTCCGAGCCATTGCGCGGCTGGAGCGGCTGAACCGTCGTCGCGGCCGCCAGCGGTTGTACCGGCGCGGCCGTGCCGGGCGATGAGCCGCTCGATGAACTGCCCGCGGACGAACTCGATGACGATTCGCCCGAGGGTGGATCGAGACCCGCTCCCGCACCGGGCAGCGGAGGCACCGGCAAGGGCGGCACCTGCGGAGGCGGCTGCACTACGCCCTGGAGATCGGCCGTCATCTGTTCGAGCAGCGTGCGGGCGAGTTGGGCCTGTTCGGTTTGCGACTGCCCGCTCTCGAACGCCTTGGAATACATGCTCAACAGCGACCACAGCGCCACCAACAGCACGGCGGCCAGCACCGTGGTCAACAGCACTTCGATCAGCGTGAATGCGTTTCGCGAGCGTGCTCGTCTCATGGCGTGGTCCCTCCGACGGTCGTCGGCGACGGGCTCACAGGCGCCGAGGGCTCGTCGTCGAGCAACGCGTTGCCTTGGCGCAGCCAGCGCACGAGCGTCGTCTTGGCCCGCTGCTGGCGCGGCGCAGGCTGGAAGGCCGCCCCCACCTCGACGATCGCCAGCCCGGGCTGGTCGCTTTGGGTGACATCGACCCAGTAGACCCAGCGGGGATGGTCTTCCAGCGGCGTGGGGCGCACGGTTTCGGCCGGCGCCAGACCGGAGACGATCTCGTTGAGCTTCGTCTGGCAAATCAACTGCGAGCGCGACAGATCGCGGGCACTGGCGGCGTGCCGATTGCCGATCGACGCCAGTTCCATCAGCACGATTGCCGAACCGATCAACATTCCCGTGGCCAGCAAGACTTCCAGCAGTGAGAATCCTTGCCGGTGCGGGCGTCTCATGGCTCGGCCTCTTCGTGCCGCGGCTTGCCCACCGTGGCCACGCCCGTCAGTCCGCGTAGCGAAAGATCGACGACCGCATCGCGCTCACCGCGCAGGCGAATCCGCGCGTCGGCGGTCCGCCCGTTGGGATAGAACACGATCGGCTCGGACCAGCCTTCTTCGTCGACCGGGGGCGCCGCAGAGAGCATCTCTTCGGCGTCGACAAACGCCACGCCCTCGGGCAGTTCTTGCTCGACGACCTTCTTGCCCGGAGTGGGCAGCTTTTCGGTGTCGCCGCCAGCGGCCGTCTCGTGCTCGACGGCCGGCTCGGACCGTTCGGTCTCGGCGTCGTAATCGGCCGGCGCCACTTCGAAGCGGCCGGCACCCGGCTGATAGCGGAAGCGCTGCGCCTGGCCCGACTGCATGGCCCGCAGCCGGGTCTTGGCCAGCTCCGCGCGAACCCGCCGTGCGGCCGAGCGCAAGCGGCTGTCGCCCAGCGCCGAGCGCAGCGCCGGCTGCGCCAGCGCCGCGACCATCACCAGCACGCCCAACACGACGAGCATCTCGGACAACGTGTAACCGCGCCGTTTACCTATTCTGATTCCGTACACAACTCCACCTCTTCGGTGTCAATTCGACGACTTCCCACTTAGCTCGTAGAGTCGTCCTCAGACCAATTCACAATGTCGTCCTCGGTACCCTCTTTGCCGTCGGGTCCGGCCGACCAAATATCGGGATATTCGCTGTCGTGCGTCGAGGGAAACTCATACAAGTACTCGTGACCCCAGGGATCCTTGGGGGCTTCCTTCGAAGTCGTAGTGATGTAGGGACCGGCCCAATTGGCGGCCACTTCTTCTTCCAGATCGGTCGGCTTGACCACCAGCACTTCCAGTCCCTGCTCGGTGCTGGGGAAGGTATTGAGGTCCAAGGCATACTTTTCCAGCGCCGTGCGGAGCAGACCAATCTGGGTCTTGGCGGCATCCATGTCGGCCTTTTTCTTGCTTCCCAACAGCGACGGGACGGCAAATCCCATCAGCACCACCAGGATGACCAGCACCAGCAAGACTTCCATCAGCGTGAAGCCTTGTCGCCGTTTCGTGTTTGTTTTTCGCGTTTTCATTCTCGGACGCCCTCCTAAGTAACCGATTGTGTCTCGAATAAGGAAAAATCCCGTTGCAGTTCCTTGCACCTTGTGGCTCCTGCTCTTCAGGTGCCCGCCTGTCGTTTTCTCGTTAAGTAACCGTTGAGCTCATTTGGAACACCGGCAGCAGCAACGCCACCAGCACGAACAAGATGGCGCTGGCCATGATTAACAGCGTCAGCGGCTCGAGCAGCCGCACCATCAGGTCAAGTTGCCGGCTGGTCTGCCGATCAATGCCCTCGGCAATGTTCACCAGCACGTTGTCCAGGTTGTTCGATTCCTCGGCGACGCTGATCATCGCCATCACGGGCCGCGGAATCAGCCCGCACTCGGCCAGTGGCCGGGCCAGCGTCTCGCCGGAGGAGACGTTTTCGGCCGATTGGCGAATGGCCGCCGACAGCACGCGATTGCCCGTCGAATCGCTGGAAATCTCCAGCGACTTGAGCAGCGGCACCCCGTTGCGCAACAGCGTTCCCAGCACGCGGCAAAACCGCGAGAGGGAGTAGCCCAGGAAGATTTTCCCCGCGACGGGAAGCTTCAGCTTCGTGCGGTCGGCCAGCACGCGTCCCGCTTCGGTGCGTAGCTGGCTGCGGACCCAATACACGGCACCGGCCAAGGCCGCGGCTACCAGGATGCCGTATTTCCCCAGGATGTCGCTCATGCCCAGCAGAATCACCGTCGGCACGGGCAGGCCACCCCGCTTCTCCAGTTGCTCGAACAGGCCAGCGAACTTGGGCACGAAGAACACGATCAACACGACCGTGATCAACACGCCCGCGCCGGCCAGGATCGCCGGATAGGTCATCGCGCCCACAACCTTGCCCCTCAGTTCCTCTTGCTTCTCCAGAAAGTCGGCCGTGCGTTTCAGAGCGTCTTCCAGGAAGGCGCCCTCGCTACCGGCCCGCACCATGCTCACGGTCAGCTCGCTGAAAATCTCGGGATGCCGGGCCATGGCTTCGTCGACCGGCGCGCCTTCGGCCACCTGATCGCGCACGTCGCCGAGCACCTCGGCAAGCGTCGGATGCACGGCCTGCTCGGCCAGCACGTCCAGCGAACGCAACAGCGGCACACCGCTGTTGAGCAGGTCGGCCATCTGCGTCAGCGTGCTGGCCAGCAGCGCCGTCTTCACGCGGCGCTTTTGCTGCCAGAGCGGCTTGGCCGGCGCGGCATCTTCGACCTTGAGCGGGAATAACTGCCGATCGCCCAGCGCGCACAACGCATCGCGGCGGCTGGCGGCCGTGATCGTGCCCGCCACGGCGGCGCCCGCCTGGTTTCGCGCTTTGTAGGCAAATTCCGGCATGGTTGGTTGAGTCTCTGTCGTGCCTTGCGGCACTCGATGTCGGTCTTGGTTCAGTCGGCCCCGGTGACGCGCATCACTTCGTCGATCGTGGTCTGACCGCGGAGAACCTTTTGCCAGCCGTCCTGCCTCAGCGTCCGCATGCCGCTGGCCACGGCGACTTCTTTCAACTTGTGCGAAGCCACGCGCTCCGACGCCAGGTGGCGAATCTGGTCGTTGGCCACCAGCAGCTCGAACAGCCCCAGACGGCCCGTATAGCCTTTGCCCCGGCAGCGGCGGCAGCCGCCCGGCTGGTAGAGCGTGCCGCCTTCGGCATGCAAGCGGTCCATGGGAAAATCGGCCGGCACGTCGTCGGGCTCGGGCGTGTACGGCACGCGGCACTCGGTGCACAACACGCGCACCAGCCGCTGGGCCATCACGCCGGCCACGGTGCTGGAAACCAGAAACGGCTCCACGCCCATGTCGACCATTCGCATGAAGGCCCCGGCCGCGTCATTGGTGTGCAGCGTGCTGAACACGAGGTGCCCGGTCAGCGACGCCTGAATGGCGTTCTCGGCGGTTTCCAAATCGCGAATTTCGCCGACCAGCACGACGTCGGGGTCGTGTCGCAAAATGCTCCGCAGGCTGGCGGCAAACGTCAGGCCCACCTTCGTGTGCACCTGAATCTGGTTGATGCCGTCGAGCTGGTATTCCACCGGGTCTTCGGTGGTGATGATCTTGATCTCTTCGCTCTTGATCTGGTTCAAGGCGCTGTACAGGCTGGTCGTCTTTCCCGACCCCGTGGGGCCGGTGACCAAAATGATGCCGTGCGGCAGCTCGATCAGCCGCGTGAACTCTTCGTGCACGTCGGCGTCCATGCCCACGCCTTGCAGCGAGAAGTTCATGCGGTCCTTGTCGAGGATACGCATGACCATGCCCTCGCCGTGCAGCATGGGAATGATCGAGAGTCGAATGTCGATCTCGCGGCCCGACACCTTGAGCTTGATGCGGCCGTCCTGCGGAATGCGCTTCTCGGCGATGTTCAGCCGGGCCATGATCTTCAACCGGCTGACGATCGCGGCCTGAAAGCGATTGATCTCCGGCGGCATGGGCTGCAATTGAAGTACGCCATCGATGCGATAGCGGATCTTCATGCCCGTGCCCTGGGCCTCGATGTGAATATCGCTGGCCCGGGCTTCGACGGCCTCGCTGAGGATTTCGTTCACCAGGCGAACGACCGAGGCCTCCTGGGCCTCTTCCGAAGCTTCGGAGCGATCGAAGTCGAGCTCCTCGAGCATCTCAACGCCGCCCACCTCTTCGCGCTGGGCCATCAGTCCGTCGACCGTTTCGGCCCCGACGCCCAGGTGGGTCTTGATCAGCTTGTTCAACTCGAGCGACGGCGCGAGAACCGGCACAACGCTCCAGCCGGTCGCCGCCGCCACGGCGTCCAGCGCGTGCAGGTCGAACGGGTTGCTGGTGGCCACCGTCAGGGCGTCGTCATCCCAGGCGATAGGAAACACCTGGTACTGGTGGATCAGCTTGACCGGAAAGTCCTTCAACAGCCCCAAGTCGGCCTCGGTGGACGCCAGGTCGATGATCTCGAAGCCGAGCTCCGCGGCCACGGCGGCCAGCACGTCGTCGCCGTCGGACAGCCCCCAATCGGCGGCCAGATGATCCAGCGCACCGCCGGCAGCCAGCGCTTGCCGCGCTTGCGCCCATTGGCGCTCATCGAGCCCCTGTTTTGCGATGGCTTGACCGGAGATCATGGGTGGGTTCCAGTCCGATAAGCCGACGCCAATGGCAGGACCGCACCATCCGTTTCAAAAAACGAAGATGACGGCTCGAACGTCGGCTGTTCGGGTGTGGTTGGCAGGAAACATGTCCTCCGCGCGGGGCGCGGACCATGCTTTCTCACGCGTCACGTTAGCTGTACGAAATCCCAGGCGGGATGACGAACACTCAGGCGAGAACGTTAAGGTAGGTGGGTCGTTTTGGTGGGGCGGATTACTAGGAAGGTTGACCGCAAGCCGCCTCGTTGCGAACATATGGACTATATCTGATGCGATCGTCGAATGTCAATAGACCGATGCCCCCCTTGGCGGCCCTCGCCGCGGGCGCGCGAAGGACACGTATCTACATTCGAGGCAACACGTTTTGACACATCATCCGCGTTCGATCAAGACCCGATCGCTGCAGGGCGCAGGCCTCGCTTTCGGCCTGGCTACCGTGCAGTTGCTGATGTCCTGCAATCCGGCCGTGGCCCAGCCCGCTCCGGCGACGTCGCAGGCGCCCGGCGCGGCCCGCACAACGCCCTCTCAAGCCGCGCCCTCTCAAGCCGCTCCCAGTACGGCCGCCGCCACCGACGATGGCAACCTGCCGGCACGCGGCGCGATCACCTCAAAGCTGCTGCGCTACGCCGAGCGGATTGTCGAGCGATACGATGCGAACCTCGACGGTCAGCTCGACCCGGATGAATGGAAAGCCATGCGCGGCCGTCCGCAGGCGATCGACCAGGACGGCGACGGGCGGCTGACCGTCGACGAGTTCGCCCGACACGTGGCCAACTACGGGACCGGGCGGCGAATTCGCCTGGCAACTCCGCGCGATCCGGTAGCCGAAACCGCTCCCCCACCGACAAGTACTCCGCTGGCCGCGCAAGGCGCAGCCGCGGAAACCGATCCGGACATGGTCGCCCAGCGCCGGGGACTGAAGTTCTTCGCTCCCCTGCCCTCGGGCACGCCCTCTTGGTTCGTCGAACGCGACACCGACGGCGACGCTCAGCTCACGCTGGCCGAGTACTCGCCGCGGTTGCGCTCCACGGAGATCGCCGAGTTCAAGAAGCACGATATTAACGGCGACGGCCTGATCACCGCCGCCGAGTTGCGTCGCGCCGCTTCGCCCGCGCCGAATGCGACGACGCCGTCTGGCACCAGCGCGTCGCCGTAGTCTCGCGTACGCCGATGCCATGCTCACGCGAGCGTGAAATGCTTGGCCGAGACTTGAGCACCAGCATGCTCATGCGAGCAGGAGCATCGCGCCCACGACAGTACCGGCCTAGTCGCGGCCACGCCGGCTGAAGCGTCGGCGGGCCGAGTCGCGAATCAGGTCATCCAGCGCCTCGCGCACTTCCTCGGCGCTGGCGGCTTTGAGCCGCACGACTCGGACTGAGCGCGAAGTGTCTTTCTCGGCAGCCTCATCGAGTTGGGCCACGAGTTGGGCCACCTCCTCGGCCAACGGACCGGGCGCCATCACAACGATCGAATTCGTGGCCGCGTCCACACCGAGCGTCATCAGCGGTCCTGTTGCCGCCGTGTTGATCTGCTGGATCACCGCCGCCACGTCGCGGCTCGTGCCCCGCGGAATCGGAATCTCCCGTTCGGCGCCCCCCTGAGAAAGCTGTGTCTGGTAGATATCGCGCAGCACCTGTTCGATGCCCTCGGCGTCGGTGTGTTCGACGGGAATCAGCCGAGGCCGGTCCGCAATCAGCGACTCGGGTACGTCGCTCGAATCGAGCACTTCGAGCAGCCGCTCGATGGCCGCCCGATCGTTGCGTCCGGCGTACACCACCACGGCGTTGAGCCTCTGATCGGCTTCGATCACCGGCGAGCCCGAGTCGCCGAAGCCAAAGGCCCCGCGATCGAACAGCCGCTTCAGCAATTCGGCCACGGTGTTGGCGTTGGCACTGCGCAGCGGATAGACGTTGATGTCGCGGCCGCCCGCACCCGTGGGGCGCGAGAGCGTGCGGACCAGGGCCTCGAGCTGCCGGATCGCCTCGGGGTCGTCCGACATGATCGTGATCGAGTCTTCGCCCGGCGAGACAATAATCGGCGCCGGTTCGGCCGGCTTCTCGGACTCTTGCGCCGCGGCCGCTTCATCATCGGCGGGTTTTTGCTTTGCCGGCTGTGGCTGCGGCTCGGCAGCCGGCTCGTCTTGTTGCTGGGCCGTTTTCACTTCGATTGGCTGCGCGGTCTCGCCGCGCGTCTCGCCCTGCGGGGCGTCGGCGTCCCGCGGCAGGCCGGATGATTCGTTGTCTTCCCGGAGCCGTATGGCAGGCGGCGAAGGCTGGCCCGGTTCGAGCTTCGGAAAGCCGCGATCCTTGGCCGGCACAGCCAGCACGCGCAGCGGATGATTGCTCAGCCGCGGCCAGATCCGCTCGATCTCGGCCAACGTCTCGCGGGCATCGCCCGAGAAGGGAATCACGCGCAGCGTGCTGCCCCCCTCGGCCGAGCGCTCCAGTTGGGTCTCGCCCATCTTCACCAGCAGCGAGCGGATCTCGTCGAGATCGTCTTGAGCCCCGCGCACGTAGAGTCGCGCGCTCGACAAGTCGGACTCGACGACCGGAGCTTCGCCCCGCGAACGCCGCCGACCTCCCGACTCGCCGAACAGCTTTTCGATGGCCAACTCGGCTGCGAACGGCTCGACGACATCGAGTTGAAACACCGCCACGCTCCGCTCGGCACCCTGCAGGCGTTCGATCGCCTGGCGAATGCGCTCGTGCTGCTCGGGCGTAGCCACCGCGACCAATTGGTCGCTCGACTCGTCCACCGAAAGCTGAGCCCTCGTGTTCTTGGTGACCGTGGTCTGCAGCACCTCGAGTACCGAATCGCCGTCAGCCGTGCCCAGGGCATGCACTTCGAAGGTCGCGCCGTCGTCGACCGAGGAGCCGGCCTCGACTTCGTCGATCACGCGTTGGATCGTCTCATGCTCGCCGGGTGAGGCCAGGGCCACGATCGTGCTGTTGTCGCGATCGAGCGAAAGCTGCACGCTGGGCCGCGTCGCGAACAAGCTCTGCAGCGTCTGCCACAGCGCCATCGAGTCGGCCGTCCTGACTGCGTAGGCCTTGGGCACGCTCTCGGTCAGTTGCTCTTTGTCGAGCTCCGCCAGCATGGTTCGAACCGTCTCGTGCTCCGCGGGCCGGGCCCAGACGACAATCTGACGCGAGTTGGCCCCCCCGCTGACCCGCGCCTGCGGGACAGCCGTTTGCAGCGCGGGCACGACCGTTTGCCCGTCGGTCTCCGTGAGGGTGTAGACGACGACCTTGGCCGCGCCGTCCTCGCCGTCGCCCTGTTCGACTTCGTCGATCACCTTTTGAATCGTCTCGTGCTCGGCCGGCGAGGCCAAGGCCACGATCTTGTTGTGCGTGCTGTCGAGCGAAAGCCGCACGCTGGGCCGCGTGGCGAACAGCGCCTGTAGCGCGTTGAGCAACGTTCCGGCTTCGGACCGCTCGATCGTGTAAGCCTTCATCACTTGGCCGTCGAACTGCTGCTTGTCGAGCTGCTCGATTGTGGTGCGAATGGTCTCGTGATCGCCAGGACGAGCCCAGGCGACGAGCGTCCGCGGGTTCTGTCCGGCGCTGATCCGCGCTTGCGGCACGGCGGTTTGCAGCGGGCCGATCACATACGACGCGTCGGTCGCCTCGAGGGTGTACACCACGACCTTTGGTGCCGACGCCTCACCGGCACCCTGCTCGACCTCGTCGATGACGCTTTGGATCCGCTCGTGCTCGGCCGGCGTGGCCAGAGCGACGATGCGGTTGTTCGTGCTGTCCAGCGACATCCGCACGTTGGGCTGCGTGGCGAACAGCGTCTGCAACGTGCTCAATAGCGTGCCCGGCTCGGCCTTGTCGATGGCGTACGACTTGGGAACGTTGCCCGAGAGCTGCTCCTGGTCGAGTTCGGCCAGAATCTCGGTGACCTTCTCGTGGTCTTCCGGCCGGGCCCAGACTACGAGCTTGCGCGGATCCGGTCCCATGCCGATCCGGGCCTGCGGCAGCGCGGTTTGCAGCGGGCTGCCGACGTTCGAGGCCGTTGTTTCCTTGAGCGTGTAGACGACGACCTTGCCCGCGGTGGGCGACTCGCTGAGGGTCATCTCGTCGATCGCCGCCTTCACGGCCTTGTGATCCTCGGGCGTGGCCCACACGACGATCGTGCCGCTGTTGGTGTTGGGCACCAGCCGTGCTCCCGGCACCAGCGCTCCGACGATCGAGTAGAGCTGGTTGGGATCGCCAGCGGGAATCGGGTAGGAGACGATCTTCGGCCGCCGTGCGGGATCGTCGCCCGGTTGCATCCGCTCGAGTGCCGCCTTGACAACGGTTTGATCGGGCTTGCGCGCCCACACCACCAGCGAGTTGGCCTTCGAATCATGCGTGATGATTGCCTCGGGCACGAGCCGGCCGAAGAGGTTGATCGCCGCACTCGGCTCGAACCCTTTGACCGGGTAGACCATCAGTTGATCGGTCAAGTCGCCCGCCTCGTCGCTGTCCATTTGCTCCACTAGCGACTTGATCGACGCTTGTTGTTCGGGCGTGGTCCAGGCGACGATCTTCCGCGTGCGCGGCTCGACCACCAGCTTCGTCTCGGGGAATAGATTCTGCAGCACCGAAACGACGCTCGTCGGGTCGGCCACTTGCAGCGTGTAGGCCACGAGCTTGAAAGGCTCGCCCTGCTCTTTCTTGAGTTGCTCGACGATGCCGGCGATCACTTCATGTTGCTCATGATTGGCCCAAATGGCCAGCTCGCCCGGCTCGGCATCGGTAACCACCTTCACGCCGGGCAGCTCGTTGGGCAGTTCGGCGAGCACGGCCTGAAACCGTTTGCGCTGCGCCGGGGTGACCGGATAGAGCACGAGCTTACGCCCCTCGCGCTCGGCGCTGGCTTGGGCAAAGGCGTCGATCGCTTGTTTGACGGACTCGTGATCCTCGGGCGTGGCCACGACGGCCAGCCGGTTCTCCGGCGCGTCGACGGTGACCGTGGCCGTCGGCACGAGCGTTTGCAGCACGCTGGTCAGCGACGAAGACGGCGCCTGCGGCAGCGGATAGAAACGCAACTTGGTGCCGCCCGCCTGGCGCGATTCAATCTGGTCGATCGTGGCCCGAATCGTCTTTTGTTCGTCCAGGCTCGCCAGGGCCACGATGCTCTTGGTGGGCGGATCGACGGCCAGCCGCGCCTGCGGTACGACGTTCTGCAGCATGGCCACCACCGACGAGGGATCGGCCTTCCGCATGTGATAGACCTCGACCTGCCGGTCGTCGACCGCGCCGACACCCGTGGTCAATTGGGCAATCGCTTTCTCGAGAATCTCGTGTTCCTCGGGCGTGGCCCAGGCGGCCAACTTCCTGCTTACCGCGTCGACGCTCAGCCGCGCACTCGGCGCGAGCGCCGCGAGCGCTTCGAGCGTCTTCTCCGGATCGACCTCCAGCAGCGGGTAGACTTCGAACCGCGGTCGCTCCTCGGGCGGTTTCTCGGTCGACTGCATCTGTTCGATCACGCTCTTCACGGCCGCCTGCTGCGTCGGCGTGGCATAGGCGTTGATCTGATTCACCTTCGGGTCACGGACAAAACGCGCGTCGGGCATCAGCGCTTGGAGCACTTCAATCACCGAGTCGGGGTCGGCCGTCTTGATCGGATAGACGGCCAACTGCGGCTTCTCGGGCTTCTCGGGTTTGTCGGGCTCCTTGGGCGGACTGGGCTCGGGCATCGATTCGATCACCGCTTCGATGGCCCGCATCACACCGGCGGTGTCGGTCACCAGCACCTGGCTCGTCTTCGGCAGCGGCTGGCTCTTGCCGCGGGGACTGAGCAAAGGCGCGATCTCGGTCACGACTTCCTCGGCGCTGCGGCGGCCGACGGGGAACAACACGCTGACGATCTCGAAGCGTCCGCGGTCGCCCAATTCGTCGAGCTTGACGCGCGGCACGAGCGTCTCGGGCAGCCCCTGCGAGAGGTCGACCAGAATAAGCATCTTCTCGCGGCGCACGAGCGTGAAGCCCTTGGTCAGCAGCACGCCATTGAGCAGGTCCAGCGCCTCGGGCACGGTGTACTCGCGCTGGTCGCTGTAGTTGAACGTGCCCGGCGGCGGAGCGTCGAGCACTAGCGACAGGCCGGCTTGTTCGGCGAACCAATCCAAAACGTCGGTCCAGCGCTGGAAGCGAAAATTGAATCGCAGCTTGGGGGCGTCGGCCTCGGTCGACTGGGTGAGCGCCGCTTGCTGGGTTTCGTCGAGAACGGCCAGCAGCTTTTCGTTGAATTGATCTACGACCTCGTCGCGGGCGTCGGGGGCCGCCCCGGCCAGGGCTTCGGCCCGCTCCGTTTGCAGGGCCGCGATCTTCATCCGCTGCTCGTCGGTCAGCTTCAACTTCTCGGCCAGGGCCGGATCGGCCAGCAACTTGGCCAACTGACGCGGAGGCTCCTTCGTCTCGGCGGCCGGCTGCGCCACGGCCCGGCCGGCGGCCAGCAGGCACAACAGCGCAGCGAGCAGCGAGGGAATCTGCTGAATGGGAGACAAAGCCGAACTCCTGCAAGAGGTTGGATTTGAGACGCGTGCTTTCGCGGAAGGCGGGTAACGTTCAAGCCTAGTCGGCCGGGACCGTGTGGTAAAGATTCGTCTGCTCACGAGGATTCCCTGTCACATGGGCCCCAACGACCGATAAAATGCCTGGGTATCTGCGGCATTATTGTTGACTTACACGGCACACGCACATTATTCACCTTACGGGGGGATGTAGAACACTTCTCTGGCACTCGTGACATTGCATTCCATCACCGCCTCACTTAACATAAGCACTTATGGAACAGGATATTCCGGAAATTGATCAGCAAAAGCTTGCGGAAATGGCGCGCACCTGCGCGTGCTTCAATTTCCGCAAAGCGTCGCGCAGCGTGACGCAGTTGTTCGATCAGATTCTGGCCCCCACGGGGCTCCGCTCGACGCAACTGGTGATTCTGATCACCGGGCAGGTGCTGGGCCCCAGCAGCATCGCCCGGCTCGCCCGCGAGCTGGTGATGGACCGTTCGACCCTGACGCGTAACCTGAAGCCCCTTATGAACATGGGGCTCGTGCAGTTCACCCGCGGCGACGGCGGGCGGCAAAAGGCGGTCGAGGTCACGACCGAGGGCCAACAGGCCCTCTTGCGCTCGGCGCCCTACTGGCAGCAGGCGCAAACGCACCTGGTGAATCGCTTCGGCACCGAGCAGTGGGAACGGATCATGGCCGACCTTTCGTCGATCGTGGATGCGACCCGTTCGAGCGCCGTGTGAGCTGAGCGATCAGCTTCGGCGAAGCGCCCAAACGCTTCAATTCGCTCACCTTATTGGCCTTCGCGCCGATCGCCGTGTCCCCAGCGACCGCGGTACTGATCCGCCGGGTACTTGCGCACGTTCTTCTGCATCTTGTCCCGCATCGCCTCGGCCACGTCGATGCCCAGGGCGTTGGCCAGTGCCAAGGCGTAGCAGACGACGTCGGCCAGCTCTTCGCCAACCGCCGCCCGCCGCTCGGCATCGTCGGCGACCGCTTGCGCTTCGGCCGGCTCGAGCCATTGGAAGTGCTCCATCAACTCGGCCGCTTCGATCGAGAGCGCCATCGACAAGTTCTTGGGCGTGTGAAACCGATGCCAATCGCGCTCGCTGACAAACGCATCCACGAGTTGCTTAAGTGCGTCGATCGTCGTGGCATCGTCGGGCATCGGTCGCGCGCTTTCGTTCTATGCCGACGCCCTGGTCGGACGCGACGCCTCGTCGTCGACGCAGCGCAGCCGATACCGCTCGGCCAGATGCACCAGCACCTCGAGCACGAGCAAATCGGCCCGGGTCATGACGTGCCGGGCGCTGCGCGAGCCGAGCCCGCGCACGAGTTCTTCGAGCACCTGCACGTGAAGCTGCATGGTTTGCGGCGCGGTCACCCCGCCCGAGGCCAGTAGCTCGGCCAAGGCGCACATCTCGTTGGACAGGTTCCCCGACCCCATGATGACGTGCGCCCGCAACAACTCGCGGTAGTGGTCCTTGAGCGATTCGGATAGCGGGGGTCCGTCGGCGTGTTCGGCCGCCCGCTGCCCGATGGACGTGGCGTGTCCGCCGTCTTCCGCGGCACCCGGCTCGTCTCCCGCTTCCGGCAGCCCCTGGGCGTCGCGAATCATATCGCGCTGTTCGCTCAAGAGCCGCTCGGCCTCGCGCTGCTCCTGGTGCAGCCGATGCCGTTCGGCCTGCGCGAGCCGGCGGTTTTCGCGCACCAGTGCCCGGCGTTCGGTGGCCCGGGCCAAAATCCACAACAGCGAGCGGGTCGTGGCGGTGTTGACGCATAGATAGGCGTCGGCGCCGGCCTCGAGCACCAGCGCGTCCATCTCCTGCGGACTGGCTTCGCCCAACACGATAAGCGGTTCTTCGGAGCCGCCGGCCCGTTGGGCGTCGAGGAACTCGAGGGCATCGAGCTCGCCGGGAGCGTGTCCGACCAGCACGGCATCGAACGCATGCGAGCGAAGCGCAGCCAGCCCGGCAGCGGCTCCCCGGGCTTCATCCAATGTGACCTGACAGGCGCTATCACCGGCCAGCGCTTCGGCCAGCCAGGCTCCGCTGCGGCGCGCGGTCGTTACCAGCAGCACGCGCAATCGGGGTGGCAGCAGTCCCCAGGGGGTGGCCGGCAAGACAGGAGCGGCAGATTTTACGGATCCTTCCATGGCGTGCAGCAAGCCTTTGCATATTTTCGCCCCAGCGGCGGCGCATCGTAGTCGAATCGCGGTGCGCGGGTCAATCGCGTCCCGCCGCGTCGAGGCCGCACGTGGCGTGCCCGTTCCCGGCCCCTGGCGTTGCCACCACCGCGCGACCTAGAATGCCCCTAGCAACCCCCTCGAAAACTCCTCCACCGGGCTCCAACTCCCCATGAAAATTGCCTATCTCGATTGTGCCAGCGGCATCAGCGGCGATATGACTCTCGGTGCGCTGGTCGACGCTGGCGTCGATCTCGACGCGCTCAATGCCGGCATCGGCTCGCTTGGCTGGTCCAACGTGCGGCTGGTCACCGAAACGGTGAAGAAGAAAGGCTTTCGAGCCACGCAAGTCACCGTGGAGCACGAACCGGAGCACAAGCACCGCCATCTGCACCACATTATGGCGATGATCGAAGGCAGCACGCTCAGCCCGCGCCAGCAGGATCTGGCCGGGCGGATCTTTCGCAAGCTGGCCGAAGCCGAAGCGAAGGTGCACGACTCGACGATCGAGAAAGTCCACTTCCACGAAGTCGGCGCGGTCGACTCGATCTGCGACATCGTCGGCGCGGCCATGGGCTGGGACCTGTTAGGCGTCGAACAGATCGTGTGCTCGGCCGTGCCCACGGGCACGGGCTTCGTGCAGATCGCACACGGACGCTGTTCGATTCCCGCTCCAGCCACGGCGGAGTTGTTGCGCGGCGTTCCGCTGGCCGAGTCGAACGTGCCCTGCGAACTGACGACTCCCACCGGTGCCGCCATTCTGGCGGCGATGGTCGATCGCTACGGTCCGGTGCCTTCGATGCAGGTCGACCGCATCGGCTACGGCGCCGGACAGACCGACCTGGAACAGCAGGCCAACCTGCTGCGGCTGCTGGTCGGTGAAACGAACGACGCCGCCGGCGGCGAACAACTCTGGGTGCTGGAAACCAATCTCGACGACACCAGCGGCGAGTTGGTGGGTCACGCCATCGGCCAGCTTTGGGAAGCCGGAGCGCTCGACGTCTACACCACCGCCATCCAGATGAAGAAGAACCGCCCGGGCATCACGCTCAGCGTGCTGTGCGAGGGCAGCCAGATTGGAGCGCTCGAGTCGATCCTGTTTCGCGAAACGACCACGCTGGGCATTCGCCGCTACGCGGTCCAGCGCAGCAAGCTGCGGCGCGAAGCGCATCGGGTGGAAACCCCCTGGGGCGCCGTCGACGGCGTGCTGGCCTGGCTCGATGCCGAAGCCGCCCGTTTCGCGCCGGAGTTCGAATCGTGCCGGCAAGTGGCCGCGCAACATGGCGTGCCGCTGAAAGCGGTGTACGACGCGGCGCAGCAAGGCTATCGAAGCGAGAGCTGATTGGCGCAGCTTCTACGACTTGGTCGACGGCGGTCCGGCAAGCGCTTCGACCGCGGCAATGCCATCGGCCCGGCCGCACACCGGCGCCTGGCACGCGAAGTTTTCACACACGAACACCGCCGGCGGATCGCCGGTAAGAGCCTTGCCTTCGAACAGCGGATCGAGCGGACCGCCCGTGCCCGCGCCGGGACTGCGGCAAGCCACCACGCGATCGGCGATATAGTGGTTCGCTAGCGCCCTGAGCACTTCGGCAGTATCCTTTTCGGCGGGGTCGCCCAAGATTACGATCTCGGGCGTGGGGCCCAGCACCATGTCAAGGGCCAGCAGCATCTGGCTCGCCGCTCGAGGCGCCTGCTCGATCAGCGGCGCTGTAGCCCGCATCGTGCCCTCGGCGGCTTCCAGATACGCGTGCTTGCCGGTCAGCTTGCCCAACCGCACCAGCGCCAACGCGGCCATGGCGTTGCCGCTGGGCACGGCGTTGTCCTGCATGTCCTTTTGCCGGGTGATCAACGCTTCGTGGTCGCTGGCCGTGTAGTAGAACCCGCCCCGCATCGGATCGACGAACCGCTCGAGCAGCGCATCGGCCAGCGAGGCGGCCTCGCTTACGAAACGCTCGTCGAAGGTGGCCTCGTAGAGGCTTACCAGGGCGTTGGCCAGGCAGGCGTAGTCGTCCAGGTAGGCATCGAGCCGGGCTTCGCCGCCGCGCCAGGTGTGCAGCAACCCGCCGTCCTCGCGCCGCAAATCCGTCAGCAGGAACTCAGCGGCTCGCCGGGCCGTTTCCAAATAGCGCGGCTCTTCCAACACGCCCGCGGCCTGCGCCAGCGCGTCGATCATCAGACCGTTCCAGGCCACCAGCACCTTGTCGTCCAGTCCCGGGTGCACGCGTTTCTCGCGCTCTGCCAACAACAGCGCCCGGCCGTCGGCCAGCTCGCGCTCCAGCTCGTTCACGTCGCGCTCGAGCACGATCGCGCATTCGTCCAGCGGACGCGGCCGGTTCAGAATGCTCTTGCCCTCGAAGTTGCCCCCCGGCTTCACGTCGTACACGTAGCAGAACGCAGCGGCGGCGTCGGCGGTGAGAATGTTCTCGATTTCTTCGGGCGTCCACACGAAGAACTTGCCCTCCACCCCTTCGCTATCGGCGTCCTGCGTGCTGTAGAAGCCGCCGGCCGGGTCGGTCATCTCGCGCAGCACGTAGTCGCACGTCTCGCGCGCCACGCGGGCGTAACCGTCGTCGCCGGTGATCAGGTACGCATCCAGGTAGCACGGCACCAACAGGGCGTTGTCGTAAAGCATCTTCTCGAAGTGCGGCACGAGCCACCGCTCGTCGGTCGAGTAGCGATGGAACCCGCCGCCGAGATGGTCGTAGATGCCGCCGGCAGCCATCTTGTCGAGCGTGTGCGTGATGACGTGCAGCGTCTGCGGGTCGCGGTCGCGAAACCATTCGTGGGCCAACAGCCGCAGGTCCATTGGGTGCGGAAACTTAGGCGCGCCGCCAAAGCCGCCGTGAACGTGATCGAAGCTGCGCATCACGGCCGACGCGCCGCGATCCACCAGCGCCCGATTCAACTCGCCGGTGGCGGCCGGACCGGCGGCAATGGCCGCCAGGTGATCGGTGAGCGATTGGGCCTGTTCCACGGCCTGCCCGCGGCGATTCTGCCAGGCATCGGCCACGGCCGCCAGCACCTGGTCGAAGCCGGGCATGCCCATCCGCGAGCTGGGCGGCCAGTAGGTGCCGCCGAAAAACGGCTTCAGCTCCGGCGTGAGAAACACCGACATCGGCCAGCCGCCGCGGCCCGTCATGAGCTGCACGGCGTTCATGTAGATCTGGTCCAGATCGGGGCGCTCCTCGCGGTCGACCTTCACGCACACGAAGTGCTCGTTCATCAGCTTCGCGATCTGTGCGTCCTCGAAGCTCTCGTGCTCCATCACGTGGCACCAGTGGCAGGCCGAGTAGCCGATCGACAGAAACACCGGCTTCTCTTCCCGCTTGGCCCGCTCGAGCGCTTCGGGCCCCCACGGATACCAGTCGACCGGATTCTCCGCGTGCTGCAACAGATACGGGCTCGTTTCCCCGGCAAGGCGATTGGGCATGATGTAGTAGTCAGTGTCTAGTGGTCAGTGCTCAGTCGAACGCGGTGAGGCTTCTTCGTGGGTTCCGTCCTCTCGGTAAGGGCGAGTCGCACGCTTGATCGCCTTGCCTTTTACTGGCCACTGACCACTGGCCACTGACCACTACTTAAACGTCTGTTCCGGCGTGGGAAACTCGCCGGAGCGGACGTCATCGCGGAAGCGGGTCACGGCTTGCTCGATGGTCGAGCCGAGGTTGGCGTAGTGCTTGACGAACTTGGGCACGCGGCCGATGGTCAGGCCCAACAGGTCGTAGGTCACGAGGATCTGGCCGTCGCAGCCGGCGCCCGCGCCGATTCCGATCGTGGGAACGCGCAAGCGCTTCGAGATCCGCTCGGCCACGCCGGCGGGAATGCACTCCAGCACGACGGCGAAGGCGCCCGCCTGCTCGGCCGAGAGCGCGTCGGCCATCAGGCGGTCTTCGTCGCGCTGCACTTTGTACCCGCCGAGTTGATGCACGCTTTGCGGTCGCAGGCCGCAGTGGGCCATCACCGGAATGCCGGCGGCCACGAGCGCCGCGATCGTGGCGGCCTCGTCGCTGCCGCCTTCGAGCTTCACCGCCTGGCAGCGGGTTTCCTTCAGGATGCGGCCGGCATTCTCCACTGCCTTGTACGGACCCAGGTGATAACTGGGAAACGGCATGTCGACCACGACCAGGGCGTGCTCGGCGGCGCGGCCGACCATCTCGGCGTGGTAGATCATCTCATCGAGCGTGACCGGCAGCGTCGTGCTGTGGCCCTGCACGACCATCGACATGGTGTCGCCGACCAACAGCCCCTCGACCAGCGGGTCGATCAGCCGGGCCATCGTGTAGTCGTAGGCGGTGAGCATCGTGATCTTTTGCCCGGCAGCCTTGAGCGACTGGAACTTGAGGATCGAAATCCGTGAATCGTCTGCGGGCATGGAAGCGACGCCGCCTGAGGCACGTGGGGGAAATTGAGTGGTACGCGCAGGGCATTATTACCCCCGCGCGCTTGCGGTGGCAACGCCCAGTCGGTGTGCCGAAGTGCCGGGGGTTGTTCCACTTTGCGTCAATCGTTTAGGTGATTTACACTCAAAGGATGGTAAGATCGTGCCCGCTGGGGGCCCAGGCGACGATCCAGGCGGAACCGAGAAGAAGAAGAGGGATATTCTGATGAAGTTGCGATATCCAGTGCTGTTGGTGATTCCCAGTCTCGTCGTGGCGCTGGGGGCCACCGCCGCTTGGGGCCAGGCTGCGTTTCAAGCGCCCCCCCAATCGTTGGCCTTAGACGAGACCGGCACGCTCGAGGCCATGCAGGGCAACCTGCTGAAATTCAAAGACTCGAAAGACGACATCTGGCTGGTCAAGGTCCATCCGATGGCAAAGGTGTCGATCGAGGGCGAGGCCGGCGTCGATTACCTACGCTCGGGCCAGACGGTGGATCTAACCGGCGAGATCAAGAGCGACGGCACTTTCGCCGAACCCATCGAAGAGATGACGCTGGTCAGCCTCCGCGGTCGGTCGACGACGGGCCTGTTCGAACCCGATGCCGACCCCGACGAGGAGAAGGTCAAGCCGGTACGCGAGCCGGCGCCGGGCAAGTACCGCGTTCGCGGCCGCATCCTGAAAGTGAACGATGGCGAAATTCTGATGTTGGCCGGGCGCCTCAAGCTCACCGCGAAGGCCGCCGAGGACATGAAGGTCAAGCTCACGGTCAACGATCCGCGCGCCGCGCAGGTCGGCGACGAAATGGAGCTCAAGGCGTGGTACTACGAGAGGTACCGCCCCATCGCCATGCGGCCCGGTCAGGCCCTGGCCGAGTCGGTCAAGATCACGCTCTCCAAGCCGCCGGAGCCCGGCCGTTAGGCGTGAGCGAATCGGCGCGCCGCGCGGAGCGTTTCAGCAAGTCCGCGCTGCGGCCGTGTTAGATTCCCATTTGCCCCAGCGCATCGATGACGCTGCCGAGGTACTCCGACAGGCGGGGATGGGAGGCTTCGTATTTGAGCACCGCGTCTTGAAGCTGTTCGAGCGACGAGCGGTGTTCGTGGTCTTCCACGGGTTGGCCGGCCAGCACGCCACGCGCCTGGCTGAGGTTTGCGTCCAGGTGCTCGGCGACGGCCGGGTCGAGCTCGCGCAGCTCGTCGAGTTGCGCGCCCAGGTTTTCTAGCGCCTGGCGAAGTTTCTCGTGATGTTCGCTCATCGTTTCCGTGCCCGCGGGATGGTGTGGTGGCCCGTGGGCCGATTGTAACACACGCTCGCGCGCGATGAACGGGGGGCGGCGGTCGCGGGGCGCCGGTTGTCGGTCTGGCGAGGCAGCGGTATAATCGCCGGTCCTCTTTGGCAAGGTTTCAGGCGGTAGGCAAGCGCCGCTCGGGCAGGCGTCCGAGGGCGCACACGGTGAGAAGGAGAATTCGCGTGGGAATTCGCGTCGCAATTAACGGTTTCGGCCGCATCGGCCGCCTGGTGTTTCGCAATCTGATGGCTCGCAGCGGCGAATTCGACGTCGTCGCCATCAACGACCTGACCGACAACAAGACCCTGGCCACGCTGTTGAAGTACGACAGCACGCACCGCCGCTACCCCGGCAAGGTCAGCTACGACGAGAAGCATCTCACGGTCGACGGTCACAAGATCGAGGCCCTCGAAGTGCGCAACCCGGCCGAGCTGCCCTGGAAGCGGCTCGAAGTCGACGTCGTCGTCGAGAGCACGGGCATCTTTACCGCGCGCGAGAGCACCAAGGACGGCAAGACCAAGCCCGGCTACGACACGCACCTGAAGGCCGGCGCCAAGAAGGTCGTGCTCAGCGCTCCGGCCAAAGACGGCGCGGACCTGACCTGCGTGCTGGGCGTCAACGACGATCAGCTCACCAAGGAGCAGAATTGCATCTCGAACGCCAGTTGCACGACCAACTGCCTGGCTCCGGTGGCCAAGGTGCTGCACGACAATTTCGGCATCGTCAAAGGCCTGATGACGACCGTGCACGCCTACACCAACGACCAGCGCTTGCAGGACCTGCCGCACGACAACTTGTACCGGGCTCGTGCCGCGGCGCAGAACATCATTCCCACCAGCACGGGCGCGGCGAAAGCCATCGGGCTGGTGATTCCCGACCTGGCCGGCAAGATGACCGGCATGGCCCTGCGGGTGCCCGTGCCCACTGGCAGCCTGGTCGACCTGACCGTGGTCACGAACAAGAGTGTGACCAAGGAAGCGGTCAACGAGGCGATGAAAAAGGCCGCCGAGGGCCCGATGAAGGGCATTCTCGACTGCAATCCCGACCCGCTCGTGTCGACCGACATCATCGGCGACCCGCACAGCTCGATCTTCGTTCCCGACTGGACCGAAGTGATGGACGACAACCTGCTCAAGGTCCTGAGCTGGTACGATAACGAGTGGGGCTATAGCTGCCGCACGGTGGACCTGATCGCCAAGGTCGGCAAGCTGCTCTAAAGCCTAAGCCTGCATTGCCCGGTGCCGCTCAAGCCCGGTGCCGCTCAAGCCCGGTGCCGCTCAAGCCCGGTGCCACGCTCGCGCTTGCGTGAGCGATGGCACCCCGATAGATGGCGGATACCCACGTATTGCGCCCCCCTGCCCTACTCTCGGTGCGCGCAAAAAAAGGACCAGCCGCTGCATGCGCTTGTTGCATGACTTGCGGCTGGCCCTGTGGTTTCGTCGCGTCCTTGTCGCACGCGTCGCTGCTCGCGCAGTGCGGCACGGACACGCGCTGTCGCTGTGGTGTCGCTTACGGTCCGATGCTGCGCGGGTTGCGAGCCAGGTAGTCGCGCGGCCCGCGGTTCGTGTAGTACGGATACGTGACGCCGGCCGTGGGCGGACCCGCGGCGAACTTGTATTGTCCGCCAGCGTTGCGGCGCTGGTGTACCAGCGGGTGACCTTCGGCCGGGTGCGACTCGGCCATCATCGCGCCGGGGCCGCCGTAGCCGTTGCCGTGTCCGTGACGAGCGTAGCCGGGACCACCGCCGACGACGGTGCCGCCGGCCATGCCACAGTCGTAGCAATCGCCGCCACAACCGCCGCCGCAGCCACCGCCACAGCCGCCGCAGGGACCTTCATGTCCGTAGGCACAGCAGCCGCCGCCTCCGCAACAGAAGAGCCTTTCGAAGCAGCAACAACCGCTGCAGGCGGCCACCAGGGTGACGGCCATCACGGCAAAGAGTGCGTGTCTCATGAGTGCTTGTAATCCTTTCTCGCTGAGTGTTCGAGCGACCCGCTGCGGCCGGTCGGCTTTCAGCTCGAATCCCCCCTGGATTGAAGCTGTCTTGGGTCGATGAAGTCGGCGGTGCTGCTTGTGGCCCTTCGTGTCCGAACGGCGAGCGTACCAACCTCCTAAGGGGGACTATCGGCGTCATTTTCGGCAGAGTTGAACAAATCGTTACCATGCCTAGCACCCGCGCCACCCGGGTAATCGGTGCCTCATGAGCGATCGCACCTGCCGAGAACCAGTGGTCTTGGCACCCCGGGAAAGGTAGAGAGGTCGCTAGCTGTGCTTCGGCGCCGCTCGATATTGGCCAGCCATCGGCATTCTGCTACAAAGCCCCGTCCTATCGACCGCGCGTGCTGCGTGACAGCACGCCGCGGCGACGTTGCTCGCCAGTCAGGAAAACATCGCGCAGGGAAGCAGTCAGGGATGGGCAATTTTGCGCGCGTCGTGCGGTTGGCACTGCGCTACTACTGGACCGTGGCCGCCTCGTTCCTTTGCGCGATGCTGGTCGCCGTGCTGTGGGGCGGCAACATCGGGTTCCTCTACCCACTGGTCGAGGTCGTCGGCAACGACGAAAGCCTCAGCGAGTGGGCCGACAAGTCGATCGCCTCGGCCAAGGAAACGATCGCCGAGCAAAAGGCGCTCGAAAAGCGGCTCACCCGGGAATTGAAGGCCGCGCCGCCGGCGGAAAAACGGTCGGTCGAGCGCGAGCTGCGCGCCGCGGTCAATCGCCGCGACGCCGCCGAAGCCGATCTGCGGCTCACCTCGTGGCTCGAACCCTGGATCGACAACTACCTGCCGCCCAGCCCGTTCGGCACGCTGGTCGTGTTGATCGTGGCGCTGTTGGTCGCCACGGTGATCAAAGACGGCTTCATGGCACTCAGCTCGATCCTGGCCGATCGCGTCTCGCAACTGGCCGTATTCGACCTGCGCAAGCAGTTCTATCGCCGCACGCTGCGGATGGACCTAGCCACGTTCAGCGAGAGCGGCACCAGCGACCTGATCTCGCGCTTCACCTACGACCTGGAAAACCTGGCCGGCGGTCTGCAAACGCTGTTCGGCCGCGCCACGCGCGAACCGCTGAAGATGATCGCCTGCCTGATCCTGGCCGCCTACATCTGCTGGCAGTTGCTGGTGCTGACGCTGGTGGTCGCGCCGCTGGCCGGACTGCTGATCGGCTTTTTGGCCAAGACGCTCAAGCGGGCCAACCGCAAGGCGCTCGAAGAGATGTCGTCGCTGTACGGGATCCTGGTCGAGACGTTCAGCGGCATCAAGGTGGTCAAAGCGTTCACCATGGAACGCTTCGAGCGGAGGCGGTTCCACACCACTAGCAAGAAGTTCTACAAGAAAGCCATGCGCATCGCCGTGGTCGACGCGCTGGTGAACCCCGTCACCGAAGTGATGGGCATCACCATGATCTGCCTGGCGATCCTGGCCGGCACCTACCTGGTGATGTCGGGCGAAACGACGCTTTTGGGCATCCGCATGTGCGCCCGGCCGCTGTCGCTTAGCGCCCTGCTGGCGTTCTACGGAGCATTGGCCGGCGCCAGCGATCCGGCGCGGCGGCTGGCCGAAGTGTTCAACAAGCTGCAGCGGGCCTCGGCCGCTGCAGATCGCGTGTACCAGTTGCTCGACCGCGAGCCGCGCGTGTTCGATCCCGCTCGGCCGCAGCCCCTGGGGCGGCACCACCGCGAGCTGGCTTTCGAGAACGTTGCGTTCCACTACCACCCCGGTCAGCCCGTGCTCGAGGGAATCGACCTGCGCGTGCCGTTCGGCGAGACGATCGCGATCGTGGGCCCCAACGGCTGTGGCAAGAGCACGCTGTGCAGCATGATCCCCCGCTTCTTCGATCCCCGCAGCGGTCAGGTGCTGCTCGATGGGGTCGACCTGCGCGACGTGCGCATTCGCGACCTGCGAGCCCAGATCGGCATCGTCACCCAGGAAACCCTGTTGTTCGACGACACCGTGCTGAACAACATCCGCTATGGCTGCCCCCAGGCCTCGCGGGAACAGGTAATCGAGGCGGCCCAGCAGGCCCATGCCCATCGCTTTATCGAACAGAAGCTCGACGCCGGCTACGAGACGATCGTGGGGCAAAGCGGCGGCCGGCTTTCCGGCGGTCAGCGGCAGCGCATCGCACTGGCGCGGGCCATCCTGCGCGATCCGGCGATCCTGATTCTCGACGAGGCCACTAGCCAGATCGACCTGGAAAGCGAGCAACTCATCCACAAGGTGCTCGAGCAGTTCATCCGCCACCGCACGACCTTCATCATCACCCACCGGCTGGCCACGCTCTCGTTGGCCGACCGCATCCTGGTGATGAACGGCGGCCGCATCGCCGACGCCGGCACTCACGAGCAGCTGCTCGCACGCTGCGAGCTCTACCAACGGCTGCATCACGGGCAGTTCAAGGAAACCGCCTAGGCTGCTCCGGGGCGGAAAACCTCGCCCGCGCCACATTTCGAGGTGCGTCCAAGTTTTGGCACACCCTTTGCTTAATATGAGACCCGAGGCCAACGGCCACTGAGGCTCAACCAGTCGGGGCCGAAACAGAGAAGAGCAATGTTTTGGGGCCGGCTACTTGAAGAGGTGTGGCAACAAACTGCGGAAATGTGAGGGCTTCAAAGGGTTTACGAGCTGAATTGGAACAGCGAGGCCAGCTCGTCCGAACCAGAATTCAACGCATTTTCGTACTAAGCAAGGCGAGCTGGGACCCGATTGCAGTCTAAGGGTTCCAGCTCGCCTGTTGCATTTTGATACAGCAGAATCATACAACTGCTGCAAAATAATACACTCCAAGAAACTTCGGCAAACCCGGAATTCCTGCAATAAATTGCCGCGTTTGACCCGACTCTGTAGTGCTCGCCCGGTGCCTGCAAGACGCGTGGCGTGGGCGAGCCACCACCCCCTGGGCTGTCGAGAGAACACACCTCGGCAGCGCCGTGAAGCCACTGCTCGACAACCCGATTTCTCCGATGGCACTGACGCAGGGACTTATTGCGTTGTTTGCGGGGCACTCCACTTGCCAGATTTTCGGGCCGGCGCGCGTCGCGACCGCCGCCTTGTGCTTGGCGGTCGCGACCCTGCCGCGCCTGACCATCGCTGCCGAACCGGCCTCGCTTGAGGTCTCCCCCCATCGGCAGATCGCGCTGATCGACAAGCACATCGAGCGGCACTGGGAGGCCTCGGACGTCGTACCTTCGAGGGAGGCCGACGACGGCGAATTCTGCCGCCGGGTGTTTCTCGATCTCTTGGGACGCATCCCCAGCGTCGACGAGCTGGAGCGGTTTTTCAGCGATTCAACGGTCGAGCGCCGCGGGAAGCTCGTCGATCGCCTGCTGGGCGACGCGTACATCGAGGAGTATGCGCTGAATTGGACCACGGTGTGGACCAATCTGCTCATCGGCCGCTCCGGCGGGATGGATCGCCGCTCGCTGGTCAATCGCGCGGGACTCGAGCAGTCGCTGCGCCGGGCCCTGCAGCGCAATATGCCCTACGACCAGATGGTCCACGAGTTGATCGCCGCCAAGGGCGTCAGCAAGCCAGGCGAAGAAGACTTCAACGGCTTCGTCAACTTCCTGGCCGACAAGCTCCAAGAGAACGCCGTGCAAGCCACGGCCAAAAGCGCTCAACTGTTTCTGGGCCTGCAAATCCAGTGTACCCAGTGCCACAACCACCCGTTCAACGACTGGAAGCAGAACCAGTTCTGGGAGATGAACGCCTTCTTCCGCCAGACGCGCGCCTTGCGCCGCTTCGGCGAAGGACGCGACATCGAGTCGATCGAATTGGTTAACCAGGACTTCGCCGGCGAGAACAACCGGCCCGAGGAGGCCGTGTTGTTCTACGAGCTGCGCAACGGGCTCACCAAGGCCGCTTATCCGGTGTTCGTCGACGGCACGAAGCTCGACAGCGACAGCGGATTCGTCGAGGACGTCGACCGCCGCGGGGCGCTGGCCGACTTGATGATCAGCTCCGAGTACCTGGCCCCTGCGCTAGTGAACCGAATGTGGGCGCATTTCCTGGGCTATGGGTTCACTAAGCCTGTCGACGACATGGGACCCCACAATCCGCCCAGCCATCCGGAGCTGTTGGCCGAGTTGGCCGAAGAGTTTCGCTTGAACAGCTACGATCTCAAGCAGCTGATGCGGTGGATCGTGCTCAGCCGGCCCTACGGACTGTCGAGCCGGATGACCCGCCGCAACGAGCAGGACGACCCCGCCCTGGGCACGCGGCCGTTGTTCAGCCACTTCTACCTGCGCCAGATGCGGGCCGAGGAGCTGTACGAGTCGCTGCTGGTCGCCACCGAGGCCGATCGCGCGGCCACCAGCTACGCCGAGCGCGAAGCAAACAAGCGCCGCTGGCTCGAGCAATTCACGCTCGCTTTCGGCACCGACGACAACGCCGAGACCACGACGTTCAACGGCACGATTCCCCAGACGCTGATGATGATGAACGGCGATCTGGTCGAGAAGGCCACGAGCCTCGAAGAAGGGAGCTTTCTCGACCGCTTAGCCGGCGATACGAAGCGCCATCGAGCCGACAAGGTCACGCACCTGTACCTGGCGGCGCTGTCGCGGCGACCGACGCGCAGCGAAGTGGCCCTCTACGGCCGGCTGTATCGGCTGCGCGACGGCAACGAAGCCCAGGCGCTGCAGGACCTGTGGTGGGCCGTACTCAACAGCAACGAATTCATCTTGAACCACTAATACCGACCACCAGCGGACGCGCTCGCCAGGCCCCTCGGCCGCCCGAGGCTCCGCTCCAAAGATCGCCGACTGAGGAAACCGTGATGAGCGCAACCAGAGTGCCCCGTGGCATGACTCGCCGCCACTTCATGCAGCATTTGGCCGGTGCTTCGGCGCTGGCGCTGCCGGCGATGTCGTTCACCTCGGCGTTGCGGGCTCATGCGGCCGATCTGAAAAAGCGGCACAAGGCCGCGATTATGTTGTGGATGGGGGGTGGCCCGGCAACGATCGACCTGTGGGACCTCAAGCCCGGCTCGCCCACCGGGGGTCCCTTCCAACCGATCGCCACGTCGGGCGCCGAGCAAATCTGCGAGCACTTGCCGCTAATCGCAAAGCAGATGCACCATCTGGCCATCGTGCGTTCCATGAGCACGCGCGAGGCCGATCATGATCGCGGCCGTTATTACATGCACACCGGCTACGTACCCAACCCCAACATCGAGCACCCCGGGTACGGGTCGGTGGTCAGCCGAATGCTCCAAGAGCAGACCGAGTCGGCCGGCCTGGAGATTCCGCCCTTTGTGGCCGTCGGCGGCGGCAGCGTCGGCCCCGGCTTCCTGGGCATGACCTACGCGCCGTTCGTGGTCAACAACAACGGCAACGTCCGCAACCTGAAAATGAACGTGGCCGACGAGCGGCTGATGCATCGCATGCAGGCGTTGGCCTCGCTCGAGAAGGGCTTCGTCAACCAGAACCGCGGACGCTCGGCGGCCGACCATGCCAAGGTGCTGGAGAAGACCCTCTCGCTGATGACCAGCAAGCAAATGGACGCCTTCAAGGTCAATTCCGAGCCCGAGGCCATGCGCGAGCGCTACGGGAACACGGGCTTCGGCCGCGGCTGCCTGATGGCCCGCCGCCTGGTCGAGCAAGGCGTATCGTTCGTCGAAGTGGATTTGGGCGGCTGGGACACCCATCAAAACAACTTCACTACGCTACAGAACAACAAGCTGCCCGAACTCGACAAGGCCATGAGCGCTCTGGTCGGCGATCTCGACGAGCGCGGCATGCTCGAAGACACGGCCATCATCTGGATGGGCGAGTTCGGACGCACCCCGCGGATCAACGGCAACACGGGCCGCGATCACTGGGCCCGCAGTTGGAGCATCGTGCTGGGCGGAGCCGGCATGAAAGGCGGCATCGCCGTGGGACGCACGTCCGACGACGGCACCCAGGTCGAGACCGAGCCCTACACGTCCGAGGACGTCATGGCCACGGTCTGCAAGTCGCTCGGCATTCCGCTGGAAACCACCTTTACCAGCAACAACGGCCGCCCGATGAAGATCGCCGGCGGCGGCAAGGTGATCGACGAACTCTTTAGCTGACTCTCCTGAGGTTGCGGTCCCGCGGCCGAGACGTCGCACGCGCGTCTCGTCCGCGGGCCGCATGCCTCTGCCTCGCCGAAAGTCAGTCTTGGATCTGGTCCAGGTGCCGGGCGTGTTCGCTCAGTCGCTTGGCCATCGCCTGCTCCTGGTCGCGCTCGCCGCTGCGCAGCACCTGGGCGACCTGCTCCAGTAACTCGTCCGGCGGAAGAAACTCGCTGCCCACGAACACGCGGGCGGCCAGCTCGCCCAGGTTGTACGAGAGGTGGTTCTCCGCCCGATCGGCCGGCCGCTCGCGCGCGAGCACCTCGGCCAACTCGCGATAGACCGCCGCGTAGCGTTCTCGATCGAACTTGTCCATCGGTCGTTTCCTCTCGCAAATCGAATCTAGCCAATACCCACACCAGCCCGAAGCGCAAGCGACGGTCGTTTGCCGTGCAGCAAGAGCACAGGAACCCTCGCTGGCCAGCTTTTTGCGCCATGTGTCAGAAGGGGTTGCGCTATAAGGAGTTGGCCTTCAACATAGTCGTGTTCCCAAGCATCACCAAAGGAGACGACATATGGAAGGCCAACTCTGGAAGGCGATTGTGA
>QQVE01000024.1 GCA_003389325.1 Planctomycetota bacterium
CCAACGTGGCACGGCGTTCATCCCCGTCGTGGCCGGTGCCTCGCGGGAGCACTATCCCTTCTCGCTCCGCACCAATGGCAAGATCCACGTGCAGCTCCGCTGGCTCAAGACGGCACCGCCCTTTAACGACCAGAGCAAGCGAGAGCAGCTCCTCCAGCGGCTCAGCACGATCCCGGGCATCAAGATGACCGACAACGCCCTGGACGGCTTCCCCAGCATCCCCGTGGCCAGCCTCATCGACCCGCAGGCGATGCAGAGATTCACCTCGTCCCTCGCCTACATCGTCAACGAGATCCGCCAGCGTGGCTGACGGTGGCTGGCGTGTGCCTCCGCACCCCAGAATCATCGGTCGGGCAACTCACGCACTGCAGAGTGAGTTGAGACTGAGCACGAGCATCAGGTGAGCGGCTCACTTCTCTCGTTTGCCGAGAGTGATGCCGGTGCCACGTCCCGGCTTGGTCGTGTCGATCCAGCGTCGACGCTGCTCGGTTTTCTCTGAACCACCGGATTCACTCGTGGTACTGTCGGCCTGAGCTTTCGCGACTTCCTGACTTTTCTCGGAAGCATCGTTACCTGTCATTTTCGCGACTCCTTTTTGCGATGTTTCAACAATTCGGAACAGCGATGGACCGGCCGTCTCGCCCGCCGGGCACCCCGCCCCGCCCTTCGAATAGGAAGGGGCTCCGGCTGAATTGGTTCGCTGTTCGGCCATGGGCGATTTACGGCAGCTGGTATTCGCACCCGGAGCCAAACTTCGTGCCCAAGTCATTTACCCAGGTTCTTTGGCGACGAGATGGTCGGGGTGGCCTGCAGAGAGAGGAAGGCAACAACGTTCCCGATGGTCGCTCGACCATGGATTAGGCGGGTTTGAGCTGTAAACATTCTCACTAAGCTTGCTTGTGATGCTTCACGTCGCGGCCGGCAAGGGCCCCGAAAAAAACTGCGAACCACCGGAGCCTTGGTCCAGATCCGAGCCGACGCAAGGGCGTCGAGCGGCTGTTGGTCTGACCGCTAGGTTCAGCTGGTCGGCCAGTGGTGGCCGTCACCGGCAACCGTGATAGCATCCTGGGATTGTAGGTCACCAGAGCGTTCGCGAGGCCTTGCTCACCTTCTTCCGGCAATGCTCCTCGTGTTTTTCGAACATGACTCCAGCTGCGGAGCTAGTCGTGATGTTGGCGTACATCTCCCGACCGAGATGGTCCCCAATGCCGTTGACCAACTCGAGCCCAAGCCCTTGAATTCGCTCCCGGTTTTCGATCCAGACGACGCAATCGCCCTGGGCTGCACACTCGGCGAGGATCCGATACTCGTAGTTACTCCCATCGTCTCGGTTGCGTTCGTAGCCGACGTAGAGCGTCCAGCCGTCGTCTTCGTACTCGAGATCAGTGCAAAAGACGATCATGCGTTCTGTTCGAAAGGCTGGCTTCATCAGAAAATACCTCGTTAGGGTCCAAAATGTGGGCCGTTGCCGGCGGGTATGGGAACAAGCCTCGCGCGCCTAGCGGTCACTCGCCCCTCCAATCGGTCGTCTAGCGATAGCGACGTCGATCGCTCGCCCAGAAGCCAGCCGCTATCGGGCCGATGGTTCCTGTCACCTCTCAGCGGACTTGACTACTGTCCGGATCACCTGAAAGCGGTTGTCCGTACCAAACAGGGAATTCAATGGTCTGTCCACAGCGACGGCAATCACGCCGGACTGACTGCCCGTTGTGGATCGGCACGTCGATCCATCTGGTCGAACCGCATTGACACGCCCCTGCGGGCCGCCCTGCGCGAAACCGTCGGCTCTCGGCATGTCGACGCCTCTCGTCTCGCCCACGCAGTCGTGCGACGAGCTCGAGGATCTGAAGCGACTTTGTCGGCGGGTCGCACTTCATGCACCGCCAGTTGCCGGCCATAGTTTGCCAGAGTTCTAGGGTGCCGCAGGTCGGACACGGGTCGATCTCATCTGGGTCGATGGAATCTCTTGGCCAGCCATCTGGGCCAAACGCGTCAGGAGCGGGTTTCTCGCCATTAGGCTCATCATTGGCCCATCGCACCTGAGCCGCCCTCAGGGTTTGTATCACATCGAGCGGGAACGACGGGTTGTCTTCGAGACGATCGATGGCCGCTTGCCAGACCGCCGCCGCGTCGTTCCGGTTGATGTGGCGTGCGTCGGGGGCAGGCCGCAGCATGGTCAACAACTCGGCCTTCTGGGCATCCAGTCGGGCCAACAGGTCGGGCGTCATCGCCGACCTGGGAGAATATCGTAGCCGGTCGCCAACGACTTCAACTCGGACGCCCAGCAGGCTCAGGTCTTTGAGCAGGTCGGTCGCGCTCATACGTACTCCCACTCGCTCTCGGCTTGCGATTCAGTGGCGTCAACGGTGTCAACGTCAACGGTATTGCTGTTTTCGCCGGCCAACGCACGATTACCGTTGACAGCTGACGGCGTTGACAGGCGAAATCGCCGCGTCGGCTGGCCTCGGCGGCCAGAGGGCGTTTGCTCCCAATGCCCCCACCCATCTCTTACCAGCTGTTCCAGGGCCGCTTCCGCCTCGCCGGGTTCGCGCAGCCAACGACAGCCCATTCGCACGTCGCGGGGCGTCGCTGATCCACCCTTGCGTTCAAGCCATTCGACAAGCCGGCGTTGCTCGCGGTCCTCCTCCGATTCGCCCAAGAGGGCGTACACCCGCCGCGCTTCTCCCTTGAACCACGTGGCCAGCACGATGCCGGCCTCCATGCTGACCTCGTCGACAACGTCGGCGCTGGCCAAGGTTGGATCGTCCGCCGCCCAGCGGGCGACGTGAACCACCAGCGCCAGCCGGGCCGCATACTCCTCCAGCTTCGACCATGCGGCCGACAAGTCGCCTGCGAGATCGACTTGTTCTTGGGCGTGGTTGTTGTAGTAGGCCTTCCAGGCGGCCTTGGCTTCGGGCGTCAAGCCAATCACGACGGGGCGCGGCTCGCCGTCGTCCCCGGTCGTAGGCTGCAGATCGCACAGTCGTTCGATCAGCCGTTTGATTTCTGTTTCCGCCTTCGGGTCAATGTCGGCTTCGGTCCATCGCTTCGCCTTGCGCGGGGGGCAAGCCACCAGCAACCGCGCCGCCAAGCCAGATTCCCGATGCTCGGTTCCCAAAGCGCGATGCAGAATCGCCGGCTGGATCCCCCCGCACACACAAACGGCTGCTTGCGGTACGAAGATGGTTCGCGGGTGACCTGTCTTGCGGTCCACGATGATGCTTTCGCCGTTGTGCATCGACAGCCAATGGGCCGCGTCCGCGCCTCCTTTGCCTCCGGCATAGCGGTCGAAGGAGCCGATCCAGCCGGCCAGTTCATCGCGGGCCAAGAGCAAACCGCGCGGGTTCGCGAGCAATATCGGGGCCAGGGCTTCCACCGTCGTGTCGCTCACGATGCAACGCTCGGCTTGGGGGGCGTCCGGCTTTTCGGGCGGATCTTCGGCTGTTTTCTTGTCCCGCTTCCACTCAGCCAGCTTCTTTTCGTAGTGAGCCAGGTCGATCTCGTACTGGTGCGCTTCTTCTTCGTAGCGCGCCAACGCCTTTCGCTGCCGTTCACGAATCGGTCGCATCGCCAGCTTGAAAGCGGGCGTCTTCGCTGTGCCGCTCTCGCCCACAATAGCCGTCCACAAGATCGCCGGCACGGTCCAGCCACGTTTCAATTGGATGCGCCGTGTGTTGCCAATCGCCGCTGCAATCGTGGTCAGCGTCGGCAAGGCCACGTAGGACGGGTCGCACCCGATTGCCTTCGCCCCGTCAGACACAAAGCTGCGGAACGGTTCAGGTAGCGCATGGACAGGAAACGGCTCGAAGCGTTCAGGAACCGCAGGCGGCAGTGAGTTAAACGGCTCGGCCTCGTTTGCCAGAGCTTCTACGATCTGCCGCAGTTCGGCAGCGTCGGTCCCCTCGCGTGCCGCCACGAAGTCGGCCGCGTCGCCGCGGTCGGGCAGGTCTGGTAATCCGACCACTTTGACCACCGGGGCCGCGGTCAGCTTGCCCAGGATGCCCGCTACGGTGTCGGCATACTTCCGGCCGGCGGGATCGTTGTCGGGCAGGACGATGACTTCCTTGCCCTCCAAAGGTTCCCAGTCGGTCTTGTCGGCGGACTGCGCCCCATGGGCCGAAGTGGTCGCGGTGAGGCCGATAGACCGCAGCGCGTCGGCCGCTTTCTCGCCTTCGCAAACGTAGACGCGATTCGCGCCGGCCAGATCTGGCAAGCCGTACAATGGGCGAGGCTCAGGCATCCCGCCAATTTGCCAGCCCTCGCCGTGAAGCCTTACGGGGCGAATCTCCTTTCCGCCGTCCGGCAGTTCCCAGCGGACCACGACGCCGACCGGCTCATTCTTGGCGTTGTGGTACGTCCACAACTTCGACATCGGTCCATGCCGTTTCTCGAGTTCCTTAATTGCAGCATCGGGCGTCGCGAACGTCTTGCCTGCCGGCTTGGACGTCAACGGTATTGGCGTTTTCTTCGCCGTCTGGCCATTACCGTTGACGTTGACACCGTTGTCAGCATTGGGCATCAGGTCCGCCAAGCTCAGGCCGAGCGCCTCGCAGATCGCTTTCGGCTCGCAGCCGGCGTGGCAATGAACGAGCGCCCTGCCGTCATCGCCCTCTTTGATAGAAAGGCTCGGCTTCGTGTCGTCGTGTGTAGGACAGCAAGCGGACCAGCCGTTTGCAACGGGTTTGGCGTCCGGCAGCTGTTCCAGCAGAAGCTCAACGGGTCTCACTGGTCACCCCTTTCGCTGCTACAGCTTGCGGGCACAGCCAGATTTGCAGGTCGGCCACGGAGTGCAGCACGGTTTGCCGCTTAACATGACAATGCGAAGACAGGGAATAGTGCAGCGCGGGGCAGTGCCGGTCGAACTGCACCTCGGTGATTGGGGTGTTGCGTCGGCTTCCTCGCACGCTTCGAGGGCGTTGCGTCACCAGCTCCTGCTCATTGAAGAAGTCCACCTGGCGGTCGGTGCGGAACGTTGTGCGTTTGAGTGTTTTGCCGCCGGACAAACCTTGCTTTATCGTGCCGCCGCCCGACCGCTGTTTCTTACCTTTTGGCCCCGCTTCGTTGCGGGCTTTCGGTGATGGTGTAAGATGCTTCTGCATTTCAGTATTTGCCATCGGCCAGCTTTCCTTGCATGGGGCTGGCCTTTGGCATTTCTAGAGTTCTTTGTTTGCTCTCGACGAAGATGAGCCGTGGTCCGCTGGCGTTGCCGCCGCCGCCGAAATCCTCCTGGACATCAGATGCCGGCCTCCTCGAGCTCGTCCTCCGCCCGAAGAATGGCACGTCGGCGGGCTGCTGGTGTCCGAATCTTGACGACGCCCGCACCCCCGCTCTGCTCCGCGAACCGCTGCAGGGCTTCAACGCTGGTGTACGGCTTGCCGCCGATCATGAGGCTCTCCAGACGGCGACCGCGGACGCCCTTAGTCCGCCATCGCCAGAGAGCACAGAGAGAGGGTCGGCCGGGCAATAGTGCCGCGGCCTGCGGCATCGTGATCAGATGCTCAGTTGAGATATCGATTGCCATCGTGAATGCTCGCAAACGGAGGCATGTGAGTGCTACTCCATGCGAGGATGGCAAATCGTCTCGCGGTCAGTCGAATGCTTGACCGCCATTTTTCTCAGCCTCCAGCCACTTCTTGTAGGCCCGCTTCAAAGTGCTGAGACTGGCAACCCCTTTCTTCTCTAGCGATTTGCAAGCTGGCTGCAGTTTCATGCCGCCTGCCACAAGCTCGTGAATCTCTTGGGCCACTTGTTCTCTCTGCTCATCCGTGAGCACTTGGCTGGTTTTGCCAGCGTTCCTGCCCTGCTGCGACCACTTCTTACCTCGCTTCGCGGCTGGCTCGTGCGGTAAAACACGCAGCTGCTCACAAAGCCGTCCGAGCCGCATCGCATGAAGTGCCACGTCGACTCCACCTGCATAGACGTGCTCGAGAGCACGCAGGGCGGCAATTGCCCTGACGACTTGGCCGGGTGGCTTCAGCTCGAAGGCATACCATCTAGGGCCGCCGCCGACATCGACGAACGTCGCGTACTGCTCGCCCATCCGGACTGCGATGACCTCGTTGTGCAGCCCCTGCTCGTGCCAGAATAGTCCCCGCTTGGCATTGTCATACGCAACTTCGTCCAAAGACTCTTCGGGCCGATTGGTAGGCCTCAAGAACGGCTCGGCGATCTCTGCCGCAAACCGGCGGGCAATCTCCAGCGCACGCTCGGTTTCCTCTTTGGGCGTGGGAGACTTGAGGTCTGGGTCGTCCGCGGACAAGCGTTCGGTGCGAATGTTGTCGACAAAGCCGTGCTTGTAGATCCCGCCATCGCGAGTCTTGATTCTCAGCACTTGCACATCGATTTTCTGCGGCTTCTTGCTTCCCATTTCAAAAGAATCCTCTACTACTCAGCCTACCGTCAGGGCGAACGGGCCCACCCCCAGTCCACGTCAAACGGTCCTTGATTGTTTGAAGAAACTCCGCGATCAACTTCTCTCTCAAGACTCGCCCGCGAAGCCGGTCAATAAAACTATTCGAGTAGCGATTGACATGGCCAAGTGCCAGAGCTTATTTGATCAGTCACTGGATCGCTCAGCCTCGTAGCCGAGGCGTCGCTCGACTCGGTAAGCCAATAGGCAGCCGACGTCGACCTCGGTCGCCCGCTGGCTGACCACAGGAGCCCTCGACGGAATCCATGGAACTCAAGCAGGTTAAGTTCATTCGGACTCCTGGCAGCGTGCTGCTGCAGTCTCAACGCCTGAATGGAAGTTGGTCGCGACGTGGAGCCCGTGGTCGGCTCAAAAAATTCAACCTACCTCTAGTGCGACTCTTAGGCCGAGTTCCCGATCACGCTCGGCGTAGATCTGCGTCACGTCGGCCGTCGAGTGCCCCAGGGCGACCTGTGCTGCCTCCAGGCCGAACTGCCGCCGGATGCTGGTGGCGGCCGTGTGTCGCAACCGATTCGGCGACCAGTGCGGCACGCCGGCCTTGTCGCATGCTCGGGCGATGGCCCGGCGATAGGTGTCTTTGCCATAGCGTCCGGACGGAACTCGCATTGGTTTGGGTTTACTGCGATCGACTTGGCTCGGTGGAACCTTGCTCGTTCGTGCTGCCCGCATGGCGACCTTCCGCTGTTTCTCAGATTCACGAGGGGAGAAGCAGTGCGACGTCGCCGGCCGCAGCAGATAGGGCGTCAGGATCTCCTGGGCCCGCGGGCCGATGAAGATCACGCGGTCTCGCCCATGATGCTCGGTCTTGTGCGAGGCGGGCCGGTAGGTCCACACGTCGCCACTGCGGTCCACGTCGCACGGCCGCAGCGAGCAGACCTCCCCCGGCCGGCAGCCGGTGAGCCGCTGCAACCGCACCATGTCAGCCACGACCGTCGGCAGATGCGGCAGCGTGGCCTCGACGACGTCGTCCTCGACGGGGAGCACTGGAGCGGTCTCGCGGGCTTCGCTACGGCCGATCTTGAGGCCTGGCACCGCGTCGAGAGCGTGGATGACGGATGGCGGCACCAGTTCTTGGGACACGCCCCATCGAAAGACCCGTTTGATGGCCGCGATGCGGTCGTTGACGGTCCGGCGAGCCAAGCCCGCGACGGGCTTTCCCTTTGCGTCGACGTAGCCGCGGGAAAGGTGCCCCTGGAGGGCCTGCAGAGCGAGAGGGCCGAAGTCGCGGACTAGTTCGCGGCCGTAGAATTGCCGTAGCGGCCGAATCGCGTAGTCGAGGCTGGCCACAGTGCTGGTCAGCTTGCCGTTCTTGCGATAGTACGCTCGGGCATGCCGGCGATACGCGGCCAGCAGCTCGACGACGGTTAGTCCCTCGGTGCCGCATGTCTGGGACAGCCGCCGACCGTTGGCGAGCCATTCACCAATCAGGCGTTCGTATACCGCCTTGGACGCTGTCGATTTCCAGCGCCCGAGGTAGAAGTCACGTCCATCGAGCGTGACGACGGCCTGTCCCGAGGCCCGGTGGTGGCGATACTTCGGCGTGACGTTTCGCAGTTTCGGCATGGTGCAAACCCTCCACGAGTCGCAAAACGGTATGTACCGTTTTGTGGCACTCGGAAAAGGCCGCACCGCCGACCACCGGCGGGTAACTTAAAGACAAGTTTCGGCGGGACTTCGAACTGAGTGGACCGGAAGGGAGTCGAACCCTCGACCTCTGCATTGCGAACGCAGCGCTCTCCCAACTGAGCTACCGGCCCGGTGAGGCCGCCGTTGTGGGGCGGCGTCTGGGGGACTAAGCATTGTAAAAGTAGGCTGCGGGACTGTCCAGGTCGAGCCAGACGGGGGATCGCTGCCCGGCGAGGCGGCGGGCACCTACAATAGAGCGGTGCATCTGCTACAATCCCCGGCTCGCTCATGGCCTCGTTGCGCTCTGTCACGATTGTCGGTGTTGGCTTGATCGGTGGCTCGATCGGGCTCGGTGTGCGCGCTCGCGGCCTGGCCGCCAAGGTGGTGGGCTACGGCTCGCGCCCCGCGACGCTGGAAGCCGCCCTCAAGCTCGGTGCAGTCGACGAAGTGGCCGCCGATCCGGCTGCCGCAGTGGCCGAAGCCGAATTGGTCGTCGTCTGCGCTCCGGTCGATCACATCGCCAAACGCGTGCAGCAACTAGCGCCGCTCTGCCAGCCCGGGACGCTATTGACCGACGCCGGCAGCACCAAGGCGCAAATCGTTCGCGAGTTGGAGGCCGCCGCCGCAGGCTGGAATCCGGACGTGCGCTTCGTCGGCAGCCACCCCTTGGCCGGCAACGAGAAGCGCGGCCCGCAGCACGCGAGCGCCGATCTATTCGCCGGCCGCGTGGTGGTCGTCACGCCCACGACGCAAACCCGCCCCGACGACCGTCGCAAGCTGGAGACGTTCTGGAGCGAGCTGGGAGCCAGGGTGGTGGAAATGCCGCCCGAGGAACACGATGCGGCGTTGGCCGTTACCAGCCACCTGCCGCACCTGGTGGCTGCCGCGCTCGCCGGCTCGACACCCGAGGAATTTGTCCAGCTCACCGCGGGCGGCTGGCAAGACTCGACCCGCATCGCGGCGGGCGACCCTTCGCTGTGGCGGCAGATCCTGCTGGCCAATCGCGACAACCTGCTGGCGGCGCTGGCCCGGTTTGCGGACCTCGCCGCCGAGTACCGCCAGGCGCTCGAGGGGTCCGACGCCGCGCAGCTTGAGCACCTGCTGGCCGAAGCCAAGCGCATCCGCGACGCGTGCGATGCGCGCTTGTAGCGTTCGAGCCGAGCGTCATCCTTGCCCCGCGGCGATCGAACTGGCAGCTCCGCTCAGATAGGCGAAATCCGCGGAGTCGAGGGGAAGCATCAATGGGAAAGTGCCTGAATGTCCTCCATGATCGCCAGGGCGGAGGCGGTTTTTTGATCGCAGCCGAGGTGGCGCCGAGCGGCGGTTTCGCGCCATTGCTGCGTAGGCTCGACGCGGCCGAAGCGGTAGCGAACACGGTCCAGCCGGGGCGTTTCGTGCAACATGTCGCGGTCCTTCGAGACCGGCATCGTGCAGCCGTCGATGTGGCCCAGCAGCATGAACTCGAAATGCTTGAGATAGCTGTCGGTCTCCTCGATGGCCTCGGCCGTCGAAGCGTCGCCGGGACGCAACCGGGTGGCGGAAGGGAACAGCGCGAACGCATAGCCTCGATGGCGCAGGTCGTGAATCACGCGGTGCGCCGCGATGTTGAGTTGGTGGGCCTGATGCAGCTCCTCCTCGGTGTGCTCGGCGTGCAGCCACGAACGCGGACTGACCAACACGTGGTTGCACGCCTGTACCAGCGTCCACGTGCGGCCGACGTCTTCGTAGAGCTTGCGGCCGGCGATCCAGATCAACTGCTCGAACAGTTCCCCCTGTCCCGCATCCGCCAGCAGCGTGCACAACGTCGGCACGTCGAGATTCGAACGATGATTCAAGCACAGCATGCAGGCGTGGCCGTCTCGAGCGCGCTTGATCAGCGCTTCGAGATGTTCGCCGCCCTCGATGCCGCTGCCGGGCAGCAACAGCCGACGGCAGACCTCGGCCAGATAGGGCTGAATGTTCGTCGTGGCCCACGTCAGCACGTGGTCCGGCGTGGTGTCCGGGGCCCGGGACGGAAACGCGCGGGCGATGGCCGCGAGTTG
The DNA here is from genome assembly GCA_003389325.1 of Planctomycetota bacterium. Classification (GTDB taxonomy): domain Bacteria; phylum Planctomycetota; class Planctomycetia; order Pirellulales; family PALSA-1355; genus LB-PLM-3. The sequence continues at coordinate 10,099 of QQVE01000024.1, forward strand.
CGGGGCAAAGACCGTGCTGAAATCGCCCGCCGGGAGCGGTGCCCTGTTTTCTTCGTACATGGTACGCCACAGATCCATGCATACGGGCCACGGAGCCAAGGCGTGTATTCTACGAACCCCCGCCGCACGGCACGAACGGCAGGAAGCTGCCACGGCGCTGCACGCGGCGTCCCATTGAAAACCGGGATACCATTCCGTATTCTGCGTCTTGAAGGACGATCAACCCGCGGGGGCGCGCATCCCGAATGCTTTGGGAAATTGACATTCATCCGCGGTCCAGCGAGGACAGCCGGGCCGCCACGGCCCTCATTCAGGCGGCTGCCGAGTTGGGCTTCGCCCGCGGGCCGCGCGTCGCCGCCGCAACGGGTTATCTCGTACAGGGTTCGCTCGATCGCGACCAGGTCGAGCGGATTGCCGGCGAGCTGCTCGTCGACAGCGTCGTCGAGCGGTCCGTGCTGGGCCAGGCCGGCGAAGACGTGCTGACCGACCCCGAATCGGCCGGCTGCGACCCGTCGGCCGAGTGGCAGGTGGTGCACGTCCTGCCCAAGCCGGGCGTAATGGACCCGGTGGCCCAAAGCACGCTGGCGGCCATCGCCGACATGAATCTCCAGGCCGACGCGGTGCGCACGCTGCGGAAGTACTGGATCGCCGATCTCTCCGACGACGAGCTGGCCACGCTCTGCAACAAGGCGCTGGCCAACGACGCCATCGAGCAGGTCGTGCTCGGGCCCCTCGAGTTCGATCGCCTCGAACTCGGCTCGCCCTACCAGTTCGAGCTGCAGACCGTGCCGCTGGCCTCGCTCGACGACGACGGCCTGCGGCGGCTCAGCCGCGAGGGACAGCTCTACCTGTCGCTGGTCGAGATGCAGACGATTCAGAACCACTTCCGCGAGTTGGGCCGCGACCCCACTGACGCCGAGCTGGAAACGATCGCCCAGACCTGGAGCGAGCACTGCAGCCACAAGACCCTGGCCGGGCGCATCGCCTATCGCGGGCCCGACGGTGAGCGGCGGTTCGAGAACATGCTCAAGGAGACGATCTTTGCCGCCACGCACGAAATTCGTGGGCAACTCGGCGACGACGACTGGTGCGTCAGCGTGTTCGCCGACAACGCGGGCATCGTTCGCTTCGACGAGCACAACAACGTCGTGTTCAAGGTCGAAACGCACAATCACCCCTCGGCGCTTGAGCCCTACGGCGGCGCCAACACCGGCGTGGGCGGCGTCATCCGCGATCCGCTTGGCACCGGGATGGGGGCCAAGCCGATCTGCAACACCGACGTGTTCTGCTTCGCCCCGCCTGAGACCCCGGTGCACGCCGTGCCGACCGGCGCTTTGCATCCCAAGCGCGTGATGCGGGGCGTCGTCTCCGGCGTGCGCGACTACGGCAACCGGATGGGCATTCCCACCGTTAACGGCGCGATCTACTTCGACCCACGCTACCTCGGCAATCCGTTGGTCTACTGCGGCAACGTGGGGCTCATTCCCCGCGACAAGTCGTCGAAGGAGCCGCAGCCGGGCGACTACATCGTGGCCCTCGGCGGACGCACCGGCCGCGACGGCATCCACGGCGCCACGTTCAGCTCGGCCGAGCTGACCCACGAAAGCGAAAGCCTCTCAGGCGGTGCCGTGCAAATTGGCAATGCCATCACCGAGAAGATGCTGCTCGACGTGGTGCTGGCCGCCCGCGACCAGGGGTTGTATCACGCCATCACCGATTGCGGCGCCGGCGGGTTCTCGAGCGCCGTGGGCGAAATGGGCGAAAAGATCGGCGCCGAAGTGTGGCTCGACCGCGCCCCGCTCAAGTACGAAGGCCTCTCCTACACCGAAATCTGGATCTCCGAGGCCCAGGAGCGGATGGTGCTGGCCGTCGGGCCCGACCAGTGGGAGGCCTTCGCGGCGCTCTCTGCCAGCGAAGGCGTCGAGGCCACGGTGATCGGACGCTTCGTGCCCACCGGGCGGCTGCAGCTCAAGTACGGCGAGGACCAGGTGGCCGACCTCTCGATGGCCTTCCTGCACGACGGGCGCCCGCCGGTGGTGCGCGATGCGGTGTACGCTCCGCCGGCCGCCGCGCCCTTGAAGATCACGGCCGAGGCCGCCGCCAACCCGACCGAAACGCTGACCAAGATCCTCGGATCGCTCAACGTCGCCAGCAAGCACTGGGTCATTCGCCAGTACGACCACGAAGTCCAAGGCGGCAGCGTCATCAAGCCGCTGGTGGGCGCCCAGAACGACGGGCCCAGCGATGCGGCCGTCGTGCGACCCGTGCTCTCCTCGCATCGCGGCATCGCCGTATCCTGCGGCATGAACCCCCACTACGGCGACTTCGACACCTATCACATGGCCTGCAGCGCCGTCGACGAAGCGGTGCGCAACTGCGTGGCCGTGGGAGCCGACCCGGACCGGATTGCCATCCTCGACAACTTCTGCTGGGGCAACACTGATCGCACCGAAACGCTCGGCTCGCTGGTGCGGGCGGCGCTAGCGTGCCACGATCTGGCCGTGGCGCTGGGCACGCCGTTCATCAGCGGCAAGGATAGCCTCAACAATGAATTCCGCTATGTCGATGCCGACGGCCAGTCGCGCTCGATCAGCATTCCCCCGTCGCTGCTAATCAGCGCCCTGGGCCAGATCGACGACGTGGCCCGGGCCGTGACGATGGACCTGAAGGAAGTGGGCAACCGCCTCTACATCGTCGGCGAGACGTTCGAGGAGTTGGGCGGATCGCACTTTGCCGCCGTGCATCGTCTCGACGGGGGCGAAGTTCCCAAGGTCGACCCGGCCAGGGCCAAGCGCACCTTCGCAAAGCTGCACGCCGCGATGACCGAGGGTCTAGTTCGCTCGTGCCACGACCTGAGCGAGGGAGGTCTGGCGGTCGCCCTGGCCGAGATGGCATTCGCCGGCGGGCTGGGAGCGGCGGTCGAATTGACGAACGTGCCGCACGCCGCCCTGGCCGATCAGCACGAGGCGGCCGTGCTGCTGTTTGCCGAATCGAACACCCGGTTCCTCTGCGAGGTGGCGCCCGAGCACGCTGCCCGGTTCGAGGAGCTGCTGTCGGACGTTCCCTTGGGAAACTTGGGCGAAGTCACGGCGCTTCAGGACCTGCAAGTGACGCACGACGGCCATCCGGTGATCGTCGTCGACTTGGAGCGTTTGAAAGCCGCCTGGCAGGCGCCATTGGATTGGAACTGAGTTTTTCGCGAGACGCGCGACGGCGCACGAACCCGCAAACGGCAACAACCCTACGTCAGAGCAACCCGCAAACCGCCATGGCCCAGCCACGCGTCCTCGTCCTGCGATCGCCCGGCACGAACTGCGACCTGGAGACGGTCTACGCCTTCGAGCGGGCCGGAGCCGTGGCCGAGCGGATGCACGTGCGCCGGGTGCTCGAGTCGCCGGGACAACTGGCCGGCTACCAGATCCTCTGCGTACCGGGTGGATTCAGCTACGGCGACGACATTGCCGCGGGCCGCATTCTGGCCAACCAATTGCGGCATCATCTGTTCGACCACCTGCGAAGCTTCCACGCCGAAGGGAAGCTCATCCTGGGCATTTGCAACGGCTTTCAGGTGTTGCTCAAGAGCGGCCTGCTGTTGCCGGTCGACCCGGGCGGCGCGATTCCGGCCACGCTCACCTGGAACACGTTGGGCAGGTTCGAAGATCGCTGGGTGCCGCTGGTCACCGCCGGCGAGAAGTCGCCGTTCTTCGCAGGCATCGACACGATGTACCTGCCGGTGGCGCACGCCGAGGGCAGGTTCGTGACGCGGGACGCCCGCGTGTTCGAGCAGTTGGCCACGGCCGGCCAACTGGTGCTGCGCTACGGGGCGCGCCCCCCGCAAGGCGTCGAGCTCGAGCCACGCACGGCGTACCCGGACAATCCCAACGGATCGTCCGGAGACGTGGCCGGTTTGTGCGACGCCTCGGGGCGCGTATGCGGACTGATGCCGCATCCCGAGCGGTATATCGATCCGACGCAGCATCCGCGCTGGACCCGTCAGCCGGCTCGAGCAGCCGGCGACGGATTGCGCGTCTTTCAGAACGCCGTGAGTTACTTCGCTTAGCCGTCCGTTGCACGAGGCAAACGGTTCCTGTGGCTACTGGCAGCAAGGCACCGGGGAACTGACCACCGGCGACACCACCGTGGTGGTGATCCCATCGCCGCCGCAGGGATCGCAGCAGGATTGCGGGCAGCAGGGCTGCGGGCAACACGGCAACTGGGCGGCCACCGGTGTAGGCTGCCGCCGGCCGAACATCGACGTCGGTCGCCAGCAGTTGTTGTGGAAGCAGCCGGACGTTCCGGCCGTTGCCACCGCCAATACCGACAAATACAGAAGTTTGCGCATCGTTCTCTCTCCGGGCAGGAAAAAGGGGTAGGTTGCTTGCCCCGCGCCGTCATGGCGCGCGAGCGGTGGGCAATGGAACCATACCCCGCGGCCGATGATGTGCAAACGCAACGCGCTGCATTTCGGCAACACCGCCGGGGCGAACGAAACGCCTGCGACGGCCATGCCGGTCGTACCGGCGACGCAGACGCTAGGGGGGCGGCAAACTTCGCGGGGAGAATGGACGCATCGCGCAGTGCAGTGTCCGCGCATCACGCATCTGCACGAAGACCACGGAGGGATAAAAAGCTGGTGCCATGCTCACGCCCCGCGTGAGCATGCAGCGGCGCCGGCCTCGATCGCGCATGCTCAAGACGAGCGTGAGCATGGCCCCCAACATATGGTTCACTGCCGTGACGAAACGCGCGCGACTCCCTAGAAAATCCCGGCGCCGAATCCGCCCCGTTTCGAGCCCTGCTGCTCGGGACGCACGTGCGGTCCGGGCTGGCCGCTTTGCTTCGCCGCGGGGGCCCGGTGCGGACTGCGCGGCTGCGGCTCGGCGGGCTGCACCTGGGTGGTCCGCGCCGTGGCCGGACGCGCCGGCGAGGTGGTCTCCGCGTCGGCATGGTCGTAGTCGTCGTAGGTGGACCGATAGCCGGGCACCTTGGCGCGATCCAACTCCAACTGAAACTCGTGAATCACCCGGTCCTGAATCATCTCGCGGCAGGCCGAGTTGATCGGGTGCGCGATATCAGCGTAAAGCTTCGCGCGGCCGTCCTCGTCCTTGACGAGACGGTCTTCGCTCAATCGACCGCCGCACTGGTTGCAATGCGCAGCGCGCAGATGGTTCTTGCACCCGCAGTTCGGGCAGTGGGCCGTGAGCTTGCGGCTGGGCATGGCCACGAAGGGCCCGTTGGCCCCGTCGATGATCTTCAGATCTCGAATCACGAAACTATTGTCGAACGTGATCGAGCAAAAGGCCTGAAGCCGTTCGCTGGCATCCTCCATCAGCTTGATGCGGACCTCGGTGATTTCCACGGCCGTTCTCCTTACGATGTGGCTTTAGTTGGCCGCGCCTACGGCATAGACCCGTCCTAGACCGCGCGCTTGCAAACGTCGGGCGACACGGCGCGCGTGCCGCGCGTGGTGGCAAACTCCAAAGTAGGCTGTACCACTACCGCTCATCTGATCCGCCAGAAGATGCTGCCGCGCGAACTCGCGCCGCAGCCGTTCGATCCAGGGAGAAAGCGTCTCGGCCACCCCTTGCAGCCGGTTGAAGACGCACTCGCGCAGGTTCCGCATGTCGCCGCCGCACAGCTTGTCGGTCAGCGGCCGACTGCCCCGGGGCCGCTCGGGCACCTCGACGCCGGCATAGACCCGGGCCGTGGAGAGACCCGCCGGCGGGCGCACGACGACAAAGTGCCAGGGCACGCCCACGTTCAACGGCTCGACGCGCTCGCCCCGCCCCAGACACCGTGCCGGGCCGCGCGCAAAAAACAAGGGCACGTCACTGCCCAACTCAGCGGAAAGTTCGGCCAGCGCCGCGCGCGACCAGCCCAACCGCCAGACATCGTTGGCCGCCAACAGCGCCGCGGCGGCATCGCTCGAAGCACCACCCAGCCCGGCTTCGGCCGGAATCCGCTTGATCAGCCGCAGGCCGATTCCCTCGTCGACCCCGGCGCGGCTCCGCAGCAGCGCGACGGCCTTGTAGGCCAGGTTGCCTTCCGGCGGCGGGAGTTTGCCGCGGGTATCCTCGTCGAGTGCCGCGTGCCAGCGGCAATCCAACTCGATATCGCCGCTCTCGAGACGCCACGCAAATAGCGTATCGCAGAGGCTCAGCGGAACGACGATGGTCTCAATCTCGTGGTACCCGTCGTCTCGGCGGCCAAGCACCTCGAAGAAGAGATTCAATTTCGCCGGCGCCCGATGCATCACGCTCGCAGCTGGCCGGTGAGTTTTCATGACAAGCGGTCCCTGCTTGCATGCGACAGGCGGACCCCATTATCCACTCGCCGCGTAGAAATTACATTGCTGTCACCTGGTAAATGGGCTTGACAACCCCAAACTGATGCGAATTGTAACGAACCCGAACAAACCGTCAATCTGGATTGTGACCTTTTTGTTCGGATCGAGAATTGGCGCGCACCTCGAGCCGGCATTGACTCTAGGGCTTTTGTGCTAGCTTGCGAAGCAGCGCAGCCTGGCATAGCCCACTCACGCCAGCCAGGCGGAACGCGTCGTCACAGCCCCGCCGACCGATCGCGGCAGAGCCTCGGACTCAGTTGTCGCCGGCAGCCAGCGAGGCGCAGACGATCTCGTTGTCGTTGCGCGCAAAGACGTGGCGATTGGCATAGGCCGGGTGCGCCCAGCAGACTCCGCCGCGCTGCGGAAGCTGAACGCTGGTGGGCTCGATCAGCTTGGCCCGGCTGTACTCCTTGTATCCCACCGGAGACAGTCGGGCGATCACCAGCTCGCCGCGCTCGTTGAACATCCACATACGATCTCCGTTTTCGACCATGTGGATCGTGCTCCAGCGGTCCTTGGGCGTCGGCTCGAGGCTTTCCCACACGCGGTCACCGGTCTTGGCGTCCAGGCAGCGAAACTCGCCGTAACTGTCGACGCCGTAGACGTAGTCGCCTTTCATGTAGGGCGTGCTGATGATCGAGTGCAGGCTGTCGGTGTGCCGCTCGTCCCGGCCGCGGCGGCTCCACAACTCACGAACGGACAACTCGCCCTCGTCGAGTTCCAGCATGATCGAGCCGTCGTAGAAGCTCGTGAAAAACAAGCGGTCCTGCTCCAATACTGGAGTGGCGATGTTGATCACCATCTTCGCCGGCTGGAACGGATGGCTCCAGTAGACCTCGCCGGTTTGCGCGTTCATGCCCACGATGCTGTTGCCCGTCCAGCAGACCATCACCGGGCGTCCGGCTTGCTCGATCATGATCGGAGCCGAGTACGAGGCATTGTCGTCCAGCGCCCGCCAGGCTTCTTTGCCCGTGCGCTTGTCGAACGCCACCAGGCACGCTTCCTCGCCGCCGATCTGCACGATCACCAGGTCGTCGTCGACCAAGGGCGACGCGGCGATACCCCAAATGGGCATGCGAATCTTGTACTCGGCGTTCAGGTCCTTGGCCCACAGCAGCTTGCCGCTGGCCGCGTCGAAGCAATGCAAGTGGCCCATCGTGCCCAGCGCGAAGGCCCGGCCGTCGTCAATGGTGACACTGGCCCGGGGCCCGGCCGTGTAGCCGACGTTTTCGTAGGGACAGTCGTAGCTGAAGCTCCACAAGGTTTCGCCCGACTTCTCGTCGAAGCAGTGCACGCGCTCGACCTGCTTCGGCTCGACCAGGCGATCGGTGACAAACACGCGCCCCTCGGCCACGGTGGGACCGCTGTAGCCGCTGCCGATCGGTCGCCGCCATTTGATATTGATCTCGTCGTCGGCAAACTTCTCCAGCAGCCCGTCTTCCTTCCACACGCCATCGCGGTTGGGCCCGCGCCATTGCGGCCAGTCGTCGGCCCGCAGGGTGGAGAGCATTACGGTCGCCAGAGCCGTCGCCAGCAGAAACGTTCGAAGACAGCGCATGATGATTTCCCTCGGCAGGTGGTCTTGGCTCGGCGAGCGCACGCCGGGTCGCGGATGACCGGTGGCGCGGTTGGCTAGTCGCGGGTGAGCTTGCGGAACCGCTCTTGCAGGTCCTGCGTGACCGGCCCCGGCTTGCCGTCGCCGATCGGGCGGCTATCGACCTTCACCACGGCGATCACTTCCACCGCGGTGCCGGTCAGGAACACTTCGTCGGCGATGTATACGTCGTGCCGCGTAATGGCCACTTCGCGCACCTCGCGGCCGCTGGCTCGGGCCAGTTCGATCACGGCATCTCGGGTGATGCCCTCGAGAATGCCCGCGTCGGTCGGCGGCGTGAGCAGCACGCCATCGCGCACGAGAAAGATGTTGTCGGCGGTGCACTCGGCCACTTCGCCCTTGTGGTTGAGCATCAGGGCTTCCATGCAGCCGGCCTGCGTGGCCTCGATCTTCGCCAGCACGTTGTTCAGGTAGTTGAGCGACTTGATCCGCGGGCTCAGGGCCGACGGATTGTTCCGCTGCGTGGCGGCGGTGATAATCTCGAGCCCCCGGCTGTAAAACTCCGGCGGATAGACCGTGATGTGGTCGGTGATGATGATCACCTGCGGATCGGCCGCGTGCTTGGGGTCGAAGCCCAGCGTGCCGCAGCCGCGGGTGACGGTGATGCGGACGTATGCGTCTTCCAGGCCGTTGGTCTGCAGCGTCTCGTGGATGGCCCGGGCGAGTTCTTCGCGGGTGAGGGGCAACTCGAGCAGAATCGCCTTAGCCGAGTTCCACAGCCGGTCGAGATGCTGCTCGAGGCGAAACACGCGTCCGCCGTAGCTGCGCAGGCCCTCGAACACTCCGTCGCCGTAGAGCAGGCCGTGGTCGTAGACGCTGACCTTGGCGTCGGCTTTGTCGTACAGCTTGCCGTTGATCCAGATCTTGAAGCTGGGAGCTGCCTCATCGTGGCCGCGCGAAGCGTCGGCGCGAGAGGCGGGCGTGTGGACACTCAAGGCAACCTCCTGGGATGTTCCCGCTTGCGCTTCGTCGCTGCAATGTTGCACAAGCGAAACGGAGCCGCTTACTCACGCCAGTTCCATCTGGCCTCCGGCCAACCGCAGCCTGCGGTCGGCTTGCGCGGCGATAGCAAGATCGTGCGTCACCATGACTATAGTGAGATTGTGCTCGCCATTCAAGGTTCGCAGGATTCGCAGAATTTCCTCGCCGGTGCTGCTATCCAGGTTGCCCGTCGGCTCGTCGGCCAACAGCACTTCCGGCTCCGAAGCCAGCGCCCGGGCGATGGCCGCCCGCTGCATCTCGCCGCCGGAGAGCTCGCCGGGGCGGTGCTTGATGCGATGCCCGAGCCCCACCATTTCCAACAGCTCGGTTGCCCGGGCCACGTGCTGCTTGCGATGCCGCACATAGCCCAGCACGCTCTCGGCGATCAGTAGCGGCGAGAGCACGTTCTCAAGCGCCGTCAGCTCGGGCAGCAAATGGTAGAACTGGAAGATCATGCCGAACTCGTGGTTCCGCAGCGCGTCGCGCTTTCTCATCGGCAGGTTGTCGATGCGTTGGCCCCGAAAGGCTATCTCGCCTTCATCCGGCACGTCGAGCATGCCCAACAGGTGCAGCAGCGTGCTCTTGCCCGAGCCGCTTTGGCCGATGATCGAAACGAACTCGCCTCGGCGCACCTCAAGATCGACGCCCCGCAGCACGGGAATATCGACCCGGCCCTTGTGGTAGCGCTTCCACAGGCCCACGGCCGCCAGTTGCACTTCGGCCTCGGTCTGCGCGGGCAATTCGTCGGGCAGCTCGGCCAGGTGCGGTCCGAGGTTCTCGTCGCGGCGGCGCGGTTGGATCAATCGTCGCGCGTCACTCATGGCGCAAGGCCTCCACGGGATGCAAACGGGCGGCAAGAAACGCCGGCACGATGCTGGCCAAAATCGCGATCCACATCACGATCGCCAGGATGATCACCACGGTCACTGGCTCGACGATCGTGGGGATCTCTTGAAAGTAGTAGATCGACGGATCGAACACGTCGCGCCCGGTGAGCCGCGCGAGCACGTCGGCGATACGATTGATGTTGGCCACGAACACCAATCCGATGGCCACGCCCACGCCCGAGCCGACGATTCCCAGCGAGAAGCCATAGGAAAGAAAAATCGCCATAATACCCACGCTGCGCGCGCCCAGCGACTTGAGAATGCCGATATCGCGCTTCTTCTCGGCCACGATCAGGCAGAACGTGGCCAGGATGCCGAAACCCGCCACGGCGATGATCAAGAACAGCAGGATGTTGAGCACCAGCGTCTGCATCTGCACCGCGGCCAGCAGCGGCCCGCGCTTGTCGCGCCAGGTTTCCACCGAGTAGTAGGCCGGCGGAAACGCCTCGCGCAGCAGCTTGCGCACGGTCTCGCCGTCGGCCTCGTCGTGCAGCTTAATCTGAATCGAGGTGACCGACGCCAGTTGCGTCGTCGGGTCGCGCATACCGCGCATCTGCTGCAACCGCTCGAGGGGCACGAAGATGAAGTTCTCGTCGTACTCGCTCATGCCGCTTTCGTAGAAGTCGACCACGGTGAACGTGGCGCTTTCGGCCTTGGGCGGCCTGCCGGCCGTGGGAACGGTGATCTTCACGTCGTCGCCCGGCAACACGAGGAATTCTTCGTCGCCCCCTTGCCCTTGGACGCTCGACAGCCCGATCCCCAGCACGACGCCTTCGTGCGTGTCGCGCGCGGGATCGAACGGCGGCTCAACGTCGCCTTTCAGAAACGGATTGGTCGGCCGGGCCGCCGCCACGTCGGCCGCGCTCTCGGCGTCGACCAGCGGACGCGCTCGGTGGTAGCGAAATCCGTCGTGCACGAGCGTTTCGGGAGGCTTCGGCGGCTTGGACTGGCGGGGTACGTTCGAAGGCAAGCCTTCCAACCGGGGCTTGCCCGCCTGCTTGGCTCGCGCCGCGACGCGGCGACGATGCGGCCAGCCCGAGTCTTGCAGCACCCGATTCGCTGCGTCGTCGGCCGACGGATCGCCGTAGCCGCCGTCGTGCAGGTCGAAACTGAGCTGCTCGTGGTTCGCGGGGTGTTGCAAGTAGCGGCTGAAGTCGCTCACCTGGCCGTATGTCTCGCGATCGACGCCGATGAACGTCACGTGCCGCGTGTGCCAATGGTCGTCCACGCGGTAGGCCAACTGCCCAGGCACCGCCACCGTGGGCGTCATGCCGGCGATGTAGTTCCCGGCCAACTCGCGGATGCGGGCCATATGCCCCTCGGCGTCGGGAAAGCCTTCCAGGTTGCGACTCTCGAACACCACGTCGGCCAGAATGCCGTGTATGCGGTTCTGCATCTCGTGCGAAAAGCCCGCCATCACGCTATTGACGACGATCAGCGTGGCCACGCCGAGAGTGACGCTGACGATGCTGGCCAGCGCGATGTAGCGCGTTCGCAGGTATCGCAGCGAGAGCAGCAGTTTGTACATGGCGGCCGTTCCCTCGGTTATTTCTGACGCAGCGCTTCGACCGGATGCAACAGGGCCGCCCGGCGGGCCGGCAGGATGCTGGCCATCACGGCGATCAGCATCGCGCCGACGACAATCCAAGCCACGGTAAGCGGATGCACCACGACGGGGATCTCGGTGAAGTAGTACACGTTGGGATCAAACACGGGCTGCCCGGTGCAATACGCCAGCGCGTCGGCGATTTGGTTGATGTTGGCCACGAACAACAGCCCCATCACCATCCCGCCGCCGGAACCGACGATGCCCAGCGCCAGGCCGTAACCCAGAAAGATGCCCAGGATGCCACGGCTCGGCGCCCCCAGCGACTTGAGGATGCCGACATCCTTGGTCTTTTCGACGACGATCATGAAAAAGATTGCCAGAATGCCGAACCCCGCCACGGCAATGATCATGAACAACAGCACGTTGAGGATCGTCGATTCCAGGTTCACCGCGGCCAGCAACGGACCTTGTTGATCGCGCCAGGTATCCACCGCGTAGCGGCCTGCGGGGAACTCGGCCCGCAGCATGTCGCGCACCTGGTTGCCTGCGGCCGGATCGCGCAGCTTGATCTGAATCGAAGTGGCGTAGCCGATGTTCGTTTCCGGGTCGATCATCTCGCGCATCCGCTGCAAGGTCTCCAACGGCACGAAGATCGACGTCTCGTCGTATTCGCTGAGCTTGCTCTCGTAGAAGTCGACGATCGTGAAATCCTCGAACGCGGCCTTCGGCGGCGTGCCGGCGGTCGATACGGTTAGCGTCACGTCGTCGCCGGGCAGCAGAAAGAACTGGTCGCTGCCGTCTTTCAGGCGGTAGTGGGCCAGCGCAATGCCCATGATGATGCCGGTGTGAATCTGCCTGGCGGGGTCGAACACCTCGGAGCTGCCGTCGCGCGGCATCTCCTCGGGCCGCGGCTGCTCTCCCGGCTTCAAGGGTTCGCCGCGCGTGAAGGCCCAACCCTCGTAGGCGAGCTCTTCGGGCGGTGCATTCGACGGCGCGAGATCGCCCGCGCCCGCCCCCCGCTCTGCCGGCGGCTGCAAGTCGCGGCGAAACGCGGCGTCCATGCGGCGGTGGACCCAGCCGGCGATGTCCATGCGGTGCCGCACGCGCAGCGGATCGCCCGACTGGCGATCGACCGTGTCGTAGCCTCCCTCGCGCAGCTCGAACTCCACCTGGCGGCGGTTCTCGGGATGCTGCAAGTAGCGATTAAAGTCCCCCACCTGGCCGTAGGTGTTCGGGTCGATGCCGATCAGCGTGACCTGCCGCTGGTGCCAATTGCCTTGCACCTCGAAAGCGAGCATGGCCGGAATCTCGAGCGTCGGCGTCATGGCCGCAATCTGATCGCCGGCCACGCGCTCGATCCGCTCCATGTGCGCCGCCGGGTCCTTGAAACCCTCGGCGCCGTGGCTCTTCACCACGAGATCGGAGAGGATGCCGTGAATGCGGCCCTGCATTTCCTGCGAGAAGCCGGCCATCACGCTGTTGGCCACGATCAGCGTGGCCACGCCGAGCGTGACGCTGATGATGCTCGCCAGCGCGATGTAGCGCGTTCGCAGGTAACGCCAGCACAAGAGCAGCTTGTACATCGCCAATCCTTTGGCTCGTTCGCCCCGCGCTCACCTGCCCCCAGGCGAGCGCTACCGCCGCTGTTCCTCCCGCAAGAGCGGGAACAAGATCACCTCGCGAATACTCTGGCTGCCGGTCAGCAGCATCACCAGACGGTCGATGCCGACGCCCAACCCTCCGGCCGGCGGCATTCCGTGCCGCAATGCTCGAATGAAGTCGTGGTCCATCTTGGCCATCGAGTCCTCTTCCTTCTGGCCCTCCAACTGCGTGCGGAACAACTCCTCCTGCAAGTCGGGGTCGTTCAGCTCCGTGTACGCGTTGGCAATCTCCATCCCCTCGACGAACAGCTCGAACCGCTCGGCCACCGCCGGGTTGTCGGCCTTACGCTTGGTCAGCGGGCAGATGCTGGCCGGATAATCGAGCACGAACACCGGCCCGGTGAGGGCATCCTCGACGCGAGCCTCGAACACCTCGTTCTTGATCACGTCGGGATGCTTGCCGGCGGTCTCCAATCCGATCGAGTCGGCCAGCTTCTTCACTCCCGCCGCGTCGGCAGCTTCGACGCCCGTGTGGTGGGCAAACAACTCGTCGTACGTATGCCGGGCAAACGGCGGCGTGAAGTCGATCGTCTGCTCGCCCCAAGCGATCTTATGGCCCGTGCCGATGGCCTCGATCGCGTCGAGGATGATCCGCTCGGTCAGGTCCATCATCGTGCGATAGTCGCCGTAGGCCTGGTAGGCCTCGAGCATGGTGAACTCGGGATTGTGCTTCTGGCTGATCCCCTCGTTGCGGTACACGCGCCCCAGCTCGAACACGCGTTCCATGCCGCCCACCAGCAGCCGCTTCAGGTGCAGCTCCAGCGCGATCCGCATGAACAGCGGGATGTCGAGCGCGTTGTGGTGCGTCTTGAACGGCCGGGCCGCGGCGCCGCCGGCAATGCCGTGCAGCGTGGGACCCTCGACCTCGACGTAGCCTTGGGCGCCCAGCGTCTTGCGGACCGAGGCCACGATCTTGGTGCGGTCGACGAACCGCGGCAATACGCCCTCGGTGTAGGCCAGGTCGAGATACCGCATCCGCTGCCGCAGCTCGGGATCGGTGATCCCGTGGTGCTTTTCCGGCGGCGGCTCGATCGACTTGGTAAGAAAATACAGCTTCTCGACGAAGACCGTCAGCTCGCCGGTCTTCGTGTGCTTCAACTCGCCGTCGACGCCGACGATGTCGCCCAGGTCGAAGCACTCGGCCAGAGCCCAATTGTCTTCGCCCACCTGGTTGCGGCCCACGAACAACTGGATCTGTCCGGTCCAGTCGCGAATGTCGAGGAAGATCAGCTTGCCCTTCTTCCGCTGCAGCACGATCCGCCCCGCGGCCCGCACCTTGGGGCCGTGCTGCTCCGGCGCACGCTGTCCTTCGGCCAAGGGTTCGACGGTGATCTCGCCCTCGCGGGCGCGAATGGCGCCGATCGGCGCGTGGTCGTCGAACCGCGTTCCCCAGGGATCGACGCCCAGCTCGCGGAGCTTGCGCAGTTTCTCGCGCCGCGAGGCTTCATGCATGCCGGGCGAGTCGGCGGGATTCGAGGGTGGTTGGCCGGCAGTTCGGTCGGTGACGGTCATCGCGGGACGATCTTGAAAATCGGCAAGAGAATCGCAACATTCTATTGCAACTAGAGTTGTGGTCAATGTCAGCTCACCGCCATCGGGCCTGCCTGGGCCCGGCAGCGCCCCGCGTGCAAGTGACCTGACGATAAGCCTTTGCGCGAGGATAAGCGTGCATGTCCCGAGACCTACGACGCGAGATGCGGCCCGGCCTGTATTGTGTGGAACTGCGGAGCGAAAACTGGGAAAAGCTGGTCGATTGGTATCGCACCGTGCTCGGCGTGCGGGTGCTAGTGCGGGTCGTCGAGGACGGCTACGCCCTGCTCGAAGCCGGTGACACGCGGATCGCGCTACTGGCTCGCGCCGTCGCCGGCGACGCCACCCGGCGGATCAGCCTGGCCTTCGAAGTGGAAGACGTCCCCCGCCTCGTGGCCCGGCTGGAGGTTTTCGGCTCCCCGCTGCAGTACCCCGAAAGCGACCCCGAGGGCCTCCGCGAAGTGAACACCGAAGACCCCGACGGCAACCGCGTGCGCCTGTTTTCGTGGCCGAACCGGTAGGGGCGCCTGACTCGAGACCGCTTACCCACGCCCCCCTCGCGGGCTGCTACAATACGGCGATGACACTTCGGGATGTAGAACTGACGGCGCCGCAGTTTGATATTTGGCTGTGCGCCGCGACAGCGGTCATCGCGTTTGGGATGGCCCTGCTTTCCGCGCCGTCCGTACTGTCATGGGCCATGTTGATAACGGGTATCGGCCAAGTTCTACACGCTTGGCGACTGCGGCGAAGGTTCAGGACCGCGTAGACCTCGGACGCTGCAGGAGTTGGCCTCGGCTTGCTATGGTGGCGGAATGCGGCGATTCTTGCCTGTTGTTGCCATCGGCGTTGTCGTTTCGCTCTCCGGGATTGCCCTCGCGGTTGCGTGGTGGGATGGATCGCTACGGGACAGCGGCTCTTACTTCTTGATGACGAATTCGTGCATCATCATGGCAGGCCTGGCCGCGATGGTCACGCTCCTGTCGCGGAGGCGTTCGCCCTGATTTCCCTTTTCCACCGCTCGATGGTGCCGCTGTCAGCCATCTCGTGGATTCGGCGTGTTGGCCGGACTACAATGCACCTTTCCCACCCGACCTAACCCCGTGGCAACCTCTCCTGATGAAACTCCCTTTGATCCTCGCCCTGTTCGCCGTGCTGGCCGCGCCTGCCGTGGCTGAGGACGATATCACGATCCAGCGGATCTTCGGCCCCGAAATTCCCGGCCGCTACAAGCACCCGGCGTCGTTTACGGAGCTCGACAACGGCGACTTGTACCTGGTCTACTACGGCGGCGACGGCGAATACGAAGGCGACACCAAGGTGTTCGGCTCGCGGCTGCCCAAAGGAAGCGACACCTGGACCAAGCCTGAGGTGATCGCCGACACGCCGGGCTTCTCCGAAGGCAACGCCGCCGCCTGGCAAGCGCCCGACGGCGTGGTATGGCTGTTCTACATCACCAACTACGGCCCCACCTGGTCCACCTCGCGGATCAAGTACAAGATCTCCAAAGACGGCGCCCACACCTGGTCCGATTCGGTGATGCTGGCCTGGGAGTTGGGCTCGATGGCCCGCGGCAAGCCGATCGTGCTGAGCGACGGCAGCTACCTGTTGCCGGTCTATCACGAGACGGGCGAAGACCGCGAGATGACCGCCTCGGATACGTGCAGCTACTTCTTCCGCTACGATCCTAAGACCAAGGAGTGGACCGAGTCGGGGCGAATCTATTCCGAAAACGGCAACCTGCAGCCCTGCCCGGTGCAGATCACCGACGACTACCTGATCGCCTACTGCCGCCCGGGCGGCGACTTCGAGCCCAACGAAAACCGCTTCGTGATCCGCAGCGAATCGCGCGACGGCGGAAAGACCTGGAGCAAAGGCGAGAATACCGAGTTCCGCAATCCCAACTCGGCGGTCGACTTGATCAAGCTCGACAACGGCCACCTGCTCTTGGTGTACAACGACAACAATCAGGGCCAGCGGATGCCGCTGACGGTGGCCATCTCCACCGACAACGACAAGACCTACCCGCACCGCCGCAACATCCTCAACAAGCCCGGCGACACGGCCGCTTACCCGGTGGCCATTCAAACCGCCGACGGCAAGATCCACGTGATCTACACGTCCGAGAATCGCACGGTCGTCAACCAGGCGATCTTCGACGAAGACGCCATCCTGGGCCACAAGCTGCCGGACGAGAAGTAGAGCACGAACGTTTGCACCAGAATCGAGCCGGCTGAGCCCGCTATCAGGCGCCCAGCCGGCTCGCTCTATTTCACTCGTCGTCGAACGTCCCAAAGATGCTCGAGAACTCGAACGGGTCCTGCAAAATGCTGCTCGACTTCAAGTCGACGTAGTTCAGCTCGCCGGCCGGGTTCTGCTGATCGCGGTTGAGCGACCAAAACGACAGCCGGCCGATGTCCTGGTGTTCGGCAAACGCCAACACCTCGCGGGCTTCCTGCTGATCAAAGATTTCGGTCGTCACGTCGTTCAGCCCGATCATCGGCGTGATGCCGACCATGCCCCACAGCTCCTCCTCGGTGCGGGTCGTGCCGTAGACCGACTGCAACTGGGCGTGCAGGCTGTTGGCGGCCTGGATGGCGTAGTCGCCCATGCGGCCGTCGGGGTTCGGCGCGGCCGAGTCGCCGTAGTCCATGGCCATGATGTTGGCCACCGCCAGTTCCACCCCGCGATCGAACGCCGATTGCAGCACGTACACCCCGTCGGGCGTCAGGCCCGTAGGCAACACCGGCAGCGTGTACGACACTTCGAGCGTACGCCCCGCGGCCGCCGCGTTCTGCTGGAGGATCACAATCGCGTCGTTGCGGCGATCGATCGACGCGCGATGGGCCACGGCCGCGCCTTCCACGTCGAAGTCGATCCGCGTCAAGTCGTAGGCGTCGATCACCGACTGATACGCCGCGGCCAAGGCACTCGTGTCAGTGATCACCTCGGCCATTTCCTGGTTCGCCGCACCGCCAAAGGAAACGATCACGTCGCCGCCCAAATCGCGCACGCCTCCGATCTGGGTGCGCATCTGGGCATCGAAATCGCTCCCCAGCGCATAGGCTGCGTACCCGCCCCAGGCCGGCCGGTTGTTGGGATCGGCCGTGATAAAGGCCAGCGTGAAGTACTCGACGCCGCCGTTCTGCATGGCGTCGACCAGGTTGTAGGTGGGCCACAGCCCCATGTCGACGTAGGGAGCGAACAACTGGCGGGCATTTGCCTGCGCCTCGGAAACCACCACGCTCACCGTGCCGGCCGACATCGCCCCGCGGGCATCGCGGACGAAATACATGAACGTATCGCTGCCGACGAACCCCGCCTCGGGCGAGTAGCGCACCTGGCCATCTTCGATCGCGACGCTGCCGTGGCTGCCCTGCGAAATGGCCCACAGACGGATCGGGTCGCCGTCGGGGTCGCTGTCGTTGGCCACCACGTCGATTAAGACCGATCGCCCCTCGGTCGTCAGGGCCGAATCGAACTCGGCCGTCGGCCGGGTATTCGGTCCGATGTCGTCGTTCTTGATCACCAGCGCCGCCCGGGCCCGGTCGATCGTCGCGCCGCTGGGGCGAAACAGGTCGATGTACAGCGTTTCGTCCTGCTCGAAGTCGCGATCGCCGCGCACGTAGATGCCGAACGTCTTCCTGGTTTCGCCGGGAGCGAATTGCAGCCGGCCGCTTTTGGGCAGGTAGTCGCTGCCGGCCTCGGCCGTGCCGTCGGCCGTGGCGTACGACACGTAAACGACGTCGTCCGACGGCTCCGAAAGCACGACGGTGCCAAACGCCAGGCGATAGCCCGACTGCGTTTCGCCGAAGGCCGTATCGCGTACCGATACTTTGGGCAAACTCACGCCGCCCAGTGACTCGCCGTTGAGCACGTAGCCCGTCGGCTCCGCGGGCGAGCCGCCGGGGCTGGCCACGAAACCAAACTGCACGCTGCCGCCGGCGGGCAGGTTCGGGTTCCACGACGCACCGACGATCGTGTAGTGGTCGCCCATCTGGCTTTCGATCTGCGCGTTCCAGATGTCGCTGATCTGGCCGGCCATGTCCAACTCGAGCCGCCACGGCGAGAACGCCGTCGGCTCGTTGTTTTGAAGCGTGATCTGTCCCGTGTATCCGCTGCCCCAGTCTTCGTCGACCTGGAAGGTAGGCGTGACGTCGACGGCCAGCAGCGTGCGGCATTCGAGCGCTTCGACGCGCATCTGCCGATTGCTTAGAATCGATGAAACCGAGGAAGAAACGTTCGTGTGACGAGTGTCACGCCGGCGGCGCGCGGAGCGGCCGCCGTAGAGATGAGTGAACCGGCGCATTGTGCTCTCCGTTCCCAGACCGCCCCACCTTGCGAGCAAACGCGTTAGCCATGCTCGCCGGCCCAGGCACCAACTTTAGTCGGAAGCACCGCCGCTGCAACCGTCGCTCTGGAAAAACCCCCGAACCACCAAAAAAACGCCCGAGAAACACGCCCGCGGCGTTCGCAAGAAGCATCGGTCTTTCGCCACACCAGCCCGAAGCGCCAGCGAGGGAAAAGCGGCTTCGCGCCCGCCAACCACAACGCTTGCGATTGAACGATCCCGCGCAAGAAACAACCCAAACCCTCGCTCGCACTTCGGGCTGGTGTGAGGGCAGGTGGATGACGAGATCTAGTCTTTCTTCTGCTGCTTGACGTACGCTTCGTACTTTTCCTTCACGCCGGGGATGGCTCGTTCGGCGTTGCGGTAGTAGATGTCGCGCAGCACGTCCTCGGAGAGGCCCACGCCGTAGATCCGCCAGAAGCCCTGCGGCGGAAACGGATTCTCGGCATAGGGAAAGTACTCGTCGTACGTCTCCAGAAAGCGCCAGTGATAGTGCAGCCGCTTTGGATCGCGGGGGCCGTCGGTGGCGAACAGGATCCGCGTCTTGTAGCTTTCGAAGAACTTGCGAGCCGTGTAGGGCTGACGCCCCAGTTCGCCGATGCGTGCCGCGATGTCGACGTACATGTTCGGGTAGCGGCCCAGCCACGTCGTGACCTGCCCCAGGTCGTGGGCACTGTTGGCCACGTGCGCAGCGATGAACGTCGTCTGCGGATACGACTCGACCACCTTGGTGAACTGGCCCAGCACTTCCTTGTAGCTGGGATAGTCCTGGCCGTAGAAGCTCCAGTCGGGATGCCGCTTCAGTTCTTCCCAGCGCTCGTTGGTTTCGTCGATCGGGTCGAAGAACGCCTTGGGATCGCCGGTGTGAATCAGCACCGGCAGGCCCAGCGTGCCGCAAGCCTCCCAAATCGGTCCCCAGCGCGGGTCGTCGACGCGCATCAGCGAGCCGTCCGGGTTGCGGTACACCAGTCCCAGGTTCTTGAACACCTTCAGCCCGCTGCAACCTTTCTTCTTGAGCTTGGCCAGCTCGTCGGCCATCCGCCGCGCAAAGCCGGGGCGCTGGCAGGCCCACGACCCCGGGTCGTCCTTCTTGCCGTCGCCCATCCAGTCGATGTTGGCGAAGATCACGAAGCGGTCGGGATACTTCGTCCACAGGTACTTAGAATGCTCATCGAAGTCGCTGCCCATGCCGCCGTCGAGGCTCACGCACACGGCGATGTTCTGCGCGTCCATCACCTTGACGAAGTCGTCGAGCCGCTCGGCCGAGTGCCGCAGGCGAAACTTGGGATGCACGTGCACGTCGACCACGGGGAACTTCGCTTTTTGCAGGTCGTGCTCGTCAACCTTCAGCGCCGGCTTGGGGCGAAAGTCTTGCAGCTCGAGCGACGGCACGGGCGCCTTGTCCTGCTTGTCCGCGGGCGGCTTGTCCGCCGGCGCCTGGGCCGGAAGCGTCGGGGTGGTCATCGCGTGGAAGCCACCCATCACGAGCGACAAGATCAGCAAGCGCGCCATCACGGGTCACCTTGTGCTTGGGAGGGATGTTCGAGGGCGGGATGTCTCAAAATATAGCTTATGCGCGGCGCGGTCCTGCGGCTCCCGTTTGATGCCGCAGGCGGCCGAAAACGCCGCACCATCCGGCCAACCCGTCGCCCGCGCCGCTAGTGGCGGAAAATCGACACTTGTTTTCGCGGCGCGGCTTGTAACATTCCCAACCCCGCCAAGGCTTCATACTATAGGGGGTGGTACCTCGCAGCACGTCTCACGGCGAGCGGCCTATGGATTTCCAACGAACCGAAAATCAATCCAGCGACGAGCAATCGCGGGCCCAAGCCTTGAGCTTGAAGCCGGCCCGGCCGCCGGTGCAGTTGCCCGGCTACGAGTTGCGTCGCTTTTTGGGCTCGGGCGCCTACGGCGAGGTGTGGGTGGCCATCGACCGCACGACCGGCCGGCAAGTGGCCATCAAGTTCTACGCCCACGGCGGCGGGGTCGACTGGTCGATGCTGGCCCGCGAGGTCGAGAAGCTGGCGTTTCTGTCGGCCGATCGCTACGTAGTGCAGTTGCTCGACGTCGGCTGGGAATCGCAGCCCCGCTATTACGTGATGGAATACGTCGAGCAGGGCTCGCTCGAGGACCGGCTTAAGCGCGAACAAACGCTGCCCGTGCGCGACGCCGTCACGCTCTTCCGCGACATCGCCGTCGGCCTGCTGCACGCGCACGGCAAGGGCGTGCTGCACTGCGACCTGAAGCCGGCCAACATTCTGCTCGACCAGGACGGGCGCCCGCGGCTGGCCGATTTCGGGCAGTCGCGCTTGTCGAGCGAGCAGACTCCCGCCCTGGGCACGCTGTTCTACATGGCCCCCGAGCAGGCCGACCTCGAGGCCGTGCCCGACGTGCAGTGGGACGTGTATGCGCTGGGAGCGCTACTCTATTGCATGCTCACCGGCGCTCCTCCCTACCGCACCGAGGCGGCGGTCGCGCAACTCGACAAGATGACGAATCTCGAAGAGCGATTGAGCCGGTACCGCAAGCTGATCGAAGACGCTCCGCCGCCGGCTGCACATCGCCAGGTGCCGGGGGTCGACCGCCAACTGGCCGATATCGTTGACGGCTGCCTGGCTTCGGATCGCGCTCGACGCTATGCCAACGTGCAGGAAGTGCTCGACGCGCTGCGCGAGCGCCAAAAACAGCGCAGCCGGCGTCCGCTGATGGCCCTCAGCCTCGCCGGCCCGGCGCTGCTGCTGCTGGTGATGGCCATCTTCGCCGGCAGTTGGTTCTCGACCGCCATGGACGAGTCCGACGAAGTGCTGCGGATGCGGGCGCTGGAGAGCAACAGCTTCGCGGCCAAGTACGTGGCCACGAGCGTCACGAACAAGTTCGAAGAGTACGCCGGCGCCGTCGAGGACGTGGCCGCCAGCTATCGCTTTCAGACGCTGCTGGCCTCGACGCTCGACGCGCCCTCGATCGTCGAGTGGCGCGAGCGAATGAACGACCCCGAATTGAGCGACGCCGAGCGCGAGGCGCTGCGCGAACAGTTCGTCAACGACCCGGCACGGCAGCCGCTGCAAGACCGTCTCAACGAATTGCTCGCCGACCCGGACGAGGTGCACGTCGAAAGCTGGTTCGTCACCGCCGCCGGCGGCTTGCAGGTGGCCCGAGCCCCGGTGGGCGGCACCATCGGCAGAAACTACGGCTGGCGCAGTTACTATCACGGTGATATTGAAGACCACGAGCCCGCGTGGCGGCCCGGCGAGAGCGATCACATCCAGCGCACGAACCTGTCGGCCGTGTACTACAGCGACGTGACCCACCGTTGGACGGTGACGATCTCCACGCCGATCTACATCGACGAGCCGGCTCCCAGCGGCGAGGCCGGCGGCGAAGCACTCGGGCGGCGATTCCTGGGCGTGCTGGGCGTGTCGGCCGACGTCGGTCGCTTTCTCGACCTGCCCGAAGCCAGCCGGCAACTGTTTGCCGTGCTGGTCGACTGGCGCGACGGACCCAACAAGGGCCTGATCCTGCAACATCCCCTGTTCGAGAAGCTGCGCTCCGCCGAGAACGAGGTGCCCGAGCGTTTCGAGTCGTACCACATCGAGGAAGAGGAGCTGCCGGCCTTTGGCGCGCTCAGCGTTCGCGAGCGTTACGTCGATCCGCTGTCCCGCGACCCGGAGGGCAAAGACTACGACATGCACTGGCTGGCCGAGGCGGCGCCGGTCGGTATGCGCGACCGCGACACGGGCTTCGTCGTGATCGTGCAACAATCGTACGAGGGAGCGATCGGCAACACGCTCGAGCGGCTGAGGCAGCGATTGTTTTCGACCAGCCTCGTGGCCGGGGCGGCCATTGCGCTGGCGACCACGATCCTCTGGTGGCTGATGATTCGCTCGTTCGGCCGCCAGAGGCGCAGTGCCGCGCAGACCAAGGCACCCGTGGCTGCGGCGAAGTAGTTTGCCGCTGCGTGAGCCGGGGCGGTAGTGCGTTTGTTGGGTAGCGAGGAACCAAAGCGTGGCCGACCTGATTGCACAAGGTGCCGACTGGCAGGACCGTTGGCGTCGCGCGCTCGCCGCGGGCCAATGCGTCGTGCTGGGGCGTGCGCCCTCGGGCTGGCCGGCCGCCTGGGACGATCGCATCTCGCGCCGCCACGCCGAGCTCTGCTGGGACGGCCAGCGGCTGCACGTGCGCAAGCTGGCCGAAGCCCGCAATCCGATCTTCGTCAAAGGCCAGCCGGCCGAGACGTTCGAGATCACCCCCGGCGAGCACTTCGTCATCGGCCAGACCACGTTCACGCTCACCGACGAGCGCGTGCAGGTCTCGCAAGACGTGCCGCATCCGTTGCAGGAGCAGACCTTCAGCGCCGACTACCTGCACGGGCTGCGCTTTCGCCGCGTGGGGCCCCACATCGACGTGCTCAGCCGGCTGGGCGACGTGATCGCCGGCGCCGACAACGACGCCGAACTTTCCGTGCGGCTGGTGAACCTGCTGTTGGCCGGCCTCCCCCGGGCCGGTGCCACGGCCCTGGTCGCCCAGCACGACGACGACGCAGAGCAGCCCGCGATCGACGTGCTGCACTGGGACCGCCGCAGCATGACGGCCAACGAGTTCCAGCCCAGCGAACGGCTCATCCAGGATGCGCTGGCGCGAAGCGAAAGCGTGCTGCACGTGTGGAACGCCGCCGACAGCGATGCCGCATCCGAGTTCACGCTGATGCAGGGCATCGACTGGGCCTTTTGCACGCCCGTGCCGGGCAAGGCTTGTCGCGGCTGGGCGCTGTACGTGGCGGGCCGCTTTGGCGACGCGGGGCTGAAAATCTCCGACCCCGGTGACCTGCGCGACGACCTCAAGTTCACCGAGCTGGCCGCCACGACGCTGGGCGCCTTGCGCGACGTGCGGATGCTCGAGCGCGACCGCGCGGGCCTGAGCCAGTTTTTCGCCCCACAGGTCCTCGACGCCCTCGCAGGCGAGCCGGACACCGCGCTTGCGCCGCGCGAGACGGAAGTCACGGTGTTGTTTTGCGACTTGCGAGGCTTCACCCGGCACAGCGAGCGGGCCAGCGACGACTTGCTGGGGCTGCTCAAGCGCGTGAGCCAGGCGTTGGGCGTGGCCACACATCACATCCGTGAACAGGGCGGCGTGCTGGGCGACTTTCACGGCGATGCCGCCATGGGTTTCTGGGGCTGGCCGTTCGAACAGCCCGACGCGGCGCTGCGGGCGGCCCGGGCGGCGCTTGCCGTGCGGGCACAATATGCCGCCGATAAGGGCTCGGGCGATCCGCTCTCGGGCTTTCAGGTCGGCATCGGCATCGCCAATGGCAGCGCCGTGGCCGGCAAGATCGGCACGGTCGACCAGGTGAAAGTCACTGTGTTCGGCCCCGTCGTCAATCTGGCTTCGCGGCTGGAGGGCATGACCAAGGTGCTGCACGCGCCGATTCTCCTCGACGAGCGCACCGCCGCGGCGCTGCGGCGCGAGATGCCCGCCGACGTGGGACGCCTGCGGCGCGTGGCCGTGGTCCAGCCCTATGGCTTCGAGCGCAAGCTGGAAGTCACCGAACTGTTGCCGTCGGCGGCACAGTACCCAACCCTTTCCGACGAGCACATCGCCCACTACGAGCACGCGCTCGACGACGTGCTGGCCGGCCGCTGGGGCGAGGCGTTCGAACGCTTGCATCGCGTGCCAGCCGATGACCGCGTCAAGGACTTTCTCACCGTGCTGATCGCGCAGCACAATCGCACGCCGCCGGACAACTGGGGCGGCGTCATCCCGCTGAGCTCCAAGTGATTTGCTGCGCCTGCCGTCACGGCGACCGCCGACCTGCCGACGCCTGATCGCGCTGCCGCCAGGGCGCGCGCCAGCCGACCAACGGCCTCGGCAAGCGCGCGAGACCGGGGAGCTTTCCAGCCCGGAATTCCGGCCTGCGCCGTCGATCGCGTGCGATTGGCACGCCCCTTGCCCCACTGGCACGCCAAGAATCGCAGGCACCCACGGCCGGGGCGCTCCACGGTTCTGCTAAACGATCGAAACATACGGGCAAAAAGCCCCCAAGAACCCAATTGATGACATTCAAGGAGTTTGTAGAGATGAGACTCTACCACCTGGTATCCACGAGTCTGGTGCTGGCCGGTTGCATGCTGGTGACGGTTGGTTGCTCGCAACCCACCGACTACGACGACGTGCAAGCCGCCCGCGAAGAACTGACCGAAGAGCAGAAGGAAACGGCCGAGGCCCGCTGGGAAGCGCAGCAAGACCTCGCCGAAGCCAAGCAGGAAGAAGAATCGACGCGGCACGAAGTGATGAAGCCGGTGGACGAGGACGGCCAGGAAGAGATTCGCGAGGCTGAGCAGGAAACGGCCGAAACGAAGCAAGAAGGTGACGAGGCCGTCGCCGAAGAAAAGCAGGAAACCGAAGAGGCGAGCCAGGAACTGGAGCAAACCAAGGCCCGGCTCAATGCGGAGAAGGACCGCCAGGCGTTCGTCTCCGACCACGAGTCGAAACTGACGGCTGCCAGTCAGCGGATCGAGAAGCTGCAGGAGCAGGCCGATTCCGCCGAGGAAGGCGAGGTCCGCGAGTCGATGCAGAAGAAGATCGACCAGTTGCAGACTGCCCACGACCAGGCCGAGGAAGCGCTCGACGACGTTGAGAGTGCCGACGCCCTGAAGTGGCAGGATCAGCGCAAGCAAGCGGTCGAAGCGTTTGAAGCACTCCAGCAGGAGATGGACCAGACGGCGTAGTTAGTGACCCCACGCATGCACGTCTGGACCTCGCGGAGGCCGGGGGGAGTGGTGACTCCCGGCCTCCGTATTTTTTTTGCGCCGGCGACAAGTCTATCGGGGTGTGCTGAGGCGCGGGCTAAAACAACGTCCCCTGCACCGGCGGCAGCACGCCGGTCGCCTTCTGATCCAGCGGCCGCGCGTTCACCCCGGCCTTGCGCAGGTGCTCCACGAAACTCGCCGGGCCGTGCGTGCAGTAGACGACTTTCGGGTCGACGCGTTCGACGGTTTCGAACAACTCGTCGTAGTCGGCGTGGTCCGAGAGCGGAATGGCATGATCCACGCCCAGGCGAAAGCGCGTTCGCTCGTGCATCGCCCAACCGGTCACGGCGAAGGTGACCGTCTTGCGCAGGCCCGGCAAGCGGCCGGCGCGGTGCATTCGCGGTGGCACGATCGCCACGTGGCCCGGCAGCGGATGCCCGGGGTACTGATGACAATCGCCCAGGTCCACGCCGCAGGCACAATACACCTGGCTGATGGCGTACACCCGCGGATGCTGCAACACCGGAAATCCCGCCAGCGTGAGCAGCCGCGTCACTTCCTGGCTCTTGCCCAGCACGTAGGCCTCGATCACCGGCGTGGCCCCGCGGTCGATCGCTTCGCGCACGCGGGTGAACAGCTCGTCGAGCACCTGCTCGCGCGGCGGGTGGCGATAGAACGGCTGGCCGTAGGTGCTCTCGATCACCAGCACGTCGGCCCGCGGCAACTCGGCCCGGGCGGCCGTGGCCGATTCGCCGAGCTTGAAGTCGCCGGTGTACAGCAGCGAACGATCGCCGTCCTCGGCCAACAGCATGGCCGAGCCGAGGCAGTGCCCCGCGGGGTACGTCGTCAGCCGCATGCCGCCCCACTCCAACGGCTGCCCGTACGGCAGGTCGCGCGTCGTGCGCGGGCCGAAGCGAAAGCGATAGAGCTGCGCGGTCTCCGGGGTGCAGATCGCGTACTCGTGCCGCGCCATGTGATCGATATGCGCGTGCGACACGAAGGCCCGCGGCTGGCGGCGCTTGAAGTCGATCGCCAGGTCGGCCTTGGTAAGCTTCAACCCGCGATCGAAGTGAAACATCGGCCCGGCCCCGTCGATTCGTTCGTCTTTCCTACACGAGCCCGAAGCGCGAGCGAGGGTCAAGAAGGCAAACGCTGTTTGAGCAACCCTCGCTGGCGCTTCGGGCTAATACGATCTCGAGCCACCGTTGCGGCCACGATCGCTGTTGCTCGCTTGCGCCTCGCGCCTGGTGCTTGGCTACCGCACGGTCGCCAGGCGGCCCTTGGCGTTCAGGCCGGCGGCCTTCCATACCGTGTCGAAGGCGGTGGCGGCTTTCTTGACGATCTCTTCGCGCGGCTGACCTGCGAAACGACTTTTGTCGGCCGTGGGCGTCACGGGGCCATCGTACCCCAACTCGGCCAGGGTGGTGAGGATCGCGGCGTTGTCGATCATGCCGCCCTCGCCCGGCAGGCGCCGCGCCGAAACGGGCACGTCCTCTGCCGTGAGTCCCGGCTCCACGTCGCCCAGCGACACGGTGACGATGCCGGCCTTGCCGAGCACACGCAGCGCCTCGGTCGAGCCGCCGCCGATGTGCCAGTGCCAGGTATCCAGCGCCAGCCCGACGTTCGATCCGCCGACCGTGCCCAGTAGCATCACCACTTCCTCGGCCTTCTGCATGAACTGCAGCGTGCCCTCGGGCCGGCACGCCGCCGGCGCCAAAAAGCCGACGCCCAGGCGAATCTCGTATTTGGCCAGCGCCTCGCCGATTTCGGTGAGTCGAGCGCGGTGGAACTCGAAGTTTTCGTGATAGGGGCGCGTCTCGCTGCCCGGCTCGATCAGGGTGACAGCGCGGGTGCAGCCGATGCGGGTGGCCAGTTCCGCCACCTCGGGCAGGGCCATCAGATCGGCCTTGAACTGGCCCTCGCCACCGTGCCAGCGCACCGGCAGCGAAAAACTACCCAGCTTCAACCGGGCACTGGTCAGCAGACGCGATGCCTTCTCGTAGCCGCCCGCTTTGACCTGCCCGGCGAAGTCGGCCAGGTCGAGATTGATTCCCTTAAAGCCATGGGAAAGGGCTAACTCGATCATCTCACTCTCGCGGCCGGAGATCCCCAGCACCGCGGGGCAAAGGTTCTTGAACATCGACACTCGTAGGGGTGGGAGCGCGGGCCAGAAATGCCCGGCTAGATGCGTGTGGTTGCCTGACGAAAGCGCATTATGCCAGAACCCCACGCGTCGAGGGAAGGGATTCCGCGGCGATGCCGGAAACATATTTGGAGAACCATTCGGAGGCGGCGAGCGGCGGCGATTTGCAGTCCCGCCCGCGGCACCCGTCCACTACGATAGTGCATCCGGCGCCTGCCCTGGGGGGCCTGCTAGCGCGCCCGGCGCGCTCGTGCAACCTAACGTTTGTTGCGCTTGCCAAACTGGCCGCGGAGAAACCAACGTGGACCTACTCGAAGCGGTCGTCCTGGGCATCGTGCAGGGGCTGACCGAGTTTCTGCCGATCAGCAGCTCTGCGCACTTGCGCATCGTGCCGGCCCTGCTGGGCTGGAACGACCCGGGCGCCGCCTTCACCGCCGTCGTGCAGATCGGCACGCTGGTCGCCGTGCTGGCCTATTTTCGCCGCGACATCGTGCGTATCGGCATTGCCTGGACCCGGGGGCTGATCGCCGGACGCCCCCTGGCCGACTTCGATGCCAAGATGGGCTGGATGATGATCGCCGGCACGGTGCCGATCGTGGTCGTCGGGCTGCTGTTCAAAGACACCGTCGAAACCACGCTTCGCTCGCTGTACGTCGTGGCCGGGGCCTTGATCGCCCTGGCCCTGCTGCTGGTCGCGGCCGAGGAGTACATGCGCTGGCGCGTTAAGCGCCACCTGCGCAACCGCGAGTTGGAAGAGATCACTTGGGCCGATGCCATCGGAATCGGCCTGGCCCAGACCATGGCCCTGGTGCCCGGCTCGTCGCGCTCGGGCGTGACGATCACGGCCGGACTGTTCGCCGGATTGTCCCGAGCCACCGCCGCAAGGTTTTCGTTTCTGCTGTCTTTGCCCAGCGTCTTGGCCGCGGGGGTGTACCAACTGTTCGCCGCCCGCGCGGAATTGCTGGGCAGCGAGGAGAACGCCATCGCGATCGCCGCGGCCACGCTAGCGGCGTTCATTTCCGGCTACGCCTCGATCGCCTGGTTGCTGTACTACCTGCGCACGCACACGACGTACATCTTCGTGGCCTACCGCCTGCTGCTGGGCGGGCTGATCCTGTACTGGCTCAGCACCGGCAGCCTGGCGGCGTACTAGTTGGTTGGCACCAAGGGAGCCTCTGCCGGCTCAACCGCCCATGCGACTTGTCGAGATCCCCGCCGACGGGCGCCGCGCCGCATCCGTGGACGACCACGAGTTGCTCCACGACGTGATCGAGGTCACCACCGCGCTGTACGACAAGGTGGGATTCGAGCCGCCCTGGGTCGGCTACGTGGCCGCCGACGGTCGTTGCCCGCTGGGCACCTGCGCCTTCAAGTCGCCGCCGGTCGACGGCCGGGTGGAGATCGCCTATTTCACCCTCCCCGAGCACGAAGGGCGCGGCATCGCCACCCGCATGGCCCAAGCGCTGGTGGAGTTGGCCAGGAACGCCGACGCGTCGCTGACAGTCGTCGCCCAGACGCTGCCCGAGGAAAACGCCTCGACCAGCATCTTGCGGAAGCTGGGATTCGCCTTTGCCGGCGAGGTCGCCCACCCCGAGGACGGCACCGTGTGGGAATGGCACCTGGGCTCCGGGCGGCCGTTAAGTTCAATTGACCCGCCGGCCGATCTGATATAATTGAGTGTTGCCGACGCTTCGGCTGCAACGTTCGGGGGCGAACTGGGTTCGACCGGATAGTCTGAAGTGTGGGTGGCGTGCCGTGGTTGGTCAGTGGGCCACGTTAAAAAGCTGACCAAATATCTTCAATTGCCGAAGATAACCTTGCTTTGGCTGCCTAAATATAGGCAACCCGAGTTGATGGCTTTTGTCGGAGAGGCCTGAAAACTCGTCACTAATTCCGAATCGCCTCGTGTCACTGCTGGGCACGCTCGAGGTTAAACACGGTTCCCGGCTGGCCTGCCGTGCACCTCGTCGGTTAGGGGTCGGCAGGCGAGACGCGTAAATCATCCGACTACGCACGTAGAAGCCCCCATGGAAATATCGCGGGACGCGGGTTCAATTCCCGCCGCCTCCATTCCCGGAGTTTGCAGGGTACTGCGCGAAGCCGCAGACCCCCGCAAACTCCGGGATTTCTTGCGGGCGCTCCGCTTCGCCTGCGACTCGCTGCCGTCTGCCGCGTGCGCTTGCTGCGCCGCTTTTTGCGCCGCCTGTTCTGTGGCCGGAGCTTCGCCAACGATCGCCCGTTCGAAATCAGCATCCGTCACGTCGACGTAGTGTCGCATCGCAATCGCTTGGGTGTTGCCGAGCCACTTTGCCACGATAGCCAGGGGGAATTGTCGTGCGAGATCCGTTTCACAACTTGCTCGCATGGAATGCCACAGACGGGGCCACGGTTCCAGGCCGGCGCGGCGGATGATCTTCCCGAATGTCGTCCGCAGGTTCGCATTCGCCCAACCACTTGGGCCATTCGCTCGTCGGCGGTATTCCTCGGGGATGACATACTCGGCACCTTCCGGTGCCAGATCCCATGCATCCTCCAAGTAGGGGCGGACTGCCGGGAATAGCGGGATGACCCGATAGCCTCGACCGGCAAGATGTTGGGTCTTGGGACTGGGAACGGTCAATCGCTGTCGTTCCCAATCCACGTCCTGCCAACGGAGGCTGAGGGCTTCGCTCGGCACGCGCAGACCAGCGAACCGCGACAAAGCTATGAGCAGTTTCCAGGTCTGATTCGGAGCTTGTTCAATCGCCCGCGTCACGTCGTCTGCCGGAACATAGGCGCGCCGCTCTGACGCGTCGCCAGGCCGGTGGCGGACGAATTCAAAGGGGTTCTCAGCAATCAGACCTTGACGCTTCGCGTGTTCGAAAAACAATCGGGCGTGCTGAAGGCGCTTGTGAATCGTGGTCGGCCGCAACCCAGCCGCCAGCATTGATTGCCGGAATTCTTCTCCTTTGACAGCAGTCACACCAGCTAGGGAGAAGTCGCTTCCCAGGAGCTGTGTGAGCGCCTTGATCACCTGCCCCCACGCAATCAGGCTCGCGGGCTTGTAGTCGCCTTTGCGTGCGGTCAGCCAGTCCTGCAAGAACGGCCCCAAGGTCACAGTTGGCTTCGATTCGCGCTCAGGAATCAAACCGACATCGGCGAGCTTTTTCGCCATGCGTGGGCTCAGGCCCGCGACCCACTGGGCCAGATCAGAATCCAGCGGCCGGTTGAGATGCTGGGCTTCGAGCAGCTGCTCGATGCGGTATTTGATGCTCTCCGCGGCTCGTTGCGACACCTTGCCAAGTCGAATCGTTGGCCGTGTGCCGTCCGGGGCCATAAAGAGAATTCGGCGTGTGCCGTTCTTGCTGCGTGCGATACTTGCCATCAGTCTTTTCCTTTCGTAAAGCCTCTTCGTTCGACACCCTACCGCGTCACTCGTCAGCTTGCAAAGCAATTGCGCCGTACCAGCGGGAGAAGTCGACAAATCGCCCGCACCCGGCGCAATCCCGCCGCGTCGACTGTCCATCGTGAATTGCCACGTCGCGCCACGCGGTCGAGCCGCAACGGCAGACGGGCTTCGCCGCGGCGCCGGGTGCCCTTGTCGCAAACCGGTCGATCAGTTCGGCCTTGTGCGCTTTGGCACGCTCTAAGAACTCGGGCGACAGTGCGTCCCTGGGGGCATCGATCGTCACTCGGCCGTCGCGAGTAACTTTCAATCGAATGCCGCGAGTGTGGCATTCGCGCACAAGCTCGGTCACCGCGCTCATATCGTCACCTGGACGCGGTCTTCCGGCTCGGACGGGCTATCGTGCCAAGTGGAATCATCTTGGCACGTGCCTATCGTGCCAGGTTCCAAAGCTGCGTTTTTGGCGAGCTTTTCGCTATCGTGCCAAGATGCCAGGCGCTCATGTTCCGAGACGACCTGGCACGTTGAGTCGGATGGCAACTGCCAGTACCACGGGCCTGAGAATTCCCGACGATACGGCTTCACGCCCAACTCATCCTTCGCCCGGTGCAGCGTTCGCCAGGCATAGCCCGCGGCTTTGGCTTCTTCTTTGACCTTGGCTGTTTCCATCGGGCCAGATGCCAGCAGCTCCCGCAGCCACTCAGCGGCCTGATTGCGGGCTGTTGCTCCGGGCCCAGCCTTGCGCTCGCCTCGATTGGAGTTTTCGGCCGCCAGAGCCTCGTTGGCGCTCATCGTCACCAGGTCGCGCTCCCACGAAATGTGCGGGGGCTGCCCGATGATCGAGAATGCTAACCCCTCGCCTTCCTCGGCCAGATTGTTCTTGCCTGGAAGGAGCAGCCGGCGCGATCGATCCTCTTTGTCTCGCGTCAAATGCCAGACCGCCCGAGCGATGCCGGTGAAGGCGCGACTACCGAGAGCCAAGTCGTCGGCAATGCTGCCGGGGCTTTTGCGACGGTGTGCGACAACTAGCACCGCCGGACCATGCTTCTCTGCCAGTTTCGCAATCGGCGCCAGCACCGCACGAACCTCGTTGTCGCGGTGGGCGTCGGTGCGCCCTCCGAGGAACGAGCCAACGGGATCGACGATGATCAACCTGCAGTCAGGCAGCCGTTCGAGTGCCGCCTCAATCGCGTCCAGGTCGGCCAGCGTCACCATCCGCTCGTATCGACCCTCACTGTCGACGCGCACTACCGCCGACAACAGATGCACGCGGTGCAGGTCGGCGTAGTGCGCGTCCAGACGCGGCCGGATCGTGTCACCCGGATCGTCTTCGGCCGAGATCAGGATTACCGAACCCTTGGGACATTCACTGCCGTCTGGCCAGGGCGTGCCCGTGGTGACACGGGCTGCCATATCCGTGGTCAGAAACGACTTACCCTCGCCAGGCCGGCCGACCAGCAGGGAAATCCGTCCCATCGGAACCCGTTCTGGCCACAGCCACGATATGGGTCGCGGTTCAACATCAGCCAGGCAGGTGAGCACAGGCCCTGACGCTGACGCTGCTGGCGTCCAGATCGGCGACGCCTCGGCCAGTCGCATCAGGTCCTGCTTTGTTCCGCCGGCTGCGAGCCAGTCGCTGACGTCTCCCTTGGCGTGCAGACCGGGCAGTTCCACAATCCGCACCCATTCAGCGTTGCCTTGCAGCGAGTGAGCGACCTGCTCGATGTGGCGAAGGCCTGAGTCGTCGTTGTCCCGAGTCGCGTAGACACGCCGACCGCCAAGAAATGCGGCGTGTTCGGCGGTCCATTTTCCGGCGCCACCTGCATTGCAGGTCGCCAGCACGCCGATGCGGCCCAGGTTGTCGACATCCTTCTCGCCCTCGACCACGAACACGGGGTCGTCTGGCCGAGCCAGCAGCTCCGGCAGGCGATACGGGACCACACGCACGCCTTTGACCGACCAAACCCAGCCGCCGCCCGGCTTGGGGCGACGCTGCCGAAAGTCTTTTGGGTCGTAGCGCACGACCTGAAACAACAACTCCCCGCGTTCGTCCCGATAATCGTAGGTCGCCACGATCTGCGGCTGGCCATTGCCTTTCTGGCCATTGGCGTGTCCACGGTATTCCTGTTTCTCTCGGCCGGCAGGCAATACCGTTGACGTTGAAAGGACAAACAAGTCAGTTGGCTTAAGGCCCATCGCCTCGCAAATCTCCTCGATCGAACAACCACCGTGGCACTTGAGCAAGACCCGGCCGTCATCCCCCTCGGTGATCGACAAGCTGGGCTGTTGATCGTCGTGGGCAGGACAGCAAGCCGACCACCCTGTGCCCGACTTCTTGGCGTCAGGCAGCTTTGCCAAAATCAGTTCAATGGGTTGCGTCATCGTCGCCCCCCTTGGCTACCTCAACCTGCTGTTCCAACCAGCTCAGTAGTTGGTCCACGGGGTAGAGCACCGTGCGCCGCTTCCCCGTGCCGATCCGCACACAGGGGATATGCCCGTCGTGCGTGAGTTGCCAGAGGAGTCGAGGGGAGATTCCGAGGGCCTTCGCCGCGTCGCGGAGCCGCAGCGCCAGAGGCGAGTCATTACTTTCCGTTGCCATTGCAGTCATGCTCCAATAGGTCGCTCGCCACGAAGCGTGGCTAGCTTACCCGTTGGCGCAGTGTTCCGCATCTCGATGCGGAACAGTTGGAGGCTGGCACGAAAACGCCATTAGAAGCCGGGATTCGCGCCACAAAGAAAATTCTTCAGGTGTTCCGCATCCGGTAGGGAACGATGGAACACCCAGGCCGCTACTCTCCCTCTTGATCCGGCTCGTCGAGCGAGCGCGCGTCGCCCATTTGATCCAGGTCATCAGGCGAGCGGGTGTCGTAGAAATCGCGCGGGCGGAACTCACCATTCAGGGCCTTCAAGGCTGCTGCAAGGAGAACCGCGTCCTGGCACAACGAGCGGTACTTGAGATGCCCACCGAACTCCTTGTCGAAGAAGGCCGACGCCGTCCGCTTGCTGACTTCCGCCGATCTCGCCAGTTCGTTGTTACCGACGGGTTCGAGGTTCAGGCAACCGCTCTCGGCGTACTTGTGGTGCTTTGCCAGGGCGGCGATGAGCTTCGCACGGCCTTCGCCCCGCTCGGTGCTGCGCTTCGCCTTCGTCGGCCGTGGCGCAGTCGGCACCGAATCTGAGCGGCCATTCGCCCGTTCTGCTTGGGCATCGGCTGCCAGCTTGGCCCTAATCTTCTCTCGCTGGCCCCAGGCCGTTGCCCGGTCGTAGATTTCGGCGGCGGTCCAACTGCCTGCCTGCAGATACTCCTCGGGTATTTCTACGATCCGGCCGAGGACCTGCCAGTCTTCCACCGTTTCGGGGCGAGGGAGGTGCAAAGCCCCAAGGTCGTCGCCGATCCGATTCATGTTGTCGCGAAGCGCGTCGGCATATTCCTGCGACACCTGAAGGTGACCCTCCAATGCCTCCCGAATCTCTGGGATGTTCGCCAACCTGATGAAGGTTTGCAGATACGCACGAGTGCGCATCACAGCCCTCTTGGACTTGGGATCGTTGGCGATCGCTCGAAGATAGGCCTCGCCGGCCTTGATGCCATTGCCGGTTGGGTCTGCCATGATCTAGCCCCTCCATCAGCGTCGGCCGAGCCGAGACACTGCGTGGCCAACCGACTCGCTGCGAATATTCTACTCCCAGCGAGTAATTGCGACATGGCGCGAATACCTGCCGTACCAAGCGCACCATGCTGTCCCAAGCCGCACTCTAGAGAATCGATGAGCGCGATTGGAGATGTCAACAAGCACCCCGGGGGAGCTTAGGTACTTTCTCGCGCCTCGCCGATGGTTTCCCACGCCCCGCTCGGCCCCGCAAGACATAGTCCGTCCGTCCGAAATATGAAACTTCGCGACCGCATCAAAGAGCTACGCCGCGTCAAAGCCAGCGATATCCTGCCGAACCCGGCGAACTGGCGGACGCACCCCAAGGCGCAGCAAGACGCAATGCGCGGCATCCTGGCCGAGGTCGGGATCGCCGACGCTCTGCTGGTGCGGGAGACGCCGGCCGGGCTGCAACTGATCGACGGGCACCTACGGGCCGACGTGGCGCCCGACAGCGAGTGGCCGGTCCTGGTCCTGGATGTCGACGACCAGGAAGCCGCGAAGCTCCTGGCCACCGTGGACCCGCTGGCGGCGATGGCCGAAACCGACCCTGAGAAACTGAAGGAGCTGCTGCACCAGATCGATGTGGACAGCGACGCCCTGCAGGAAATGCTTGCCGAGCTCGCGGCCGAGGCAGGGGTGGCCGGTGAGGAGGGCGAGATCGTTGAGGATGAAGTACCCCAGCCGCCGGACGAAGCAATCACCAAGCCCGGCGATCTTTGGATCCTGGGCACCCACCGACTGCTCTGCGGCGACTCCAGCAAGCCGGAAGATGTCGATCGCTTGCTCGACGGGGCCGTGATTCAACTCTGCAACACCGACCCGCCGTACAACGTGAAGGTCGAGCCCCGCAGCAACAACGCGATCGCGGCTGGGCTGAGTTCGTTCGCTGGGCCTAAGCATCACCAGTCGCTTGACCTGGCCCGCCATCCGGAGAAGTCGAAACCAACCGGCAAGCAGCTTCGCCCCAAGGATCGGCCGCTAGCCAACGACTTCGTTTCCGACGACGCGTTCGACCAGCTACTGGCCGCGTGGTTCGGCAACATCGCCCGCGTGCTCGAGCCGGGCCGGGCGTTCTACATCTGGGGCGGCTATGCCAACTGTGCCAACTACCCGCCGGTGCTGAAGGCATGCGAGCTGTACTTTTCACAGGCAGTGATTTGGGTCAAGGAACATCCGGTGCTGACCCGGAAGGACTTCATGGGCAACCACGAGTGGTGCTTCTACGGCTGGCGTGAGGGCGCCGCTCACGTGTTCCTCGGCCCGAACAACGCGGTCGACGTGTGGAACGTGAAGAAGATCAACCCGCAGTCGATGGTGCATCTCACCGAGAAGCCGGTCGAGCTCGCCGCGCGAGCCATCCGGTACTCATCCCGTCCAGGCGAGAACGTGCTGGATCTGTTCGGCGGCAGTGGCAGCACGCTCATGGCGGCTGAGCAGACCGGCCGGCGAGCGTACCTCATGGAGCTCGATCCGCTCTACTGCGATGTGATCGTCCAGCGCTGGGAGAAGTTCACGCAGCGGAAGGCCCAACGGGCCGGGGAGGCCACGTGAACGCGACGTTTCGCCCGTGTCGCGGCCGGTGGCCCGCCTTGGCCACGGCCGCCCGCAACGAGAAAACGCCCCGACGCGGCGAACGTGGGGCGTTGGGGCGGGACCCCGGGCGGAGCCTACCCGTTGGCGGTGAAGTGGCCGCGATCGGTCTTCTTGAAGCGGGCCTCTTTGCCCTTGGCTCCGATCTCGCGGAGGATCGCGCTGTAGAGTGTCGCATGCGGCGTCTTGCCACCGGGGCTGGTCCACAAGCCCTTCGCCGCCATCGCGTCAATTATCTCCTTCGTGTTCATCGGCTCTTTCGACGCGGCCAGGACCTGCGCTGCGGCATCCAGAGCGCTGAGCTTCTTCGGTTCGGCGATCTTCAGCTTCGGCTGCTTGGCGGGAGCGCCCTTGCCCTTCGGCGCCTTACGAGTTTTGGGGGCGGGCTTCTTGGGGGCTTTCTTCGTAGCCATGTCTCGTCTCCTCGGAAACGGGTGCGATGGGGCTGCCATCATCAGGCTCGCGGAACCGCCCGCGAACAGTCACACAGGAGCCATCGGTCGCGGCGGACATCAAGCGCTGACTGGCCAAATCGGACGAGAACTCGGCAGATTCTTTTCACTGGCTGCACGCCGCAGTCTTCGGTTTAGCCAACCTGCCAACCACCCTGTGCAGGCCGCCTACACTTGGCGCATCACGTCGGTTTTGGCCGCACGCACGATGGCGAGGGCAATCCGCTGCAATTTCGGGGCGACGGGCTTGCGCGATTAGCATCGTCCACTTGACTTTTTCAGCGTTTGAACTATCTTTTATTTAATCAACTGATGGAATGTCATGACTACGAAGCGAACTTGTGGCGATAACGATCATCAAGCGGGTGCGCAACTATTGCCCGACGACTCGGTTTGCTTGCGCGCAGCGGGGATCTTTCGGGCCCTCGGTGATCCCGGGCGATTGCAGGTACTGGCACTCCTCTCACGCAAGGAGATGTGCGTCACGGAGATCGCGCTTTCGCTCGAAGAACGAATCTCGACCGTTTCGCAGCGACTCAAACTGCTCAAAAGCGAACGGCTCGTACAGAGGCGACGTGAGGGTCAACACTTGTATTATTCCTTGACAGACAAACACGTATCGCGTTTGGTCTCGAACGCGATTGATCATGCGCAAGAGGTCGACGCTTAGCGGACGTTTCTATCGACGTGGAACTCGGCCATCAAATTCAATGAGAAAGGGGGGAGCGATGCCCGCAACCCACAAGAATCATGACCATCAGCACGGCGAGCAGTGTGGCCATACTGCGGTCGAACATGATGGGCACGTTGACTATCTTCACGACGGCCACTTGCATCACCAGCAGCAGGACGGCGAGGTGGTCGAACATGTGATTGAGGTCAGCGCCGCGAATCCAGCAACTTGTACGCCGGATCACAAGTGCGCCGGACATGACAAGGACCACGTTCACGGGCCCGGTTGTGGGCACGAGGCGGTTCCCCATGGCGACCACGTCGACTATCTCGTCGATGGACACCTGCACCATCCGCATGGCGGGCATTGCGACAACCACGGACCAATGCACGTCGTCTCTTGACCTTTTCTTCAGCCTCAGCAGTCCAAAGCCGCGCTCGACTCCGGGCGCGGCTTTGTTGTTGTTTAGGGAAGTGGAATTCCACTGCTGCCAGATAGGCCGAACTGGTATCGCCGATTTGGCGACGATCAGTGCAGATGTGCCGGTTCGAGAAACTGAATTGCCCAAGCGAGGCCGATTCCGAGCAGCAGCGCGATGCTCAGCCGCACGCGGTTGTGCGAATGAAACTCCATTTCCGGCAGCAAGTCCGCCAGCGCAATGCAGATGAACACGCCCGCTGAAAATGCGAGGCTGCATCCCACGATGAAGTGTCCGTCCGCGCTCATTTGTCCAACCCCGAGCAGAAACGCGGCCGCACCAATTGGACACAGTGACGCGTAGACGAGATTCACGATCCAGCGCTGATTCGCCGACTTGCCTGCGTGCATCATCAAGGTTGTGATCGACAGGGAGTCCAGCGGTTTGTGCAGGGCGATGGCCAGCACGATCCCCAGCCCCATGAACCCAGTCGACTCGTGCTGGGATTCTGCCCGCATAGTAGCTCCCAGGGCCAGTCCATCCATCAGCGTATGGACTGCCAGGCCAAGCAGTGCACCCGTCCAACTCAGACGGCCCGGATGCCCGTGGGCATGATCGCACTGGGAATCATGGGAGTGAGCATGAACTGCGTCTGTTTCGGCAGCGGCCTCAGCAACAGAGCCAGAGGGCCATGAATCGACTGGCAGCGCGGGCTCGTGGTGATGGACGTGAAACGCTCGGAGCAGAAAGAACATCGCCACCATCCCGACCATCATCCACTTGGCAACCGTGTCTCCCTCGTCCTGTCCGAGTTCATGCAGGGCGTGGGGCAGGAGGTGCAGCACACCGATGCCTAGAATCAGCCCGCCGATGATGCTGATCACGAATTGAAATCGCAGGTGCGTAAGCTGCCAGTGCCCCGGCAGCCATCCGCCGAATATCGACGCGGCTGCGATCAATATCGAATATAGGCCTAGCCAACCCCACGGATTCGCTGCTGGCTGGTCGGAGATCCGCGCGGACTCCGTGGCGGCGTGCTCGTGAGGATGCGAATGAGCGTGGTCGTGCGTGTGCTGCTCTCTCTCGCCGGCCGACGCCGACAAGGAACGGCTCGTCGCCTCCGCTGCGCTGACAAGGCAAACTGCCACGGCAGCCGCAATGATACCGAGTTTCGAATTGCTCATGCTTGGCAAGATTGGAAGCGGTGGCTGGCTATGGCGACCTTCAGGCACGACTCGGCAACAAGTGCTCGCTCACTAACCGCGCCCAACGCGCAATCGCGGCAGCAACGCCATCCGCACAGTGTACTTCTTTGTGCAATTCGATTGCAATGTAGCTCCGCTCTAGGCTTTGGACGATACCGAAGCCGCGGCGCCTGTCGCCCTTGGAACGCACGCGCGATTGCCGCCCACGTACGCTTCGCCAACGCCGGGCTCTAGGTCATGCACGCGGAAGTCGCGTGGCTCAGCGCTTCCATAGCTGTCCCAGGCCTGTGATCCCCCAAAAACGCCCTCGGCGGTGGCGCCGGGGCCCGCAGCGGGCAGGCGTACCCGGCGTCGACCAGGGCCATGTATCGAGCCTGGGCGGGACGCAGACCAGGCAAGAGCGCGTTCGAGAGACCTACTTGCAAAGTAATTGCATGTGTGTATCATGCAGGGGTGATGCTTTTGCAATCGGTTTGCATGTAGTTTACGTTGCGACAACCCACATCGCCCCTAGGGCCAGGCTCAACTGCTGATGAGACGACGCCTCCCAGTCACCGTCCTCTCCGTCTTCCTCGGGGCCGGGAAAACGACGCTCTTGAATCATGTTCTGGCGAACCGAGAAGGCTTGCGCGTGGCCGTGATCGTGAATGACATGAGCCAGGTGAATGTCGACGCGCGGCTGATCCGGGAAGGGGGCGCAGCGCTGAGCCGCACGGAAGAAACGCTCGTTGAAATGACGAATGGATGCATCTGCTGCACGCTTCGTGAAGATTTGCTACGAGAGGTCGCGGCACTGGCCAAGGAAGGCCGCTTTGACTACCTACTGATCGAGTCGACGGGCGTTTCGGAGCCATTGCCCGTGGCTGAGACGTTCGTGTTTGAGGACGACGAGGGCATGACGTTGTCTCGGTACGCGCGACTTGACACGATGGTCACGGTAGTCGACGCTTCGAGCTTCTTGTCGCTCTATCGATCGTCGGACGACCTAGTCGACTTAACGCTAGGCGTCGACGAGACCG
This sequence comes from Planctomycetota bacterium, assembly GCA_003389325.1. Lineage (GTDB taxonomy): Bacteria > Planctomycetota > Planctomycetia > Pirellulales > PALSA-1355 > LB-PLM-3. The sequence goes on from QQVE01000024.1 coordinate 50,300, forward strand.
ACGAGCGAAGCCTTGTCGACCTGCTGGTCGATCAGGTCGAGTTCGCCGACGTGATCGTGCTCAACAAGCTCGACCTTGTTGACGCTGCTGAGCTTGCCCATCTGGAGCAATTGCTCGGGCTGCTGAACCCGCGGGCCACGCTGTTGCAAGCCGTCCACGGCAAAGTGCCCCTCTCAGAAATCCTGAACACGAAGCGATTCGACCTGGCGGAGGCGAGCACCGTCGACGGATGGCTCGCCGAACCGCGAGACCAACGAACGTCGGAGACGGACGAGTACGGGATTTCCAGCTTTGTCTACCGGGCACGCCAGCCGTTTCATCCGGAGCGGCTGTGGCTCGCTCTCGAAACCGACTTGCTGCCGAGTGCACTGCGTTCGAAGGGGCTCGTGTGGCTTGCCACGCGACACGACTGGGCCTGCATCTGGTCACAAGCGGGAGTCTCCTGCCACTTGACCTTCGGCGGCTCGTGGTGGGCTGAAACGCCGCTGGACGACTGGCCCGACGACGAGGCGGATCGCCAAGCCATTCGGGCGATGTTCGAAGGCGACTATCGCGACCGCCGCCAGGAGCTCGTCGTTATCGGTCAGGGCCTCGACGCAGCGGCCATCTCGGTGGCGCTCGATGCCGCACTGCTCACCGACGAGGAAATGTCGCTCGGCCCCGACACCTGGGCGCAATGGAACGACCCGTTCCCCACGTGGGACGACTCGCCGGACGACAGCAGCGAGCCAGTACCTCCCGCGGAGAACGGCGACGACAACCTTTACTGGTAGGTTCCGACAAATTCCGATGCGAAAGCGAAGATTTGATGTCCTGGTAGTCGGCGCCGGCCCCGCGGGCCGCGGTGTGTCGATCCTGCTCCAGCAGTACCTGGGGATCCGCAACTTCTCGGTCGTTGACCGGTATGGGGTGGGCGCCTCGTTTGCTCGCTGGCCGAAGGAGATGCGGCTGATCACGCCGTCGTTCCCCGGCAACGGCTTCGGCGCGTTCGATCTCAATTCGATTGCCGTCGGTACGTCGCCCGCCCATAGCTTGCAATGCGAACATCCCTCGGGCGTCGAGTACGCGGCCTATCTCAGGGCCGTGGCCGAGCATTTCGAGTTGCCCGTCGAAACGGGCGTCGAAGTATTCGGTGTGGAGCCCGATGCCGGAGACAGCCTCCTCCACATCCACACATCTCTGGGCCCCAGGACGACACGCTTTGTCGTTTGGGCGGCCGGCGAGTTCCAGTCGCCGCGCACGTCCAGCTTCCCCGGAGCCGAGTCTTGCACGCACGTCGGGCAGGTCGGTTCCTGGAAAGATGTCGCAAAGGATCAGGCGCTGGTGATCGGCGGCGCGGAGAGCGGCATCGATGCGGCGGTCAATCTGGCGCGTTTGGGGGCGAGCGTGCGTGTGCTCGATCCCCACTTCACGTTGGAGGACGAAGCGAGCGACCCGAGCGTCGTTCTCTCGCCCTATACGCGAAGAAGGCTGGTGGCAGCCCAGCGCCGCGGCAGCATTGAGTTGATCGAAACCCCCCAGGTGGTCGAGGTGCGGACGAGCCACGAGCGCTACGAGATCCTTGGTGCCGATGGGTCACGATTCCGCACCGGCACGCCGCCGATTCTGGCGAACGGATTCGAGACCAGTGCCCGTCTGCTGCAGCCGCACTTCGCCTGGCGCGACGACGGCTGCCCGGTGCTGTCGGCCGATGATGAATCGACCGTGGTCCCTGGGCTGTTTCTAGCCGGACCGGGCGTGCGGCACGATCACCACGTGTTTTGCTTCATCTACAAGTTTCGCCAGCGGTTTGCCGTGGTTGCCCGGGCAATCGGTTCACGTTTGGGCATCGACGTGGAGCCGCTGGAAGCACTGCGGGCCGAGGGCATGTTCCTCGATGACTTGTCGTGCTGCGGCAGCGAGTGCGTGTGTTGAGAATCGTTTCGCGTGTGCTTCAACAAGGAGAGTTGAGATGGGAACCGTTGCATGCGTCGGCCTCTTGGCCACGTGGTTGTCCGGATTCGGCGCGCCGGCACAGTATTCGCAATGGAGCGCCAAGCCGGTGGTGGTTGTGCCCACTGCGGCGCACGCCCGACTGGTCGAGCCAGTCGCCGGCCCTCACGTAGCTGTGAAGTGCCTCGCAGAGCCTGCGGCCAACTCGGGCTACGCGATGCGGAACACCTACATGCGCGGGCTGATGGCGGCCGACCTGCTTCTCGTCGATCGAGGGGAGCAAGGACTTGAGAGCCGGTTGTGGACCGAACGCCTCGAGAATTGCGGGGGGCCGATGATTGTCGACTTTCCCGTAGCGGAGTCACTTCCGGGTCGCGCTATCGGGCCGCGGTTCGTCGCCTGGCATTCCATCGCCGAGGCGTTGTCCAAGGGACTCCCCCGGTTCCGCGACCAGTTTCAAATCAATGCACACGTGGGGGCAAGTGCTCCACAGATCGTCCTCGACGTACCGGCGGGCAACCGCGACGACTGAAGCAAGCGCACGGGTGCCTGCCGCGATGGTAAGACAAGCCGAGTGGAAAGGGCTTCCTCGACGCTTAAGTTCCATTGCCGAAACGGATCCTTAAGGCGCTTCCAAGCCTCGATCCTTTCCGCGAATTCCTCGTCCGTCAGCAAGCACTCCTGGAGCGAGTCGTAGATGGCGCTCTCGTCGATGCCGATGCCGATCCGGACAACACGGTGACGGGAAGTTTCTTCATCGCGGCCCCGCAGAGATCGTGTATGGCTTGAATGCTCGAGATAGCGACAAGTCTTGATGCTCCCAACCTCGACGGCTGAGAAATCGCCAAGCGGCAGCCATCTTTTCCGCACGCACGGACGGCCGCAACCAATCTGCGACGCACTCGCGCCGATAGGCGAGCCCCACGGTAGTGCACACCCAGGCCTCATAGTTCGCGATCCAGAGCAGCGACGATTTCCAGAGCTTGCGGGCGCGCCGCCATTGGAGTGCGCCTCGCGGCCGAGCAAAGACCGGTAGTTCGTCGGGCCAGTGAATGTCTAAAGAGAGCGATTCGACGGGGGCCCAATACGGACAAAACTCGAAACGCTTGAGATACAGACCTCCCAGGTCGCGGCATCCGAAGAACATACCGAAGCCCCACAAAGCCACGTGGAGCTGGTCCCGATCCAGTCGATAACACGTCGACCGTTCCGCGGTGGTGCGATCTCGATGGCGCTCGAAGCCAAATTGCATCAACAGATTCCCGTCGGGATACTCCACATCCCTTCCCCAAGACCAGACCTGTTGCCCCATCAGGCGTCCGCCAAAACTGCGAACCGGGCGAGGCAGGCACCACCCTTGGCCCGCGCGCGTCCGTCGCGCTGATCTGGAGGGGCTATTTCGCACTAGCGCTGATTCAGGCATGAGATTGACTCTCGCTGCAGCTTGGGATCAACGCCTGGACATTTCCAGCGATCGCGATGCCGAGCGATCGCCACGCGCGAGCCATCTCCTCCGCCGGCATGATGGGTCGCTTGCCATTGTCCCACTCGACCAACGTCGAACGGCGGTACTCGATCCCCAACCGCTCGATGATGGCCGCCTCGTAGTCCCGCATCCAATCGACAAGGTCCAACGTCAATGACGCGCAATCGTTTCGTTGCAAATCGTCCGGGGCAGTCAGCTTCGGCAAGTCCGCGTTCGACCAGGGCGGACGATCGAGCGTCCCGTTGGTTGTGTATCGAGGCCGAAACGCATCGCGGGGCAGAAAGACAGTGCCGCGCTGACGATCTCCATAGAACGCTCCAAACCCACGCAGCACAACATTGCGTCCTTGCGGAAGTGCCAGGGTATACACGCTAGAACATTCCTTGCGTTCGGCGGGTGGCTCGATGCGAACGAAGCCGATCTCGAGCAGCCAATTGCCTTCGGGCCGCAGAATGTCGCGACCCCAGCACCACACCTGTTGGCTCAGCAGGCCGACCGCATGCCGAACGAGTTCGCCTTCCAGGTATCGGCGATCCATCGTGTGTCGATCAACACGCTGCGGATGACTGTGCAACCTCCCCGTAAGGCGACGACTATCGGTCGTGCTTGGCTCGTGTGCCCGGTTTCGACGCGAGAAGATCACAACAGCCACCTTCCTCCCCAGGCCAAGACCAGGGCAAACAGAGTGGCGAATCCCGCCTGCCGTGCAAGGAGTTTCGATGTCGCCTTCCAGCCGGTCTCACGACCGATTGTCATGGCGGTGACCAGACATGGCAGCAGCACACCCGCCAGGTAGACCGCCGTCAGCGATTGTGCCGCTGTCATCGGAAAGGCTGCGCCGTCGTCCGCCGCCAGCAGGAAGATCCCGTCTTTGCGCACCGAAGCCAGCACGACGGCCAGAGACGACTGAGCGGGAAGGTCAAACACTCCCATCACTGGCCCCAGAATCCGAGAGGCCCAATCGAGCACTCCGGCATGAGCCAGCAGCGACGCGGCGATACAGATCGCGACGAAGACGGGCATCGCCTGCAACAGAAACTGCCGAACGGTTCCCGACGCCTCTCGCCATAGAGCCGATGGTGTCGGCCACTGCATGAACGGTCGGCTGGGCGTCATCAAGACGTTCAGCGAGCTGCGGGCCTGGGACCCCGACGTGAGACGTAAGTAAATGAGTGTCGTGCCGAGCAGGTATGCCAGGAACAGCCACGTCAGCAGCACGGCCGAGGTACCCGTCGCTGCCGCCGTCGCCGACAAAACCGCCAGCGTGGCCGGTAGTTGGTAACTGCATGCCGAGCCGAAAGCAATGGCCGAAATCGCAGGGCCTCGCGAACAGCTCGAACAGGACCGCGTGCTGATCACCGCCGGCACGTTGCATCCAAACCCCATCATCACCCGCACGACGTCCCGTCCGCTCAGCCCGAAGGGGCGCATGAGCGGATGGAGTGCGACATTGATTCGCTCGATCAATCCGCTTGCCTTGTAGGCGCCGAGAATCAAGGCGAACATCAGCACCGTGGGGAGCGCCCAAACCAGCAGGAACGGCCCCATGTTCAGTAGACCGTAGCCGAATTCCCCTTGCTGAGCCGTGAGCACGATTCGCAACCAGCTCGGCCACGTGTCATTCACCGTGGCGATGACGGGTTCGAACCAGCTTGCCACGATCGGGTGGAGCAGATCCGCCACCGCATTGGCGCCGTAGATTGTCGCTAGCGCCGGCAGGAACAACAGCAAGATGGCGACGAGTGGACCGACTACGCGATGTTCCAGCCACCCGGGATTCGGTTCGATCCGCCACCCCGCTCGGGCCGATAGCGATGCTTTCTGAAATGGCGACGGGTTGCTTGTCGCCTTGGCGATCTCATCACGATTGCGGTCCGTCAACCGACGGGCATCGACGGGGATGAACTCGAGGCCCGCGTCCGTCGCGAGACGTTCCATCGCCTCCTGTGCAGCTTCGCCCGGCTGCACCTTGTCCCAGTACGTGACGATCACGGCACCGCGCTTGCCGACGACCAGCGGCAGCATGTCGCTCAAGTCCTGGTCCAGGCTCGTCGCTTGGACCACCAACAGAACAACCTCGTTAGCCGAGAGCGCATTCAGCGCCAGGCGCGTCGTCTCCGTGTCGGAGCTGCGGAGGATGCCCGGCGTGTCGATGTACTCGGTGTTCCCCGACCGATAGCGCTGGACGACCACGGTCGAGCCGCGGAAGTTCGTCTCACCCGCCGAACGGCCGGTCAAGGACGAAACCAGTTGCGATTTGCCAACACTCTCCTTGCCGACGATCAAGGTCGTGCGTATTTCCGACGCTGTAGCTGCGGCTTTCATATTCAATTGCTTGTTTGCTGAGCGGTTCAAAGCTGAGTTGAATTTGGGGCGTCGCCGTAGACCGCTTGCCGGTCAAAGCCCTTACGCGTCTCCGTGAATCCGAGCGGCTGGCCGGCCAAACCCGCTGTGATCCGTGGCCGCGCTCGCTCGAGGGCTAGATTGCCGGGGCTGTCGATGCCTTCGGTGGCCCCCGACCAACAGCGTTCGAGGGAAAGGACAATCACGGCAGCCCGCCTTCTCGTTCCAACTGCTCTGCATACTCGATGCAGAACTCGGCGTACGGAATCGCATCGAGCCGGGCTTTGGGAATCGGCTTGCCGGTTGCCAGGCAGATGCCGAACACGCCCTCCTCGATGCGCTCCAGGGCCGCCTCGATGCGATCCAGGGTGCTCCCTTCCTGCTGCGAAAGCATGAGGTCGCACTCGCGCGTCGCTTCGTCCGTCCCACGTTCGGCCATGTGGGTCGGCATTCGGCTGCTGGCGGCAGCGTCCAAGGCGCCCTGCGCGAGGCTTTGCGTGTCGCCGCGAAGGCGCGCCTGCAGGGCCAGGAGCTGCCGTCGATAGCGTTCCACGTCCAACTTTTTCATGCGACTACCTCTTATCGACATCAGCAAGCACAATCCTGCCCGCGGAACGCAGGCCGGAAGCCGCCCGAACCCGATGCGGACCACTTTCCAAGTCTTCAGGTTTCAATTAGATTACAGATGCAAATCATTTGCAACACGGTTCGTGAAAGATCGCCTTCGACTCTGGCTCTACGCCTTGTTGCTGCTGAAAAAGCGACCAGAAGTTGAAGAGTCTATGACACGGGCTGCTTGGAGTCGGTTGATTGGCCGATCGTCGGGCTTCAAAAGGGGAGTATGCCATGAATCCAGGCACAACCGCTCAGGTCTGGGCCCGGCAAAGGATTCAAGCAGCCGGACTGCGGGCAACTCCCGCGCGAGTAGCGACATTGGCGCTGCTCCGCGATTTTTCGGCTCCCCTGACGCACGCGGAAGTTTCCGCTCGCTTGACCGAACATGAAGTCGACAAGGCAACGGTCTATCGCAACCTGAACGACATGGCGGCAGCCAAGCTGTTGCGTCGATCAGAACTCGGTGATCACGTTTGGCGATTTGAGATCATCGCCGAAGAGGAGCGAGCACACGCGTCTCACCCGCACTTTGTGTGCATCGATTGCGGCAGCGTCTCGTGCTTGCAAGAGATCGAATTGACCGAAAAGAGCAAGTCGGTGAGCGAGCGATTCGGGCAGGTCACGGAGATTCTGCTCCGCGGCCATTGTCGCGATTGCGTGTAAGTCTTGAATCCGCTTGGTCCGAAAACCTGCGCGTGCGGCGTCGTTTGACCGCGTCAGCGTCGCAATGACCTGCTACCGCCAGCCTATTCACCAGAAACTGCAGTTAGAATGTCCCCTCCTTTCCCAACGACCGCGATTCATCCGGTGTTGCTCGCCGAAGGCCGGCGCGGGGGCGAACGCCTCTCCGTGATCGCGGCCGATTACGGCGCATACTGGGAGGAGCACCTGAAGCGTTGCCGGCAGTTCATCGGCTCCGGGGCCGAGGGCCTGCGGCAGCGGGCAACCGCCACGGTCATCGGGGCGGGCGCCTGTCGCGACATCCCGCTCGCGGACTTGCTTCGGACGTTCGAGGTGGTCCGCCTGGTGGACATCGACGCGTCCAGCCTGGATCAAACGTTCCAGTCGGTAAGTGACGATCCGGATTTGCGTTCGCGCGCTAACCGACTCGACTGCCAGGTGTGGGACGCGACCGACGGCCGGCTCGGGCAACTCATGGCAGATACGGCCGCCGCCCTGACAGTCGCCCAAGATTTGGCTGAGGCGATGGTGGCGATCACCCGCCTGTTTGGTACCGCCGCGTCCGCGGTCCCGCAGCCTCCGGCCGCCCTGCAGGCCGACTACGTGATCTCGTCGGGCGTGTCCAGTCAGCTCATCCCCGCGGTCCAGGAAGTCGTTCGCGCGGGGATCGGTCAGCGGTTCCAGGGAGCAGCCCCCGGGGGCGACCTCGCGGACAACTACCGCCGCGCCGAGCAGCGGCTCCGCCGCGCGTGGCTCGAAAACCACGCGACGCTGCTCCAGCGGCTGTGCCATCCTGGCGGGCGAGTGTGTTGGATCGATACCGTCGCCGAGGCGCCCTTTTGGGGAAACCTGGTGGGGGACGAGTTCGGCGCGGTCCTCCGCTCCCTGGAGGCGTACTTCCAGCAAGTTCCTTTTCCTCCCTTCGCTCTTTCCGCCGTGCAAGCGGCCCTGAGGAACGCCCGCACGCCGGATGAGTTCCTCGCCGTACCGTCGCAACTGATCCGCAGGCGGCTGTTGCACGTCGAGCAAGGCCAGGAACTAATCGCGGCGATCACTGACCGCGTAATCGAGCTCTGCCCGCGGGCCGTGGCGGCGACCATTCCCGGCGGTCTTGCGGCGTATTGCGGCGACCGGCTCACAACAGTGGTCGTGCCGCAAGATTGGAGGTGGTATCTCAAACCCGACGAGCTTGCAGCCTTGACTGTCGAGGCCTGCCTACTGGTTCCAGTTGACAGCGGCCTCGCGCCGGGCAGTCGTAACGATCGGCCAAGCATTTGATATGAAGCCGCTAGACTATCTCCCAGATGGAACTTCGATGACACAATTCTAGTTCGTGTCCGCCTTCTGGATTCCAAGGCAAGTGCAGCCATCATCTTTAGGGTTGAGGAGTTAGGCGGCGGTTGCGCAAGCTATCTGGGAAACGTCGGCTAGCCCGACTGTTGCGGTAAATTTTTGCCTGCTATATATTGCAACTGGATTGCAACTGGACTGAAACGAGGCTTGCGATTGCATGTGGAGGATTGGGACTTTGAGGTCACGCCATCACGCGTTGTGTCGGCCGGTCGGCTTTACCTTGGTCGAATTGCTGGTCGCAATCGCCATCGTCGGTTTGCTGCTTGCGCTAGTTCTTCCGGCGATACAAAGCTCGCGGGAAGCGGCCGACCGCGCTCAATGCGCGAACAATCTCAGGCAGATCGGCATCGGCATCCACCGTTTCTGCGACTTGAACAGCGGCAAGTTCCCGCGCACCACGCACACCGAAGGCTTCCAGTTTGAGCGGACCTGGATCTTCACGCTCGCACCGTACTTGGAGGACGTCGATAACGTCCGCATCTGCCCGGCCGACCCTCGAGGGGCGGATCGCCTGAAGGCCAAGGGATCGAGCTATGTCATGAACGAATACACGACCGTACCCGGTGATGACGCCCGCCTGCGTCTGCAAAAAATTGGGGCGACCTCCCGCACGATCGTCGTCTTCACGGTGGCTGACACGGTGGGTCCCAGCATTCTGGGCGACCACACGCACTCTCGTAACTGGTTCAGCCAGCCGACCGGGGCGTGGGGGCGCATCATAAGAGATATCCGCCCCGACCGATTCGGTAGCACCCCCATGGCCCCGTCCGTTCCCGTCGGCACCGCCAACTACCTGTACGCCGACGCCCACGTCGAGAGCATTCCCGGCCAGCAGATCGGGGAGTGGGCGGACAGAGGGTTCAACTTCGCCAAGCCCGTCGATTGATCGAACGGTCCGACACCTGAGAGCCACGCATCACCAGGAGTTTTGTGCATGCTTCACGTAGACTTGCTCGGCCGATCGACCCGACGCCCTGCCAGGATCGCTCGACGCGCGTCCCTCCGCCAGCTCGAGTACGAAGCCCTCGAGTCCCGCATCGTCCTCGACAGCACCTTTTTCAAGCTGATGACGATCCAGCACGCCGATCTCGGGTTCGATTACATCGGCGGGCAGTGGGAGGTGTCGTCCGAGATTGGCTCGAACAATCCCGCCGACCCCGCCGTCGACTACGCCCCCGACCAAACGCTGCACTACGTCCACCCAGGTGCCCTCACGAGCCGCCCGGGCGGCGCGCAGTGGGACTTCCTGGGCGTCCCGGCCGGCCAGCAGTTGTATATTCTGCCGCAGAACCAGAACCCGAACCTCCTCTACCTCGGGACCGCGAGCGAGGAGACGCCGATCGGGACGTTCGCACCCTACACGGAGACGGACCCGCGCGTGACCCAGATCGCGCCGTTCGCCTGGCAGACAATCCAGGTCGTCGCCAAGCGCGGGCCGGGCGAGTTCTCGATGTGGCAGTCGGGCCAATTCGGCGCGCCTACCGTATTCGTATCCACCGCCGAGGGCGGGCTGACTTCCTCCGACAAGTTCTTCCTGATCGAGGGCGGCCACGTCCACTACAACTATGGCTTCACCCAGCCGGGCTTCTACGAAATCGACATGCAGGCGTCCGGCTATCTCGGGCCGGGGCAGACCAACCAGACGTCCAGCGCGGTCAACACGTTCTATTTCTCCGTCGATGACGAGCTCAAGGTGACCTCCGTGACGCCGACGGAGTCCGGATTTCTGGCCCGCTTCAACCGTCCGATCGACCTGACGACCCTGAACCTGTACGACGGCTCGGCCGGCTCCCTTGGGGCGGCCGATGTCACCCTGGTCGGCGACAGCGTGGGACCCGTCCGCGGCTCGCTGGTCGTGCCAACAGCGGTCATCCCGGTCGAAGCGGACAGCGCGACCGGCCAGAAGGAGCGGACCCAGGCGATCAATGCCGTCGAGTTCGTCCGCACCGGCGGGCCGCTTGTCCCGGACAACTACACCGTCACCTTGCGCAGCGACAACACGACGTTCGCCGCGAGCACCGGATTCAAGACGACCGCCACGCCAGTCGACACCAGCATCCTCGACGGCAACGGCGACGGCACGACCGGCGACGACTACGTCGGCAACTTTACGGTGGTCAGCTCTACTCTGCCGGTCCTCTCCGTCGCGGATTTCGCCCGGGGAGGTGGCCAGGCGGTCGCCGTCCCGGCCACCGCCGCCGGTATCCCCGTGACGATCGACTCGACGACCATCAACGGCCACCCGATCACGTCCGTCGATGCCGAACTGGTGTACGACCCGGAACTGCTCACGATCACCGGCATGACCACCACGGTGTCGGGCTGGTCGGCGACGATGGACCCCAGCTTTGCCACGCTCAGCGATGGGAAGATGGTGGCCAAGTTCACCGTCCAAGGCGCGCCCGCCCTCACCGGGACGACGCCGGTGACGGTCGGTTTCGTCCAGGCCTCCGTGCCGTCGGACGCACCGTACGCCGACAAGCAAGTGCTGCGACTGCGGAACGTCACCGTGTTCGACAACACCGACGGGCTCGACGTTCCCATTCGCGGTGAAGACGCCCTGCATGTCGCAGCCTTCCTCGGCGACGCCGACGGCAGCGGCACGCTCAGCGGCGGAGATGCCTCGCAGGTCGCCCAGGTCGGCGTCGGCTCGGGCACCGGCTTTACGGCCTACCAGAACGCCGACCCGCTACTCATCGCCGACGCCAGCAACAGCGGCACCGTGTCCGGCGGCGACGCGTCACTGATCGCGCAAAAGGCGGTCGGCCTCACTGTCCCGCAGATCCCCAATGCCGTAGCCCCGGTGCCTGGTGCGGGCGGTCCGGACCCCCGCCTGCACTTCGAGGACGCCACCGGCGCCCCCGGGGACACCGTCGGGGTGTACATCAACTTCGAAGCCACCGAGACCATCAGCCCGGGCCTGAACTCGATCGACGTTGCCGTTTCTTGGGACCCGGCCAAGTTCACCATGGTCGGCAGCCCGACGCTGGGGTCCTACCTGGCGGGCTTGCCCGGCTGGCTAGTCGGCGCGTTCAACTATGTCCCCGCCGAAGGCACCCTCCGCATCACCGGGTACACCTCCAATCCACAGTCGACCACGCCCCTGGGTGCCGGCGGACGGGCCATTACGTTCGACCTGCAGGTCGACGCCGGCGCCCCGAGCGGCCCCTCGTCGCTCAATCTGCGGCAGAACGTGGAGACGACCTACACCGGGGCCGAGAACAACAACGGGCTATTAACGCTGATCCCGGCCCCGACGAACGCGGGCAACGACGTCAACGTCGACGGCGTGTTCACCATTACTACCGGAGGCTCCAGTGCCAGCATCCTCGGACGCGAGATCTTCTACAACGGATCGAAGTTCGACGGCTTCAGCACGGCCATCAACGCCAGCGACGATGCGGCCATCGCCACCGACAAGAGCGCCTACCTGCCAGGTTCCGGACCCTCCACGTTCAGTAACATCACCAGCTACACGCGCGGCATCAACGGTGTCATGGTCGACATTGCCAATCCTGCCGGCACGCTCACCGTGGCCGACTTCACCTTCAAGATGAGCACCCAGGTCGGCGCCAGCAACACGCCCAGCACCTGGGCCGCCGCTCCGGCACCCACCGCTTTCAGCGTGCGTCCCGGCGCCGGCGTCAGCGGCTCGGATCGGGTGGAAATCGTCTGGGCCGACGGCGCCATCGCCAACCGCTGGCTGGAAGTGATCGTCGAGGGCAACGACGCGATCGGTGGCAGCAACACCAACACCGGTCTGGCCGAAAGCGATATCTTCTTCTTCGGCAATCGCATCGGCGACACCGGCTCCGGCACGCCCACGCTGGCCATTACCAGTGCCGCCGACGAAATCGCCGCCCGCAACAATGCGGGCTTCGGTTCGGCGATCACCAACCTGTACGACTTCGACCGCACCGGCCTGGTCAACGCGGTGGATCAGATCGCGGCACGCAACAACGGCGGCTTTTTGACGAAGATCAACATCACCGATCCGCCGGCGGCTCCGGCAGTCTCCGGCGGCGCGAACCGTGCCAACGTTGCTGTGGCACTGGCGTCACCGGAACCCTCGATCCCCGGGCTCGCGACCTGGTCGGCAAGCGTCGATCTTGTGGGTGCGGCAGTCGATCGACCGATCGACAGGACAGTGTATGCGACGCGAACCGTCGAGCGAGGGGAAGCGATCGACGTGACACTTGCCGTGTTCTCGGCCGGCGAGGATCCGATGGAAGCCCTCGTCAGCGACGACCTTCTCGACGAGCTGATCGGATAGCGAAAACCGTTGGGATGCCGCTAGCTAGGCGCCCGTCAGATGCGTCCTAGTAGTCTCTACCGGCACCGGCCAATCGCGCAAGCGTGGACGCCGCCGTGTCTGAACCTGCTGCGGAATACCGCGGCGAGCCCTGATGCTCCACACGACCGTCAGCGACGTACGTGAATCGCATTGGCGACGAGGAGCAAGATTCCCCGTTCGCTCGAGCGACGGCCGCGAACGACAACCGCTTGATTGTCTTCCAGCTCGAACAGTTCTCGGGCATCGATTGGGATGATCTGCCCGTCGTCGCCCCGGAACTGCACCGTGATGAGCGAATCGGCCGACTCCTTCATGCGGCGTTTGCAGAAGGGGCAGTTCGCGGCATCGTGACCGGCACCGCCATGATCGGGAAGCGCCTCGGAAAGAACAAAGGCCGCCATTCCATCAGCCCAAGGCTCGAAGGAATCTGCACGAATCCTGCCAACGACGACGACTTCGCCGGAGTCGTCCGTTTCGGCGGTAGCCTGTGATACAGCGATGGCGCCGGGCGGCTCATCTTTGAGCACGAACCGATTGCGAAGCGACAGCACCTGAGAGTCCTCGCTACAGCCAACCACCGCGGCCGCCATGACGCACAGCAGGAGAAGGTGAAATTGCGGGAGCCGATTCATGATGGCGCCTCCGACATTGCGATTTGGTCTCGAAGAAAACCGGTGGACTAGTGCTTAACGTGTTCTTCCAGGGCTGAAATATCCGTAGCGATGGGCTCGGAGATTTCGCTGTACTTGACTTCCTCGCCGGCGTGGATGTCCTCATCCAGTTTGCCAAACCTCTCAAACAGCGCCTCGAGCGGTTTCTTGAGCACACTCTGCTCACCTTCGGGCAACTTCTTTATGAACTCGGATATGTGCTCGAGCGTATGCCCGATCTCGTGCACGATGCTATCAGCCTCTTCGAGATCCTTTTTGTCCGCAAAGCATTTTTCGAGCGAGGCATTTTGCTGCCGCAACTGGTCAATAGCCGCGTCGAGGGAGGCCGGGGCCGAGTCGTCGCCTTCGTGTTGGTCGTGAGCGTGATCCTCATGCGCGTCGGTTTGCGCCGCGGAGTCGTTCCCTTCGCCTGCGGGAGGAGCGGGTGAACCGCACCCTGCAAGGCCGACAAGAATAGAGAGCAGCACAACCGACCTTGCCATTGCGAACATCGAGTACCTCCCAACGAGTGAAGTGATCCAATTCGTATCCGCGTGTTTGCCCGGAATGGTCGCAACAGGTTATGGTGCCTGACCTACACCTGGTTCCGGGCGGTTCTTTGTCGTCGACCGACGGGCGGTGGTGCGGCTTCGCGAACTCGCCCGGGCATTGGCAACGACGCGCGAACAGCGTCCACGCTCGGGCGCCGACGCCTGTGCACGTCGCTGGCATTGGCGGTTGCTCTGTAGACCAGCCGCGAGTAGGAGACCTCCCGCAGGACCGACTGTTGCCAATGCCAGCTTGTCGAGCAGGCCTGGGGAGCTCGCTGGCGTGGTCGCAACGCCCCGGCCATCGACGGGAACCGGCTGAACCTCGGTTGGGATGTCCCCATTGTATATGGTCGCAGCCCAATCACAACACGGCTGTGGCAGTCCAAACGACGAGGCAACAACCAGGACGAGGCCCGTGCCTGCAAGAACTACCGGCCGCCATTGACCGTGAAGCGCAAAGCCACAAATGATCGCCACTAAGCCGACGACCAAACACAGCAGCCCGAACAACGCTGTAATGCCCATGCCGTGCCAGTGTCCCAGGCCGAGCCACCACAGCAGGCTCGAACAAGCGCTGCACACTGCATAGGCCAAGGCAACGAGCATGCCGAGGTTGTCGGTGAGGTCAAGTCCGGACGTGCTATGTTTTTTGCTCATGACCGGCAAGCGATCGTGGGCGGCGCACCAAAACAATGTCGTCGCATGTTCGCTTGCTTGACGCAGCGGTCGACATTCACAACCCAGGGGACGAGTTCAACAGCTCCGAATTCCCCGGCCAGAAGGTACGAGACTGCTTGCTACCTTGCAACAATTGCTCCGGCAGACGTGAGAGGATACGCCCGCGTTGTTCCTCAAGCCCCGGGAAATCCGGCCTCTGCGCGGCAAACTCCCACTTCGAAATCTCGAGCCCGACCGCGCGCATTTCTCTCACAAAAGGTGGCAATTGTTGGCGGCCGCTTTCGGCCCCTTCGAGAAACGACAGCCAGCGTGAGCCGTAAAAGTACTTCTTGCCCGGATCACCGGTGATGCGTTCGCGACTCGCCGACAATTCCAAGGCAACGTTTCCGAGAGTATTGACTGGCCCATGCTCCGCGACCGAGAGCGCGCCCACATACATCATGGCCATTCCGCTGGCGCTTCGAACGACCGGGTCCTGGACCACATCGGCGCTACGAATCTCATCGCAGCGGGATTCCACGACGCTCCAGTCGAGACCTCCTTCGTTCCATCCTACAAGCGCAATCGTCGGCTGCTGCCAACCGAGCGTGCCCCGGAAAAGCTGTGCATCGGGAAACACGCTGCGAAAGGTGCGCGCAATCAGATCGAACTGTTCCGGCGTAAGCTGATACATCGGCAGCCACTGGCAGAACAGGCCGTTCGGCTTGAGCGCTCGCCTGACACCGGCGTAGTGCTCCAGCGAAAACAGCCGCCCTTCACCCGGGGCCCAGGGCAGAAACAGATCGCCAATCACGACGTCGAACTTGCCTGCGCAGGCCGCCAGATACGTGCGGCCGTCCTCCACGACGATTCGGACACGCGAGCGGGCGAGATCATGATTCTCGCGATGAAAGTGCTCTCTGGCCGCGGTGACCACTTGCTCAGACAACTCCACCGCAGTGACGTTCATATCAGAATGAAGCGTTGCCGCGCCAGGCGTGATGCCCGTCGCGACTCCTATGAAAGCGACGTCGCGTGGCTCCGGGTGCAGAGCCAGCGCCATGTGCGCCTGCCGTTCCTGATCGGCGCGGGCGTTGGTGCCCCCCAGGATGTATTGGTTCGAAAGCAGAATCGCTCGGCCCAATTGGCGGTTCTGAACGACGGCGATCGGACCGTCACGGCCGAAGATCTCGGCGACCACTTCGAAGCCGAGATTCGGGTTGTAGTGCGGCAGGCTGGCAAACCACGCCTGGGTGAAGAAACCAATCAGTGCGGCGACGGCCACGGCAATCGCCGCCAGGCCGCCACGCTGTGGATGGTCCTCCAGCGCGAACAGCACGGCGGCGACGAGAACGTAGGCGAGGGCCAACGCGCCGCAGGCCACAAAAATTCCCAAGCTCGGCAGCAGATAGCGGTTCATGACCTCCGCTCCCAGAAAACCGCCCACGCCGTTGATCGCGATGAGCCAGGCGATCGTGTCGACCCGCACTTGCCCTTTCACGGAAGCCAGTGAGAGGAGCCGGGGAAAAATCAGGCCGCCCACAAAGAAAGCCGGCCCCAGCACCACGAGCGCGAACCCCAGCATGCGGAGCGTAAAGCCCGCCAAGGTCGCCGCCGGCTCCGGGCTGAACATTTGCACGGCCACTTGAAACAGCGGAGGCGTGAGCACCAGTGCGGCGCCGGCGGCCAGCACAGTCGGGGCAACGGCTTGTGACGCGCCGCGCGCGGCGACCCAGGCGCTGGCCGAGGCCAGCATCAACAGCACGGTGCCGAGGATCACGGCCGGCGCATAATACGAGAGCGGTGCAAACAGCATCACGAGCTGCGCGGCGGCGACTTCAAACGCTAACAGGCCGAACCCCGACCAGGCCGCGACGAACATCAGCTTCCGTTGCGGCAATGCCGCTTCACTTGGCCGGCTAGTTGACACGTGCCGATCCGTGGCACGTCGATCGATCGCCAGCAGGCACACGCCGGCGAGTAGATTCAGCGAGCAGGCCAGCAGGATCGCACCGTCCGCCCGAAGCCACGGCAACACAAACCAGGTGACCCCGACAAGCCCCAAGACTCCGCCGAAAGTGTTTGCCGCATAGAGCCACACGACCCGCTTCGGCTGCATGTCACGGTTGTCGGCGAGTGCTGCAATGACAAGCGGCAGAACCAGCCCCATGCAAAACGCAGGCGCGCCGACGAGCATCACCGAAAGCAACAGCTTGATGCTCGCGCCGGAGGCCGACGTGAGCCCGTCCGGCCCCAGCGCGAGCCAGAGCCGATCGCTCCAAGCTGGCAGCGTCAGAATTACCAGGCTCAAGAGAGCCACCGCGATTTCTGCCACGCCGGCAGCCCGCCAAGGCCGCCGCAGCCGACGCAGAAGATACCCGGCCACGGCGGAGCCGATCGCAAGCCCCAGAAAGAAGCTGCCGAAGACTCGGGTCATCGACTCGGCGCTGGCCCCCAGCAGATCGACGAGGCGCCGCGTCCACAACAGCTCGTGCATCAACGCGGCGGCACCGCTCAGCGTGACGATCGCCAGGGCCATTACGACCACGCGTTCCGCTTCTCCGGCAGCCGGGCTTTCGCGACGCGCGGTGGGCAGGCGATGATCCGGCTTTGGCGACTTCACACGCGACATCGGGACAACTTACCGGACTGCTACGGAGACTGGAACGCTCTTCTCTTCTCGACCAGTTGCATAACCACTTGCCCCAACCTTCCTTGCGCGACCGCGCAACGGCAATTGGTCTACACGCTCATCCTACTTGCACCAGCATGGGCGTTGCAACTTTAAATGCAAAGTGATTGCATTTGCGTAACGATCAGATAGAATGCGAAGCACTTTGCCGCCTTTGTTCGAGCGGCGTCCGGCGCACCCGGTGATTCATTCTACGAAGGGAGAGACTAATGAGAATTGATCGTTTGCCGGCAGGCAAGCTCCTGCTCGGCTTGGCCTTTGCTGTCCTATTGGGCGGCACAACCGCCTCGGCTGCCACAAACTACACTTCGGGTCACGCGGACATCGGCGTGGCTTACGAAGGGCCGAATGACCTTTGGCCGCACTTTCACTTTGGCGGCAACGCCCAGCCGCCATCCCTTGCCAACGACGAAGTCGAGCCGGCGGAGATCGTTGTCATTGTGCCGGACAACGCGGTGCCCAGGCCTGCGGGCGCGCAATGGGATTTCCTCGGGACGCCCGCCGGTCAACCGCTATGGTTCTTGTCTCAGAGCAGCGTCCCCGGCGAGCCCTTTCTGGGCATCGCAACCGAGGAATTGGACAGTGCCGATTGGGTTGGCAATATCGACGTCGCGCTGAAGTCGGTGGCTTCCAGTCCCGCCGGTAGCAACTTCTCCTTGTGGTTTACGGATATCGGCGGCCCCAATGTCCAATGGGCGACCGACGACGGTGTCCCCGACACGTTTTCAATGCCCACGGGAACCCACGCTCACTATAACTTTGGCTTCACGAAGCCTGGCGTCTACCAGCTCGAAATCGAGTTCAGTGGCACCCATGTCACCGACGGATTCCAGGCCGCGTCGGACATCTTCACGTTCAACGTGGTTCCGGAGCCCAGCACTTGGGTGATGGCTGCCATGGCACTCAGTGGCCTGGCATGCGTCTCGCTCCGTCGCCGTTTTGCCAAACGGTGACCGGCAGCAAGTAACAGCAGAGTGCCGTCGGCTCGCCCGCCCGCGGGCCGACGGCCAAGTGCGTCCGCGCTGCAGAGTCCCGCCACGCTCCGGCTGGGCTCTGCGCGCGGCGCAATCTTTCAGAACAACGAAACTCAAAGATTCGTTGTCCCAGCCCTGCTGCCCCCTCCGCGCGGCACCAATCTCCCGGAGTTTTCGTCGACGACAGAGTTAGCAGCGCTCGAACTTCGGGCCACACCGGCACGAGAATGCTTCGCCGACTGGGTAGTTCTTTGCATCACTTCGGACAGGGGGGCTTAGGGCGGTTTGCCACACGGGACCGCGGCTTTGGTCCCAGCCGCAGGTATTGCCTTGCCGTGATCACCATGCGATGCGATCCGAATTGCATCTCCAACATTTGTGCAGTAAGATAGTTAGAGATACGCACCTCCGTCGGTCGGACGGAGATTTCGCGTGTTGTTCGCCTTTCTTGGTCAAAAAGGCTGCTGCAATGAGTCGCAGGAAGACGACGGATCTACGCTCGCTGATTCGGGAGAAAGGACTTCGGGCCACGCCGGCGCGCGTGGCCGTCTGCGAGGTACTCGAGCGCGCTACCAGCCCGTTGACCCACGCGGACGTTGCCAAGCTGCTTGACGCTCGCGGCACGGATCAAACCACCGTGTTTCGGAACCTAAACGACCTGGTGGAGGTCAATCTGGTCCGGCGGCTGGAGGTAGGAGACCACGTGTACCGGTTTGAGTGGTGTGGAGCGACGGCTCCGAATACCGGCCACGCGCACTTCATGTGCGTCGATTGCGGCGAAGTGTCGTGCCTCGAGGACCTGCAACCCTCGCAACCGACAGCCGTCGCTCGCGCCAGCAAGAAGCTGATCGGCGACATTACCGAAGTGCTCTACAAAGGCCACTGCGCCCACTGCGTCTAGCGGCCGAATGTCTACCGACCGCTTCGAACGCCCCACTTTTCTTGGCACGGCTGCATCCAACGCCAAGCCATTTCGATCGGTTTCTGCGGCAACCAGCGCTCGGTCGCCCGATCATGAGGGCATTGTTCTCTTGAGCGGCGAACTGATGGGATGATCCGCCCGTGACCGGAACGTGGTCCGCGTGCTACGTCTCCGCTTTCGAATCGTCGAAAGCCGCCACCACGCGACGGTGCGCATTGGAGACGGCTGCGACGGCTTGACTCACGCGCTCAAACTGTTTCTCTTCAAGAATGTCTTTCAACTGCTCCAGACGCCCGCGCAGCACCCTCGCTTTGGCTTGCTGGTAGTCGCTTAGCTGCCAATGGCGTAGGTAGTAACCCACTTGGAGTCTGCGGGTCAAGTCGTCATACGTTTCGATGCTCTTGGCGGCTTTCTCCACATCTTTCGAGGAGGCGTACGACAGAGCGTCCGCCTTCACGTACCGCATATCCTCGAGCGTCTGGTCCGGCGCCGGGTAGTAGACGAAGCAGCCTACGATGCTAAACGCAATCAGCCCCAGGATGGCGGTGACTCCCAATACCGGCGCCGGGACGGTGGCGTCGAGCCATGACGCTCTCGAAGTGCGGTCTTCGCTTGCGGTCGCAAGCGCTTCTTCCAGGCGATGCCCCGGATCGAAGACGCGCAAGACCAGGCCGCCGACCAACAGCAGAGCAACGGCCGAGAGCGCCATGATCTCATAGGGCTGCGCGTCCTGCGAGAGTTTGGCCCACGTCCTGTGCGGCAGATCCGAACTGTTGGATGGCGAAAACGGGCAGGCGTAAACGTCAAAGGCATGCGTATGGGGGTGTTCGACGTTGCCCGCGGAATAGAGTGGATCGTTGATCGCGTAGGCAGTAGCCATCACGACTGCGATGAACGCGGTGAGAAATACGAATGCCCGTTTGAAGCCGTAGGTGCTCCACGCCCAGGCGATGAGTCCCAGATTCGCGCCAGTACCCAGGGAAAGCAACACGTACGCGGCTCCCACGGAGTTGCCGTGAACGAACATGCCGCCGACCTGCATGATGACGTTCAGCGGTGTTGCGTAGGCCGGCAACGCCAGCATCAGCATCTCGAGCGGAGCCCAGGGGTCGGTATGGGCCATCGAGTCGGTAAGGCTGGCGAACGGAAAGATTGCTGCCAGGACGATGCTGCCGGCCAATCCGATTGATGCATACAGCGCGGTTGGCCCCGCCATGTGCCTGGCTGCCACGATCGCAACCGCGGCCAGTCGCTTTAGGCCCGGCGGAACGAGAGGTTCCGAAGGTTCGTGCGTCTCGCTGTTTGGAAACAACCAATCCCACAGAAGGCCTACGCTCGTGACGACGATCAGAGAGCCCATCGCAAAAGACAGGATGACAATGGGGGTCGACAGGGTCAGCCCATATAGCAGAGACAACGGATTGAACAGCGGAGCCGTGAGCGCGAAAGCCAGGATCGCTCCTCCCTTGAGTCCTGCTCGCCGTAGTTCATAGACCACCGGTATGACGCCGATTGAGCACACGGGCAGCAACATTCCCCAGAGCCAAGCCTGAGGCAGGCTCCGCCAGCTCGTTCCGCCGAAGATGCGAAACGTCACCGCGGGTCCGATCAGCTTCCGAAAGACCCCCGCAACGAACAGGCCGACAAGCAGCGTGGGAGCGCCGGCCAGCAAGGCCTCTCCGAAACGCACCAGACCGCCCCAGAATATGACATTCATTTCTTGCCTCCGGCTTGGTGTGTTTGCAAGCGCCCGCCGCGAAACCGCCGGCGTCGGCTACTCAGCAGCAGCGTGATCTTCGTCGTCGTGATGATGGTCGGGGGCTTTGCGGTGCGGGTTCGAGTCGTGATCGCTGGTCGACGCATGCTGTTCAAGCAGCGGCAACTTTGCCTCCAGCGCGGCGATACCCTCGTCGATTGTTGACTTCGCTGCGTCGTAGGCGGCCACCCTGTCCCCGTCCTCCTTGTGAAAGGCGAGATCGATGTCGCCAAAGGCGTCAAGTAGCTTGTCGGCCTCCGACTTGATTTCGTTCCATTCGCTCTCTGGTAGATCGGTTTCGGCGGCCAGATCGGGCATCGCCTCAAGTAGTGTGCCTACGTCGTGAAGTCGGTCATGCGCGGATTCGGAGTCGCTGCCGTTAATAACTTGGGAGATTGCTTCCCAATTCTTGCGAAGCTCCACAATGGCGACTGGCAGCGACTCGGGAGCATCTGCATGTTCATGGTCGTGGCTGTGTCCGTGGTCGTCATGCTCGGCGCTTTCCTGCTTGGCGGAAGTGCAGCCGCAAACAAACACAAGGAGAAGACAAAGCGACGCGGCCGGATATCTGATTCCTGGAGACTTGATTCTTGGGCGTCTCATCGACGGCACCTCTTGTGGCTGTAGTGTTAGTCCCATAGTGGCGTTGGCACGTCGGCCAGAATCGCGTCGATGACGCTATCTGGCGAGCTAAAATCGCCGGCCAGTCTCACGCTGAGCACGGGCCCCGCCACGTCTTGGACATCGTCCGGAGTTACAAACCGGCGGCTATTCAAGAAGGCCCGGGCCTGGGCCACGCGTTGCAGGATGAGCAGTCCGCGCGGGCTCAGTCCGATGCTGACCTCCGGATGCCTACGCGTGGCTTCGGCGAGGTCGACCAAGTAGCGATTTACCTTCTCTGCAACGGCGATGTTGGCGATCTGCTCCTGGAGTTCGAAGAGCGATTCGGAGGAAATCGCGGTTTCGCTGCTGCTGCTCTGGTCTCGCTGCCCGACGTGGCGAGCAAGAATCTCAATTTCGGTCGCCCGCGCGGGATAGCCGATCGACAGTTTCATGGCGAAGCGATCGAGCTGAGCCTCGGGCAGTGGATAGGTGCCGTGGCTGTCGATTGGATTTTGGGTGGCGACCACGAAGAAGGTTTGCGGCAACCTGTGTGTCGCGCGATCGATCGTGACCTGGCGCTCGGCCATGGCCTCGAAAAGCGCGCTTTGGGTCCGCGGGGTTGCTCGGTTAATTTCATCCGCGAGCAGTACGTTCGCGAAGATGGGCCCTTCGCAGAAGTCGAACTCCCGTGTCTTTTGATTGAACATGTTGAAGCCGGTGATATCGCTCGGCATCAAATCCGGCGTGCACTGAACCCGCGCGTAGCGTCCGCCGAGAGCGTTGGCCAAGGTGCGGGCCAGCGTCGTTTTGCCCAGGCCGGGTAAGTCCTCCAGGAGCAAGTGCCCGCGGGCGAGCAGGCACGCCAGGACCAACTCCACAACCTCTTGTTTGCCGCGAATGGCGGTGTTCAGCAAGCCCCGAAGTGACTTGATCGCATCAGCCGTTCCGGCGTGCGCGACGGGGCCGCTCTCCTCAAGCTTGGCTGTCATGCGTTCGTCCGTTCGAATCGCCGGCTGGTGGGCACGCTTCGTTTTCGCGGTGGCCGAAAGGCGCCGGCAACCGCGTCGCGGCAAAGCGAACTGACTTGGTGCGGCGTAAATTCAAGTGGGGCATCTTCACCGTAGAGTGCCCAATTGGCGAGGTCGCGGAAGGGACCGGACCATGTATCGTCGTCCGCTTCACGAGCCGCTGCCGTCAGCTGCCAACGCTCGACGGGGCTACCCTTCGGGCGTGGGAACCCACGCACGCGGGCGCGGCGATCGAGCAGGCGTAGCGTCGCGATCACTCGGTACCTGGCATCGCCCCAGCGGTGATGCACTTCCCACCAGCGTGTGACGAGGAAGTCGCCCACTGCGGCTCTCTTGACCCACGCGGCCATGCAGACGGCCAGACATGCCAGGACGGGAATCGGGTTGCGCTTCAGCGCATGCCAGGTGACGGCTGCTCGCGACACCCACTGGGACCAGAGGGACTCTGGGGCGAGGAGGACCTGGTAGCCGGGCGACGGCTCAACAGGCAGCCAATGAAAGCCGCGGGTTTTTGACGACTCGCTTCCCGGCGCCTGGGCGAGCACCTCGACCCAGAAGTGAGCGTCATCCACGTAGATTGGAGTAAGGCGCGATTGTCGGTCATAGTGTTCGGGATCGGCATAGAATCCGCTCACGACCCGGGTTTCGTAGCCCAGGCTCCGGATGAGTAGGGCGGCGGATGTGGCGAAGAGGTAGTCCGGACCCCGCTTCGATTCGAACAGAAAGTAAGCTGCCACATCGTCAACATCTGCCGGCGCCATGTGCTCGGCATCGAGGACAAATTCCCGGCGCAGGCGCTGGCAGATTGTCTCGACCTTCTGCCAGCCGTCGTCGACTCCGGTAGTCCATTCGCGTGCCAAGGCGTCAATATCCTTCGTGTCGACATCCTCTGTGTCGACGCGTGCATTCGAAGACGACTTTGCGAGTTGGGGAGTGTCGCTAGCTGAACGTTGCAGCGACTCGACATGCATCACGCTTAATTGCGGTATCTGCCCTCCCTCCATCACGAGCATTCCGTCTTGCGTGACTCTGAACAGGTTCGCGGTGTGCAGTTTGTCGATATGCACACCAATGCAATTGGGCGGCGACGGCACGCGCTCGGTCTTCAGATTGATGATCCGAATCTCGTGGCGATCGCGGTAGGTAAGCAGGTCATCTTCGGCGGCGTCCGCATAGCGAGCCCAGCTGCGACGGTCTCCGCTGGAAGTGTCGAATCGCAAGGCGCGTGCCGGCGTACGATTGGATGCGGCAAGGCGGTGGCCATCCCAAAGATCGTAGGAGTAGAGCCCCAAATGAACCGGGACGCGGCCGGCAACTTGGAGAAGCGCGTGCGACCGCAAGTCGGCAACGTGCGGCGTTTCGTGTTTGCGTTGCCGCACCGTGTTGAACTCGCGGCCGGCTTGCTTGTTGGAACCGCGCTTCTGGTGATTCTGCTTCATCAGGTTGGGGGCGAGCGGGATAGCTCTTCGCCGCCCCTTGGTCCTATGCTTGGGAGGTGGGTTTGAGAATTCGTTGAAGCAGTCATAGAGACTTGGCATCTTGGACTCGAGAAACAGCTCGCTCTCGATCGGTCCGAAACTACTCGCGTCTTCCTTCGCGCTGACCATTTGTGGACCATCGCCGACGCCACCGTAGGCGAACTCGTCGCTCCAACGCGTGCCCCCGGAGCTTGGCAGGATACCTGCAATGGCCGTGGTAAATTGCCTGCCTTTGGCGATTGGGAGCAGCAGTCCGGCAATGAGCCCGCCAAGTGCGACGGCGAACCCGATGGGTCTCCATGGAACGCAGCGCTCGGAGTGCGATGGCAGGCAACTGCTAAGCCCGTCCCAGTAGACGCCCATCAACCACCACATCCCCACGATGGTGTAAACGAACAGCAAGGCGACGGTCCAGCCATTCATCAGCCAGAGGATGCTGAACAGGGCAAGAAAGCAACTAGCCAGCGCCGCAAACGCCTTGTTGCTCGCCGTGCCTCGTTGGGCGACCAGACCCAGCATCATGTTGCGTAACGCCAGCACAAGTTGAATCTCGAATGGCTGTCCCCAATCCGCTGTCGAGCGTTGGAAGGCGTCCCAGGCGAACGGCAGAATAATGAGCACGGCAAAGCACATTGCCGTCACCAGTTGGCCTCTGCGTTCCCACTGCCGCCCGCTGGCAGCATGAACGACGAACACCAGAAAAACCGCGATGCCGAGTTGGACCCACTCCCCGACAACCCAGCCCTGCCGATCGAACAGAGCGAGCTGTAGCATCAGCGTCGAGATTCCAACCAGAACCCAAGAGGGTCGGTTCCACGCGGACTTAGCACGCATAGCGAAGCCTCTTGGGACCGTTGCGCCAACCCTTGCGGATTTGCAGCGGAATGTCGCCCTCTGGCCCCACGCTTATCCAGCCGCCCGCCGCAGTTCGTGATGCCACGGACGCACGCTGCGGCCCCGTACGCAACACGATGGAGTCGCCAGCGGTAGCGCCGGACAAATCCGTCGTGATGTGGATCGTCAGCGCCGTCGAGCACGATCTGGTTCGTGGTTTGATCGAACCGTTCTCACTACCGTCGAGCAAGGCGAGCCAGTCCAGCATGCCCGATGGGGAGGACCCGGTTGCTTCCAAACGGAATCTGCCAACGTGGGATACTAGTGTCACGCCGACGCCTTGTCGCACTAACGCATCGCCAACACTCGCTGCGATGCGAATGGACCATTCAAGGGTGGAGTCTGGTCCGTCCTCGGGATGCAGGCTGGAGTGCGTATCGAGCGTGATCGTCGCGTCGGAGATCGCGAATCCTTCGCGTTCGTATGCAACCAGCCTGTCGTACAGCGCGGTCTTGGCCCAATGAATCTGGCGCATGGAATCGCCCTGGCGGTATTCCCGAGCGGTCGTGCGGTGGCCCAAACTGCCCGCAGCAAGCTCGGTTGGCTGCCCCACCCAGGAATGCCTGCCGAAGTGCATGGGAAGAGGCGGCAAGGCAAAACGTCGAGGCCAGGCGATCACATCCGACGCCACGCGCACCGGTTTCCGTGCTTTCCACAACCCAAATGGAAACTCGGTCACGAGTTGCGGGGAGGCGATGGGATAACGGCCCCGCATTGTTGGAGTGAACGACCAGCGATAGTGTCCGCGCGACCAGCCGGCGACCCGAGAGACAGCGATTGCCGCCCGCGATTCGGCCGAGCCATCTCGACTCAACCCACCTTCGACGGCCAGACCCCAGACCGGCCAAGGCCAGCGGTTGGTGATCGTCAACTGCGCCTCGACCGGCTTGCCCTCCTCGGTTCGCGTGGCGGCAAAGCTCAGATCGCAGGTGACACCGCGTATGCCCACCCAGGGCCAGATGCATCCGACGGTCATCACGGCCACGACCGAGGCGAACACGACGAATCCTTGCGGTGCGACGAACAGCCCGCAAAGCAGCGCGGCCAGCGCCGTCAGCGCGAGTACGCCAAGTGGTTGACGCAGCCAACGCACGCAAGGAGTCGCCCAAGCGGCGATCTCACCTATAACCACGTGCCGGGTGAATCGCTCGAGATTGCGAGCCAACATGGCGCTTATGCGTGTGACTACTTTCATCGCTTGCCTCAGCGCCCGTCCGACGCCGCGAGTCCGGCGCGGGCGATTGTCTTTGGCTGACGTCGGATCGCTCGCGCAACTGACGGAAAAAGCCCCGCGGCCAAAGTAACCACGCCAAGTACAAGCAGGGGAACGATCGGAAAATCAGTCGTTGTAAAGACATTCAACGCAAGCTTCTGGACAGGGTAGGTCTGATCGATCGACCCACGGTCCAGCCAAAGCGCCCGAACAGCGACGATTGCGGCAGAAACCGCGCCGATCGCTGTCAGAACGGCTCCGGCTATCTTCCAGGAGACCGAATGCAGCAGATGGTGGTGGGCCCAGAACAAAGCCGGAGTGAGGACGATCAACCATCCCGCATGACAGGCAGCCACCGCACTTAGTGGCGGAAAGCATCCCCACGGGCCACACATCGCGTAATCGAACGGGGTTTCGATGTCCCGAAGCGACAACGCTCCGTACAACACCGAGCCCCAAATTGCGAACGCGGCGAAGCGCGGCCAGTGAGACCGAACCGGCGACAGCGGACGATCATCGTCGCTCGATAGGTTCCTGCCCAGTGTGTTGACTGCCATGGCCGAGAAGCTCAACCCGGGGACGGGTTCTTGGGTGGAAATAGATGCGTCGATGCGCGGGCGTTCGTGGCAGGGCATCGCTAACTCAGGCAACACCTGTCCTCCTGGCAGCGACACTTCCTGCGATGGTTCGAGAGATGGCCCACAACGAGTAGCAGGCCTCCGAAAGGCGTAAGCAGCGCCGTCAGCAATCCAAGCGAGGCGTCATGTTGAACCGTTGCCGCAGCATGCTCCTGCTCACTCTTGCAATGCGAGCACGACGCATCGCTACAAGCAGACACCGCAGTAAGGTCGCCCCCGTCGGCCGAGCAAGTGGCACAGCAATTCGATTCCGTCGCAAAGGCCGTCGTGGTCAGGACTAGCAGGCCGGCAGTTCCCCACATGGCAGGCCGCCAACTTCGATGTCTTCGCCAACCCGGCACGAACGCTGCCGCCGCCAGCACGAGACACACGCCGGCCATCCAGCGATGAAACTCCTCACCGGCCAGCCATTCCAGGCCAAGCAATGGAAGATAGGCCAGCACGAGCGGCATGGCGGCGCAATGGATCGCGCAGCCAATCGAAGCGATCATTCCTGCACCATCCGCCCAAGCGTGCGGCAGGCCGGCAACCGCTGTCCCGGCTGCTGACGTATCATCCATTTATTCTTCTCCCAGACAGAACTGTGGCATTCGGAATCGCCTACGCAGCGACCGGCGCCCGACAGGATGCACGCTCTCGTCGTACCGTCCTTTTGGGTGATCTCGGAACCGAGCTATCGGGAGGTTCGACTCCCGATGCCGGTCGCTTCCAAACGCGGAACACAGCGTGGAAGATGAGGTAAGAACGCACGTGCAACCAAGTTGCAGGTTAAGCTATATGCAAGCCGATTGCAAGTGTGTTGTCAGGGACCTGATGATGGCCCTCCTCGGGCCGTTCTGCGAGCGTTCTCGGATGACCTTTCACCACTGAGACCATAGTCAACCACGCATTGGCGATTCGCATCGACCTGTGGATCCGCCTGAGAAGAAGGGTCGGAGTTCGTCTCCATGCGCGTCGACCTTGCACCCACTGGAGCCGAATGCGGCTCGAATCCGAGCGATAGCGTCTGTCGACCAATTTGCGTGCGACAATCACTGATGAGCGGTCCGCACGATCGCAAGGATCCTCAGCCGGGCCGCCTCAGGCAGTTTGGGCCACGCCTGGATCACCACGACCAAGCCGGGGTCGACTTGGGCAGCATCATCGGCATCGGTGGCGGCTGGAGCGACAACTGCGCCGCTTTGTGCGCCACCCCGGGGTGACATGGGCGCGTTTCCCGCATAACTCGCCAGGGGTTCGATTCCCGCCGCCTCCACTTTCTTTCGAAACGAGCCCTTCGGCCAGCACGTCGAAGGGCTCTCTCATTGTGGGGAAGAGGGCTGCTTCGCGAAGCCTGCAGTTCAGCCAGACGATTTCAGGGATGCGCCGCTTTCGGCGTAAGTTGGCGTAGGCCACTTCTGATGCAGCGTTTGTCGCGCCCACCCCGTCGGTTCGTTTCGCCAAGCCGGGCGAGTGTGCTTAGGCTGCCTTGGGGACGATGTGCAGGGCGACGTGAAGGATCGGCGACACCGATCCTGTCGCTCGTCGCACTCGTCGACTCGAGCGTCCGTCCGGCTTCGTGCAGGTCACCGGCATTGGCACTTCGCGTGCGTAGCGTTTCCGGGGCCGCATCGGCCTCCCCCGCCCGGGAGGCGGAAATTGTGGCGGGGGATGCCTCCTCGCACTTTCGGCCGCGAAGCTTATGATAAACGTCAGGTCCGGAACCAGCGTTTCACCATCGCCCCCCCATGACCGAGCCTGACACGAACCCGCCGCAAGTCGATCTCTCGAATTGCGAAGACGAACCGATTCACGTTCCCGGCGCAATTCAGCCGCACGGGCTGTTCGTGGGCTGCGATGCTGCCAGCGAGTGCATCACGCACATCAGCGATAACTGCCGGAACTTTTGCGGCGAAACGCCGCAGGCGCTGCTGGGGCAGCCGGTCGCGTCGATCTTTCGCCGCGATAGTTTTGCCGACTCACAAATTGCCATCCTGCGCTCGGTCGCCGACGCCAAGCCGCACTACCTGTTCACCGTCGGATTGGCCGGACCGACCGAGACGTTCGACGCGATCGCCCACCGCAACGGCAACACGCTGTACGCGGAGTTCGAGCGCTCGCGGCGCGTGGAGGGGCCCTCGACGTCGGATCTTTATCGACTTGTGCAGCGCGCGATCAGCCGCCTGCAGTCGGCCAAATCGGTTCGCGAGATCGCCGGCATCTGCGCGTTGCACGTCCGGCGAATCAGCGGGTTCGACCGGGTGATGGTCTATCGCTTCGACGAGGAGTGGAACGGCCAGGTGATCGCCGAAGAACGCGAGTATCAACTGGAGCCCTTCTTGGGGCTGCACTATCCGGCCTCCGACATTCCGCGGCAGGCGCGCGAGCTCTATACCGAGAACTGGCTGCGATTCATTCCCGATCGCGACTACGCGCCTTCGCGCCTGGTTGCCCAGACGGCCGACGCGCCCCCCTTGGACCTGAGTTTCTCGGTGCTCCGCAGCGTCTCGCCGATTCACATCGAGTACCTGCGCAACATGGGCGTGCGGGCCTCGATGTCGATCTCGCTGGTGCGCGACGGACGCCTGTGGGGGCTGATCGCCTGCCATCACTATTCCGGTCGCCGGCTGGTGCCGTACGACGTGAGAACCGCCTGCGAGTTGCTCGGGCAGTTCATGTCGCTGCACCTGCCCGTGGCCGAAGAGCGCGAGCATCGTTCTGCCCGGATTGCCGCTGCCGAAGTGCGCGAGAGAATTCTACAAAACATCGAAGCCGCCGAAGACGCGCCCAAGGCGCTGGTCGAATCGCGGCCCGACATCCTGCAAATGATCCACGCCGACGGCGGGGCGGTCGTCGTCGGCAACGATGTGAGGCGGATCGGCCAGACGCCCAGCGAGCAACAGATTCGAGAATTGGTCGACTGGCTCTCGGAACACACGCAAGACAGCGTGTTTGCCACCGACCAGTTGCAGGGCCAGTTCGGTTCGGGGTTGCTGGGAGGCGTGGCCGCCGGCTTGCTGGCCATTTCCGTCAGCGCCGAGCGCCCGCACCGCGTGCTGTGGTTTCGAACCGAACAAGCCCGGACCGTCGATTGGGCGGGCGACCCCAGCAAGAGCGTCGCCAAGGGCGACGGCTTCGCCCGGCTCAGCCCGCGCGGCTCGTTCTCGCTGTGGAAGGAAACCGTGCGCGGGCGCAGCCTGCCGTGGGGCGATCTGGAGATCGAGGCCGCCACGACCCTGCGCGACGGCATGGTGCGGCTGCTGCTGCGGCGCAGCGAACAATTGGCCGCTGCGCACTCCAATCTGCGGCTGGCCAGCGAAGAGCGCGAGAAAATCCTCGATAGCGAACGGGCCGCCCGCATGCAGGCCGAACGGATCAACCGCGTCAAGGACGAGTTCGTGGCGACCGTGTCGCACGAGCTGCGCACGCCGCTCAACGCCATACTGGGCTGGGCCCAATTGCTCTCGCGCCGCGAGGGACTCGACGAGGAATTGACCGACGGATTGGGCGCGATCGAGCGCAATGCCCGCTCCCAGGCCCAGATCGTCAGCGATTTGTTGGACGTGGGCGGCATCATCACCGGCAAACTGCGTCTCGATCTCAAGCGTACGCGTCTGCCGACTATCGTCGAAGACGCCATCGAGACGGTCACGCTTGCCGCCACGGCCAAGAATATCCGCATCGAAACGATGCTCGACCCGCTGTCCGACGTCGAGACCACCGGCGATCCCGGCCGGCTGCAGCAGGTCGTCTGGAATCTGCTCGCCAATGCCGTCAAGTTCACGCCCAAGGGAGGCAAGATCCAGGTCGTGCTCCAGCGCGTGCAATCGCACGTCGAGTTGAGCGTGGCCGATTCGGGACAGGGGATCCGGCCCCAAGACCTGCCCTATGTCTTCGATCGCTTCCGGCAAGCCGACTCCAAGACCAATCGCTGGCACGGCGGGCTCGGCTTGGGGCTGTCGATCGTCCGGCACCTGGTCGAACTCCACGGCGGCACCGTCCACGTCGAAAGCGCCGGCGAGGGACGCGGGGCCACCTTCGTCGTCTGCCTGCCATTGCGGGTCGTCAGGCGCTCTGCCGACGACGAACATGACGCAGTCGCGCCCACGGCCACGGAAGTCGAAGGGCTCAAGTTGGCGGGCCTCCGCGTGCTGGTGGTCGACGACGAGGCCGACGCGCGCGAGTTGATCCGGCGGATCTTCGACGAGTGCGACTGCCAGGTCGAAACCGCGGCCAGCGCCGACGAAGCACTCGAGTTGCTCCGCGCCGCGCCCTACGACGTCATCGTCTCCGACATCGGCATGCCGGGCCAGGACGGCTACGCGTTTCTCCGTTCGTGGCGCAAGATCGAATCCGAATCGGGCTCGGCCAAGACGCCCGCCATCGCCTTGACCGCGTACGTTCGAGCCGAAGATCGACAGCGTTCGCTGCTGGCCGGCTATCAATCGCACCTTTCCAAACCGGTGGACCGCGGCGAGCTGCTGACGCTTGCGGCCAGCCTCGCGGGACGAATCTAATGCACCGTTCCTCCATACCAGACAACCGGTGTGCTCCAATCGGCGAGCGGCTGAAGCACGCCACGAGCGAGGTGCACCAGCGCGTCGAGGCTCTAGTGGGTCTTCCGCCTTCGATCGCTGCCCACGTGGCCGCGCTCGAGCGGTTCTTCGCCTTGATCGAACCGTGGGAAGCCCGCGTCATGCCCGCGGTCGCCGATCATCCGTCGCTGGCCGATCGCCTCCGAAAGACGGCCTGGCTGCGGGCCGACCTTGAGCATTTCGGCCGCAGCGAAGCGGAGCTGGCGGCCCTGCCGCGCTGTTCGTCGTTGCCGCGCATCGAGAGCCTGAGCGAGGCGCTGGGCTCGATGTACGTGTTCGAGGGCGCCACGCTCGGCGGGCAAATCATCGCCCGGCACCTGGAGCACGAACTCGGCCTCGCCGACGGCGCGGGCTATCGCTTTTTCCGCGCCTATGGCGCCGACGTGCCCGCGCGGTGGCTCGCGTTCAAGCAGACGCTCGAAGCCCACGCCTCGCCGGACAACCGCGAGCGGATCGTCGCATCGGCCGTCACGACCTTCGAGTGCCTGTACGACTGGTTCACGACGGCGCCTTGCAAAGCGACTCGCGCCGCGCCTCGCTAGTGCCGGCTCGAGCGCTTGCCCGGGCTGCGGCCACTTGCAATGCCGGCAGTTTGCCCCCATCATGGTCGGCGGAGCATGCGTGCATAACGAAGCCTCGGGGGAAACATGGACTACCGGTCGCTGGACATCAAGGAGCGTCAAGCCGACGACGTCACCGTGCTCAAGCTGAGCGGCCAGTTGACGATGGGGCTGGCTTCCAGCGGCCTGAAAGAGCAACTCGACGCGGCCGTCGCCCAGGGCCGCCGCCACATCCTGCTGAGCGTCGCCGAGCTCAGCTACATCGACAGCTACGGGCTGGGCGAACTCGTGGCCTGCCTGACCACCGTGAAGAAGAGCGGCGGAGCGTTGAAGCTGGCCGGTCCAACGCCTTTTGTGCGCGACGTCATGCGCACCACGCGGCTCGACACGCTGTTCGAAACGTACGGCTCCGAGGAAGAAGCCCTGGCAAGCTTCAACGAACCAACGAATTGATCCCGCTGGCCGAGAGCCGCACGATGAGCTGGAAACTTTCCGGGGCCGAACCGACGGAACAACTCGTCCGCCTGCACCACTTCGCCATCACCAGGCGGCAGGCCGAGGGCGACATCGAATTCCTGATCACGATTCGCGAGCACGCCACGCCCCAGCAGCGCGGCATGCATTTCTACGCCGAGACGGACAAGCAAACCAACCAGAACACGGCCCCCTTCACCCCGTGCGGCTGGGGCAGCAGCCTCGAAGCGGCGCTCGAACAGTGCATCATCGCCATCCGCCGCTTCCCCTACGAAGGCCCCATCGCCGACCGCTAGGTCGCCGCTCCCCTCCTGCCTGATCGCAACCGCGCGTCGTCGCGCTCGCTCAATCGACGCGACGATTGTGGACATTGCCGTTGCGACGGGCCACACTAGGGGCGTGCGCATCCAACCTCAAGCGCGCCCCCAATATTCTGCCGAGGTGACTCGTGAGCGACGTCACGCGCATCTTGCTTGCCATCCACCGTGGCGATCGCCAGGCGCCCGAGGCGTTGTTGCCGCTGGTCTACGACGAGCTGCGCAAGCTGGCGGCCGCGCGACTGGCGCACGAGCGGCCCGATCAGACGTTGCAGGCCACGGCGCTGGTGCACGAGGCCTACCTGCGGCTGGTCGACGTCGGGAGCGCGGAGCCGTGGGACAGCCGGGGGCACTTCTTCGCCGCGGCGGCCGAAGCGATGCGGCGCATCCTGATCGACCGCGCCCGCAACCGAAATCGACTCAAGCGCGGCGGCGGGTGGCAGCGGGTCAGCCTCGACGAGCTGGACGTGGCCGACAACGCCTCGGACGACGATCTGCTGGCGCTCGACGAGGCCCTCACGCAGTTGGCGCGCGAACACCCCCAGGCCGCCGAGTTGGTGAAACTGCGGTTCTTCGCAGGCCTTACCACCGAGGACGCCGCTCGGGCCCTGGGGATTTCGCTGCGCACGGCCAACCGCCACTGGGCTTTCGCCCGGGCGTGGCTCTACCGGAGCCTGCAGGCCGAAAACTAAGAGTTTCGAGATTTCGTGTTTCGACGATGGCACGTTCTGGTCCTCAAGGGAGCATTGAGAACAGTGGGTCCCTGACAGCCCTTGGACGCTCGGCCGATGAATCCATCCAACTCGCACATCGTTTCGATCTTTGCCGACGCACTTGAATTCCAAACGGAGCAAGAGCGCCAGGCGTTTATCGACCAGGCCTGCGGCCAGGACGCCGGGCTGCGGGCCCAGATCGAAGGCCTGCTGCAGGCCCACGTCGAGGCCGGCAATTTTCTGGCCGGACGCGACGCCTCGCCGTCGGGCGCCAAGACGACCCATCAGCCCCGCGCGGCGGCCGGCGAAACGATCGGCCCCTACAAGCTGCTGGAAGAGATCGGCGAAGGCGGCATGGGCATCGTCTACATGGCCGATCAGCAGTCGCCCGTCCGCCGCCGGGTCGCGCTGAAGATCATCAAGCCGGGCATGGACACCCGGCAGGTCATCGCCCGCTTCGAGGCCGAACGGCAGGCTCTGGCGATGATGGACCATCCGAACATCGCCAAGGTGCTCGACGCCGGCACCACCCCCTCGGGCGGACCTTACTTCGTCATGGAGTTGGTTCGCGGCATCGCGCTGACCGACTATTGCGATCAGAACAACCTCAGCGTCACCGAGCGGCTGGAGTTGTTCGT
Source organism: Planctomycetota bacterium (assembly GCA_003389325.1). GTDB lineage: Bacteria > Planctomycetota > Planctomycetia > Pirellulales > PALSA-1355 > LB-PLM-3. The sequence continues at coordinate 84,336 of QQVE01000024.1, forward strand.
CTCGGTGTGCCAGGCCGTGCAGCACGCGCACCAGAAGGGCGTGGTGCATCGCGACCTGAAACCGAGCAACGTGCTGGTGACGCTGCACGACGAGGCCGTGCCTAAGGTGATCGACTTCGGCGTGGCCAAGGCAATCAACCAGCAGCTTACCGAAAAGACCCTGTTCACGAACTTCGCCCAGATGGTCGGCACGCCGCTCTACATGAGCCCGGAGCAGGCCGAGATGTCCGGCTTGGACGTGGATACGCGTAGCGACGTGTATTCGCTGGGCGTGCTGCTGTACGAGCTGCTGACGGGAACGACGCCCTTTGACCGTGTCCGTTTGCGCGAAGCGGCCTACGACGAGATACGCCGGATCATCCGCGAGGAGGAGCCGCCCCGCCCCAGCACGCGGATCAGCACGCTGGGCAAGACCCGCACCTCGATGGCGGCCCACCGCAAGGCGGACCCCGATCGGCTGAGCCGAATGCTTCGCGGCGAGTTGGACTGGGTCGTGATGAAGACGCTGGAAAAGGACCGCACGCGCCGCTACGAGACGGCCAACGGCCTGGCCCGCGACATCCAACGCTTTCTCGAAGATCAGCCGGTAGAAGCCTGCCCGCCTTCGGCGGTCTATCGCTTTCGCAAGTTCTCGCGGCGCAACCGCGTGGCCCTGCTGACGGCGGCGGTCGTGGCCGCTTCGCTTGTGCTGGGCACGCTGGTCAGCACCTGGCAGGCGGTCCGCGCCACGCGGGCCGAAAGCCTGGCGCAGGACCGCCTGATCGCCGAGACCAAGGCCCGCACCGAGGCCGACCTGGCCCGCGCGGCCGAAGCCGAGCAGCGGCAACTGGCCGAAGCCGAAAGAACCAAGGCCGAAGCGGCACGGGTCAAGGCCGAAGACCAACGTGCCGTGGCCGAAGCCAACTTCCAGAAAGCTCGCCAAACGGTGGACGAATATTTCACCATCGTCAGCGAGAACAAGCTGCTCAACGTTCCCGGCTTGCAGCCGTTGCGCAAGGATTTGCTGGAAAGCGCTCTGCGATTCTACGAGACATCGGCCGTCGAGCGCACCGACGATCCCGCGGTGCTGGCCGACCTGGCGACCACGCATCTGCGCGTGGCGGTGGTCTATCACCTGGTCGACCAAAACACCGACGCCATCGCCGCGGTCGACAAAGCCCTGGAGGTCATCGACCGGCTTCGCAAGGAGTTCCCCGAGGCCCGCGACGAGCGCCGCCGACTCGGCGGTTTCTGGTTGGGCCATCGCCGCTCACAGCAGGGAGTGGATCTGCCGGCCGACCCGGAATCGGCACTTCGTACGTTGATGCGACTCAACGCCACCTGGCAAGCGCTGGCCGAGGAGTTTCCTGCGGATGCCTCGTTCCGCAGCGACCTGGCGGCGAACCTCTACCTGATGGGCGACATGCTGGCCACCGGCGGGCAACCTTCTGAGGGTATCAAGGCTTGGCAGCAGGCGAAGGAAATTCTGTTGCCCCTGGTGAGCGAGTTCCCCGAAAACCGCCAGTTCCGAGCCGACCTGGCCCGGGTGCACGACTATCTGGGAGCGCACCTCAAGCAGCTAGGCCGCGCTGATGAGGCCGAAGCCGAGTGCCGCGCCGGACTGGCGCTGCGTGAAGAGCTGGTCGCCGAGTCTCCTGACTCACCGCAGTATCGCGAGCAGTTGGGAAAAAGCCTCCGCCACTGTCTCGACTTCGTCCCTGCAGCCGACACAGACCAAGCCGAAAAGCTCATGCGCCGCCTGGTCGAACTAACCGAGTCGCTAGTCCAGCAGTACCCCAACGTCGCACTCTATCGCCAAGAATCCGCCAGCTCGCGAGCGGCCATCGCTCGGATTCTGCTCGATCGTGGCGAGTCTGCCGCGGCCGTGCAGGAGGCACAGCTCGCCGCGAGGCGCGCCCCTAACGACTGGCACAAACATCAACTCCTACGGGACGCATTGCGGGCCCTCGATGATGCAGAGACAACGCTCGCCATCACGCGAGAGAACGCGATCCTCTCCCCCGACTCCGAGCTGGCGCATCACTACTACGGCCTGGCGCTCAAGGATCACGGACGCCTCGACGAGGCCGCCAAGGAATTCGCCCGCGGGCTCGAGTTCAAACCCGATGCACCGTGGTCACACCACCACTTGGCAGGCATACGCCTCGAGGAAGGCAGGCTGCTCGAGGCGCTCGACGCGGCCCAAAGTGCGGTCCGTATCGATCCCAAGAACTATGAGTTCCACATTCGCGTGGCGGAGGTGCTCGACAAGATCGGCGACCGCGACAAGAAACTCGAGGTAGCTCGCGCGAATGCGGAAGCGGCGCCCGACTCCGAGCCGGCCCACCACTGGTACGGTTTGGCGCTCCGGGAACACGGCCGACTTGACGAGGCTGCCCGGGAGTTCGAGCGCGGACTCGAGATCAACCCCGATACTCCTTGGTCTTATCTGAACATTGTCGAGATACGGCACGAGCAGAACCGGTTGTCCGAAGCCCTCGATGCGGCCGAAGCGTGCCTGCGCCTCAAGCCTACGGACTCTCGATTGCTCGCCAGGCTGGTCGGTGTGGTAGGCCAGATCAGCGATGCTGGGAACAAAGAGCAGCAGCAACGGGCGTCGGCCCAGTGCGATGACGTCCTGGCGAAGCTTGCCGATGCGAAGAGCGCGCTGGACCTCAACAACCTCGCCTGGCGTCTTGTGGTGTCCGAAGCCCCCAGTCTCGGCGCCGCCGCGGCAGCCGTGCAGGCTGCCGAGCGCGCCTGCGAAATCGAGCCCACGAATGCGACCTACCTGAACACCTTGGGCGCCGCATTGTATCGAGCCGGCGAGTACGAATCTGCCGCCGCAACGCTCAAACTGGCGCGCGACGTCGATTCGGAATGGGTGGCGCCGGCCTACGATTGCTACTTGCTGGCCATGTCCCACGCCAAGCTCGGCCAGGCGGATGTGGCCGAAAAATGGTTCCACGCCGCCGACCGATGGACGGCCCTATACAACGCCGACAATCGCGAGTTGGCAGGCTTTCGGGAGGAGGCCATCGACGTGCTCGCGATCGAGCCGGCCCCGCTCAAGCCCATCTCGGTCACCCCGGCAGCCGAGCAGGAACTTTTCGAGCTGCTCCTGAAAGCCGACCCCGATGCCGAATGGGTTCACCACTGGAGAGCCGCCACGCAGCCGGCCGCGAGCGCCGACGCGGTAAGCGCCGACCAATCATCAAACCCGTAGTGCCCGCCACCCGGCTAGCGACGCTAGCCCGATCCCACGTATCGATTCCTCCGGACGCGAGACAAGTCGCTTCAAGAGTCCATTGCCGGGCAACACGTTACGTGCCGATCGGGTCGTCGCGGCACGCGCTCTTCGATGCCGCGTCCCAGCGGCGAATTGGCACAAGTCGCAACGGTGCTGCCGCCGATGACGATAGGGACGTACCTGGAAACTTTGCAGGTGGATGCATGCCAGCATCCATCGCAGCGCGCCCTGCGGCGGTTCCCGTCTTTGCCGCTTGGGGGGCGTGTCTCGACCCACATCTAGATAGGGCATCGGAGCTTGCTCGTCGCCTGATGCACGTCGGCCAGGCCTGACCCCCTAGGGAAGGTTCGCGCACGCGTGGCCCCAGTCCCCGTCCGCGCGATTCAGCCCAGTCGGGCGTCGTGGCCACCGACGCGGTCGCCACGTTGACGAGCCCATCGCACCAAGACAACTCGCTCGAAAGGAATCACCATGAAACGCTGCATGCTCTTTGTCGCGGCCTTGCTGGCGGCCGCCCCATCGGCCTTCGGCCAAAGCTCGGCGGGCAGCGACGCCCAGCAGACGCTGGCCCGTGCCAGCGCCGAAAACAAGTACACCTTTCTCCTCTTCTACCGCACCAACAACGGGCCGACGCAGGCCATGGCGCAAACGCTCAAAAGCGGACTCGCCGGCCGCGCCGCCACGGCCGTCTACGTCAACGCCAACAGCCCGGCCGAACAGCCACTCCTGCAACGCTACGGCGTGGCCCGGGCCCCGATGCCGCTAGTCGTCGCCGTGGCGCCCAACGGCGCCGTCACGGGGCTGTTCGCCAGCAAGGTCTCGCAGCAGCAAATCGCCGGCGCCTTCGTGACGCCGACCATGGAAAAGTGCATGAAATCGATGCAGCAGGGCCGGCTGGTGATGGTCTGCGTGAAGACCTCTCCCGGCGCCGACGTGCCGCAGGGCGTGCGCGACTTCCGCGCGGACCCGCATTTTGCCAAGCGCACCGAAGTGCTCTCGCTCGTCGCCGATGACCCCACCGAGGCCGACTTCCTCGACCAGCTCAAGATCGACAGCCGCACGCTGCGCGGCACGACCACGGCGTTTCTCGCGCCGCCGGCGGTGCTGGTCGGCAAGTTCGGCGAGAACGCCACCAAGGACGAAATGGCCGCCGCCCTGAGCGCCGCCGGCAAGTGCTGCGACGACCCCAACTGCAAACACAACCACAAGGGCCACCAGGCCAGCCAGCCGACGCGCTCGACGAGGAACTAGCGATGCACCTGCGAACGATTGTCTGGAAGGAGCTGTGGCAGCGCCCCACGGCCATGATCACCGGCGTGCTGGCTATCCTGCTGAGCGTGACGGCGCTGGTGGCGATCCGGCACGTCACCGTGTTCTCCGAGCGCGAGGTCGGCCGGCAGCTCAGTGATCTGGGCGCGAACATCCTGATCCTGCCTGGGGGCGCCTCGCTGCAAAACTACTACGCGGCCGACGACAACGGGCTCACGCTGCCCGAGGAGCACGTCGACCGGATCATGCTGGCGGCGCTCACCGGCGTGGAGAAGCTATCGCCTAAGCTTTCGGTGCCCGCGGAAGTCGACGGCCGGCGGCTGACGCTGACCGGCATCCTGCCGCAGAGCGAGTTCGAGGCGAAGGCCGCCTGGCAGACGGCCAGCCTGTTCAAGCAGCAGCATGTCGGCTGCACCAAGGCCAAAGTGGCCCCCGGCCCCGAGGCACTGACGCCCGAAGCGCTGGCCACGCAGCGTACGATCGAAAACCTGACCCAGCAAGACGCCGTGCTGGGGGCCGACGCAGCGGAAACGCTGCACCTGCACCCGGGCGATTCGCTCACGCTGCTGGGAGGCGAGTTCACCGTGCTGGCCGTGCTGCCGCCCACCGGCACGGTGGACGATAGCCGCGTGTTCGCGCATCTGCACCGCGTGCAGGACCTGGCCGGCAGCGGTCCGGTGGTCAGCGCGATCGAGGTGATGGGCTGCTGCGAGGATGCCGCAGGCGGGCTCGTGCCGCAACTGGGCGAACTGGTGCCCGACGGCAAGGTCGTCACCATCTCGCAAGTGCTGGAAACGCAGGTCGGCGTCAATCGCCTGATGGCCGGAGCGTCGGTGTTCGTGCTGGTCGTGTTGGTGCTGGTCGGCGGGGCCACGGTGCTCAGCACGATCGCATCCAACGTGCGCGAGCGCCGCCGCGAGATCGGCACGCTGATGGCGCTGGGCGCCGCGCCGCGGGTCGTGTCTCGCCTGTTCCTGCTCAAGGCGCTATGGCTCGGCATCGCCGGCGGACTCGGCGGCAGCGTGCTGGGCGTGGCCATCGCGATGCTGCTCGGGCCGACCTGGGCCGGGGTTTCCGTGCAGCCGCTGCTAGGCGTGACGGCGCTGACGTTCGCCATTGCCGTAGTCGTGACCCTGCTGGCCGCCTACTGGCCGGCGCGGCACGCTGCGAAACTCGATCCCTGCATCTGCTTCAAGGAGATCTAGCACCGATGATTCGCCTCGAAGATGCCAGCAAAATCTATCGTCGCCGCGGCGAGCAGGTCGTCGCGTTCCGGCCCACCTCGCTCGAGATCTCGACCGGAGACTACGTCGCGGTCGTGGGTCCCAGCGGCAGCGGCAAGACCACCCTGCTCTCGATGCTCGGCGGCATGCTTTCGCCGGACGAAGGCCAGATCTGGATCGACGGCACTTCGATCTACGCAGGCTCGGTCACCGCGCGGGCATCGCTGCGACGCGACAAGATCGGCTTCGTGTTTCAGACGTTCAACCTCGTGCCCTACCTCACCGCCATCGAAAACGTGCAGGTGCCGCTGTGCCTGGCCGGCGTCCACAAAGACGACCAACACCGGCACGCTCTCGGCCTGCTCGAGCGCGTCGGGCTGGGCGATCGCCTGGGTCACAAGCCGAGCGAGTTGAGCATCGGCCAGCAGCAGCGGGTGGCCCTGGCCCGCACGTTGGCCAACGGCCCGCCGATCATTCTGGCCGACGAGCCGACGGGCAATCTCGATCCCGACAGCCGCGCCTGCGTGCTCGACTTTCTCGACGAGCTGCACGCCGAGGGCCGCACCATCGTGATGGTCACTCACGACGCCACCGCCGCCAGCCGGGCAAAGCGCAAGCTCACCCTGCGCGACGGTTCGCTCGTCACCAGCGACTCCGACGGGCCCGCCCGGGCGGCATAGAGCCGTTCCCGCGGCCGCTCCCGTGCGTGGGCTAGACTTCCTAGGACGCGGATTTCGCCGCGTCCGTGGTTGTTGATCCCGTGGCGCGTGCTGAGTCCACTTGATGGTCGATCCCAACGTACCGCTGACGGCCAGCATTCTGGCCTTGATGTACGGCGGCGACGTCGTGTTCTCGATCAGCGGGGCGCTGACGGCCGGCCGTAGCCGCATGGACATCATCGGCTTTGTGCTGATCGGCACGATCACCGGCATCGGCGGTGGCACGACGCGCGACCTGCTGTTGGGGCGCACCGTGTGGTGGACCGAGAATCCCAGCGAGCTGATTCTCTGCATCGCGGCGGCGCTGGCCACCTTCTTGTTTATCCGCACCGACATCTCCAAGCACCGCGTGATGGTCTGGGCCGACGCCGTGGGACTGGCCGCCTTCGCCATCGTCGGCTGCCACATCGCCTTGGAGTTCGGCTCGCCGTTTGTCATCGCGGTGTTCATGGGCATGGTCACCGCCACCGGCGGCGGCGTGATCCGCGACGTGCTCACCGGCAATCGCCCGATGGTGCTTTGCGGACAGATCTACGCCACGGCCGCCCTGGCCGGCTCGCTCGGCTATGCCACCCTGATCTACCTGGGCGCCGCCGAGCTCCCCGCCGAGATCATCGCCGTGGCCGCCGCCCTCTCGCTGCGCGCCTCGGCCATCCTGTTCGACATCCGCATGGGCCCGCCCGGTGAGTGGATTTGCGTGAAACGCACACGAACCACCGTCGTCGAAGAGCAAGTCGAGAGCCAACTCATCGGCTAGGCTCCGCGAATTTCACCCGGCTTCATCTTCGCTTCAGGTTGCGAGTGCATAATCGTCCCCAGCCGCCGCCCGAAGCGGCGCGGCATACACAGATCCATGGGGTTTCCGGGCGGAGCAAAATCGATGAAAGCTTTGCTGGTCGTCGTTGTCTTGGGCGGTTCGGTGGCGTTGCTGGCAGGCGCACAAATGCCGGGTTGGGGCGATCGCCCGCCGCGCGACCCGTTTCTGGAGCTGTTCGATGCCGACGGCGACGGTCAGCTTTCCCCCGCAGAGATCGACGGCGCCGCCGCAATCCTTCGACAGCGCGACCGCAATGGAGATGGCATCGTGACGCACGACGAGTTGCCCCGCCCGCCGCGTCCCGGCGAGCGACGCCGCGACGGCGGTCCCCCGCCGCGCGATCGAGCGCCACGCTCGCCCGAGCCGCAGGCCGACCTGTCGCAGCTTCCCGCGGGCACGGTCGTGTTCCGCGGCGGGCACGACACCGACCCGCGCGACGGCGGACGGCCCGTCGTGCTGATCGCGGCGGCTTTGGGCGTCGAGCCGCAAGTCTTTCGCGATGCCTTCAGCGGCGTGCGCCCGGCTCGGGGCCGCGGACCGACCGGCGCCGAAGCCCGAGCCAACAAGCAGGTGTTGATGAGCACTTTGGCTCCCCACGGCATCACCAACGATCGGCTGGACGAGGTGTCCAACTACTACCGCTATCGGCCGCAGTCCGGCGAGAAGTGGACCCACCGCCCGGCGCGGGCCACGGCCATCGTCAAGAACGGCCAGGTCGTGGGCTTCGACCTCACCGACGCCGGCGCCGGCTACTCGACGCCGCCCCGCGTCGAAGTCGTAGGCTATCCCAACCTGCGCGTGCAGCCCGCGATCGAGCACTCGAAAGACCTGCGCACCAACGGCCGCATCCAGTCGCTCGACGTCGTCCAATAGGCGCGTGCATCGCCTCGGGGCCGGCCCTACGTTCGCCTGGCAACCACGAACCACGCCTTCGGCCCGCCGGGCGTGAACGTGTCGGCATATTCCGGAATGACCTGAAACTGGGTTGGCGTGATCGACTCGATAGTCCAGCCCGCGGCAAACGCCTCGCGCAGGTCGGCCTGGGAAATGCGTCGCGGCCCGGCCTCACCGGGCTCCTGGTCGCTGAAGCACTCCAGCAGCAGCATCCCGCCCGGCCGCACCACTTGCGTCAACCCGGCCACGTACCGCCAGCGATCCTCGTCGGCAAAGACGTGAAACAACCCGCAGTCGATCGCCGTGTCGAACGTTTCGCCCAGCGCCTCGAGCGCCAGTGCGTCGTGCACGCGAAAGTCGACCTTCAGCCCGCGCTCGTCGGCTTTTGGCCGGGCCCGCACAATCGGCTCTTCCAAGAAATCGATGGCCGTGACGGCGTGCCCGCGTTCGGCGAAAAACAGCGCGTTCTCGCCGGTGCCGCAGCCCGAGTCGAGCACCTGCCCGGCCACGCGATCGGCCGCCTCGACGAACGCCGGCTGCGCTCGCGGAATGTCCCACGGGGCCTTGTCGGCGTAGGCGTCGGAAAAGTTGTCTTTGTTGGGAATGCTGTGCATCGTGTGCGTCCTAGTGAAAGCGGCCGACGTTTACCAACCCGTGGCCTGCAGGAACTCCGGCCCCGTGCGCTGCAGCTCGTTGTTCATCGCTTCTCGCATGTCGGCCACCGTCTGCTGATGGGCAGGATCGCTCGCCAGGTTGCTAAGCTCATCCGGATCGGCCGCCAGATCGTAAAGCTCGTCTCCCTCGCCGTCGACCAGATAGCGGACGTATTTGTAACTGCCCCGTCGCAGCAACACATACCAGGGCAGCTCGCGCCGCCAGCGACGGTCTTCCGGGGGCAAGGGGTTCAAGTCCGAGCCGTAGAAGTCGTGCGTCTGCGGCAGCAACACGGGATGGGCCCAGTCGGCGCCGGCGTCGGACAACAGTGGCGAAAGGTCGTGGCCGTGCATCGTCCAGGGCTCCTCAACGCCCGCCATCGCCAGCAACGTGGGCACGATGTCCACGCCGCCGACCGGCACGTCGCACACGGCGCCCGAGGCCACGCGGCCCGGCAGGTGAAAGATCAACGGCGCGCACAACGCCGCGTCGTAGGGCGCCCATTTCTCGCGTAGCCCGTGCTGTCCCCACGCAAAGCCCTGGTCGGACGTGAACACGATCAGCGTATTATCGAGCTGCCCCGTCTCGCGCAACGCCTCGAGCAGTCGCCCCACGCCTTCGTCGAGCGAGCACACGGCCTGGTGGTACTTGCGCACGGCCTTCTGGAAGCCGACGGGCGACCCATCCTCATCGCGCTTCCAACGCGTTCGCGCGCGCAAGTGCGGCGGCTTGTTCGGCCGCGGCGGAAAGATGTCGACCGGCACTTCGGCCCGCGACCCCGGGTATTCTTCCAAGTGCCGCGGCGCCGGCGTATACGGTCCGTGCACGCCCGCATAGCATAGCCACAGGAACCACGGCCGCGTGCGATCGGCCCCGTTCTGGCCGATCCGCCGGTTGCGAATGAAATCGACCGCGAAGTCGGTATAGTTATCCGTCGAGTAGCCGTCGAGTTGCCGGGCCGGCGCGCCGTTCACCTCCATCTTCTGATCGAAGTAGTAGGCATTCACGTCATCGCCTTTCAAGTTCGGCCGGTTCCACACGGCCTGCAAATCCCAATCCCGGCCGTAGCCCGTGTCGCGCCCCGTGTGCCACTTGCCGATCTGCGCGGTGACGTACCCGTGCTCGCGCAGCGTGCGCGGCCAGAAGGGGCAAAGCTTCGGATCGTACGTCGATCCCGGATACGAGCCCTCCATCCGCATCGACTCGATGGCGAACTGCAAGTGCCCGGTCAATTGGCTCGCCCGCGAGGGCATGCACCAGGTGCCGATATAGGCTGAGCGAAACCGCGTGCCGTCGCGGGCCAGGCGGTCGATGTTCGGCGTGCGCACCCACGGTTGCGCCTGCTCGTAGCAACTCACCGCCCGCCGCGATTGGTCGTCGGTATAGATATAGAGGATATTCGGCCGCTCGTCGGCCGCGGGTGCTTGCGCCACGGCTTTTGTGCCGCAGAACGATATCAGTGCGGCCGCGAAGGCGAACCCAAGAAATCGTCCGCTGGTCATGGAAAGGCAGTTCGTTGGCAAGGCGTTCTCCCTCGGTTGGGTTTCGTTGCAGACTAGCACCGCGGTTCTCCGCTCGCAAGTTTTCAGAAAGCCGCGCCGCGGCACGTGTCGCACTCGCGTATACTGCCGGCTTCGCAGACCCACAAACGACTTCGCAGGTCGCGCAAATGAACAAGGACCCCGCCAAAGACTTCGGCCCGATCGCCGACGACTACGTGTTCTTCATGAACCACGCGACCGAGGCGCTGCACGATGCCCAGGCGCATTGCCGGTGCCTGGCCCCCGTCTTGCCGGCCGCGGGCGCCGTGCGCTGGCTCGACTTCGGCTGCAGCGAGGGCAACTTCACGACCCGACTGCTGGAACTGCTGGATTGGCCTCCGCAGCAACTGCGGCTCAGCCTGATCGAACCGGTCGACGCCCGGCGGCGGGAGGCCGTCGTGCAACTCGCGCGCTTCACCACTGAGCCCATCCCCGCCGCGGCCGGATTGCCCGAGGAGCCGCTGGACGAGTACGACGTCGTGCTGTCCAACCATGTCTTCTACTACGTGCCCGAGTTGCTCGGCACGTTGCGGCGACTGACCGCCGCGCTGTCGGCCCAAGGCGTGTTGCGCGCGGCGATCGCGGGCCGCGACAACGTGCTGATTCAAATCTGGGCCACCGGCTTCGGCTTGATCGGCCGCGACATTCCGTACTACACGGCCGAAGACGTCCAGGCGGCCCTTGCCGATCTCGGCGTGCCTTTCGAGCAGGAGAGCGTGCCCTATCGCATTGCTTTTCCCGATACCGAGGAGAACCGCCTGCGGATCATTCGGTTCCTGCTGGCCAACCACCTGACCGAGATTCCGCTGCCGCCGCTGTTGGTGTTGTTCGATCCCTACGCTAGCGGCGGCGCGATCGAGATCGAAACGGCTAGCGATCATTTCACGGTCCGCGGATCGTGACTCGCTCATGCCGAGCGAAGGGCAGGCCGCCGCTGACACGGCGCGCCGCTTCAATTTCACACCGATTCTTAACCCCGCGCTAACTTCGGACCGCTACGCTGCCGCCTTGCGCGCCTCGCCGTGAATCCGGCGCTGCGCCAAAAGTGTCCACGCCACCAACCGCCATCGACCGCAAGGAGTCGCTCATGTGGAAAGGAGCCCTGGGGGGCACAATTCTCGCGCTAAGCGTTCTCGCGTCGCCCTCGCGAGGCGACACGACGTTCGCCTTCAGCAACAATGGCATCTCGAACCAGCCCGCCGCTTCGCTCACGTCGGGCGACTTCACGCTCAATCTCGCCGCCGGCGGCCCGGCCGGCTCGTACCTCTACGAGTCGAACGGGAACCCGGAACTGGGCGTCGGTCCGGGCGGCAGCAATCTGAGCATCGAGATCATCGGCGGCGTGGCCGAATACGTCGAGTTCTCGTTCGACGAGCCGGGCATCCTCCGCGGCATCGACTTCGACGGCGTGAAGGACGAGGCCCTGGAGTTCTTTCTGCTGGAATCGGCCGGCGTGCGGATCAACTTCTTCGACTCGGCCGCCAACACGACCGTGGCCGGAGCGGTCGACAACGCCGTCAACCAGGGCGTGGTCACCGGCGACGTGTTCTACTTGTTGGAGACGTTCCAGTTTGACGACACGGCCATGAACCTGGCGATTCCTTTCTCGGCCGGACAGACTTTTCGCCTGACCTACTCCCACATCGGAGACCTCGGCGCGCCCTATTCGCCCACCGAACCGCAAAACGGGGCTCGCATTCAGACGATCACCGTCGATGTGCCCGAGCCGAGCAGCTTTCTGCTGGCGGCCGCGGGACTGGCGGTCCTGGGCTTCGCACACCGGCGCCGCCGCCGGGTCTAGCACGACGCCCGCGAACCCGACACCCCGCGGCGCGGCGGCCGGTGCGCTCCTCCTGAGCGGCCACGGACCCTATAATTCCTTGGCCGATTGGGAAACGGGCGGGCGAGGTTGGGGAGCCGATCATGTTGCTGCAACGTTTCAACTGGAAGCAGGAAGTGCTGCAAGCGGCCGAGCCGGTGCTGGTCGACTTTTGGGCGCCCTGGTGCGGGCCGTGCCGCATGATGACGCCGGCACTCGAATCGCTGGCCCGCGACTACAAGGTCTGCAAGGTCAACGTCGACAAGAACCCCGAGCTCTCGGGCCACTACAACATCTCTTCGATCCCCGCCCTGATGATCTTCAAGAACGGCCGCATCGCCGCCCAGCACGTCGGCGTCGTCGACGAAGCCACGCTGCGCGCCGAACTCGAGCGGCTGAGCGGGTAGGCGCGTACGCTCCGCGCAACGACTCGTTTCGTTGGATCGGGCAGTCCAGCGGGTAGCCTGGATCAAGGCGCGCGAACAAGCCGGCCGCCACGCAGGGCCTGATGACACGGCCGCCACCGGCTCGCGACGAGAAGTACAAGGACGCCCGAAAGAGCGAGGAGCGCCGACGCCGGCTCCGGGACGAACAGTAGCCCGCCTGGACCAAACCCGGGTACGGTTGCAAAAACATCGATAAATGCGCCGGTGTCGCCGTCGTAGCGTAGAACATTCCCACTTGGAATGACTCCCGGATTGCCGACGTACAGGTTGCCATCGGGCCCGAACGTAAGGTCGATGGGTCGGTCCAGTCCCCCGCCGGAGGCGAAAACGTCGATGAAAGCACCCGTCGCGCCGTTGTAGCGCAGCACTTGATCGGTTCCTTGGCTGTTGACATACAGATTGCCATCGGGTCCGAATCGCACGGCCTCAAGCGACTGCTTCGCGTTGAAGGATCGCGCCGGCGAGCAGGCCAATCGGAGGCGGCCTGTTCGAAATCCGTTGCTATTATTGGCGTACCATGCGTTCCTGATATACTCGGATTGCCGACCCACCCGAAGCAATCCGCACGCGTCTCAATCAAGCTGCGCCCCCGAAAGCGGGGCCTCGCCGATGGGTTCACTGGCCGCTCTCAGCGAATACCTGCTCGCAGACAAGACGGCGATCGTCGATTGTTGGTTTGAGCTGTGCGGCAGGGACCACCATCTCGACGTGGTCGGCCGGCTGACCCGCGACGAGTTTCGCAACAACATGCCCGCGGCGCTCGAAGCGCTCTGCAAGATGCTGGTCGCCGGCGCCGACAGGGCCGAGGCCGCGCTCGAAAAAGAAGTGGCCGAGCACGGCCAACATCGCTGGAAGCAGGGATTCGACCTGCTGGAGTTGATCCGCGATTGGGGGCACTTCAACCGCGTGCTGACCGAGCGAATCGACGCGTTCTTTCGCGACGGCGACCCGTCCCAGGCCGAAGACCGGTCGGCGGCCCTGCGGTGCCTGGCCGACTACTTGACCGAAGCGGTCAGCCACAGCGTCGAGCGCTTCGACGACCTTCGCCGCGCCGAGGCCTCGTCGATCGCGGCCGATCTGGAAATCACCAAACAGCGGTTTGTCGAGGTCACCCAAGCCCGCGGAAACCTGCTGCGTCAAATCGCCCACGACATCCGCGGCGGGCTGTCGTCGGTCACCGGCGCCTCGAGCTACCTGCGCGACCTTTCCGCCCAGCCCGAAACGTTCTCCGAGGTGCTCGACGTGCTGGATCGCGGCGTGCAGGCGGTGCTGGAGATGCTCACCTCGCTGCTCGATCTCTCGCGCATCGAGTCCGGCGCCGAACGGCGCGAAGTCAGCGAGCTGAACATCGGACAGCTTCTGACCGAGCTGGGGCAGGAGCTCCAGCCGCTGGCCCGCGAGCAAGGGCTTGCCCTGGTGGCCGAGGGCGATCGCCACCTGATCGTCGAGACCGACGGGGCGAAGGTGCGCCGCATCGCCCAGAATCTGCTGGTCAACGCGATCAAGTACACCCACGAGGGCGAGGTGCGCTTGCGCTGGTCGAGGACCGACGACCACTGGCAGCTCGAAGTCGAAGACACCGGCCCCGGCATCCAGGACACGCTCGGTTCGGAAGTCGCCCAGGAGCTCGACGACCAAGACAGCGCGCGGCCCGCGCTGCACGCCGAGCGGCCGGCGGCCTACGAGGGCGAAGGCATCGGCCTGACCATCGTCAAAGAGCTGTGCAACCTGCTCGACGCCGGCATCTCGATGCAATCCGCCCCCGGCCACGGCACCCGATTCACCCTGGAGTTCCCCCTCACCTACGAGCCGCGCGATTGCGAGCGGACGTAGGACGAACGGCTGGGGTGGCGAAGCTGACTCGCGAGCAAGTCGCAACAAAGCGAAGCCGCCCCCCTCGGACCTAAGGACCTCCCATTCAGAGTCCGCTCCTCTCTACAATCGAGGCGCACGAAGCCGCACGATATGTCTGATGGCAGCTTGGTGGCGCCCCAGACTAGCCTAGACTAGATCGCAAGCGTCTCTGGCGCGGCTTGCTTGGCTGGATACAGCTTGGCTGGATACAACTTGGCCCGTGGTCCCGCAGCCTGTCTGCCGCGACGGACCGAAAGAGTCTCGTGGTAGCGTTAGGCGAGATAGGGGGATTCTCGAAAGCCGTCACTGGGGTCGGGTGTCGTCGTGGTTGTTGTAGTCGTCGAACCCCAAATCGAATTGTCTTCGTACGCCCCGGAAGTTGAAGACGACGGAGGCGGAGTAGTTGTGGTTGTCGCAATGATCGCAACACTGTCCACAGTCTCGGGCTCGCCGTGCCACGGGGGAACGCACGTGTACAGGTCATCGGGCAAGTCCACGGCGCAAACGCGTCCCAAGCCAGAAGGCGAACTCGCTGCATCTTGTGGGGGACCGACATCAAGCAACTGTGCAGACGCTTCTTCGCCTAATTGTCGTACCGAGATCGCTAGCGCGCCTGGGTCGGGCAATTGAGTCTCTCCGACGACACCCGCCGCCACTTGGGCCAATATCCAGTACAGCGATACTTCCGAGAGGATTTGTTTAAGCCCTTGTGAAGAAACGGTTTCCACTGCCAGCGGGATCGTCACTTGCGCGGCACACTCCGGGTCGGCTCGCGTGGGATCAAACGCCGGCCGCTGAATTGCACGCAACTCCCGAATCTCTTCTAGTCGCCGGTCAAGGTCCTCGGACATGGCTAGCTCCTGAAATCAGTGTCCCTGCATGTCGTATATTCTACCGCGAATCCGGCCTTCGGAGAATCACAGTCGTCGCAGCTCCGCTGGCGAGGCCACTCACCCGCCGCTCGCGCGCAAGCTAACCATGGCACCGTCTTGCAGGAACTCGCCCCGGCCGCAGAGCACGAGACTTTCGGGAAACACGCTTTGGAGCCGGTTGAGCTCGTCGAGGGTGGCACGATGACCGACCCGAATCGTCATCACGGGCTCTTGCCCGATCAACCGCAAGCGCGACGGATAGCGGGCTAACTTGGACTGGCTGATGTCATAGTATTTCTGAGGCATGCAGCGACTCGGCCCGTCGGGCGCGGCGAACGTATCCCAACGTCCGCCGTGGTCGGTGACCCAGCGCTTCCACTGCTCGCGCTGGAAATGCCACGAGACCGGAAACGCAACCAGACACGCCACGACCGCGACCGCGAACAACAGCGTCCGCAACGAAAACCGAAACCATCGACGTTTGGGCGTCATGGTGCGCATGCCCCGCATTATAGCCGGCCCCCAAGGCGGAAGTCATTGACTACGCCGCCGCCACCAGCGCCAGGTCCCGTATCCGACTGCCGACCAAATCAGCATGTTGCCCGCGACGGCAACGCAGATCATGGCGATGCCCCAAGCGGGCACATCCGGGCGGTGTTCCATGACGGTCGTCCCGTCCCAGTATCGAATTACTGTGGTAACCCCGTCGGGTCCACTGATCCACCCGGCCCAATACGGGATGACGGACAAGAATGCCAGCAGCACGAACGGCGCCTCGATGGCGACCACAACGGCAACAACGATCACTGTAATCTTGACCCATCGGCGTTGATCGCTGTCCCTCTTCATGCACCCATTATAGAAAATGCGTTGCGTAATATAGAGATTCGGACACACTGGCAGAAAGGCACAACGAATGACTGAGGTAGCGCCCGGTCTTTGAATTGATTTCGGTCCCGAACGATTGTTGGATGACCAATGATCCCTGATGCATTCTACAAAGTGCTTGAATCTCTAAACGTAGCGCTTGCGGTAGTTGCTGACCTGCAATCCGGTGAAGTGCGGTTCATTGGCGAGCAGGAAGCCATGGGCAATACGGATTTGATTTCAACACTGTTCGCCAACAGGGAAACCATCGAGTCAGTCGACCGATCGCTTGAAGGGCAAGTGCTCCCTCGGGTGTGGAATCAAGGAAACGTCTGTTGCATCGTGTGCAAGCCTGCCAACCAGACAATCGTTGGTCTATTCGCCACGGATGAACTTGATACCGTTCAGCTATACCGTTGGTCGAGAGAAGCAGACCAAGCAATTCGGGCAGCGTTCTCGGCTACTGGACCGTGATCCTTGCTGGCTGTGCTTGTCCGTTCCACGAATCGCAAGCGGGAGCGGGAGTAGCGTTCGACAGGAGTCCGGCAATTTGGCCCGTGACCGTTCCGTGATCCGCCTTCTGCTCGCCGGTTGGCGCATCAAGCTCCTGGATCCAACAAAGATTCCGCACCCGCCATTGCCGACCCGACTTGCGGCCCTTCACTTCACGAAAGACTTTTTGACAACACGCGGGGCTTCTCGAACGACTGGCCCAGGACGGCGCGGCTATCAATTTCCAGCCAGTCGTCGAGCAGCGCGGCGTAGACCTGGCGAAAGTCGATCTGCATCTTGAGATCGCCGTCTTCCAACTGCGTCAGGTCCGGGGCCGATCCGACCAGCCCGCCAGCGACGGGGGCGCCGGCCAGGAACACGGGCCCCGCGGTGCCGTGATCGGTTCCCTGCGAATCGTTTTCCGCCACGCGGCGGCCGAATTCGCTGAAGGCCATCAGCACGACGCGGTCGTCGAGCCCGGCGGCTTTCATGTCGTCGAGAAAGGCCTTGGTCGCGGCGGAGAAGTCGCGCAGCAGGCGGTAGTGCGTGTACGCTTGCACCGAATGCGTGTCGTAGCCGCTTTGCGAGGTGTAGAACACGCGGCCCTCGCTGCCGCTCTTGAGCAATTCGGAAACCAGCTTCAGGTGATTTCCGAGTTGGGTGTCGGGATACTCGCTTTTCGCGGAGGCCCGCCCGCGCGTGCGCTGCTGCTCGGCGAACTCGTCGGCCGCGGCATAAGCGGAGAGGACCTCGCGCGATACGAATTGAGCGAGCGTGTCGTCCGCGGCCGCACGCTCGGCTCCGGCGACCGGGTCGAGCGTCAGGTGCAAGTCGTCGGCCTGCGCGAGCGCCGTGGCCGACGATCGGCGGCCCCACAGGGCGACCGGCGTTTGATCTTCGCCCACGTAAATCGCATCGGCCGCGCGACGCCCGCCGGCGTGCTGCGTGCGCCAGTCGAGCGCCTTGCCGAGCCAGCCGTAGGCGTCGTGGGCAGCGTCGTCAAAGCTGGCCGTTTGCCAGATCTTCATGCTGCGAAAGTGCGAACGGTCGGGGTTGGGATAGCCGACCCCTTGCACGATGCAGAGCCGCCCCTCGTCGTACAACTCCTTGGCGGCCTTCATGGCACGGTGCAGGGCCATGTGATCGTCGAGCTTGTGCAGCTCGGCCGTTTCGAGCCGCAGCTTGTCGCGCGCTCGGCCGTAGGCATCGTCGGCATAGGGCACCACGGTGTTGAGGCCGTCGTTGCCGCCGTCGAGCTGGATCACGACCAGCACCTTCGCGTCGGCATCGGCCCCGGCCGCGCGTGCCGTGTTGCTCAAGATGCTCGGCAGCAGCGGCGACAGCGAAACCAGCGAGCTGGCCTGCAAGAACCTTCGTCGAGAGAGCATGCGTTTGTCCTCCTAGGCCAATGGGTGTTCGGGATGAGCCAACAGCAGCGACACGGCCGTAGCCAGCGGCGACTCGTCGTCGGCCGCCCGTGCCGCTTCGACCACGGCAGGCAAGCACTCCGGGGCATCGTCTCCCCACAGCAACGCGGCGAACCAGGAGACGTTGGGCTCCCACTCGGCCGCCTGGCCGTGCCGAATGGGCAGTTGTGAGATCTGCGTCTCGCGGGTCGGGTGCCAGAGCCGCCCCTGCACCAACGCATCGGCGAAATTGGCTCGCGCCACGATCGCTCGCGACGAGAGCCAACTGCGTCCCTCGTTCCAGCCGCCGACGTTGGGCGGGTAGAACAAGTCCTGCCCCATCCGCGCCGACCACTCGGCCAACAGCAGCGTGCTGGGGGGCGGATCCGTAAGCTCAAGCGCCCGCAGCGCACCCACAAGGTATTCCACCGGCCCCTGCACGCGCGTCCGCAGGTTTGCCTCGCAGAAAAACAGTTGCGAGCGAAGCACGGTCTCGACGGCCCAGCCGATATCGAGGTCGCGCGCGCGCAACCCGTCGGCCGGCTAGGCAAGCGCCTCTTCGTTGACCACTTCTTCGCCCATGAACTGGCTACAGATCCGCCAGGCAAGCCGCTGGGAGGTGGCCGGCTGTTCCAGCAGCAATTGCAGGAAGTCGTCGCCGGTCAGTTTTCCTCGCTGGCCGAGCACGATCTTTTCGCCGTCGTCGTGCCGCGCCTCGATCACGTCGAACCGGTTGCCCTTGATGGTCCATCCGGTCAACGCCCGGGCGGCCTCCTGCACGTCGTGTTCGGTGTAGTTGCCGACGCCCAGGGTGAACAGCTCCATCGTCTCGCGGGCCAGGTTCTCGTTCGGGTGGCCGCGGCGGTTCGAATCGGCGTCGAGCCAGACGAGCATCGCCGGATGCTTCACGACCGCGCCGAGCAGCTCGCCAAAGGGGGCCCGGGCGTGCGTGCGGAACCGTTCGTTCTGCTGCCGCATCCGCACCAGGTCCTCGACCTTGCGGTTGCTGGTGGCGAAGTGGTTGTGCCACATCAACGTCAGCCGCTCGCCCAGCGGATCGGGCGAGAGCAGCATGCGGTATAGCCACCAGGCCTTCAGCCGCGCGGCACTGCCCGAGGCGGCCGCCGCATCGCCGATCGTGCTCGCCATCGCGTCGAAACCCGACGAGGCGTTTTCATCCTCGCCGCGCAGCAGTCGATCGACGGCCTGCCCTGGCCCTGCTTTCAAGTCGAGTTGCAAGCGGCCCCACGGCGCGGCAAACGCGGCCCGGCGATGCAGGTGCACGACCCGAGCAAGATTCCAAGGCGCCTGCTCGCCAGGTTCGTAGGGAGCCCAGTGGGTGCTCGTGTCGACCGCGGATGCTCTTGCGTTCATCAGGGGAATCGACGGCATGGCCGTCGCGCCTTAAGGGTCGAGGTCGAAGGTGAACTCTCCCAGATCGAGCTTCTCGCCCGAGGACACGGTGAACTCCTTGAACATGACCGGCTTGCCGTCCTTGTACGTCGAGAGTCGATAGGTGGCGCCGGGAATCAGCGCGGGATACGTGACCCGCCCGTCGGCGTCGGTCTGGATCGGCTGCTGGTAGTTGACCCGGTCGATGTTCGCGACGAAGTCCGCATCGGCCGCTAGTGCTCCCTGTCCGGTCTCGTCGCTGAACTCGTGGACGCCCGGCGTGACGATCATGTACGGGCCCGGTTCGAACCCTTCGACGGGCTGGCCCGCGGAATCGACAAACCGGGCCGAAACCTCGCCGCAAGGCTCGAGCACGACCGTCGGATCCTGCATGTCGGCCCGCACGACGCGCGTGGCACCGAGCTTGCGCTTGGCGTCGAGGAAGTAGATCGGATACTCGGCCGCAGGGTCGAGACCCGTCAGCTCGAAGTTCCCGCCCAGCGTTGGCGTTGTGTGTCCGCTCCACGAGTACGAGGTAGGGGCGATGTGCAAGCGGCTGATGACGAGCACCTCGTCGACCGGAGATCCCGATGTGTCGACGACCGTGCCTGTGAGTGTCGCGCCTTCGCGGATCGCAATCGACAGTTCGAGCGGCTCGTCGCCGGCGGCGGGCTCGATGCGCTCGATGGCGTGGGCATACCTCCGCCGGCCGCCCGGCTTGCCGCGCGACACCTCGCGTTCGGAAGTCTCCCGCAGGACGTACCTGCTTTCCGGTCCGTGCACGAGAATGCGCCCCGGTCCGGGCAAGACGGCGATCTCAAAACGCCCCTCGTCATCCGAAAGCTGAATGCCTTGCCAGCCGGTGAGAATCTCGTCGGTTTCGTTTGGGTTGTTGGAACTTTCGGGCTCGTATTGGATCGAAGCGCCGGCGACGGGCTGGCCGCTGGTCTCTTCTACGATGCGCCCGCGGACCAGCACGCCGCGAGTAAGCTCAACGTCGACTCGCTTCACGCGGTCGCCGGCTTTCCAACGGATTGCCTGGTCACGCGGTGTCCTTCGCGGCAGGTACGCGACCCCAGCCGGCGGGTAGACGACAAGCCCAAACCGCACACCCGGCTCGGGGCTGATGCGGTAGTGCCCCGTTTCGTCGGCCTGGCCGGCTACCGAAGACATCGACCCGAACTGTTCCTGCTGGCTGGCCCAAATGTTCAGCCGCGCGCCGCTGGCCGGCTGGCCGGTGTCGGCATAGGTAATCTGCCCCTCGAAAAGCTGCGCCGGAGCCAGCGCCAGTACCGCCTCCTCGCCGCTGGCGACGTTCTTCACCAACGGTCGGTACGTCGCGTCGCGCTCGCCGCGCTGCTCGGGCAATCCGGTATTGAGCGCCACGTCCTGCGGAGCGAAGCGGTCGCTGCCGTCGACC
Organism: Planctomycetota bacterium; assembly: GCA_003389325.1. Taxonomy (GTDB): domain Bacteria; phylum Planctomycetota; class Planctomycetia; order Pirellulales; family PALSA-1355; genus LB-PLM-3. Next base: position 105,250 of record QQVE01000024.1, read on the forward strand.
TTCAGGAAGACGCCGTAGTCGGCGGGCACGCCGTGAACGGTGAAATGTCCCTCGTTGTCGGAAGTGACCACCGGCAGCCAGGCAGCCGGGTTGCCGCTGCCGTCGGGCGTGCCGCGGAAGCCGACTCCGTCCGGGCTCGCTCGACCGTTGGTCGCGCGGCGCATGACGCTCCATGCGCCCAAACGCACCTTGCCGGCCGGCTGCCCTTCGATGTCGACCAGCTTGCCGCGAATCCGCTCCTCGGGCGGCAACTCGAGCGAGGCGTCGGTGTGCTCGGCGTCGAGATCGATCTGCCGCCACGCAATCGCGTGCCCGTCCTGTCGGGCAATCAGGCTCGCGTTACGGTGCGTCTTGGAACTCGCGTCGCCAATGTCGAGCCGATAGTTGCCGTCGGCGTCGGTCGTGCCCTCGGCCAGCACGTCCCCCCGAGCTGGCAGATGGCCGCCTCGCCTCGCCTTAATGAGCGTGGCCTTCACGGCCACATGCGCCCCGGCCGCCGGTCGCCCGTCGCCGAGCGTGACGCGTCCGGCCACGGTGGTCGATGGTGCGGCCGGTTTCTCCGCCGACTTGGCGGTCGTCTTCTTCGTTTCTTCCTCACTCGTACTATCGCCGAGGACCAGGTCGCCCAGGTCCTTGGTCTCGCCGGCGGCAACGGTGAGATCCTGCGCGACCGTTCCTAGGAATCGACTGGCCTTCGTGGCACCCAGGCGATACGGGATGCCCGGAGCGAGGCCTTCCATCGTGAAGCGTCCGTCGCTGTCGGTTTGATAGGCGTACCGCTTGGGCAGGATGCCATAGCGGGGATCGTCTGCGCCGCGGCTCGACACGCGGACGGCCCCCACGGCGTCGCCCTGCGCGTCGACGATGCGTCCCGTAATCGTGGCCCAAGGCTCGAGCTTGACCGTTAGTGGTGCCCGTTGCTCGCCGTCGACGACGTGAGTGCCCGCCAGCCGCCGCTCGGCGTGATAGAACTGAATGCGCCGGGCTCGGTCGGGCTGGAGGTTCGCAACCTTGAAGGTGGCGCCGGCGAGCGGTTGCCACACTTGCCTTTCAACGCCCCCGGCAAAAAGGGCGCCTGCCAGCGGCTCACCTTGCGGATCGAGCACGGTCCCGCTGACGGAGCGGCCGGGAACGAGTGCGAAATCGCATGACCTGCTCTCGTCACCCTCTGCTGGATTCACAACCGCCAATGCGTGAAAGTTGGCCGCGCTGCAGAAACTGGGGGCCGTGCGAAACAACACCGAGTCCGTATTGTCGAGGCGCCCCTCGATCCGATCGGCGCCCACGCCGATTGGGTAGTCGGAATAGTTGCTGGCGCGCACGCCCACGATGCCGCGGCCCGGCAAGCCCGCGATTTCATAGCGTCCGTCAGCGTCGGTTGGGAACCACAGGGCAAAAGCATCCGAGAAGCCTGGCGCCTCGCCAAGATGGGGATTGTCGGAAAAAGCGTAGTACTTCACCGTGCCCCGCAACGGCTCGCCGCTGAGGGCGTCGGTGACGCGGCCGCGAATCCAGTGGCCCCGCTTCAACTGAAAATCGACCGTCGTGGCTTCACTGCCGGGATCGATTTTGGCTGCCAGCGCCGAAACCAGGTAGGGCGCACTACGCGGTCCCTGCGCCAGCAGCTCGTTCTCGCCCACGGGAAGCCCGCGCAGCTCGTAGCGGCCTTCCTGATCCGCGTGCGTAAAGAAGAGCGTGTTGGGGTAGGGCTGCACGCCCACGCCCGCCAGGCGATACGCTTCGACGCGCGCGCCGCTCAGCGGTTGGCCGGTGTCCTTGTCGCGCACGACGCCCTGAACCGGGCGCGAAGGCCCCATCACCTCTTCAAACGCGGCGCCGTGGTAGGTTTGGCCCCGGTATTCGGGGAACCGGGGATCGACGACACGGATGGTCGCTCCGTTTCGCGTCCGTGCAGAAATCTGCCGCGTCTCGATTCCGGCCCCTTCGATTTGCAACAGCGCGATCCGCTCGCCACCGACGCCGCGGAGCCGGAAGCGGCCATCGGCGCCGGTCACCACGTCCGGAAAAAACGGCTCCAACTGGCGGCGGAAATTGAAACCGGTGGATACGAGCTTCGCTGGTTCGTCGAAAGCCCGGGTCTCGTCTCGAACGGCTGCCAGCCATGCGTCGAGATTCGCGCCGGCGGGGCGCCGAATTTCGATCACGCGAACGCGGGCTCCGGCAACCGGCCGGCCCTCGAGGTCGATGATTCGGCCTTCAATCGGCACCTCGTCCGCTGCCAGATGAAGCGTCTTGTCCGAGGCGACTTCATCGCGGCGGTCTGAGAGGTTGGGGTGCGGCGGCAGTCGTTCAAGCAGGTTGCCGCTGGGCTCGAAGCTGGCCGCCAGCGCCCAGGCCAACCCACGCCCCTGGGCCATCGCGACCAACTTCGCCGTCAGCCAGGGTTCGTTCGATTCCTCGGTGCTGAACTGGTTCTTCGCCACCCGAAAGGCAAACGTTCCGTCGGCTTTCGTTCGTGCCATCAGGATCGGCTCGGACACCGTGGGCACGTCCTGCAGCAGATAGACGCGAGCCGCCGATACGGGTTTGCCCGTTGCATCGACGACCTTGCCGGCGAGCTCGAATCCTGCTGTTGCATTCGACGGTTTCTCCGCCGACTTGGCGGTCGTCTTCTTCGTTTCTTCCTCACTCGTACTATCGCCGAGGACCAGGTCGCCCAGGTCCTTGGTCTCGCCGGCGGCGACGGTGACGGCGTCGAACGCGTTGCCGAGAATAGAGGATCCGCGGGCAACGCTGACGTTGTACGACAGGCCCGGCGCGAGACCGGTAAGTTCGAAACGTCCTTCGTCGTCGGTGAGGAACTGCCGCCTGCCGGGAAGAATTCCGCGTGGCTCGTTCTCCGCGTTGTCGTCGCCTCCTCCCGACAGTTGGACGAGTTGGACGCGCTCGGCCGGATTGCCGGTCTCGAGGAACACACGGCCCGTAATCACGCCCGCGGGTTGGAGCCGCACCGTCAGCGGTGCTCGCGAATCGCCGCTCACCTCGACGCTTCCGGCCAGGTTCTTCGCCTCGTGGTAGAAGTACACGCGGCGTTTCTGGCCGTGCTCGATGTGGCGAACGACGAAATGTTCGGACTCGAGGTCGTTCCAGTAGGAAATGTTGGTCAGTCCCGCGCACTGCGCGCCGCTGAGCGGATTTCCCTTGTCGTCGAGCACGGTGCCCGCGATCTGGCTGCCCGCGTGCAGTTCGATGTTGTGTTCGATCGCCTCGGCCGAGGTGTCGGGGTTGACGTCAGCCAGGTAGTGGGCATTCACCGCGGACATCCGATGAGGGAGCGTGCGGAACCTCTTGCGGGTTCCCTCGCCCCGGCCGTCGATCGCTTCGGCGCCGGCACCGCGTGGATACCTGTCGTCGGCAGACGTTTCGAGCAACGTGAGCAGACCGCGTCCCGGCAGTCCGACGATCTGGTAGCGACCGTCAGCGTCGGCCAAGGTACTGTGCAGCACGAGGCGCATCAGGCCCGGTACCGCTAGGGTGTTCGGATTGTCGTCGAACGCAAAGTATTGCACGTAGCCCCGAACGGGCTCTCCGGTGTCGCCATCAGTGACGCGACCGCGAATCCAGACGCCGCGCTTGACTTGCAGATCGAGCGTCGTCGTCTCTTGGGTCGGTTGGCTCGTGACCTCGAGCACGGTGCCCAGGTAGGGCTGGTTGCGAGGCGGCACGGCGGCGATTTCGCTGGTGCCAATGGGCAATCCCTCCAGGCGATAGCGCCCCTGGGCATCGGTGGTCGCTTGAATGAAGTCGTTGGAACGCACGCCGTGCACACGCCGGCCGGCAATCAACTCGGGCGCGACCGTGATTCCCGCCATCGGCTGGCCCGTTTCGGCGTCGCGCACCACGCCGGTGACGGGACGCGAAGGCGCCGCGGCGTAGTCGAATTGGGGCGAATAGAGGGTCTCCTGGTACCCGCCTGGATCGCTGGCTCGAAAGGCAATTTGCAAGGTTTCTCCGGCGCGCGTGCGCGTCCAGACCGGCCGGGTTTCGAAGCCCTCCGCGGCAATGACCAGTCCGATCAGTCTGTCGCTCCCCAGGCCGCTCAGGCGAAAGTGCCCTTCCGCATCGGTAACGGCCCGGGGCAATACATTTGCACCACCAGCGGCATGATTCGGCACGAAGAGAGAATCCGGGAGGTGCCTCCAAGCCTCGTTCCAGCCCAGCCCGCCGCTTTCCACCGCGCTGAGCCACGGGTCGAGGCCGTCGGCACGGTTGCCGTGCACCGCGCTGACGTGAACCACGGCACCCGGCACGCCTTGCCCTTCGAGATTGACGACGCGGCCGCGGATCGGCGTGTCGGCAACCAACCGGAGCGTGCGATCCTTGGCCAGCCCGGTGTAGTGCTTGTAGTTTCGATGCGAGGCCAAAGCCTTGAGCAATTCGCCACTCGTTTCAAACGGCGCGGCGCGCTCCCAGGCAAGGCCGAAGCCTTCGGCCGTGACCATGAGCTGGTCCCACTGCGAGTCATCGCCTGAGATACGCAAGGTAAACGTGCCGTCAGCCGCAGTCGTCGCCGTCGCAGCAACCGTAAACTGGTCCGGACCCCAATGCAGGATCGCCAAGCTCGCGCCGGCCACGGGCTTCCCTTCAGGACCGACCACCCGGCCGGCGAATTCCCACAGCCCGTCCGCCTCGTCCGCGACGACTGCATCCGATGGCTCGCCCTCAGGCGCGGGGCTCGCAGTGGTGCGGCTTGGCACCGTCTTCTCCGAGGCCGTTGCTGCTTCGCTCGGCTCGTCTTCGCGGCTCGCGGCGATTCGTTTCTCGGTTTGTTCCACGGTGAGCTTGGTGTCTTTCGGCAGTTCGCCAAGCTCGAAGACGCGGCCGGATTGCGCGCGGCACTCGGCAGAGAAGACACCCGAGCCGCCCCTCGAGAAGTGCCAGATGCGGCAGGTGACCCCGGGCGGCAGCACGGCCTCGAACCGGCCCTCTTTGTCGGTCGTGGTGCCCACCAGGGGGCGGGCCCAGGTGTCGGACGATTCGACGGTTACTGTAACCCGCAACTCGGCGACCGGCCCGCCTTCCTCGTCGACCACGCGACCGCGGGCCAAGGCGCAAGGCTCGAGCTCGACCGTCATTTCATCGCCCGCCGATACGTTCACCGTGGCGCCGAGGCGTCGGTCGGCGTGAACGAAGACGACCTCGCGGGTCTCGTCCGGTCGCAGCCCGATGACGTCGATGGTCGACTCGTCGAGCGGGCCCTCCAGACTGGGCGGCGCGTTGCGGCCGAGCACCTGGACGCCCTGGACGGGCCGGCCGTCGGCGTCGACCAGCTTGATGGTGCTCGAGAGCCCCTTGGTCAGTTGCAAGTCAACCTTCGTGTCGTCGACGGAATCCGCCAGTTCCACTTCGCGAACCGCGTGGTAACCCGTGACGACCCACGGATGGTACGTCTTGAGATATCCGTTGTCTTGTACCAGGTGCTCAGGAACCAACTCCCGGGTCATGGGGGAGTAGAGCTTGCGGTCGTCGTTGGGCGCGATTGCCGCCAGGATGCCGGGGCCGGGAATGGCCAGCACGCGAAAGGAGCCATCGTCGGAGCTACGGTTGCGTTCGCTGGGAATCTTGGCGGAAGTCCTCGGCCGATAGTTGGGATAGTCCTTGGCGAACGCGTTGTCGCGCAGCGGCAGATACTCGACGACCGCATTCTTGATTCCTTCGCCGGTCTGTTCGTTGCTGACCTTGCCGACGATCCATTGCCCACGGTGCAGCGCGAAATCGAGCGTGAGGGGGACGATGCCCGGCGCCTTGGGAAGCTCCTTCGCGGTGGGGAAATAGGGCTCTTCCAGACTGGGGCTGACCTCGATGTCGTGGCCGCCGCCCGCCGGCGCGCCGATCAGCGTGTAGTGCCCGTCCTTATCGGTGCGGGTCGTCAAGAAGTCCTGCTGCGAGAAGCGGTTGCCTGCAAATCGTTGGGCGCGGACTTCGACATCCGCCAACGGTTCCCCCGAGTCGGCATCCGTGACGGTACCCGAGATGGGTTGGGTCGGTTCCGCCACAAACTGAAACTCCTGGCCGAAGTAAACGCCGGCGCGGAGACCCATCGGCTCGGAGGGCTTTGCAAAAACCGGTGCCATGTCGCGCACCACCACATGCGCGTAGCATTTGGCAATCTCGGGGCTTTCGAGTCCCAAAATGGCCAACTGATCGGTCCCCAGTCCCGACAACTGAAACCATCCGTTCTCGTCGGTCACCGTTTCGGCCGGAAGCGCGGGCGAGCCGTTCACCAGGAACCGGTCGCCCCACTCCGCTGGATAGGCACCGGCGTAGGGCGAAGGACCCGCGTTGTTGTCCGCCTCGTAGTAGTCGTGGACGTTGGCCGGCGGCGCTTTCTCTTTGGCTTCCTTGAGCCAGGGGAGCAGAGCGTCTGCGCCCTTCGGCCGATGCAGCTTGTAGATACGTACCGCCACGCCTGAAATCGGATTGCCTTCCAGGTCCACCACGCGCCCGCGAATACTTTGTGCCCCGCTCAGCGTCAGATTCGTCGGCTGTCCGGCCTTGACGTTCTCACGCACCCGCATGTCGGTCTGCCACGCCGGAGCCATGCCGGGCGCAAACGCCGCCACCTGCCAGCCGAGCGTAGCCCGGGACCGATCGGGGTGGTCGGTCGACATCGACAACTCGTAGTTTCCTGCTTCGTCACTCTTGTCCTGCGCTACGATCATGTAGTCGAAATGCGTAGACGGATACTTGACAAACGGGGTCAGTATCCAGGCGGCGTACACGGTCGCCCCCGCCACCGGTTTGCCGTCCGGTCCCAGCACCCGCCCACGGACGGTGATCTTGCCCGCCAGCGGCTGCCCGGTTTCGGCGTCGCGCACCACACCCTCGATGACGCGCGCGGGCGGCAACGCGAGCTCGAAATCGGCCCCCAACACCGGAATCTGGTCACCGTCGTTCGTATTCGTTCGGCGCTGCGTGGTCGGTGCCATCCGCCGGGTCGCCACGATTGCCGCCGTGCGTGCCACGGTCGGCCCCGTGAACTCGAGGGAGACCGTGCGTTCGGCACCGATGCCACGGAGGACGAACCGGCCGTCGGCGTCGGTCGTCAACTCGTCGGCCAGGCCGGTCCCTTCCCACGGCAAGCCCGACCGGCGAAGACGATTGGCTGCCGTCCACGGCGGTTCGCCCTGCTTGACGGCCTCGATCCAGTCGGAGAGGTCGTCGCCCAGCGGCGTCTGGATCGTTCCAGGCTTGATGTGCACGCCCGCCAGCGGCCGGCCTTCCAGGTCGAGCACGCGGCCGGCAATCGGAACGCCGTCACCGGCAAGCCGCAGTTCGAGCGGTTCGTCCAGCGGCAACCTGTTCAGCCATACCCAGTCGGGACCGTGGCCGGGCTTGATCGCGGCGATGGCCACCTCTTTCCACTGCTCGGGCCGCCGCACGTCGACTTCAAACTGCGACTTGCTGTAGGCGATCTCGAACCGCCCTTGCGAGTCGCTACGCGTTTCGCTGAGCGGCCGATGGGCGACGTCCGGATTCCAGAACCAGCGGACCACGCGCACGCTGGCCTCAGGCACCGGATTGCCGTCGGCGTCGAGCACGCGGCCGCGGATCGTGACGCTCTGGTCGTCTGTGGTGGTGACGGCGCTATGCGCTGCGTCTGCATCGCCGTCGGTACGTGAGGCCTCCACCGGGTCGCCGGCGCTGTCTTGTTGTTGGCTGTTGTCTGATTGCTGGTTGGCGTCGGCGCCATCGCCGTCATCGTCGGCCGCAAGTGTTTCGGCGACGGACTCTCTGGGGCCGATCCCCACGAGCCCGACGATGGTCGTGCCGGCCAACGCGACGGCGAGCATCAGGGCCAGCAGTAGGCTGCCGACGCGCGTCGAAAGCGATCGCGACGTGTCCAGGATCCGCTGCACGCGCTGGCCCAGCATCGAGTGCAGCGAGACAATCCCCACGCCGGCGCTGGCCACCGGGGCGATGGAGAGTTCGGCGATTTCGACCAATCGCGAGGCGTATTGCTGGCGATCGCCGCCGTACTGTACGACGTAGTCGTCGCACACTTCCTCGGCCGTGGCCTCCAGCCGGCGCGAGAGCACCCACAACAGCGGTTGGAAAAAGAACACGGCCAGCGCCAACTGCCGCAACAGATTCCAATGGCAATCGCGCCGCACCAGGTGGGCCAACTCGTGGATGAGCACGTCGCGCGGCGAAAGGCTCAGTTCCGCATCGGGCAACAACACGACCGGCCGGCGAAGCCCCGCCAAACAGGGACTGGGCAAGTACGGACTGCGCAGCACTCCGGGCGCTGCAACGCCCAGGCGTTCGGCCAACTCGCGGCAGATGGCTCGAATTCCCGCTTCAGCCGGCAGGGCGCGGCGCCGCAAAGCGGTCAACCGCCACCAGGCCATGGCCAGGCGCGCCAGCCACCCCGCACACAGCAGCAGCCAGAGCGCGCCGGCCACGGCCACGGCGATTCCGACGCCGTGCACCGTCACAGTCGGAGTCCCCTGCGCTTCGACCGGCGCAGGCTCGACCGGCGGTTGCACGGCCACCGCCGGGGCGAGGGCGGCTTCCTCCGGCAAAGGTTCCAGGCCCTCGGCACTCGCCGGCAGGGCCGCGAGGGCGTCCTCGGACGCGAAAGGCGGCGCGGCCGCGAACTCGGGCTGCGACAAGGGAGCAACCGGCGGCGTTTCGGCCAGCGCTGTTTCAGCGGCAGGCGGCTGGAGCGCCGGCCGTGCGTCGTCGAACGGAGGCGTATCGGCCTCAACCCTCGCCGTGGACCCGTAGCTCCACGTCCGGGGCAGCGCAATCGACCAGCCCGACGCGCCGACCAGCGCCAGCGCCAGGCTGGCGGCGGGGCAAAGGATCACGGCCACGAGCGTCGTTCGGTACACAGCCGACTGCACGGCCGAGCCGCGGCGCGCCAGCAGCCGGCCGGTCACCAGGCCGACCGAAAGCAGGATCGTCGACTGCACCAGCCAGTTGACGGCAAACTCGGAGACAGCGGACGCAGCATCGAGTAGCACCACTTGGAGTTGCACCACGTTCATGGCCGTCCCCTATTTTTTGGCTTGGCGATCGATCAGCTTGCGGATCTCAGCGACTTCCTCTCGTGATACTTTCTCGTGCTTGAGCAAATGAGCGACCAGCGATCCGGCGTTGCCGCCAAACACGCGGTCGAGCAGATCGCGTGTCACGCTGGTGCGAAACTTGTCCTCGGCGATCAGCGGCACGAACACGAACGTGCGGCCTTCGGCCCGATGTGAGATCGCCCCCTTTTGTTCCAAGCCCCGCAGCAACGTCTGCACCGTGCTGTGCGCAATCGGCTCCGAGGCGTTGATCGTGTCGGTAATCTCTCGGGCGGTGGCCCGGCCCTTGTCCCACAGGACCTGCATGATCAGCAGTTGAACTCTTCCTAACTGGGTAGGCGGCATGCCTGAGTCTCCACAGTGCCGAATCGTTTAGTGCGCTAAATCTATCAGGGTAGACGATGGCTGTCAACCAATTTCCAGCGGCCCTTGAGAAACGAGGGCACTCGGCAACACCACGCCGCCGGCCGCTGCGAGCCTTCGCCGGCCAGCTTGCCGCCGCTCTCCCGCGGGCATGGCAGCCGCCGTTTCCGGAACGCTCGCGAGGGCCGTCGGCCGACGCGAACCCGCAAGACCATCGCACCGAATTGGCACCGGCACACCTGACCCACGCGACAGCGCCGCCCCTGATTTGCGCCCCCGCTTGATCGCGGCGAGCGAGCGTACAGACAAAGCCCGCAAACCCCTAGCTTCCTCGGGAAATGCGGGCCTTTTTACTAGGTCAGTTCAACTGGGACTGCGGGTGCTCCGAGCTTGAAGAGGTTGTCAAGCATCCTCTTTGCGATCGTGGGACTGCTTTGATGATCTACTGGCTGGCCGCGCCCGTCTACTGCGCAGACTACTCAGATATTGACGACGTACCTGAAGTGAATCGAGATGGGCACCGGTTCGTCAGCCATGTCTTGAAAATGCTTATGGAACATCGCTTTCAGCACAACAGAATCTCGTTCGATCCGTCATCCGTTTGGAGCATCGGCGAACGCCGCAGAATCGAGGAAGGATGCGGGATTCCACCCGAACTGATAGTGCCCAACTGTTGAGCTGCACGACGCCTGCCACCGCCCTAAACGGTTGAGCCGGTCGGCGCGATCGTACCGCGCGTTCTCCGACACGGTAATGGCGGTAACCCGATTGTGCGTGACCTGCTGCACGAATTGGAGGAGTTCGACACTTCGCTTAAGCGCAACGAACACAAGTTCAAGTCCACGGTGCGACGCTTCGAGATCGACCGCCGCAAGGATCTCACGGCCAAACTCGGCCCCGAAAAGCGCCGCCGCATCCAGCAAAGAGCGAACGCACGATCGGCCGCGAACAACGCGGCATTTCGCGAGCTACGACGACGGGCAACGGGTAGGTAGATACCCCCAAGAGGACCATATGCCCTCACCGCATCAGCTCCGCACCTTTCTCATTCTCATCGCCGCGCAGGCGCGTATCACGTTTGGTCGCGACTTCCTCTCTCGCTGCGGGTTCGGCGGCGGTTCTGGGCATTTAACTACGGGCGACTCGTTTCGTAGTCCAAGCAACGTGTCCTGTTCCAATCCCGCCCTGGTACGAATGCGTTGTGCCGAATGCCAATTCACCCGCCGTGTCCGACGCCACAAGCGAACTTCCATCTAGCGAAAGGGCCAAGCTCGTTTCTCGAGTGACGAGCCTATTGTGCCTACTTGAAAGCATCGAGGACGGCTCGACTCTGTGGGAGCCGGAGAGACTCGACGATCTCAAGCGTGAGCTGCGCGGCCTGGGGATCGAGCTCTGGCGAGACTGCAGGTCGGATCGCGACTAGGTGCGAGCATTGATGTGCGCTTGCCAAAGTCGCCCGCCCTCTCGTGTCGCTAGCTCGCTCTCTCTTTCTTTGCCTCGTCCCGCGCATCATCCTCGCTGGACGGCTCGCTGACCTCCAGGTCGGTGGAGACGGCATTGTTCCCGGCGAAGAAGGTACATGTGTGCGGGTCGGCCGTACCAGTAAGATCGAGCGTCACGGTGATCTCCACATACTCGTCTTTTGGCAGCCAGATGGTGGTGCCGGTCGGGTCTACCGAGACGGATGTGCCTGGTCCGGGGTCGGCGGAAAACTCAAGGGAAACGTAATCTTCAAAGCCATCGTGCGATGTCACGGTGACAATGATCTCCTCGATTCCTTTCTTTGGTTTCTCGTCGGACCGTAATCCTTGTGCCGCCGAAATAGTGTAGTAGCCAGGCATTGACTCAATTCTCCAAGAGAAGTTCGCGGTTAGTGCACAGCTCTTCCGACCTACTTCCGGCGGAAATAGCACACCCAGGAATCCGCCATGTCGAATTCTCTTACGACCCTGCCTGTTTCCCGCAGTTTCCTGCAAATCTCTTGATGCAGACGCGCGATGGGGGGATAGTCCATTTTCTTGGGAATGATGCACCGAACCATTCTGGGCGGGTTCTTGCTGGTAGCCGCATACTCCTGAACTAGGTCGTAGAGCAGTATATCGCCCTGGCGAATGACGCTTTCTGCCATCTCGCCTTCCCCACCGGACGGGCTTGGAAACCAGCCGAGCATCTGTAGGTCTGGGCAATGTTGCGGGTCGCGCCATTTGCCGAGCATCACGGCCACCACCTTCTCATCATTCTTGCACGCGTAGGCGGCACGTTTGCCTTTGTCCAGCCATTTTTCGAGATGCTCTTTGACGTCGAGGCCGCAGTAGCTGTGATCCATCTGCCGCATGATGTCCACAAACGCCGTGCATTCGGAATTGTCTGTGTGCCTGAAGCGAGTCCAGTTCATTATCGTCTCCTCGGGTGGTCAATCGTCGGTCGCGTTGACGGCTGAGGACAGGTCGCCGAATCGTGTTGCATCGCGGGTCTGCCAGCGCGATTTGAGTTCGGCAGGCGTCAGTGGAACGAGTCCCTGCACCATGTTCACGCGATGGCCGGTTAGCAGTTCGCTAAGGTGTTCGAGCTCGCCGATTGGATTCAAGACAACACCGTGTTTCCAAAAGGCGACGTCCCCGTTCTGTGAAGCTGTCACGATGCAGCCTCCTCGCTTCGCAAAGAACACGCGAAAGAGCGGAGTGCCCATCGACTCGGCACGAACGAGTTCGCCGCTAGTGGCATCCCAGACGCGGAGCCATCCATCCAAACCCACGGTGGCACAAACCAGCCCGGCGGGATCGAAGTCGCCATGTACTACGCGACCCGCATGAGAGCCTGTGAGCGGCATCAATTTGCCCGAGTCGGCGTCGAAGACCTCGGCTCTTCCATTGAAGTGGCCCACCAGCAGTCGCTTTCCCGTGCGGCTGAATGCTACGAATGAGATGCCCGCCAGTCGGCTTTCGAAATTTTGACCCGACTTGAGTTCATGGACGATGAGCTGACCATCAGCACTTGCGGCAGCGAAGCGCGTACTTGACGAATCCAGGCACAAGTCGGTCGCGATGCCGGAGAACTCGTGGGAAAAAACGACTTGCGGATTCCGGCCATCCACCCGCCACAGCCGCACCGTCGGGCCGCAGGCGTCGGCGAAGTACCGTCCATCCCGCGAAAAGAGCGTCCGACGCTTCCTCGGCCCCGGCGTCGGCAGGGACCAACGGATTCGCCCGGTTTTCGCATCCCGCAGCTCGATCGTCTTTTCCTCCCCGGCCGTTGCCAATAAGCGGCCACCGACGGCCAGAGATTGGAGCTTGCTGCCGTGCTCGAAGTCGCGAACGAGTCGCGGGGGCGACACGTTCCACAGTTGCACCGTGCCCTGTAGGCTGCCAGTCCAAACCATGGCCGGGGTTTCGCCGAACACCGCCGCGTTTATCTGCTGTGAAACGGGGAGGTCGTGGACGTCTTCTGTGCGGAGATCGATGACGCGTGCTGTGTTTCCCTGGCCTGCGAGAACGAGGTGTCGGCCATTCCCCGAGAGGGCACAGTCTTGCAACTGCGTCTTTCCATGTGGAATGTTCGCGGCGAGCGTGTCTGGAAGGCGCCAGATTCTCACCGCGTGGTCCTTCGAGGCCGTCACCAGGTGCTGCCCGTCAAGCGAGAATCTCCCTTCTGAAACATTGCCCGCATGGACCATCGGCGCCCCAAGAGGCTCTCCGCTGCCAACCTCCCAAGCGCGGACCGTCACATCAGCATCGATCGCCAGCAGTCGTTTTGAGTCCGGGCTGAACGCCAACTTGCTGCTGGATCCAGCGTTGCCGAAAGCCTGCAGCAGCTTCCCCGAGGGCACTCGCCATAGCCGGATCATTCCATCCGCCGAGGTTGTGGCTACATGGCGCCGATCGGGACTGAAGGCGCCCCGCTCGATCCTTCCTAGATGCTGCAGTGACCGAGACTGGACAGGCTCGCCTTCGGTTGATGCCCACCTTCGAAGGGTCCCGGCTGCGTCGAGCGTCTCGACGTTCGAGCCGTCCTGCGAGACCTGCACTGCGATGACCGCCGCGTGATGAGGCAGACGGAACCGGCATTCGCCGGAGTGCACGTCCCATAGACTCACGATGTTGCCGGCTGCGGTGAAGACCCACGACCCATCCGGGCCAAAACCAAAGGACTCCACCGAGACGTCATGCGCCAGCTCGGAGAGCTGTTCGCCGTCGAAAAGCTGCCAAATCCGTATACTCCGGTTACTGTCGAGGCACGCCAGCAGTTCGCCATCGTGGCTGAAGGCAAAGCCAAGCACGACCTGCTGGTGTGGCAGCGAGGCCTCCAATCCACCAGAGGAAAGCCTCCAAAGCCGAACTGACTTGTCCGTGCCGGCGGTGACGACAAACCGGCCATCCGGTCCGAACCCGGCGTTTACTATCCGCGCACCGTGATCGATGGATGATACGACGTCATTGTCATGCAAGTTTACGACACGAACGATTCCGTCATGACCTCCGGACAACACATAGCGGCCATCGTGCGAAACGTCGATGCTGGCGACTTCGTCTGTGTGGAACCACATCTGTTCCAGACTGGGAGTTCGCTCGAGAAGGACCGCCAGACGGACTCGGTCGGTCATCTCGCGAGTCGGATTCCCACTGTCGAAACGAAGCGCTTGGGTCATCCACGGGATCGATCCTCCCGTGGCCTCCGAGGTTGCCGCACGGGACTGGCATAGCTGCGACAACTTGATTTGACTGAATGCAGCCGCATCCGCCGCAATTCGAGCTTTTGACCGGGCATTGAGATACAGGCCCGTCGATACGATCGTCCCAACGATCAGGCTGACCAGCGTTATCGACCCCAGTGCGGCCACCAGGCGATTCCGACGTGCCCAACGGGCCGTCTTGCCGATCCGGCCGATCGGTCGCGCGGTAACCGGCTGATGCTCTAGGTAGCGCTGCAAGTCGTCAGCAAGTTCGAGAGCGGTGGCGTAGCGGCGTTCGCTGTCTTTCTCGAGGCACTTTGAGCAAATCGCATTCAGGTCGCGATCAATTGATGGATTAAGCTCTGTTGGCTCAAGCGGATCGACCGTGAGTACTTGGTGCAGGGTCTCCGCAACGGTCGCGACAACGAACGGGGCGCGTCCCGTGATGAGGTGGTAAAGTGTGGCTCCTAAGCCGTATACGTCTGTGGCCTCGCTCACGTTTCTTGAATCGAGCACCTGCTCAGGCGACATGTAGGGGGGCGAGCCAATGCAATCTCCCGAGAGTGAGTCGGCTTGAAGAGGATCGATTACCTTCGCTAGGCCGAAATCGGCAACCAGCGGTCGGTCGGTCTGACTGTCGATCAGTATGTTGCTCGGCTTGAGATCCCGGTGCAGTATGCCAGCAAGGTGCACCTCATGCACGGCTCGGGCGACCGCGAGCATGTACGTTGCGGCGCGGCGGCATTCGAGAGGCTGACCGGCGGACAGTTGTCCTAGATTCTGGCCGTCGACCAGTTGCATCGCATAGTAGGGCTGCCCCGCCAGCTCCCCCACTTCGTACACGGCGACGATATTCGGATGCTGTAGTTGAGCCGTCGCCAGCGCTTCCCTGCGCAACAGGTTCACGGCAGCCCTCCGCGACCACCGATTGCCACCCGGCACTAGGAGCTTAAGCGCAACCATGCGACTCATGCTCCTTTGGTGAGCGCGATAGACGGTTCCCATTCCACCCCGCCCGATGGCGCCGAGCAGCTGAAAGTCGCCAAAATCACACGCGTCGAGCGTGGAGTCTGGCGTGTCTTCTCGTGTTTGCCTCGGCTCACCGTTGGATGCCACACGACTGGAGTCTTGTTGCGGGGGTACAGTGTGGACGAATGGTTGACTCAGCACCGTGTAGGCCCGCAAGAGTTCAACGAGTTCGCAGATCAGGTGAGCAGAAACACTGCTCGGCACCCGATTGAGATACCCAACTGGATCGGGCAAGACACCTCGCTTGAGTGCATCCTCAAACTCGTCGCATAGCTGGTCGATCTTGCGCTCCAGTTCCAGAGTCAGCTCGGCAGAGGGGAGCTCGTTCATTCGCCTTTCCCCTCGATGTCGGACAAGTGCGACCATTCGCTCCGAATCCTTTTCAGCTTGCGCTCCACTGAACTCAGCGAACACTCCGCGCGCTCCGCGATTTCCTGGTTGGTGTACCCCTCCATCTTGAGTATCGCAATTTGTCGAAGCCGACCGTCATCGAGACCTTCGAGCAGCTGAGCGAGCGATTCGGCCGCTAGTGCACAGAATTCAGGTGTCGGTTCGTCTCCCACGATGTCTTCGATCGAAGCATCCGTCCCATCGAGACTCCGGTGTCGAAAGACATTGCGTTTTTGAGAAGTCTCGTGGCGATACACGCGAGTGGCTTTTCTCGCGGTGATGGTAACCAGCAAGCGCCACAAGTCGCTCCGATCAAGGAGACTCGGAAACCGGCCCGCTTCAAGCCCCCCGCAGAAGCTGTCGAACGCACTCAGCGCGACATCTTCCTCGTCGCTCATTCGCCGAAAGTGCTGCGGCAGCTTCGCGCGCGCGATGCGAACGAGGCGCTCGTAGTAGCGCATCCACAGTGCCTGGGCCGCATCGCGGTCGCCCTGGCGATAGGCCGTTAGCCAATTGGTGACGGAGCCGGTCATCTCTGGGAATGCCACCACGAACGAAGAGACAAACCCACCCAAAGCGGGGACTCCGCTAGTCTAGTGCCGTGCGATGGCCGCCACAAGTCAGCGACCAGACGTCAGCCCTTTCATACGAGTTCGTCTTTCGAGTCTGCCGGACCACCTCTTGACGGCGACGACCTCTCGCCAGCGCCGTGACGACGACTAGCGCTGGATTAGCGTTGCTGGACATTTCGCTGACGGTGCATGAGCACGTTTTGCCACTATGAGAATGGGAACACTGAGGCGAGACACCAAACACCCCACCCCCCAGCCTTATTCCTGCCCCGGTGCTCGCAATGAACTCGCCCCCAATGTCGGTCCATGAGTCGTCGCCGCAAGCTGCCAGTGATACCGCTCGCAGCCGGTCTGTATTGCAGAACGACGGAGTTCTTTGGCGAGTTGTTCGCTTCGTTGTCGTCATCGGTGGCATGTACGGACTGCTTCGTTGGCAGGCGTCGGAATTCGATGCCACCGAGGCCTATTCCATCGTCGAGTTGGGAGTTGTGCTTTTGGCCTTCGAACTAGGCGCCGTCTTTGGACGAGGGCGCGAGGCGGTCCTGGACTTCGTGCGGTTCGTAGTTGTCCTGTTGGGCATGGCCATCCTGCTGTTTCTGAATTCGCGCAACTTCGACGATACCGAAATGTGGGTGCTCATCGGTTTTCCCGTCGTCGTAGCCAGCTTTGAAGGAGCCCGGACGTGGTTCCTCTCCACCTTCGACCTTACTTCGACCGTGCCGAGGGAACTTAACCTTCCTGAGATTATCAACAGGGTCGCCGCCCTATACGACGAGCTCTCGCCCCGCACGCGGAGCTTGATTGTGTTCTCGGTGGGCGCTGTGCTCGGTCCCATTATTGGTCTTTCCAGCAGCAGCGTCCTCGGCACGCTACCGCAAGAGAACAAGCCCGCATTGATGGCCGAGCGAGACCCGGTCGAGCAGATTGCCAATGAGCCGGACCCCAACCGGCGCCATGAAATGCTCGATCGCCTATCCCAGCGCATGGCAGACGTCCGTCTACTGCAACCGACGGGCGCCCGCACCACCGCGGACGGTAGGTCACAGCCCTAGGCACACACTCGCTCGAAAGTATCAGTCAGCCCGAACAAATCGGTCCAACAGCACACTCCTTCGAATCGGAGACAACGATCATGGCCGAAAAGATCAAATCACTATCCACGCAAGTCAACGACCTTGCAACTCGCCTGAAGTACCTCGAGACCCAGGTCAGCAACGGACGTCACTCTCACGACGACAGTATGTCGGCCGACGGCTTTGGACATTTCTGCGCGTTACCCGAGGTTCCACAACGCACCTTTGGACCGGACGTGTCGGCGCATCGTGCCCGACTGATCCAATGGATCGACAAGAAGTGGGTCAACGGCACCAGGCTGCGGTACTACTTCTTCGAGAGTGGGTCCTTCGCCGGCGGGAACGACCAAACCGACCTGGTGCGTCGGGCCTTTGAGATCTGGGAAGATGTCGGCATCGGCATCTCTTTCGAAGAAGTGACCAACATTGGCGAGGCGGAGATTCGGATCGGTTTCCTACGGGGCGACGGATCTTGGTCGTACGTCGGTCGGGACGTGATCGACGTGCCCGGCCAGTTCGAACGTACGATGAACTTTGGCTGGGACCTGACCCGTGATCCTCGCGGCGTCGATACGCCGGTCCATGAAATTGGCCACTCGTTAGGCTTTCCGCATGAGCATCAAAACCCGTTTGCCGGAATCGTGTGGGACGAAGAGGCCGTATACGACTATTTCGGCGGTCCCCCTAACAACTGGACGCGTGAGTCGACCTTTCACAACGTGTTGCGGAAGTTGCCCGCCGGTAGCGTGGAAGGCTCCCAGTGGGACCCGAATTCGGTTATGCACTACGGGTTCCCCGCCGGATTGATTCTCAGCCCGGAGGAGTACCGCGGCGGCTTGCGTCCGGAACTGGGGCTGTCGGCGCATGACATCGCAGAAGTGCGCCGGTTCTACCCGCCCCTGGACGATTCTCGAAATCCGCGCCTGGTGCCAATGCGACTCGAGACGCTGACTTTGGAGCCGGCCCAGCAAATGAACTTCACTATCGAATCGCCGGTAACCGACGACTATACGATCCAAACGTTCGGCCGATCCGACACGGTGATGGTGCTCTTCGAGGACGTGGATGGCCAGCTTCGTTACGTCGGCGGCAGCGACGACAGCGGAACCAGCACGAACGCTACGCTTCACGTTCGGCTTCGGCAGGGCCGACGCTATGTGCTCCGCCTTCGACTCTACCTCAACTACGCCAGCGGCGAAACCGCCGTCATGATGTGGTAAGGAAAGCGTCCAACGGTACAGCGGCACGATTCTTAAGGTCCGGCGGCACGAGCCAACTGCGACCTGCGGATGCCATCGATTCCGATGTTGGGGCCGTCGCCGATGCGATTGGTAGGTACGCCATGTCAGTTGATGCAGAATCTTGTTCGACTGACGCAGAGCCGGTCCAGAGTCGGACCGTTACTCCGGAGGAATCGACCGCGGTGTTTGCGGCCGTTCCGGCGGACCAAGCACGCCGACGATCGACTCAGTTGCCAGGGTCCTTCCGAAGTTCGCCGATTAGCTGATGCGCGCGCCTGTGCGCGCGGTCCGCTCAAATCAGACAAGGACAGACCATTCGGCGATTTTCCTCCTGCGCATTAAGTAGGCCCGCAAACCCTTGTGTGCTCGGGAAATGCGGGCCTTTTTGCCAGTGAGGCTGCTGGGGCTCGAACCCAGGACCTACGGATTAAAAGTCCGTTGCTCTACCAACTGAGCTACAGCCTCGAAGGGCTTTCACTGTAGCACTTTGCGCGGTGTCACGATAGTGGCGGGGCATTGGCTTGGGGGCATTCATTGCCGCCAGCAGGATTCCGGCTATCTTTAGCTTGGTGGCGACTGAGCTCAAACGCTACGTGCCGGGGATTCGCCGATCGTGAATGTTCTCTGGGAATGGGAGGAGACTCCGTGCCTGTTGTGCGGCAGCACCGCTGCCCGGCCGCTATTGTGGCGGCAGCGTCCGCGACACGTGGTCTGCCGCGAGTGCGGATTGGTGTATCAAAATCCAAGGCCGACGGTGGCTTCCATCCAGGCCTACTATGAGCGCGGCTATTGGGAAGACCGCGGGTCCGCGGACGATGCGCGGCACGATGTTTCCCAGCAGCGCGGCGCGGCCATCGCCGCGCTGGCACGCAACGTGATCGGCAAAGACGACTTGATCGTCGAGGTGGGCTGTGGTCACGGCAAAATCCTGGCCTACGTCCGCGATCAGTTTGCCTGCCAGGCGCTGGGGGTCGAGCCATCGCTCGCTCAGTGCGCGGCGGCCCGAGAACGTTTCGGCTTGGAGTTGATCCAGGGAGGCCTCGACGATCTGGACCTGGGCGGGCGAAAAGCCAAGCTGTTGATCCTCTCGCACGTGCTCGAACACTTTCACGAACCCCGCGCCGCATTGGCCCGATGCCGCGCGGCGCTGGCCGACGATGGTTGGATTTTCGTCGAAGTGCCCAGCATTCTCTGCCCTCATCCCGCCAAGCGACTGAGCACCTGGCTGTCGATCGAGCACATGGTCTACTTCTCGCTGACCACGCTGAGCCAGATGCTCGCCGAGACCGGCTTCCGCGTCACCGCCACCGAATCGAGCACGTTCGTGCGGGCGTTTGCCCAGAACACGGCAGGTTTGCCGCAAACCCACGGCGGCAGTCCCGCCTTCAACGAGTATTGGCCGGTGCGGCGCGCCCTGCTGCGTCACGAAATCCACTACTGGCCGCGCTACGCCGCCCAACGCGCCGTGGCGATGCTCTCCGGCAAGTAGACAGAGCGATGCGGCAACGCGACCGCAAGACGGATGGCAGCGCGGGCTCCGCTAGGGCTGCTGTTCGCCCGAGGTTTCGGCGATGTAGGCCTGCACGTTCTCGGAAAGCACGTCGAGTGGCACGGCGCCGGATCCGAGCACGACGTCGTGGAATTGGCGCACGTCGAAGCGGTCGCCGAGCTTTTCTTCGGCTTCGGCGCGCAGGGCACGAATCTTCAGCTCGCCCATCTTGTAGGCGGTGGCCTGGCCGGGCCAGGAGATGTAGCGGTCCACCTCGGCCGTGATGTTGTGCAACGTCAGCGCCGTGTTCTCGGCCATGAACTCGATTGCCTGGCGGCGCGTCCAGCCCAGGTAGTGCATGCCCGTGTCGACCACCAGGCGGCAGGCCCGCCACATCTCGTAGCTTAGCCGGCCGAAGTTGCTGTAGGGGTCGTCGTAAAAGCCCATCTCCAGGCCGAGCCGTTCGGCGTACAGGCCCCAGCCCTCGACGAACGCCGTGGCGTGGGCGAAGCGGCGAAAAGTCGGCTGGCCTTCCAGCTCCTGCTGCAAGGCGATTTGAATGTGGTGGCCCGGCACGGCCTCGTGCAGCGACAGGGCTTCGATCTCGTACAGCGGGCGGCTCTTCAGGTTGTAGGTGTTCACGTAGTAGAAGCCCGCCCGAGTGCCGTCGCCGGCCGGCGGCTGGTAATAGGCCGTGGTCGTGCGCGGCGCGATAAAGGCCGGAATCTCACGCACGCCGTACGGCGTGCGGGGCAGCTTGCCGAACAACGCCGGCAGCCCGCCATCGGCCTCTTTCAACACGAAGCTCGTCTTCTCCAGCAACTCCTCGGGCGAGTCGGCATAGAACTGCGGATCGGTCCGCAGAAACTCGACGAACGCGGCAAAGTCGCCTTCGAAGCCGGTACTGCGAATCACCTCGCGCATCTCGCCCTTGATGCGGCGCACCTCGGCCAGGCCCGTGTCGTGCACCACCTGCGGATCGACGTCGAGCGTCGTATGATGCCGCACGCGATGCCGGTAAAAGGCCCGACCCTGCGGCAGGGCGCTTGCGCCAATCTGCTCGCGGCAGTTGGGCAGGTACTCGTCGGTCATAAACTCGAGCAGCTTCTGGTAGCCCGGCACCACGTGCTCGGCGATCGCCGCTTTCGCCTCCTTCGCTAGACGCTCGTGGGTCGCCCCGTCAAAATCCTCGGGCAATTCCTCCAGCGGGTCGAACAGGGCGCTTTGCGTCGGGTCGTCGACGATCTGGGCCTCGAGCACCTGGTCGATATCGTCCAGCACCACGCTGGGCAGCGTCACCTGCTGCTTGATGCCTTCGCGCATCAGCTCGATGTGGTCGTCGACGTACTGATCGAAGGCGGCCAGCCGTGCAATGTAGTTGTCGTAGTCCTCGACCGAGTTGAGCGGCACGTCGACGCCCAACTCGGGAAACGACACGTGAAAGCCCGAGCGGTTGGTGATCGGCGTCAGGTGCGAGAGGAACTCGTGCTCGGCGATGGCGTCCTGCTTCTGCCGGCGAAAGATGTCGTAGTTGATCTGGTCTTCGCGCGACAGCTCCTCGCGCGGAATCGCCTCGAGCCGCTCGAGAAACGCGCGCTGCTGTTCGATCCGCTGCTTCGCATCGGCCAGCGTCTCGCGCGGCAGCTTGTCGTTGAATCGATGGTCGCCCGCGTGCGTGGCAAACAGCGGATCCTCGGCCATCGAGTACTCCCAGCTTTGCTGGAACAGCTCGGCGAGCTGTTTGGCCGGCGAGGCATCTTCGGCCACCGCCGCGGCAGCGAACAGAACAACAAGCGCGGCCAACGTGGCCCGCAGGGAAGAAGCAGTCATTGGAAGTGTTTCCCGAGGTGAAGGCGGGTGAAACCGGAGATTGCCGCTAGATTCTATCTGAATCAGGAGAACACCACGAGACAAGGCTGTGATGCGGAATCCGGCTAACCCGAGCCTAGCTCACGGCTGCTGCGCAAGCAGCTCCGCCAGCCGAGTCTTCCCGCGTTGCCGGGCAATTTCCAAAGCCTGTGGACCGGCATCCGCGCCATTCGCGACGAGACACTCTGCGATCGTCGTGGCCGCCGCATCGTCGAGCGCGTTCGATGCCACACATTGTAGCAATGGACTGTGTCCATCACGATCGACAGCTTTCGCATTAGCTCCGGACTCAAGTAGCAGGATGGCGACATCAGCGTGCCCGTAGAGGATCGCAAGGTGCAACGGGCGGTACCCCTGAAGCTCCTGTTCCACGTTCAGCCCCTGCTCCAGCAGATGGGCAACTTCCTCCAAACGCCCCTCTCGCGCTGCCATCGCAAGACTTGGCGCCTTCGACACAGGGGCTCCATCTTCCACCTGTGCGGCAACCACGTCGTCGTCGTCATCGGCAACGAGTTGTGCCACCCGGCCGCCCACGACAACGTCGAACCCGCCCTCGCCGATCCCGTCGCTCCATTGACCGACCGTGTTGTCGATCAACGCAGACAGCTCGGCCTCCGTCAGTCGTCGCGGAGCCCAATAGTCGGTAATGATACGCAGCCCGGTCGTAGTAAGTTGATACGAGATCTCGCCGCCAACAATCCCCAGGTCCGCCAGCGCGCTGTCGATATAGTCGCCGCAACGGTCCTCAAGAAACTCACATCCGTCAAGTTGCTGAAGTAGCCCCCGGTCGTCCACGGCGGTGTCGTCGAGAAAAACGGTCGCGCGTGAGCTGATCGTGATCTTCATCGACGTTCGTCCGCAGTAGCGACGGAGTGGACGCGAGCCACTACCGCCCCGTGATCCGCGCCAGAATCACCTTGTTGTTCTCCCCTTGGCGCGGCCCGACCGTCACGCGGCCTTCGGCCACGGTGATCCAGGCTTCGTCGGGGCTGAGTTGGCAGACGCCGGAGTTGCCCAGCGTGGCGTCGTGCTCGGGCACCACGATCTGCTCGGTGGACCGCAGCACGTGCAGCCGGTCGGGGTCGACCTGGGCGGCGAACAGCGGGGCGCGATGGCGAAAGATGTGGTCGTTGTCGGCGCCGCGCCGCGTGTACAGCAGGTACAGCTTGCCGCCGATCGTGAACCAGTGCTGCTGCGTGTTGTAGCTGCCCAGGGGCTCGCCGTCGTCGAACGTCCACGGCACGTGCTCGTCGAAGTGGATGCCGTCGGACCCGCGAGCCACGAACGCCCCGTCGTCGGCCCGCAGGGTGAGAAAGTAGGCGTCGGCGAACCGCGTGACCGAGGGCTCGTACAGCCCACGCCCCGTGGGCAGCGAATGCTCCGAGCCGTGCTCGAGATACACAAGCTCTTCGCCGTCGAATCGGCAGCGGGCCACGATCGACGTGTAGTTGCGGCGCTTGTCGCTGCTCTGATAGCGGATGGGCAGCAAGATGTCGCCGTCCGGTAGATCGACGCGCTGATTGCAGCCAGCGTTGGGGGCCACGATGTCGCGCCCCTGGTGGTCCTTCTCCGGCATGGCGACCGTGCGCAAGGGGCCACTGGCGAGCGTGGCCGGGTCAATCACGGCATACGAGACCTTCTCGCGCCGGGGGGTCTCTTTCGTGCCTTCGGCAAAGTTGAATGTCTTGCCGGTGACGAGGATCTTGCCCGTGGCCTGGTGCCACCCCGGCCACAAGTCGCCCGCCGCGATTTCGTAGCCGTCGGGCTGCCCGGCCCGCTCGAGCGGCGCGATCGGCGCAGGCGCCGACCAGCTCTCTCCGCGGTCGCGGCTGATCGTGCGGTACACGTCGTGGTAGCCGTGCGCGCCGGTCTTGGCCGTGCGCGACATCGTCGTCAGCCACAGCGGCTCGTCGCCCGGCACATACGCCGTGCGAGCCTGCGTCCAATCCCACTCGGCGTCCCCCTCGATCATCGTCGAGAGCTTCACGTGCAAGTCGTCGCCGGCACGCAAGTCGGCCGCGAACATCGACAAGACGGCAACCGCCAGCATTACCCGCGTGAGATGCCTCGCCCACTCGCCCGGCAAGAACGCGTGACCGCCCGCCTTACTCGCTTGGTTGTTGCTTGGCATTTCGGTCCTGGATGATCTCGTAGGTGACGCGGCTTCGCCCGCGGGACGAGGATTTGGCGAACCTCTCCTTCCATCGCGCCTCATCTTCTTGGGCTTGCTCGAGCGTCTCGCCGTGCTCCGCCAGCCACGCGATGAGCGCCCGGTTCTGCTCGGCGTGCTCGCCTTGGAAGTACTGTGCGTTTCTTTGTTGTCGGTTGAGCACGTGAATCAGTTTGTAGATGTCGTCTGGCTGGTAGAGCGTGGGGTCGGCGCCGGCCTTCAACAGGTCGAGCGCGATGTCGAACCGGTCGGCTTGCACGGCGGCCATGGTCGGATACTTGCGTCGGTACTTGCAGTAGCGGTTCAGGTCGGCCCCTTTGTCGATCAGCACCTGCACGCGCTCGCGGCCGTCGTGCAGCGTACGGTCGATCACCAAATCCAGCGGCGCCTCGCCTGTGTTGCGGTCCAATAGATTGGGATCGCCGCCGTGGGCCATGACCAGATGAAAGTACTCGGGCAAATCGCAGCGTGCGGCCAAGTGCGTCACGGACTGGCCGGGGCGGCAACCCGTGCGGCCGAAACCTGGCACCGCCATCGACTGGAAACTGGCGTGCTGCGGCACGCCGAAGCTGCTGCCAAAGAAAACGTTCGGGTCGGCCCCCTGTTCGAGCAGGCACCGGAAGCGTTCCAGCTTGCGGTCGGGAAAGGCCCATAGCAGCGGCGTCATGCCTTTCTTCCCGGTGGCATTCGCGTCAGCCCCGGCCGCGATCAGCCGCTCCATTTCCTCGACGTCATCGGCTTCGATGGCCTGGCACAGAGCGATCACCTGCTGGTCGTCGCAGTAGTCCTCGGCCTTCCAGCCGAATCTCGCGTGCCAGCGCGTTTCGGGGAGCAGTTCCCACTTCAGCTCGCGCAGGTGTTCACTCGCCTCGAGGCCCTTGGCCACGGCCGCGTCGTACTCCGTCAGGAACTCGGGCAGCACCCTAAGAGGCTGACCCCGCTTGTCGCCCTCGTCGCGAATCCGCTTCGTCGTGGCGGCGGCCTCGTCCGCTTGGCGGCACCACTTGGCAAACTCGCGATTCGACATCAACTTGTGAAGCTGCCGCAGCGGTGCCAAAGTCTCGGTGCGGACGGTGGCCACGATCCCCGCGGCCGCATTGTCGGCCAGCGCGTTCTCGTATCTCCATCCCGGGTTGTACCCTCGGCTGAACTCCGGCGACCACTTTTCGAGACGCGCAATGACATTCTCGAGCATCTGTGGATCTTTATAGCGGAACCGGTGCACGGCGAGTTCGGGCGGTTCCTGCGTCGGATCGGTGTCCTTCGGGGCGGGAGCAACGCCCCGGCTATCGACTTTGGGGTATACCTGCCTGTCGATCTTGCTTCGCATCTGTGAGGCGTACAAAAAGAATTCCGCATCCTCCGTCCGGCCGGCAGCGTGAGCACCGACCGAGGCCATCAGCAGCGCGGCGGAATTCATCTCCTCGCTCTTGAAAGCGAGCACCAGGCGCATCGCAAAGAGGCCGATGGTCGCCACTACGGCCGCCACCACGATCAGGGTAACCTTGAGAGCCGTTTTCATGCGGCGCCCCGAGAGTTTCGGATCGGCATCGGCCCCGCTCGCAACGCGCGGCCGACGCACCGGCGCGTCCTACGTCAGATCGAGCGGTCCGTCGGCGCAGAGTTTTTCGGAGCCGAACACCTTCAAGTCGCGGTTGCCCA
>QQVE01000047.1 GCA_003389325.1 Planctomycetota bacterium
CAACGACGACAACCTCCTTCTCTGCCAGGTCGGACAGCGAATGGCGCTTGCCGTCGACGCCCTCCAGGTCCTTCCACGCCGGTGCCGGGTCGCCGATGTCGAGCACCGCGTTGTACTTGCCTGCGCCTGCGGAGGAAACAAGCAGGGCTGCCAGGAGGAAGGTCAAACCGAAACGCTGCATGTCATAACTCCAACGGGGGCGAGTCGTCTTCGGGCCGGCCGTTTGAGCTTAGCCTAGGGCTGCCGCGGCGGTCAACGTTTTGCCGTCCATCCCGCAGCAACGGCAAACGAAAGGAAAAAACTTGCCTTTTCGCCGCCGCGGGGGCAAAATCGCGAACGGTGTTTCAAGGGCGCTTCACCTCTTTGCAAATCCGTGGCGAGGGCGCATCTCATGCTCGGCTTCAGGCCGCTTATCGGGTTCGTTTCCACTGTCGCGTGGTCCGGATTGCTCGCGGCCGGCGCAACAGCCCTCGACGTCCAGGACGGCTCCTTCACGGCCAGCGATGGCGTGAACATCCACTATCTCGAGGCCGGCCAAGGCTCGCCCGTCGTGCTCGTGCACGGCTACACCGGCACGGCGGAAGGCAATTGGTTTCTCAACGGCGTTGCCGAGGCCCTGGCCGAGAACCACCGTGTCGTGGCGCTCGATTGCCGCGGGCACGGCAAGAGCGACAAACCGCACGACCCCGAAAAGTACGGTCCCCAAATGGCCCGCGACGTCCTCGAGTTGATGGATCATCTCGACATCGTTAAGGCCCACGTCCACGGCTACTCGATGGGCGGGTTCATCGTCCCGCAGTTGCTGACCATGTCGCCGGATCGCTTCATCACCGCCTCGTACGGCGGATCGGGTGTGCCCGAGGTCGAGGAGAAGTACAAGAGCCAGGTCCCCGCCGATGCACGAGGCCCCGATCCGCAGGAAGCCGAAGCGATGTCGAAGCTGCGCCGCATGCCGCATCGCGACGAGAAAGCACTGTCCGCGGTGCGCCAGTATCCGTGGAAGCCCGACGAGCGCGGCGGTATTGACCTTTCGACGATCGAGATGCCCGTACTGGCAATCAATGGCGAATTTGATCGCCCCAATGCCCGCACCCATCGCATGCAGCGCGAACTGGACGACTTCACCGCGGTGGTGCTGCCGGGCAAGTCGCACCTGACGGCGATCATGGCAGGCTACATGCCGCAGTTGTACGTCGACTCGCTCGTCGAGTTTATCGATAAGCACGATCCCTAAGCTGGGCGGTACGAGAGAGGGCGGCATGAGCGAAGTTCATCGCATTGCGAAGCAACTGCAGCGGACCTTTCAGGGTCGCGCGTTTCACGGTCCGGCCGTGGAGGAGGCGCTGGATGGCGTAACGCTCAAGATGGCCAAGGCTCGATCTCCGAATGGGGCTCATAACATCTGGCAGATCGTGCTGCACATGACCTTCTGGCAGGACACGGTTCGCAAGTGGCTGAAGGGAAACACGACGCGGCCCGAACCCGGCGAAGACTGGCCCAAGATCAAGGAGCGCACGTCCGGCGAATGGAAGAAGGCGCAGTGGAACTTGCGCCGCTCTTATGAACTTTTGCGCGACGAGGTGATGGTGCAGGACGAGGCGCGGCTCGAAGAACCGATTTTCGACGGCATGTCAAAGGTCTACGTCTGCCTGCACGGCATCATTCAGCACAACATCTACCACGCCGGCCAGATCTCGCTGCTTAGGAAGATTCATAGCTGAAAATGGCGATACATATCGCCCCCGCAGGTCGTCGGCCGCGATCTTGCTTTTCGCCCCGGGCGGCTCGGCTATAATAGGCGGCCATGCATCGCCACCCGCCCACGGCACATGCCGGCCACGCGTTTGGATTCCTTCGCCCTCGCCAGCGCGAAGGACTCGTGAGCTACAGCCGCCGCAGCGTGCTGAAAGCCAGCCTGGCAGGCATGGCCGGTTTGACGCTCCCCGGCGTGCTTGCAGCCCGCAGTGCCGCTGCCCGCGAAGGCGCGGCCCCCGGCGGCAAGAGCGTGATTTTGATCTGGATGACCGGCGGCCCCAGCCACATCGACACCTGGGACGTCAAGCCGCAGGCTCCACCCGAGATTCGGGGCCCCTTCGGCACAATCGCGACCAAGTTGCCAGGCATCCGCTTCTGTGAATTCCTGCCCAAGCAGGCAGCGATGATGGATCGGCTCACCGTCATTCGCTCGGTCGATGCCCGTTTCAGCAACCACGAGCCGAACCAGGTGTTCCAGACCGGAAACCGCGCCGCATCGCCCCGCACGAACCGCGAGGGCGACAAGTTTCCGGCGATCGCCTCGATCGCGGCAAAGCATGCCGGACCGCTCCGCCGCGACATGCCACCGAGCGTGGTGCTGAACATGAAGTCGCGCTCGCACGTGGCCTGGGGGGGCTACCTCGGCAAGGAGTACGACCCGTTTCTGGGCAACGAGGTCCAAGGGCTATTTGAGCTGCCGGCGGGGCTCGACCAGACCCGCATCCGCTCGCGGCACGATCTGCAACAGCAATTCGACCGTCTGCGGCGCGATCTCGATCTTTCCGGCTCGATGCAGGCCCTCGACCGCTTCGAGCAGCAGGCCATCGACATCGTTGCCGGCCAGAAGGCCCAGCAGGTGTTCGATCTTTCGCAGGAACCGGCCGCCGTGCGCGAGCGCTACGGCTCGCACGACTGGTGCCAGCAGGCGCTATTGGCCCGCAGGCTGGTCGAAGCGGGCGTGAGCTTCGTGACGATCGACCTGAGCAATCACGGCGCCTCGGGCACCTGGGACACGCACGGCGACAACATTCCGCCCTACGGCGGCATCTGGAACGGCCTTCGCCCGCTGCTGCCTGTGTTCGATCATTTGCTCACCACGCTGGTAAGCGATCTGGAACAGCGCGGACTGGCCGACGATGTGCTAGTGATCGCGATGGGCGAGTTCGGCCGCACGCCGCAGATCGGCACGCAAGGCAGCAGCGACGGACGCAACCACTGGCCGGTCGTGATGTCGATGACGCTGGCTGGCGGCGGGATGCGGCACGGCCAGGTGATCGGCAGCACGGAGCGCGACGGCGGTCAAATCAAGGAGCGTCCCGTCACGCCCAGCGACCTGGCCGCCACGATCTATCGCCACATGGGCGTGCCGCTCGACGGCACCTATCTCGACTCGCGCGGCCGCCCTCGGTACTACGTCGAAGACGGCGAACCCATTCGCGAGTTGGTCTAGCCCAACTCCAGTCTAGCTTCCGTCGCCGGCAGCCGCGGCGGCGCGTTGGGCACGCCGGGCCGAGATAAACGACCACACGCAGGTGGCCACGAATACCAGGCAGATGACGCCCATCAGCAACGCCATCCGCGGCGCGCGGTTGTACAGCGGATCGTCGGAGATGGCGTTACCCAGCTTCATTAGACCGCGCCCGAAGCCGGCGAGAAAGCCAAGCAGTCCGATGGCGGCCGCCGCGTGCATGGCGTGTTTGCGAAGGGCCGAGTTGTACGCCAGCGCGCCGCAGACGATCAGCGGCACGCCGAAGAAAGCTGGAATCAACGCCGTGATGCTCTGCCGGTCGGCCTCGGCCCCGAAATAGCCCCACATTCCGATGGCGCTGAGAACCACGCCAAAACCAATCGCCACGTTCGGCATGTTCTTGCCCCCCAACAATAGACCCGTTTCTTGTCCGCCGTGCCTCTCAAACTAGCGAGCTAGCCTGGGCCTGTCGAGGTCGGCACCAGCGTGCGTTGACATCGACCCGCCAGCGGCTAGGCTGGTCAGTCTCGGCGGTCTGGCACCGCCGCTTCCTGCCCTGAGACACCACCGCTAGAAGTCCGCATGAAAGCCGTCGCCGTCACTCCGGGCCAGCCCGAGAGCGTCCACCTGGCCGATCTTCCCAAACCCAGTGTGACCGACATGCCCGACGGCCGCGGCGTGCTGGTGCGGGTGCTCAAGGTCGGCGTCGACGCCACCGACCGCGAAATCAACGAAGCCAAGTACGGCGCGCCCCCGCCGGGATATCAGTTCCTGGTGCTGGGTCACGAATCGTTCGGCGTCGTCGAGGAAGTGGGGCCCGCCGTGAGGCACGTCAAGCCGGGCGACTACGTCACGGCAACCGTGCGCCGTCCCGGCGGCTCGATCTACGATCAGATCGGCACTTCGGACATGACCAGCGAGGAAACCTACTACGAGCGCGGCATCAATCTGCTGCACGGCTTTCTCACCGAATACTACGTCGACGACGCCGAGTTCATCGTTCGCATGCCCGACGGGCTCAAGCACCTGCACGTGCTGGCCGAGCCGATGAGCTGTGCCACCAAGGCCGTGCAGCAAGCCTACGAAGTGCAGCGCCGCCTGCGCGTGTGGCGCCCGCAAATCGCCTACGTGATGGGTGCCGGGCAGATCGGCCTGCTCACCACGCTCGTCTTGCGGCTGCGCGGGCTCGAGGTCTACACGCTGGCACGCGGCGAACCGCCGTCGCTCAAGGCCGAATTGGTCGAGGCCATGGGAGCCCACTACATCAGCACCAAGCAGGTGCCGCTCGACGAGCTGCCCGGGCGCGTGGGCAAGGCCGACCTGATCATCGACGCCACCGGCAGCAGCGCCGTGGCCTTCGGCTCGATGCAGTTGCTGGGCCACAACGGCGTGCTGGTTTGGACCAGCGTCACCGGCGGGCGGCAGCACGTCGAAGTTCCCTCCGACAAGGTGAATCTCGACTGGGTGCTGGGCAACAAGCTTTTGTTAGGATCGGTCAACGCCAACCGCGAGCACTTCGAGATGGGCATCAAGGACATGGCCCTCGGCGAGGTCACCTATCCCGGCGTGATCGAACGGATTCTCACCACGCCCGTTGACGGGCTGGAGAGTTACGAACAAATGATGCGGGCCCTGGTCGACGATCAGTCGGCACTGAAGGTGTACGTGAACGTCGCCGACGGATAGGGCAAGGGTCCAACTAGAAAGTCCCTCAGGCGAGGAAGGTTCGATGCGTCCCCCGATGATGTTCGCCCTAGTGCTGGTCGCCTTGGCCGCATCGCTGTTCGCGCCGGGCCGCTCGATCGCCGAGGACACGATGCGCGTGATGACGTTCAACATCCGCTACGGCTCGGCTGGCGACGGCGAAAACGCCTGGGAAAAACGCAAGGACATGCTCGTCGAGACGATCCGCACGTTCGATCCCGATCTGCTCGGCACACAGGAAGTGCTGGCCATGCAGGCCGACTTCCTGGCCGAGGAGCTTTCCGACTACACGCTGGTGGGCGTGGGACGCGACGACGGCCAGCGGCGAGGGGAGCTCTCGGCCGTGCTGTTCAAGACGAAACGTTTCGAGCTGCTCGACTCCGGCACTTTCTGGTTGAGCGAAACGCCGGACGTGCCCGGCAGCAAGAGTTGGGATAGTTCGCTGCCGCGCATCGCCACCTGGGTCAAGCTCGCCGATCGCGAGGCCGACGAGCTCGAGCTGTGCTTCCTTAACACGCATTGGGATCATCGCGGACGGCGGGCGCGCGTCGAGGCCGGCCGCATCATCCGCGAATGGCTCAGCGAAAACGCCGCCGGCATGCCGACCATCATGACGGGCGACCTGAACGTGACCGACACGCACCGGGGCTTCGCCTCGCTGCTGACGGCCGATGCCGACCCCAGGCTGGTCGACGTCTACCGGCAGGCTCATCCCGAGGCGGCCGACGACGAAGCCACCTCGCACGGCTTCTCGGGGCGCCGCCGCGGCCGGCGCATCGACTTCATCCTGGCCTCGCCGGAGTGGGCCGCCACGCACGCCGCCATCAACTACACCAATCGCGACGGCCGCTACCCGTCGGATCACTATCCCATCGAAGCAGTGCTGCAGGCCAAAGGCCAGTAGCTCCCTCGAGTGTATCCTCGCACGTCACTGGCCGGTGGGTTATAGTCGACAGGGATCTTCCCGCCGACAATGTCCCGCCCCACCGATTCGAGGTTTGCCATGGCTCCGCCCATCACCGTAGGAGTGCTTACGCATGCCGGCGGCGCTCATGTCGGAGCCTATCTCAGCGGGCTGGCCACCGCCAAAGACTGCGACGCGGTGTACCTGGCCGATCCCGATGGCCGCTGGCAGGACGAGGCCAAGCGACGCTTAGGCGACAAACTCAAGGGCACGACGCGCGACTACGAACAATTGCTCAAGGAGCACACGCCGGCGATGGCGCTGGTGACCATGGAAGCCCGGCTCGCGCCACCAGTGATCGACGCGGCGCTCGACGCCGGCTGCCATGTCTTCGCCGAAAAGCCCGCTTGCGTGCGCGTCGCAGATTTTGCCCGGCTGGTCGACAAGGCCGACAGCAAACACCGCTACCTGATGTTGGCCCTGGCAAATCGCTCGAAGAACGACGCGGTTGCGGCCCGCGAGATCATCGCGGCGGGACGCATCGGCAAGCTCTACGGCATCGAGGTCCACATCATTGCCGACCAGACGCGGCTCACTGACGAGGCCTATCACGATACCTGGTATGCGCATCGAAAGCGCGCCGGCGGCGGACACCTGATCTGGCTGGGCATTCACTGGCTCGATCTGGCCATGTTTCTCACCGGCTCGTCGATCGACCAGACGTGCGGCTTCATCGCCAACGTCGGCGGCCAGCCGATCGACGTTGAGGATTCGGCCGCCGCGGCCTTTCGTTTCGACAACGGAGCCCTGGGCACAATCACCTCGGGCTACTACCTCGACCAGAGCTACCACTCGCACATCAAGATCTGGGGCTCCGCCGGCTGGATCCACCTCGAACCGATGCTTGACCGGCCGCTGCGCTTCTACGAGAACGCCCACGCCTCGGCCGGCGTGCAGACCTGGCCCGGCTCCAGAGACCCGCGCGGCTACGAGCCCTTCGTCCACGAGGCCGTTCGCGCCTGTGCCACGATGAGCGACCCGCCGATCACCAGTGCCGAGAGCCTGCGTGCGTTACGGACCGTGTTTGCGATTTACGCCTCGGCCGAGTCGGGGAAAACGACGAAAGTCTGACAGCGAGAAAGCCATGCTCGATCGACGTTCGTTTCTGGCAGCCGTGGGTGGAACGCTGGCCGCCGCCCCCTGGGCGTCGGCATTGGCCGGCGACGGCAAACGCAAGCGCCTGGCGATCGTCACCACCGAGTGGCGCTATCACTCGCATGCCTGGCACATGGGCACGCGGTTTCTCGTGGGCTACCCCATCGGTGGCCGCTGGCACCATCCGCCCCTGGAGGTCGTGTCGGCCTACGTCGCTCAGTTTCCCGAGAACGATCTGGCCCGCAGCCGCTCCAAGGAATTCGGCTTTCCGCTCTATCCGACCATCGCCGAGGCCTTGCGCTGCGGCGGAAAGGAGCTGGCCGTCGACGCCGTGCTCGTCATCGGCGAACACGGCGACTATCCGAACAACGAGTTCGGCCAGAAGAAGTACCCGCGATACGAGTTCTTCAAGCAGGTCGTCGACGTTTTTCAGGCAGACGGCCGCACGGTGCCGATGTTCAACGATAAGCACCTCTCGTGGAAATGGGACTGGGCCAAGGAGATGGTCGACACGGCCCGGTCGATGAACATTCCCTACCTGGCCGGCTCGTCGCTGCCGGTGACCTGGCGGATGCCGTCGATCGAGATGCCGTACGGGGCCCAGGTCGACGAAGTGATGTCGGTCGCCATGGGGGGACTGGACAGTTACGACTTCCACGCGTTCGAGGTGATTCAGTGCATGGTCGAGCGCCGCAAGGGCGGCGAAACCGGTGTGGCCTGGCTGGAAGCCATTCGCGGCGACGACGTGTGGGCGTCCCTCGAAAAGGGATCTTGGGCCGGCGGCGGCATCGACCAGAACCTGTTTAAAGCCTGCCTGTGCCGCAGCCAGACGCTGGCCCAACCCGAGACGTTCAGCCACCGCTACCCCACGCCAGAGCAGATGCGTGCCTGGGTCAAGGATCCGGTCGCTTACCGCTTCGAGTACAACGACGGACTCAGGGGCGCAATGCTCTTGATGAACGGCCTGGTCAACGACTTTACGTTTGCAGCCAGGCTCAAGGGCCAGGAAGAACCGCTGTCGACGCTGTTCTACCTGCCGCCGAACCCCAACGTGGTTTACTCGGCGGCGCTAATGTCGAAGGCCGAACAGACCTTTCTCACCGGCAACCCCCCCTACCCCGTCGAGCGGACGCTGCTCACCGGCGGCCTGGTCGAGGCCGGGATGCAGTCGCTGGCCAAGAACCAGCGCGTCGAAACGCCTTACATGAACGTGCGGTACCAGGCGCCGAAGGAATCGACGTTTTGGACGAGCTAGTCTAGGCCGAATCCGGCTTCGCGGTTGAGCGACGCGTTCAGGGATAGACGTTGTCGCGCACCACGCCGACGTCGTCGCCCAGTTTCGGCTTGTTGCCGAGCAGGTTGTCGACCACCAGATTGCCCGTGCCCGCGGCGATCTGCAGTGCCGGGCCCGCGTCGCCGGTGGCGCGGATCAAGCAATCCGATACCCGGCTGTCCGACACATTGTCCAGCAGCAGCCCGCAGCGGCCGTAGTCGAGGATCGTGCAGCCGGTGACGTTCATCCGCCGGCATCGCCGCAATACGATCGCCGCGGGCACATCACCGGTACCGGCCACGTGATTGCCCGCCAGCGTGCCCCCGTCGCAATCGCGAAATACGATGCCCAGCCTGGCCGTGCCGCCGTCGCCGCCGTGATAGCGCGGATTACGGTCGAAGACGTTGCTGGCCACGACGATGTTGTCGGAGCCTTCGACCACCAGGTTGTCGGAATAGGCCTGCCAGAACGTATTGCCCGTGATCGTCGCGCCGCGGACGTTGCGCACCTCGACGTTCACTTGCACGTCGGAGAGCACGTTGTCGGCGATCGTGATATTGCCGTGCCGCAGTTCCTCGGTGTGCGGACGCTTGCGCGACCGGCCATCGATGCGGATGTTGGCCGAGTTGGGCGCGTCGTGGGCGTGTTGGATCGTGCAGCCGACGATGGCCACCTCGGCGATTGAGTTACCTGTGGAGTCGAGCAGAATGTTGGCCGTGGGCTGGGAGTCGGGGCCGCCCATGTTGGCCTCGATATCGCACGTGCCGACGTGCAGGTTGCGCAGTTCGCTATCGCGGGCAACGATGCCACCGCCGTCGTTATAGCTGATGTGGCAGTTGGCCACGTTGATCTGGTGCAGGTTCACACCGTCGAGATACACGCCCACGCCGTGGTTGTCGTACAGGTGGCACTCCGACAAGATCACGTTGCGGTTGCGCTCCACGAGCCGTACCGCATGCAGTGCGTCTCGTACGACCAGTCGAGACAAGGTTAACTGCATTGTGCCGGTCGCCTCGACGCCCAAAGCCTCCGGGTGATCGCCGACGATCTCGATTCCTTCGACCGACGGTGCACGCTGCCGCTGCCAGACGTTGGGCTTCACCGTCGTGGGCGATGCCGTGCCGCCGTGGGTGCCCACAAACCGAAATGCCGGCCCCTGGCCCGCCATGATGATTTGGGCCACCCCGTTACCGGAGACTGCCGTGTAGCCGACCCGATCGAGATCGATGACCACGGTTTTGGTCAGACGATACGTGCCCGCGGGAAAGCGCACCTGCCCGACGCCGGCATCGACGGCACGCTGGACCGCGGCCGTGTCGTCAGCCTGACCATCGCCTGCAGCCCCGAAGTCGAGCACGGTCGCCGGCCGCGGTACGGGCTTCGCCTGTCCCGGCGTTTCAGCAGCCACCCGCTGCAAGAGCCAACCGCTCGCCAGTCCCCCCAACAATACGACTCCCAAGACCAGCCATTTCCTCGTCACCATTGCACCTCCGAAAGATAGACACTAGCTCGAAGCACGAGCGAGGTTCGTTTGGCCTAGCGTGGCCGGAATGACCATTGCCCGGCTTCGGGCTGGTTTGCGGGCATCGCTCTCGTCCGAGTCTAGACACGGGTTGCCACGCACTGCAAACGCGCCGTGACAATCGTCATCGAGCAACGAAAAAAGCCGCGACGAGCGATTGGCCCGTCGCGGCCTTTTTGGGGTTCTATCGTGTCGTCGTGGCGTCAGCCGGCGGCTTCGGCCTCCGTCGCCTCGACGGTGTCGTCGCCCTCACCGACATCGCCATCTTCGACGTGATTGTCGGCTTCGTTCTCGGCCCGCTCGAGGATGGCTTCCGCCTGATCGCGCGGATACGAGACGTCGAACCAGCCGATCATCATTTCCTCCCACGTCTGCGGTCCGTATCGAACCGTTTCGGTCGGGTCAGGATTGGCCAGGTTGTCCGACGAGTTGTCGAAGTAGGCCGTGCAGTGCATTTTCGTGCCCTTGGGCAGCAGCTTGGGCTCGGCCAGGATGAAGTTGTTCTGCCAGTTGAAATCGTACCGCGGCACGTCGAGCAGGACTTCCTCGCGTCCGTCGGGATATGTCACTTCGTAGCGGAACGACTTGCCGCGCAGGTGCATGTGCGGAAACATCGAGAGCAGCAGCGTGTCGCGCGTCAGCGTGCGTTCGGCGTCCGAACGGTAGTTGGCGTCGTGCGGCGGAATGGCAAACTCGTGGTCCGCCGTGTTGGTGGTCGCCGCGACATGTTCCACTTCGTCCTCGTCCATGAAGATCAGGCCGATGCTGCTCAAATCCTTCTGCGGCGACCCGCAGGGCGTGTAGTGCATCTGGAACACCAGCTTCGAGCCGGCGGGAATCTTCTTGGCCGTGCCCGGCGGGAATACCATCGGGCGCGTGCCCGGCGCAAACCCGGCCAGGAAGCCGAAGCCGCGGATATCCGGATTGCGCGAGCGCTCCTTCGATTCGGGAGGCTTGACGAACACGATAATGTGGTGCACGACCAGCGGGTTGCCGGGCATGCATTCGGCCCACTGCACCCACTTGTCTTCGGTAAAGCCGGGATCGACCGTGTAGTGCCGATAGGGCTCGGTCCCTTCGGCCATCACGTCGACCGGCTCGTCGCCGAAGTAGACGATCTGATCGGGCTCGCGGGGCAGCATCCAGCCCTTGGTGAACTGTTTGGGTTCGGGTAGATCGGCCGGATCACCCTCGGGGCAGCCGGCTTCGACCCAGGCGGAGACGAGCTTCAGCTCGTCGTTGCTTAAGTGGGCGTCGTTCGAAAACTCGCCGATTCCCGGTTCGGCGTGCCAGGGAGGCATCCGCCGCTCTTGCACGACCTCGTTGATCATCTCGCCCCAGCCGGCGACTTCGTCGTAGTTGGTCATCGAGAACGGCGCGATCTGGCCGTCGCGGTGGCAGAACACGCAGCGGTCCTGGAACAACCGGGCGATCTGGTTCGAGTACGTCACTTCGGCGTTCTCTTCCGCGGGTCGCACGCGGCCGATCAGACAGCCCTTGATCTCGGTCGACGGGACACTGACCTGCTTGTCCTCCAGTAGCTCCACAATGGCGATGGCCAGGTCGCGGCGATCGAGCACCGGCTTGACGTATCCGACGCCGTAACCAAAGCCGTACTGGGCGTCCACGCGGCCGTGGTAGCGAACCTTGCGGTCTTGATCGAGCACAAAGAGTTCCGGCGTCCGCGTGGCACCGAACTGATCAGCCACGACATTGCTCAGATCTTTCAGGATCGGAAACTTGATACCGTGAATCCGCGCGTGGGCGGCCACTTCGGAAATCGAGTCCTGCCGATTGGGGTTGATGCCCAGGAAGGCGACTCCTTGGTCGGCGAACTCTTCGTTGAGCTCCTGCATCCGCGGGCCGTACAACTTCGCCAGCGGGCACTCGGTGCCCAGGAAGGCGACGACCACCAGCTTCTTGTCCTTGAAGTCGGACAGCGAATGGGTCTTGCCGCGATAATCCTTGAGCGTGAAGTTGGCGACCTTGCGTCCCAGTAACTCGTCCTGCTCGGCAGCGCCGGCAAACGAGCCAAGGGCCAGAGTCAGACACAACGCTCCGACAAGAGACAAACGGGTTCTCATGACGTGCAGTCCTCCGAATGGCCGCGCGGCAAGACAGCCGCGTCGCGTAGGTATGTTTCGGTCTTTCCGGAGTGGGGGCACCTGCGTTTATACCAAGAAACTTGAAGAGAGCAAACTATTTGCGTCGAACCCATCCACGAACGCCGATGCTAGCGCGCGATCCCGACTCTGCCTAGCCAACCGACTGTGCGGATCAGCGCGAATTGATGAAGAAGTGAAGTGCCATCGGCACGGATTTAACGGCTGGCCGCCGCCATGGCGTTCTTGCCCAACACTGCCGAGGCCGTCAGGTACCCGCCGACCATCGCCCCGGCGATGCCGCAAAGCGAGACATCGACGCCGGTGAAGTACAGGCCGGGAATCCTTGCCTGCGGTCGCAGTGCACGCAAGGCGAAACGCTCGGGCGTGTGGGCCAGGCCGTAAGTTTCGCCTTTGGGATGATTGGCGAAGTGCCGAATCGAAAGCGGCGTGCCCAACTCGGCGTGCTTGACGCGGCCGCGCGTCGCCGGCATTTGCTGGTGCAGGACGCCTAGCAGTCGTTCGGTGAATTGGTGCTTCCACGCTTCGTAAGCTTCACCGCGGCGGTGCCAGTCGGTGGCCTCCCATTTGTCGAACCAGCCATAGTTCGCCGGTGCGAGCACTTGCACGGCGGACGTGTTTGGATAGCGTTCCGCGAACGAAGGATCCTTTGCCGATTGAAACGAAAGATACACCAGCGGAAACGGCTTGCCGGAGTCCGCCAAATAGCGCTCGACGCTCGCGTCGTGGTCGAAGCCGTCGTGGACCCAGAGGTTGGTCTTGGGAATGCCGAATTCCTCGTCCGCGCCATCCAGCGCCACGAACAAGCAGAGCATGGTGCACGAAGGCCCGATGCGCTCGAGCTTGTCGACGAAGCCCAATCGCGCAGCGTCGTCGGGCGCCAACAACCGTGATGTGGTGGGGCGGATGCCCGTGCCGCTGATCACACGCGGGGCGCGAATGAGTCGGCCATCCGCCATCTCGACGCCCACGGCGCGACCGTTCTCGG
Source organism: Planctomycetota bacterium (assembly GCA_003389325.1). Taxonomy (GTDB): domain Bacteria; phylum Planctomycetota; class Planctomycetia; order Pirellulales; family PALSA-1355; genus LB-PLM-3. The sequence continues at coordinate 12,893 of QQVE01000047.1, forward strand.
TGACAATCCGCCGCACTTCAGCCCGCACCAGCAGTTGGCCGCCGGCCGATTCGATCGTGCGATGGATCGCCGCGGCGATGCGGCTGGCCCCGCCCACTGGGTACGCGGCCCCTTCCAGATAGTGCCGCGCGACCATGGCATGCACGCCAAAGCTGCTTTGGCGAGGCGGCAGCCCGTAGTCGCCGTACTGCGCCGTCAGCACACCAATCAACTTTTCGTTTGTCGTCAGGCGGCGAAGTGTGTCGTAGGTGGTCCGCTTCGCGTAGCGCAAGAACGGATACCGCAACAGCGGCCCCACGACCGCGGCCAGCCAGCCGGGCAAGGCCTTCTCCATAAAGTACGGCGTCGATGACGACGGGCAGCGGTACAACAAGTCGAGGTACCGATCGATCGCCCGGGCGTCCGCGGGAAACGATCCCTTCAAGGAATCGGCGAGCGACTCCTTGCCGGCGACGAGGTCGTACGACTCGCCCTGGCAGATGATGCGATCGTAGACCGGGTCCATCGGGGCCCACTCGACACCCCCTTGGGTCACGTAGTCGAACAGGCCGGCCATCATGTCGTCGCGTTGGAACAGTTGGCCGACGTAGTGCAGCCCGACGTCCCACTCGCAGCCGGGCCGCTTAAACACGTGCGTGAACCCGCCCGGCGTGTAGTGCCGTTCGAGTACCAGCACGCGCTTGCCAGCGCGAGCCAGCACGCCGGCGGCCGTTAGCGATCCCATGCCCGACCCGATCACGACCGCGTCGAAGGCCTCGAGGTCGTCGGCCGTGCGATAGGGTCGGCCGACCTTTGCCGTGGGCGATTCCAGCGTGGTTTTCATCGCGCGTCTCCCGAATATGTAGGCGGTGTCTACACAAAGCCTAACGAGCCAAGTGGACACTGTCAACATACTGAGCTAGGATGGCGATATGGCGACCAAACGAAAGGCGTATCATCATGGAGACCTGGCGGCCGAGCTGCTGCGCGTCGGCGGCGAGCTGCTGGCGGCCGAAGGGCCCGAGGCGCTCAGTCTCCGCGAGCTGGCCCGACGGATCGGCGTGAGCCACCAGGCCCCCTACCGGCATTTTTTCGATAAAGATGCCCTGCTGGCGTCCCTGGCGGCCGAAGGCTTCATGGATTTGGGCCGCGTGGTGGCCAAGGCTGCTGCACGGCATCCCAACGACTCCGTTGGGCAATTAGTGGCTGCCGGCGTGGCCTACGTCGAGCAAGGGCTCAAGCAGCCGGAGCGGTACCGGTTGATGTTCGGCCGGCAGTCGAGTTCGCCCACGCCCAATAGCCAACAACTCGAAGAGGAGTCGCATGCGGCGTTCGGCCACCTAGTGGCGATCATCGAGCGCGGCCAAGCCAACGGAGTTTTCAAGTCGGGCGATCCGCAGGAGCTCGCCGCGGCCGCCTGGTGCCAGGTACACGGCCTGACGTCCCTGCTGATCGACGAGCGGCTCGACGAGGTGCCCGCGGGCGGCAAGGCTCGACGGCAATTCCTGGCACAGATGTGCGGCCATTTGCCCGACGGCCTGCGTCGCCGCGCTACTTGATGGGGTACTTGGCCACGAGCCCCTTGGCGATGATCAACCGCTGCAATTCGTTGGTCCCGCCGCCGACGATCAGCAGAGGCGCATCACGGTAGTAGCGCTCGACATTGAAGTCTTTCGAATAGCCGGCCCCGCCGTGAATCCGCAGTGCTTCGGAGGCGACCTCCTGGGCCGACTCGGTCGCAAAGAGCTTGGCCATGCCCGCCTCCAAGTCGCACCGCTCCCCGCGGTCTTTCTTTTCGGCCGCCGAGTAGACCAGCAGCCGCGCTGCTTCGATCTTCGTGGCCATGTCGGCCAGCTTGATCTGGATGGTCTGGTGCTCGCAGATTGGCTTGCCGAAAGTGTGCCGCTGCTGGGCATACTGAATCGCGTCTTCGAATGCCGCCCGGGCCAGGCCGACGCCGCGGGCCGCGACGTTGATCCGCTCGCTCTCGAGACCGGTCATGATGTGCTTGAAGCCGAGGTTCTCCTGGCCGCCGATCAGGTTCTCGCGCGGCACGTAGAAATTGTCGAAGAACAGCTCGCAGGTCTCCACACCCTTGTAGCCGAGTTTGTCGATGTCGCGAGTAACGTGGAAACCCTCACCCTTCTCGATGACAAAGCCCGAGCTACCGGCATAGGGCGGATCGGCGCTCGTGTCGGTCTTGGCCGCCAGCACGAATGTGTTGCCGTAGCGGGCATTCGTGATCCACATCTTCGAGCCGTTGATCAGGTAGCCGTCGCCCTGGGGCGTGGCCGTCGTGCGCAATCGCTGGACGTCGGTACCGGCATCGGCCTCCGAGAGGGCCAGCCCGCCCCGCCGCTCGCCGGACGCCAGGCCCGGGAGAAATCGCTTTCGCTGTTCCTCCGTACCGAAGCGGTGGATGATGTCGCAGATCACGGTGTGCGTGCCGAGCGGGCCCACGATGCTCATCCAACCACGGGCGAGCTCCTCGATCACCATCGCAAACGTCGTGTAGTCGAGCCCTAGTCCGCCATACTCGGGCGGCACGTTGGCGCCAAACAGGCCGAGCTGCTTCATGCCCTCGACGATCTGGCTCGGGTAGGCGTCGGCGTGCTCGAGTTCGCTGGCCACCGGTAGCACCTCGCGCTTGACGAACTGCCGAATGCTGGCCACGATGTCGGCGCGGATCTTGTCGGAGTCGGCCATCATAGTCGGTTCGTGCCTTGCAGCCAGCGTGGAGCGATCGAGGCCCCTATTGTATTCGCCTGTCGGGGCCGACGCCTCCCATGCCTCTCGAAAAACCTCCTGCTACAATGTCGGCATACCAGAGGTCCACAAACACGGGAGTGCCGATCATGCCCGCACAGCCTTTCCGCGCAACCACCTGCCTATCTCTCGGCTTGGCAATGTTTGTGGCTGTTCTCGCGGGTGCCTCGTCCGCGGCCGGGGCCGAACACGTGGACATCCCCAACCTGATGTTCCAGAAAAGCGTAAACCTTGTGCTCTCTGTCAGCGATGTCGAAGCATCCAAGGAATTCTACGGCGAGGTGCTCAAGCTCAAGCCGACGGCGAACCTGAATCTGCCCGGCGGGCTCGTCATGACGCGCTACCAGGTGGGCACCAGCGAAATCAAGTTGCTTCACAGTGATGCCACGAAGAAGACCGAGACCGGTCCGGTGGACGCAGCCATCGGCATTCGCCGCCTGACATTGCACTTCCCGGACGAGCAGGCGATCGTCGAGCGTTTCGAGGCCGTCGGCCGCGAGGCACCGGCGTTCACGTCGGTCCAAGATGGCAGCCGCCGCACCACGGTGACCGACCCCGACGGCATTCACATCGAACTGGTCATCCCGCCGGAAGGCGCGCCCGAGGACGCATTCGACAGCATCGAGCTGCGACTCACCGTGAGCGACCTGGAAAAGAGCCGCGAGTTCTATCGCGACTTCATCGGCTTCGAGGAAAGTGGTCCAAGGAAAGCGCCCGATCCCGGGTGCAGCGACTTGTATAGCTACCGCTTCGGCAACACGACGATCACGATCGGCTCCTTCGGCGCCGACCTGCCCGTGCACGCCGGTCGCTGGGAGAAGGCGTTCGGATTGCGCTTTGTCCAGTACATCGTGCAGGATCTCGACGCGGTGAATGAATTTGCCAAGGTTCGCGGTGTCACGATCGAGCAGCCGATCTTTCCGCTGGGCAGGCTGGCGCGGATCATGTTCATCGCCGATCCCGATGGCATCATCAATGAATTCGTCGGCCTGCCGATTCCGGTCAAGCCTGCCAAGTGAGATTGCGCATCACTCCGCGGCCCGGACCTGTTGCTGCAAGTCGTCGAGTTGCTTCTGGGTCGTGCGGACGCCGTGGCCGAGCCAGCCGTGCTCGATGCTGTTACGCGATTTCTTTTGCAGGGCATCCAGTGCCGCCAGCCGGGCTTCGAGTGCTTCGCGGCACTTCGGATCGGCTGTTAGCGCCGCATCGGCCAGCCGCAGGCCGCGCACGGCGTCGCCGTCTTTGACCACCTGCTGCGACTTCGCAGCCACCGGCGCCGCGCCGCCTGCCATTTCCACCAGGTCGGCATCGGCCACGTTCGGGCTTGCGGCATACATCGAAGCCGGATCGCGATCGAACCAGCCGACGTATCCCTCGTAGATGCCGCGCACGCTCCAAGACACCTTGCCGTAGGCTTCGCCGACGTCGAGTTCGGCCGGCAGCCGCACCTCGTCCATCAGCGTATACACGTCCTTGCCTTCGTTCATGCCTTTCACCGTGGCATCGTGCACGTACTGGATCGCATCGCGATACTTGGTGAGCCGCTGCTGTACTTTCTCTTTGCCCACGATCGGCTCACCGTGGCTGGGCAGCACGATCTCGGGCTTGAGTGCCAGCACCTTGTTGAGCGCGGCGATGTATTCCAGCGGCCAGCGCGGACGCGTGCCGCGTAAAGTGTAGATGTTTGGAAACGAATCGTAGAAGTTGTCGCCCACGAAGGCGGCTTTGTACTTGGGAATCCACACGGTCAAGTGATCGTAGGTTTCGCCGGGCGTGGCCATCACTACGAACTCGAGCCCGCCGAGCGTAAACTCGTAGCGATCGTCGACCAGAATCGTGGGTTCGACCGGCCGCCGAGCCCGGGCCGCAGCGGTCAGCCGGGCCAAGTCAAAATTAAACTGGGCGGCATTGCTGCGGTTGAAGTAACCGGCCAGCATCCGTTGATAGTCCTGAAACTCGGGAAAATTCCGCTGCGTGATGATCTCCGTATCGGCTTCTTTCCACTGCGCCACGCCGCTGGTGTGGTCGCCATGTCCGTGCGTGAGGATGATGTACTTGATCGGCGCGTCGCTCACCTTCCGGAGCAAGTTGTGATGGCGGTTGGCCATCACGCCCATCGAGGTGTCGATGATCACGTTGCCCTCGGGCGTCGTCACCAGAAACGTATTTCCGAAGCCGGTGGCTTGGTAGATGGCCTCGTTGACCTGGAGTGCCTCCTTCTGGTCAGCCCCCACCCGCAGGAAATCAAGGATGGGATTGTCCATCTGGGCCGAGGCATTCGACAACCCGGCGAGGCACGCGAACAAATACGCCAGAACTGCGGCAAGGCCGCGTCGATGTTGCGCCATGGTAGACTCCGTGCGTGGTTCGTAAGATGGGGCGAAGTGCGATCCGCCAGCGACACCCTCCGCGCATCGCGGCCGACTCGAGCGGCCAGCCACTGCACTCCCAACTATACCATGCCGGCATGAACGACCTGAAACACATCTGCCTCGCCACGCTGTCAATCGTCTTCCTACCTCAACTCACAGTGCGGGCAGCATCTTCCGAATTCGTTGTCGAGACCGTGGCCGGCAACGGACAGCCGGGCGATACGACCGAAGGCAAGGCGCGAGCAACAAGCGTCGATCAGCCCTTTGGCGTCGAGTGCGGACCCGACGGCGGATTGTACATCACGTCGGTCGGCAGCCATCGCGTGCTGCGGTTGGATCGCAAGACCGGGGAGCTCACCAGCGTGGCCGGTAGTGGCGCGAAGGGCTATTCCGGCGATGGCGGGCAAGCTATCGAGGCCCTGCTGAATGAGCCGTACGAAGTGCGCTTCGACTCCACGGGACACTACATGTATTTCGTCGAGATGAAAAACCATCTCATCCGTCGCGTCGACCTGCACACCGGGATCATCTCAACGATCGCGGGAGATCCCCGCGGCGGCTACGCCGGCGATGGCGGTAGCGCAAGCGGAGCCCTGTTTCGCCAGCCGCACAGCATCGCGCTGGACGACAAGGGGCATCTCTACGTGGCCGACATCGGCAACCATCGCATACGCCGCATCGATCTGGCCGCCGGCACCATTGACGCGATCGCGGGCAACGGCGAGAAAAAGCTCCCCCGCGACGGCTCGCTCGCCCAGGGGCAACCCATCCTGGGACCACGGGCGCTTTACGTGGTGGGAGATGCGATGTGGATCGCCCTGCGCGAGGGCAACAGCGTCTGGCGGCTCGATCTCGAGTCGGGCCGCATCCATCACGTGGCCGGCACCGGCAGGAAAGGTTTCTCTGGCGACGGCGGCGATCCACTCGAATCCACATTCAACGGCCCCAAGGGCATCGCGGCCACGCCCGAGGGCATCGTGTACGTAATGGATACCGAGAATCAGGCCGTGCGTCGCATCGACACCCACGCCGGGCGGATCGAGACGATCGCCGGCGGCGGCCCGCATGCGCGAGGGTTTGCCGGCGAAGACGCCCCGGCCCTGGATGCCAAGTTCGACCGCCCGCACGGCATCTGCCTCGACCCTGACGGCAGTCTCTACGTCGGCGACACGAACAACCATCGTGTGCGATGGATTCACCGCTGAGGCCTTGCGCACTGGGCAGCGCGACGTGGACAGCCCGCAACGCGAGCGGGGGTTGTTAAACGCGCCCCTTGTACGAATTCACCAAAGGATCCGCATTTACGTTTCGGCTTGGTGCTCCGCTTACTCTTCGATGCGGTAGAGGTGCGTCTTGGTGCGCAGGTAGATTGCGTTGCCCGAGACGGCCGGCGAGGCCATTGTGCCGGCGTCGAGCTCGTTGGTGGCCAGCAACTCGAATTCGGGCTTGGCGGCCACGACAAACGTCTCGCCGTCCTGGTTGCTGAAGTAGACCTTGCCTTCGGAATAGATCGGCGACGACGAGAATTCGCCGCCCAGCCGCTTTTGCCACACCAGGTCCGAGGTCTTGGCATCCAGGCACGTGGCCACGCCCGCGTCGCTAACCATGAATAGCCGGCCGTCGACGAGCACCGGCGAGGAGCGCGTCGGCACGCCCTGGGCCGTTTTCCAGACCACGTTCGACTTGGTCAGATCGCCCGTGCCGCCGGGACGCATGGCAAACAGGCGGAAGCCGCCGGCCGCCGTGTTGAGATACAGCAGTTCATCGTCGTACAGCGGCGGGTTGCAGGCATTCATGCCGCCGTGCTGCACGCGCCAGATCTCCTCGCCCGTGTTCGGTTCGTAGGCAATGGTCGCACCGGCACTCGGGTAGACCAACTGCCGGATGCCACCGATCTCGAGCACCTTTCCTGTGCCATAGGCCTTTTTCATGTCGCCCTTGTCGGTGCCGTACTCGATATCGCGATCCGTGCGCCACACGGTCTCGCCCGTGCGTTTGTCGAGCCCGACGACGTACTGATAGTCGGCGCCGTCAAAGGCCACGATCATCAAATCGCCATAGAGAATCGGCGAGGAAGCCGGGCCGCGAAAATGGTCGCACTCCAGATCCTGGCGCTGCCAGAGCACCTTGCCGGTCGACGTGTCGAGGCACGCAGTCCCGTGCGCGCCAACGTGCACATAGACGCGTCCCTCCTCGATCACGGGCGTGGGCGAGGCGTAGCTGTTCAGCGCGATGCAGAACTGTGGCTCGGCGATGTCGAACACCTGAATGTCATGCACGATGCGGCCGCTATCGCGGTCCACGCACACGGCGTACATCTTGTGCCCGTCCTCGGTAGCCGTGGTCATCCAGATCTGATCACCCCAGATCACCGGCGACGACCAACCGCGGTCGTGGATGGCGGTCTTCCAGACCACGTTCTCCGACTCGCTCCAGGTTTGCGGCAGGCCCGTTGCATCGGCCATGCCATCTCCGCCGGGACCGCGAAATTGCGGCCAGTTGTCCGCAGCCAAAGCGACAGAGGCATACAACGCGATACCAGCGGCGAGGATCGACCAGGCGTGACGCATGAGAGCTCCGTGCGTATCGAGGGCGGGAAGGACGGTCTTCTATTGTAGCCAGCGGCAAGCCGCGCTGTTAAGCTGCCGCTCACTTCTGCCAGGCAGCCCGCACGTCGGGGTTCACGACCGACACGGCCGGCCAGTGTCCCGACAGCAGGTCGATGATATTCTGAGCGGCGCCCACGGCCATGTCCTCGCGGGCCTGCGTGTCGAATGAGGCTACGTGCGGCGTGACGATCACGTTTTCCATCGCCAGCAGCGGGTGGTCCTTCGGCGGCGGCTCGCTCGCCAACACGTCGAGCGCCGCGGCCGCCAGGTGGCCGGACTGTAGCGCGGCCAGCAACGCGTCCTCGTCGATCAGCCCGCCGCGCGCCGTGTTCACCAGCACGCTGCCCGGCTTCATCCGCGCGAGCGTGTCGCTGTTGATCAAGCCGCGGGTTCGCGGCGTCATGGGCGCGTGCAGCGTGACGAAGTCGGATGCGGCCAGCAACGTATCGAGGTCGCACAGCTTGATTTCATTCTGCCGGGCAAAGCCCGCATCGGGCAACTCGTCGCAGGCCATCACCTGCATGCCAAACGCCCGCGCTCGCATCGCCACGCTGCGTCCGATGCGTCCCAAGCCGACGATGCCCAGCGTCGAGCCGCGTAGCGGGATGTAGGCGGTACGCTGGCGCTGCCAGAGGCCGCCGCGCGTACTGGTCGCACTGTTGACGATCGAACGGGCTGCGGCCAGCAACAGCGCCATGGCATGCTCGGCCACGGCGCCGTGGTTGCCGGCCGGGGTAATCGTCACGACGACGCCGCGCTCCGTGGCGGCCGCGACGTCGACCATGTCGTAGCCCACCCCGTTGCGCGAAATGACTTTCAATTCGGGCAGTTGGTCGAGCACCCGGGCCGTGTACGGCTCGCCCGAAGCGATGGCGGCCACGCAGCCCTGCAAGGCCTCGATCGTATCGTTTTCGGTTTGCAGCACGCTCTTGACAGGATACAGGACCTCGTAGCCCGCGGCGTGCAGCATCTCGACGTGCTTGCCGGGCAAGTGACGAATGGCCTCAGTAACGATCATGACTGCCGACATGAAGACTCCTCGGGGACAGATACGCTAAACAACCACGTTCCTTCGACGTTCACCCGCAGTCCGCGTTCTCGATTCCCGACGCGCGGACTGCTATACTAGGGCACGCCGACCATCCACGCCACGCCTTGGATCATGCCACGGATTCTCCCCACCCTATTGCTCCTGCTCTTGGCTGCTCCCAGCGCAGCCGGCGCGAACGATCTCTTTCGGGACGAAGTCGCCCCGGCGCTCCAACAGCATTGCGTGCGCTGCCACGCCGGCGATGAGCCCAAGGGAGACTTGAACCTGACCACGCGCGCCGGACTGCTGAATGGCGGTAACAGCGGGGCGAGTGTCGCCCCGGGCGATGCGGAAGCGAGTCTGCTGCTGGACTACATTTCGGGCGACGAGCCCGCGATGCCCAAGGACGCCCCGCCGCTGTCGGCTGAGCAGGTCGAGGCGATCCGACGCTGGATTGCCGCCGGCGCCCCCTGGCCCGAGGACTTCGAGCTGGTCGACAAGCACAAGGTCGACGATAACTGGTGGTCGCTCATGCCGTTGGCGCAAGTTGACGTGCCGGCCATTGATGCCCCCTGGATTCGCACTCCGGTCGACGCGTTCATTCTGGCCAAGCTGCGCGAGAACAACCTCGAGCCCTCGCCCGAGGCCGACCGCCGCACGCTCATTCGCCGCCTGACGTACGACCTGCACGGGCTGCCGCCCACGCCCGAGGAGATCGAGGCGTTCGTCGCCGATCCAGATCCAAATGCGTACCGCAACCTGGTCGATCGTCTGCTGGCATCGCCCCGCTACGGCGAGCGGTGGGGGCGTCACTGGCTCGACATCGTGCACTACGGCGAATCGCACGGCTATGACAAGGACAAGCCGCGACCCAACGCCTGGCCCTATCGCGACTACGTCATTAACAGCTTCAACGAAGACAAACCCTACGACCGCTTCGTGGCCGAACAGATCGCCGGCGACGTCCTTTTCGTGCACGATCCGCAGGCGACGGTGGCCACCGGCTTCATCGCTGCCGGGCCCTGGGATTTCGTGGGCCACGTCGAGTTGCGCGAAGGCACCGTCGACAAGGACATCGCCCGCTCGAACGACCGCGACGACATGCTCTCCAACGCCATGTCGACGTTCACGAGTCTCACTGTCCACTGTGCCCGCTGCCACGATCACAAGTTCGATCCCATTCGCCAGCAGGACTACTACGCGCTGCAGGCCGTGTTTGCCGGCGTCGATCGCGCCGACCGGCCGTACGACGCCGATCCCGAAGTCGCCCGGCGACGCGTGCACCTGGCCGCCCAGAAAACGCAGCTCGACGAGCAACTGGCCGCCGTCGAGCGTCGTCTCGACGCGATTACCAGCCCCGAGATCGAAGCTATCGATTCGCTCGTCGCCCTCACTTCCGAGCTTGCCGAGGACTTGCCCGAGGAGACCAAGAGCAAGACGCTCGGCTACCACAGCGAGATTATGCCGCGGGCCGACGTGACCAAGTGGGTGCAGGTGGACCTGGGCCGATCGATTCCCATCGACGAGATCGTGCTGGTGCCAGCACACGTCGCCTATGGCGGGCACCCCGGCCCCGGCTTCGGTTTTCCGCCACGGTTTAAGGTCGAGGTATCCGACGACCTGGATTTCGCAGCCAGCCAGGTCGTATGCGATTACACGAGCGAGGACTATGCTCACCCGGGCGACCGTTGGCAGCACTTCGCCGCCGACGGCAAGCAAGGCCGCTTTGTGCGCGTGACCGCCACGCGATTGTGGGAGCGCACCGACGACTGGATCTTTGCTTTGGGCGAGTTGGCCGTGCTCTCTGGCGGCGAGAACGCGGCCTTCGGCAAACCGGTGACCGCTCTGGATTCGATCGAAGCCTCCCCGAGTTGGGCTACCGTAAACCTTGTGGACGGGTTCAGCAGTCTCGTGCGCGTGGCCGCGGCCGACGGCGTGCGGCCCTTGCGACGTCAAAAGGTGGATGCAGCCCTCGAGCAGGCCAAGGCAGCACGGAAGGCGCGCGTGAACGAGCTGCTCGACGACGACACGGGGGCCGAGCTTACGCGTCTGCAAGCAGAGCTGGCAGGCATCGAAGCCGAGTTGGCGTCGCTGCCTGAGCAGCAAGAGGTCTACGCCGCGGCCACCGAGTTCGACCCGCAAGGAGCGTTCAAGCCGGCCGGTGAGCCGCGCCCGATTCACCTGCTGGGCCGCGGCGACGTTCGCAATCCCAAAGGCCTCGTGGCTCCCAGCGCCGTGGCGGCGGTGCGCGGACCCGAGGGACACTTCACACTCGATGAAGCACAAGACGAAGGCCAGCGCCGCGCCGCGCTAGCAGGCTGGCTGGTCGACCCGCGAAATGCCCTGGTGCGGAGGTCAATCGTCAACCGCGTCTGGCAGTACCACTTCGGCAAAGGCATCGTCGACTCGCCCAACGATTTCGGCCGCATGGGCACGCTGCCCACGCACCCCGAGTTGCTCGAATGGCTGGCGGGCTGGTTTGCCGACCACGGGCACTCGCTCAAGCAACTGCACCGCCTGCTGTTGCTCAGTGCGGTCTATCGGCAGGAATCGCAATCGCGCGACGAGGCTGCACGCGTCGACGCGGCCAACCGCTATCTGTGGCGAATGAACCGCGCCCGGCTCGACGCGGAGTGCATTCGCGACGCGATGCTGTATGTCGCTGGCCAACTCGACCTGACGATGGGTGGCCCCAGCGTGCAACATTTCTTTTTCAAGGACGACCACTCGCCAGTGTACGACTACGCACGGTTCGACGTCGACGACCCGCGATCGCGGCGGCGCAGCGTGTACCGCTTTCTGGTGCGGAGCGTGCCCGATCCGTTTATGGACTGCCTCGACTGCGCCGACCCGTCGATCATGACTCCCAAGCGCAACACAACGCTGACCTCGATCCAAGCACTGGCTTTGCTCAATAATCCGCTGATCGTGCGGCAGTCCGAGCACTTCGCCGAGCGACTGCAGAGCGAGCACGACACGTTGGACGCGCAGCTCACGGCTGCCTATCGTCTGGCCTTAGGCCGCGAACCAGACGACGACGAGCGCCAGGCCCTGGCCGATTTCGTCGCCAGGCACGGGCTGGCAAGTGCCTGCCGCGTGATTCTCAATAGCAACGAATTCCTGTTTGTCGACTGACCATGCCACCGCAACGCCCCCACGTTCCGACAACGCGCCGTGAGTTCCTGTGGAACCTGGGCGGAGGTCTGGGCGGAATCGCGCTGGCCCATCTGTTGGGCGAGGGCGGCTTGCTGGCACCCGCCGGCGCCAGCGAAACGGCAACCCGGCCCGCTGTCGGCCTGCACCATTCGCCCAAAGCCAAGCGGGTCGTGCAGTTATTCATGTCGGGCGCGGCCAGCCAGTGCGACACATTCGACTACAAGCCCGAGCTGATCGAGCGCGACGGCCAGCCGTGGGATCCCGGCGAAAAGGTCGAGCTGTTTCAGAGCACGCCGGGACACTGCATGGCCAGTCCCTGGGGATGGAAGCAGTACGGCGAGTGCGGCAAGTGGATGAGCGATCTGGTGCCGCACCTGGGCGAGTGCGTCGACGACATGGCGTTTGTACACGGCATGATCTCGAAGTCGAACGTGCACGGGCCGGCCACGTTCATGCAAAACACCGGCTTCGTCCTGCCCGGCTTTCCCAGCATGGGCGCCTGGATCTCCTACGGACTGGGGAGCATGACCGACGATCTGCCCACGTTTGTCGTCCTGCCTGATGCCCGCGGCTTCGCGCCCAATGGCCCGGGCAACTGGAGCGCCGGCTTTTTGCCAGCAGCTCACCAGGGCACGCTGATCAAGCCGGCCGAGGAAAACCCAATTGCCGACTTGTTTCCACCCGACGAGGCCGATTACATCACGCCGCAGAGCGAAGCCGACACGCTGGCCCTGTTGGCCCGCCTCAACGGGCGGCACATGGCCGAGCGGCCGGGTGACTCGCGGCTCGACGCGCGGATCGCCTCGTACGAGTTGGCCGCCCGTTTGCAGTTGAGCGCTCCAGCCGTTCTCGACCTATCCGACGAGACGGAAGCGACCCGCCGCATGTACGGGCTGGACGAGAAAGTGACCGAGGACTTCGGTCGCAATTGCCTCATCACGCGTCGACTGCTCGAGCGCGGCGTGCGGTTCGTGCAGGTCTGGAGCGGTGCCGACAACGGTTTTCCGCGCCGCAACTGGGACAGCCACGAGGACATCAAGCGCGATCACGGCGACATGGGTCGCAGCATGGACAAGCCCGCGGCCGCGCTGCTCAAGGACCTCAAAGCCCGCGGCATGCTCGACGAGACAATCGTGATCTGGACCACCGAGTTCGGTCGCATGCCGTGTAGCCAGGGAAGCAAGGGGCGGGACCACAACCCGTTTGGATTCACCTCGTGGCTGGCCGGCGGCGGCATTCGCGGCGGCACGAGCTACGGCGAAACCGACGAGTGGTCGTATAAGGCCGTCACCGACACGGCCTATTGCTACGACCTGCACGCCACGGTGCTACACCTGTTGGGCATCGATCACGAGCAGCTTACGTTCCGCCACAACGGGATCGACCGCCGCCTGACCGACGTCCACGGTCGCGTGATCGACGAAATCGTCGCCTGAGCTCGTGCACGTTTGCCCCCTGTCGGCGGCGGGCGTCGATCATTATGATGGCAGAGCGCCGATGTCCGATGCGCTCTCGTGCGAGGATGCCATGATCTCATCCGAACGTAGCCTGCCACGCGCCGTTGCGGTTCTCTCGCAAGAGGCCGACACCGCGAAAGCAGCGCGCCAGGCATGCCAGGAGGCTACGCAGAAGCTGGGCGCCACCCCGCACCTGGCGGTCGTCTTCTCATCGTTCCATCACCAGGCCCGCTTCGGCGAACTGGCCGAAATCTTCCGTGGCGAGCTCCCCACCGACGGCCTGCTGGGCTGCACGGGCGAATCGATCGTGTGCAACGACCGCGAGATCGAAGCGCAGCCGGCCGTGGCCGTATGGCTGGCACACTTACCCGACACGACGCTCGTGCCCGTCGAGCTGGAATTCGAAGGCACGGACGACGGCGGCACGATCTCCGGCTGGCCCGAGGAACTCGACGCCGACGCCACGCGGGACACTAGCCTGCTGCTGTTGGCCGACCCTTACAGCTTTCCGGCCGACGCGCTGCTGACGCACCTCAACGAAGACCGGCCGGGCATGTGCGTCATGGGAGGCATGGCCAGCGGGGGCCGCGTCGGCGGCGACAACCGACTCCTGCTCGGTCATCGCGTGCTGGATACCGGCGCCGTGGGTCTATTGATTCGCGGTGCCACCCGATTGCGCAGCGTGGTGAGCCAGGGTTGCCGACCGATCGGCCGTCCCCTGGTCGTGACCAAGGCCGATGGCAACATCATTCTCGAGTTGGGCGGGCGGCCGGCGCTCGCGCAGTTGCAGGAAATCTTCGCTACGCTCGAGCCCGAAGTGCAGGGGCTACTGCGCAACGGGCTGCACCTGGGCCAGGTCATCAACGAATACCAGGAGAGCTTCGATCGGGGCGACTTCCTCGTGCGCAACGTGCAAGGCGCCGACCCCGACTCCGGCGCCATCGCCGTGGGCGACTTCGTACGCGTCGGCCAGACGGTACAGTTCCAGGTGCGCGACGCGGCCACGGCCGATGAAGACCTCGACGCCATGCTTTCGGCCGCCAAGACGGGCAGCGCCGACGACTGCCTTGGGGCGCTACTCTTCACTTGCAACGGTCGCGGCACGCGGCTATTCGACGCTCCGGATCACGACGCCCGCTGCCTGAGCCGTCACCTGCAAGGACGTCCCGTGGCCGGCTTCTTCGCCCAAGGCGAGATCGGCCCGGTAGGCGGGAAGAGCTTCGTACACGGGTTCACGGCCAGCATTGCGCTGTTCGAGGCACCGTAAGAGGGAACAACAAGATTCCAAGTATCGGCTCCAATGATTCGAAACCGAGGAATTAAGTGGTACACCCCAATGTTGTCCGCATTCGACAAACTGCTGTCGTGGCGTCAGCCGAAGGTTCTGTGTCCTCGATGCGGTGGAACACTTAGGCCCGCGACCATCGCCGGTGTCAGCATAGTCGGCCTAGTGTTTGGAGTGCCGCTCTATCTCTTAGGGGTGCTCTTTCTACTGATGCTTCCACTGGGCTTGATTTCTTGGCCCTTGACTGTAGTTGCCTTCGTTGCGGCTACTGCGGTGATCGTAAAGCAACGCCGAATGCTGAAGTGTCGTCGGTGTTGGCACACGCAGGATTTTGAGCCAACCCGCGAACTCTCGTAAAGCGGCCTCCCGCTACCCGAAAATCCGATCGCGTCGTGCCTTGTTGTAGGCCAGCTTCTCTTCTTGCGTCATGTTGGCAAAGTCGGGCTGACTGTCGGAGTTCGAGGTCGGCTTCTTGCAGGCACATTGCTTGGGGTCGCTGCCGCCGCAGCCGCAGTCGGACTTCGAGGGCTTTGCGGCTGCCGTGCCGCGCGTCGGCTTCGGCATGCCCGCGGGCACAGCCGAGCTTGCCGATCCCCCATAGCTCATTACGCCGGTTGTCAGTTGCAGGTCGTCGTCCAGCGAGCGATGCGGCTTGATGTTGAGCTGCCCGAGCACGCCGTGATACGCCCGCACGGCCTCCTCGGGCGATACCTCGCCGTCGACGATACGACGCAGGAATTCGACGAACGCCAGTTGGCTCTCGGCGTTGTTGATCTTGCGGCCAAAAAGCGCCGCCCGGGCTCCGTGTTTTTGCGCTTCGGCGATCAGCTTGAAGGCGTCGTACGTCGTGCCCGCGCTACCGCCGAGGATGCCGACCACCAGGTGGGGATCGTAAGCGACCAACTCCTCCATCGCGCGCGGTCCGTGATAGGCGATCTTCAGAAAGATGGGCCGCCCCGCCGGAGCCACGCCGCCCAGAGTGCGGGCGATGCAATCGTTGACGTATTCGGGCGTCGCCGCGCCGGAGAGCCCTTCCGGCGCATTGGGATCGAAGACTTCGAGAAAGTGGCGAAAACCCTTGCGTTCAGCCTCCTCGCGAAAGCGGCTGTAGGCCTGCAGAGACGCCAGGTCTTCGTCCAATCGGTTGTTGAATGTGATGCTGTACAGCCCCAGGTTGGCTCCCCGACCGCGCTCGTCAGGGTCGCAGTCGGCATGACCGCACTGGATGTGATCGATGGTCGCCGTGCGAAACGGGCGCGAGGGCTCTTGCACGTAGCGGCCGTGGCGCACGGCAAAAATGTCGCTGGCGTCGTTGGCCCGGGCGGCCGGCGTCACGTGGCTGTTCTGGAACACACCTTCTTTGATCGCCAACTGAGCGGTGGTCGAGGCGGACATGAGCATGATGTCCACGAGCCCCTGCTGTGTCACCTGGCGAATGTTTTCGCGATACTCTGCCAGCGTGCGCATGCGGCCCTCGCCGGCGTGCATCTCGGGCGAACGTCCCGGCGCGCCGATGCCGAACGCCATGTCGGCGTCTTTGGCGTCGGCCAGGATGAAGTCCTTTGCGCCCGACGGATCAGCGTGAATGGCTGCTAGTTTACGATCGAGCGATTTCTGCATGGTTGGTCCTGGTTGCCTGGTCGTCGATCCATTGCTCGAAACACCAGCTCGAAGCGCGAGCGACGGTCGTGACCTTCAACGGAGCGTCCCTCGCTTGCGCTTCGGCTCGTGTCCAAGTCGTTTCAGTTTCCTCCGATACGCGTCAGTACGGTGTCGACCGTCTGCCTCAGCACCTGACCGCTCTTTCGGAGCGCTTGCATCTCCTTGGGCCACAACTCGATCTCGTAGGTGCCCACGACGCCCGCGGCCCCTACCACGGTCGGCACCGATAGCGCCACGTCGCGGATGCCGTAGCAGCCGCTCTGCACGGACGACACCGGCAGGATCGCGCGGCGGTCGAGCGCAATTGCCTCGATCACTTCTTGAATCGCCAATCCCACGGCAAAGCCGGCACCGCCCTTGCGCTTGATCACTTCGGCGCCCGAGCCCTTGGTGCGGGTGAACAATTCACCGGCCAGGTGTGCATTCCAGCCGGGGAACTTGTCCAGCGGCAGTCCGGCAGCCGTGGCGCTCGACCAGATGGGCACCATGCTGTCGCCGTGCTCGCCCAGGATCAGGGCCTTAATCTGCGTGGGCGGCAGCTCGAGCCGCTGCGAGATCAACGCGCGAAAGCGAATCGTATCGAGCTGCGTGCCCAGGCCCAGCACGCGGGCCGGCGGCAGGTCGAGGCGCGCGGCCGCAAGGTGGGTGAGCACGTCGACCGGATTGGAAACGACCAGCACCGTCGCTTCGGGCTTGTGCCCGGCTTGCTGGATGCTGGCCAGAATCTGCACGAACAGGTCGACATTGCGATTGATCAGATCAAGCCGGCTTTCATCGGGCTTGCGCCGCAACCCGGCAGTGATGCAGATCAGGTCGCTTGCGGGAATGTGCTCGTAGCCGCCGGAGGTGATCACCTGGTCGGCCATCAGGCTAGCGCCGTGCAGCAGGTCGAGCGCCTGGCCGGCGGCCATCTCCTCGTTGGCGTCGAGCAAGGCGATCTCACGCACGATCTTGCCGGTCTGCAGCGCAAATGCCGTGCACGAGCCGACCAGTCCGCCTCCGCCGATGATGCTAACTTTCATTTGCTGTAGTTCCTCTCGGGAGAGCTCGCGCGGCTCACTTGCCGTTGAGCGCCGCCATGACGCGGTCGGTGATGGTTTGAATCAGCGCCTCCTGATCGACAGTGGTTGCCGCTTGCGGCGCGGGCGCGCTCTGGCCGCTGGGACGCATCACCGGCGGCGGCTCGAACGCGCGACGTTGCACTCCCGAGTCGGTCCAACTGTCGCGAAAGACGTCGTTAGCGCAGATATCACAGTTCTCCATGCCGGGCTCGAGACGCGCGTCCTTGAAGCCCCACTTCGTCTTCAAATCCAGTAGCTCGCGCTCCTTGGCCTCGGTGAAGTAGTTGATCTTGCCCAGGTCCTTGGCCAGCATCAGGATCCGGCAATAAGCGTCGAGAATCTCGGTCCACCAATAGGCCCGCTCGACGGTTTCGCCAAAGCTCACCGTGCCGTGATTGGCCAAAATGATCACGTTGCTCTTCTCCACGAACGGCAGGATCGTGTCGGCGAACTTCTGCCCGCCGGGCGTCTCATACTTGGTGATCGGCACGTCGCCCAGGAATACCTCCACCTCGGGCAGCACGCACTGCGGAATGGGCTCGCGGGCCACGGCAAACGCTGTGGCGTGCGGCGGATGGCAGTGGACGACGCTCTTGACATCAGGCCGCTTCTTCATGATCGCCAGGTGCAACAGCACTTCACTGGTCCGCTTGCGGCGGCCGCTCTTCTGATTGCCCTCCATGTCGACGATGCACAAGTCGTCGGGCTTGAGAAAACCCTTGGAAAACATTGTCGGCGTGCAGAGCACTTCGTTGGTGCCGAGCCGGTAGCTGATGTTGCCGTCGTTGCCGGCGGCGAATCCCTTGTTGTAGATCCGGCGACCGATGTCGCAGATCTCGAGCTTGAGCTGGTGGAGATTATTCATGCGTTTTCCAAGTCCTCGGGTTCGTTGTTCCCCGTTTTGATTCTGATTTGCACGAGATCCAATAGGGCGGCGTTGTACGCGTCGACGGGCTTCACGTCGGGAAAGAACGGCTGAGCCGCCTCGCCCCCTTCGCTGATCGCGATGCGCGACCCGTTGCCGGCGCCAAGCTCGTCGTAAACGACAAGCGTGTCGCCCTGTGGTGGCGCGTCGTCGGCCAACTCGGCCAGCGTCAGCGGAATCGCCAGGCGAAACGTCGCCGCCGCCAGGCTCGGATGAACCCGGTTGAGCGTCACGCTGCCGATCACTTCGCCGATTCGCATCGTTTCTCGCCTCGTTCGATTCCCGGTCTCTTCGTCAGTCCAGCCGATCGCCGTAGCGGGCCGGTACGTCGCGCCGCCCACGCGTCCAGGTCCGCAGCAACTGCCGCAGCACAAACGCGCTCTGCCCGGCTGGGTCGATGATCAGCAGATTGGCTCCGATCGACGCGATGGCTGTCTCGATCGATGCCACGCTCGAGCCTAGTGCCGCCCGTATGCCGCGCCGGCGATTGGCCAGGCACAGCGCCGCCGCCGTTTCGCCGGTGAGCAAAACCCCCAGCGATCCGTCGCCCACCCGGCTGCACATGGCCTCGAGGGCACCAGGCAGGCTCGAGTCGCGCACCCAGTGTCCGTCCTTCATTTCGCTTGAAACGACCGCTTCGAGTGGCCGGGCATCACACGTCGTCTCCACGACGCACGCACAGAGCGGCGCGCTGGAGTCGCTCGCGACCACGGGCACGGCAGAGGCGATCGTCACGGCGTACTTCTTGAGTTCGTCTCGCGCCGCCGGCGTCAGCACGGCCCCGCCGGCCACGACGACTTGCGTTACGTCGTGCAGTCGCCCCTCGACGTCGGCCAGCGAAACGACCTTCTTGGTCAGTCGCAGCTCGCTACCCGACGCGGCCGGTGCGGCGCTCGCCGCGCCTGAGCGCATGCCGGCCAACACTTGGCGCACCACGCGCTCGACGTCGACGCGCCGAATCGAGTTGTTCGTTGCCGCGGCCATGTCAGTCCTGAATGCCCAGTACGCTCCAGCGCACCGGCGTGGTCTTGCTGCCCAAGAGGGCCTGCGTGCCCTTGCCGTCGCTGGTGAGGATCACGCGGTCGCCGGGGCCTGCACCCAGGTCGTCGACCGCCAGCACGGGATCGCCGTCGGGAGTGCGCCCATCGACGCCGTAGAACTGCACGACCAGCATCTTCCAACCCGCGAGGGTCGAATGCTTCACGGTCGAGGTGGCGGTGCCGACGACGGTGCCCAGTTGCATGATGCTTTGCCTTGTATGGCGTTGTTCTGTTGGTGGTCGCCTGTCTAACGGCCCAGGATCCGCAGGTCGTCGATCAGCGAGCAACGGCGCTCGCGGGTAAACGTCAGCGGCGTGGTCACGCCCTCGCCGGTCGGAGTGGCGATCGAGTACGACAAGTAACCTTCGCCCCCCAGTCCCAGCGCCGACATGCAGGGACCGTTCTTCACGAACAACGTGGTATCCAGCGCTCGTCCCATGCGGGTCATGTTGTGCACGTGGTTCGAGTGGATGATGCTCGTGTGGCGGAAACCGTGCTCGTAGTACTTGGCCTTGGCGATCGCCTCGTCGACGTTCCGCACGCGTACGAATGGCACAAAGGGCATCATTTGTTCAACGGGCACGAACGGGTTGTGCTCGTCCGTTTCGCCGTAGATCAGTTCGGTCGATTCGGGAATGTGCTTGCCGGCCGCCTTGGCCAGCGCGGCGGCGTCCTGCCCGATGAAGTCCTTGTGGGCCACGTCGTGCTTGTGGTCGCCTTCGCCCACCGTGGTGATCGCCTGGCGCGTCAGTGTGTCGATCTCGCGGGCGTTCAACCGCACGGCACCGGCACGTTCCATCGCGGCCATCATGGCGTCGAACACCGAGCCGACAACGAAGACTTCTTTCTCGGCGATGCACAGCAGGTTGTTGTCGTACGCCCCGCCCTGGATGATCGAGCGGGCTGCACGATCGAGATCGGCCGTCTCGTCCACCACGACCGGCGGATTGCCCGGCCCGGCCACGATGGCCCGCTTGCTGGACGACATGGCGGCCCGTGCCACGGCCGGTCCGCCGGTGACGCAGATCAGCCGCACGCCGCGATGGTTGAAAATGGCGTCGGCCGATTCGATGGTCGGCTCGGCCAGCACGCAAATCAGGTTATCGATACCGAGGTCGCGGTAGATGGCCTCGTTGAAACGCCGCACGCCCTCGGCCGCCACGCGCTTGCCGCCGGGATGCGGGTTCACCACCAGAGTATTGCCGCCGGCGATCATGCTCACGGCGTTGCCCGTGATCGTGGGCAGCGAGTGGGTGACCGGCGTGATCGCGCCGATGACGCCGAACGGGGCATGCTCGATCACGGCCAGCCCGTGGTCCCCGCTGAACACTTCGCTGCGCATGAACTCCACGCCGGGGGTGCGCTCGCCGAGCGTCTTGAGCTTTTCGATCTTGTGCGGCAGGCGGCCGATCTTGGTCTCGTTCATCTCCATCGTGCCCAACTCGACGCTCTGCTCGATAGAGATGCGGCGGATGTGGTCGATGATCCGCTTGCGGTCTTCGAGCGACCGCTCGCTGAGCTGCTCGAAGGCCTCGGTCGCGGCGGCCACGGCTTCGTCCACGCAGGTGTACACGCCAAAGCGGCCGGTATAGCCGCGTCCGTTCACGTGCGGAGCCTGGGCGACGGCGCCCGGCGCGGAGCCCATCCGCGTGAGCACCTGTTCAACAACGTTGCGAATCAGTTCTTCGGTGGCTTGCATGGCTCGGTTGGTTCCTTTACCTCGTTGCGTCAGGCTTGCGTGTTTCAGTCGGCCGCGGCCGATTCGGTGCGGCGGAAGAGGCAGTTCTGGTCGACGTGCACGGTGTCGATCAGGCCGACGATCACGGTGTCGATCGGCAGGTTCTTGGTTTCGGGGGTCATGCGTGCGCTGGAGCCCTGGGTGATGAGTACGAACTCGCCCAGGCCGGCCCCCAGCGTGTCGACCGCGATGAACGTGCGGCCGGTGCTCACGAGCCGGTCGCGCGACTGCGGGTCGACGCGAAACGGTTCGACGACGAGCAGCTTGTGCCCCCGCATCGTGTCGGCCTTTTGCGTGGCCACCAGCGAACCAGTGACTTTGGCCAGGAACATGGCGTTACCCTTTGCTTTCCAAGAGTTGTTTGGTTTGCCGGGCGACGATCAACTCCTCGTTGGTCGGGACCACCCAGACTTGCGTGCGGCTGCCCTCGGAACTGATCTTCGATTCGCCCTGGGCCGCAGCGTTGGCCGCGGAGTCGAGCTCGATTCCCAACTCCGCAAGATTGTCGAGCACGGCTGCGCGAACGTTGACGCCGTTTTCCCCGATGCCGCCTGTGAAGACGATCGCATCGGCCCCACCCAATTCGGCCAGCATTGCCCCCAGCGCGTGACGCACGTCGGAAGCGAAAACATCGAGCGCTAACCGGGCTCGCTCGTGCCCGCCGGCGGCGGCTTCCTCCAAATCGCGCACGTCGCCGCTGAGCCCACTGAGGCCCAGCAGCCCGCTTCGCTCGGCCAGATCATCGAGCACTTCGGAGAGCGACTGGCCGGTGTGCTGCATGATCACGGGGATGGCAAACGGGTCAAAGTCGCCGGCCCGATTGTTGTGCGGCACGCCCGACTGCGGGCTCATGCCCATCGACGTGGCCACGCTCTGGCCGCCGCGCATCGCACACAGCGAGTTCGATCCGCCGAGATGGCAGGAAATCACCCGCAGATCGTCGCGATTCAGGATCTCGGCGATGCGCGTGCCGATGTAGCGATGGCTCGCGCCGTGAAAACCCCATCGCTTGACGTGGTACTCTTCGGCCCACTCGTAGGGCGCCGGGTAGTAGCGGTTGCGATCGGGGACCGTGTTGTGAAACCCGGTCTCGAACGCGGCCACCAGCGGAATCTCCGGCAGCTTCTCGCCCAAGAGCCGCATGGCGGCGATGTAGCTGGGATTGTGCGCGGGCGCCACCTGGCGCATCTCCTCCATCGCCTCGAGCACTTCAGGCGTAACGCGCTGCACGTCGCTGACGCGTCCACCGTGAACCGCCTTGAAGCCGATGGCCGACACTTCCCCGGCATCCTGCAAGCAACCTGTCTCTGGATCGGTCAAGCCGGCCAGACATTGCCGCACGGCGGCGGCATGGTCGGGCACGTTGGCGGTCGTTTCCTGCTTGTGCTCGCCGATCTCGACCGTGCACTTGCTTTCCGGAGCGCCGATCCGCTCGATGCCTCCGCGCGCAAGCTGCTTCTCGTCGGCCATGTCGTACAGCCGATACTTGAAGCTCGTCGAACCCAGGTTGGCCACGAGAACCTTCATGGCATACCGTCCTTTTCCTGTGGAGCCCACGGCCGCATTCCGAATGCGACCCCTACAAATCCCTTTAGGTCAGGTAGGCCGCGACCAGGCCTTCTGACGGGCGGGGAATCACGTGGCTGGCGACCAGCTCGCCAAGCTGCGTGGCGGCACTGGCGCCCGCTTCAACCGCGGCCCGCACGCTACCGACGTCGCCGCGTACCACGGTGGTGACGTAGGCGCCGCCGATCGAGACGCGCTTGACGATTTCGACGTTTGCGGCCTTGGCCATCGCGTCGGTGGCTTCGACCAGGGCGATCAAACCGCGCGTTTCAACCAAACCAATTGCGGAATTCATTGTGTGTTGTCCTTCGTGGGTATTGATGTTTCATGTTGCGGACGCCGCGCTCGCGCTGCGTCCTATTTGTTTGAGCCGGATGACTAAGACACTTTGACCGACTCGGGCAGCACGATGCCCAGGTCGTCGTGCGGACGCGGAATGACCTGCACGGCCACTACTTCGCCCATGCGGCCCGCGGCGGCGGCGCCGGCGTCGGTGGCGGCCTTCACTGCGGCCACATCACCGGTGACGAATGCGGTCACCAGGCCGCTGCCCACCTTGTCCCAGCCAAGAAACTCGACGTTGGCTGCTTTCATCATTGCGTCGCTGGCTTCGACCAGGGCCACAAAGCCCTTGGTCTCAACCATGCCGAGCGCTTCCACGGTTTTTGCCATCGAAGATTCTCCAAAAGAAAAGGAAACGGTTGTCTTGTCTTACTCAGGGTTTGAACAACTCGACGCGCGTGGCGTGATCCAGATCGGCGGCGTTGCCCTCGTCGGTGTCGAGGTGCACTTCCAGCTTGCTCGTAGCGTCGGCCCGCACGAGCAGGTCTTCGAGCACCAGCGAGCAAGGGCTTTCGATTCGCAGACTCATGCGGTCGCCGTCGCGCACGCCGTAGTAGGCGGCGTGCTCCAGGCTCATGTGTACGTGCCGCTCGGCGCGAATAACGCCCTCGTGCAGCTCGACCACGCCGGCCGGTCCGACCAGCACGCAGCCGGCGCTGCCGCTGATATTGCCGCTCTTGCGCACCGGCGGGTCGATGCCCAGCGAAATGGCATCGGTGAAGGCCAACTCCACCTGGCTGTGCGAACGCGTCGGCCCCAGCACACGTACACTGGGCAGCATCCGCCGTCGCGGGCCCACGACCATCACGGTCTCCTCGGCCGCGAAGAAGCCGTCTTGATACAAAGGCTTCATCTCCGTCAGCTTTCGCCCACGGCCAAACAGCACCTCCACGTGCTCGTCGGTCAGGTGTAAGTGCCGGGCCGAAATGCTCACCACGAGTTCTGGCGCGGCCTTCTCCGCCGTCGCAAACTGGGCACGGATCGTGCCCAGCACGACGTCGCGCACCACTTGCTCGACGCTGAAACGATCGATGACGTTGCTCATGGGGGTGGCGTCTCGGGCTAAGTCTTGTCTTCGTTCGATCCGCTGCCGGCTAGGTGCAGTTCGACCCGCGCCTCGGTCAGCCGCTGTTGCCACTCGGCCGCAATCTCGTCGTCAACCACGGCGTGCTGAATCGCGTCGAGCGGGCACAAATGCGCCAGGCTCTGGCAGCCGAACTTGGTGCTGTCGGCCACAACGATCACTTCGTCAGCGGCACGCATCATCGCTTGTTCGGCTTCGACCAGCAGCAGGTTGTTGTTGTAAAAGCCGCGTTCATTGGCGCCCGACACACTCAGGATCGTGCGCCGCACGTTGATGCGCCGCAGCATCTCATTGGCGTGGGGTCCCAGCGAAACGCCCGTGCGTGGGTAGACGTATCCGCCCACAAATACCAGGTCGCAGTTGGCGTTGGTGGCGAACAAGTTGGCCACGGGCAGCGAGTTGGTCACGACCTGCAACCGCCGGCCTACCAAGAGTCGAGCCACTTCGTAGGTTGTACTCCCGCCGTCTAGCAGCAGCGTGTCGCCCTCGTCGATCAGCTTCACGGCCTCGGCGGCGATCAGCTTCTTCTTGTCCCATTGGGCCGGTTGCGACTCGTCAAAGTGCGGCAGCTTGGGCGAAGGGCCGGTGTAGTACACGCCACCGCGGGTGCGTCGGGCGGTGCCGGTATCTTCCAAGTGGTCCAGGTCGCGTCGAATCGTCGATTCCGACACGTGCAGCTCTTCCACCAGCTCGGGAAGCGACGCAAACCCGCGTGAGCGAATCATTTCAAGCAAATGAGTACGACGTTCTTCGACTGGCAAGAGCAGCGAACCTTCCACAGAATGCACGAATGTGCTATCGGCAACAGCAATTATGTGGAACTTTTGTTCAATTATCAATCACTATTTGCTCACAATTTGCCACAACGCTCTTAAGTCTTGTTGGCGTATGACCTTGCCCATTTCAGTTGGAGGTGGCCGGGACCGATTAGCAGGACGAAAATGTTAAGTATGCCGACCATCCTGCAACTGACCCGCAAGCTGACCGAGAGGCCCGAGCCGACTAAGCCCGACGAAATCGTGCTGCGGCATTATTCCGGGCCGCGGGACATCGAAACGTGGCTCGAGGTCCGCCGGCGGGCCTTCGCGCGGCAGAAAGTCGGCATCGGGAACTGGACCGCCGCTGACTTCGAGCGCGAGTTCCTCAGCAAGCCGTGGTGGCGGCCCGAGGCCATGTGGCTCGCTGAATCCCGCCGGCTGATGTTGCCCAGCGTGGTTGTGGGCACGGTGACACTGGCACGCCGAGGCGATTGCCCGGATGCCAAGCCGGTCGTGCATTGGCTGGCCGTCGTGCCCAGCTTTCGCCGTCGCGGATTGGGGCGGTTCCTGGTCTCCACACTCGAAGCCGCCGTGTGGGATGCCGGTGGACGACAAGTGTGGCTCGAAACTCACAGCCTCTGGACCGAGGCCCAAAGGCTCTACGAATCGATGGGCTACGAACCCGTCGACCCGTCGTCGCCTAGCGGGCCGTGATCACGCGGCGGCCGTCGACGCGCACTTTACCCGTGGAAAGCAGTCGCAACGCTTCGGGATAGGCCTCGCATTCGGCAGCGAAAACCCGCGCGGCCAGCGTATCGGGCGTATCGTCGTCGAGCACCGGCACGGTCTTTTGCAAGATCACGGGTCCGTGGTCGTACTGGTTGTCGACGAAGTGCACGGTGCAGCCGCTCACCTTTGCGCCGTACTCGAGCACTGCTTCGTGGACGCGGTGACCGTAGAAGCCCTTGCCGCTAAAGGCCGGGATCAGCGCCGGGTGGATGTTCAGCACGCGGTTCTCGAAGTCCGGCGGAATTTGGACGTACGACAGGAAGCCGCCCATCACGACATATTCGGCGCCGGCCTCGCGGCAAGCGTCAAACACGGCCACGCCGAAAGCTTCCGGCGTGAGGTACTCCTTCGGCGAGATCACGCTGGTGGGTATGCCTGCGTCGGCGGCAATCTGCAAGCCGCGCGCCTTCGCATTGCTGGACACGACCCTCAGGATCTTAATGCCTAGCTGCTCGGTCGCCATCTTTGCGAGCAGGTTCTTGAGCGTGGTTCCGCCGCCGGAGATGAGCACGACAACGGGCAACGGCTTTGCAGGCGAACCGCTCACTTCGACACCACGCGCACGTAGAGCTGCGTCGTCCCCTTGCCCAGCTTCAACTCGATTGGCTCGACGCCGGGCAACGCCTCGAAGGCTAACTGCACAGTGAGCGTCTCGCGTTGTACGTAAGTGGCGAATCGCTCAGCCGCCGCGCGAAGTCCGGCATCCTCGGAAACGAGGCCCACTTCGATGCGGTCGGTGTACTCGCAGCTCATGTCCTTGCGGGCCGTCTGAATCGCGTGCACGAGTTCCCGTGCCAGCCCCTCGGCCACAAGCAAATCATCCAGCTCCGTGGCGAGCACAACAACGCAGGTCGCTCCCTGTGCGGCCGCCCAACCTTCCTTGGCCTGCAATCGCACTTGCAAGTCCTGCCCGTCGAGCACGACCGGCCCGCTGGGCAAGTCGATCGTCACGGCATGTTCTGTCTCGATCGTGGCCAGCAACTGGCTGCCATCGGCGCCGGCCAGGGCCTTCTTCAATTCGGGAAGCTGCTTGCCCAAGCGGGGACCAAGCCGCTTCAAGTCCGGCAGCACGGTGTACGAAATGTACTGATCCGCCTGCTAGGTAAACTCGACCGCCTTAACATTCAGTTCCTCGGCGATCAGAGCGGAGTGCTCCTGGAGCCAGTCCTGGTGCTGGCGATCGGCCAAAATCACCTCAACCTTCGCCAGCGGCTGCCGCACCTTGAGCTTGGCTCCCATCCGGGCCGCGCGGCCCAGCGAGACGATCTCGCGCATCTCGCGCATTTGCTCGGAAAGCGCGGCGTCGACGATCGCCCCTTCCGGCTCGGGGTAGTCGCACAAATGGACGCTTTCGCGCACCTTGTCGCCGAACGGCTCGGCCGCCAGGTTCTGCCACAGGGCTTCGGCCAAAAACGGTACGAAGGGCGCCACGAGCTTTGAGGTGGAAAGCAGACACTCGTACAGCGTCCAATAGGCGTCGAGCTTGTCCGGGTCTTGCTTGTCTTCGCTCCAGAAGCGATCGCGGCTGCGGCGGACGTACCAGTTGGACAGCGCATCGACAAAGTCGGTGATCCGCCCGCAGGCGGCGAAGTTGTCGTAGGCGTCCATGTGGTCGATGACGGCCGCCGTGGTGCTGTGCAACTCGCTGAGAATCCAGCGGTCGAGTTCGGCCCGCTCGGCCGCGGGGCGGTAGGACCTGGCACTGGCCAGCTCACGCGGCGTGAGCTGATCGAGCTTGCCCTGCAACAATGCCACGGGGTCGAAGCCGTCAATGTTGGCGTAGATGACGAAGAAGCTGTAGACGTTCCACAGCCGCAGCAGGAATTCGGGGATGCTGTCCTTGATCGCCTGCTCGTTGTAGCGGATCGACGTCCAGGGGGGCTGATTGGCGAAGAAGTACCACCGCAACGCATCGGCCCCGTAGCGGTCAAAGATCTCGCCCGGCTCGCGGTAGTTCCGCTTGCTCTTGGACATCTTCTGTCCGTCTTCGCCCAGCATCAGGCCCAGCACGATGCAATTGCGAAACGGGTGCGGGAACTCCGCCAGCGGACGATTCCCCCCGCTGGACGTTTCGTCGCCAAAGAGCAACGTACTGACGGCCAACTGGCTGTAGAACCAGCCACGGGTTTGGTCGATGCCCTCGCTGATAAAGTCGGCGGGGAACTGCGCGGCAAACTGCTCGTGCCCCTGGTGCGGGTAGCCCCACTGGGCAAACGGCATCGCGCCGGAATCGAACCAGCCGTCGATCACCTCGGGCACGCGCTGCATTGTGCCTTTCGGATCGAACGGCGAGTTGTACTCGATGGCGTCGATGTACGGCTTGTGTACCTTGAGGTGCTCGGTCAAATCGGGATTGGCCGCCTTGGCCTTCTCCCAGGCCTCGGTGCCGCGAGCGCCGGGCTTGGCCAATAGTTCTTGGTAGCTGGACACCGCTTCCAGTTGGCCGGTGACGCTGCACTTCCAGATCGGCAGCGGCGTGCCCCAGTAGCGCTCGCGCGACAGGGCCCAGTCGACGTTCGACTCCAGGAACTTGCCAAACCTCCCCTGCTTGATGTGATCCGGCAGCCAATTGATCCACTCGTTGTTCGCGAGCATCCGGTCCTTGAACTGCGTGGTGCGAATGAACCAGCTTTGGCGCGGATACTGGATCAGCGGATCCTCGTCGGCCCGCCAACAGAACGGGTACTCGTGCAGGTACTGCTCCTGATGAAACAGCAACCCGCGGCGGCGCAGCTCGCGGCTGATGTCCTTGTCGGCCTCCTTGACCCAGCGCCCTTCGTAGTCGGGGGCATCGGACGTGAATTTACCGTCGGGCCCCACGGCACAAATCAGGCCTGGCCCCTCCCCGTCGACAAAACGGGCCTGCTGCTCCAGCAATAGCTCGTAGTCCACTTCGCCAAAGGCCGGCGCCTCGTGCACGACACCCGTGCCACTATCGGTCGTGACAAAGTCGGCGGCCACGACGCGCCACGCGACGTGTTCGCTGCCGCCGGCGATCAGATTGCCGGTGGTATCGCCCTCGGCCTTGTAGTAGTAATCGAAGGGCGGCACGTACCGCTTGCCGAGCAATTCGGTTCCCTGGCACGTGCTGACGACCTCGAGCTCCTGCCCGGCCTTGCTGCCGACCTGTTCCACCAGGGCGCTCGCGACGATCAGCTTCTTGCCACCGTCTTCCTCGACGGTCGAGTAATCCAATTCTGGGTGCACCGCAGCGAACTGGTTGCTCGGCAGGGTCCAAGGCGTGGTGGTCCACACCAACAGTGAGGTGTCGGGATCATCAACCAGCGGAAACCGCACAAACACGCTCGGGTCGGCCACTTCGCGATAACCTTGCCCGACTTCGCCCGAGCTCAGTGCCGTGCCGCCTTGGGCCCACCACCAGACGATCTTGTGCCCCTGGTAGAGCAGCCCGCGATCGAACAGGTCTTTCAGCGCCCACCACACGCTCTCGACAAAGCTCTGGTGGTAGGTGACGTAGGCATCGCTCAGGTCGATCCAGAACGCGATCCGCTTGGTGAGCCGCTCCCACTCCTTCGTGTAGCGAAACACGCTTTCCACGCACTTGTGGATGAACGGCTCGACGCCGTAGTTCTCGATCTCCTCCTTTGAGTGGATGCCGAGTTCCTTGGAGACTTCGACTTCCACCGGCAGCCCGTGCGTGTCCCAGCCGGCCTTGCGCTGGCAGGCATATCCCCGCATCGTGCGATAGCGCGGAAACAGGTCCTTGATCGCCCGGGTCAGGCAGTGGGCCGGATGCGGCATGCCGTTGGCCGTGGGGGGGCCTTCGTAGAACACGAACTGCGGGCCGCCTGCGCGCGCTTTGAGCGACTTTCGATAAATGTCTCGCTTCTTCCAGAACCGGCCGATGTCGGCTTCGAGCTCCGGGAACCGGACGGATGCTTGAACGGGACGAAACATGGGTTCCTATTCACTAACGCGGCTGTGCCACTCTGGGGAAAAGACAAGTAGACCAAGGCGGACGTTCGTTTTCAATTGCAGGCGGCGAGCCCGATGGCTTGGCTTGGCTTTCGATTTGCGGCCTTGTCGCCCGGTGTATTGGCCTGCCATGTGCCAACGAGTTTGCTCGACGCAATCGACGAGGGGCTGTGGGCGATTCGCAGGTGGGGCACGGCACGCCCGGCTGCCTTGAATCGCGGTGCGGGTTCGTTCAGAATGGATTCGCCCGCTCGGTCCACTCGCCGCCGGTTCCGCCTTCCTTGAACCCGGCGAGCCCGACGTCGCGCTTGCGTGCGTGGCGGCACGCCGGCGACCTGCCTAATCCATTTGCCTGGCTCGCATAAGGAAATCTCATGAAGGCGTCTCGCTTTCTCGTCTGTGGATGTTTTGTTCTCCTGTCGCTGGTGTGTGGGTCGGCCTTGGCCGCCGAATCGGCGCGACTCACCCTCGAGCCGGGCGACCACATCGCGATCGTCGGCAACACGTTGCCCGACCGCATGCAGCACTTCGGCTATCTCGAGTCGCTGCTGCACGACCGCTTTCCCGACCACAAGCTGGTCGTGCGCAACCTGGGCTTCTCCGGCGACGAGCTCGACCTGCGGCTCCGCTCGCAGGGCTTCGGCAGCCCCGACGACCATCTGCGGTTCGCCGAGGCCGACACCGTGCTGGCCTTCTTCGGCTACAACGAATCGTTCGCCGGCCGCGAAGGGCTCGATAAATTCAAGAGCGAACTGGCGGAGTTCGTCAAGCATCTCCGTTCGCAAGAGTACAACGGGGAGTCCGCACCGCAAGTCGTGCTGTTTGCGCCGATCGCGCACGAGAAGCTGGCCGACAGGAATCTCTCCGACGGCCAGGAGAACAATGAACGGCTGCGAATGTATTCCGAAGCCATGGCCGAGGTGGCCGCCGAGCAAGGCGTCGCTTGGGTCGATCTGTTTGGCGCCACCACGGAGCAGTATGCCAGCGACGACGAGCCGCTGACTTTCAACGGCATCCATCTCAATGACCACGGCAACGAGCAAGTTGCCCGGATCATCGACCGGGCGCTCTTCGGCGAGAATCCCGACCCGCTGTCGCCGGAGCAATTCGAGAAGCTGCGGCAGGCCGTCCTCGATAAGAACTTCCACTGGTGGTCGCGCTATCGCACGACCGACGGCTACTCGATCTTTGGCGGCCGGGCCGATCTGAAGTTTGTCGACGACCAGACCAACCGCGTGGTGATGCAGCGCGAACTGGAGATCCTTAACGAAATGACCCAGAACCGCGATCGCCGCATTTGGGCCATCGCCGGCGGCGGCGACCTGGAGGTCGACGACTCGAACACCCAGCACTTTATCGAAGTGATCACCAACAAGCCCGGCCCGCTCCCCGGCGGCAAGCATATCGCCCTGGGCGGCGAAGAGGCCATTGAGAAGATGACCGTGGCCAAGAACATGAAGGTGAACCTCGTGGCCTCCGAGGAGATGTTTCCCGAGCTGATCAACCCCGTGCAGATGGCCTTCGACACGAAGGGACGTCTCTGGGTGGCCGCTTGGGACAGCTATCCGCACTGGAAGCCGAAGGACAAGCTCGACGACAAGCTGCTGATCCTCGTGGACACCGACGGCGACGGCCAGGCTGACAAGTGCAAAACGTTCGCCGGAGGCCTGCACAACCCGACCGGATTCGAGTTCTGGGGCAAGGGGGTCTTCGTGGCCCAGGCTCCCGATCTGTTGTATCTGGAAGATACCGACGGCGACGACGTGGCCGACGTGCGGCGGCGCGTGATCAGCGGGCTGGATTCGGCCGATACGCATCACACGTCAAACAGCTTCACGTTCGATCCCGGCGGAGCCCTCTACTTCCAGGAGGGCACGTTCCACCACTCGCAGGTCGAAACGCCCTACGGCCCGCCGGTGCGGCTGGCTAACGCCGGCGTGTTTCGTTACGTGCCGCGGACGCAGGACTTCGGCGTGTACGTGTCCTACGGATTCGCCAACCCCCACGGCCATGTGTTCGACCGCTGGGGTCAGGACATCGTGATCGATGGCACCGGCGCGGTTCCCTATCACGGGGCCCTGTTCTCCGGCCACGTCGACTTTCCCAACAAGCACCCGCGCCCGCCGACGGTTTACCAACAGCGCACACGGCCCTGCCCCGGCATGGAGGTCCTGTCCAGCAAGCACTTCCCCGAGGAGATGCAAGACAACTTGCTGGTCGGCAACGTGATCGGCTTTCAAGGCATCTTGCGTTACAAGGTCGAAGACAAGGGCGCGAGCTTCACCGCCGTCGAGCAGGAACCGGTCGTCAGCTCGACTGACCCGAGCTTTCGCCCGGCCGACTTCGAGATCGGTCCCGACGGCGCGATCTACTTCGTCGATTGGTACAACCCGATCATTGGCCACATGCAACACAACTTGCGCGATCCCAGCCGCGACCGAACGCACGGCCGGGTCTACCGCATCACGTACGAGGGCCGTCCGCTTTCGGATCCGCCGGCGATCGCCGGAGAGCCGATCGATAAACTGCTCGACGTGCTCAAGCAAGAGGAGTCGCGCGTGCGCTATCGTGCCCGCATCGAGTTGGCCGGACGCGACAGCGATGCCGTGGTCGAAGGGCTCGAGCGCTGGGTGGCCGGTCTCGACAAGGAAGATCCCGACTACCAACATCACCTGCTTGAAGCCCTGTGGGTCTATCAACACCACAATCGCGTCAACCAGGAATTGCTCGAGCATTTGCTCAGCTCGCCCGACTTCCGTGCCCGGGCCGCGGCCACGCGGGTACTGTGCTACTGGCGCGACCGCGTGCCCAGTGCACTGGAGTTGTTGCGTAAACAGGCCGCCGACGAGCACCCGCGCGTGCGGCTTGAAGCCGTGCGGGCCGCCAGCTTCTTCACCGCGCCCGAGGCGATGGAAATCGTGCTGATCGCCGATGAACATCCGCAGGACGAGTACCTCAAGTACGTGCGCGGTGAAACGGTCAAGACGCTCGACCGCCACTTCCGCAAGGCGATCGACGAAGGATACGAAATCGCGTTCGTCACCGACGCCGGCAGGCAATACCTGCTGCACAATATTCGCAACGACAAGCTGCTGGCCATGGACCTCGATCGCGAGGTGGCCCGCGAGATCCTGCGGCGGCCGGGCATCCTCGACGTACAGCGCAGCGCCGCGATCGCCAAGCTCGCCGATCTGGAGGGAACGACCGAGCTGGACGTGATCATGGGGGCGATCAACGAATTGGACAAGGCTCCCGATGAAGCCGACCCCAGCCTGGTGTTCGACCTGGTGCGTCTGCTCACCAGCCGCCCGGCCGACGAATTGGCCGGCGCCCGGGTCCGGCTGGAGAAGCTGGCCACCGCGGCCAAGCAGCCCGTGCTGCGTCAGATCGGCTACGTATCGCTGATGAACGTGGACAAGTCTCCCGACAAGGCCTGGGAACTGGCCGGCGAATCGATCGGGTCGCTACGCGATTTCGTGATGGCCATGCCCCTGGTGGCCGACGGCAGCCTGCGGGCGAGCCTCTACGAGCGCATTGTGCCGCTGGTCGACGGCCTGCCGGCGGAGCTGGCGAGCCGGGCACCTGAGAGCGTCGACGGCCGTTACGTCCGGATCGAGTTGCCCAAGCGCCGCGGAACGCTCACGCTGGCCGAGGTCGAAGTGGAAAGCGGCGGTCAGAACGTCGCCCGAAGCGGCAAGGCCAGCCAAAAAAACACGGCTCACGGCGGCGATGCCTCGCGGGCCATCGACGGCAACACCAGCGGTACCTATTCGGACGGCAGCCAGACGCACACAGCCGAGCGTACCGAGAACCCCTGGTGGGAAGTCGACCTGGGGGCCCAGATGCCCATCGAAGCGATCACCGTCTTTAACCGCACCGACGGCTACCTCGGCAAGCGTTTGAACAACTTCACGGTGTCGGTGCTCGATGCCGACCGCGAGGAAGTGTTCCGCCAGGAGAAAATCGAAGCTCCGCGCGAGAGCGTCACGCTGGAAGTGAGCGGCGGCGACCCGGCCGCAGCCGTGCGGCGGGCGGCGATGACCGCCCTAACCTACGTGCGCGGCAAAGAAGCCGAGACATTCGCGCTGTTGGCTCCGCGCGTGGCCGACGACCAGGATCGCGCGGCGGCCATTCGCGCCCTACAGCGCCTCCGCCGGGCCGACTGGCCGCAGGAACTAGCCGAACCGCTCCTCTCCGACGTGCAGGCCTACCTGAGCAAGCTTCCGGTCGAGCAGCGCACGACGACCGACGCCCTCTCGGCGATGGAGTTCGCCCACGCGTTGACCTCTCTGCTGCCGGCCGACCAGGCCCGGCAAGCGCGGGCCCGGCTAAACGATCTAGGCGTGCGCGTGATCCGCGTCGGCACGCTGTTCGAGCGGATGTCGTACGACAAGGAAACGATTCCCGTGCGGGCCGGCAAGCCGGTGGAGTTCGTGTTCGAGAATTCCGATTTGATGCCGCACAACTTCGTGATCGTGAAACCGGGCACGATGGAAGAGATCGGCCAATCGGCCGAAGCGACTGCGCAGCAGCCCGATGCGGCGGCGCGGCACTTTGTGCCCGAGTCGGCGGCCGTGTTGTTGTCGAGCAAGCTATTGCAGCCGCGCGAATCGCAGAAACTGAGCTTCACCGCGCCAAGCGAGCCGGGCGTCTATCCCTATGTGTGCACCTATCCCGGCCACTGGCGGCGGATGTACGGGGCGTTGTACGTCGTCGAGGACCTCGACGCGTACCTCGAAGACCCCGAGGCCTACCTGGCTTCGCACCCGTTGGAGGTCAAGGACGAACTGCTCAAGGATCGCCGCCCACGCACCGAGTGGAAGTTCGACGATCTGGCCTCGGCCGTGGGCACGCTCGAGCACGGCCGCTCGTTTGGCAACGGCAAGCAGCTATTCGAAGTGGCCGGCTGCGTGGCCTGTCACAAGCTCAACGGCGCCGGCAACGCGATCGGCCCCGACCTGTCGAAGCTCGACGAGAAGATGAAGTCGCTCGACATTCTCAAGGAGCTGCTCGACCCGTCGGCACGCATCAACGAGAAGTTTCAGTCGTACATCTTCCAGCTCGATTCGGGCCGCGTGGTTACCGGCCTGGTGCTGGAAGAGACGCCGGCGGTGATCAAGGTGGCCGAGAACCCGCTGGCCAAAGCTAATCCTTCAGAGTTCAAGCCCGAGGAAGTCGAGCAGCGCGTCAAGTCGCCCACCTCGATCATGCCCAAGGGCCTGCTCGACCGCCTGTCACGCGAGGAGATCCTGGATCTGATCGCCTACGTGCTGGCCCGAGGCAACGCAGAAAGCGCGCTGTTCCACGGGGCCGGCCACGCGGGGCACCACTAGATGCCGGCTATGGCCTTGGGCCGCCGGTGCGGCAAGAAGTGAGCCTTCCCGTGACGGCGCACCGCTTCGACAAGCGTGTCATCGATGAGTTTGGAATGACAAGGCACGGCGTCAGGCGCATTGCGCTCAATGAGTTTCCGCGCAGTGGCTTTCTCTATCCCGCATGCAACCAGATACAGCCACACCACGGTCGGCGATCGATTCCAACCTGCGACACAGTGCACGTAGACACGTGACTCTGGTACACACACCATGCGATGAAGTGTCTCGAGGCAGGTGATCGCCGTTTCAAACGGGATTCTTTCAAGATCGACGATCGGGTGCCAGGCGACTTCGCGAATCGCGTCGCGTCCGGTCGCTAAGACACTTGGCGCCTCACCGACGTTGAGAACGTGCGTGATACTCGCCTCGCTCAGTTGGA
Organism: Planctomycetota bacterium; assembly: GCA_003389325.1. Classification (GTDB taxonomy): domain Bacteria; phylum Planctomycetota; class Planctomycetia; order Pirellulales; family PALSA-1355; genus LB-PLM-3. Next base: position 48,202 of record QQVE01000047.1, read on the forward strand.
CCATTCGTGCGGGGCTGGCGAATGGCCCCAGGTACATCGATTCAGTTATTCTATTCACGGCACACCCGCGAGCCAGCCGAACTACCCGCCGTATCCCTGCGAAAGGTCTCGCAGGTGGTCGAGTGCTTCTTCCACTTCGGGCACCTGCACGCCGCACTCGCGGCCGGCACGATCGCAGTCGCAGAGGAGCATTAACTCTTCGAAGTCTTCGTGGGCTTCGAGGCGGCGGCGGGCGCGAGCGCCCAGCGTGCCGTCACGCAGGGCGCCGGCTTCCATGTGGTGCTCGATGAACCATGCCGTCCGCTCGGTGATATACCCTTCGAGCGATTCCAGCGCCGCGGCCACGTGCTCGCGGGGGTCGATGGCCTTGCCCACGTCGTGCAGCAGGGCGGCGGTCTGAAATTCCTCGTCATACGGCAGCGCGTCGCGCGCCCGTTCGAAGACTTGCAGGCTGTGGTACAGCGCGTCGCCTTCGGGGTGCCAGCGCGGGTCCTGTTTCACCGTTTCCAGCGGCAGCAGCAGCATCTGGTAGATCTGAAAACGGTCCACGCGGTTCTCGGCCTCAACCAGCGCGTCGTCGATCGCCAGACCGGGATACGCCTCGGCCAGAAGCTCTTCGAGTTCGGCGATGCTGGCCCGCTCGATCGCCTTGCCGGTGATCGAGCTCTTGAACACGTAGTGGGCCAGGTTGGCCGCGTAGACGGTGATCTCGAGCGGGAAGCGATCCTGCACGTGGACATGCGTGAACACGCGCTCCTCGCCGTACTTGCGCACCTGTTTGCGCTCAACGTCGTAGGTGAATCCCTCGCCGTCGAGCACGCCGGTCACGGCCTCGATCGAGTCGGAAAACACGTGGATGTCGATGTCCGAGCCCTGGCGGACGTGGCCGGTCATCGTGCTGCCGATCAGCCGCGGCCGGAAGGTGGCCAGCAGCTTCATCACTCGCAGGGCCTCGATGCGCATGTCGCGCAGGTTGGCCGTGCGGCCCGCGCCTTCGTGTAGGCGGGCGAGCGTCTGGATTTCGTCGCGGATCTCGCGATTCGTCGGCAGGTTAGCCGGCTTGACCCAGCCCTGGCAGATGCGGCGGGCCGCCTTCATCTTGGCCCGGTAGTATTCCGACTCCTGCCGGACGTACATCATGCGGGCCGCCTCATAGGTGATTTGGCGCCGCAGCTTGTCGTTGCTCATCGAAGTGTGCGCCGAGATCAGGCCCATCAAAGCGGCGCGGGGCGGTCGTACCTGCAGTATAGGCAGCGCCTGGCCGCGGCGGCAACGCCAGTGCCGCACGGCCCCCTCGGCTTTGCCAGCAAAGTAGCAGGCTCACTCCGTGAGCCGTTAAGCAGAAGTGCCCCGATGCACTGCGCTTGAGCGCGGCTTTCGCGCCGTGCCCTGCGGCGCGCCGCGACGGCCCACGGAGTGAGCCTGCTACAATGCGACCGCAGCAGGAAGCTACTTGTTTTCCTCGCCGGGATGGTAGCTCTGCTGGGCGTGGGCCAGCACATCGCTCCACTCGAACCAGGCCGGCTTGAACTGCCGCTTGGAGTAGAGCTCGGCCTGATCCATGTAGTGCGGCGACTCGGGGTCACTCGAGGTGCCGAACTGCAGGATTGTCGAGGCGTTGACTTTGTCGCCAAATTCGTAGGCCCCGACGAATGAGTGCCCTACCACGCCATACTGCTTCTTGTGCTTGTTGTTGGGCGGCACGTAGTACGTGTTGAACACCACGCCCAGGGGACCCGGTACGCCGGCGCAGGGCAGGCTCGGCTTGTCGTCGGAAAACGGCACCAGCGCCGCGGCGGTGACGTCGGGATGGCGCTGCATGCGGCTCACGTCGCCCCACTTCACGCGCCAGTCGCCATACAGCGATTCGAGCTTGCCGGCCGCCGTGACCAGCGCCTCGAGCTGTTTGGCGTAGTTGCCCATGAACTCGGGCTTGAGCGTCTCCACCGGGTAACCGCGTCCGTACAGCTCTTCGTACCAGGCCACGCACAGTGTCGTGGGCGTCGAGTCGAGCGACGATTTGCAGTTCCAATCGAGCAGATGATCCATCAGCGGCTGCACTTTCACGGCCAACGACGGGTCGTCCTGATGCAGCTTCTTCAACTCCCGCGCCAGCCGCGGCAACTCGATCAGTGGCCAGTACAGCGTCGTGTCCCAGGCGGCTTCTTTCCAGTCGTCGTAGGTGATGTCGTTCATGTTGCGTAACAGCATCCGTGAGACCTTCGAGCGCCGCTTGTCGTCGTAGCGGTCTTCGACCATGTAGGCCGGATAGTCGCCGATCGCCGGATTGCCCACGTCGGTACAGAGGTACGGCGTGGCATTGCAATTCTGCAAAAAGCCCGACTCGGGATTGAGCACTTGCGGCAGTTCGTCGAAGAAGTGAATGCCCTGCCAATCGGTGCGGGGGTCGGAGCCGTCGACCGGCCGGGTCCAGTCGAAGGCGGGATCGCGCTTCGGAATGGCGCCGTTGTAAACGTAGAAGATGTTGCCTTCGTTGTCGGCGTAGCAAGTGTTGAACATCTGCAAGTTGAGTTCGGCCATCGCGGCACGCCACTCGTCGAAGTTGCGGGCCTTCGACATCTTGAGCCCCTGCCGCATGCGGCTGCCCGTAGTGAGCTTGGCGATGTTCACGGCCTGGTAACGCCCGTCATCGGCGCGGCCCACGATCGGGCCATGGTGCGTCTTGCGGAAGGTATAGGTGCGTTGTTCCATACCCTTGGGCGTGCGCACCTTGATCACTGCCTTCCACTCCTTGGCGTCGCGATAGCCGTCGCCGTACTTGTATTTCAGCTTGTCGGTCGGGTGGTCGAAGGTTTCGAGCCACACGTCGCCGACGTCGGGTTCGTTGACCGTGTGCGACCAGCCTAGGTTCTCGTTGTGGCCGATCGTCACGAGCGGGCTGCCAAAGAACGACGATCCGGCCATGTTGAGCCCCTGGCCGCTATGCAAATGTCCCTCGTAGAACTGCCCGTAGCCGAACCACGGCTGGTGCGGATTGGCAAACAGCATGGCCTTGCCCGACTTGGTTCGGCTGGGAGCCAGGGCCCAGGTGTTGGAACCAGTCGCGGCGCGGATCTCCTCCATCACCTTGGTGACGTTGCCCTTGGAAGCGTGCGTCTTGCCGAACAGAAACTCGAGCAGCACGGCGCGTTCGTAGGCCAGCACGTGCCAGGGCTCGAACTGGGTGATCAGCCGCGGCTTGACCTGCGGGTTCTTTTCCAGGAAGTAGTTGAGCCCGGCGGCATAGGCATCGCAGATTTGCTTGATCTGCGGGTCAAGGTTCTCATAGTCGCGCTTCGAGCCGTCGGCGATTTCGAAGGCGCTGTTGAGCAGGTCCTTTTGCAGGCCCGGCTCGCCGTACAACTCCGCGTAGCGGCCGACGCTGGCCACGTAGGTGTCCTCGATCTGCCAGAAGTAGTCCTGAGCCTGGGCATAGGCGAAGCCGAACACGACGCTGGCGTCGGTCGGCCCGTCGACGTGCGGCACGCCCCACTCATCGCGATGAATCGTCACCGCGGCAGCCAACTCCGTGGCCAAATCGTCGTCGGCCAAGCAAAATGCCGGCAGAGCGAAGGACAACAAGAGGGCCGCCATTACGCCAAAGGACACGTATCGTGGGCCGGGCATCGCACGAACTCCTGTAAACGATAATCCGAACGGATGGGAGATGAAGCTCGCCCCTAGCTTGGCACGCCCGAGGGGGCATTGCAAGCGGCGCGACACGAGTAGCTTGTGCACCCGCGTTTCCCCCTCGATCGCGTTGGTAAGATGAACGGAACATGACCAGCACACCTCCTTTGGACAGCCGATGGAAAAGACGATCGCAGCGCGTACGCTGGGGCCGGATCGTTGTGTTAGTAATCGTGGCGGTCCTGGCGGTGCGGCTGGGCCTCACGGCCGCCCGTCTAGATACCGCCCCGGGCGTGCTGGCCGTGATGCTGCAAGACTCAACCGTGGGCTGGCTCGGATGGGGTCACCAACGGCTCATCGACGCTCCCGCCGGACGCCAAGCCGACTACTGGCTGGACGAGAGTGAGCGCATACTCGCCGAGCATCACACGAGCGAGATGGCGCGTGGCGCGGCCTGGATGCTCGATTCGCCGGGGCCGGGATTTCTGAAGCGACACCTGCGGGCCACAACTCTACCCGTAATTCCCGTGGATTCCGACCGGGAGGCCGTCGCGGCTGAAAGGGAACTTTTTAGTTCCAAGGCCAGCGGTGAGTGCCTGGCCCTTGCAGAGCTCGCCACGCAACTGGCCCCCGGCGATCCGAAGGCATGGCGGACCCGCGCGCTGCTGCAATTCACTCCCGAAACCGTTCCCCGGGACAAGGCCTGGCGTGCAGCGCTCGAGGAAGGAGTACGACACGACCCCGAGAACGCACTCTACGACTACCTCATCGCCGCGCATTTGTGGACTCTCAGCACCGGCCTCGCAGAGACGGACGCCGACATCGTGGTCACGGTCGACGATCGAGAGCAGGCCGATGAGGCGCTCGCATTATTCGAGGCGGGCCTAACCAAACAATTCCCGCACCCGTCGTCCGACGACTGGCACCCTATCTTGCTGTTTCTGAAGCAGTCCGGTGTTCCGCGGCACGAACATCCCGGGCTGCTGCAGAGCCGCTCGATCGAATCGCGCGAGCGGTTGCTCTGGTTTTGGCTGGCGCGAATACAGTTGCAACAGGCTGAGCAGGAACCCGTGGCCAAACGCCTGGGCCGGATTCGGAATTGCTTGCGTCTGGCCCAGCAGATCAGCGCTTCGGCTGATGCGTGGGACGTTCACACCGCACAGCAGATCTGCGACGTCGCCGCAATGACCGGCCACGAACTGAGAAACAAGCATCGTTCGGAGCTTTCTTCGGCGGAAGTCCAAGCACTCGAGGACGACCTGGTGCAGATTCATGAGCAGAATCTGGTGTGGCGAACCGCCTTGAGCCAACTAAGCACCACGCAGCCGACGCCTCAACACTTGCCGCTCGTTGTCGTACGCGGGATGCTACTGGCATGGGCGTTGCCCTTTACGTTGCTGTTGATCGCGATTGCAGCACTAGCAGCACTGCCAACCACACGCGTCGGTCGAATACGCGGTGCGGGCTCAAGGCCGCTGGGCTCCGTTCCCATCGCCATCTGTTGGTGTACGGCCCTATTGCTTTCTTTCACGCTGCTGGGACTCGCACCGGCTGAAGTGATCGGCCGCGATGCACAAAACGCTGCGGCCATCGTATTGATGGTCGCCGTGCCTTTGGGGCTGATTGCGACCGTGGCGATCTGGCGACTACGACGCGGAGCCGGCCGCCCACGGTTCCGGACATTTATTGTGGCGACGGTGGCGCTGGCGGTTCTGGCACGCGTCGCTACCGTCGAGTTTGCCAAGCCGCCGCGCAACGATCTCTACGTGCCCCCGCGCAGCTTTGGCGGGCTTGATCCCGCGGTGCTGAATGAGTTCGGCGATCTGTTTCAGAGCGGCTCACTCACTTGGGCGTGCTTTCAATGGGACGCCTATTCCGGTTGGGTGGCGGCGATCGCGACGGCACTTTGTTTGGTTGCCGTTTGGTCGTGGCTCCGCAGCAGGCGTACACCTGACGGGATCCGGTCGAATTGGAAGACCCGTGTGCGGTCGACGCTCACAGGCGTGCGACGCTCCGCGGCCGGTGCGGGCCTCGCGGGACTGGTCGTTTTTCTGGCGCTGGCGCCCGGCTATCTGCGGTTTTGCCAGGCCACCTACGATTCGCAGATGGCGTTCTCGCTGGAAGACGTAGACCGACGGAACGAGCTGCAGGCCGAGATCAGGGCGGTTGAATCGGACCCCGCACTGATGAAGCAGCTTCGACAAGAGGCGCGAGGACGCGCATCGCGTGGCTCTCTTTCCAATAGGGAAAAGAGACGGCTAAATGGCCTGCTACTTCCCAATGCACCATAGGTGCTCGTGCGTGCGGATGAAGATTTCGCCGTCGGAGATCACGATCGACGAGTTGGTGGGCTCGCCCAGCGGGTTCGTGGCCAACAGCTCGAACTCGGGCTTGGCGGCCAGCACGAAGGTGTCGCCGGTCTGGTTGAGCAGGTACAAGCGCTCGTCACCGGTGAGCACGAGCGACGACCAGCTTTCGTTGTCGGCCCCGCCCGAGGATGCCAGGCGTTTCTCCCACACGGTTTTGTTCGTCTTAAGATCGCGGCATTCGACGATGCTCTTCATGTCGCCGATGTAGAGATGGCCCTCGTGGACGATACCCGAGCCGAGCCGCAGCCGGGTCTTGGGTTCGTGCCACACGCGCAGCGAATCGGTCACGTCGCCCTGCCCTCCCGGCTTTACCGCCAAGGCCGCACGATGGTAACCACCCAGGGCGACCAGAATGCCGTCACCCCAGGCCGGCGAAGTATAGACCAGCGATCCCAAACCTTCACAGTTCCAGAGTTCTTTGCCCGTGTTCGGAGAAAAAGCCAGCACGCGCTCGGGCAGCGTGACGATCAACTCTTCGCGGCCACCGGCACGAATCACAAGCGGCGTGCTCCAACTGCCCCGCAAACCGTCGTCGCGTTTGAGTTGCTCGGGCGTGGGCTCGGCCAAGTCATAGCGCCACTTCGTTTCGCCGGTGTGCTTGTCCAGGGCAATGACGAACTCGTTGCTGCCGGGCCCGAAGTTCAAGAAGCACAAGTCGCCGTGGATCACCGGCGAGGCGGCGTAACCCCACTCGTGCTCCTGCACGCCCAGATCGCGCTGCCAGAGCTGCTTGCCCTCCAGATCGCAGCAGATCACGCCGGCCGAACCGAACCAGGCGATGACGCGCGTGCCGTCGGTTACCGGCGAGGCCGAGCAGTAGGGGTTCGTCGGGTGCGTCGGCTCCTCTTCGGTATAGATCTTGTTGACCTGCCAAATCTGCCGGCCGTCGGCGCGGTGGAAACACACCAGCGCCCGCCGGCCCAGCTTCTCCAGCGGCTGGGTGACAAACACCCGCTCGCCCCACACGATCGGCGTCGAGTTGCCGCGTTCGGGCAGCTTCACCTTCCAGCGTACGTTCTTACTCGGGCTCCATTCGAGCGGCAGGTCCTTCTCGGGCGAGACGCCGATGCCTTCAGGCCCGCGCCAGTTGGGCCAGTTTTCCGCAATTAAAGGCGCGGCCGAGAGCACGGCGAAGGCGGCGACGAGCAGACGAACGACGAGCAACCGTTGGTGGATGGGCATGATTCTCAAGCTGTATTGCGGGGGGACTGGTCGTAGCGGCCGGCAGCGGCGCCGCGGCGCTTGACATATTCTGCGCGTCGGCCGCATCATTGTCGATGCATTCTTTCGAACACTTGCGGCGGGAAACGCACACGTGACCAAACCACTCTTTGGCGGAATCGAGGCCGGCGGCACCAAGTTCGTCTGCGCCGTGGGCACGGGACCAGACGACATTCGGCGCGAAGAGCGCTTTCCCACCACCACGCCCGAGGAGACGCTTGCCAAAGCGATCGCGTTCTTTTGCGCGGCCATCGACGAGCATGGTCCGCTCTCCGCCGTGGGCATCGCCTCGTTCGGACCGATCGACCCCAAGCCGGGCTCGCCGACTTTCGGTTACATCACCACCACGCCCAAGCCGGGCTGGGCCAACACGGACTTCGCCGGCACGATCGGCCGGGCGCTGGCGGTGCCCGTGGGCTTTGATACCGACGTGAACGTGGCGGCGCTCGGGGAACAGCGTTGGGGCGCGGGGCAAGGCATCGAGAACCTGATCTATCTCACCATCGGCACGGGGATCGGCGGCGGAGGCCTGGTGGGCGGCAAGCTGATGCACGGCATGATCCATCCCGAAATGGGCCACGTGCGTCTACCGCACGACCGTCAGGCCGATCCCTACGCGGGCCACTGCCCATTCCACGGAGATTGCTTCGAGGGGCTAGCCAGCGGCCCGGCCATGGCCGATCGTTGGAAGCAGCCCGCCGAAGAGCTGCCGGCCGGGCATCCGGCGTGGAAGCTCGAAGCCGAATATTTGGCCCTGGCGCTAGTAAACTTCATTTGCACACTCTCGCCCGAGCGCATCGTGATCGGCGGCGGAGTAATGTCGCAGCCCGAGTTGTTGCCGATGGTGCGCAAGCGCGTGCAAGAGTTGCTCAACGCCTACGTGCAATCGCCGGCGGTGCTGGAGGGCATCGACGGGTATATCGTCGCGCCGGGATTGGGCAATCGTTCCGGTGTGCTGGGGGCGTTCGTGCTGGCCAGGCTCGAGGGAGAATAAACTTTGGAGGTGGAAGCGATGCTGGGGCGGCTCGCCAACTTGCCCTACCTGGAACATTGCGGCGAACCGTGCGACGAGCCATGGGCCGCCGCCAAGGTTCGCGATATGCAGAGTGCGATCTTCGGCAATGGCGTCGAATTCGGCGCGTTCAAGGCGTTACACGTGAACGAACTCGAGGAATGGGTGGCAAAGAACCAGCCTGACGACTTTATTACCGACTTGCGCAAACGCGTCACTCCGGCTCTGGCCGAAATCGTCGGAGAGCGAATCTGGCCCAAACTGCCAACGAACATCCGGCGGGCGGACGCAGACACAATTCGACAGGTAAAGGCGCTCTTTCTATCTGACCTGTTGTATATCGTGCTCGATTCTTCATACGGTCCTCCGGCGCCAGCAGGAATCTACTCTCGGTTGCTGGATGCCTATGCCAGCGGACACTATCCGTGCGGTTGGATCGGGGAATATCCCGAGGGGCGATTGGTCGTGTACTAAGCGCCGGCAGAACTGCATCGAATTGTGGCAGCTACAAAGCAAGCACCCGTCAACTCCACGCATCCGCTACAAGCGGCCCCCGCAGCACTTGTTTGCAGTGCGTCCGGCGGTTCACGCGTACGCCCAGGCACTTACGCGCCGAAGGTGATTTCAGGACCCCCGCCAACGCTCTGGAATCGTCGCTCATGTCGCTCATCGCCTGCATCCGAATTGCCATCCTCGGCACGGCCCTCTGGATCGCGTCTGCCACCGCGCATGCCTGGGTGATCAAGACCACCTACGGCGAAGACCCGGTGCCGCCGACGCGCTGCTACAAGGACCGGACCAACGCCATGTACCTGTACCCGGGCTACGGCAGCGATCCCGTTCCGGCCAAGACGCTCACCGAGCGTTGGGCAGAGTGGCGCGAGGCCCGCGGGCTGAACCCCAACACCGGCCTTTTCCACCGCTTCTACGGTCCGCAGGCGCCGAAAACCTCCACCGGCTGGCCGGCCGCCGCGCCGCATGGCCGCCGGTAGCTCAGAGGGCGCCGTAGCAGTGCAAGTTCGCCGGTCCCGTCAGACCGCTGGCCTGACCTCCGCCAGCACCTACACCGGGAACTTGATGCCCTGGGCGAGAGGCAGCTCGGTGGAGTAGTTGATGGTGTTGGTGGCGCGGCGCATGTAGTTTTTCCAAGAGTCGGAGCCGGATTCGCGGCCGCCGCCGGTGTCTTTCTCGCCGCCGAAGGCCCCGCCGATTTCGGCGCCACTGGTGCCGATGTTCACATTGGCGATCCCACAATCCGAGCCGGCTGGCGAGCAGAACAACTCCGCCTCACGCACGTCGCCGGTAAAGATGGCCGAGGCCAGGCCCTGCGGCACGCCGTTGTTGATGGCGATCGCCTCGTCGATCGTCTCGTAGCGGAGTAAGTACAGGATGGGGGCGAACGTCTCCTCCTGCACGATCGGGGCCGAGGCGTCGATCTCGACGATCGCGGGCCGCACGTAAACACCGCCTGTGGGCACGCCCGACTCGACGCGTCCGCCGCCGTGCACTATGCCGCCCTGCTGTTTCGCCGCCTGCAGCGCGGCATCCATCGCCTTCCCCGCCCGGACATCGATCAAGGGGCCGACCAGCGTGCCGGGTTCGAGCGGATCGCCGATCGGCAGTTCAGCATAGACGTTTTTCAGTCGTTCGAGCAGCTTGTCGGCGATCGTCGTATGCGCGATCAGACGCCGCAGCGTCGTGCAGCGCTGGCCGCAGGTGCCGGCGGCGGCGAAGACGATGCCGCGTAAGGCGAGTTCCAGATCGGCCGAAGGGGCGACGATCGCCGCGTTGTTGCCCCCCAGTTCGAGCAGCGAGCGTCCAAGCCGCGCGGCAACGGTCTGCGCCACGGCGCGTCCCATTGGCACCGAGCCCGTGGCCGAAACGAGCGGAAACGCCGGCAAGGCGGCGATGGCCTGGCCGACTTCGGCGCCGGTGCCGACGATCACGCTGCTGACTTCGTTGGGCACGTCGTCGAATTCGCCGAGCACGTCGAGGGCGATCTGCTGGCAGGCCAGCGCGCACAGGGGCGTTTTTTCCGACGGCTTCCACACCAGCGTATCGCCGCACACCAAGGCCAGCATCGCATTCCAGGCCCAAACGGCGACCGGAAAGTTGAACGCTGTGATGATGCCCACCGGTCCCAGCGGATGCCACTGTTCGGCCAAACGATGCCCGGGCCGTTCGCTGGCGATTGACAGCCCGTACAGTTGGCGGCTCAAGCCGACGGCGAAATCGCAGATATCGATCATTTCCTGCACTTCGCCGGCCGCCTCTTCGAGAATCTTGCCGGTCTCGAGCGTCACGAGCGTGGCCAAGTCGGCCTTGTGTTCGCGCAAGCGCTGGCCGATGCGGCGCACGACCTCGCCGCGGTGCGGGGCAGGCACGACGCGCCATTCGATGAAGGCCCGCGCCGCGGCATCGGCGGCTTCGCGCACCTCGGCGGCCGTGGCGGCCGGAAACTCGACGAGCGCGCTGCCGTCGATGGGGCAGGTGACCGAAAGCTTCGGCCCCCGGCCGGTGGATGCGCGATCGCCGATGAACACGGCACGTGGCTCCGACACGCCCAGGCGGTCGAGCGTTTGTTCAAGGCGCTGTTTCATCGGTCGCAGCTCCTCCATTCACGGCACCGACGAAGCGGCTGTAGATCTTCGAGCCGCGATAGTGTCGGCCAAAGCGGTTGTCGAGAAAGTCGGCCAGCGTCACCTGTTCCTGCCGCAAGAGTCCCGTGCCGGTCAATCTGCCCTGGCAAAACAGATCGACCACGGCACAGATACCGGCGGCGGTCGTGATTTGGATCGCGCTCCACTGCTCGCCGTCGATCGTTTCGCCGTAGATCTTGCGGGCGTCGCTTTGCTGCACAAGTTGCCCATTGCGGCGGCCCGAGGCAGTGCAGAACACGACCACCACGTCCTGAAACGTGACCGGGACGGCGCGCTCCAGGATGTCTTTGAGCAACTCGCGTCGGGCCGACAAGCGCAAGTCGTGCGTGAGAAACCGCATCAGATCGCGGTGGCCGACGTAGCGAATCGTCTTATAGTTCAGCTCGCGCACGCTGCCGTCGAGCGAATCGCACAGCGTGCCCAGTCCGCCAGACGTGTTGAAGGCTTCATAGCGCACGCCGTCGAGCGAAAAGTGTTCGATACCTTCCAGCGGCAGCACGTCGATGCGGCGGCCCTCATGAATCGCTTCGCAAAGATTGCAGTATTCGTTGATCAGCCCGTCGGTGCTCCACGTGAGGTTGTACATCAACGCACCGGTGGGAAACTGCGGTAGGGCGCCTACCCGCATGTAAACCGTTTCAAGCGTTTCAAAGGCTTTGGCCAGATCGGCCGCGACAATCGATACGAAGCCGGGAGCCAATCCGCACTGCGGCATAAACACCTGCCCGGGCCGCGCGGACCGCGAGATTTCCGTCACGCGGTCGGTCGTGGCGACGTCTTCGGTCAGGTCGAAGTAGCTGGCACCGGCGTCAAGCGCTACCTGAGCCACCGTTGGATTGTGGGCATAGCTCAGGGCCGAGATGACCAGGTCGCGGCCTTCGATGACGGCCCGCAGTTGCCGCGGGTCGTCAGCATCGACCTGCCGGGTTTGCACTTTCGACTGCGCGGCGATCCGTTCCAGGGCCGCAGGGTCGCCGTCGCCCACCAGTAGATCGTAGTCGCCGCTCTCGGTGAGCATCTTGGCGATCATACGGCCGATCTTGCCGGCGCCGCGTAGCCGCACGTGGGGCATTGCAGAACACCTGCGGCGAGGGAGTCGCGCCCGCGAAGGGAATGACGGGGAGCAAGACGACAGACGGGAGAAAAATCCGCCGAGGAATTATACGCCACGCCCAGCCGCTGAAAGCGGCAGCGAGCGAGCGCCGCCGGGCCAGCGCCACATCATCATCGAATGCTCAGAAATCCCATAGCTGCGCTAATATTTCCGAAAAAATACTTGGATAACGAGCGAAAACGACCCCAAACACCCTACCCAAGGTGTGAAACACACATCCATTCAGGGTAACGCATCAGCCGCAGCGCATCTTGATTTGGCGTGTTGTGCGCGGACCGGAAGCCCTCGCCGGGGGAGTCTTCGACGCTTCGGCGCTCGAGCTGGAGCGCACGGCCGGCAACCTCGACGCCAACCTGTCGGGCTTTGCCGATATCGCCGAGTCGGTGGATATTTCCGGCAACATGGCCCTCAACTCCAGTGGCGGTAGCGGCTATACGACGCCGATCAACGGCACGCACTACGTCTACCTTCCGATCAACCTCGAAGTCGTGATTCCCGTCGAGATATCTCCAGGCGTCGTGCTGCCCATCACGGCCGCCTTCACCGGACAGGTCGTCACCGTGCCGGAACCCAGCAGCCTGGCGTTGCTAGGCGTGGCCTGCGCCGTCGTGCCTGCGGTCGGCTATCGCCGTCTGCGTCGGCGTGCATAGCGCGTGAAACGAACCAAATCGTGAAACCCGTTGGCGGGTCCGGGGGTAGAATCCCGGGCCGGCCTCTTATCAGTGCGCTATCCACCTTGTTCGTTTTGACCGTGGGCGGACGATGCCGCCCAGGTGCCTGGATCGCCGACCTGCCCCCTACCGGAGTTCCTGCATGCCCCGCCGCTACGTTGTTTCGCTGCTGCTCCTCGCGGTCGCGCTATCGAGCGACTCATCATTTGCCGGCGAATCCAACGCCACGACCGGCACGGTCGAGTTTGCGCCGGTCGGCGACGAAAGCGCTATCCCCGCGCGTTTCCGTCTGCCAGCAGCCGAATTCAGATACCGCCAGGAGCCGCAGCCCACGCGGGGCACGGTGATGTCGGTCTCGAAGGTGACGTTCCCCTCACCGGTCGTCACGCCGCATCCGAACAACAATACGGTGCACTGCGAGTATTTCTGCCCCACGGCTGAGGGCACCAGGCCGGGTGTGATCGTCCTGCATATTCTTGGCGGCGACTTCGATCTGGCCCGACTGTTTTGCCGGGCTCTCGCCGGGCGGGGCGTCGCCGCACTGTTTCTGAAGATGCCCTACTACGGCGAGCGCCGCGAGCCTGGCGTCGACGTGCGGATGATCTCGCTCGACCCCGAGCAGACCGTGAGCGGCATGACCCAGGCCGTGCTCGACATTCGCCGTGCCGCGGCTTGGCTGGCTTCGCGGCCGGAAATCGACGAAGACCAGATCGGTATCATGGGCATCAGCCTGGGAGGCATCACCAGCGCCCTGGCCGTGAGCCTCGAACCGCGCTTCCACAAAGCGGCCTTTCTGCTGGCCGGCGGCGACATGGGCCAGGTGGCCTGGAGCAGCACCGAGATGGCCGAACTGCGCGAGCACTGGACTTCGCTGGGTCGCACCAAGGAGGAGCTGTTCGAAACGCTACGGCCGATCGATCCGGTCACCTATGCCAGGCCGGTGGCGGGCCGCGAGATTCTGATGCTTAACGCCAGCAACGACGAAGTCGTGCCGCCCGAATGCACCAAGTCGCTGTGGCGTGCCTTCGGCGAGCCGGAGATCGTCTGGTGGGACGCCGGGCACTACACGGCCGTGCGTTACCTCGGGCAGGGTGCGATGCGGGTTGTGGAGTTCTTCGAGCCCGAAAGCGCCAACGCGGAAGAGTCGGCCGATGCGGCGCGGGCAGGCAGATAAGCAGGAACGCGCCGTCGCCGATGAGCCAGGCGAGCGCGTTACCAAATCAGAGCACGGCGAAGTAGTTGTCGACGGCGAAGTCCATCGCGTCGTTGGTCAACTCCATCTCGCGCTCTTCGAACAGACACATGTTGCGGACCTGAGTGAGCAAGTCGCGCGGCTGGCAGCAGCGCATCGGACGCCCGGTGGCCCGGTAGTGCGTTTCGATGACGTAGGTCACGACGTCGTCGTCGTACTCGAAGCCGAGTTGCGGAGCCATCATCTTGAACAGATCGCGAAACTCGTCCTCCGAGGGATCGGTCACTTCAATCTTGTAGGGAATACGCCGCAGAAACGCGTCGTCGACCAGGTCCTTCGGCTCGAGGTTCGTGGAGAAGATCACCAACTGGTCGAACGGCACCTCGATTTTCTTGCCGTTGGCCAGATTGAGGTAGTCGGTCCGCTTTTCCAGGGGCACGATCCAGCGGTTGAGCAGCTCATCGGTACTCATCCGCTGGCGGCCGAAGTCGTCGATCACCAGCGTGCCGCAATTGCTCTTCAACTGCACCGGAGCTTCGCTGATGCCGGTTGAGCTGTTGAGTGCCACTTCGAGGTTGGCCATCGTCAACTCGCCGCCAACGACGACCGTGGGGCGGCGAATGCGGACCCACCGTTTGTCGACCTTGTACTCCTCGAGCAGCCCGCTGCCGCTGGGCAAGGGGGCCTCTTCGTGCGCGTTGGGGTCGAACAGACGGAGAATCTCGCCGTCGATGCCGATGGCGCGCGGAATCCACATGAATTGGCCGAATGCCTTGGTCACGCGCTCGGCCATGCTCGTCTTGCCGTTGCCCGGGGGACCGAACAGAAACAGACCGCGGCCCGAGTTGATCGCCGGCCCCAATCGTCGAAGCATCTTGGGATTGATCAGCAGGTCGCCGAAGGCTCGCTTCAGGTCGGCGGCCGTCGGGTGCTGACGCGTGAGCGACTGTCGCGATACGGCCTCGATGTAGTGCTCGAGCGAGACCGGCACCGTACCGAAATAGGTGCAATGTGCCGCCAGCCTCCGGGCGCGTTCGCGGCCCACGTCGGTCAACTGGTAAATGTAGTCATTCATCGGGGCCGAGCCTTTGTGCACGACGACCTGGTCGGTCTTCATGTCGTGCAGCAACTCGTCGACGATGCGGAACGGCAGCTTGATGTGATCGTGAATCTCGCGGCCGGTCAGGTCGCCCCGCGAAAGCATCAGCTTGAGGATCAGGCCCTCGACGAAGCTGGGCGTCATCTGGGCCTCGGCCAATGACGTCGGCTCGACCGGCACGAATTCGTCGGGCCCGGGTTGCGACGACGCGGGTGGTTCGGCAGGCGTAGCCGGCACGCGTTCGACGGGCGTTGGCGCGCCGGTTCGGACCTCATCGGGCATCTTGGTGATTTCGCGCAGCTTGTCGACCAGTTGGTCGACGGCCTCCTGCACGATCTCGTCCTCTTCCTCGACGCCCGTACCGCCCCCACGGCCGACGGCCGCGTGTTTCGGTTGCGAGGCGGCGAGTCCCGCCCAGGGGTCGGTGCCGTCGGAAGCGCCGCCGCCGGTCAGCCGCGCAAGGAGATCGTCGTGCGAAGTGTCTGCCATGGATGCGTTGCCCTTGCCGTCGCGTCAATCGCGCGGCCTTGCCGAAGACAGGAAGTCGGCCCACTACCGCGGTTTGCCTATGGAAACCTAGTTCGCGCTTTGCCGGGCGTCAAAGACGGCCGGGGCCCGGCCTGAGCGCCCGCAGACAGAGCTCGCCGCGCGCGGTACAATTCGCTCCGGTTGCAACGCAAGTACGGGTCAGTCCGCGCTCCCTCCGGCGACCGCCGCATCTCGGCGGTGCCGGAAGTTTTGAGCGTCCGGACGCTGGGCCCATCGAGACGCAAGGGGACTTTCAGACATGTCGAAAGAGCGTATCGCGGATCCATTCGGCGCACGTCAATCGTTTGAGTCGGGTAGTGGAGCGGCGAGCCTGTACCGGCTGGCCCGGCTCGAAGAGCAAGGGCTGACCAAGATCGCCGCCCTGCCGTTTTCGATTCGCGTGCTGTTGGAATCGGCGCTGCGCAACTGCGACGGTTTCGAGGTGCGGGAAGAGGACGTCAAGAACCTGGCCGGCTGGGACGCGGCGTCGCCGGCGCGCGTCGAGATTCCCTTCAAGCCCACGCGGGTCGTGCTGCAGGACTTCACGGGGGTGCCGGCCGTAGTGGACCTGGCCGCCATGCGTTCGGCCATGGAGCGTCTCGGCGGCGACCCGAGCAAGATCAACCCGCTGATCCCGGTCGACCTGGTGATCGATCACTCCGTGCAGGTCGACATGTTCAACAGCCCGACGGCGCTCGAGCAGAACGTCGACATCGAGTACGAGCGCAATCGCGAGCGGTACGAATTCCTGCGGTGGGGCCAAAAGGCGTTCGACAACTTCCGCGTCGTGCCGCCGAGCGTGGGCATCGTGCACCAGGTGAACCTGGAATACCTGGCCGGCGGCGTGTTTCTGCGCGACGATGCCGAGGGACGCGTGGCCGTGCCCGACACGCTGGTCGGCACCGACAGTCACACGACGATGATCAACGGGCTTGGCGTAGTCGGCTGGGGCGTGGGCGGCATCGAGGCCGAGGCCGTCATGCTCGGCCAGCCGCTGTACATGCTGATGCCCGAAGTGGTCGGGTTCAAGCTCACCGGCGAACTCCCTGCCGGCGCCACGGCCACGGACTTGGTGCTGACGGTGACCGAGATCCTGCGAAAGACGGGCGTGGTCGGCAAGTTCGTCGAGTTCTTCGGTCCCGGCGTTTCCAATATGAAGCTCGCCGACCGGGCCACGATCGGCAACATGGCGCCCGAGTACGGAGCCACGATGGGCTTCTTTCCCATCGACGGCGAAACGCTCAACTACCTACGCCGCACGGGCCGCTCAGACGAACAAGTGGAACTCGTCGAGCGGTACACGAAAGAGAACCAATTGTTCCGCGAGGACGACTCGGAGCCGACGTTTACCAGGGTCGTGTCGCTCGACATGGGCACAGTCGAGCCGAGCCTGGCCGGGCCGAAGCGCCCGCAGGACCGCGTCACCTTGAAGGCGATGAAAGACTCCTTTCGCAAGTCGCTCTCGGCGCCGGTGTCCGAGCGCGGCTTCGCGCTCGACGAACAAGGTCTCAAGCGCACGGCCAATGTCAGCGACAACGGGCACTCGGCCACGATTGGCCACGGCGCCGTCGTGATTGCCGCCATCACGAGTTGCACTAATACCAGCAACCCGTCGGTGATGGTGGCCGCGGGGCTGCTGGCCAAGAAGGCGGCAGAGAAAGGCCTGGAACGGAAGCCCTACGTGAAGACGAGCCTCGCGCCGGGATCGCGCGTGGTGACCGACTATTTGGAGAAGTCCGGACTCGACAAGCCGCTCGAGCAGCTCGGCTTCTACACCGTGGGCTACGGCTGCACGACCTGCATCGGCAACAGCGGTCCCCTGCCCGATCCTGTGGCGCAAGCCGTGACCGACGGCGAGCTGGTGGCGGCCGCCGTGCTGAGCGGCAACCGCAACTTCGAGGGCCGCATCAACCCGCTGGTGAAGGCCAACTACCTGGCCAGCCCGCCGCTGGTGGTGGCCTACGCCCTGGCCGGCACGACCGACGTCGATCTGGTGGACGAACCGATCGGACAGGGAAAGGACGGCAAGGACGTCTACCTGAAGGACATCTGGCCCACCGCGGCCGAGGTCTCCGAGACGATCGAGTCTTGCGTGCTGCCCGAGATGTTCCGGGCTCGCTACACGAACGTGATGTCGTCGAACGAGAAATGGAACCAATTGCCAACCAGCGAGGGCGCGCTGTACGACTGGAACGCCACCAGCACCTACATCCAGGAGCCTCCCTTTCTAGTCGACCTGACGCCCGAAGTGGGCAAGATCGAGTCGATTTCGGGCGCTCGCGTGTTGGCGCTGTTGGGCGATTCAGTGACGACAGACCATATTTCGCCCGCCGGATCGATTGCCAAGACCAGCCCCGCCGGGAAGTATCTCATCGAGAACGGTGTCGAGCAGCGCGACTTCAACAGCTACGGAGCGCGGCGCGGCAACGACCGGGTAATGACCCGCGGCACGCTGGCCAACATCCGCATCCGCAACCTGCTGGCCCCCGGCACCGAAGGCGGCGTCACGCGGCACTTGCCCGACGGCGCCGAAATGCCGATCTACGACGCGGCCATGAAGTATCAGGCCGATGACGTGCCGCTGGTGATTTTAGCCGGCTCCGAGTACGGCACCGGCAGCAGTCGCGACTGGGCGGCCAAGGGCACGCTGCTTTTGGGCGTGCGGGCCGTGATCGCCGTAAGCTTCGAGCGGATCCACCGCAGTAATTTGGTCGGCATGGGCGTGCTGCCGCTCGAGTTCCCCCAGGGGGAAACCTGGGAGTCGTTGGGGCTCACCGGCGAGGAAGTGTACGACTTCCCTGAATTGGGCGACGATCTCGAGCCCGGCGGCTCGCTGAAGGTCGTGGCCACCACAGCCGATGGCACGAAGAAAGAGTTCTCGGCCAACGTGCGGATCGACACGCCCGTCGAACTGGAGTACTACCGCAACGGGGGAATCCTGCAAACCGTGCTGCGAAAGCTGCTCGAAGCCTGATCGGGCGCGCCGCTGCCTCTCACAGCCGGTCGGTGCCAAGCTCGCCCTCGGCGAGCAGGCTGCCCGGCATTTTCCTGCTACGAGTTGGTCATGCGACCCTACCCGCCGTTGTGGGCCAACTCGTGGGCCACGAACTCGAGGTTGTCCTGATAGAAAGCGACCGCCTCGCTGGGCGTGAGATTGAACAGGGCCCGCCCATCCGTGGCCCAAGTGCCGCGCTCCACTCGAAATACGGCCGTGGCTGCCCGCATGTTGCCGACGGCTTCGACTTCCTCCATGCCGCCGCCTTCGACGGCCTCGAAACCGATCGTCACTCCGACGAACGCAGACAACTCGCCGCTCTGGCGGTGCCGGGCGTAGATCACGTCATCGTCAAAATCGCAGCGGACCCACTCCAGCCCGCGGGGCTTGCCGCTGCGGCCGGCCAGGGCGACAAAGCGAGCCTCGAGCCGTTCACGCTGGCGGTGGAAGTCTTTCTGAGCCTTGGCCAAGTGGCTTTCGCGGAGCCGAGCGCGCACCGGTCGCCAGAAAATGGCAACCAGACAAACAACGGCGCCGCAAACCGCGATCGCCGGGAGAACCCATCCAGCCATAGCGCACCGCCTCCTTGTGGCCCATTCGCACCCAACTCTCGATTTTACCCTCCGCGGGTGCCATGACAAGCAAACGGGAGATTGCCGCCTGAGCCGGCCGGGCTCGGCCCCAGTTCGGCCGATCAAATTAGGAAAGTGCCCCCAGGTCTGGTAAGAGGCCCCCCTTTTGATATGATGGCACCGCGACGAAACCGGCGAGGCTGCCGCCGGTAGCGAAGCGCTCTCCATTTTATTGAGTTCTTTGTTTTCGAGGAGCAACGAGGCATGCCAGTCGGCAAGATCAAGAAAATCGTCCAAGACAAGGGTTTCGGCTTCATTCAGACCGACAGTGGGCAGGATATCTTCTTCCACCACTCGATCGTGGCCAATCACGGATTCGACGACCTGACCGAGGGCCAGCAAGTCGAGTACGTCGTCGAAGAGGGAGGCGGTGGCAAGGGCCCCCGCGCCGCTTCGGTCACCCCCGCTTAGCTGCACGACCGGCCTCGCGCGCGTTGCCCCTGTGGCCGCGTGCGAGGCCGGTTGCTTGCATTCTGCATCTCCCGCGTTGCTCGGCGTCGCCCATCTGGGGACAATAGTGCGTCCTGGTGGTTTGCGCTATCGTCCTGGCGCAGCGATTTCGCCCGGTGCATTCTCTAAAGCGGAGTCTTTGGATTGCCCCCTCTTGGCGCCCACATGTCGATCGCGGGCGGCTACTACAAGGCTGTCGAGCGCGCCCACGAAGCGGGCTGCGACTGCGTGCAGGTATTTACCAAGAACAACAATCAGTGGCGGGCCAAGGAGCTGACCGATGAGGACGCCAGCCGGTTTCAGCAGGCGTTGGCCGAGTCGGGCGTTTCCCATCCGATTGCGCATGATTCTTACTTGATCAACCTGGCCAGTCCGGACGAGGCGTTGTGGCAGAAGTCGGTCGAGGCGTTCCGCGTCGAGCTGTGTCGGGCCGACAAGCTGGGCATCCCCTACGTGGTCATGCACCCGGGAGCGTTTACCACCAGCTCGGAACAGGAAGGCATCGACCGCATCATTCGGGCTCTGGATACGATTCATACGCAGACGCCTGGGATTCATACGCGGGCGCTGCTGGAGAATACGGCCGGCCAGGGATCGAATCTGGGCTGGCGGTTCGAGCATCTGGCGGCAATCATTGCTGGCGTGAAGCATGGACGGCGCCTGGGCGTATGCATCGACACGTGCCACACGTTCGCCGCGGGCTATCCGCTCGGTACAAGGAAGCAGTACGATTCGACGATCAACGAATTGGATCGCACAGTCGGACTCGAGCGCGTCAAGGCCTTTCACCTCAACGACAGCAAGCAGCCGCTGGGATCGCGCGTCGACCGGCACGAACACATCGGTCGCGGTCACCTGGGCCTGGAGCCGTTTCGCCACCTGCTCAACGACCCGCGGTTTCGCGAAGTGCCGATGTACCTTGAAACGGCCAAGGAACAGGAAGACGGCGAGGAAATGGACGTGGTCAACCTGCGCGTGCTGCGGGGACTCATCAAGAAACCCAAGACCCGAAAGGCGGCCGGCGCCCGTCGCCGCTAGTTCCATGGCGTCCAAACCAATAGCCAACGTCCCCGCGGCGTTTGAGAAGATGCCCGAGGAGGGAGTGCTGCTGGAGATCGCGATTGACGTCTCCGAAATGCCGCGCGGCGGGCACATTCAAGGCATTCAGTGGCGGCGCGACTTTACGGCCGGGCGGCAATGGGCGTTTCTGTCGCACGATTCGCAGACCGTGGGATACCTGGTCGTCGCCGAGTTTCCGCTCGAGCTGCCGGCCGAAGGCCGCGTGATCCACGTGCTGCGTTATCCCTCCGATGGGAAGCAGCCGCCCTTACGGCATGCGGGCGGGATTCAGGTCGTTGACGAAGTTCTGGTCGTCGGAGTGGAAGACAACCAGGACAAGACGCGCAGCGAGATTCAGTTCTGGAGTGTGGCCACGCCGATTTTACCCGCGCCGCTTGAGCATCTGACCATCCCGCGATCGGGCGCCCCCAAAGACAAGACGGCCGGCGGCGTGGGGCTGGTGGCGCACGCGGGCGGCCACGTGGTCGCAGTGGCCAACTGGGACAGCCGGGCGGTCGACTTCTACACGTCCAACGGCAAGCCACTGGCGGACAAGGAGTGTCGATTCTCGTTCACCAAGCGGTGGCAAGACGCATCGGCCGAGAAGGTACATTGGCAGCCGGACCGCTCCTTTGGCTCCTACCAGGCCGTGAATCTCGTGGCCGACACCGATGACAAGGTGTACTTGATCGGCTTCGATACGGCCTTTCCGAACTCGGACCTGGTTGAGCTGTTCGCCGTCGATCTGGCCCAGCCGGCGGCAAGGCTATTGCAGAAAGTCGCCAGCCACCGCGTCGAACTCGAGGCCGATAACCACTTTCGCTCCGGTGGCGGCATCTGGATCGACGAGGGGCGTCTGGCCTGGCTGGCGACGCCGCGGAACGTATCGGCCACGACGCGCATCACGCTGGGCAAATAGCGGCTCAGTCGTCGGTGCTATCGATTGCGGTGGAAAGTACCTCGTTCAGGTTCGATAGCCGACGCAGACTGCCGACGATACGCGGATGGGCGAAGATCCGCACGCGCTTGACGTAGTCGTCCAATTGCGTGCCGAGGGCGCGGACCACCGGCGAGATTTCACCCAACGGGCGGTAGCGCCCGCGCTTGGGAAAGTAGACGTCGATTTGAAAGTCGACTTCGCGTTGCACCGGCGGCGCGTCAAACAGAATCTCGTGCGGGGCGACGATGCGCCCCAGCGCCGTGCTGGCCTCGTGGGCGAACTGTTGAGCGCAGGCGGCCAGCCAGGGATAGGGTCGCCGGGCCAGCCGGGCGAACGTCTCCGGCTCGTCGAACACGCTGAATTGAGCCAGACGCTTGTAGAGCCGGCGCTGCGGACCAAACAACCCGGACACGAGCTCGGCGGCTCCGCTTTCGGCGGCCGCGGCTTCCATGGCGTCGATCATTGGGCGCTCGCAAAGGCGAAACAGCCCGTCGGTGTCCAGCTGCCCGTGGATCAAATAAAAGGCCCGTTGCAGCATGGCCGTGGCACAGCGCACGCCGTGATGCCAATAGACTTCGCTGAACATCACGTAGCGGGCGAAGACCATCATTTCGGCGGCCGTCTTGCCTTTTTCAGTGATGGCCAGCTTCTCGCCTTCCTCGTCGAGATACAAACTGCCGACCAGCCGTCCCTGGTCGAAATTGCGGCCGTAAGGTACTCCGGCGTGCAGGCTGTCGCGATAGAGGTAGTCCATCTTGTCGATGTCGATCGGGCCCGAGAGCATGCTGGCCAGCAGCCGCCCGGCGGGATCTTGCGGCTTGCCCGAGAGCAATTCGACAACGTCGCGGGGCTGCAGCGACCAGTCGTCGCGCAGCACGTCGGCGATTTCAGCTCGTGGCCGACGAGTTCGGGCCAAAAGCTCGTGCTCCGGCACGCTCGGTAGCTGCATGTCCTCGATCGGATGGCAGAACGGCCAGTGGCCCAGATCGTGCACCAGGGCGGCCACGATGAACCGCTCGGCGTCGGCCGGCGAAACGATCTCCGTGAATCGCGGATCGTGGGCCAAGTGCCGCAGCACCAGCAGCGCCATGCGATAGACGCCCAGCGAATGCTCGAAGCGCGTGTGATTTGCCGCAGGATATACCAGCGACACCAGCCCCAACTGGCTGATGCGCGATAGCCGGCGAAACTCGGCCGAGTCGACGATGGCCCGCACGCGCGTCGTGAGCGGGACGTCGATCTCGGCCGGAATACGCAACGAGGCATGGCTGCCGTCGAGACCGGCGACTTCCGGCAGGTCGCGAATGGCACTCATGGCGTCTCCCAGGCGTCAGCAACGAACGGTTGAAGGACGGCCGCCATCAGAACGAAGAGTTGCCACCCAGCGCCCACAGCGGCGGGAAGCCGACCGCGAATCGCAGCAGGACCGTCACCACGAGGTAGAAGCAGTAGTGCATCGCGGCGCTGCCGAAGTCGAGATCGAGGCACGCGAAGCTGATGCCCGCCCCGACCCCGACGAAAACCGGCGCAATGAACAGCCACTGCCAGGGTTCCCCCGTCAGGATGCCATAGGCCGGCAGCGGCCAGAAGGCCCCCCACAGCGCCGCATAGCCCAGCCCGCATAATGTGGCGCGGATGAGCAACGCCCGGCCGCGATAGGGTTCCAACTCGTCGTCTCGCAGGAACGTATACCCGGCCACGGCCAGCGCCGGCGACACCAGGCACAACCCGACGGTCACCGCTGGCAACTGGGCCGTCTCGGGCAGGAATCGCACGGCAAAGGCCAGCACGATCACCAGCAACGACGAGCCGACGACGGCGGCGATGAGCGTCGCGGTGAGCTTCGTCTCCTTCCGCGCGATGGGCTTGCTGACCGGGCGTCCCTTGCTGTCGCGCCCCCCCGAGGCGAACTGCTCGGGTACGTGGACTTCGACCTCGCCCTCGATCGGTTCGGGGATCGTGATGACGGTCTTGCACTTGGGGCAAGGTCCTTGCTTGCCGGCCCACTTTTCGCTTACCGAGAAGCGAGCCTTACAACCGGGACAAACGACGGGAATCGGCATGCGACGCGATCTGGGAGAGGTGAATGGGAGGTGCCCCTGCCATCCATTCTAATCCGGAGGGGTCCGGTGGGGACGCCCGCCAGAGGAGCAAAGGCTCGGCCGCCACCGGACGTGCGGCGAGCGGACCTGTAGTTTGGCAAAGGGGCGCGGCAAGTCAAGCCGCCTGAACCGCCTCTGCCACGAAGGTGCCCGGCGGCTAGTCGCAGTCGCCGAGATCGCCTTCGGTGATCATCGAGAAGCCCTTGGTATCAAGCGTTTCCATGCCCATCTCGATGTTGTCGACCATCAACGCCACGGCCGGACGCCCGCGGGGACGCACCAAGAGCGGGTAGGCCTGGATGATGTTTACCTCGGCCTGGAGCAGGGCCGTGCAGACCTGCAGCAGGGGCTGATTGCCCTCGGGCAGCTCGACGCCGATCAGGTCGCTTTCGATCAGGGCCAGCCCGGCCCGTTCAAGGATTTCGCGGCCTTGTTCGGGGTGACTGAGCAGGAACCGCACGAAGGCGCACTCGGACGAGTCGTTAATCGATAGGGCGACGATGCGCACCCGGCTCCCCTCGAAGCGGCGAATCACCTCGAGCAGTTGCCCGACCCGGTTCTCCATGAACACGGTAAATTGGCGAATCGAGGGATAGTTTCTCCCTCGCATCGTCGAAAACCCGGTTCCGGTTCCCTCGCCGACGCTCATGAACTCGCAGGGTCAAAGTACACTTCGCGCCGACCGCTCTCCATCGGCGGGCCGAACGCCGCGCCGCGAAGGCGCGTAAACCGCCCTGTTATAAGGAATTGGGAGCAGGCCGTCAAACCGCAAGTCGGAGCCGTTGGGCGGTCGCCTAGAGCACCACAGTGAACATGATGTTCGTCATCAGCGTGCCGGGAATCCATTTTCCATCTTCGTCGCCGATGTAAGCCCGCAGGTTGTGCACGCCGGCGGGGATGTTGTACATGCCGCCGTCGGAAAACTCGGAGAAAGGTTCGCCCAAGTCGACCTGAAAGAAGACCTTCGCCCCTTTCGGGAGTAACCCGAGCACGTTGTATCGCAACCGAACCGGTACATTGCCGTGTACGACGGCCCCGTTCCACGGCGTGGTCATCACGACGCGCGGCGACACCGACGTAAGATCCCGAATCGGCGACACGAGGCCCGTGATGCCCGGCCGCTGGTATGCTTCGGGCGGGGCCACCGATCCACCCATCGATAGCTTGTACTTGGCCCAGTTCGCGGCGTTGGTGAGTCCCTCCTCGGGCGAGCCTATGTCTCCTTCGTTGCGCGTGCCGAGCAGGGACGGGTGGGTGCTGGGCATCACGAAGTCGGCGGATTGCTCGTTGAAATAGACCTCGAAGTTGTCGCCGCGCACCTGGTTGTAGTCGAACACGCGCACGATGGTTGGCTCCGTCCAGGCGAGGAACTCGCCGCTGACGAGCATGCGGATGTTGGCCGCCTTTGGCAGCAGGTCTTCATCGACCGGCCCTGCGGGCAAATCGGGGAGCACTTCGAACTTCACGTTGCGGAGTTCGAGGACCGAACCATTGGAGGGACGCGACTCGCGCGAAGGCGATATGGTGACATTAATGTAGCTTTTCAGCGTCGTGTTCTGAATCACCGTGGGCCGCTCGATTCCTGGCAGCGAGGCATCGTTGGTGGGCGCATAGACCGCGAAGCGCACCCCCTCGATACGTGAGTTGACCACCCGGAGGTTCAGGTTTTCGTACGTGGCCAGGTCCAAGCCGCGCGTACCCGTGTGGTTGCGGTTCTGCGCTTCCAGGTCGCCCAACACGAGCAATTGTCCAAAAGTCAAGTTTGCCGTGTGATAGACGTGCACGCCCGCATGGTAGGTGTGCCAGACGTGGAGATTGTGAATGTAGGTGCCAGGCTGGTTCGGCGCGGAATGGTCGCCGGAGACGAATGCCGCCCACAGACCCAGGCGGCTCATGCCGTAGGCTTCGTTGTTCGCGAACACGGCCGTAGGATTCACGCGGGTAGTGATCCCCTGATCGGGCATGTGCTTCATGGCGCCGGGGAATGCCGGTAGCCGGACCTGGTCGGTGAAATAGCCGTCGAACACGAAGCCGGCGTAAGTGCTGTCGGCCGCCACGTTGTTGATCACTGCGTTTCCTCCGCGGCGGAACCAGAATCCGGAGCCGCCCCGGCCATAGTCGCCGTACCAGGTGCCGTCCTTGCCGTCTTGGTGGGTCCCCTGCATTCGGATGGTGATGTTGTTGCTGATCATGTTCCCGATTTCGGAACCGTCTTCGGTAACGATGCCTGCACCTTGTGCGTGGTACACGACATTGCTGTCGACCAGCCCGAAATTCGTGCCGTGGACGGCAACGGCCCATTTCTTCGAGTTTTCGACCGTGTTTCCCACGAACCGGTATTGTTGTCCGCCGAGGTCGGTGTTGTCCTCGGGGCCCATCAAATGGTGAAAGTGCACGGCGTATCGCGCAATCTGGTTCTTGCCGATGTGCACGACGTTGCCGTACTCGTCGAGATGCGTATTGTCGATCCGCTTCAAGGCATCGGTTCGGCCCAGATCCAGGAAATGAACATGGTTAATGTCCACCTTCGCGCGCGCGGCGAAAAGCGTATGGCCGCGCGTGCCCTCGGAATTCTCGGAGCGGATGATCACATTGCGGTCCAACAACGCGACGTGCGGCAACAACTCCAATTCGCCGTCAGGGTTGCGTGCGCCCAAGTGATCGAACTGCAAGGGCGATTTCAAGTATACGCGTTTGCCGATGATCGCCTCGATTACAACACGCTCCCACTCGCCCGGGATCTCGTTGTTGCGAAATCGCTCGATGTCGGTGGAAGGAACCTGCCGAGTATCGGGCAACACCAGCGTGTCGCCGGGCTTCCAGCTCGTCGGGAACTTCTCCAGCTCAAGATAGGTGGCTCCCGCCACGGGCTCGCGCACGAGTCGCTGCCAGGTCGATGCCACGGGGGTTCCGTAAATCGCTACCTTGCCGAAGGCGAGCAGCCCCGTGCCGAACTGCTGCGGATCGGCTTCGAAATCGTGCGGCTTGTCGGCGATGATCAGCTCGGCCTTCACCGACGGACTTACCTCGTGACCGGGCGCTCCGATTTGCAAGCGTCCTGTGGGCATGACGGTCACATCGCCCACGTACATCCGCGTGCTGGAAACACGGGAAATGACGAGCGAACCGTTGATTTCCAACGCGTCGAGTCGGGCCGCTCGCTGAATTGAATACAACACGACGGTGTTCTTAGCGATGACCACGCGGTCGCCGGTCCACGGCAGCCGTCCTTCCGACCACACCGTGGGATCGCTCCAACTGCCGCTACGCACGTTCGTGATCGTCGGCTCAGCCGCGAAACGGGGAAACACGTCGCTATGCGTGTGGATCTCCGTGTCGGTGACCGTCACACCGCCCGGGTACTCGATACCCGTGACCGGATGGTGATGCGACGCCGAGTCGCTGGTCAGCTGATCGACATCCGGCGCAACGGCGCTCAGCGCGATGCGGCTTTCGAGCGGTTCCAGTAGGGGGCGTCGCGCGCGTACCTGCGACCTGCGACGCAGAGAAAAGAACTCCGGTTCTATGCTCATCGATCCATGCACCCGTTGCGTGAAAAAGACGCACGCGTGTTGCCCCGGATTTGGGCACGAGAGGAAGGGATGCAGAAGGCACGCCCACTTCTGTTCCGCGAACACATTCCGCCATGCCGTCGCGTGTCGTCCGGCGGCTGACCGCCTGAACCTACGAGGTAACCTATCGAATCGTCAGATTTTTTGCCAGCGAAATTCTCGAGCACCGACGAGCTCGAAAAAGCGGCGAATCGGACGCACGGTCGCGAGGCTTTCCGACTGCCGCCACGCGGCACAAACGTGGTGGGATTGACTTGGTCGGGCCGCATCCTCGGTGATCGGTTGGCGCCCACGCTCGAGGCAGCGTGATGTGGACGAACGTGTGTCACGCCAGATGGTTATGGAGATTGCGCGGTCCTGCAAAAACCCAGCCTGACACGCCTCCCGCTTCCGCCTATACTGCCGTCCCCGCTAAGCCTCGAGGCCGGCGGCCGCGCCATGAGCGCCCGCGCGAATCACCTTCCTAGGGAGAGGACCATGCCTGACCGAATCAAAGGGAGCCTGTGGCTTCGTACGCCGGTCTCTTGGATTTTGGCGGCCGCCGTGTTGCTGGCCAGCGCTGGCGCCGCGGCCGCTGGCGGAAGCCCGGCCCCGCCGGTCGTCGGCTTAACTGGCAGGGCCTACGATGGCTTGAACTACAACGTACGTCCGGCCATCGCCTGGCAGTCCCTGCCCTTGGCGCAGTTGCCCGCGATCGACGCGATCAACAAGGCAAAGTCCGACCAATCCGGCGGGGACGAAGAATCCCAGCTCAAGGAACTCGAATCCCTCGAGAAATTGATCGAAGTCGAGCAGAAGACGCTCGATGCGGCCCAGGCCGAGGCGCACTTGGCGCACCAGCAGTTCACCCAACTTACCGACGACCTGGAGTCCAAAGTCGCCGGGAATCCCGACGGCGTCGCCGAGTTCTCAGAGAAGGTTCAGCAAGCCGAGGCCAACTTCAGCGCCGCACACAACCAGGTGCAGGCCTTGCAGAAGAAACTCAGCGCCATGCGCGACCGATTCGAAGAACTGCAGCTTGAGCGTATCGCGGCGCTGGGCAGCAGCGATGGCAGTGCTGAGCCTGCCGGCGGCGACGGCGAGTCCGCCCTCCAGAACTTCTTCACACTAAAGAACCTTTTGGATTGGGTCGAAGAGCACGGGCTGAAGCTGCTGGCCATTTTACTGGGCACCTTCTTGTTGTACCTGCTGGTCAAGTCGAGTCAAAAGCACCTGGTCAAGGCGTTGGCGACCGCCGGCAGCCGAGGATCGATCATCGAGCGCGAGAACCGGGCTGTCACGCTGGTCTCGGTGTTTCGCAACGTGGCCACGATCACCGTCCTGGCCGGCGGGGGCATGATGCTGTTGCAGGAAGTGGGCATTTCCATCGCACCGCTGCTAGGAGGCGCCGCGGTGTTTGGTCTGGCCATCGCCTTCGGAGCACAGAATCTCGTCAAGGACTATTTTTCGGGCTTCATGCTCTTGTTGGAGGACCAGTACGGTATCAACGATGTCGTGAAAATCGGCGACATCGCCGGCGCGGTCGAGGCGATCACCTTGCGGGTCACCTCGCTGCGCGACTTGGAAGGCACCATGCACTTCATTCCTCATGGCACGATTACGACGGTGAGCAACATGACGCACGGCTGGAGCCGGGCGCTGCTCGACATCGGCGTGGCCTACAAGGAAGACACCGACCGCGTCTCCGACGAGCTGCTCGAAATCGCCAAGGGCATGCGCAGCGACGAGAAGTTCGGCGAGTTTATCATCGGCGATGCCGAGCTACTGGGCGTCGACGCCCTCGGCGACTCGGCCGTGGTGATCAAGATGTGCATCAAGACGCAGCCTTTGAAAAAGTGGGCCGTCAAGCGCGAGATGCTGCGGCGCATCAAGCATCGCTTCGACGAGGTGGGCATCGAGATTCCCTTCCCCCACCGCACCGTGTTCGTGCACCGCGAAGACGACGAGCCCAAAGAATCGTCGGGCGACAAAGAAGCGGCGTGATTCGCCCGCCAGGGCACACGTTAGATGGCGTGGATGGCAATATCCATCAAATAGTGCACCAGGCCGATCCAGATCACGTCGCGCGCTCGCTGTACCGTCCCGAAGATCGCCGCGGGCAGTGCTGAGTTGAAGGCGAAGAACACGGTCATGTGCCACGCGTCTCGTCCGGCCTCGATTTGGCCGGGCACGTGTCCAGCGGCGAACAGCAGCGACGGGATGGCCACTGCCGCGGCCGTGCCCACGAGCCACCGCAACCGCACGAAGGCGAACGCCACGGCCACGCCTTCCAAAAAGACCGGTACGAAGTCGGCCAGCGTGTCGAACGCGACCGCGTCTGCCAGGTACTGCGGAATCCGATCGCCTTCGCCGCGCAGCAGGCAGTACGTCGCCACGGCCACCACACCCAAAGCCAAACCAAGGGCGATCTTCTCCGGCAACCGCACGGGAGTGAGAAACACCGTCTCAGGACCTTGTCGCCGTACGAGCAGCACCGCCGCGATCGGCGAGTAGATGATCAGGTTGTCGGCGATCCAGGCCAGGCGACCCCACGACGTGCTGCCGGTCGGCAACAGCCAGCCGGCGCGATAGGCTCCGCCCAGCAGGAAGATTCCCGCGGCCGCCGCCACGGTCAGCAATAGGTCCCAGTAGGGATGGTCCGAGAGGGCCAGCGGCGGTTCGTCGCGGCGGAGCTTCGCTTTCCAATCGTAGAGCAACCACAGTCCGCAAACCGTGAGGTAGGCGGTTGCTACCGGCAGCAGAATGAAAACCGAAGCTGTCTGAGGATCGTCCATCGCCCGCTCGCGTTCGAATCACGTCTGTCGCTTCTTCGACGCGTGAGGCTCGATCTTGGACGAATTTTGGCAATGTAAACTGGACGGCTCAATCCAGCGGCGGCAGCACGTCGGGTTCGATCTGATAGCCGTCGGCCAGAGCGTTGGTCATGTTGAACAGACCGGCGATGGCCAACACTTCGCCGAGGGCTTCTGCCGAAATGCCCTGCTTGCGCAAGGCGGCGGTGTGTGAGTTGACGCAGTAGGCGCAGCCGTTGCTGGCCGACACCGCCAGCGCGATCATCTCCCGCGTGGCAGCATCCAGATGCGGCTTGCGGCCGCCCGCCTCCGGATGCATCAGCGACTTGAGCGTTGTCCACACCCCTTCGAGCTGCGTGGGATTCGTGGCCAGCACGCGCCAGATGTTCGGAACGAAGTCGATCTCCTTGGTTCGCTTGATGTCGGCAAAGATCTCGGCCACTTTGCCCGTGGCTTCCTCTTCCGACACCGGGCGGACCGTCGCAATGCGCTCCTCGGCCACAATGGAAACCTCCTGTTGCAGACAAACGATACGAGAACATCAGCCCGAACCGCAAGCGAGGTCACAGATCTGCGCAGCCCACACGTCCCGCACTCACGCTTTTCGGGCCTCCACCGGGAAACTCCGCTGAAGTCTAATTGTCGCGATCGCCGACCAGACGCGGCACGTACTTCTCGTAGCGGCCGTGCGGCGCGTCGCCGTTCTTTCCGCTCAGCTTCGACTTGATGGCCGCTACGTCGTCGGGAAACTCGTCAAGTGCGTTGAGCGCGGACATCGCCGTGAACACGTCGTGGTCGCTCCAATCGGCATGGTCGGCCAACACCTTGATCGCCAGGGCGCGGTCGGACGGTTGCCCGTAGCGCCCCAATGCCTCGGCAGCAACGATCCGCACGTAGGGCGAGGGGTCCGCCAGCGCCGAAACCAGGCTGCCGTGCCCCACGGCGACGGCATCTTTTCCCCGCATCAACAGCCCCATGGCCGCCCAGTAACGCACGGCCGAGTCGCCATCCTCGAACGCCTTGACCAAAGCGCTCGTGGCCTCGGGCTCCAGGTTCGAAGCCAATTCGGCGGTGGCCATGATCCGCTCAAGGGGGTACTTGCCCGTGTCTCGAGCCATGTCGTAGGGCGTCGTGCCCTGGCTGCGGGCGTGCATCTCGCCCTCGGGTAGAAAGCCCACGTCGCGAATCTTCAGCGCCAGGTCGCGCTGTGCCTTGCGGAGCCGCTCGAGCACGTCATGGTGCTCCAACGAGTCGGCCAGATTGTGGACTTCGTCGGGATCGTTTTCCAAGTCATAGAGCTCTTCGGCAGGCTTGGGATTCCAGAAAAAGTCCTGCTCTGGCGTGAGTTTGCCCTGCTGGTGCAGCCGCTCCCAGACGGGCGTCGTCGGCGTTTGCCACATGTAGTTGAGATGCTGACCGTAGATGCGGTGCGGCATGTAGTTGCGCACGTAGACGTAACGGCCGTCGGTTACGCTGCGCACCATGTCGATCCGCTCGTCCATCCGTCCGCGGAATCCGTAAAGATAGGGCTGCGGCTCGGCCGCGTGCTCACCCAAAAACGCATGGCCCTGCATCCATTCCGGCGGTCTGATGCCGACCAGGCTCAACAGCGTGGGGGCGAAGTCGACAAAGCTCACCAGCCGGTCGGTCTTGCCGCCGGCCACGTAGTCCTCCGACCGCAAGTGCTTGAACTTCTCGGGAATGTATACGACCAGCGGCACGTGCAACCCGGCATTGCAGGGCCAGCGCTTGTTGCGCGGCATGCCCGAACCGTGGTCGGCGTAGTAGAACACGATCGTGTCGTTGGTCAGGCCCGCTTCCTCCAACTCCCGCAGCCGGGCCCCGGCATCCGCGTCGGCCAGCGACACCACGTCGTAATACTGCGCCCAGTCGCGACGCACTTCTTTCGTATCCGGGTGATACGCCGGCACGGGCGCCTGGGCCGGATCGTGCACGGCCTTGTGCGGCCGCTTACGAATCTGGCTCTCGTGGCTACGTCCGGAATTGAAGATGGCGAAGAAGGGCTGGCCCTCGCCGCGGTTCTTCCAGTGGCCCTTGCGCGACGAGTCGTCCCACACCTTGCCGGGCTTTTCGACGTTGTAGTCTTCCTTGGCGTTGTTGGTGCAGTAGTAGCCGGCCTCGCGAAGGAACTGCGGATACATCTTCTTGCCGCGCGGATACGGCACCATGCTCCGCATGTGCTGCCCGCCTGTGGAGGGAGCGTACATGCCGGCGATCAGCGTCGTGCGGGCCGGAGCGCAGACCGGTGCGTTGGACCAGCAGTGCGTGTACAGCAAGCCCTTGGCCGCCAGCGCATCAACGTTCGGCGTCGTGGCGTATGCGTCACCATAGCAGCCCATGTGCGGACCGTGATCTTCGCTGACGAGCCACAGAATGTTCGGCCGGAGAGCGTCTTCGGCGAAAACGTTCGCGCTTGCGAACAGCAGCAAACAAACCAGCGCGCTGGTGAGGGAGTGGATCACAAGAGCACCTCGATGGTTTCGTGATTGGCGGGTCGGGCCACCAGGCCCGCCAGTTGTGTCGACTTTCCGGTCTCGGGATCGAGCACGCGCACCGTGTGTAGACCCTCGGTATATGCGTGCGGCTGGAAATCGACGGCCGTGCGAGCGTTGTAGACCAACTCGCCGGCGGCGTCGAGCACCTGCACGACCGGCTTGGCCGTACCGGCAATCTTCAGCTTCGGCAGCCAGGCGGCCGCCTTCTGGGCGTTGTCGGCCAGCGGCTCCACGATTACCGGCCAGCCGGGAAACTGCGTGTTTGGCTGCTGCGTGTCGGCCAGAATCGGCCAGCAATCCACGGTCACACGACGCTGCGATTTGTCGAATCGCACCAGAGCAATGCCGCACGCCTTGTCCTGCTGGGCTTCGAGGACCGGAGCACGGAACTTTTGTGTCGGATTGGCCACGGCCAGCACCGTGAGCGGGTGGCCGAAGTGATCGACAAAGTCGCCCGTGCCCTCGGGTTGGCCAGGCTTTGCTTTCGCATCGGGCTGGTTCGGTTCCCACCACCGCGGATAGATGCTGTTGACCGCCGGCCCGGCCACGGCGGCGATCGCATCGCCGTGCTCGTTGATGCCGTAGCGGATCACGGCCGGCAGGTGCTGGTCGCCCGCGATATGAAAGGCCATGGCTCGGGTCAGCTCGCGGAGGGCCTCGTTGCGCGCGGTCTGCGGCCAGCCATTCGCGTCGTAGTCGGCCCGTAGCACTTGGCGATTTCCGCCGTGCGTCGTGGCCATGGCCGTGAAGATCGTCTGCGAGACAACGGCCTTCATGTCGGCCCCGTCCCAATCGCGGGCCCACTGCCGTAGGAAACGCATCTGCCGCTCGCCCAAGAGTTCCAGTCCGGGCAGGTCGGCCGTCTTGGGGTCGAAGTTGGGATCGACGACGTGATCGCCGCGGTCGCCCGTGGGAGGCACTTTGCCCTCGGGGCCCGACTTGAATTGCCGGTCGGCGAGAATCGCAAAGCTCACCCGGCCATAGACCATCGGGCCGTAGTAGACGCTGATGTCGCGTTTGCCGGGTGTGGGATCGAACGGGTCGGGATGGTGCGATGTCTGCGTGCGGTGCACGACGTTGACCCATTCGGGAGGCATGTCGTAGCCGCCCATTTCCTGCGTGCCGTGTCGTGCCTCTCCGCCTTCGCCCCAGATGTTGCCCTGGTAGACGTCGTGGTCGTCAGGAATCGAGATACTCGGCCGATCGCGCATCAACTCGCGCCAAGTCCAGCCGTGCAGGTACCACTTGCGCAACAGGTCGAGAATGGCCATGTCGACCGGCCCGCGCTGCACGCCGTATCCGCCGCTCGATTCGTAGAACTGATCGCCGGTGAAGGCCAGCAAATCGGGATCGAGCTTGGCCATGTTGGCCGTGTAGAGTGCGTTGGGAAAGGCCATGTGGCCGTTGCACGACACATCGCCCACGACCAGTTCATCGCGGTCCGCCGGATCGCGACGTACTTTGCCTTCCCAGGTGTGCTCGGTAGCATTGCCGTCGGTTGTCTTGAGAACGTATATCAGTCGAAACGGAGCGTTGGCGCCGGCGTCCCAATCGTCGACGCGGAAGGTGGCCGTCCGAGCCTGTGGGTGAATAGGCTCTTCTCCCACGGGCTGCCAGTTGCCACCTTGGGTGATTTCCAGCCGTACGGTTTGGGCGTCGTCTTGGCCGACCGGCGGCATCTGCGCCGTCAGCTTGAGCGTGCCGCCGCTCAGCGTGTACTGGCTGAACAGAATCGGCCCGAAGGAGCGCTCAGGATGTGGAACGAGCTTTTCGCCCTCGGCCTGCCAGTCGGCAAACCAGAACTTACCGGTACCGAGCCCGGCCTTCGCCGCGGGTTGCCGGCGTCGGCGGTTAGGACGCGGCGATCCGTAGTTAGCCACCAGCGCCAGCCCGCCGACCAGGCGTTCGGCCGCGATGCCTTCTTCTTTCACTTCGCCGAGCGGCTGACCACTGTCGGCGTCCCGGGCCGTGAGCACTAACGAATAGTTCTTGCCGGCCGGTTCGGCCAAGAATTCTAGCACGATGGCCGGGCGGGCGAGATTCACGTCGGCGGTGTCTCGCCCTTCGGGGTCGCCGATGAACAATTTCCCGCCGGCGGTCATGCCCGCGTCGATCCCCTGGCCGAAGATCAAGGCGTTGCGATAGTCATCGAGCGGACCGCGCAGTCCCACGCGAAACCCGGCCGAGCCCGCACCGCCGGCGATAGGCCCGCCGACGCGTCCCAGCCGCACCGAAGTGGAAAACCCACCCGGTGTGTCCGCCAGATCGTACGTCAGCAGGTGCACGTGGCGATCCGGCGCTGCCTTGATGCACTCGAGCCGACCATCTGCAATCCGCCAGTCCTGCAGCGGATTGGACCAGTATTCGGGGCCGATCCAAGGACGATCGGGCGTCGTGCTCCAGGCGCATGCGAACTTCGTCGACTTGCCTTCGGCGGCGCGTGTGGGCATGGCGGCGCCGACCGCCAGCGTCGCTCCCAGCGCCGCGCTTTCCTGGACGAATTGACGTCGTGTGCGCCGCGTCATGACTTCTTGTCCGCCGGCTTCTTGGGCGGCTGTCGGCGCCGTCCGCCCGAGGCCAACGGGTCCTCCGTCTCGGGCACCTTCAGTTCCTCGCGCAGCCGCTGCACCTCGGCGGTGAGCCGCTCGCGGGTGTCGGCGTACGAAGGATCGTCGTACACGCTCTTCAATTCGTGCGGGTCGTTCTTAAGGTCGAATAGCTCCCAGTAGTCGCAATCCGGCCCGTAGAAGTGCACCAACTTGTAGCGATCGGTCACCACGCCGTAGTGCGGCCGCACGTGGTGCGGGCGGGGATACTCGTAGTAGTGGTAGTAGAACGAGTCGCGCCAGTCGTCGGGCTTGTTGCCCTCGAGCAGCGGTACGAGGCTGCGGCCCTGCATCGCGTCGGGCACGTCGATGCCGGCGACGTCGAGAAACGTCTCGGCGAAGTCGACGTTCGACACCAGCGCGTCGCTCGTGCTTCCCGGCTCGGTCACGCCCGGCCAACGAACCAGCAGCGGCGTCCGCAGCGACTCCTCGAAGATCCAGCGTTTGTCGAACCAGCCGTGCTCGCCGAGATAGAAGCCCTGGTCGGAGGAGTAGACCACGATCGTGTTTTCGGCCAGGCCTTCGTCATCGAGAAACTTGAGCAGCCGCCCGACGCTCTCGTCAATCGCCTTGATGCAACCGAGGTAGTCGTGCATGTAGCGATTGTAGCGCCAGCGGACGAGATCCTTGCCCGAAAGGTTCGCCTGGCGGAACTTCTCGTTGCGAGGCTCGTAGTAGGCGTCCCACTTTTTGCGCTGCTCGGGTGTGAGGTTACGCGGTGCGACGAGCTTCACGTCACGGGGCGTCATCGTCTTTTCGATTGTCATGTCCTGATCGCGCTCAGCAATGCCGCGGCCCGAGTAGTCGTCGAACAGCGTTTCGGGCTCGGGATAGTCGCGATCGTTGTCGTGGCCAAGATGGCGCAGGGCCGGCTCCCACTCGCGGTGCGGGGCTTTGTGTTGCGACATCACGAGAAAGGGCTTCGAGCGATCGCGGTTCTTGAGCCAGTCGATCGTCAAATCGGTGATGATGTCGGTCGTGTAGCCTTCGTGCTTAACCTGCTTGCCGTTTTTGATCATCGGCGGATTGTAGTAGGCCCCCTGCCCCGGCAGGATGTGCCAGTGATCGAACCCCGTTGGGTCGGTGCGCAGGTGCCACTTGCCAAAGATGGCCGTCGAATAGCCGGCCTTGTTGAGCAACTTCGGGAACGTGGTCTGCGAGCCGTCGAATCGGCTGTTGGAGTTGTTGTAGAAGCCGTTCAAGTGGGAGTACTTACCGGTCAGGATCGTGGCCCGGCTGGGACCGCAGATCGAATTGGGCACGATGCAGCGGTTGAACAACATGCCTTCACGGGCGATGCGGTCGAGATTCGGCGTATCGAGCAGATTGCGGGCCTCGCCGTAGGCGCTTAAGGCCTGAAAGGCGTGGTCGTCAGAGAAGATGAACAGAATGTTGGGTGGTTTCGCGTCGGCGGCTCGGCTTTCGGTTGGGAATCCGAAGCCAAGTGCGACGGCCGCGACGGCCGCCCACAGAATCAAGCGAGATCGATGGTGTGGCATGATGGTTCGTTGCGGGGCTGGAGGGTCTGGCCAGTAGAGTTGGTTGACGCACATTCTAATAACGATCCGGACAGGATGCGAATGCCCGCGCCGACAACCAGCGGTTCACTAGCCAGACGCGCGAGCCAGCGAGGGTTTCCTACTGCTGTCCCCAGGGCCTGCAATAAGTCTTGCGACCCTCGCTAGCGCTTCGGGCTGGTTTGGGAACAGAACCACACCATCCGCGGCTGTTAAGTCCAGCGGAAGAATCGCAGGGCGAGGAGAAAGCTGGCGACGGCCCAAACGAGCATGATAACGATGGGCGACCACTGCGAGGCGATCGAAGCGCCGTCTTGCATCACAGCCCGCAGCGCGTCGATCAAGGCGGTAAGCGGCAGCAGTTTGATCGCCGGCTGCACGGCTTCGGGGAAGCGATCGGAGGAGAAAAAGATGCCCGAGAGCAGCCACATGGGGAGCATCACGAGATTCATGAGGCCTGACACGGCTTCGAGCGTCCGCGGGCGGGCGGCGACCAACAAACCCATGCCGGCAAACACGACCGCCCCGAGCACGATCAGAAAGACCACGGCCAGCACGCTGCCGTAGATGCGCACTCCGAACGCCACTCTGGCGAACACCAGCAGCACCAGCACTTCGGGGATCATGAACAGCATGCGGCTGAGCATGATGCCCGAGAGAAAGTCGGCCTTGCGCATCGGCGTGGCCAGCAGCCGCTTGAGCAGCTTGCGGATGCGCAGGTCGACGGTGACAAATCCCACGCCCCACAGCCCGCCGCCCATGAGGCTCATGCCGAGCAGGCCGGGCACGAGGAAGTCGATGTAGCGTCCGCCCGGCTCGTTGAATTCGGCGTCGCTTGTCTGGGCAATGTCCTCGCGCCCGGCGGCGCGCTGCAGCGCGTCGTCGACGGCGTTGCGGGCCAGTTGGCTGGCCGGCCGCGACGGATCGAAAACGTACTCGTAGCTGTGCGGCTCGCCGCTTGAAGCCACGACGATCAGGTCGGCCTTGCCCGTGCGAAGCTGCAATCGCGCTTCTTCGTGGGTCCAAATTGCGGCCACAAATCGCGGTTGCTCCTCGAGCGCCGCGACGACTCGTTCGGCCCCCGTGCCTTGCTCGACGGCGACGGTCACCTTTTCGACCGGTTGGTTGCGAAACGCGATCCCCAGACCGACGACCAGCAGAATCGGAAAACCATATACCCAGAACAGCGCTTCGGGCTCGCGATAGAACTCGCGCAACCTCGAGAGCACGATTTCCCACAACGGCGAATAGCGACGCGCGGTGGCTGGCTCGGCATTCGTTTTCATTCCTCTCCGGGCTCCGCGTCTTCCAGGTGCCGGCCGGCCAGCTTGACGAACACGTCTTCCAGGCTGGCGTGCCGGGTGGTCAGGCTCCTCAGTGCACACTGCCAAGCGTCGAGCCGCGCCAACAGCGCCGGCAAGACGACGTGGGGCTCGGTCACCGAGAGCCGCGTCAGGCCGTTTTCTCCGTCGACGGCGCTGACGCCGGGCAATTCCAACAACTCGTCGGCGGGCCCGGGCAGCGATCCATTGGCCCCCTCGATGGAGAACTCGATCACATGCTCACCGCCCAGGCTGGCGATCAACTCCCGCGGCGTGCCCAGTGCGATGACCTTTCCCAGGTCCACAATCGCCACGCGATCGCAGAGTCGCTCGGCCTCGTCCATGTAGTGCGTGGTGATTAGAACTGTGCGGCCGCCGGAGCGAATTTCGCGGATGATATCCCACAGCTGCCGCCGCGACTGGGGGTCGAGCCCCGTGGTTGGCTCATCGAGAAACAACAATTCCGGACTACCCACCAGCGCCGTAGCCACGGCCAGCCGCTGCTTCTGGCCGCCGGAAAGCTTGCCGACCATGGCCTGGGCCTTCTCCTCGAGCGAGACGCGGCGCAGCGTTTCCAGCGGATCGTCGCCCTGGCGATAGAAGCTGCGGAAAAGCGTGATCGTCTCCAGCACGGTGAGCTTTTCCGAGAGCCGCGTCTCCTGCAGCGAGATGCCGATCCGCTGGCGGATTTCGTTGTCGGCCTGGGCCCAGGCGAGCCCCAGGATCTCGACCTCGCCGGCGGTGGCCGTGAGCAGCCCCTCGAGGATCTCGATCGTCGTGGTCTTGCCCGCTCCGTTGGGTCCGAGCAGTCCGAAGCACTCGCCCTGGGCAACCTCCAGATCCAGTCCCCGCACGGCGTCTACCGGCGGGCGGCCGTCGTAGCGCTTGAAGAGGTTCGCGCATCGAATTGCCGGAGGGAGCGGGCCGGACATAGAGTCGTCGTGCTTCTTGAATCTTGCGTGGCCAGGGGGGCGCCGCCGCACAAAGACACATCTCGGCACACGAAAGTTCGCTGCCGAAACCGAGATCGCCCATTCTAATGAAGCGCGGCCCGACGTGCGACTGGCAGGCTCCCGATTGGCCTCTGTATTGCCGGCGTGCGCGAGCCTGGTGGCCTCAGGCGGAGACCTGCGAGGTGCTGCCGTGCGAGGGCGGAGAGGCGATCGAGCGTGCGGCTCCGGCCAGCCAGTCGGCGGGCGGAACGCGATAGGGGCGGAACTTCTCCAGAATGCCGAGCTCGTCGCTGTGAAACAGCGCCCGATGGCGCCCCAACCGCGCTGCCAGCGGCGTGTCGATGAGCGTGCTGGAATCGTTGGCGTTCATCTGGAAGACGACCCGCATCTCGAACTCGCGCAGCGCCTGGCGGTCCCACGTACGCTGCAAGTTCGTCACGCTGTCGCACCACACCAGCACGTGAACGCCGACGCCTGGGCCGTCGCGCAACACGTCGCCGAATTGCTTCGAGGGATCCTTGGGGCGATCCTCCAAGGATCGCGAGAAGCCAAAGTCGTCTTCGCCGCGACGCAGGTCGCGCAGCCGCTGCAACCCGTAAGCCACGACGAAGATCGGTGGGGCGCTGGCCGACGGGTCGTCGAGCCGGCGCTGGACCTCGGTGACCAATTCGTCGACGGCGTCGCGCATCTCGCGGGGCGACACGCGCCGCGCGGCCGGAGCAAACGCCTCAACCAATTGCCCAATCGTTCCCGCGGGCGGCGTGTCGGCGCCGCTGCCGTCGAAGATATAGAACCGCGGACACTTGGCCGGCTCGCCCCAGCGGTGCGCCGCCAGGCTCGCGAGCGCCGCGGTGAAAATGCCCAGCGCCGCGTCTTCGTTCTGGCCGATGGCCAACAGGTGGCTGCCGCTCTGCCGGCGGAACGTGATCGACGTGGGATCCTTGATCGACACCGCGTCGCCCAGCCAAATGCGCGGCGCGGCCGGCATTTCAGCGGCAGGCGGGGATTCGAGCAATTCGGCCAGCAAACGGTTGTCCGCCAAGTCGGCCGGGGCGTTGCCTTCGAACACAACCTGGGGCCAGCGGCGGCCGTTGGAGCAGCTGAGCGCCTGCACCCGATCGAGATACTTGTCGCGTTTCTCGTCCCCCAGCCAGACGACCTGGAAGGGATGGTTGCCCTCGATCAGGCCGTTCGAGTCGTTATAGATCGCTTCGCCGGCGCGCGACAGCAAACGGGCGGCCGTGTTGTCTTCGCTCAGGATCAGATGCGCATCCGCCTCGCTGCACTGTAGCGCGATGCGCACGGCCATCTGCCCAATCGTGCTCCGCGCCAGCGTATAGGCACCGGCCAGCGTCTGCGATCCCAACAACACGTGGATTCCGAAGGCCCGGCCCTGCCGCACCAGGCGATCGAGCAACAGGCCCGCATCCTGCGAAAGACGATCGTCCTCGACGAAGAACTCCTGGAACTCGTCGACCACCAGCAGCACGCGCGGCATCGGCCGATCGGGTTGCGCGGCGCGGAAGCCGGCCAGATCCTGCACGCCGGCGGCGCGGAAGGCGTCGGCCCGGGTCTTCAGCTCCTCGTCGAGACGCTCCAGCACGCTGATGCCGAACTCGCGATCGCTCTCGATGGCCACGACCCGGGCATGCGGCAGGTGATGGGCCGCGTAGGTCTTGAATTCGACGCCCTGCTTGAAGTCGACCAGGTACAGCTCGATCTCGTCCGGGCTGAAGCGCAAAGCGAGATTCGTCACCAGGGCGTGCAGCAGCGTTGACTTGCCGGAGCCCGTCTTGCCGGCCACGAGCACGTGTTGCGAGGTGCCCTGGCCGAGCTTGAGCGACTGCAACCTCGTCGCGCCGGCGCGTCCGAGCGGAACGTCG
The DNA here is from genome assembly GCA_003389325.1 of Planctomycetota bacterium. GTDB lineage: Bacteria > Planctomycetota > Planctomycetia > Pirellulales > PALSA-1355 > LB-PLM-3. The sequence goes on from QQVE01000047.1 coordinate 89,037, forward strand.
ACGCCGAAGCGAGCCGAACTCGCCCACAAGTTGTCGTCGGCCGGGGCGATTGCCTCGAAAGGCACTTCGACCTTGCCGGCCTGATTGGCGTACTCGCCGGCCTGCCGCAGAATCTCGGTGAGCTGCCCGGCCGGGGGCGGTGTGTCGAGCACCAGGGGAAAGGGTGCGAACTGCTCGTCATCCCAATGGAACTGCTGGCCGTCCCAGGTCAGTGTCGTGGCGTGCTGCTCCAATTCGGTCAGCGGCACCGAGGGCGCGGGGCGCAACTGCGTATCGACCATCAACAAGGTGTACACACCGCAGCGGGCGCCCGTGGCGGCGATAGACATCAACCGGCGCTGGGCCGCCTCGCTGAAGTTGGCTGGAAAGCCTGCAATGACCAGGAAGCGATAGGGCTCGGCGATTTCGCCGGCTTGCAGGTTGTATTGGCCGATCGACTCGAACTCGTTGCGGAGGTACTTCTGGATCACGTTCTCCATGTGTTCCGACAGATCGGCCAGCCGCTGCTCGATGTGCCGTGCCTCGGTCCAGATGCGGGTGTTGACCAGGGCCTCGTTGTAGTCGGCCAGGTGCATCAGCGCCGCGAAGTTCTCGCCCAAGCCGACCGGATCGATGATCGTAAACCGCAGCTTGCCCGGCGGCACGGCCAACAACAGCCGCAGCATCATGGCCTGCATGGCCTCGACGGCCACGTCCCGCCCTTCGCCGTGGGCCTTGAACACCAGCGACAAGCGCTCGGGAAATCGCAACAGTGCCGGCAGCTCGAAGCGTCCGTAGTCGCCGGGATTCAACCGATCGTCGGCAGGCATCCCCTGCGAAAGCTTGTCCAGTTCGACCGCCATCGATCCGATGCGGATCGCCGGGGGCACGTCGAGCGCCGGGGTCCAATCGCCCTCGGGCCAGGCATCGAGCCACGGTCTGGGATTCTCCTGGCTTTGGCCACGAAGGGCCGCGGCGCGGGCTTGCATTTCGGCCAGGTTGGTCTGCCACCGGTCGGCAAGCCTGCTCCACTGAGCGTCATGGCGTGCCCGGATCTCCTCCATCTGTCGGGCAATGCGAGCATCGCAATCCTCCAGATCGGACTCGCGGCGGGCGATCTCCGCATCGTGCCGGCGACGCGTCGCTTCGGCCAATTCCAGGTCGCGGTCGCGGCGGGCGGCGATCGCGCCCAGGCGTGGCGGATATTCGACGGCCGGGCCTTGTAGCTGCTCATCGCGGCGGGCCGTCAATTCGGCCTTGCGCGTTTCGTACGTCGCGTCGGCGGCGGCCAGCGCGCCTTTTCGCCGCTGCTCCACTTCGGCCTGCCGCCGGGCCGTACGCTCGCGTGCATCGGCGACAGCGCGTTCGGCGATGGCCTCCGCATCGCGCGCCGCCAGGCAGAGCGGCTCGTAGAGTTTGGCCACCTGATGGCCGGCGTAACGCAACAGCGCGATGCTCAAACTAGCCCCCGCGGTGACCGCGGCGAGCGTGGCGACGATAACCGCCAGAACGGTCCAGCCGGCCAGCAGACCGCCTACCAGACAGCCAATCGCCACCAGACCGAACAACCACGCCGGGGCAAACTGCGCCGCGGGCGGAGCCACCTGCAAACCCGCAAGTGCCATCCGCTGCTCGCCAACAAAGTTGACCTTGTCGCGCAACTGGGCGAGCAAGTCGCCCGACATGTCCGGGGGCGGCGTTTCGGCCGAATCGTCTTCGGCCCAGGCCGTACGCCACGAAGCCACCAGGCGGTGCGCCTCGTCGCGCTCGGCCTCGAGGCGCTCGAGCCAGGTCTCGACGTTCTTTTCGAATGCCTCGAGCTCGCGGGGGGCTACGTCCTTCGTGGCCTCGAACATCGCCTCGGCTTCCCAGCGGGCGTCCTTCCATTCGGCCTCGGCACGGGTGCAGCCCTGCTTGAATTCTTCGCTCACCCGCTGCTGGAGTTCGACGAACTCGCATTCGACGCGCGACGTTTCGTACTCGAAACGGGCGGCCGCGTGCCGCTGTTGTTCGGTATAGTCTTCGGCGGCGTCGGCCCGTTCCTGCTCGACCTCGGCGGCAAGCTTCTCGCGCTGCTCGCGAAAGCCCCGATCGGCCGCGTTGCACGCCGCACGGTATTGGGCTGCGATCGACTGCTCGCTCGATGCGCGTTCGGCAATCTTCTCTTCGAGATCGGCCACGAAGCGCGCTTCAGCGGCGCGCGGATCCGAGGGATCGCTGTCGGCTGCTTCGCGGGGCGGGATGCCGTTATATTGCTCGAAACTCATTGATCGCAATCACGATGGGCCGTGGCCAGCACGTCTGCCAGGATGCGCATCCGCTCGAGGGTCGTTTTCAGTTCCGGCTCGATCTCGTTGAGATAGCGCCGCTCGAAGTCCTGGGCCACGGTGTCGCGCCATTCGAGCTTCGTCTGCTCCCAGTGCGCGCGCAGCTTCTGCCAGGACTTGTGCAATCGGGCGGCGCCGACGGTCAATTCGCCGGTTCTCATGGGCGCGGCTCCTGGGATGGTGCGTCCGACGGTTGGTTCTCGTCGGTCGATGGTTCTTGATCGTTCATGTCACGGTTGGCTGCGTCGGAGGCGGACTGCTCGTCGCGAGGGCGCGAGACCGAACCCCACTTGCTGTCTGGCGATGATGCTTTGGACGCGTCCGATCGATTCCAAGTCTGGCCGGCCACGACGTACGACTCGAGCGCCGTCAGCGAGGCGTCGAGCGCGGCAATGGCTTCGGCGAAATGGCCGTCGAACGCGCTTTCCAATTGGCTGGCCCGGCCGGCGTATTCGCGGTGCTCGCGCTCGGCCTCGATCGACCACTTGCGCGTGAGCCGCTGTTTTTCCTCGACGTAGTCGCGGCGGCGGCGGGCTCGATCCAGATTCTTGCGCTCTTCGAGGCACGACCTCGGTTCGCCGCCGGGCAGTTTCGAGTGCCGGCAGCGCTCCAGCTCGATGCGGGCTTCGGTCAGCGCGTCTTCGGCGCGGCGGGCCTGCTCGTGCCAGTAGCGCGGTGCGCCGTCGGAAAGCCATTCGAGCACGCGACGCGACTCCAGCTCGAACGTGAGCACGGCCTCGCGCGCATCGTGGACGAAGGTCGCCAGGGCGGCGCGGAAGTCGCGTACCGCATCGATTGAGCCGACATTTGCCCCCTGATTCATCGCTGCTCCCGCGCCGAAAGGCCCTCCGCCCGTCGAAACGGCGGTCCATTCACCTCGGCGATTAACGTTGTCTTAGGTAGTCCTCCGCGCGTTCGGCTTTGCGCAGCAAGAAAGGAATGTGTTCTCGCGTCGACTCCACGAAACGGTTCGTCGCAATCAGCGTTTGCTCAAAATCCTGCAGGAATTTCTCGTGCTCCTGGTCGCGCCAGCTTTGACCAAGACTGGTCATCTGACCGCGCAGCACGAGCATTTGGTTCTGCAACTCGTTGCTGAATCGCTCGAGTTGACGCGCGAAGCGGCGCAATTCTTCGGGATCGACGATCGCCTGAGACATGCGATGCCTGTGCTTTGTTGGAGAGGTGTTCTGTTCCGGCGCAGCAGGTCGCCCGAGGGGCCCGCGTCTCCATTATAAAGAGAGCCGCGCGGAATGTCTCGCCGCTGCGGCGCGGGATGCCCTCGAAATACCGGCGCGACCGGCACATTCGGCGCCGCAAACGCTGTGCGTGCGGGGGTGGGGCCGGGCGCAGCCGTGAGTTACGATAGCGGGCACAACCTTCCAAAAGGTCATCAGCTCCCCGGGAGAACCATCGCCATGACCAGCCGAACGAAGTGGATGCTGCTTGCCCCGCTCGCCCTAACGCTCGCCTCAGCGGGTGCTGTCGCGGCTGAGCCGCGGCTCGAGAAGACCGAGTTGTATACCGCCGGCGAAGAAGGCTACGCGAGCTATCGCATCCCAGCGCTGGCGGTCACCGCCAAGGGCACGCTTTTGGCGCTCTGCGAGGCCCGCAAGAGCGGCCGCGGCGACTGGGGGCCGATCGACATCATGCTACGCCGCAGCACCGACGGCGGCCGCACCTGGTCGTCGCGGCAGAAGGTGGCCGAAGTCGACACCGAGCATCGTAAGAATCCCGTGGCGCTCAAGCAGAACCTCACCGATCCCTCGGCCGTGACGCAGAACAATCCGCTGATCATTCCCGATCGCGACGGCAGCGCGCACCTGCTATTCTGCCACGAATACATGCGCTGCTTCTATCGTCGTAGCGACGACGACGGACAGACGTTCAGCGAGCCGGTCGAAATCACCGACGCGTTCGAGCCGTTTCGCGAGCACTACGACTGGAAGGTGTTGGCCACCGGACCGGGACACGGCGTGCAACTGCGTAGCGGGCGGCTTGTGGTGCCGGTGTGGCTCTCGAGGGGCACCGGTGGGCACGCTCATCGCCCCAGCGCGATCAGCACGATCTACAGCGACGATCACGGCGAGACCTGGAAGTGCGGCGACATCATCGCCGGCGAGAACGATCCGCTGGTCAATCCCAGCGAGTCGGTCGCGGTCGAACTGGCCGACGGCAGCGTGATGCTGAACATCCGCAGCGAGTCGAGCCCCAACCTGCGTGCCGTGGCGATCAGCCCCGATGGCGCCACGAACTGGACGCGTCCGCGGTTCGACCAGGAGCTGCCCGAGCCGGTGTGCATGGCCAGCATGTGCCGCTTCTCGCTGGCCGACGAGGAGGGTGGAAAGAACCGTCTGCTGTTTTCCAACCCCCATAACCTCAAACGGGCCGACGGCAAGGAGGAGCCCGGCAAGAATCGCGACCGGCGGAACCTGACGGTCAAGCTGAGCTACGACGAAGGGGAGACCTGGCCGGTGGCAAAGGCACTCGAGCCGGGACGCAGTGCGTACAGCGATCTGGCTGTGGGGCCGGATGGGACGATCTATTGCGTCTACGAGCGGTCGAGGAAAGTGGGCGGGCGGCACGTGTCGTGCCTCGCGGTGGCGCGGTTTAACCTCGCGTGGTTGACCGATGGGGAGGACTCGCTGGGGGAGGAGTAGTTGAGACGGAAGACGCGCCGTCGCCGATGGCTCCCGGCTAAACGGCCAGGCAGCGGGCGCGGGAAACGGCGGGGCGGACGGTAGAATGGCGGAATGGCTTCGATCGGGGATGTCTACCAGGCGGCCGTGCAAGCGCACCAGGCCGGGCGGCTGGCCGATGCGGAACGGCTCTACCGGCAGGTGCTGGCCGCCGAGCCGCAGCACGCCTACGCGCTCGATATGCTGGGCCTGTTGGCACTTCAGGCAGGGCACGCGGATGTGGCACGCGAGCTGATCGGTCGGGCCATCGCCCTGGCGGGCAACGTGCCGTTGTTTCACGTTCATTTCGGCAGCGCGCTGCATGTCGTAGGCCGCCGCGGCGAGGCGCGAACGAGCTTCGAACGGGCCCTGGCCCTCGACGCCAACACGGTCGAAGCCCTGCTCGCGCTGGCACACCTCGAACGGCAGGAAGGCCACACTGATCGCGCTCGAGCATGTTTGCAGCAAGCGACTGCCGTGCAACCCGCCGCCGCCGGCGGACACTATCAACTGGGCAATCTCGAAGCCGCGGCGGGCAACTGGAGCCTGGCCGAGCAATGTTTTCGGGCGGCGCTGGCGATCGACTCGCGCTCGGCCCCCGCCGAGGCCCGCCTGGGCGTGACGCTGCAAGCGCAGCAGAAACTCGATGAGGCTGTCGAACACTACCGCAAGGCCCTCGCGCTCGATCCGAACTCCGCCGAAGCCCACTACAACCTCGGCACCGCGCTCGCGGAGATGGGCCAAGCGCAAGAAGCCGTCACCCACTACGAGGCGGCCATTCGCATCCAGCCGAATCATGCCAGCGCTCATACCAATCTGGGCGCGTTCTATCAGGAAGCCCTCGACTACGAGCGGGCGCTGGCACACTACGAGGCCGTGCTGCGCGTCGAGCCGCATGCGGCCGAGGCCCACTACAATCGGGCGCTCATGCTACTGACGCGGGGCGAACTGGCCGCCGGCTGGCAGGAATACGAATGGCGTTTGCGGCTACCCGGCTTTCCGATCCACGTGATGCGCGAGCCGCTGTGGGACGGCTCGCCACTGATCGACAAAACGCTGCTGGTGCATGCCGAACAAGGCTTGGGCGACACGCTCCACTTCATCCGCTACATCCCACTGGTGAAGAAGCTCTGTCCGCGGTTGCTCGTGCAAGTGCCTCCGGCGCTTGTGCCGCTACTCACGCACTCGGGCTTTGGCGACCTCCTCGTCACCGACGATGCGCTGCCGGCATTTGACGTGCAGGTGCCGATGCTCAGCCTCCCGTGGTTGCTGGGAACGACGCCTGAGAATATTCCAGCGCCGATTCCCTACCTCGGCGTGCCGGACGACATGGTCACGAACTGGCGGCGGCGGCTCAGCGACGTAGAGGGCTTTCGCGTGGGCATCGCCTGGCAAGGCAGCCCCGCGAACAAGGGCGACTGGCGTCGCTCGATGCCGCTTTCGGAGTTCGCGCCGCTGGCTTCCGTACGGGGAGTGACGCTCGTGAGCCTGCAAAAGCGCGACGGCGAGCGGCAATTGCGCGACGCCGGCTTTCCCCTGTACGAGCTGCAAGGCGTGTGGGACGAGATGGCCGGGCCTTTTGTCGACACTGCCGCGGTGATCCAGAACCTCGACCTGGTCATCACGGCCGACACGGCCACCGCGCACCTAGCCGGAGCGCTGGGCGCGCGAGTTTGGGTGCCGCTGGGCACCAAGGCCGACTGGCGTTGGTTCTTGGATCGCAGCGACACGCCCTGGTATCCCACCATGCGATTCTATCGTCAAACGCAGATCGGCGAGTGGGGCGACGTGTTCGCCCGCATGGCCGACGATCTGGCGGCGTGCGCCGAGAAGAGTGCGTAGCCCAACTCGGGCAGCTGCCGCCGCCTAAAGCTCGCGAATCTTCACGTTGCGGAAGTCGAGCCGGGTGCCATGGTTCTGCAGGCCGACGTAGCCCCTGTCGCGCTTGAGGCCGGGGTGCGTGGGCTCTTTGTCGGGGTGGGCGTCGAGTTGGGCGTCGATGATCGGCGTGCCGTTGAGCGTCACCTGCACCGTGTCGCCGACGCACTTAATGTGCATCTTCTGCCACTCGCCGGCCGGCTTGCTGGCCCGGGTCTTGGGAGCGGCGATATCGTACAGGCTGCCGCAATACTGGTAGTCGTTCAGCTTGGCGTATTGCGGGGCCTCGTCGTCGAGAATCTGAATCTCCATGCCGGCAAACGCCGGATTACCCTGATGCGGTGCGCGCAGAAAAACGCCACTGTTGCCGCCCTCGGGCACTCGGAACTCGAGCTCGACTTCGAAGTCGCCGTACTCGTCGACGGTCGAGAGCCAACCGCCTCCGCCACCCTTGCAATACAACACGCCGTCTTCCACGTGCCAGCTCGCCATCGGTCCGCCTACGGCCTGCCAGCCGTCGAGGTTCTTGCCGTTGAACAGCGGCTTCCAATCGTCGGCGCCAGCCGTGGAAGCAAGCGTGGCCAGGACCGCAACAATGAGGGCGAGCGAGCGGGCAGGACTATGCATGGGGGTCGACTCCGAGGAGGATAGATGGTTTATCGTGTTCGTTTGGGTTCTTACTGCTTCGAAAGGTCCAACTCGCAGGCCGCGACGTTGCCGAAGCACTCATCGACTTCGACGCGCAACCTTTCCGGCTTGGTGCTGGTGCGCGCTTGAAGCGACTCGGCCAGCCGCAACCCGATGTGCCGGGCCAGCATCTCCGAAGTGGTGTTGGCCACGTCCAGCAGGACGCAATCGCAGCGGGGGAAGATCCAGCGGCGATCCCCGTACGTGGCCTGCACCTCGCGCTCATCGGCCGTCACGCGGATCTGCGGGTGCCGCGTGGGCAACAGCATGTGGTGGTCGAGTTCGTCGACGATCTCCTTGAGCGCGTCGCGAAAGGCGATAAAGTCGACGACGTACTGGTCGTCGTTCAGCGGTCCGTGAGCCTCGGCCGTCACACGGTAGTTGTGGCCGTGCAGCCGCTCGCACTGGTCACCATAGGTGATGAAGTGCCCGGCGCTGAACACCAGGTAGTCTTTCGACATGCGAACGTGATACTGGTCGGCCACCGAATGCCCTTGCTGCCTAGGTCCCTCAGGAAGGATGTACCAGCCGAAACGGTGGTTTGATTATCTCATCGCGCAAGGCGACGAACAAACCGGCGGCCACGAGATCGGCCGTGGTGCCCGGATTTCGCATGTGTCCGTCGGCGCGGAGCCAGAAATCGAGATCCGATAGCGCCCCCAGATAGTCTTCGTCGCCGGGCCGGCCCGAGGCCAGCACGTGGGCGGCCATGTCCGAGGCCTGCTGGGCTACCTTCGCTCCGCGGCGGCGGGCAATCAGGCTGTCGGGAAACTCGCTCATCAGTTCCAGGTAGACGTGCACGATCGCGTCGGCCAGCAGCATACCGGCATCGAGCGCCCGCACCAACCAGGGAACGACCGTGGTGAACACGTCTTCAAACTTGCAAGCGTATTGCCGCGCGACCATGTCGTGGTCAGCGGCCATCTGCATGGCCCCGATCAAGTCCTCCGGAGGCTCGCCCGCCACGTCGGCGCTTTCGACCTTGCCCAGCCCACCGGGACGCGCCAGGCGAATGGCTTGATAGACGTCGCGAGCGTCCTGGGGCGTGAGCTTTTCAAGCACGTCGCCGATGCCGCGCTCCAGCGCCTTGGTGCGCGGCACTTTAGCCATCGGAGCCACAAGCAGCACGGTGCCCAGGTTCGTATTCGTGGCCACGGCGGCTCGCGTGGCCTTTACCGCCGAGAGCACGGTGTGCCCCAAAGGCAGTTCGACGGCGAGCTCCATGATCGGCCCCACCACCGTGGCCGCGACCAGGAAATCGGGATAGCTCGTATCCTCGAAATCGGCGCCGCGGTGAATATTGCCCGGCTTGGGAGCCGTGGCCTCCATGATCGTGGCCAGCGTGAAGCACTGGCCTACCGGCAGCGGGCTCAACAGCGCGTCGGACGGGGAAGGGTTCATGCGCGGGGCGTCTCGCTTTGAACAGAACGATTGGGGATTGCGAGCGGCTGGCTCGACAAAAAGCGATCGACGAGCGGCACAATCTGCTCATGGGCGTCCTCGACCACGTAGTGGCCCGCCTCGGCCAGCCGATGAACTTCCGCCTGGGGAAAGAACTGCAGGAATCGATCCAGGAAGGCCGGTGTGAAGCACCAATCGCGCATGCCCCAAATGAACATCCACGGGCACGCGGCCAGGTTCGGCAAGCCGCGCTCGATGGCCGCCAGTGTCGCGTAGCTGGCGTGATCCGGCGACATCGGAATGTCTTCCACAAAGCGATAGATCGCCTCGCGGTGCGACCAGCGATCGTAGGGGGCCAGCAATCCGGCCCGCACCTCGGGCGTCATCCGCCGGCGGTCGGCAATGGCCATGGAAAGAGCGGCGCGGGCGAACCCGTTAAGCCCTTGCACGGCCAGCCGCCCCAACAGCGGCGTGCGGCATACGCGAATCCGCCAGGGCATTTCGGTGGAGCGGAACGCCGCGGTGTTGAACATGACAAACCGGCCAAAACGATCGCGATGGCGCAGTGCGGCCCCCAAGCCGATGGCCCCGCCCCAGTCGTGCCCCACGAGCGTCACGTCGTTCAAATCGAGGCGATCCACGAATCGGGCCAGGTTGTCGACGTGCCGCTCGAGCCGGTATGGATAGCCGCGCGGCTTGTCGCTCAGCCCGCAGCCGATGTGATCGACGGCAATCAGCCGGTAATTTGGAGACAAGGCCCGCACCAGCTCGCGCCAGTAGAACGACCAGGTGGGGTTGCCGTGCACCAGCAGCAAGGTCTCGCCGCGACCTTCGTCGATGTAGTGATAGCGGTGCCCGTCGAGATCGATCTCGCGGGAAGCAAACGGGTACAGCGATCGCCACATCAGGGTTGGCATAGGATACGGATCGTCGGGCAGGTCCGGGTGCGAGTCTGCAATATAGTCGTCGACTGCGGCGTCCGACTACCCGGGGAGCGCTGGCGCGCCGGCGCCGTGCGATGGTGCGCTCTGTGCCCGTTTTTCGGGCTCGCAAGTGCTTGGCGGCTCCCCGCCTGGCTCCTACCATGAAGGGAGTGCCCGCGGACGGAGGTGGCCGGGGGTAGAATTGAGCGTCGTTTCCTTGAGGGCAGTAACCGTGAGGTAATCGTGGTCGAACAAAACTTCCAGCCCGAACATTTCATCAATCGCGAGCTGAGTTGGCTGGAATTCAACGCCCGCGTGCTGGAAGAGGCCGAAGATGCTTCGAACCCGCTGCTGGAGCGGGTGAAGTTCCTCTCGATCTTCAGTTCGAATCTCGACGAGTTTTTCATGGTCCGCGTGGCGGGACTGCGCGAGCAGGCCTTCGGCGACGGCGCGCCGCAGGATTATACCCCCGACGGGTTGCGGGCCGTCACGCAGTTGCAGCGTGTCGCCCCCCGGACGCAGGAACTGGTCTCGGCCCAGTATCGCTGCTGGAACGAGTCGGTGCTGCCACAACTGGCCGACGAGGGCATTCGCATCCTCTCCCATAGCGAGCTCAACCACGAACAGCGCGCGTCGCTCGACCAGTTCTTTCGCACGCGGGTGTTTCCGATCCTCACCCCGATGGCGATCGATCCCAGCCATCCCAGTCCGCACTTTCACAACCGGCAGCTCTATCTGGGGGCCATGCTTAAACGGAAGCGCGGCCTGGGACCGCAGCAACTGTTTGCCGTCGTGCAGTTGCCACCGGTATTGGCCCGTTTCATCGCGCTCGATCCGGCGGAAGAACAAAAATTCATCCTGTTGGAAGAGGCCGTGGCCGCCCGGCTGCCTGAACTGTTCGGCGGCTTCGACACACTGCACTGGATGACCTTTCGCATCACGCGCGACAGCGACATCGAACTGTTGGAACAAGAATCGGACGACATGCTCCGCCTGATCGAGGAGCGTCTCAAGGCCCGGCAGCGCGGTGACGCCGTGCGGCTGGAAGTCAATACCGGCGCCAACGAAGAGCTGGTGCAAAAGATCGTCGCCGAGGAATCACTGCGTGAAGCGGGCGAGAACGCCCCCGACGGCTACAGCGAGGTTTATCGTCTGGCCGGGCCGCTAGATCTGACCGGACTGATGGAACTGTACGGCGTGCCGAATCGCGACTACTTGCGCAGCCCTTCGTTCACGCCCCGCACGCCCCGTGGCTTGCGGTCGCGGCGCGGCGAGGACCTGTTCTCGGCAATCGCCCAGCACGACGTGCTGCTGCACCACCCCTACGACTCATTTGATCCTGTGGTGGAGTTCGTCTCGGCGGCGGCGAAGGATCCCAAGGTGCTGGCCATCAAGCAGACGCTGTATCGCATCACGGCCGACTCGCCGATCACGCGGGCGCTAATGCAGGCGGCCGAGAACGGCAAGCATGTGACCGCGCTGGTGGAACTGAAAGCCCGCTTCGACGAAGAACGCAACGTCGGCTGGGCCCGCCAGATGGAGCGTTCCGGCGTGCACGTCGTGTTCGGCTTTCTCGACCTCAAGACCCACTGCAAGGTATCGCTGGTCGTGCGGCAGGAAGGCAGTTCGCTGCGCCGGTATGTTCATCTGGGCACGGGCAACTATAACCAGATCACCGCCCTGCAGTACACCGACCTGGGCATGTTCACCGCCGACGAGGACTTCGGCGACGATGCCTCGGCGCTATTCAACCTGCTCACGGGTTACTCGCAGGGGCATCCCTGGCGGAAACTGGTCGTTGCGCCCGAACACTTGCACACGCGCACGATCGACCTGATTGAAGAGCAGGCCCAGCGGGCCCGCGAGGGTCGGCCGTCGCGTATTTTCGCCAAGCTCAACGCGCTGGTCGATTATCGCGTCATCGAGGCTCTGTACCGCGCCAGCCAGGCGGGTGTGCCCATCGAGCTCTTAGTCCGCGGCGTGTGTTGCCTGCGTCCGGGCATGCCCGGGATCTCGGAAAACATCCGCGTTACGAGCATCGTCGACCGCTTTCTCGAGCACAGCCGGGTCTACGTCTTCAGCCCCGACGACGAAGCGAAGGTCTTCCTGTCCAGCGCCGACTGGATGCCGCGCAATTTCCACCGCCGCGTGGAAGTGATGTTTCCCGTCGAGGCGCCGGAACTACGGCAGCGCATCCTGAAAGAGATCATCCCGACCTACCTGAGCGACAACACCCGGTCACGAATTCTGCTGCCCGACGGCCGCTACCAGCGGCTGCACCCGGCCGAGGACGAAGAGCCGCACCGCAGCCAGGAGGAGTTTATCGAGCTGCGCGAACCAATGCAGCAGCGCGGCCCCATCACCAGCGGCGAGAACGGGGCACCGGCGCAGGCGCCTTCTGGGGCGGCACGCGCAGGCGGACCGAGTTAGGCGTGTTACGCGCTAGGCGATCGCTTGCCGCTAGCGCGGCACGCCTCCGCGCGTCGGCGGCGCGGCGTTGCCCGTGCGTGCGGCCGGAGCCCCGGCGCGAGCGTTCAGAGCGCTCAGCACGGGATTCGTCGCCTCCAGACCGCTTTGGTACACGATCGGTTTGTGGATCTCGCGCATGATCATCCGCGGATCGGTCAGGTTCGGCGGCTCCGGATCGGCACGCAGAATGAGCTGCACCTGGTGCGTCCGGGCAAAGCGTTCCAGCTCGCCACGCAGATCGCTGAGCAGACCAAGGATGATCTTCGACTCCTCGTCCCGGATTTCTTCGGTGATGCGTTTCTGGTCGATTTCGTAGTCGGCGCGGGTCTTCGCCAGCTCGAGTTCGAGCTGCTTGCGTTCGGGGCCGTTGGGCATCTGCCGCATTTTCTGCGTCAATTCGTTGCCGCGTGTTGCCCTTTCCTGCAAATCCTTGGCCTTGGCTTCGTAGTTGGTCTTCAGCCCCTCCATGGCCTGCGTGAAGCGGGCGGAGTTTTTCATGACCTCGCTCATGTCCACCAGGGCGGTGCGCGTATGGGGTACCTGCTGCTGCGGGCGCTGGGCCCAGAGCGTCGTAACGGCAACAACCCCCACGCAGCCAGCGGCGGCAGCGGCAATGGCGACAGGCAATTTCATTCTGTTGGCACTCCTCGAGCGGCCTAGTCGAACGGGTGAGTCGAACAAAATCCGGGCACTCAACGCAGGCACCCCCTTGCCGGCAGTTTTTTGAGGGCGGTATTCTGCCGACATCGGTCGGTTGCGTAAAGGGCAATTGGCCCCCCAAAATGGCCTTTGGCTCGTCGCGCCTCGCCGACTGATAGCAGGTCCGCCCCCGGGCGGTTCACCGTCCAGCGGTCGGTGCGCGTTAGCGCGGTACCGGCTCGGGCTACTACATCGTTTCGATGGAGCACGACGCATATGACGCATCCCTGGCACGACATTACGCCGGGAGAGAATCTGCCGCGCGATTTCACGGCGGTGGTCGAGATTCCTATGGGCTCGAACGTCAAATACGAGCTCGACAAGAAAACCGGTCTGCTGCGACTGGATCGTGTGCTGTACTCGGCGGTATATTACCCGGCGAACTACGGCTTCATTCCCCAGACGCTGGCCGAAGACGACGACCCGCTCGACGTGCTCGTTCTCAGCCAGGAAGCCGTCGCTCCGCTGACGCTGGTTCACGCACGCGCGATCGGGTTGATGACGATGATCGACACCGGCCGGCGCGACCACAAGATATTGGCCGTAGCCGTGGACGACCCGGATTACCACGGCATATACGATTGCCGCGAATTGCCGCCGCACCGGCTGACGATGCTGCGGCGTTTTTTTCAAGACTACAAGACCCTGGAAAACAAGGCGGTCGAGGTGGACGAGATTCAGCAGGCGGCCGCCACGTTGCCGGTGATCGAAGCGGCGCTACAGTGCTACAGCACGCAACGCCGCCGCGGTTTCGCCGGGGCCGACTAGCTAGGCTTTCGCTCCTCTTCCCCACGCATCTTCATGTCGCTTCCCGGCCCCACGATCAACCCGTACGACGAACTTCCCTTTCCGAGCCAGCCGCTGCCGCAAAGTCATCCCGACCGGCTGGCTGCAATCGGAAGGCTGTTCGGCATGCAGCCGCCGCCGGTCGAGCGGTGCCGCGTGCTGGAATTGGGCTGCGCTACCGGGGGCAACTTGATCCCCATGGCCGAGGCGCTGGACGACTCCCGCTTCGTAGGCATCGACTACTCTCAGGCCCAGGTGCTCGCCGCCCAACACTCGGCGGCGGCGCTGAAGCTCGAGAACCTCGAATTGCGGTGTGCCGACATCGGCGATCTGGGCGACGAGTTGGGAAGCTTCGACTACATCATCTGCCATGGAGTTTTTGCCTGGGTGCCCCCGGCACTGCAGGACAAGATCCTCTCGATTTGCCAGCGGTCGCTCACTCCGCAGGGCATCGCCTACATCAGCTACAACACCTATCCCGGCTGGCACCTGCGGTCGGTGGTGCGGGAAGTACTCAGCGAACACGCCCTGGGAGCTTCGGCCAAGGATCGCCTGGCGCGCGGCAAGGCCGTGCTCGAGTTTCTGGCGGCAGCAATGGAACAGGAGCAGACTCCCTACGCCCGGCTGATGAAGGATGACATCAAGCTCGTGCTCGCCCAGCCCGACGCTTACGTCTACCACGAGTACATGGAGGCGGACAACAACCCGCTGTACTTGCACGAGTTTGTCGAACGCGTGGCCGACTTCGGACTCGGCTACCTGGGCGACGCCGCCCCGGCCACGATGTTCGCCTCGAACTTTGGCCCGACCATCGAGCGCCAGCTGATGCAGATTGCAAACGACGTGGTCGGCGTGGAACAGCACCTCGACCTGTTGCGAAATCGCGGCTTTCGCCAGACGCTGCTCTGCCGCAAGGAAGTCCCGCTCACCCGCAAGCTCGAGCCCGAGCGCCTACAATCCTTGTATCTGCGCGGCTACCTCAAGACCGAAAAGCTGATGGTCAACCTCAAGTCCACGGAGCCGGAGCGATTCAACAAGACGCAAGGACTGGGAATCTCGACTCCCTCGCCACCGCTGAAGGCGGCCCTTATGCACTTGAGCCAAAGGTGGCCCCGGGCCTGCTCACTGGATGAACTGACCGAGGCGGCCGGGCGGCTGTTGGGCGACGAGGGGGCGCCCCGCGAGCTCTCGCACGCAGACCGTGTGAACCTGGGGCACAACCTCGTTCAATGCCTGGCCAGCGGCCTCGTCGACGCGCTCGCCTCGCCGGATCGCTTCACCACTGCGCTGACCGAAAAGCCGCGAGCTAGTCGCCTGGCGCGATTCCAGGCCGGCCGTATGAAGAAAGTGACCAACTGTTGCCACGAGTTGATCGAGTTAGACGACGCCGCGCGCAACGTGCTGCAGTACCTCGACGGCCAGCACGACCGCGCGGCCCTGGTGCGGGAGCTGACCGAAGCCGTCGACCGCGGCGACGTCTCGATCCTGGTCGAGGGGTTGCCGGCCACGCGCGGCGCAGCCGTTGCCAGCGCCCTGGAAAACACGCTTGACGCCTCCCTCAAAAATCTGGCCCGCATGGCGTGTCTCGTGGCCTAACCCACGCCCCGCGACCATGCTCTCCACATATGACCACGACGAACCTTGCCGAGTACTACGACGCCGTGGCCTTTCCGGGCCAGCCGATCGCGCGCGCGCAGCCGGATTTCCTGGAAACGAGCGCCCGGCTCAGAGGCCTGCACGCCATGCCCGCCGCCGAAGCGCGCGTGCTGGAGTTGGGCTGCGCCACCGGCAGGAACCTGCTGCCGCTGGCCGAGCGCTATCCCCAGGCCAGCTTTGTCGGCATCGATAATTCGGGCAAACAGATCGCCGCGGCACACGCCGCCGCCGTCGAAGTCGGGCTTTCCAACGTCGAGTTTCTCAAGGCCGACATTCTCGACCTGGACCAGCGTCAGGGAACGTTCGACTACATCATCGCCCACGGCGTCTATTCCTGGGTCGATGAGCCCGTGCGCGACAAGCTGCTGGCTGCATGCCGAGAGCATCTGGCACCCGAGGGCATT
Organism: Planctomycetota bacterium; assembly: GCA_003389325.1. GTDB lineage: Bacteria > Planctomycetota > Planctomycetia > Pirellulales > PALSA-1355 > LB-PLM-3. The sequence goes on from QQVE01000047.1 coordinate 104,921, forward strand.
GCCTACGTCAGCTACAAGACCTACCCCGGTTGGCATGTGCACAACATGCTGCGGCACATGATGCTCTACGACAGCCGCAATGCCGAGACACCCGCCGACAGAATCGCCCGGTCGCGCCGGCTGATCGAGTTTCTGCAGGCCGGGCTCACCGAAGACAACCCCTACGACTCGCTGGTGCAAGGCGAAATGGCGGTGTTGGCGCGGCAAGGCGACGAATACTTGTGGCACGACCACCTGGAACCGTTCAGCCACCCGGTCTACTTCAAGCAATTCGTCGAACACGCTCGAGGACACGGGCTGCAAGTGGCCGGCGAGGCGTCGCTGGGATGGCGGCCCGTCGATCAACTCGCTCCCGAACTCGAGCAGAGGCTCGCCACGATCACGCGCGACGCACTCGAGCAGGAACAATTCCGAGACATCGTCCGCAATCGCGGTATGCGGCAGACGTTGCTATGCCACTCGGCCGTCGAGTTGCCGTCGCGGCTCTCGCCCGAGGTCTTGCGAGGGCTCTATCTGGCGGCCCCGTTGCGGCCCGAAGAGCCGCCGATCGACTTGAAGAGCACGGGCGTCCAGCGTTTCTTCGGCGCCGCGGGAATGCGGGTGGGCACTCCCCTGCCCCTGGCCAAGGCGGCACTGTCGCACCTGGGCGAGGCGTGGCCCGAGTATGTGGCGTTCGACGATCTCGTGGCCGCGGCTTGCCGTCGGGTCGAAGAGGCCACCGCGACGCCCTCGCCGCCTGAAGACGTGCGGCGGCTGAGCGACAATTTGCTGCAATGCTGCCTGGGCCAGGTTGTTTCGTTGTACGCCGCGCCGCCCTCGTACGCCACGCGCGCCACCGATAAGCCGCTGGCCAGCCCCTTGGCCCGTTCGCAGGCCCGCGCGACCGACGTGGTCGCCAACCGCCGGCACGAAGCGGTGCGGCTCGACTCGTTCGACCGGCACGTGCTCGATTTGCTCGATGGCAACCGCGACAGAAATAAGCTCATCGAAGAACTCGCGGCGGCGGTGGCCGAAGGCAAGCTCACCGTGCTCGAGCACCAGCAGCCGGTACGCAGCTACGACGAAGCGTCGCGCATTTTTCAGGCCGCGCTGCCCGAGGCGCTCGAACGGCTGGCCAAGCTGGCCTTGCTGGTCAAGTAGTGCGGACTAGCCGCTTACCCGCCCATGGCGGAGAACATCAGCCCCGGCAGCTTCCAGGCCGAAGGCTGGTGGCACAGGGCCAGCATCTTCCAGGCGACCGGCTCGGGGTTCTTGTGCGTCGGGAACCAGATCGGCTTGGGCCAGATCACTAGCGGCCCCTCGAGCACGGTCTTCTGCACGTGCTCGAGCATAAAGGTGTTGTGCACCGAGCCGATCCCGCTTTGCGCGTCCTCGAGCGTGCCCGAGGGATAGCCGCCCCAGGGCGGACTCATCATCGCATAGACCAGGGCCGGCCAATGGTTCACGCCCACGGCCCCGTAACGCAGGTTCTCGAGCGCTGCATCGAAGCACTCCGCACCGTGCGGATCTTTACGGAAGCTGGGATGCACGGTCAGTGCGGCGCTCAATGTGCCCCACAAACGGTCGTTGGCGAAGTCGACCGCCGCGTTCAGGAAAGCCCGCTCGTCGGGAGCCTCCAGGGCGATCTCGGCACACACGCAGACGAATGATTCCTCGCAGAACAACTGCGGCATGGCCTCGGGGTCGGCATTGCGCACGAGCGTCCAAGGCAGCGTCCCATCCGACTCCGGCGGGGCCTGCTGGCCCGAAAACCGCTCGAACCGGTCGCGCGCTCCGGGGTAGTACGCCTTGCGGCGCGGCACCCGCGACATCACCTCCTCGACCATCTTCAAAAACTGCTCGCGCTGCGGCCACGCCTTGTGCGTGACGATCATTTTCGTGGCCACACAGTTGAACGAGGCGTTGTTCACGATCGACGTGGCCAGGCTTTCGGCCTGGAATCGCAGCTCTTTCTCAGTATAGGGGCCGGGCACGACGATCCAGGGGCTCACGTTGCCCAGTTCGCTGGTGATGCGTTTCTTGAGCACCGGATCGTGCTCGCGCTTGCGCCGCTCGCGCTCTTCGCCGGGAGGGCCCCAGGTGATCATGTCGTGCGAATGGATCGACCCGGTGATGTGTACTTCGTCGACCTGCGGATGCTCGACCGCCGCGGCTCCTACTTCGGCGCCGCCGTAGATGATCCGCACAAAGCCCTCGTCAATGAGCCGCTTGAACAGCCGCTGGAAGATCGGCCCCAGATACTCATTCACGGGGTTCATCTTCAACAGCACGACGCTCGTTTCCTGGAAGACCTTTGAAATCGTGTCGGTAGCGGGAATGCTCGAGACGTTGCCGGCTCCCAGCACGAGCACTGTTTGCGCGCCGCTGGGCTTGACCAACTCGCTTCCCAGGCGGTCGAGATCCGCCCGCTTGACCTGCGGGCCCAAGTGCGCCGTGGCCTTGAAGCCGGCGAAGGCGATCGTGTCGAAAATGCCTTTGACCGGCGTCACCTGCACCGTCAGCGTGCCGTCGGGTTTCTGTTGCGGCGGCGCCGGCAGCGGAATGTGGCCCTCGCGCTCCAGCGCCTCGTAGTTGTTGATTAAGAGACGCAGGTGACGCACGGTCGAAGCTGGCCCGGCCGTGACTTCCTCGGCCCGTAACGTACTGCCCGGCGCGATGCCCTTGGCCTCGCAAGCCGCGTCGACCCATTCGCGCGCCAGTTGCACGGTGCGGTCGAGACAATCCTGCATCAACTCGCGGCGTTGTGCCAGCGACAACTTGGCCAGCTTCTCGCGGGCATCGGCCAACTCGCGGACGCAGCGATCGACGTGTTCGACGGGACTGGGCGTTTGCTTGACGGTCAGGGTCGACATGCGGCACCTTCCTGCGGGTTTGCGGTGGACGACGACTTGGGCGGAACGTGGCTGGCAATCCACTCGCTCAACGCGCAAATCGTCAGGCTCGGGTTCACGCTCAGATTGACCGGCACCACCGAGCCATCGGCAATATAGAAGTTATCATATCCGAACGCGCGGCCATACTTGTCGATCACGCCTTCGCTGGGGTCGCGGCCCATGGGGCACCCCCCAAGAATATGTGCCGTCGAGGTGAGATTGAATAGTGCCTCGCCCCACGTGCAGCCCGTGTCGCCGTCGACCTTCTCGGCCAGGCGATCGGCCACTTCGCCGGCAATCGGCAGGTATTTCGGCACTTTGTCGGGCGAATCCCACACCGAATCGACCTGCCGCTTGAACGGCCAGAACCACCGCCGCCGCAGCTTGAGGCTCATGTGGTTGGGCAAGCTCTGCATTACCAGCAGAATGCCCGTCTTGCGGGCCCAACCCCACGGCTTGCACAACCGCAAGAACTTCAGCGGCCGACGGACAATCTCGCCGAGCAGACGCAGCGGCCGCGGCCAGGGCGGCTCGTCCTTGACCATCACGGTGCTCAACAGCGCCATGAAGTCCTGCCCGCGGCCGTAGCGGACCATCTCGACGTGCGTGTCGGGCGTGGGATAGAAGCCCGAGGCGATGGCGATGCCGTGCGTGTAGTCGGCCTCGCGGCGACGGGTGGTCACGCCCACGATGGCCTCGCTGTTGGTGCGCACGAACGTGCCGAGACGATCCGAAAGCCGCGCAAGCGAACCGCGCTGCTTGCACTTGAGCAACAGGGGCACTGTGCCCAATACGCCGCCTGACATGACGATGCCGCGAGCGCGAAACGTGCGGCGGCGTTTGAAAACCCAGTCGGTGATCTTGCGTGTGTCGACCTCATAGCCGCCTTCAGGCAGCTCGCGGATGTCGAGCACTTCGGTTTCGGGAATGACTTGCGCGCCGAGCCCTTCGGCCAAGTACAGGTAGTTCTTGTCGAGCGTGTTCTTCGAGCCGTGGCGGCAGCCGACCATGCAGCCGCCGCACTGGATGCAGCCCGTGCGTTCGGGCCCCCGGCCGTCGAAGTACGGATCGGGCACAGTCATGCCCGGCTCGCCGAAATAGACGCCAACCTGCGTGGGGTGGTAGGTATCACCGCGGTCCATGTCGACGGCAATCTCGCGCAGCACGTGGTCGGTTTCGCTGGGGCAGATGGCCGTGGTCGCGCCGAGCATCCGCTGCGCCGTGGCATAGTGCGGCGCCAGCAACTGCTTCCAATCACCCATCGAACTCCAGCGCGGATCGGCAAACACGCCATCGGGCGGTACCAACAGCGTGTTGGCATACACCAGGCTGCCGCCCCCCACGCCGCAGCCGTGAAAGATGAGCACGTCGCGCAGCATCGTGATGGCTTGAATGCCAAAGCACCGCGCCAGCGGCGCCCACAGATACTTCCGCACGTTCCAGTTGGTGCGCGGAAAGTCCTCGGCCCGCCAACGCTTGCCGCGTTCCAGCACGCCGACCGAGTATCCCTTCTCCGACAGCCGCAGCGCCGTCACGCTGCCGCCAAAGCCGGAGCCGACAATCAGATAGTCGAAATCGTAATCGCTACCGCCCATGCCATTATTTGACCCGCAGCAGCAAGCGCGATGCAACCCTGGCGGGGCGACGTGGTCGGGAGGCCTAGATGCGACCTAGTAGACAATGAAGTGGCCTGCGGGCCACGCGTCGAACGGCTCGCTCCAGCCGCACGGGAGGCGGCCCGCCTGATAGACGACTAGCAGCTTTTCGAAGAAATCGGGAAGGCCCTTGAACCGCCGTGCGTAGGCAGCGTAGATCGCAATCATTCCCAATTCAAAACGAACGCCTCTCGACAAGTGGGGCAAATCCATCCGGTCAAGTGCCGCATTCACACCCGGCATGACCTCGTTGTCCAGTTTTTCGTTCGTGTAGTCAGCCAAAGGGTTCCAATGGGATCCATAGCACTCAGGGTGGTTCACTGATAGGAATGCCGTGAGATCTCCACGCGCCTCGTTTCGCACATCCGCCCATAAGTCCGATTCGCGGCCCGCGACTGCAGCAGCCAATATCGGCAAGCGATCAACGTAGATCTCCATATCTAGCGGCTCATCTTGGCCACATTTCTCGAACCACCGAATCACTTTCAGACTTCGATAAATCTCGAGATCAGGCTCCACGCTAGATCTCCAGAACCTGGTGGAAGTGGACGCGAGGCGGACCCGCTCCGGTGCAAGCACGAGTCTCTGTGTCAGTAGTCCGGGTACCACTGCACATACAGCTTGGGCTCTCCCTGAAATCCCGCCGCTCTCAGCTTCACCTTCGTCTCCTGCATGATCGTCTCCAGCTCCGCGCGCGTTAGTTGCGTTTCCAGGCCGTTCTCCGGGCCGAGAATAGCGATCTGCGCACCGACGAAGAGCAAGTAGCGGTCACCATCTACAAAGAAGTTTTCCCAGAAATGCCTCAGCCGTGCATCGCGCGCTGCAACGATTCGTGGATCCGTGCGCGACTCCAAGGCTTCCATCTCATGGTCAGCGGTTTCAAACCGCAGCCCGAAGTACACAATGCATGCATCCGCACTCATAATGACCCTCTGCATTTCGAACCAACCGGACGCCTAGTAGTCCGGAAAATACTGCACGTAGAGCTTCGGCTCCCCTTCGAAACTGGCCGCTTTCAGCTTCGCGGTGGTTTCATCCATGATCGCTTCCAACCCCGCGCGGGACAGTTCCACGTCCAGCTTTCCGTCGATTCCCATCACTCCGATTTCAGCGCCGACAAGAAGATAATAACGCTCATCGCCGTCGGCAACGCTCCCCCAGTAGCGTCGGAGACGCGCATCCCGCGCTGCGATCATGCGGGGATCGGTGCGTGCTTCGACCGCGTCGATCTCACCCTCCGGGATCTCGAAACGCAGCCCGAAGTAGACGGCACACTCGTCCGCGCTCATAGTCTCGTGATCCAAACGTCGCGATAGTGAAATTCCCCAGGAGGAGTTCGATGCGGTCCATGTGCGTTTGAATGGTGGCATACGTCCCGTTCGCTAGACGATCACGACGCCACTTGTGTCGCAGCCTACGAGTTGATCGAAATTCGGACTGCAGACCTCAAACTTCACGCCTCGTAAATCGCAGTCTTCAAAAGACGCCCCGTCAAACTTGCAGTCGATGAAACGACAGGCTCGGAACTCGAGCGATCTAAATTGAGAGTTTCTAAAATCGCACGACTGAAAAGCTACTCTCCGCCCGCCATACTCTTTTATGCCGCGCCCCTTGAGTGACGCGCTTGAAAAGCTGCAGTTTGAAAACAAGGCATCATCCATCGTTGGTGCAGTAATCCTCGATGACCTGAAACCACAGTTCGAGAATCTTGCACTAGTCATGTTGCATGTATCAAAGATACTTTCGTCGAAACTCACGTCGCTGAAACTGGCAGACGCAAATGAACAAGAAAAGCGACAACATGCCAAGTTGGCTAACCTGACGTCGACTTGCTCGAAGGAAGCGTACTCCAATTGACCGATTGCACCATCGAGACCAACGATCATTCCTCGAAGGTCCACCTCACCGTACAGTGATCTAGTGTGGAACACTGCGTTCAGTTGGCTTTCGATGTCAGCCAGATAGCTGAGTTTTGCCCAACTGTTCTCAAGTCTGAATTCTTCATGGAAACTTGTGAGGCACGATGAAGGTATGTCTCATCCGGATCTTGTCGCCCGCCACACTATCTGGGCCTCATGGCTCGACCCGAGATTCTACCGCGCGGAACAGCCAACAAAGTGAACTTCCGGTAGTGCCTGCTTGCCGGGGCAGCATAAAATGGGGCACGAATGCGGAGGATAGCGATGCCCTATCAGAGTACGGTTCGCGGCGAGCGATTTGCCTTTGCGGACTTGCGCGAATTGCTGGCCAAGGCCAACGAAGAGAAATCGGGGGATGAGCTGGCCGAAATCGCTGCGGCCAGCCAGCGGGAGCGCGTTGCCGCCAAGCGGGCGCTTGCCGAAGTGACGCTTGCCGAGATCCTTGCCAATCCGGTGATCGATCCGGACAACGACGAAGTTTCACGGCTGATCGTCGACTCGCACGACGCGGCGGCCTTCGCGGAGCTGGCCAACCTGACCGTGGGCGAGTTTCGCGAGTGGCTGCTCGACGACGCTACGGACGAGGCCAAGCTGCACGACGTGCGTTGGGCGATCACGCCGGAAATGGCTGCCGCGGCGGCGAAGCTGATGAGCAACAAGGACCTGGTGCTCGTGGCGGCCAAGATTCGCAACGTCACTCGGCTGCGCAATACGCTGGGCCAGCGCTGCGTGCTGGCCATCCGACTACAGCCCAATCATCCGGCCGACGACCTGGGCGGCATCCTGCTCTCGGCGGTCGACGGTCTGTTGTACGGCACGGGCGACGCGGTGATCGGAGTCAACCCGGCCATCGAATCGGTCGACACCGTGGCTTCGATCCTGCACGCGCTGGATCGGCTGATCGGCGTCAGCGGCGCTCCGACCCAGCACTGTTGTCTCGCGCACATCACCACCCAACTGGCGGCACTCGAGCGCGGAGCCCCGATCGATCTGCTGTTTCAGTCCGTCGCCGGAACCGAAGCCGCCAACGCCAGCTTCGGCATCAGCCTGGCCACCTTGCGGGAAGGGCGCGAGCGCGTGCTCGAACACCACCAGAGACGCGACGTGGCCTGGGTCGGTCAGAACGTGATGTACTTCGAAACCGGCCAGGGCAGTGCGCTGTCCGCCGACGCCCATCAGGGCGTCGATCAATTGACGTGCGAGGCCCGCGCCTACGCCGTGGCCCGCGCGTTCGATCCGCTGTTAGTCAACACGGTAGTGGGCTTCATCGGCCCCGAGTACTTGCTCGACGAGCGGCAGATCACCCGCGCGGGGCTCGAGGATCACTTCATGGGCAAGCTGCTGGGACTGCCGATGGGGTGCGACGTGTGCTACACGAACCACGCCGCGGCCGATCAGAATTCCGTCGAAAACCTGCTGGTGCTGCTCACCGCCGCCGGCTGCAACTACTTCATGGGCGTACCCTGCGGCGACGACGTCATGCTCAGCTACCAGTCGACCAGCTACCACGACGGCGCGGCGATGCGCAAGCTGTTTGGGCTTTCGCCGGCACCAGAATTTCTCGCCTGGCTCGAACAGCGCGGCATCTTCGCCGACGGCCAGCTCAGCCTCGCCGAGCCGGCCAGCCATCCGCTGTTGGGGCAACTGGAGAGTGTACTGGCCGATTCCAGCGCGAATTGAGTAGCGAAAGGCTCGCCGTGTCCAAGAAGTCGTCTATCAACCGAGATGCCCCGCTGCCCGCCGTCGCGGCAAAGGCGCTAGCCGCCTTGCGAGCCCGAACTCCGGCGCGATTGGTCGTGGGTCGGGCGGGGCCGTCCTATCGCACGGCGACACAGCTTGAATTGCGCGAGGACCACGCGGCGGCGGTCGACGCCGTGCAGACCGAGATGGACCTGGTACGTGACTTCGGCCAGGAGCTTGTCGACGCATGTGAGCTGTTCGAGGTGCGGACGCTGGCCGAGTCGAAAGCCGAGTATCTCAAACGCCCACAGTTGGGTCGCCAGTTCGGCCCCGAGGCGCAGGCGGCCATTCGCGAGCAGTGCCCGGGGAATGTCGATTTGCAGATCGCCATCGGCGACGGATTGAGCGCCGCCGCCGTGGCCACGGGCGTGCCCGCGTTATTGCCGCTGGTGATCGATGGGGCCCAGCAGCACGGATGGAGTGTGGGCCGCACATTCGCGATCCGCTATTGCCGCGTGGGTATCTTGAACGAGATCGGCGAGCTGCTCGCACCACGTGTGGTCGTGCTGCTGGTGGGTGAGCGACCGGGGCTGGTGACGGCCGAGAGCCTGTCGGCCTACATGGCGTTTCGCCCGCGCCGGGGGCATACCGACGCCGAGCGGAACTTGATTTCGAACATCCATGCCCGCGGCATTCCGCCCCAGCGAGCGGCTGAGCGCATCCTGGCGTTGGCGGCTCAGATGATGCAAGCCGAGACCAGCGGAGTAGCCATCAAGGAACAACTTCCCGGGCAGGCGATCGGCAAGCAGGCGCCGCGGATCAGTTGACGACGTTCCGCATCGGCAGCCCCAGCAGAGCCCGGCGGCACGACTCGCTGCCCTTGGCCCGCATTTCGAGCATGCCCTCCTCGCAGTAGAAGGCCGCATGCGGGTTGACGATCAGCCGGTGGTAGGCAGGATGCTCGGGATCGCGCCAGGCGACCAGCAGAGGATCGTTCTCCGGCGGCGGCTCGATTTCCAACACGTCGATGCCGGCCCCGGCCAGATGCCCCGAGGCCAGCGCGTCGGGAATGGCCGACACGTCCACGACCCCGCCGCGCGAGGTGTTGATCAGAAACGAACCCGCCGGCATCTTGGCAATCTCTTCGCGGCCCACGAGGTGAAACGTCTCGGGCGTAAGCGGGCAGTGCGGACTGAGCACGTGCGATTGAGCCAGCAGCTCGTCGAGCGTCTCGACGCGCCGCACGCCGATCGACTTGTCGCGCCCATCGGGCACGTAGGGGTCGTAAAACACGACCTCCATGCCCAGGGCCTTGGCCCGCAATGCCGCGGCCGTGCCGATGCGTCCCAGTCCGATGATGCCAAACACGCGTCCGCGCAGCCGCCAGACGGGATAGGCCTGCTTATAAAGCCATTCGCCCTTCGATTCACGCAGCCGCGAGTTGAACAACGTGATGCCGCGCGTCAGGGCCAGCATCATGCCGATCGCCGAGTCGGCCACTTCTTCAGTCCCGTAGTCCGGCACGTTGCATACGTCGATGCCGCGCTCGCGGGCCAGCCGCCAGTCGACGTTGTCGTATCCCACACCACAGCGAACGATCAACTTGCACTGCTTCAGGCGGTCGATCGTTTGCGCGGTGATCGAGACCGTGTGATACATCATGATCGCGGCGGCGTCTTCGATGCGGCCGGCGATCTCTTCCTCGCTCGAAGCGTCCAGCGCCACGACGTCAGCAATGTCGGCAAGCACTTTCCGCTCGGTTTCGAGCGGGCCGGCAACAAAGTCGGTGATCACAACGCGGGGACGCTGGCTCATGGAAGGCAGTCCGTCGGGTAGGCATACAAGCGCGCCGCTGGGCACGCGGGGGAAGTCGACGAGTTTATCCCACGCGTCGCCGGCAGCACAAGGTTCAGCCCGAAGCCACCAACGACGGCGCGTGACAAACCCGCGCGAAGTGCACGAAACATCGCCCGCACCCGCCCATCGCGTTCTTGCAATTCGCCCCTTCCGCGAGGATAATCGTAGACGCCTACCCGAGTGCCCTGCCCTGCATACCCGCCCCTGATCCAGCCCAACTTGCAATCAGCCCGAAGGTGTCCTGATGCGCATGGAAAGTGGTTGCCGTACGGTTTTTTCGCATCGTCCGTCGCTCGCGTTGCGGGCGGGCCTATGGATCGCCGTCGTCGCGTCGATCGCAGCGCAGGCCGCCGCACAATCCCTGCCCGTGGCGAGGCTCTATTCGGCCTTTCCGCCTGGGGGCAAACAAGGCACGACGTTCGACGTGACCGTCGCCGGCAGCGACCTGGAGAAGGTCTCGCAGCTTCACTTTTCGAATCCCAAGATCACCGCCGCTCAGAAGACGCAACCGCCGGGCTTGGGTCAGGAGGGTCCGCAGCCTGTGGCCGGTGCGTTTACCGTTACCGTGGCTCCCGACGCCGAGCCGGGTATCTGCGAAGTGCGGGCCGTCGGGCAATACGGTGTATCGAACCCCCGCGCTTTCGTCGTGGGCACGCATGACGAGTTGATCGAAAAAGAGCCGAACAACGCCCGCGAGCAGGCTACCGAAGTGCCGCTGGGGGCGACGGCCAACGGCCGCTCCGATGGCGGCTCGGACCAGGACTTCTATAAGTTCACGGCCAAGGCCGGGCAGCGCGTGATCATCGACTGCTGGGCCTATCGCATCGACTCCCGCATGGATCCCTCGCTGGTCCTGTACGACGCCGCGGGCCGCGAGTTGGATCGCAACCGCGATACGAACCGCCGGGATCCGATGCTCGACTTCACCGTGCCGGCCGACGGAGTCTACTTCGTCGAGGTGCACGACTTCCTTTACGAGGGAAACACCGAACGCTTCTACCGCCTGCGGATCGGCACCGATGCGTATCTCGACTTCGCCATGCCGCCGGCCGGACTGCCGGGCTCGAATGACAAGTACACCCTATATGGACGCAATCTGCCAGAAGGTCAGCCGAGCGACGTCACCAGCGCCGACGGCAAGCCGCTGGAGACCCTGCAAGTGCAGATCGCACTGCCGGCCGACGCCGCACAGCTCGACTTTGGCGCGGTCGTCGAGCCGGACGAGGCGGCCGTCGACGGCCTGGCCTACCGGCTGGAGACGCCCGGTGGACCGTCGAACAGCATCCTGATCGGCATCGCCACGGCGCCCCCGGTTGCAGAAACCGAACCGAACAACGAAGCGGGTCAGGCTCAGTCGCTCGTGCCGCCATGCGAGGTCTACGGGCAATTTCATCCGCAGAACGATCGCGACTGGATCGCTTTCGAGGCCAAGCAGGGCGACGTACTGTGGCTCGAAATCTACTCGCAGCGGCTGGGCCTGCCGACCGATCCGCACATGATCGTGCAGCAGGTGACCACCAACGACAAGGGCGAAGAACAGGTCAAAGACATTGCCGCGGTAGACGACTATCTCGACAGCCCGCGCGGTCAGCTTCGCCGTGGGCGCCCGCTGTATGACATGGAAACCGCCGACCCGGGATTGCGTTTCCAAGCCCCGGCCGACGGCAAGTATCGGGTGCTGGTGCGCAATCTGGCCAGCTACACGCATGCCGATCCGAGGCTGGCGTACCGACTGGCGATCCGGCCCGAGCAGCCCGACTTTCGCCTGGTCGCTCGGCCGCGGCTGATCCCGTTCAGCAACGATCCGAACCAGAACCCAGCCACGGTCTGGAGTCCGCTGTTGCGCAAAGGTGGCAGTGAGTCGATCGACGTGGTCGTGTTTCGCCGCGACGGTTTCGAGGGCGAAGTGCAAGTCTCGGTTGAAGGTCTTCCCCAGGGCGTAACTGCCGACCCGGTGACGATTGGCCCGGGCGAAGACGTGGGCGTGCTCGTGCTGACCGCGGCCGAGGACGCGCCCGAGGGCATGAGCCTGGTCGAGATCAAGGGCAAGGCCAAGATCGGCGAGGCCGAAGTCGTGCGGCCCGCGCGGTACGGCACGATGGTCTGGGGCGGTCAATTCAACCAGGTCACGCACCGCTCGCGCCTCGCGCGGAATCTGGCCGTGGCGGTCAGCCACGAACAAGCACCGCTGTTTGTGGACGTGACGGCCAAAGAGCTCGAGACGTGCAAGGCCGGCAAGGTGCAGGTGCCCGTGAAGCTGGTGCGTCGCGGCGACGTGAAGGCCGTGACGCTCGCGCCCAACGAAGTACCTCCCAACGTGAAGCCACCGTCGGTCACGCTCGACGAGAAGACCGGCGAGGGCTCCCTCGAGATTGCGCTCGCGCCCAACACGCCTCCGGGAACGTATTCGTTCGCACTGCTGGCCACGACGCAGGTCGGTTACGCGCGCAATCCGGAGGCGGTGGAAGAAGCCAAGAAGCGCAAGGAGGCGGTTGACAAGATTGTCGCGGAGTTGGCAGCCGCGTCAAAGGCCGCGGCCGAGGCGAAGGCCGCCGCCGAACAGAAAGCCGCCGAACAGGCCACTGCCATGCAAAAGGCACAGGAAGCGGCCGCTGCTGCCACTAAAGCCGCGGAAGAAGCCGCCGCCAAGGCCAGAGCTGCCGCGGAAGCCAAGGCCGCCGCCGATCAAGCGATGGCCGATGCCGCTGCCCAGGCGAAAGCGGCTGCCGAGGCAAAGGCTGCCGCCGAGAAGGCCGCTGCTGACGCCGAGGCCAAGGCAAATCAGGCCGTGGAAGTGCAGAAGACCGTCGACAAACAACTGGCCGATGCTACAGGCGCGGCCAAACCCCAGAACATCAACGTGGCCGTCGCCTCGCCCACGGTGACGCTGAAGGTGACCGAGTCGCCCGTCACGCTGGAGGCTCAGCCTCCCAGCACGGCCCCCGCGGGCACAACGGTCGAAGTGCCGCTCAAGCTGGAGCGCAAATACGGATTCGCCGACGCCGTGCAGATCAAAACCACAGGCCAAGGCGACGCCAAGGCCTTGAATGTTGCCGACGTCAGCCTGCCGGCGGATCAGACCGAAACCAAGCTGGCCATCGAAGTTCCGCCCGACGCCAAGCCGGGAGACTACCGCTTCGAGATCATCGCTACGGCTAAGTTCAACGGCCAGGATCTCACCACCACCAGTAGCATTCCGATCACGGTCGTCCCCTCTGCCGCAGCGAATTAAGCAGCTTGCCTTGAGCCGGCGCTTCGGGCTGGTGTGCGTTTGACGCCTATTCCTTTGTCGCTTGCTCGTCGAGCCAGCCGATACCGTCTTGGAGCATGCCGAAGACGTTGCCGCGCCAGCCGTGGCCGCCGGCGTAGCGCTCGAGCTTCACCGTGGCTCCGGCCTCAAGGCCGGCGAGGGCCCCGGTAACGAGGAATCCGCGCGGGGTCGCACGGTGGCATTCGTTGGAATAGTGGGAAAGCGAACCGAATCGCCGTTGAGCGTCGTCCCAGGCTTCGTCGAGCGGCATGCCCCGGGCCACGTTTTCGTCGACCAGGGCGCGCAGGTGGAACGTCAGCTCGTCGTCGATCTCGTCGCGTGGCAGGTCCGATTCGTTTGGGACGGACATGGCTCAGGCCTCCGCGGGTCGGTAGTTGAGCACCCGGTCGATGGCCCGGCTCATTTCGAGCCAGGCGTCGGTCTCGACCTGGAGTTGTTTCTTTCCCTTTGGCGTCAGCTGATAGTACTTCGCCCGGCGATTCGATTCCGAGGTGCCCCACTCCGAGGCGACCCAGCCGCGGCGTTCCAGCCGGTGCAATGCCGGGTAGAGCGAGCCCTCCTCGACGCTCAAGAACTCGTCGCTGGCCCGATAGACGTGCTTGGCGATCGCATACCCATGCTGCGCTCCGGCGGCGAGAGTACGCAGAATGAGCAAGTCGAGGCTGCCCTGCAGCAAGGCGGTTCTGGCTTTGGAATCGGCCATGACACGATCTCCCCTATCAAGTCTATGGGAGAGAATATCGGGGCTCCCCTAGGATGTCAAGGGGTAGGTCGGATGGACCTACTTTTGGCCGGGGTCCACCTTCTCCAGGTCGTCTTTGCTGACCTTCCCGCCACTCGCCTCGATGACCTCCCGCAGCGACCAGGTACTCAGCGGAAGGGAACTTGCCAGCAGAAAAATCCTAGTCTCTTGCCCCGATTGTCGCGCTGATAGCCAGATCCAGTCGCGGTCGTAGACGGAGTCCAGCCAATCGGAGACGTGAACGCGATTTGAAGCCAAGTTTTCGACCAACCACGTCGGCAGTTGACGAAGCAAAGTGTCTTCATCCGGCCACGCCGCCTCGTCTGTTTACCTCCCCCAGCTGGCAATCACTTTCCAAGCTTCGCGAAGTCGGGCAAGCGCGTAAGAACTCGGACCCTCAGTCACAAAACGCACCTCCCACACGAAACCTCCGCTGGGGCCAACGATGCTCGTCCTGCATCAAGTTGTTTTGTTCGTCGCACTCGCTGTCCAATTTGCAACCTCGAGCCGACTACGGCTTCTCCAGCAATCCCCGCCCGCGCATCCAATCAATACACCGCCCCGGCCAACTCGATACGGCGGGCACCTCCTGCGCCAGCCCCAGACCGTGGCGGCCTTTCTCGTAGATGTGCATTTCGGCCGGCACTCCGGCTTTATGCAGCGCCAGGTAGAACAACACGCTGTTTTCCGGCGGCACGCCTTTGTCTTCACTCGTGTGCCAGAGGAACGTGGGCGGCGTGTCCTCGGTTACTTGCAGCTCGTTGGAGAAGCTTTCGACCAGCTTCGCGTCGGGGTTCTCGCCCAGCAGGTTCTTGCGCGAGCCTTTGTGGGTGTAGGGCGTGGTGAACGAGATCACCGGGTAGCAGAGGATCAGAAACTCGGGGCGGCAGCTCGCGCGGGCGATTGCGTCCTTGGCATTCGAGTCGCCGGCGTCGTAGTGGGTACCCGCCGATGAGGCCAGGTGGCCGCCGGCCGAGAAGCCGAGGATGCCGATCCGCTGGGGATCGACGCCGAACTCGTCGGCCCGAGCCCGCACGGTGCGGATGGCCCGTTGAGCGTCGTCAAGCGGGGCGGGATGGCCGTAGCCGGTGCCGCGGTGCCGGTACTTGAGCACGAAGGCGGCCACGCCATGATCGCTGAGCCACTGGCCGACGTCGACGCCCTCGTAACCGAACGCCAGATGTCCGTAGCCGCCGCCGGGGCAAACGACCACCGCCGCCCCGTTGGCCTTGTCCTCAGGCGGCAGCATGATCGTGAGCGTCGGCTTGTCGTCGTCAGAGTCGCCCTTGGCACCGGGAGCCCCCTCGGGCCAGAGCAGTTCCACCTTCGGTTCGGCCCATGCCGGCGATGCGGCAAAGATCCCCCACAGCAGCAGGCCCGAAATCGGGGCAAGCAAACGACGGATCCAATCTTCGTGGTGCATCAGGTGGGCTTCCTCGTGGTTGGCGATCGTCACTTGGCGTCGTACAGCAGCGGAAAAAACGGTCCCTGCATCTTCTCGCCGCGCGGCACCGGCGGCACTCCGGCCAGCAGTTCTTCGTCGGAATCGGAGCAGACACCGTCGCGAAAGACGTTGACCACGGCCGCCCGACGGGGTCCCTCGGTCGTGTTTTCGTACGAGCCGTGGACCATCAGCGGGTGATGAAACGCCGCTTCGCCCTTTCTGAGCTCGATGGCCACTGGCTGCTGAAACTGCTCCCATTGCTCGTCGGTAAGCACCTCGCGGATGGCCTCCATGTCGCCGGCCAGCCCGGTGATGGGCAACAGCGTCCAGCGGTGGCTCCCGGGAATGTACTGCAGGCAGCCGTTGTCGCGCGTGGCATCGTCCAGGCCAATCCAGCAGGTGAGATGGGCCATTGGACGGGTGCGCGTCCAATACGAATAGTCCTGATGCCAGGCCACTACGCCGCCGTGATGAGCCGGCTTGCAGAACAGTTGGTCGTGCCAGAACCGTACCGACCCGTCGAGCAACTGGCTGGCCGGCACCGTAAAGGCCGGGTTCCAGAGCAAATCGTGAAAGCCCGGCGAAATCCGCCAGGCCCCCAGGGCGTGGAACAGTACACGCGAGGGATCAGGCGATTCGTTGGAGTGGTATTCGTAGAACAGCTCGTGGCCGGGATGTTTGGCGTCGACCAGCTCGGCCAGTTCGCCGCGGAGGGTTTCGACCTGTTCGTCCGACAATACGCGCACGCCGGCCGCGTAGCCGTGCTCGTGAAAGTGAGCCACCTGCTCATCGCCTAGACGGAATTCGGCGGGATCGCGCTTCAGTGCGTCGCCCAGCAGCGTGCCCACCGGCTCGTGTCGCGTGGAAAGATCGGTCGCCATCGAGTGCCCCAGGTTACCAAGTCCGCCGTCGCTGCAAGCGTGGATTATGCGCGCTCAAGGCACGCATCGCCAGCAGCGACGGCGGATGGCGGAAACGTCACTCGGTCGACACAAACACCATCATCGAATGATGATCCAGATGCACGCGGCGCGTGCTCGGCGCGTAAGGGCCGTTGAGATCGGGATAGATGTCGCGGGGGCTCGGCTCGCCGGTGTTCAGGAACACGCGCCACGAGATCGGCCGCGGCAGCAGCGGAACCGTGAACTGCCGCCCCTGCCGCCCAGCGTGCATCATCATCAGCACGTGACGTGGGCGCGGCTGGTCGGGTACGGGCGCCGGCGCCGCGAAGAAGCACGTCAGGCTCGGGCAGTCGCCGCGCCAGTCCTTCGGCTTGCCGTCGGGTCCAAACCACATCACTTCCGGCAGGCCGTCGCCGTGCTTCGGCTCGCCGTTGGGGAAGTCGACGCGGCGCACCGCGGGTTGCGCGACGCGGAAGTTGATCAGACTCTGGGTGAATCGCACCAGAGCCTCGTTCTTTTCGACGAGTTTCCAATCAAACCACGAAATCGCGTTGTCCTGGCAATAGGCGTTGTTGTTGCCGCGCTGGGTGCGGCGGCACTCATCGCCCGAGAGGAGCATCGGCACGCCCTGGCTCAGGAACAACGTGGAAAGCATGTTCTTGATCTGCCGCAGGCGGAGGGCCTCGATTTCGGGCTTGCGCGTGGTGCCCTCCACTCCGTAGTTGTCGCTGTGGTTGTTGTTGTCGCCGTCGCGATTGCCTTCGCCGTTAGCCTCGTTGTGCTTCTCGCGATACGACACCAGGTCGTTCATCGTAAAGCCGTCGTGCGAGGTGATGAAGTTGATGCTGTGGTAAGGCTGCCGACCGCCGGGCTGGTACAGGTCGCTCGAGCCGGCCAACCGCGTGGCCAGTGGCGGCGTCATACCCGCATCTCCCCGCCAAAAACGCCGCACGTCGTCGCGATAGTGGCCGTTCCACTCGGCCCACCGTAACTGGGCAAACGAGCCCACCTGGTAGGCGCCCGAGGCGTCCCACGCTTCGGCGATGACCTTCGTGTCGGCCAGCAGCGGATCTTCGGCAATGGCCTCGACGACCGGCGGGTTGGCCACCATCTCACCGTTCCGACCGCGGCTGAGAATCGAGGCCAAATCGAAGCGGAACCCGTCGACGTGGTAGTTGTGCACCCAATGCCTGAGGCAAAGAAAGATCATCTCGCGGACGATCGGGTGGTTGCCGTTGATCGTGTTGCCGCAGCCCGAGTAGTTCTTGTAGTAGGCCCCGCCGCCTTCGAGCATGTAGTAGACCTGGTTCTCGAGTCCCTTGAACGAGAGCGTGGGCCCCAACTCGTTGCCTTCGGCGGTGTGGTTGAAGACCACGTCGAGAATCACTTCGATGCCAGCCTGGTGCAAAGCGCGGACCATCTGTTTGAACTCGTCGACCTGGCAGCCGGGCCGATTGCCGGAGGCGTACCCGCGATGCGGCGCGAAAAACGCCATGGGGTCGTAGCCCCAATAGTTGGGCCGGGCGAGCTTCTCGCCCCAGAAGCCGTTGGTCGGAAACTCGTGCACCGGCATCAGTTCGACGGCCGTCACGCCCAGTGACTTCAAGTACGGAATCTTCTCGATGATCCCCAGATACGTACCCGGGTGATCCGTACCGCTGGAGCTGGAGCGGGTGAAGCCGCGGACGTGCATCTCGTAGATGACCGTTTCAGACAGCTCGCGGCGCAGGTGACGATCGCCCTGCCAGTCGAAGCGATCGTCGACGACGACGCACTTGGGCGGACGCACGATGCCGTCGTCCGAGGGCAGGAAATTGCCCGCCAAGGCCCGGGCATAGGGATCGATCAGCCGCGCCGTCCGATCGAACCGCTGACCGCGGGCCGGGTCGTGGGGACCGTCGGCCTGAAAGTGGTAAAGCTGTCCGGCCGAAATGCCCGGCACGAAAATACTCCAAATGTCGCCCCATCGGTCGTCGCGGCGATCGAAGACGATGACTTCCGAGGGCTCGCGATCGGTAACGTGATCGTAAAGCAGCACGCGCATCGCGGTCGCCGAACGGCTAAACGCGACAAACTGCACGCCGTTTTCGTGCAGCACCGCCCCATAGGGCAGCGGATGGTTGAATTGGAGGGCCAAATGCCGATGCAGCATGAGCATGAATGGACACTCTCGGCGACAAGGGGACGGGATGTTTGTTCCGCTGCAAACATACCACCGGGCCGAGTGCCACGATCCTCCAACGACACGCAGAATGCTGAAATTTCAGGCCCTTGCAGGCCGCACGTGATGCTTGTCTCAATCAGGCCAGCAGGCGAATCCGTGCCGAACGAAGCGACCAGGGATGACGGCGCGAACCCTACCGCTATTGGGTGCGGAACTTCGCGTGGCAGGCCTCGCAACTCTCGTGCATCCGCTCCATCCCGGCGGTCACCCGCTGTTGGTCCTGCGCGTGGATGGCAGAGTTTACCTCACCGGCCGCGTCGCGCATCTGCACGCAGAACTCGGCCCACGCGGCGGCTTCCTCGGGCGTCGCGGCGTACTCGTCGTCCAATAGTGCCGCCTGGGCCATGGCTGCCAGCGTTGCCGCCTGGCCTGCCGACTCTTCGGGACGACGCGAAAGGCGTCCCGGCCGGGTCCCCCGCTGCAATCGCGTGTGAACCAGCGGCACCTGCTTCATCAAGGCTGCCACCGACGCCTTGGTCGTCTCCGTACCGGCTGCTTTCTTCGCGTCGGATGCCTCGCCCGCCCGCGCCTGCTTGATCTGCGCCAGCAGTTGTTGTCCTCGTAGTGCATCGGCCTCGATCTCGGCCAATTCCGCAGCGGCCGACATCAGCGCGGGCATGCAAGACTTTTCCGGAAAAGCCTCGTCGTGCGATTGAAGCACGAGGGACAAGGCCACCAGAGTATTGGCGTCTTTGACCATGCGGCTCTGCTTGGCCAGATCAAAGGCCGCGGGGTTCGATAGCGCATCTTCGGCCCGATCGATGAAGAAATCGACCTGCTGAAGCAAGTCCCCCGCCGGCGCAAAGGACGACGGCGCCGGATCCTCGCCCAACAGCGGCTGAGGCTGCAGGAAAGCCAGTGCCAAGGCGGAGAAGAGCACGAACGGGCCAGTACTAAGCGTACGCATGCAGTCTTTCCTTGCTAGGCGAGGTGGGTAATTGCACCAGTCTGATTGAGCGACAGCGCGCCTGTCAATCAGGGGACGTGGGCAGGCATCAACTAGCCCAAACGGCGGGTTTTTAACTTGCACGGCGACGCTTTCAGCGAAACGCACGCTCGTTGACTCCATTTAAATACCGCAACACCTTTTAAAAAAAGCACTTATGATCCACACTCCGGCGCAGTTCGAACGCGCGACCAGGGCGGTGGAGAAACCGCCTGATTGCGGGCGGGGCTGCCAACGGCCCACGCTCTCCGCCAGGGTAGGCGGCTTATCTCAAAACGTGGCAGCACCTTGCGGAGGGGGGGCGAAATGCATTTTTTGTGTTTATTTCGGCCGAAGCTAGTTGACAATCCCCCCAACTCGAACTCAAATAGGGCCAGCGTCCCTGGTTACACTCCACGCAGACAGTGCAGGCCTCAGCAACCGATCCGCCGCTTCCTTCGGATGCTGGACTTTTTTCACTGTTTAGACTTCCGAGTCCGGGAACGACGGGTCGCGGGGCAACTCACCTTTTGCTCAACCATTCGCATCCGCCTCGATCTCGTTCTCCAATTGTCATTCCATCCATCCCTAGGTAGGCCCGTCCTCGCAGGAGCGTCGAAAATATGAACCGCAATTCCCTGTTCGGTCGACTCGTTGACAGCACCGGCAGCCAAACAGCCGATCGCCCCGAACACCATCGCATGCGTCTTGAGCCTTTGGAAGACCGCAAGATGCTGGCGCTAACGGTCTACGTCAACGACAACTGGGTCAACGCCACCGACCCCGGTAATCCGGTTGAAGTCGGCGACTTCGTCACCAACAGCAACGACACCATCAACCCCGGCGGCATTTTCGCTGAATACGGCGTGGACGCCTTCGGCACCGTCGACGGAACGAGCGTCGGTGGCGTCGACAAGATCTTCGACGCCATTCAGGCCACTGACGCGGGCGGAACCCTGAACCTGTTGGAGGGTACCTACACCGAATCCGACGTCGTGATCGACCGCGCGATGAATTTCATCGGCGCCGATCCGGCACAGGCCACCTCCTTGATCGTGCCGGAGATCGCCTCTTCGGGCGATTTGAGCAATTTCGGTCCCGGCACGCACTCGGGCATCATCGTCTACTCGCCGAGCGTAACGGTCACCAACGTCCACCTCGATGGAAATGGCAATGGATCGTTGGGCGGCAGCCTCAACTTCCATCAAGGCATCACCACCCTGTACGACACCCAGAACGGCGGCGACTACGCGTCGCTTCGCAACGGCAACCTGCCCGTGATTCAACTGGGTCCGATCGCCAACCAGCAGCGGTCGATTCCGGCCCTGCGGTTCCAGAACGTGACCGTTGACAATACGTTCTGGCACGGAATCACGTTGGCGGCCCCGCAGGGCAAGGTGTACGGCGAGTCGGGTACCGGACTGGACATTCAGGATGCGACGGTCAACAACGTCGGCAACGGCGCAGACCTCAACCGCATCGGTATTCTGGGCCTCAACCTCGACAACTCGCCTCTGACGCCCAGCTCGAACGTGCTCAACTCGACGGTGAATGGCGCCGGCGTCGGCGTGTCGCTGAAGGTGTTCGGCCCGCCCTTTGACTTTGCCGATAACGACGGCGCCCGCAGCAAGGCCGGTGTGTCGTTGACAACCGTCAACAATGCCACCTTCCGCGCGTTCGAAATCGAGTTTAGCGACGGCCAGGAAGCCAACCTGGGCAACGTCGCCAACTGGACCGGCGCCAACAATGCCACCGGCATTTATCTTAACTACGGTGCTCCGCTGCTGAGCCAGTTCCTGATCAACGGCGCCAAGATCGGCATGCACGTCCAGAACTCGCCGGCGGTCGCCCAGGGCGGCCCGGTGATGTATGGCGGCGCCGTGATCACGGGTCCCGGCACAGGCGTGGCCGGTTCGGTCGGCTTGCTGATCGACAACGATTCGACGTTCACCAATTCCAGCAACATGATCATCGCGCCGAGCAACGTCTTCACGAACTTCGAGACCGGCGTCTTGATTCAGCAGACCGAGACGCCCGGCGACGGTCTGCCCAGCGTTTTGAGTCTTGATCGCGTCAGTGTCAGCGGCAACGGCACCGACATCGTTGTCGGCGACAACAGCATCCTCCGCGGCCAGCCGCAGACCTCCGGCTCCGTGGTCATCACGGGTACCGGTAGCGTTGAACCGCTGTTCACGAACTTCGAGAACTACTACCGCGACAATCCGGCCAACTCCGGGTCGCCCCAATTCTCGCCTCCGCGGGCTTCCTCTCAAACCACCGGCGACTTGAGCCTCGGGGCCGGATCGACCTTCGCACCATTGTTTACCGGTGAAACGGGCACCACGGGGTTGTTCGACTTCAACTCGGCTGCGAACTATCCCTTCGCCACGCCTCCGGATGATCCGGTCAACGGCGTCGTGACCGCTCCCTACGGTGCCCTGTTCAACTGGTTTGGCAACGTCACCCAGGACGGCTCCGGCCAACTCGTCGTGGGGGGCACCGCCACCAATGGATACGGCTACGACTTCCTCTTCGGGTCGAACAACGTGCCGCTCGGGGGCAATCAGTTCCAGCTCATCCCCACGGACATTTCTGATCGGACGACCCTCGACATCGCGACCAAACTCGGCGCGACCAACCAGGCCCCGGTCATTGGATTCGGTCTTTTCGACATCCGCGGCAATGCCAACCAGTGGACCATCCCGGCTAGCGCATTGAATTCTACCGCGTATACGACCGTCTCGATCAATCTGCTCTCGCCCAGCGTCGACCTGACCGGACCCGACAGCGGAATGGACCTCAGCGCCATCGCCGGATACGTGTTCGGCGGTGACCAAGGTACCTACAACGGTGTGCAGAACATCCCGATCGCCTTCAACGTGGACGACATCTCCACGTCCAGCCTGCCGGCCAGCCAGATGCAGGTCAACGGCACGGTCGATCTGGGCGGCGCCACTTTGGGCGGTTCGTTCCGCGTCGGCTATGCCCCGACGGCCGGTCAGCAGTTCACGATCATCGACAACGACGCCGCCGACGCGGTCGTCGGCACCTTCGCCGGCGTGCCCGAAGGCGGGTCGGTCACGATCGACGGCCAGGGATTCACGGTTTCCTACGT
>QQVE01000062.1 GCA_003389325.1 Planctomycetota bacterium
TGGGAGGACATCGATCCCCGCGGCGACTATTTCTCGGTGTATGTCGAGGGCCTGACCAACGCCTATCGCTGGACCGACCCCGAGGGGGCCTTCAAGCCGGGCGACCCGCCGACCACGGGCCGGGAGTTCGAGCAGAAGAACCTGATGCTCAATTTCTGGCGGCCCGGCGACAAGTTCCGGGAAGACGAGCAGATGATCCGTTACGGCATCCCCGGCAAGGTTGACTACAGTTGGGTTTACCGGTAGTTTTTAGGGTTCGCTCGTCTGGCGGCCGATACCAAGAATCTCCCCGGCGGGCCGATGCCGGGCGTGACCGCCGGCGATGCTGAAACGAGCGTACCCAACGCGTATACGAGAGATTGAGACCATGGCACATAAGAAGGGACAAGGCTCCAGCCGCAACGGACGCGACTCCAATGCTCAACGCCGCGGCGTGAAGCGCTTCGGCGGCCAGCAGGTGCGGGCCGGCAACATTCTCGTCCGCCAGGTGGGCACCAAGTTCCATGCCGGCCGCAACGTGGGCCAGGGCACCGACTACACGCTGTTCGCCCTGACCGACGGCGTCGTGGCATTCGATCGCAAGGGCCGCCGCGTCAACGTCGATAGCGTGGCCTAACGTCTCGCCTGGGCGACCCTTGGCTTCGCCCAGGAACTTGCGAAAACATCAGGCCCAGGGAAACGCTCCCTGGGCTTTCCTATTGCGCTAGCAGAAAAGCATGTTTGTTGATTCGGTGCCCATTCAGGTCGAGGCGGGACGCGGCGGCGACGGCTGCATGAGCTTTCGCCGCGAAAAGTTCGTGCCCCGCGGCGGGCCCGACGGCGGCGACGGCGGTCGCGGCGGCAACGTGATCATCCGCGCCACCGCCGGCGTCGATAGCCTGGCCGCGCTCTCGGGCCGTAGGCATTGGAAGGCCGAAAACGGCACGCCCGGCGGCGGGTCGGGTTGCCACGGCCGCAACGGGCACGACCTGATCATCGAAGTGCCGCCCGGCACGCTGGTGATCGACAACGAACACGGCCACGTGCTCAAGGACCTGGCCGCTGCCGGCGAGAGCGTCATCGCGGCCCGCGGCGGCAAGGGCGGCAAAGGCAACATCCGCTTCAAGAGCGCCACCAACCGCGCTCCGCGCGAGTTCACGCCGGGCGGCGAGCCGGAGGCCCGCGCGCTGCTGTTGGAATTGAAGGTCATCGCCGACGTGGGCCTGATCGGCAAGCCGAACGCCGGCAAGAGCACGTTGCTGGCACGCCTGTCGCGGGCCCGGCCGCAGATCGCCGACTATCCGTTCACGACCAAGCAGCCGAACCTGGGCATCGTCGCGGCCGGCGCCGATCGATCGTTCGTACTGGCCGACATCCCGGGTCTGATCGAAGGCGCCCACTCCGGCGCGGGGCTGGGGCACGAGTTTCTCAAGCACATTCAGCGCACCGGCATTCTGGTGCACCTGGTCGAGCCGGCACCGGTGGACGGCAGCGAGCCGTTGGCCAACTATCGGGTCGTGCGCGATGAATTGGAGCAGTATGATGAGAGCCTGGCCCGCCGGCCGGAGATCGTCGCGGTGAGCAAGGCCGAGTTGCCCGAGGCTGATCAGGCTCGCGAGGCCCTCTCGCAAGAGATCGGCATCGACGTGCTGGCGATTTCGGCGGTGACCGGCGCGGGCCTCGACCGACTGTTGCACGCGATCGTGGCCGCGCTCGATGCGCGCGGGGACGCGTGACTTTGGCCCCATTGCTCGCATCCGCCAGGCGTTTCGATCGTCTATGACCGCCCCCACCGCCTCACCCTTGGTCGTCGTCGACATCGGCAACACGCGGCTCAAGCTGGGCGTGTTCGAGGGGCCCTCTGGCACTCCGCTGCCGCTACCCAAGGGGACGCTGTCGATCGCGCACGATTGGCAGGCCGCCGAGGTCGACGCGTTTCTGCCGCATCCCGTGCCCCACTACCGCTGGGTGATCTGCAGCGTCAATCGCCCGGCGTGCGCGCGGCTCGTCGACTGGTTGCGCAAGCGCGGTGCCGAGCACGTCTGGGAGATGGAGTACACCGACCTGCGCGTCACGGCCGACGTCGAGCGACCCGACTACGTGGGCATCGATCGGCTGGCCAACGTCGTGGCCGTCAACCGCATCCGGCCGGCGAGCGAGCCTGCCATCATCGTCGATATGGGCACGGCTCTGAAAGTCGACCTGGTGTCGGCCACCGGCTCGTTTGCCGGCGGCACGATCGCGCCGGGCCTGGAAATGAGCGCCCGGGCGCTGCATGAGTACACCGACCTGCTTCCGCTCATCGAGGTTACCGAGCCGGAAACCGCGCTGGGCAAGTCGACGGTCGAGGCGATGCTCTCGGGCCTTTATTGGGGCGCGATCGGCGCGGTGCGCGAGTTGGCCGAGCGGATTGTGCCCGCAGGATCCGACCCCGAGATCATCCTCACCGGCGGAACGGGAACCCTGTTTGCCGGGGCCCTCGAGAGCCATAGCGCCCGGCCGCCGCAATTCGTGCCGCACCTGACACTGGCCGGGATTGCCATTGCCGCCGGTGCCGGGGAAACCGCGTGACCTCGCCCGCTGAGACCCGCGTGGTGCTGCTGACGGGCACCGGACGTGCCGCGGTGGCCACGCTGCGCGTCGAAGGCCCGCAGGCCGTGCGAGTCGTCGACGGGCTGTTTCATTCGGCCAGCGGCCAGCCCCTGGAAAAACAGCCCGAGGGGCGCGTGCTGTACGGGCGTTGGCGGGATGCCGACGAGGGCGAGGAGGTTGTGGTCTGCCGCCGCGAAGATGGGGCCGTGGAGATTCATTGCCACGGCGGCGCGGCGGCGTCGGCCGCCATTCGCGATGCGCTCGTCGAGCGGGGCTGCCGGGCCGTCGACTGGCGCCAGTGGGTACGCGATTCGGTGAGCGATCCCCTGCGGGCCGAGGCTCAACTGGCCCTGGCCAGCGCCCCGACCGAACGCGCGGCGTTGATCCTGCTCGATCAGTTGCAGGGAGCTTTGGGCCGTGCGGTGGATACTGTCATCGCGTCGCTTTCCGCGGGGGACGCGGCGTCGGCGGATGCGCGGCTCGAACGACTGCTCGGGTGGGCGGCCCTGGGATGTCATCTGACCGAGCCGTGGAAGGTGGTGCTGGCCGGGCGTCCCAACGCCGGTAAGAGCAGCCTGATCAACGCGCTGGTGGGATACGAGCGGGCGATCGTGCACGACATGCCCGGCACCACGCGCGACGTGGTCACGGCCGCGGCGGCGGTAGCCGGCTGGCCGATCGAGCTGGCCGACACGGCCGGGCTGCGCGAGAGCGAGGCGGCGCTCGAAGCGGAGGGCATCGAGCGGGCGCAACGTGAGGCCCAGTCGGCCGATCTCGTGCTGCTGGTGGTCGATCGCAGCCGGCCATTGGAGCCCGAAGACGAAGCGCTGGCCAGCGCTTTCCCGGCGGCTCTGCGCGTCTGGAACAAGTGCGACCTGCCGGCCGCGTCCGGACGCTGCGATGAGGGTATCGAGGTCAGCGCGCTTACGGGCGATCGTGTCGATGAGCTGATCGCCGCCATCGCCGGGCGGCTGGTGCCGACGGCGCCGGACGAGGGCGAGGCGATTCCGTTCACGCCCGATCAGGTCGAGGTGCTCACCGCGGCGCGCGAGAAGCTGGCCTGCAGGGACGTGCCGGCCGCGATGGCGTTGCTGGCAACGTTGCGGCCAGCTAGCAAGTGAGCGTTCCACCAGCACTGCTGGCCTAGACGCCGTCGCCCGGGTTCGTCATACTTCGCCCCCAATTTTCCGCGCTCGGCGGTCGCGGGTGCGCGGGCTGTTCCGCGCTCTCGTACGACGCAGTTCCCGCGCTGCCGGGCCAAGCGATGTGGTTCAGGGAGGAACCCGTCATGCGCTGCAGCATGCCGCGAGCAGGGTTAACAATCGCGATCGCGATGATCGTGGGCGCGCAGGCGCCGATGATCGTTCCGGCAGTGGCCGTCGACATCGTCGAGGCAACCGGGCCTGAGGACGAGCCCGGCGAGGAATCGCCGCCTGAGCCACTCGAAGATCCTTACGCCGATCCGGAA
Organism: Planctomycetota bacterium; assembly: GCA_003389325.1. Classification (GTDB taxonomy): domain Bacteria; phylum Planctomycetota; class Planctomycetia; order Pirellulales; family PALSA-1355; genus LB-PLM-3. The sequence continues at coordinate 4,040 of QQVE01000062.1, forward strand.
CCACCGGCCGACGACGAAGCGGAAGACGCTCCAGCGAGTCTCGACGACCCGCCGGCCACCGTCAGCGACGACGAGGACGAAGAAACCGAGTCGGAGGCGCCGGATGACTCGCCCGCGACGGCCAGCGACGAGCCTCAGCCGCTCGAGAAGTTGCCGGTGGTCGAGCCCAAGGACCCGTCGCAGGAAGATGGAGTGCCCTCGGCCGTGATCAGCGACGAGGTGCCGCATGGCAAGCCGGCCAAACTGCCCTCGGCGCCCGAGGGCCCGGCGCCGCTGAAGAACCCGGCGGAAACCAAGGTTCGTCCCAAGCTCGACCCTTCGACGCTCGACGGCGTTCATCCCGGCACGACCACGCGCGCCGAGCTACACGAGCACTGGGGCAAGCCCGACCGCATGATGCGGGTGGCCGGCGGCGTCCGCGAGTTGTACGAGTTTCAGAAGCTGGGGCGCGTGCAGGCCACGATTGTCGAGAACGTGGTCGACTCGCTGATGGTGCGCGTGGCCCGGCCCTTGCCGGCCGAAGCGCTGGCCGGCCGGCTGGCCCTGACAGACGTCGAGCCGGTCGAAGTCTACAACCCGTACGGGCAGCACCTGGGAACGGCGTATCCCGAGCGCGGCGTGCTGTTTGCCTTCGTGCCGGGTTCGCGCCCGCCGCGCGTGTTTCAAGTGGTGATCGAGGCCATCGATGCCCCGCCGTTTCTGTCGCGAGCCGAGGCGCTATTGCCCGAGCACACGGCCGATGCCCTGGCCGACGTCGAAGTGGCGCTCAAGCTGGCTCCCGACCATCCGCAGGCGCATCACCTGGCCGCCGAAATCGCCCTGGCCGAGGGGAAGCTCGACGACGCGCTCAAAAGCGCCCAGCATGCCGCCGACCTCGCCCCGCGCGAGATGTCGCACCGGCTGCTCGTCGCCCGGATCCTTGCTGCGGCCGGAGACTATCCGCAGGCAATCTCGCGCGTGCGCGACGTGATCGATCAGCCGGACGTCGACGATCTGAGCGTGGCCAAAGCGTACTGCCAATGGGGCGACTACCTGGCGCGTAGCGCCGAGCGTGACTTCACCGGCGCAATCGAGCGCCACCAGCAGGCGATCAAGCTGGCCGAGCCCTTGGCGAATCATCGACAGCGCTCCGTGCGGCGCGAGGCCAAGGAGTTGCTGCTGGATGCCCACCTGGCCGTGGCCTACGACGTCGGCTGGGGCCATTGGCAGCAGAAGGACGTGGTCGTGCCGAAGTGGATCTCCCGGGCGATGCTCTATGCCGAGGACCTGTTCCGTCACGAACAGGCCGACGCCAACGTGCGGCTGCGGATCTACATGGGTGCCGTGGCGGCGCTCTCCGGCGTCGAGACGCCTCCGGATGCCAGCCAATGGATCGGCGGCCTGCGCCAACTCGGCCGCACGATGTACGAAGAGGCCACCGATGCCACGTATCGCGCGGGGCTGTGCTGGAAGCTGGCTTGTGCCCTGACCGATGCGGTGGAGATCGAGCTAGCGCGCCACGAAGCCGACGAGGCGCTGGCGCTGGGCGAAATGGCGCAAACGCTATTTGCCGAGAGCCAGCCGGTGTCGGGCGACTTGCCGATGCACAACTACCGCCGTGGATACTCTGCTTATCGCATGGGCGTCGTCCACGCCGTCGAGCGCGACGACCACGTGCGGGCGGTCGAATGGTTCAATCGGGCCACGCCGCTGTTGGAGCGGCCCGTGCCGGCCGCCTCAATCGATGCCGGCACGCAGGGCGAGGCTTTCGTGAGCATGGCAGTGTCCTATTGGAGCCAGAGCAACAGTCGCGAGGCCCTGCGGCTGACCAATCAGGGACTGAAGCTGATGGAGCAGGCCGTCACCGACGGGTCGATGGAAGCGGCGGCCCTGGCGATTCCCTACGGCAACTTGGCCGCCATGCACGAGGAGCTCGGCGATCCGGAACAGGCCAAGTGGTGTGCCGAACTGGCCGCCCGCTACGAAGACTCCGCCACGAAATAAGCTCGCTTGCCCGCTCTCGAGCGCAAGGCGTTCGACAGGCGGCATCTGCCGCCGCGGAGTCCCGCGGCGTGACGCCCGAGGCGCCGGTGGGAACCAACTCCCCGGTTTGCACGGCGGACAGCCCGGCCTAGAATTCCCCGGACGGTCGCCGTGTTCGTGAACGCTGGGAGGAAATCCATGCTCGGGCGGATCTTGCTGCTGTTGATCTTGCTGCCCGCGATCGAGATCGTGTTTCTGGTCTGGGTGGCCAGCAAGACCTCGGTATTGCTCGTGCTGCTGATGCTGGTGGGGGCGGGCCTGCTGGGCGCGTTTCTGGCGCGGCAGCAGGGCCTGCGGACCATGCAGCGCATTTCGAATGAGGTCAGCGCCGGCCGCATGCCCGGCGACGCCATGATCGACGGTGTGCTGGTCTCGCTCGCCGCCGTGCTGCTGATTCTTCCCGGGTTCCTCAGCGACGTGGTGGCGCTGTTGCTGTTGTTCCCGCCGTCGCGGTCCTGGCTCAAGTCGGTGGCCCGGGGACGAATTCGAGCGCGCATCATGACCAGCTACAACGGCCAGGTGCATACGTTCGACAGCGCTGCCGGCGGTCGATCGTCGGCTCGGGACGAGATCATCGACGTGAAGGTGATCGAGAGCCCCCCGCGCGAAATCGGCTCCTAGCCGCGGCACCTCTTTGGCCCGAGCCGATCCGTGCTATGTTTAGAGCGCGGTACGGAAGAGCGTCTCGCTCTCGATCGAGTGGCGCTTTCGTGCAAGCGGCTTCAGCCAAGGACGCTCCATGAAACTCACGCCGGGCGACGCGCACGACCAGGAACTGCTGGCCCAGGCGTACCCGGGCGACTGGGTGAATCCTACTCCGGACGGCCGCTACAACCTGGTGGCCATCGGCGGCGGCACGGCCGGACTCGTGGCCGCGGTGGGGGCCGCGGGGCTTGGGGCCAAGGTGGCGCTGGTCGAGCGGCGGCTGTTGGGAGGCGATTGCCTCAACTTCGGCTGCGTGCCCAGCAAGGCCTTTCTGCGCGGTGCGCATGCTGCGCACGCCGTGACCCTGGCCGGCGATTTCGGGTACGCGACAGCGGCTCGCGGCGCGATCGATTTCGCGGCCGTGATGGAGCGGATGCGCAAGCTGCGTTCGCAGATCAGCCATCACGACTCGGCCGCGCGGCTCAAATCGCTGGGCGTCGACGTGTTTCTCGGCGAAGCCCGCTTCATCTCGCCGACGAGCCTGGAGGTCGACGCAGCGCGGCTCGAGTTTCGCCGCGCCGTGGTGGCAACCGGCACACGACCCGTCGAGCCCAACGTCCCCGGCCTGGCCGAGTTGGGCTACCTGACAAATGAAACCGTCTTCGCGCTCGCCGAGCGTCCGCGCACGCTGATCGTACTGGGGGCGGGCCCCATCGGCTGCGAACTGGCCCAGGCCTTCGGGCGCTTGGGGAGTGAAGTGCACCTGGTCAACGACGTCGACCGGCTGCTGCCGAAGGAGGATCCCTCGGCCGCCGAAGTGGTGCGCCAGACCCTGGCCGATGAGGGCATTCACCTGCACCTGGGTTGGACGGCCCAGCGCGCCGAGCGCTTGGGGGCAGGCAAATCGCTGGTCATCGCTCGCGGCAGCCAGCAGGAAGTGCTCATCGGCGACGAGATTCTCGTGGCCATCGGGCGGAGGCCGGTCGTCGACGGGCTCGCACTGCCGGCCGCCGAAGTGCAAGTCAACGACGGCGGCGTGATCGTCAACGATTTCTTGCAGACCACGAACCGCCGCATCTATGCCGCGGGCGACGTGTGTACGCCGGTCCGCTTTACGCACGCGGCCGACGCCATGTCCCGGCTCGTGCTGCAGAATGCCCTCTTCATGGGGCGCAAACGATTCAGCAAGCTGAACATCCCGCGCACCACGTTCACCGATCCTCAACTGGCGCACGTGGGGCTGACACCTGCCGAGGCCGAGCGGCAGCACGTGGCGATCGACAGCTACCGGGTGGAACTGGCCGACGTCGATCGTGCGATTCTCGACGGCGAGACTGCCGGTTTCGGCGTCGTGCATACGCGCAAGGGCAGCGGGCGGATCGTGGGCGGCACGATCGTGGCCGCGCAGGCCGGGGAGATGATCGGCGAATTGACCCTCGCTTTGGACCGCAAGCTTTCGCTCTCGCACCTGGCCGGCACGATCCATTGCTACCCGACGCAGGTCGAGGTGCTCAAGCACATCGCCGATCAGTATCAGAGAACCCGCCTGACGCCCCGCGTGGCCCGGCTGTTTCAAACCTGGCTGGCCTGGCGGCGCTAAGGGCGAGAACGCCGCAAAGGCATGCTCGCGAGGCGCGAGCACGGCACCCGAGCCACGCGAGACCTTCCTAAGACTTGCGGCGGAAGATGCTCTTGGCTGCTTCAAGCGCCCGGCCGAGTTGCTCGACTTCGTGCGGCGTGTTGTAGAGATAGAAGCTGGCCCGGGTGCTGGCGGCCACGCGCAGCCGCTTGTGCAGCGGCATCGCGCAGTGGTGGCCGGCCCGTACGGCGATGCCCTGCCGGTCGAGAATCTGCGCGACGTCGTGGGCATGCACGCGGTCGAGTTTGAAGCTGACGATGCCGCACTTGTCCCCGGGCGAAGGGCCGAGCCGCTGCACGCCGCCGACGGAGTCGAGCACTTCGTGAGCGAGCACGCACAGCCGGTGCTCGTGTTGCTGGATGGCTTCCATTCCCTGCCCTTGCAGGTAGTCGATGGCGGCACCCAAGGCGATGGCCGAGACGATCGGCGGCGTGCCGGCTTCGAATTTCGACGGCAGGTCGGCCGGCTCGAAGCCCGAAGTGGTGACCTTGCGGATCATGCTTCCGCCGCCCAGGAAAGGCGGCATCGCGTCGAGCAGGTCGCGCCGCGCGTAGAGCACGCCCACGCCGCTGGGCCCCAGCATCTTGTGGCCCGAGAAGGCCACGAAGTCGGCGCCGAGCGCGGAGACGTCGGTCGGCTGGTGCGGCACGCTTTGAGCCGCATCGACCAGCACCAGCGCGCCGGCGGCGTGCGCCCGGGCGATCAAGGTCTCCAGCGGATTGATCGTGCCCAACACGTTGGAGATGGCCGCCACGGCGAAGACGCGCGTGCGCTCGGTGAGGAACTGGTCGAGCACGTCGAGATCGAGTCGGCCGTCGTCGGTGATCGGCAGAAAACGTACCACGGCGCCGGTTCGCTCGGCGGCCTGCTGCCAGGGGACGATGTTCGAATGGTGCTCCATCTCGGTGAGCAGGATTTCGTCGCCGGCACGCAGGTTCGCGTCGCACCAACTGCGGGCCACGAGGTTAATGCTCTCGGTCGTGCCCCGCGTGAAAAGGACCTCGCCCGAGTCGTCGGCGTTGACAAAAGCGCGCACCTTGTTGCGGGATTCTTCGTAGAGATCGGTCGACTGATCGCTGAGCCAATGGATGCCGCGATGCACGTTGGCGTAGTGCTTCTCGTAGGTGTCGACGATCGACTGGATGACCTGCCGCGGCCGTTGCGTCGAGGCGGCATTGTCGAGGTAGACCAGCGGGACGCCCGGGCGGTCGTCGGCGGCATGCAGCGTGCTTGCCAGAATCGGGAAGTCGGCGCGAATGCGTTCGACGTCGAGGCTCGCGACCTTATCGGTCAACATGGGAATCCTTCAGGACTTGTCGTCCGTGTCTTCGGCACCGACGGGGGAATACATTGCCGACTGCAGCGCCCGCCACGGCAGCAGGCAGCACTTCTGGCGGTTGGGCGTCAGCTTGGCGCCGAACAACTCGAGCATGTCGTTGGCCGAGAAGTTCTTCACTTCTTCGGCCGGGCGGCCGTGAATCCGCTCGACCAGCATCGAGGCCGAAGCCTGGCTGATGCAGCAGCCGTCGCCGTCGAAATAGGCGTCGCGGATCGTGCCGTCGGACTCCATCGCCAGTTCGATCCGCACGACGTCGCCGCAGAGCGGGTTTTCGTCCTCGTGCGCGTGCGTCGGGCGCGGACACTTCCCGCGGTGAAACGGATCTTCGTAATGATCGAGGATGTGCTCCTGATAGAGCTCGTCTTCGTTGGGAGACATAAGTAGGGAAGATTCTCGGGCTAAGCGCCGAAGTGGTGAGGGACTACCTTCAATCGTAGGGTGCGACCCCTTTTCCAACAAGGCACACCCGCGCGGGAGAAGGCGAACCAACGCCTGCGAGCTGAAAAAAAAGCCACCGGCCGCGTGGACGACCGGTGGCGCGCTCTTCGGGTCACGTCTTTCGCAAGGCGACCTATTGCGGCAGCCGCTCGCGATTGATCTTCGGAAAACCGCTGGAGCAACCCTGCACCATGAACTCGACCAGGTCCTTCTTGTCCTGGTCCGACAGATCGAGCTTCTTGATCTTGTCGCTCAGGTGCGGATTGGGGTGACCGCCCTTGGCGTACCATTCGACGACCTCTTCGAGGGTCTTCTGGCTGCCGTCGTGCATGTAGGGCGCGCTCTTGGCCACGTTGCGGATCGTGGGCGTCTTGAAGGCGCCCCGGTGCTGCTCTTCCTCGGTGACCACGTGGCGTCCGAGGTCGGGTTCTTCGGCATCCATGCCCACGCCGAGATTGTGATACTTCTCGTCGGTCAGGTTGGCTCCCACGTGGCAAGCCGAGCAACTAGCCTTGTCCGAGAAGAACAGTTCGAAGCCGCGCTTCGCGCTCTCGCTCATCGGATGCTCCTTCGCTCCGGCGGTCAGCTCGTCGTAGCGGGCCTTGAGCTCTTCGTCGTCCTCGATGTCGGCGGGATCGAGATTCTCAAACGGCTTGAGCGCCTCGTAGTAGTCGAACGGCGCGGGCTGCGTGACCACGGCGCGTTCGAACGACGCGATCGCTTCGCCCACCGCGTCGATGTCCATGCGGCCGAAGATCTCGTCGAACTGCATCTTGTAGCCGGGAATGGCCTTCAAGCATTCGATGCAGGCGTCGTGCGTGTTGCCCATTTCGATCGGATTGGCGATCGGGCCGACGGCCTGCTCTTCGAGCGAGCCGGCGCGGCCGTCCCAGAACTGCTCGTCGCTAAAGATGCGGTTGTAGCTGACCGGCGAGTTGCGGCCGCCCTGCTGGTCCTTGATGCCGATGCCGAACTGGTGTTGCCGGGCAAAGCCCTCGTCCGGATCGTGGCAGCTTGCGCAACTGATCGTCATGTCGGCCGACAGCCGCGGATCGAAGTAGAGCTGGCGGCCCAATTCGATCTTGGCCCGGGTCAGCGGGTTCTTGTCGACGCCCTTGACCTGTCCGGCGCCTTTGGCCAGACCGAAGGGGAGTTCGAAATCGAGCGGCTCGTGGTTCTTGGGATCGCTCAGCCAGACGGCGATGTCTTCCTCGGTCAGCGCGCCTTCGCCGGGAATGCCGGCGAACAGCTCATCGGAACCGAGCATCACTTTGCCGCTGTCTTCTTCGCCGCTGTCATCTTGCTTGTCGGCGGTGGCTTTCTCGGCCGGCTTGTCTTCGGGTTCTTTCTTAGGCTCTTCGGCCGGCTTCTCTGCGGGCTCGTCCGTGGGTTCTTCTTTCGGCTCGGCCGGCGCCGGTTTGGTCTCGGCCGGCATTTCCTTCTTGTCCGCCGCGGCCGATTCGGCCGACGCTTCTTCGCTGGGCTCCTCTTGCGGCTCGTCCTCGGCGGGCATGTCTTCGTCCACCGCGGTGGTGTCGCCCACGCCATCTGTGGCGTTGCCGGCCATGTCCTTCTTTCGCGTGTCGGCACAGCCGACCGCCACGATCGTCACGGCGGCCAGCAGGGCCAGCGCCGTGAGCCATTTCGGTGCATGGGTCATAGTGGGTTTATCTCCTTGGATTGCCGTGCCGCGCCGCCGCCTCGACAGGAGGCGTCAACTCGGCAGCCGGCAAAAAGAACTTGTCGTACAAAAACGCTGCCGCGGTTCCGCCCACCAGCGGACCCACGAAATACATCCACACGTAGCCGAGCTCGCCGGTCGCGGCGGCCGGGCCAAGCGTGCGGGCCGGGTTCATGCTGCCGCCGGTCAGCGGTCCGCCGGCCAGAATGCCCGCGGCCAGCACCAGCCCGATGGCGAGCCCCGCGAGGTTGCCGCTGCGTCCCGCGACGCCCGAGGCAAACACGGCGGTCACCAGGAAAAACGTCAGGATAGCTTCCAGCACGATCACTTTCACGGCGTCGGGCGCGGCGTCGGGCATGCGCAACATGGATTCGGACGACAGCGGCGTCAATCGCCCCACGGTCGCGCCCAGGCTCGAGTCGATGCCGACCAGCCACTGCAACAGGTAGGCGGCTGCCAGTGCCCCCAGGAACTGCGCGACCCAGTAAGTGACGGCCTTGGGCCACTCCATACGTCCGCTGATGACCACGCCGAACGTGACGGCCGGATTGACGTGCGCCCCGGAGATGCCTCCCCAGGCGTACACGATCGTCACCAGTGCCAATCCGTGAGCCAGGGCCACGCCGACCAGCCCGCCGGATTCCATCTGGGTTGCCGCTCCTGCACCGATCAGGACGAGGAGGAACGTCCCGACCAGTTCCGCCAATGCAGGCTTGGTTTCCATGAACGGACTCGACTGACTCAGGAACCACGCGACTTTCCACTCGAAGCGCGCCGACTTTCGAGTATATCAATAATCATTATCGATACAAGCACAGGCTCCTTCCGATGGGGGTGTATGTTCGCACGGCGCGGGCACACACAACTCGTCGGCGCTGCGCCTTGGCGCTCCTAGCCGAGCAGCTTCCAGGAGAGCCACTCGAAAACGCGCTGGGGCAAGTAGCTTTTCAGCGGCACGACGATTCGCTGGCTGGCCAGCCCGATCGGATAGCGCAGCCGCGGGCGCGGATGATTCAAAATGCGCTCCACCAGCCGGGCGATGGGTTCCGGCGTGGGGGCACCTGCCTCGTCGCGCTCCTGCCGGGCGTGGAACCGCGCAAACATCGCGCGGTAGGCTTCGCTGACGTGCCCTGCTCCGGCGATCCGCCGACGCTGGGTGATGCGCGTACGAAAATCGCCCGGCTGCACCAGCACCACATGAATGCCGTGCGGGCGGGTTTCGAACCGCAGGCTCTCGCTCATGCCTTCCAACGCGAACTTGCTCGCGCTGTACAGGCCAGCAAACGGCAGCCCGAACACGCCGGCCAGCGAGCTGATATTGATAATGTAGCCGTGCCGCTGCTCGCGCATCGTGGGGAGCACGGCCCGGCACACGCGCAACACGCCGAAAAAGTTCGTTTCCAACTGGGCTTTGGCCTCGGCGATGGTCGTGTCTTCCACGGGACCGGCCAGCGAATAGCCGGCGTTGTTGATCACCGCGTCGAGCCGCCCGGCCTTTTCCAGTACGGCGGCGACGCCCGAATCGACCGAGGCGTCGTCGTCGACGTCCATCGGGACTCGCTCCAGCGGTCCCTCCGCTTCGCCGGACACCTGCCGGCTGGTGCCGAAGACGCGAAATCCGCGCTCGGCCAGGTGCAGGGCGCAGGCCTGGCCGATTCCGGAGGACGCCCCGGTGACCAGCACGACCCGGGCGCCGCGTTGTGGGGCGGAGGTGTTCATGCCGGGGGCAAGCGGCCTCGTTTCAGGAAGGGATGGGCTCAACGTCCACGGCGACCTTCATGCTGTGTTCGCCGCCGCCGATAAACACGCCGTTGATGGGACACACGTCGCTGTAGTCGCGGCCCCAGGCCACGGTGATGTGGCCCTGCGAAGGAACGACGTCGTTGGTGGGATCGAAGTCGATCCAGCCGAACTCGGGACACCAGGCCGAGACCCAGGCGTGCGAGGCGTCGGCGCCGATCAGCCGCGGCTGCCCGGCTGGCGGCGTCGTACGCAAGTAGCCGCTGACGTAGCGGGCCGGCAGTCCCAGCGACCGTAGGCAGCCCAATTGCAGGTGGGCGAAGTCCTGGCAAACGCCCCGCCGCAGCACCAACACGGTTTCCAAGGGCGTGCTGATGTTCGTGGCCGTCGGGTCGTAGGCAAAGTCCTGGTGAATGCGCGACATCAGCTCCAGCACGCCGGCCAGCCACGGCCGATCCGGCGGAAACGACTCGCGCGTGTAGTCGGCCAGCTCGGACGACAAAGCCACGTGCGGCGAATCGTAGACGAACTGACGCACGTCGAGCGGCATGCCGTCGGGACCGTCGGGGAGGCCGACCACTTTTTCCCAGGGCCCGGTGTCGTCGGGCGCAGCGGAAGGCAACTCGCGCAGCTCGACTTCCCCGCGGGAAGTGATCGACAGCAGTTCATGCCGGTCTTGCAGCGTGAAGAAATGGATCGGGTTGCCGAAGAAGTCTCGGCTCTCGTCCACCTTGAAGGGCACCGGGCTGATCGCCAGTTCGTGCGCGTGACAGATCTGCCGGTCGCTGTCGCGCGGTTTGAGGTGCACCTGGTTCTGGCACAGCGGTACCGCGTCGCTGTACGAGTAGTGCGTCGTGTGCACAAAGGCGTATCGCATGCGTCAAAGACTACCCTGTTGCGGCCTCGAGATGCCAGAGGGGTCGTCCGACGGGAGGGCCCCTCAGCCCAGCCGGATTTCGGTCAACTGGTGAGCCGGTCCCGCGTGAACCAGGTACTTGTGCGACACGGCGCTGGCCAGTTCGCGCAGCTTGGAGGCCCCGCCTTGCAGCAGAGCGTCCAACTCGTGGCGCACGCCGTGCTCGTCGGCCTCGGCCAGCTTCTGCACGTCGGCCAGCCGCACCGCCGACAGCACGGCCAGCACCAGGCGCTGTTCGTCGCTCAACAGCGGCTCGCCCGGCGAACGCGGTAGCCGCTCGACGTGGCCGGTCAGCGCCGCCAACTGGAAGGCGATCGCCCGGGGGTTGGTCTCGTCGGTCAGCAGCAGGTCGAGCACGGGCGCCAGTTGCAGGTTCGTGGCATAGCGATTGCGATAGGTCATCGAGCTGTCGGCGATTTCGAGCAACGCCTCGAGCACGGCGCTTTCGCTCGAGCTGACGTGATACAACGTGCTGCGCAGCACGCCGATCAGGATCAGGGCCCGCTCAATGCGACGCCCCAACTCGAGGAACTGCCAGCCGGGGCCGCGGGTCATGTTCTCGGTGGCCACGCCGGCAAAGGCCGAGAAGTTGAGGATCATCTGGTTGAGCATGGCTAGCACGTCGGCCGGCGAGACGGCGCCGGCCTTGGGCCGGAAGTCGTCGTCGACGCGCATCAGGATCCGCCAGGAGTCGAGCGAGATGCGGTCGCGCACGACCTTGGCCACGCGGCCCAGTCCCGAAAGGATCGACTGCAGGCTGCCGGGCTGATGCTCGTCGTAAAGAAACTCCATCACCAGCAGTTCCATCGTCGAGACGGTGCCCTCGCCGGCCACTTCGCCCTCGGGCGGTGAGAGGGGACCGCACAGCGCTCGATACAGCAGCGCCAATTCGCCCATCGTGCCCGGCGCCGCTTCGCTGATCAGGCGCGAGAAGACGCTGCGCAGCAAACGCGCGGTGCCTTCGGCCCGCTCAACGTGGCGGCCGAGCCAGAACAGGTTGTCGGCCACGCGGCTGGGCAGGTCGACGCCGCTGCGGCGCGGAGCCAGCGGCGTGCCCGGCGGTTGCAACAGCGTCACCGGCGCCACCGGACCGTCGGACAGCACCCAGACGTCCTTGCTGCCGTGGCCGACAAACAGCGATTCGCCCAGGTTCGACGCCGAAGAACTGACGTGGGCCAACGCGCCGGGCATCAGTTGATAGGAGTCTTCCGATGCCACGACGAAGGCCCGCAGCGCGATATGTCCGGGGTGGAGAGCCGCATCGTTCCAGACCGGCGCGGTCGAGCGGACGACGAGCTCCTGGGCAACGAAGCGGCCGGGCGTGGCCTCGATTTCGGCGGCCAGTTGCTGGCGCTCGGCTCGGTCGAGCGTGGCGGCGTGCACGGGGCGGTGCGTGTGGCTCAAGAACGCAGGGCCCACGACCAGCCGTTCGAGGTTGGAAAGCACGAAGCGGCGTGACGACTCGTCGCCGCACCACCAGGTGCGCACGCTCGGCACGCGCAGTTCTTCGCCCAGCAGCCGCCGGCAGATTTCCGGCAGAAAGGCCATCAGCGCCGGCGCCTCGACCAGGCCGCTGCCCAGGGCGTTGGCCACCACGACGTTGCCGCTGCGGGCCGCATGCACCAGGCCCGGCACGCCCACCCGAGACCTCGTGTTCAGCTCGAGCGGATCGCAATCGTCGTCCATCACGCGGCGCAGCACGGCGTCGACCGACATCAGTCCGCCCAGTGTCTTGAGGAACACGCGGTTGTCGCGCACCGTGAGGTCTTCGCCTTCGACCAGCGTGTAGCCCAGGTAGCGCGAGAGGTAGGCGTCCTCGAAGTAGGTCATGCTGCTGGGGCCGGGGCTCAGCAGCACGATCTGCGGCTGCTCGCGATGCCGGCGCGCCAGCTCTCCCAACTGTTCGCGCAGCGCGATGAAAAAGCCTGCCAGCCGCTGCACGCGGCAGTGGTGAAAGATGTGCGGCAGCATCCGCGAGATGACGATGCGGTTCTCGACCGCGTAGCCGGGACCCACGGCGGCTTGCGAGCGATCGGCCACGACCCACCAGTTGCCTTCCGGCGAACGGGCCAGGTGCGCCGCGTACAAGTGCAGGTGGCAATCCTCGGGCACGTTGTAGCCGTGGCAGGGCCGCAGGAAGCCGGGGTGGGCGAAGACCAGCTCCGCCGGCAGCAGGCCTTCGGCCAGCAACTGCTGCGGACCGTACAAATCGGCCAGGATCGCGTTGAGCAGGCGAGCCCGCTGCTCGAGGCCCGAGGCGAGCTGCGACCACTCGGAATGGGCCAGCACCAGCGGCAGCGCGTCGAGCTCCCAGCGGCGGTCGCGCCCCTGCGGGTCGCCGTGGACGTTGTAGGTGATGCCGTTCTCGTGGATCAAGCGGCGGGCCTGGTCCCAGCGGCGTTCGAGTTCGCTGCCGCCGAGACCGTCGAGCAAGGAAAGAAACTCGCGCCACTGGGGGCGCAGCGTGCCGTCGGACTCGACCAGCTCGTCGTAGACGCCGGCCGGCGGCTTGTACTGCCCCAGAAGACTATCCGCCGGCAGTGGGCCGCGGGCGAGTTGGGTCGGGTTCATCCCAGGGAGTTCGCGGAAGTGTAGGTAGCGGGAAAGGTTCCGTCCCGGTGTCACGCTTTCAGGGATCGTTCGCGGCGCGCCCCGACAGGTCGCGGCGCGAACCGCGGGGCGGCCTATTGTTGGAACGCCGCCTGCGATTGTCCCACGGGCCGCATGGCGAAAAACGTCTCGTGGATCGCTTCCCCCACTAGATTCAATTGTACCTGAAAGGCATCGATGAATTCGTGCATGCCCTGCTCGATGATCTCGCCGATCTGCGTGTAGTCGAGCTGGCTGCGCAAACGTCCTAACCGCTTCTCGGCCGTCGAGTGAAAATGTCCCTTTTGCACTCCCGTGATCGCTAGTAAGGAATCTTCGGCTTTGATCAGACAAAAATGCATCGCCCGAGGAAACTCGCGATCGAGGATCAGAAAGTCGGCCACGTGGGTCGGCATAATCCTCCCAAACCGTTTGCGATACATCTCCAGGGCGCTGGCCGATTCCAACAGCGCCGACCACTGCACCGTATCGAGCGGGGTACCCACTTCGTCGACCGTGGGCAGCAGCACGTAGTATTTGACGTCCAGAATCCGCGAGGTCTTATCGGCCCGCTCCAACAGCCGGCCCATGCGGGCAAAGTGCCAGGCTTCGCCGTGCGACATCGTGGCCACGGTAATGCCTTCCAGCAGGTGGCTGGCCAGCTTCACTTCGTGAAAGAACTCGTAGGCCGAGTCCCACACATTGGGATTCGACTTGGCCGAGCGGACCATCAGGTAGAACTTGTTGAGCTCCTCCCACATGGCCGAGGAGATCATCTCGCGCACGGTGCGCGCGTTTTCGCGGGCATGCATCAGGCACGAGAGAATCGAGTTGGGATTGCGAACGTCGAAGGTGAGAAACTCGATCGCCTTCTGCTGGTCGGGCTCGCCGTAGAGCTCGGTGTACAGCTCGTCGTCGCCGGTGGTGACGACCAGCGGAGCCCATTGATCGCGCGGGCCGCCGCCGCCCACATCCATGGCCAACTGCATGTTGACGTCGATGAACCGCGCGACGTTTTCGGCGCGTTCGATATACCGGCTCATCCAAAAGATCGAGTCCGCGGTACGACTGAGCATTTACCTGCGCCGCTTAGTTGTGACAGCCGTTGTTGAGCACCCAGGTATCCTTGCTGCCGCCTCCTTGCGACGAATTGACCACGAGCGAACCTTTCCGCAGGGCGACCCGCGTCAGTCCGCCGGGCAAGACGTAGATATCCTTGCCGTACAGAATATACGGCCGCAGGTCGACGTGCCGCCCCTCGAGGCGATCCTGCACGACCGTGGGAACCTGTGAAAGCGAGAGCATCGGCTGGGCGACGTAGTTGCGCGGGTTGGCGCGAATCAGCTCGCGGTATTTGGCGTGCTCTTCACCGGAGGCCTTCGGACCCAGCAGGATGCCGTAGCCGCCCGACTCGTTGGCCGGCTTGATCACCAGGTTCTGGATGTTGGCCAGCACGTGGTCGCATTGCTTCGGATCGCCGCAAACGAAGGTGGGCACGTTGGGCAGGATCATTTCCTCGTTCAGATAGTACTTGATCATCTGCGGCACGTAGGCGTACACGGCCTTATCGTCCGCGATGCCCGTGCCCGGAGCGTTGGCTAGCGCCACGCGGCCCGCGCGGTACACGTCGATCAGTCCCGGCACCCCGAGGGTGGAATCGGGCCGGAAGGTGTGCGGGTCGAGAAAGTCATCGTCGATGCGGCGGTAGATCACGTCGACGCGCTCGAAACCGCCGGTGGTGCGCATCAGCACGTAGCCGTCGGAGACGACCAGGTCCGATCCCTGCACCAGCTCCACGCCCATCTGTTGGGCCAGGAAACAGTGCTCGAAATACGCCGAGTTGTAGATGCCGGGGGTCATCACCACCACGTTCGGATCACCCACCGCGGGCGGAGCAATATGTTGCAGCATCCGCAGCAACTGTTCCGGATAGTCTTCCACCGGCTGGATCGAGAGGCCCTCGAAGATCTGCGGGAACGTCCGCTTCATCACCTCGCGGTTTTCAAGCACGTAGGAGACGCCCGAGGGGCAGCGCAGGTTGTCTTCCAGGACGTAGACGTCGCCCTTGCCGTCGCGCACCAGATCGGTGCCGGTGATGTGGCACCAGATGCCGTGCGGCGGGTCCAGGCCCGCGCAGCGGCCCAGCATGTTCTTGCCCGAGTCGATCAGCCAGTCGGGGATCACGCCGTCGTGAATGATCTTGCGGTCGTGATAGACGTCGTCGATGAACAGGTTCAGCGCGCGAATCCGCTGCTTCAGCCCGCTCTCGATGCGATGCCATTCGCGGGCCTCGAGAATGCGGGGCACGATGTCGAAGGGCCACACCTTCTCGGTGCCGGCCTCGTGGCCGTACACGTTGAACGTGATGCCCATGTTCAACAGGGCCAAGTCGGCGGCCTTTTGCCGACGCTGCAACTCGCCGTCGGAAAGCGACATCAGCTTTTGGGCGAGCATTTGAGACGAGGGCCGAGGCGTGCCCTCGGCATCGAACATCTCGTCGAAAAAACCAGTCGTTTCGTAGCTGTCGAACTTCACCATGTGATCATCCTGCCCGGGCAAGCCAAGTGGGGCAATTCCAATCGGCCGGCGCAGCACGGTTGCCTAGCAATATAGCATATCCCTGTCGAACTATTAGGCAGTTCGACAGCGAACGCACTGCTTTTTGAATACTACGGTAAAATGAAAGCAAACCGTATGCCTAACTGAGTGTCGGCAGCGGTTCTGTGAGGCCAGCAGCGACAGAAAGCAGCCGAACGATCGCGGCTACACCAGATGTCGGCGGCGGAAGAAAATCAGGAAGTACACCAGCGCCAAGCCCGCCAGGCCGAAAGCGGCAGGCTCGGGAACCATGATGGGCTGAGCCTCCTCATCCGGCACGTAGCGCTGCGACTTCAATTCGCTGGCAGGCGGATGCGTGATGCCCACCTCCCACGGCGCCGGCTGTTGCCCGGCGGCTTCCGGTCGTGAGACCACGACCCGGTCTTCCACTGAACTCTTGGGGGCAGCCGCCGACGGTGTGTCGATTTCGACCGAGACCGGCTTTCCGGCCAGCAGATCGTCGATCGTGTCGGCCCGTACCGAAGTGGCCAGGCACAGGCTGGTGCCGAGGGCCAATGCGGTGAGGAAGAGGCTGCGTTTCATGGGCGCTGCGAATAGCATGTCGATTTGCCTCGGAACCCCCCCGTCCTTGGTCCGTTTTCCGTCGTCGTTGATTCAGCCGGGGGTTGCCAGTGGCTTGAGCTTGATTATTGCGACGACGGCACCCGTAGACAAGGAAAAACCAGACTAATCACTGTTTTTTCACAATATTTCGTCCGAATTGGGCCGGTTATGAGCCATGGGCACGGCGTGGCAGGCCTGGCGATCGTTGATCGCGCGCCGCAAATCGAATAGCAAACGCCCTTTACGTTCGCTGGCGCCGTCGCTTGCCGCCCCAGTTCGGCACGCCGACCGCGCTATTTCCCTTCCCGGGCCCAGCGCTTCATCAGGGCGATGTTGTTTTCCGTCTGGCTCGGTTTGTCTGAGCCTTTGCGTTTCGAGAGGTAGACGGCCATGTCGCTGTCGTACATCGCCTCCGGCTCGGGCTGGCGTCCGATATCGCCGGTTTCACGTTCCCATTCGGAAAGACGGGTGCGCATTATTTCCAGCGTCTCGCGGTGCGCCGGGTCGTCGGCCAGGTTCACCAGCTCGTGCGGGTCGGCCTCGAGATCGTACAGCTCCTCGGGCGGACGCGTGGGCGAAAACAGCAGCCGCTGTTGCAGGTCGTTGAGCTGCCCCGCGGCGTGCAGCGCGCGTAACCGCTGGATGATCAGCTTGCCGTCTTTGTAGGCGTTGGGCTGCAGGTGCGGCCGCTGGTGCAGGTAGTTGCGAATGTACTTGTAGCGCTTCGTGCGTACGGCACGAATGTGCTCGACTGTTTCGTCGCAGCGATCCCGCGCCGCGAAGACGGCCTCGCGCGGCTGGTAGTCGGCGGCCAACAGGTTGCGGCCCTGCATCCAATCGGGCACGTCGATGCCGGCCAGCGCCAACGACGTGGCCGTCACGTCGATATGCTCGACCAGATCGCCCCGCACTTTCCCGGCGGCAATCCCCGGTCCGCGCATGACCAGCGGCACGTGGATGCCTTCGTCGTACAGAAACTGCTTGCCGCGGGCGTGGCTGATGCCGTGGTCGGTGAGAAAGATCACGACCGTGTTGTCCAGGATGCCCTCGTCGCTCAAACGCGCGAGGACGTCGCCCACCTCCTTGTCGGTATAGCGCACGCTATCCAGGTAGCGGGCCCAATCCTCGACCAGCGCCGGATCGCGTGGGTAATACGGCGGCAGCACGACTTCTTCGCTCGAGACGGTCGAACCCAGTTCGCGAGACACGCGCTGGGCCCAGGCGTCGTATTGCCGCTCGCTCGAGCCGCGGTACTTGCCACCGTGCAGCTCGACTTGCAGAAAGAACGGTTGCCCGGGCGCGCGGCCCGACCAGTCGGCCCCGTCGTAAATGCTTGGGTCCCACTCGAAGTTGTAGTCGGTCTTGCCCAGCCGCTTCGACTTCTTGTCGGAAAGCGGTCCGCTGATGCAGGTGTAGTAGCCGGCGTCCTGGAACAGCTTCGGCACGGGCACCACTTCGCCGGGCAGATGGATCTTCAGCTTGCCGCGGCCGCTGCGATGGTGGTGCGATCCGATCGTGGTCTGGTAGCAGCCGGTGATCAGCGCCGACCGGCACGGCGAGCAGACTGGAGCCGTGACGAAGGCCCGCGTGAACTTCGTCCCCTCGCGTGCCATCCGATCGACGTGCGGCGTTTCAATCGCCGACTCGCCGTAGCACGAGAAGTTCGCCGACATATCGTCGACAAAGATCCACACGATGTTGGGCCGCTGTTGCTCAGCCGCGCGGGCAAATGGCGCCGCCAATACGAGGTTCCAGGCGGCGAGAAACAAGAACAAGAATAGGGCGCTAAGGAATCGCATAGGCGCCTTTCTAAGCCCCGGCTAAACGCCAGCCTGAACTATTCGCCGAGGCGGTACGGGTTCCGCTCTTCGTCTCCGACACTCGAAATGTCCCGATGCGGTACAAGCGGGTCTTGTCGTTGAGTCTGCGGGAATGAGTCAGGAGCTGCGACCAAGTTGTTCACTTGCATTGTTGTAGTGCGCGATCGATTCTCTTCGAGCTGGAACTGCCGACGAGCCATACGGGCCTTAGTTTCGATATCCTGACAGAGGCGATAGACGTTGAGCGCTTGATTGGTTATCAGTCGCAAGACGGAGCAGACGCGCCCGTCATCAGTCGAAATGGTGAGCGTGCTCGTAAAGAACCCTTGCTTGATCGTCACATTGTGAAAGTCAACATAGTTGACATCGAACATGTCGATCTTGCTAAAGAAACGCTTGAAAATCATCAAGCGATGCGTTGATAGCAAGACAATATCGGAGAACACAGAAAACGGAAATTGCCGTTGGACAGCGATCGCAACGGGCTCCTCGTATTGCATGAGATAAGGCTGGACAAGCGCATACTTGTCAGGAGCAGGCGAAACGGCAACCAGAATTCGCCGCTTGTCTTCCGTGAATTCCTGACGGTGAGAAGGCTGTTGCGCAAGCTGCACATCAATTGCCGGTTGCGGGCGATCAGTGGGCACTCGATGGGCATCGCCGGATTGGCGTGGCGGAGCGGGAGGCGGCGGTGTCGGTGGCATCCGCTTGGCAGTCGCGGGACCTTTCGCCGGTGTTTGTTGAATTGTGAGCGAGTTCTTGCACGCAGGGCACTTTCCAGTTCGACCGACCAACGATGAAGATACTAACAGCGCCTTGCTGCAATGAGGACATTGCACGCGAATCTTCTCGGACATGGCTGACGCCTATTCCAAATAAAGATGAGAATACGGCAACTTAAGCGTGGAAAGCCTCCGTCTATCTCCTTCAAAGTTCCGAGTGTGCGTTCAACGCACCGGGCGACTCTTATTGTAGGCAGTGATTACCTCCATGTCAGTCGATTCTTTGATCGTTGGCGACTCGCAGTGCCTTAGTCCTTGGAATCTGGGTTATCGTCATCGTCTAGGGCTCGCGACGTTGACTGCGGATTCCGCTCGTCAAACCGCTTCATGATCTCTTTCCAGTTGGTGAACACGATGCCTTCGCGCTCGAAGAACTTCATCACGGCCGGGTCGGAGAACATTTGGGCTTCCCAGGAACGCTGCTGCCAGGTGCCGGTGATGTGCTTGAGGCCTTCGGTCAGGGTCGAGGGATGGAAGATGATCTCGTTGAGACCCGGCTCCATCGAGCGCACGAGCTCGAAGAAATTCTCCTTCTTTTCCTCGTAGGTCTTGCCCTCGGGCACGGCGTGGAAGTCGTCGAGCTTGGGCAGCTTGTAGCCGTCGAGCACCTTGATCGAGTCCTCGGTGATGGGGTAGCCCTGCTTCTTGAACTTGGCGATCACCCGCGGCGTCTGCTCGACGACCATGGCCGGAATGTGGTACTCCTCGGCCAGCTTGAGGTAGGCCTTGGTGTAGTCGATCCGCACGTAGAGCGTGCCCATGTGCGTGTCGATGTGGCCTGGGCGAATGCCGCGCGAGAGGGCCCGCTCGATCTGGGCGCGGATTTCGGCTTCGACCTCGTCGCCGCTGGCGTGCGTGGCCGTTTGAATCTGGCTGCGCCACAGGTAACCGTCGGGATCGCACATGCCGGGCACGGCCTCGCGGCCCGCCACGGGTCCCCAGCGATACCACTTCCACTCGGCGTTCATGGCCAGATGCAGGCCCATGTCGTGCTCGGGGTGCTCCTTGTACCAATTGGCGATCTCGTTGAACCACGGGCAGGGAACCATCATGGCGGCCGACTGGATGTGGCCTTGGCTCAGGTAGTCTTTGGCCGCCTGGTTGGCTTCGTAGCACATACCGATGTCGTCGGCGTGCAGCATGAGCACGACTTTGTCGGACGGATAGCCGAGCTTCTCGGCCCAGGTTTCGCCGTAGACGCACGCAGGCGCTGCAAGCAATACGGACAGAACGCACACGACGGACCAACGACGAACCAGCGCAAGCATCATGACGGTGGATACCTCAAGCGAGAGAGAGCGAGCGCGGCCGGCCGCAACCCTGGCCAGACCGCAGGTGATGCACCGATTCTGAATGGGCCGCGCGCGGGCGTCAAGCAATTGACCCTAGCGCAGGTTCTTCCAGGCCTCGACGCCTTCGGCGGGCAGCGCCCGGCGGTAGTATCCCTGCATTGGCACGCGAAACGGATGGTCGTTGGTGCCCCGGCGAAACACCACGAACAGCGACGAGTTTTCGGGAATCTGTTTGGCGTCGGCCAGCTTGTAGACTTCCTCGCGGCTGTGGATCGGCGTCACGCTGCGGCCGGTGAAGTCTTCGATGAACATGCCCAGGATCGTGTACTCGTTGAAGTCGGCCAGGTCGAAGAACAACGTCGGCTGCAGGTTGTAGAAGCCGTGTTCGATCCAGCCGGTGAACGGGTCTTCGTGGATCATCAGCCCGCCGGGTACGGTGTGGTTGTGAATCGTGCTGAAGACCTGCGCGATGTTGAAGATGTGCTCGGCCGTGCCGTGGTTGAAGCACACTTCGAACCTACGTCCCAACTCGATCGGCTGGTTCAGGTCGAGCTTGCGGGCGGCGTCGGTGCCCGAGAAATCGATGGCCTGCATCTCGCTGGGCGAGAAGAACATCTCGTAGTACACCTTGGCCACGTGGAACGACCGCCACTTGGTCGTGTCGGCCAAGGCCGTGGCGAGCTGCTTGAGCAGCGCCTCGCGGCGGGCCGCATCCGGGACGTACTTGGCGATGTCCTCCTTGATCGTTTCGGCATGCACGTCGCCGTACATGTTCGCTTCGCCGATTTCGAGAATCGCGCCGTGCTGGGGCAAGATGCCCCGCTCGAACATCTGGCGAACCAGAAAGTAGTGGACGGCCGTGATGGCCATGCGCGTGAACTCCGCGATTGCGTCTAGTCGGCGTACAAACGCACTTCGATCTGGCCGTCGCGGGTGACGTAGCCGCGATACATGCCGGGCGTGTTGTAGGGCGCCGCAAAGCGTCCTTCGGCGTCCAGCGCGATCACGCCGCCTTCGCCGCCGGCCGCCTTGAGCTTGTCGAACACCACCTCCGCGGCGGCGCTTTCGACCGGCAGGTTCTTGTACTTCATCAACGCGGCGATGTCGTAGGCGGCCACGAAGCGGATGAAGTACTCGCCTTCGCCGGTGCCCGAGACGGCACACACGCCGTTTTCGGCGAAGGTGCCGGCGCCGATGATGGGCGAGTCGCCCACGCGGCCGTACATCTTGTTCGAGCGGCCGCCGGTCGAGGTGCCGGCCGCCAGGTCGCCGGCGTTGTCCAGCGCGATGGCGCCCACCGTGCCCCAGGGCTCGCGCTCTTGGTCGACCGCAGCACTGTTTTTCCGGTCGAGCGATTCGGCCTGCTGCTTTTCCTGCTCCCACACTTTCTGGATCTGCTGCCAGCGGCGCTCGGTCCAAAAGTAGGCCGGATCGACCGTTTCCAGTCCCTCCTTGGTGGCAAACACCTCAGCCCCGCGACCCGAGAGGAGCACGTGCTTGGTTCTCTCCATCACGGCCCGGGCGGCGGAGATGGGGTTCTTGATCACGGTGACGCTGGCCACGGCTCCAGCGCCGCGGGTGTTGCCTTCCATGATCGAGGCGTCCATCTCCACCTGGCCCTCGTGCGTAAACACGGCTCCCTTGCCGGCATTGAACTCGGGCGAGTCTTCCATCACGCGGATGGCCGCCTCGACGGCGTCGAGTGCCTTGCCGTCGCGCTCGAGAATGGCATATCCGGCCTCGAGGGCCCGCTTCATGTCGGCCCGCACGGCCTTCTCGCGCTCGGGCGTGAGCGATTCTTTCGGGCCAGCGGTCCCGCCGTGGATGGCCAGCACGACGTCCTTGACCGGCGGCTCGGCCGAGCGGCAGACGACCGCCATCGCCACGAGGAGCATCATCGACATCAGCAGGCCTTGCGTCATGGCACGCTCCGTGGGGGTTCGGAAAGGACGATCGTCGGCGAGCCCTACGGGCGGCTCGACACGGCTTCAAGAATAGATGGCCGCCGATTGTCACGCAATCGGTCGGGCGTTTCGCCCCGGGTGCGCGCGTCGTGAGTTTACAGGAGGCCGCGCGTGCCCGATGATGGGTGGTTGCTTTCCGTGGCGTCGGGGGTCCGTGTCCGATTCATGGCTCGCCCGCGCCGCTTCTCGTTTGCCTCTTCGAGTGACCCCATGTCGGATGCTTCTTCTTCGATTGACTCCGCCGCGCAGGAATCGGCGGCCGGATTCGCCGCGGCCCGGGCCGTGCTCAAGCCGCGGAAGGCCCGCCCCTTTTACGGCAGGCATCCCTGGGTGCTCGATTCGGCGATCGCGCGGATCGAAGGCTCGGCGGCCGATGGCGACGTCGTCGATCTGTTGGCCGACACGGGCAAGTTCATCGCCCGCGGACTCTACAACAGCCAAAGCCGAATTCGCGTCCGGCTCTATACCTGGGACGTGGGGCAGGCGCTCGACGACAATCTTTGGCGCAAGCGGATCGAAACGGCGCTGGCCTTGCGCAGCTCGCTCGCGCTGGATGCACCGCAGGGTGCGGCGCGGCTGGTGTACAGCGAAGCCGACGGGCTTAGCGGCCTGATCGTCGATCGCTATGCCCAGTGGTTGGCCGTGCAACTGACCGGCCTGGGCATGGCCCGGCGGCTCGACGAGCTGGTGGCGATCCTGCGCGACGCGGTCGCTCCGCGCGGCATCTTCATCCGCACCGAGAAAGGCGTGGCCCGCGCCGAGGGCATCGAGCTACGCGACGGACTCTACTGGGGCGAAGGCCCCGAGGGACCCGTGTTCATCGAGGAGAACGGTTTGCGCTACGGGGTGGACCTCGCCGAGGGACAGAAGACCGGGTTCTATCTCGACCAGCGCGACAATCGCCGCGTGGCCGCCGGCTACTTTCGCAAGCGGCGCGTGCTCGACATGTTCTGCTACAGCGGAGCGTTCAGCCTCAACGCCGCGGTGCACGGCGGCGCGCGGGAAGTGCTGGGCTTCGATACCAGCGCCAAGGCCGTGGCCCTGGCCCGGGCCAATGCCGAGCTCAACGGCGTGAGCAACGTCCACTTCGAGGCGGGCGACGGCTTCGACGTGCTGCAATCGTTGGCCGCCTCGGGCGAGCGGTTCGGGGCCGTAGTGCTCGATCCGCCCAAATTCGCCCGCCGCCGCAGCTCGGTGGACGACGCGCTGCGGGCTTACCATCGGCTGAATCGCCTGGCGGCCGACGTGCTCGAGCCCGGGGGCATTCTCGTGACGTGCAGCTGCTCGGGGCACGTGACCCGCGAGGACTTCCTGTTCATGCTGCTGGGCGTGGCCGAGCAGACGGGCCGCGAGATCCAGGTGCTCGAAATGCGCGGGGCCGCAGCCGACCATCCGCTGGCCGTCACGTGTCTGGAAGGCGAGTACCTCAAGTGCTTCATTTGTCGGGTAATTTAGGGCGGTCGGGCGCTACTTCTTGCGTGGGGTAATCGGCCAGACTATATTGGCCAGTCGCGTGTTTTCACGCGTGACCCACCGAAATCGGCAGTCCGCCTAATGATTCTCCCCGGCAACTAGGAATATCGCGAGACGTAACGTCTTGCGCTTTCCATCTGCACGTTGCCCCGTTTCAGAATTGCTTCCTCTTTTGTCTGCCTCCGCGCGCTCAGAGCGCGCGCGGGCACGTCTACCGGAACCCTGTGAGGATGCGACTCGATGGTGCGCTTCTCGACGACGATACTGAACTCCGTGCTGGCGGCGCTTGCCTGCGCCGCGGTTGGACTGGCACCCGCGTGCCGGGCCGACTCGATCAACTCGTATGGCATTTTTGCCGACCACCTGATGTTCTTCTCCGGTGGCGTGAACACGTTCGAAGATCCCGGCGTCGTGATGGGGTCCAACGGCGACATGTACCTCTCGGGCGGCAACTTCGGCTCGCTGCGCGGAGGCGGCAGCCTGTATTCGTACTCGTCGGGACCGCGCATCCAGGGCGACGTCGTGTTCGGCGACAACGTGATGATGGGCACGTTCTCGCGGATGACCGGTAACGTGCACGCCGGCGGCGACGTCTTCATGCGTACCGAACTTACCGGCAGCGTCACCGCCGGTGGCACGGTGGTGTTGAGCGACGATGTCACCGGGGACGTGACTGCGGGCGGAGCCGCCACGATCACCCGGCTCGTCGGCGGGAGTTTGCGGGCTGGCGGCGGCGCGACGCTCTCGTCGACCGTCGGCGGCGACTTGATCTACGGACCCGGGAAATCGCTGCACCTGCTTCCCGGGGCATTCGTCGGCGGAACGATCGACATGGCGCCGGTCAACGCCTCGCCGCAGCCGTACCATCCCGTGGCGTTGCCGACGCCGCACAGCTTTAGCTCGGGTGGCGCGGATCTGTTTCTCAACTCGTCCGAGGACGCGATGCTTGCGCCGGGCAGCTACGGCACCCTGACGATGGTCGGCGGCAACGACATCGACCTGACCGCCGGCGACTACTTCTTCGACAAGATCACAATGTCTGGCAACACTGTGAACTTCAACTTCGATACGAGCGGCGGACCGATCAGCATCTTTGTCAAGGGCAGCGTGAGGCTGAACTACCCCAACATGGCGATCAACGGCGTAGGGTACAACGACGTCGATCCGGCCGACGTGGGGCAGGTGTATTGGGAAGTGCACGATGCCTTCACGGCCGACGGCGCGGAGATGTTGGGAACCGTCTACACGCCGTACGGCGATCTCACGCTCAACCGCGGTAGCCGGGCGACGGGCCGGCTGATCGCCGGGCACGACTTCCTCAGCGACGGGCTGACCTTCGTCGCCGGGTCGGCCAGCCCCGCGGTGTTGGTGCCCGAGCCGTCGAGCCTGGTGCTGGCCGCCGCGGCTGCAGCCGCGTTGGGAGTGATCGTGTCGCGACGACGAACCTTCCGCGCGAAGCGCTTGTCCTGTGAACTTGAGTGACTGCCAATCGAAGATTCACCGATTTCTCATCCTGGGGTGACAGCAGCGCGAATCTCTCGGGAGATTCCGCCTAAATCGCACCGAAGACTGCGGATTTCGGCCCTTTCGGGCGGCTCGACTCGGCCTTGACCGTCGAAGAGCCGCCAACATACGATTGGCCGTGCGTGCCGGGGCTAACGTGGCCGCGGCTTGACCAACGGCCCGAGGATGCCGCGAGTCAGGGCTGGCGGGAACCTTGGGACAGGCCTTGGTTGGAAAGGAGGTGACCCTATGTCTAGTGGTATACAGAGGTGGCTCGTTTGACGAGCAGCCGACGGGCTGCTGGCCTCGGGGTTGTGCGATCTAGCAATTCCAACGAGGCGCGTCGGACAGCCACGTTTCTGAACCCGTAAGAGTGGAGAACCGGTCGGAGCCCTCGTCTTCGGCCGGTTCTCTTTTTGCCCTGGCGGCATGCGATACGACCCGTGCGACCGGCGCCGGTCCTCCCCCAAAATGCTGGTGGCGCCGGTGGATTCGCTACACCCGGCAAGGGCGTACTTGGCCGGGAAAATGCGAGGTAAAGTCGTTTGATTAATAGTTGCGACCGCTGGTGGGCGAAGCTAGCATAAACGATCAAGCTACGACGATCGCGTCCACTTTGCTGACTGGGGAGGAATGGGTATGCGGCTGGGTCTAGGACTCTGCAAGACGGTTCTGGTGTGGTCCGTGGCGTTGCTGATGGCGGTCAATCCCGCGTCGGCTTGTCGCTGGCGTTGCTGGTCGAGTTGCCGCCCGTCGTACTGCGCACCGTCGAGTTGCTATTCGTCGTGCTATTCGTACTCGTCGGACTGCGTGACGTATCCGGCCGACGACTGCCCGATTTGCCAAGCGCAAGAGGGCGGCGCCCCGGTGACGACCAACAAGGTGCCCGACGCGGCGCCCGCGGATCCGGCGCCTTCGCCCCCGCAGACGTTCGAGCCGATCCCTTCGCCGAGCGATTCGCCGTCGCTCGAGCCCGCGCCTGCTGAGCCGGCCCCCGCGCCCGCGCCGACGACGCCCCCTCCTGCCGATACACCCGCTCCGGCCCCGGCGCCTGAGCCGTCGTTCCCGAGCGAACCGGCGCCGAGCGAGCCCGCCACGCCTGCCGAGCCGGCCCCGGGCGGCATCGACGACCTGTTCAGCGAGCCGGCCGACACTTCGGGCGACATGCCGGCCGAACCCGCCGAACCTGCCGCTCCCGGTGGAGTCGACGACTTGTTCAACGACACCCCGCCCGCCGAGCCGGCGACTCCGGCCGAGCCCTCGGCTCCCAGCGACGCCGACGATCTGTTCCGCGATCTTGACGACCAGAACGCCGCCAGCGAAGGCTCGAGCGAACCGGCCGAACCCGCCGCCGGCGACGACCTCGACGATTTGTTCAGCGAACCGGAACCGGCTCCGATGAGCACCAGCGTCGACGAGATCGATCGCTTGAACAACGAGGCCGAACGACTCTTCGCCGAGTCGGCCGCGACCGCCGCGGGCAATGGCATGCGGTTGTGGTCGGACAACACCGGCAAGTACCAGGTGCGTGCCAAGCTGGTCGCCGTCGGCCGGAATCACGTGCGGCTGCTGAAGGAGAACGGCAAGTTCACCACCGTCCCCCACGGACGTCTGAGCCAGCAGGATCTGGCCTTCGTGCGGCAACACGCCGAGCGCGTCGTCGCGGCGGCCTTCTAGGCGGCCTATAACGGCTGGAAACGACCGCGGCGCACTGGCCGCGCACGAGAGCTATAATCGCTGCCAACGAGTGCCCGCTCGTTGACAGTTTTTTTTCGCCTATCCCGACCTTTCGAGCCTGGCCATGAAGTATCGACTCGGTATTCTCATCCTGGGCCTTCTTGCGTCTTGGTCGCTGGCGTCGGGCTTGCACGCCGCCCAGCCCAAGCGACTGCTGCTGGTGGGCCAGGGTCCCGATAACCATCCGCCCGGCACGCACGAATACATGGCCGGCGTCAAGCGTCTGGCCGAACTGCTGAAATCGACCCCCGGTCTCGAAGTGAAGGTCGTCAAGGCCGACGATCCGTGGACCGAAGGTCCTGAGTTGATCGCCGAGGCCGACGGCGTGGTGCTGTTCGTGTCGGAGGGGGCCAAATGGGTCGTCGCCGATCCGCGACGGCACGACGCCCTGGCGAAGGTGGCGGCCCGCGGCGGCGGGTTGTCGGTCTTGCACTGGGGCATGGGCACCCGCGCTGCCGAGCCGATCGGGCCGTTCGTCAAGTTGTTTGGCGGCTGCCACGGCGGACCCGATCGCAAGTACCAGGTCGTCGAGACGGAGTTGCACCCCACCGACCACGAGATCGCCGCCGGGCTGGAGCCGTTTTCGCTGCGCGAGGAGTTCTACTATCGTCTCAAGTTCGTCGACGCCGACTCAGGGATCGAGCCGGTGGCGCAAGCGACGATCGACGGTGTGGACGAAACCGTGGCCTGGGCCTGGCAGCGCGGCGACGGCGGGCGCTCGTTCGGTTTCAGCGGTTTGCACTTCGACGACAACTGGCAACTCCCCCAGTATCCGCACATGCTGAAGCGGGCCGTGCTGTGGACGATGAAACTGCCGCTCGACTGAGCGTTCCCTCGTCGATTGCCGGGGCCTAGCGCTCGACTGGCGAGATGGTCGAGAGCGGTGCAGACGCCGTCCGGCGGAGCTGTCCGCAGGCAGCGTCGATCTCGTCGCCTTTGCGTTGCCGCACCTGGGCGTTGATGCCGCCGGAGCGAAGCGTTTCGAGAAAGCGATTCACGGCCCCGGCCGCCGGCATCGCGTAGGGCAAGCCGGCCACGGGATTGTAAGGAATCAGGTTCACCAGGGCCGTGCGGCCGCGCAGCAGAGCGGCCAGCCGCCGGGCATGATCGACCTGGTCGTTCCGGCCGCCCAGCAGCACGTATTCGAACGTCAACCGGCGGCCGGAGGCGGCGAAATAACGGTCGGCCGCGGCCAGGATCTCGGCCAGCGACGTGCTCTTGCTCACTTTGACCAGCTCGCGCCGCAAGGCGTCGTCGGGCGCGTGTAACGAGACGGCCAGGTTGTATTTGGCGCCCGCCTCGGTCAGCCGGTCGATCGCCCCCGGCAGCCCCACGGTCGAAATCGTGATCCGCCGCGGGCTGATTCCCAAGCCGGTCGGCGAAGCCGCCTCGGCCAGCGCGGGCAGCAGTCGATCGAGATTTGCCAGCGGCTCGCCCATGCCCATCACCACCACGTGGCTGAGCCGTTCGCCCGCAGGCAGCAACCGATCCAGCAGCAGCAACTGCTCGACGATTTCGCCCGAGGTAAGGTTGCGGGCCACGCCGGCCAGTCCGCTGGCGCAAAACACGCAGCCCATGGCGCAGCCCACTTGCGTGCTGATACAGACCGAGCGTCGCAACTGGTCGCGCAGCAGCACGCATTCGATCTGCTGGTCGTCGGCCAGTTGCACCAGCAGCTTTTCGGTGCCGTCGTTCGACGTGCGATGCAGCGCCACCCGCGCGGTCCACAGCCGGAAATCGGCCGCCAGTTCGTCGCGCAAGCGAGCGGGCAAGTCCGACATTTCGGCAAAGCTGCGGGCTCGGCCGGCGAATAACCATCGGCGCACCTGCGCAGCGCGATAGCCTGGCAGCCCGCGCTTGGCGAGCCACAGGTCGAGGCCTGCGGTATGGGGTTCGAGTAGGTGCTGCATCGCTGCGTCGTCGGTTGCGTGGTCTCCTTGATTATAGGGAGCCCTTTGGCCGTGGCGCGCCGATCATCCAAATTGACAGCCCCCGGGCCGAAGTAGCACAATGCGTCACACGCGGTTCGCGATGGCATCCCTTCTGGCACGCAAGGATACCCGCAGATGAGTGACTTTCAGCAGCCCCCTCCGACAGATCCCTACCACAGCCCCGAGACGGCGCCGCCGGGCGAGATGGTGGCCCAGGGCGGCACGAGCAGCGGGGGCAAAGTGCTGATGGGGCTGGGGATCGGCTGCGGCGTGATGGTGCTGTTGTGCTGCGGCGTGGTCGGCGTTGTCGTATTCTTCTTCAGCCGGGGGTTCGACGTGAGCGACGATCCGGCCACGGTTCGCCGCGTGGCCGCCAGCATCGTCAAGATCGACGTGCCCGAGCAGCTCGCTCCCGAAGGCTCGATGGAGTGGACGCTGCCGATTGTCGACCGCAAGATGATCTCGATGGCCGCCTTCACGGAGCCGGAGCGCCGCAGCGGTTTGTTCCTGTTCCAGATCGATGCCGAGTTCGGCAGCGCGCAATCGATGCGGGCTCAATTCGAGGAAGCGATGAGCGAGTCGGGCCGCGGCGAGTGGCGCGAGTTGGATCTGAAGGACACCGAAACGCTCAAAGTCGAGATCAACGGCGCCGAGTCGGAGTTTCGCTTCGGCAAGGGTGAGGACGAAGAGTCCAAGCAGGAAGTCTGGCAGGCCATCGGCACGTTCGAGGGCAACGAAGGCTCGGCCATGATGTTCATGCAGCTCAACGCAGAAGACTTCGACAAGCAGCAACTCGTCGGCGTGCTCGAATCGATGGAATGAGCACGGCTAATTCGGCCCCGCCGGCGCGCTATCCGGCTTGCTCGAGCAAGGCACTGATGCGCTTGGACAAATCGCCGCTGGCCAGCCGGGCTTCGAGTTCTTCCAGATCGGCCAACAACACGTGGCTGGTGAACTTGACCGCCCAGTTGTGCGTCATGGGGCTGACGGCGATCACGACCGTGCCGTGATGGTAGGCCTCCCACATCTCGATTGCCGTGCCCATCGAGGCCTCGGGCACGAACGCCAGCAGCACGTCCACGTCGCGGCACAACTGGCAGTGGTGATGAAACACCGCGCGGCCCTGCTGCTCGTCGTACGACAGGCTGTCGGCATGATCGTCCAGCGGATCGAGGATCTCGGCGCCCGGGAAATGCCTGGCCAACAGCGCCTTGATGTGACCACGATATCCCTGGTGGTGGATGGCGGCGGCCAGGTGCGAGCCCTGCATAATTCCCGCTAAAAAGAAGCGCATTTGCGGCTCCGCTTTCGTACTTCGCGCGACGGCGACCCTGACGTCGAGCGCGGCCATCGACTAGGATGATGATATCGAACGAACCGAAAACACACGAGCCATCGCCCTGTGGCGATGAGACCCCCGAGAATCCATGGCGCAGCGACCCAAATCTTCGAAAATCGCTCCAACCCTCTTTAAGGCGACGCGTAATCCGGCCCCGCGCGAGAAATCCTCGATTGAGTTCGATCGCAAGCGGGCCTTCGAGCTGGTGATGGACTTGATGGCCATTCCCGGTTCGAGCGGACACGAAGCGGCCGTAGCCTCGTACATCACCAGCAAGCTCCGCCAGGCGGGAGCGCCGGCCGCGGCGATTCGTTCGGATACGGCCCACAAGAAGTCCCCCATCGCCGGCCAGGTGGGTAACCTCGTGTTTCGCATGCCCGGCTCGCTTCGCGGCGGGCGGCGGATGCTGATGGCCCACATGGACACCGTGCCGATTTGCGTCGGCTCGCGGCCCAAGCGCAAGGGCAACGTCGTGCAGTCCGCCGATCCGCGCACCGGCCTGGGGGCCGACAATCGGGCCGGCGTCGCCGTGGTGCTCAACACGGCACTGGAAATCTTCAAGCGCAAGCTGCCGCATCCGCCGCTGGTGTTCTTCTGGCCGGTGCAGGAAGAAGTCGGCTTGCAAGGTGCCCGCTGCGCGCGGGTCCGGCTGCTGGCTCGCCCGAAGCTGGCCTTCAACTTCGACGGCGGCACCGCCGAGAAGCTCACCGTGGCGGCCACCGGCGGCTATCGCATGCAGATCGACGTGCAAGGCGTGGCCGCGCACGCCGGCGGCGCGCCGGAACAAGGTGTCAGCGCCATCGCGATCGCGTCGCTGGCCATCGCCCGGCTCGTGCGCGACGGCTGGCACGGGCTGGTGGAAAAGGACGGCCGGACGGGCACCGCCAACGTTGGTGTGGTTCGCGGCGGTCTGGCCACCAACGTGGTGACCGACCACGTCGAACTGCACGCAGAGGCCCGCAGCCACGATGCCAAGTTTCGCGGGCAAATCGTCTCGGCCATCCAGCAGGCCTTTCGCGACGCGGCCGCCGAGGTCCGCAGCGCCTCGGGCAAGCGCGGCAAGGTGCGATTTGACGGCCGCACCGACTACGAGGCGTTCAAGCTCGCCGACGACGATCCTTCGGTGTTGGCCGCCGAGCGGGCGGTGCGCAGCGTGGGGCTCAAGCCGATTCGGGCGGTGAGCAACGGCGGGTTGGACGCCAACTGGATGACGGCTCACGGCATCCCCACGGTGTCGCTGGGTTGTGGGCAGCAGAATATTCACACGACGTCCGAGTGCCTCGACATCGCGGCATTCGAGAGGGCCTGCCAGATCGCGCTGCATCTGGCGACCGACGTCGAATAGCGGGCTGGCGCTGGCTCCAGGCTGTTGCCCCCACGCCGGCCGCGGAATGCGGGATTGCCATGGATCTCGATGACGAGCTGTGTCTGTGCTTCCACGTGACGAAGCGGAAGGTGATCAACTTCATCCGCGTGGAAAAGCCCAAGCGCGTGGGGCAGTTGAGCGAGTGTTTCGGGGCGGGCACCGGCTGCGGTTGGTGCCGCACCTACATGCGGCACCTGTTCGAGGCACAGCGCAGCGGGGATCCCGAGACCCGGGAACCCACCCCCGAAGAATATGCCCGGGAGCGAGCCCGCTACATTCGCTCGGGCGGCGGCACTCCGCCACCGGGGGCCACGCCGATCGACAAGGCCGATTGACACCACCTGGTGAACGGCCTGAGTGGCGATTTCGCAGCGTTTTGGCGACGGTGAATCGCTTCTAGCCCGGGGCGTGCAAATCCACTATGATGGGGCTTTGAAATGCGGGGCATCTCGGCCCGACGAGTGGCAGCCGCGCGACGTCACCACCCTTCGGAAGTGCATAGCTATGGCTCGTAAGGTCCTCAATCGTAAGGAATTGCGCGAGGAATCGGAAGCCGCGGAGCGGAAGACGAAGAAGAAGGCCGTCAAGGCCGACGGCGAAACGACGAAAAAGAAGCCCGTCAAGCGCAAGAGCCGGGCCAAGGCCGCCAAAGAAGTGCGGCTCAAGGCGTTCTGGGGCGTGTTCAACCAGTCGATGAAGCGCGTGGCCCTATTCGAGTACAGCCAGCGCAAGCAGGCCGAAAAGAAGGCCGCCGAGCTTTCTACCTCGGCCAAGACGCCGCACTTCGTTCAGCCGGTGAAAGAAATCATCGAAGAATAGTTCTGCGGGTCGCGTGCTTTTTCGCCTGCTCCGGCGCTCTGGCGGCACCGTGTAGGTACTTTGCGGCGGGCATGCCGCGCCCGGCGTTGCTTGACGCCGGCGCATCGGGCATCGAAAATCGCATGTGGGGGCCCTCTCGCGGCGCGCGTTCGATGGCGGAATCGGGTGCCCTGCCAGTTACGCACTCCAGCCGGCGCGGCCCCACTTTGCGGGCCCCTGCGAGCGCGACACGTCCCTGCGACCCATCCAACTAGCTGCTATGGATTTCAAGCCAGGCCACACGGTCGGCATCGACCTGGGCACGACCTTTTCCACGCTCGCGCATCTCGACGACGAAGGGAACCCGGTCGCCATCGCCAATGAGGACGACAGCGTCGAGACTCCCAGCCTGATTTTGCTGGCCGAGTCCGGGCACGTCATCGTCGGGCCCAATCGGCAGCGGGCGGCCATGGAAGATCCCGAGCACGTCGTCGAACGCGTCAAACGCCACATGGGCAACGCCGAGTTCAAGCGCACCTTCGACGGGCGCGAAATCACGCCCGAGTTCCTCTCCGCGCTAATTCTCAAGAAGCTCCGCCAGGACGGCGAAAAGCGTCTCGGCAAGATCGGCAACGCGGTGATCACGGTGCCCTACTACTTCAACGACGCGCGCCGCAAGGCCACCCAGGATGCGGGGCAAATCGCGGGGCTGAACGTCATCGACATCATCAACGAGCCCACGGCCGCGACGCTGACCTACGCCTGGAAGCGCGGGGAGTTGGGCGCTGGCGCCGGCGAGAAGAAGCCGCACCTGGCGCTGGTCTACGATCTGGGCGGCGGCACGTTCGACGTGACCGTGGTGCGCTATACGCCCAACCACTTCCAGGTGCTGGCCACCGACGGTGACGTGCGCCTGGGCGGCGTCGACTGGAACGATCGCCTGGTCGACTTCGTGGCCGAAGAGTTCATGTCCAAGCACGGCATCGACCCGCGCGAGTCGCCCGAGACGCTGCACTTGCTCCGGCATGATACGGATCAGGCCAAGATCGCGCTTTCCGAAGGCACGTCGGCCTCGATCACCTGCCGCGTGCGGGGCAAGGCCAACACGGTGCAAGTCAGCCGCGAGCAATTTCAGGACATGACGGCCGACCTGTTGCAGCGCACCGCCGACACGGCGCTGCTCGTACTCGAACAAGCCGAGGTCAAGCCCGAGGAACTCGATGCGATCGTGCTGGTGGGCGGCTCGACGCTGATGCCCGCGGTGCCCAAGATGCTGGAACAACTGACCGGAAAAGAGCCTTACCAGGGGCTTTCGCCGCATACCGCCGTGGCCCAAGGCGCGGCCATTCACGCCGCGATTCTCGAGGCCAAGTTTCGCGGCGAGTCGAGCACGATGGCCGACCGCATCAAGAAGCTGCTCAGCAACGTCAAGCAGGAAGAGGTCAACTCGCACGGCCTGGGCGTGGCGGCCCGCAATCCCAAGTCGGGCAAGACGATCAACCACGTGATGATTCCCCGCAACAGCAAGCTGCCGATCGAGGTGCGCCGCACGTTTGCCACCAGCGAAGCCAATCAGCAGCGCGTCAACGTGAAGGTCATCGAGGGCGACGCTCCCGATCCGGCCGCCTGCTCGCTGTTGGGCAACTGCCGCATCACCGGCCTGCCCGAGAACCTGCCCAAGGGTTCGCCGATCGAGGTCGTGTACGCCTTTGATGCCTCGGGCCGCGTGCGCGTCAGCGCCACGGACAAAACGGGCGGCAAAGAGGCGACCATCGAAATCGAACGCCGGGGCGGCTTGAGCGACGGACAGATCAACGCCTTTACCTCCCTGGCCGACAAATACCGGGTCGACTAATCCGCGGCTATCATGGAAGATGGGTGGCAAGGCCCCGTGGCCTGCCGCTTGTCTTCGTGTTTCATCGCTTCAGTTCCATGACCAAAACGCTCGACGTCTACCGCGACTGGCTCAAGATCACCGAGACCGCACGGCCGCTGAACCACTATCAGTTGCTGCGGCTCAAGAAGTTCGAAGACAACCCGGTCAAGATCCGCGAACACTACCGGGCGATGAACGCCCACGTCCGCAAGTTCGCCGCCGGCGACTACGCCAAGCAGTCGCAGGACCTGCTCAACGAACTGGCCAAGGCCATGCTCTGCCTGACCGACAAGCAGCGCAAGAGCGAGTACGACATTACGCTAGGGCGCAAGGAGGCCGAGGGCGGAGGAAAGCGACGCACCTTCGAGCAGATCCTGCTGGCCACGAAGGTCGTCGACCAGGCCGGGCTCGACAAGGCCCGTAACTTCTCCAAGGCCATCGGCGTCGACGTGCGCGACGCGCTGGTGCAGCAGAAGCTGGCCAAGTACGACCAGGTGCTGCCCGCCTATGCCGAGTCGATCGGTTTGCCGTACCTCGATCTGAACGACGTGCCGCTCAACCCGAAGTTGATCGCGGGCGTGCCGCCGATGGTGATGCGGCAGCATTCGTGCGTGCCGGTGATGGTCGACGGCAAGGAACTGCTGATGGCATCGCCCAACGAGCTGGATCCCAACGTCGAAGAAGAGCTACGGCTGCGGTTCAGCATGCCGGTGCGCACGGTGCTCTGTTCGCCTGCGAACATCAACGACGCGATTGCCAAGTACGTGCCGAAGGACGGCAGCGCTGCTCCTCCGCCGCCGGCCGAGGCCGTCGCGGCCGCTGCGGCTCCCCCAGCCGGCGAAGCCCCGGCCCCCGAGGCCGCCGCCGCTGTGGCCAAGCCCACCGGGCCGATGACCGAGGACGAGAAGGCGGAACGAAAGAACTATGCCATCATTGCCCTGTTCGGCACGGGGATGGTGCTGACCAACGTCCTGAGATGGGGGGTCGGCTGGAGCTTCGTCCTGTCGGCCGTGGTGGCCGTGGCAGCCGGAGCCGTGGCCGGGGGCATCGTGTGGAAGGTGAAGTCGCGCTAGCCGCCGCCCTGGCTAGGCCAGGAACTTTGCCAGCCGCTCTTGCGTGGCCGGGGCGCTCAACTCGGCTTTGCCGAAACCAGCTTCAGCTCCGACGGCGACGGCCTGCTGCTGGGCATCGGCAAAATTGCTGACCAGCATCACGGGGGTGCCGGCCAGCGTGCCGTCGTCCTTGATCCGCTTGATCAACTCGAGACCGTCGCTGTAGTCGGCGTCGAACTTGCGATTGACCAGCACGAGGTCGAAGGAGCCGTTGCGCAACTGCTCGAGTGCCCCGGCCAGGTCGTGGGCCTGAGCCACTTCGGCATCGAACGCGCGCTCGATCAGCCGGCGAATCGAGCCGTGATCCATCCCGCACTGACCGACGTCGAGCACGCGCTTCATCGTGGAAACCCCATCCCTGTATTGCGGACCGTGCTCACGCGCTCCTCGCGTGAACACGGTTCCCGTTGCATGCTCGCCTACTTGTCTTCCTTCTCGATCGCGAAGACGTGGTCCTTGTTGGCGATAAACAGCGTGTTGTTGGCGACGACCGGCGTGCTGTAGACCGAGTTTTCCATGGTGTTTTCGGCCAGCAACTCCATGTCCTGGGAGAGCTTGAACACACAAATGTCGCCGTCCTCGTCGCCGACGTACACCTTATCGTCCACGATCAGGGGCGATCCCCAGGCCGCGGCCAGCATGTCGTACTTCCAGTGCGGCACACCCGTTTTGGCGTTGAGGCAATGGAACAGGCCGCTGAAGTCGGCCACGAACAGCAGGTCGTCCTTGATGGCCACGGTGCCGCAGGTGCGGTGCATGGTTTCCTCGAAGTCGATCTCGCCGTCGCCGTTCGAATCATACTCGGCATAGTGCCAGACCATGGCCGAGTTGGGATTGGCCCGGGCCACTTCGCCGTTCTCGGGCACGACGGCCTGCATGCGCTTGTGCGGGATAGGCGTGCTCAGGTCATCGACGTTGAAGGCCAGCTCGGGGCTGACGTCGCCGCGCTTGGTCGGATCGATGCACCACAGGTGCCCGACGCCTTCGCCGTGCTCGGGGTCTTCGCCGACGCCGATGTAGACCAGCCCGTCGTAAACGACCGGCGTGCCGATGATGTGGTTGCGATCGGCCCGGCCGCCGAGCACGTACTTCGACTCCTTGGGGTTGCAGTCGAACTTCCAGAGCATCACCGGCTTGCCCTCGGCGACGCTCTTGGCGGCGTCGAAGCTGTACAGCCAGCCGTCGCCGGCGCCGAAGATCACCTGCGGCACGCCCCCCAGCACGGCATAAGCCGGCGAGGACCACTGGCCGTGCAGCACGTTTTCGCCGGGGGTGTTATCGGTCCACAGCACCTTGCCGGTATTCTTTTCGACGCACAGGAAGCTGGGAGCCGCGGGAGCGGGCAGGTTGACGTGCCCCTCGTCGACGCCGTTCGAGGTGTTCACGAACAGCCAGTCGCCGGCCGCCGTGACCGAGCAGCTACACATGTTGTGCTGCGAAACGCCCAACTCTTTCATCATGTCGAGGCGCCACACGACGTCGGCGTCGTGCTTGTCGTCGGTGTTGAGGATCTTGTAAGCGGTCAACCGCGACGGGCCGGCCGTGCGCAGCTCCACCTCGCGCTCCACGCCGCTTTCGGGCGTAAACGTGATGTTGAAGTTCTTGCCCTCGGCGGCGACCTTCGCGTCAGACGGCAGCTCCAGGCCCGAGCTGGCGAACAAGGCGGATAAATCGTCGGAAACCTTGCCCTCTTTCAGCGCGGCGAGAATGCCGGGCAGCTTGTCCTCTTCGGCATTGTCGCTGGCGGCCAGCGTAAACAGACGGGCCGGCTCGTTGGTTACGGGGCCGTCGTCCTGGTCGTCGTAGAACCCTTCGGTGTCGAGGCACAGCACCTCGCCACGGTTGCTGACGTACCACAGGCGATCGCCTTCGACCAGCGGCGCGGCACAGACGCCCTGCAGCGGCCAGTCGTGCACGCGGCCGGTGGGCAGCTTTTCGTTCGAGTCCTGCCAGAGAAACTTGCCGGTCTCCTCGTCGAAGCAGGCCAGCACGCCCAGGTCTTCGGTAGGCGGATACCGCTTCAGGTAGCCGGCGCCATTGTTGGTGCCGACGTACACGTGGCCGTTGGCCACCACCGGATTGCCGTACGACTGCGAGCCCAGCGAAGCGACCCAGCGGACGTTCTCCGCCTCCTCGTCGTTCCATTCGCCGGTCTGCAGGTCGAATTCGCCGATGTTCCATTCGACGGGGATGTCTTCGCCCTCGGGCGTGTTGTTGCGCACGCTTGAACCGCCCCACTGTCCCCAGTCGTGCTCGCCGACTCCGACCGGCGCGGTGCTGGGAGCGGCCGACGGGGTCTTGCTGGGCGCCTTGGCCACGGTCACGGTGCCGGAGGCCGGCTCGGTGCCCGAAAGCTGACCGACGCAGATCAGTGACGAAACCGCCAACGCGGCGAATAATAGCGTCCAATGAGCCGTTCTCATGCCGTTTGTCTCTCCAGGTTATTTGTTTTGGGCCGATGCGGCCGCCGCCGGGGGCGCTCGAGCGCGTGAGGCGCCTAGGACCCTTGGTTCTCACTCACCTTGACGTTGTCGATATACAACTCGGAGACCTGGGCGTTGCCGAACAGTCCGGGACTTCCCACGACGTTGGGCACCTCGTCCACGGCCTCGATCGTCCACTGCTCGGGCTCGTCCTCGCCCCGCTTCCAGACCTTGCCTTTGAGCACGGCTCTACCGTCTTCGACGCCCGCGCTGAACTTCATCGTGTACCAGGTATCGGCTTCCCACTCGAAGGGAACCTCTTTCTTGAACCGCGTCTCGACCTGCGAGGTCCAGGAGCGGATTTGAATCTTCTGGTGCTGCCCCATCAGGGCCATGGTGTAGCGCTGCGCGATCAATCCGATGTCGGGCAGCTTGTCGGTCTCGCGGCCGTCGCTGGAGCGCAGCGAGCCGAGCACGTCGGCCTGAACGGTGTAGTCGTGCTCGCCGTCGTGGCCCAGAATCGCCTGGCTCCGCTGTCCCTTGGGAATCGTGGTCAGCTTGACCATGACGTTGCGGCCGTCGACCTCGCGGATCACGTGTCGATAGCGGGCCCCGATCCAGGGGACGGGGATCTCGCCGCCGGCGAACTCGAAGTCCCAGGGAAAGTCGGGCACGATTCGCACGCGGGCCTTGCCCTCGAGGTCGCCCACCTTCGCCACGACCGTGGCCGCCTCGTGCTTGCCACCCGAGGGAGCCTGGTAGCGGCCGTCGCCGTCGATTTCGCCGGGGCCACTCACCGAAAACTCAGCCTCGCCGTCACGCAGGAACTGCCCGCGGGCGTTGAACAACCGCACGCGGTACTGCTGGTCCTGGCCCGGCTTGATCAGGGCTTCGGCCGGCACGAGTTGCACGGTAGCCACCGCATCGTCGGCACTGGGCGGTTCCACTTTCGGAGGCTCGGGGATCGGCGTGGCTTGAGGC
Organism: Planctomycetota bacterium; assembly: GCA_003389325.1. Classification (GTDB taxonomy): domain Bacteria; phylum Planctomycetota; class Planctomycetia; order Pirellulales; family PALSA-1355; genus LB-PLM-3. The sequence goes on from QQVE01000062.1 coordinate 42,608, forward strand.
TCGACGCCGGGCTTGCCCAGGCAATAAATCTGCGACGTGGTCGGCAGGTACAACTTGCCGTGCGAAATGATCGGCGAGCCGAGCACTTCGTCCTCGCGGGGCATGCGCATGCGGTCGATCATCTTCACGCCGCGCTCGTTCGGCTGCATCACGTGCCAGGCCGTCTCGGTGCAGGCATAGATCTTTCCTTCGGCCCAAATGGGGCTGCCCTTCATGCGCGTGCCGACCAGCCGCACTTCCCGTCCCACGGGCTTGCCGGTTTCCACGTCGACGATGTGCAACTTGGCCTGGTCGTCGAAGCAGTACAGCCGGCCGTCGACCAGCAGGGGCGAGCTCTTGCCCATCATGCCGGGCAACCGCCACTCCAAACCGTTCTTGGTGATGTTTCCGCTGAGCGAGCCGTCGATGCAAATGATCGAGCCCATCGTCGTGGGGTTCGAAACGTTCTCTTCCGACTGGCCCGTGTACACCCGGTCGTCCTTCACGACCGGCGAGACGTTCAGTCCCCGCAGCGAGAAATCGAACAGCCAGATAGACTGGCCGGTGCGCGGCTGCCAGGCATGGACGCCGCCGTCGCCGGAGCCGAAGACCATCGCCTCCTGACCGCCCAGCACGCACGTCACGGGCGTGCTATAGGTGGTATCGTCGGGGAGCGGCCGGGTGCCGCTTTGCCAGATGCACTCGCCGGTCTCCTTGTCGAAAGCCAGCATGCGGTGCGTGGGCTTGGCGGTGTCGCCCCAGCCGATGATCACGCCGCCGACGATGACCAGATCGTCGAACAGGATGGGCGTGGTGAGGCGTCCGCCGTAGGTGGTCAGCAGACCGAACTGCTCGCCCAGCGAGCAGTCCCAGAGCGTTTCGCCCGACTCGCCGTCGAGGCACTTCAGGTAGCCGCACGCGCCGATGGCGTAGATCTTGCCCGTTTCGGGGTCGCCGGCGCAGCTCGCCCAGCCGATGCGCTCGGCGGGCGAATCGGTGAGATAGACGTTGTTGACGTTCTCCCACAGCTTCTTGCCCGTGGCGGCGTCGACGCAGACCACCTTTTCGCCTTCGCGATACGTGCCCGGTTCGCTGCGGACCACCGTGTAGAGCTTGCCCCGTAGGACGATCGGCGTGGCGATGCCGCCCAACTCGGGGTTGCGCCACAGCACGTTGCCTTCGGTGCCTTTGGCGTCCGGGTCCCACTCCTCGATGATGCCGGTCTCGCGCGAGATGCCGTTTTGTTCGGGCCCGCGCCAACTGGGCCAGTCGAGCGGATCGATCTTCGCGTCGGCGGCCAGCGTTGCGCCGGGCGCCAGTAGTGAGATGACAAGCGTGAAGACGAACCAGGCAGCGGTATGTTGTTTCATGGAGAACTCGAAAGTGGAACGCCTGGGCAAGGAGTGACGGTGGGAACGGTCAGGAGCAGACACTAGATCTAGGATACGGCGCCCGCTGGTGCCCGGCAAGCAGCGGGCGCTGGCCGGCGCAGCGTGGGATTGCCCGAATTTGCCGCGGGGGGAAAGTCGTTGGTTTGCCGTGGCGAGCGGCACGGCAATTGCCCCCGATTCGGGGCTCGCCGGGCAGCACCTGGTGGCTCCCGGCGCGGACGCTAGTCGAACCATTCGTCGGCCGGGTCGAACTTGGGATACACGATCACGACGATCTTCATCTTCCCGATGGCCCGGTGCCGCACGCCCGGCCGAATCAGCACGCACATGCCGGGACGGATGGGCACCTGCTGGCCGTCGAGTTCCATCTGCGCGTCCGCGCCGCACTCGAGGATGTAATACACCTCGGTGAGCCGCTTGTGGTAGTGCGCCAGCGCGTCGGTCGAGATCGCGGTCTGATGCACGGTGCCGGGATAGTCGGGCACGTCGGCAAATGCCCGGCGCGCCTCGCCGCAGGGGCAGGCCACGGGCGGCACCTGGGCGAAATCGACGATCTCGTAGCGGGCCGTTTCAGTAGGGCGGGTCGTCGAAGACATACGGCTGGCGGGAAAGTGAAGGTTCGCGGCGGGGGGCAGCCTGGCAGGGTTGCGACCAGGGGCCGGCGCGGCACGCGCCTCCAGGTTTCCGCAACCCGCATTTCACGATACCAGATCGCGCGTGCGGCGGCCAGCGAGCGTGGTTTGGTGGCAGTGCAATCGACAAGGTTTGACTGCCTTACGCGCGTGGAAATGTCAACGCAATGGTAGTTGTAAACCGCGGACTGAAAAATACTTCTGTAACCTCAAGGGCCGTTTGCCAGCGAGCCGATACGGTAGGTGTTACCGCCGAGGATCGCGTGCCGGCAAGGCACGTACGAGGGCGCGTCAGGGCAACCGGATCGGACTTTTCGAGTCAAGGATTGGCTCGACCGGTCCTGACGCAATAAATCGTGTGAACTGCTGGTTCCGACCCCACCAAACCCCGCCTGCCACGGTCACCCCAAACTCACCCCGAAAGTGGTTCTCTCGTCCTCGGGAACTGCCTCAGGGTTTGTCGTCCTGCCCGACTGCGAAACCAATCGCAGGAGTGCTGCGACGTGCTGTGCAGACAGGGAAGCACGCTATCCGCAGTTCAAGTTAAGGAGACGTTGCTCGATGAAATGGAACATGGTCTTTGGAGCGCTTGTAGTCAGCGTAGGCCTGTGCAGCCAGAGCTTCGGTTTCGAGCTCTTGGATCGCATGCTCGGCCTGAACGACTACGGCTGCAACAGCTGTTGTTCGTCTTGCGAGCCCGCCTGTGGCTGCGACAAGGGTTGCGAACCTTCGTGCTGTGCGGACCCGTGCTGTGAACCTTCGTGCTGTGCGGCACCTGCGTGCTGTGCGGCCCCGGCTTGCGACCCCGGTTGTGGTTGCCCGTCGGCTTGTGACACCGGCTGCTGCGCGGCTCCGTCGTGCTGCAACACCTGCTGCCACAAGAAGCACTGCTGCCGTGGCCTGTTCGCTGGTCTGCACGACAAGCTGATCGGCTGCTGCCACAAGAAGTGCCACAGTTGCTGTGACACGGGCTGCTGCGGCGGTTGCGCCGAGCCGGCCTGCTGTGCCGCCCCGGCTTGCGATCCCGGTTGTGGTTGCCCCACGGCCTGCGATCCTGGCTGTGGTTGCCCCACCGCCTGTGAGCCGGCCTGCGGTTGTGCCGCCCCGTGCGACACCTGCTGCCAACCCTGCTGCCGCAAGTCGTGCCACCGTCACGGCTGTGGTCTGCTGGGCATCTTCGGCTGCCACAAGAAGTGCTGCCGCTCGTCGTGCTGCGACACCGGCTGCTGTGGTGGCTGTGCTGACGGTTGTGCCGTCGGCTGTGCCGCGGGTTGCGGAATGGCCCCCATGGGCGATGCCGCTGCTCCGGCCGAAGACGCCGCTCCGATGCCGCCGGCCCCGACCGCCGATCCTTCGGCTTCGGTGCCCAGCAAGCGTCGTATCTTCAGCGCCTCGAGCAAGGTCGTTCGCCGCAACTAATCACGGCACGATCTGAGACCTGAAAGTCAAAGCCTGCCCGGGACCCTCAAAAGTCTCGGGCAGGTTTTTTTTGTGCGCTTCGCGCAATCCGGCGTGCCCCGGCGTACGGGGGCTGCCAAGTCGATTCGTGCGGCTCCTCCAGATCGAGAAGGAACCGACGACGAGTAACGCTACCCAGCGCACTCGGTCCGCTATCAGTTCTTCTGCGACTTCGCCGCCAGCAACCCTGCGGCGAAGCTCACCAAATCGCCGCGCTCGCGGCAGACCTCCATCATGCGGCGGTAGTCGCCGGCCAGGCGCGAGAGCTCGAGCATTGTAGGGGCAAAGCCGCTGGTGCGGGTGCCGGGGGGCAGGAGCTCGATCGAGGCGGCAATCGCCTCGTCGTAGCGCTTCAATCGTGCCAACAGCGTCACGAACACTTCTGCCGGGCCCGAGCCGTACTCGTGCAGGTTGACCTCTCGGGCTCGCTTTTCGAAGTAGGCCAGCGCCTCGTCGACCTGCCGGCCGAGTTGGGCCGCGAAAAACAGGCCGTGCGATGGATAGACGTCCACGAACGGCTCTTCGCCGGCGAATTGAAACTGCGAGGAGAGCCGCCGGCCGTACTCGGTCAGGTCGAGCGCCAGAGCGATCAACTCCGCATCTTCCAGCAGCCGGGCAAACCGCACGGTGGCCGCCAGGTGCGTGGTGTCGGTGTGGTAGTTGTTCTCGGCGAACAGCCAGTCGCGGTCGGCCACCTGCTCCCGCAGTGTTTGCTCCTGCGGCGGGTTACCTTCCTGCCGGGCGATGTCGGCCTTGACGTTGGCCATCAGCTCGGCGTGCAGGTGCCGCAGCAACATCGCCGCGCAGACCTGCTGTTCGGCCTTGGGCCGTGCGAGCACCGCGCCTTCGAAGGTGGTGATGGCGTTGCAGGTGCCGTAGTGCGACAGCACCAGCTCGTAGCCCAGCGCCGGCGACACGCCCTCGTGCAGCCCGATTTCGATCAGGTCCTGCAGGTTTTCCTCGTTGGCTTCGATCTTCTGAAGCGCGCCGGCCACCAGCTTTTTGTCGCCCACGGGCCGCAGGTACATCCAGGCTTCGCGCAGCTTGCCCTCGTCGAGCAGCAGGCTGCCCACTTCGCGGCAACTGGCCAGGTACGCTTCCTCGAGTTGCGACCGCAGCGGCTCGTCCAGATCGTCGATCGGCGTGGAGAGCGTCACCGGCAGCCCCAGCTTGTGCCGCGAGCGCATCAGCAGCACGTCGAACAGCTCGTGCAGCTTCTTTTCTTGCTTCAGCTCGGCCGACAGATCGTCGAACACCGCCTCGGCACCGTCGCTGGCCAGGCGTTTTTCGAGATTGTCAAACGTCGCGCTTGGAGAGGAAGACATGTTCACCGTGGGGGCAGGAGGGTTGCGGCGGGCCACTTCCCAATCCTACCCCGAAGCGCCCCGCGGTGAAACCGCCCGCAGAAGCCCTTCGCGATCCAGGGCTTTCCTGCGACACGCGCCCGAAGCGCGAGCGAGGCCCGTCGGTCACGGCGCTTGACGGAAGACCCTCGCTCGCGCTTCGGGCTGGTATCGGCTGCGAACCGACTCCGTCCGTCACTGACCACGAACCACTGACCACTGACCACTACCTCCCCCTTGTTGCGAAACGCGGCCGCGAGCGTTCAAATAGGCGCTTCCCATCATCGCCCACTCACGTGCCAGGAAAGTCATCCATGAAAGCCTATGAGATCCAAGCCTTCGGCTTTGAAAACATCAAGCTCGTCGATCATCCCCAGCCCAAGCCGGGTCCCGGCGAAGTGCTGCTCAAGATGCGGACCTGGTCGCTCAACTTTCGCGACCTGATGATGGCCCAGGGCCAATACAACCCCAAGCTGAAGATGCCCGTCGTGCCGCTCTCCGACGGCGTGGGCGAGGTGGTGGAGCTCGGCCCGGGCGTGTCGAGCGTCGCCCAGGGAGATCGTGTGGCTGGTTGTTTCATGCCTGGGTGGACGAGTGGTGAGATCACCGAGGCCAAGGCCCGCAGCGCTCTGGGCGGCGGCGGAGCCGGTATGCTGAGCGAATACGTCGTCATCAACGCAGAAGGCGTGGTGCACGTGCCGGAACATCTCAGCGACGAGCAGGCTGCCACCCTGCCCTGCGCGGCGGTCACGGCCTGGCACGCGCTGGTGCCCGAGGGGCACGTCAAGAGCGGCGACACGGTGCTCGTGCAGGGCACCGGCGGCGTGTCGATGTTCGCGCTGCAATTCGCCGTGATGCACGGGGCCCGGGTGATCGCCACCAGCAGCAAGGACGAAAAGCTGCAAAAGGCGCTGAAGCTCGGCGCCAGCGAGGGCATCAACTACAGTGAGACGCCTGACTGGAACAAGCGCGTGCTGGAGCTCACCGGCGGCCGCGGCGTTGACTTTATCGTCGAAGTCGGCGGCGCCGGCACGCTGCCCTTGTCGATGAAGTGCATCAAGCCCGGCGGACAGATCAGCCTGATCGGCGTGCTCACCGGGGGCGGCGGTCAGATCAACCCGCTGCCGATCCTGATGAAGAACATCCGCGTGCAGGGCATCTTCGTCGGCTCGCGCGAAATGTTCGAGGCCATGAACCGCGCCATCGCGCTGCACAAGCTCGAGCCGATCGTCGACCGCGTGTTCCCGTTTGCCGAAGCGGCCGAGGCCTACGGGTATATGGCCAGCGGCGCGCACTTCGGCAAGGTGGCGATCAAGATGTAAGGGCGCCGCGGCCGTCTACAGCACGTAGCCGTCGGAGTATTCCGGCTTGACTACGACTTCCACTTCGGGGGCGTTGGTCGGCTTGAGGTTCTGGGCGTCCCACTCGATCTTCTTGCCGGGCGTTTCCGATTCCGGAGCGGCCCACACGGCCAGGTTGCCGAGCAGAATCGTCTCGGTAAGCGGTCCGGCATAGTCAGGGAAGTTCGACGTGGCCTGCGGTCCGCCCTTGATGGCGTTGGCAAACTCGGTGAAGTGGTACACAGGCCGATCGATCTCCACTTCGACGTTTTCAGCCCCGCCCAGCAGAGTGTAGCCCCACTCGGCGTAGTCGCCCTTGGCAAACAGCTTGCCTTTGTCGCCGATCAGCAAGGCGCCGGTCTTGCTCACCGGCTCGTTGTCGAACAATTCGGCATCGGGCTTCTGCCCGCCGTCGTACCAGGTCATGGCCACGGCGGGCCGCTGGTCGTTGGCCGGGAACTCGAACTTGATGATCGACCACTTGGGGTAGCTGTCGCGATTGTGGCCCGACGTGGTGGCCTGCACGCTCGTAGGATCGCGCAGGTCGAGCGCCATGAACGGCATGTTCACCGTGTGGCAGGCCATGTCGCCCAGAGCACCCGAGCCAAAGTCCCACCAGCCACGCCACGAGTGCGGGTGATAGCCGGGAGCGTAAGGCCGCTCGGGCGCCGTGCCCAGCCATAGGTCCCAGTGCAGATTCGGCGGGACTTTTCCTTCCGCCGGGCGCGGGCAACCGCAGGCCCAGTGCGGGCGATTGGTCCACACGTGCACTTCGCGCACGTTGCCGATCACGCCCGCGTGCAGCGCCTTGGCCGTGCGCCGCAGCGGCGGAAAGCTGGTGCCCTGGTTGCCCATCTGCGTGGCCACCTTCGCCTCGCGGGCGATCTCGCCCAGTTGGCGGGCTTCCCAGATCGTGCGTGTCAGCGGCTTTTGCGTGTAGCAGGCAATGCCCATCCGCAGCGCCTGGGCCGTGGCCGCGGCGTGCATGTGGTCGGGAATGCTGACGGTGACGCCGTCGACGTTCTTGCCCACTTCGTCGAGCATCTTGCGAAAGTCGGAATAGCGAGCTGCCTTGGGAAAGCTCTTGTCGCCAGCCTTGGCAAGCGTGTTATCGTCGACGTCGCAGATGGCCACCACGTCGCCGTGCCGCAACGCGTCGGCACTGTCGCTGCGTCCCTTGCCTCCCACGCCGATGCAGGCAAAGCGGAGCTGCTCGTTGGCGCTCTTGCTCGCCGGCGCCGCGGACGCGTCGGCCACGAACACGCCGACGCCGGTCAGGGCCGTGGCTTGCAGAAATCGACGACGATCGGTCAGGTACGACATTGCTTTGAACTCCTCAAAGTACGGGGGCCGGCCGGATGGATTCCCTCCATTTCTACCAGCAACGCCGGCGCGACACCATCGAAAACCGTATCGCGTAGATCGCGTCGGCGAAGCCGTGCGGGCGTTAGTCCTGTCCGGGACGCAGCCCCTCGCGATCGGCCGCCAGAAACCCGACGGGCAAATCGGTGCGGCCGTCGAGCGCCAGCTCCGAGAGTGCCTCTCCCAGCACGCCGACGAATTTGAACCCGTGGCCCGAGAGACCCGCGGCGAACGCGATCTGATCGTGCGCCGGGTGGCGGTCGACGATGAAGTGGCCGTCGGCGGTCATCGTATACATGCACACGGCATGGGCTGTGCATCGCGTCGTGGCCTGCGGCAGGTACTCGGCGACGAACTCGGCGACGTGCTGCTGGTCGGCCAAGAGCTCGCGATTCACCAACAGCGGATCGACCACTACTTCGCCGCCGGTGTGCTCGGCCACCTTGATGCCCGCGTCGTCGAGTTGCGGGAAGCCGTAGAATCCACCGCGCGGCAAGTCGAAGTAGAACCCCGGACTGCCGTTCTCGCGGCGATAGCCATCGCCGCTGGTGGCGTACCAATAGATTGGCTTGCGTCGCACCTCGAGCGCGATGTTCAGGTCGGCCAACAGCGCGCTCGACCAGGCGCCGGCCGCAACGACCAAGCGGTCGGCGGCGTAGTGCCCGCGATCCGTTTCGACCACCACGCCGGAACCGTCGGCCCGCCACGAGGCGACCGTTTCGCCCGTGCGAATCTCGGCGCCGTGCCGCACGGCTGCATCGGCATGAGCCTGGACGCACTTTTCGACGAGCAAGTAGCCGGCGCGGGTTTCGAACACGGCTTCGCAAGCGTCGTCGACGTGGAACTGCGGAAACCGCTTGCGTGTTTCGGCGGCCGAAAGGTTCTCGATCGGCAGATCGTACTCCCGGGCGCTGGCGCGGACGCCGCGGACCACCTCGCCGTCGGGCGCGCCGACTTCCAGCAAGCCAACTTCGTCGTAGAGCGTTTGCCCGCAGACCTGCTCCAGCTCGCGCCATAGTTCGAAGGCCCGCTTGACCAGCGGCACGTAGTCGGGATGTTCGAAGTAGGCCTGACGAATCAGCCGCGTCTGGCCGTGCGAACTGCCCCGGTCATGGGCCACCTCGAAACGCTCGAGCCCTAAGACGCGGGCGCCTCGCTTGGCCAAATGGAACAGCGCCGCGCTGCCCACGCCGCCCACGCCAAGTACGATCGCATCGTAGTGCATCATGATTCTCTAAAGAATACGTGAGCCGCGCACTCCGACACCAGAGCGAAGCGCCAGCGAGGGTCTGATGATATGTGAGAACTCACTCAAACGACCCTCGCTTGCGCTTCGGGCTGGTGTCAGGATTCTTCTTACCGTTCTAGCGGTGCATAGCGCGCGATGATGCTCTTGGCGGCGCGAAGGCCGTCGAGCGCCGCGCTGACGATGCCGCCGGCGTAGCCTGCGCCTTCGCCGATCGGGTACAGCCCGGCCACGCCGGTGCTTTCGAGCGTCGTGGCGTGGCGCAGGAAGCGCACCGGAGCACTGCCGCGGGCTTCGGGACCCACGAGGGTCGCCTCGCGCAGAAACAGCCCCTTCCAGCGGCGATCGAACACCGGTAGCGCCCGGGCGATCGCTTGGCTCACTTGCGGCGGCACCAGCTCGTGCAGCTCGGCGGCGATCACCCCGCGCGGATAGCTCGAGGGCGGTGAACCCGTCGTGGTCCGGCCGTGCACGAAGTCGCCGGTCCATTGAATCGGGCAAAGGATCTCGCCGCGTCCTACGTCGAAGGCGCGGCGTTCGTAGCTGCGCTGCAGCATCATGCCGGCCAGCGCGTGCGGCGAGCCGAACGCTTCGGGCTCGAGCGTGATCATCAGGCCGCTGTTGGCACACGGCGCATCGCGCCGCGAGAGGCTCATGCCGTTGGTGCAGAAATGGTCCGGCTCGCTCAAGGCCGGCATCACGAACCCGCCGGCGCACATGCAGAACGAGAAGACGTTGTCCTGCCCGCGGCACACGAGCGTGTAGTCGGCCGCGCCGAGCTTGTTTTCCAGGTGGGCCGCGCCGTACTGGGCGCGGTTGACCTGCTCCTGCGGCTGCTCGATGCGCAGGCCGAGTTGAAAGGGCTTGGGCACAATCGGCACGCCGCGGCGGAACAGCATCTCGTAGGTATCGCGGGCGCTGTGCCCGATGGCCAGCACCGCCAGCGGCGTGGCGAGATATCCCGACGACGTGGCCAGGCCGCGCAAGGCGCCGTCGGCCGCGTCGAGGTCTTCGAGCCGGCAGTTGAAGCGGTACTCGCCGCCCATCGCCACGATCCGCTCGCGCAGGGCCTTCACCACGGCCGGCAGGCGATTGCTTCCCAGGTGCGGGCGGTGGTCGTAGACGATCGACGGCTTGCCCTTGCACTGGGCGAAAACTTCGAGCACGCGGCGGACGTCGGGACCCGAGGCCCGGCAGGTGAGCTTGCCGTCGCTGAACGTGCCGGCGCCGCCCTCGCCGAACAGGTAGTTGCTTTCCGGATCGTGCGGCCCGCCGGCGTCGAAGTCGCGCATCTGGGCGATCCGCTCGCGGACCATGCGGCCGCGCTCGAGCACCAGCGGCCGGTAGCCGGCTTCGGCCAGGAAGTAGGCCGCGAACGTGCCGGCCGGCCCCGAGCCAACGACCACCGGGCGCTCGCCCAGCGGCTCGCTGCCCGAGGTGGGCATCTCGAACGGCGGCTCCTCGTACAACTCGGCGGCGACACCGTTTCGCCGGCGGCCGGCCCGCTTCACCGCCTGCGGCTCGCCTTCGCCCAGGGCCACCTCGACCGCGTAGACGTAGACGACCCGCCCCTTGTCGCGGGCATCGAGGCTCTTGCGCAATATCCGCCACCGCCGCACGTCGCCGGTCTGAACGCCAAGGACGCCGGCCGCCCGGGCCACGAGCGTTTCCTCGGGCGCGTCGATGTCCACGCGGATGTTCGAGACGCGGATCGGCATGGGTAATGGTTGGTAGTTGGTCGGGGGTGATTCGTGAAGGTTACTACAAAAAGATCTGGTCAGGGACCACCAGGCAATGCCCTCGTACCCCCACTTTTTGCCTTGCCTGGATAGCTCGGCTAAACTACACGGCGCTGGGCAGCGCTCGTGCCCGTCCCTGACGCTTTGCGGAACGTCGTCAAACTCTTCTTTGGGCTGTAGGCACTGGAGATGTTGCTATGACTCGGGCTCTCGCTGCGGTCGTTGCTTCGTTTGGTATTCTTGCGGTGGCGGTGCTCGCATCGCCGGCACACGCTTCGGAAGACTTCGATCTCTCGTATGTCCCCGGCGACGCGATAGCGGCCGTGGTGCTGCATCCGAAGCAGATTCTCGCCGCGCCCGAGTTGCGGGGCGTTCCGTGGCACCTGGTGACTTCGGGCATCCAGAACAACTACGGCATCGACGTTTCGCAACTCGATCTGGTGGTCGGCATTGTCAGGGGCGAGATTGCCCCCGACAAGCGGCCCGAGCTGGGGTTCGTGCTGCACTTTGCCGAGCCATACGATCGAGAGGCCGTGCTGGCCAAATTGGGTAAGGGCGCCGATGAGACGAAGTATGGCGAGCACACTTACTGGCAAGGACAAGCGATCGGCGCGCCGAGCTTCTACCTGGCCGATGAGAAGACGGTGCTGCTGGGCACTGACGAGCAGGTTCGTTGGATGCTCGATCCCAAGCCTGCCGACAGCGCGCTGGCCAAGCTGCTGAAGCGGCTCGATACGCACAAGTCGGCCATGGTCGTGGTGGACCTGGCTCCTCTGCATCCGCTGATCGAGCAGGGGCTGGCCGCCTTGCCGCCTCTGCCCGAGGATCTGCAGCCGCTGCTGGAAATCCCCATGCTGATTCAATGGACGGAGGTCTCGATCGACGTGCGCAGCGGCGTCGACCTGCAAGTGACCCTGGGCGGCGCCGATGCCGAAGCAGCCCAGAAGATGGAATCCCTGGTGCAACAAGCGCGCGAGCTGGCCAAGCGCTTCGTCGAGGAAGGGCTGATGAATTGGATGGCTGCCCAGGGCGGCGGTCAGATGAATCCGGCAGCCATGCAACAAGTGCAGCAGTTTGTCATCAGAATGCTCGACGCGCTCGAGATTCGACAGCAGGGGGAACAAGTCGAAATCGCCATGACCAACGATCAGGAAGCCGCGGCCGCCGTCGGCTTCACCACCGCACTCGTGCTGCCGGCCGTGCAGGCGGCCCGCGAAGCGGCTCGCCGAGCTCAATCGGTAAACAAGCTCCAGCGGATTGGCATCGGGATGATGGCCTACCACGATGTCAGGAAGAGCTACCCTCCGCCGGCCATCGTCGACAAGGAGGGCACGCCGCTGTTGAGCTGGCGGGTGGCGATTCTGCCCTACCTCGAAGACGAGAATGCGCTCGCGCTCTACAAGGAATTCCACCTCGACGAACCGTGGGACAGCGAGCACAACAAGCCGCTCGCCGAGCGGATGCCGGACATCTATGCCAATCCGAATGCGCCGTCCAGGAGCGAGACCGTGTACCTGGGCGTGGCCGGTCCGGGCACGATTCTGGGCGAGAAAGTCGGCGTGCCGATTCGCAGAGTCGCCGACGGGATGTCCAAAACGGTGTTGGTCGTCGAGGCTGATAGCGATCGGGCCGTTGTCTGGAGCAAGCCCGACGACTTGCACTACGATCCCGAGCAGCCGACGGCAGGGTTGGGCAACCTGTGGCAAACAGGTTTCAATGCTCTATTCGCCGACGCCAGCATTCAATTTCTCGGCAAGGACATCGACCCGGACCTGTTGCGGGCGCTCTTCACCTACCGAGGCAACGAAGTGATCGATCTACCTCGCTAGTTGCTGCGTTCATGCTTTCTGGAGTAGCCAACTTCATCCTTGTTGAGGTGCTTTCATGACCCGGGCTCATTCCATGTTGGTCGCTTCGTGCCTGGCGTTTTTGGCGCTGGCAGCGCTGGCCCCCACCGTTCGGGCGTCGGAAGACTTGGATCTCTCGTACATCACCGCCGACGCGGTGGCCGCGGTGGTGCTGCATCCCAAGGACATTCTCGCTTCGCCGCAGTTGGAGATGCTTCCCACGGAAGTGATCGGCGCGGTGGGCGTCGACTACCTCGGTGTCGATCTGGCGGAGGTCGACGTGGCCATCGGCATCCTGGGCATGGCCGAATTGGCCGGCGGCCAGCCGGGGCTGGGCGCCGTGCTGCACTTTGCCAAACCCTACGATTCGAAGGCCGTGCAGGCGAAGCTGGGACCCACCACCGTCGAGGCGAAGGTCGACGACAAGACCTACTACAAGCCGAAGAATCGCGGTGGATTCGGCTACTATGCTCCCGACGACAAGACGCTGGTCGTGGGGACCGAGATTCAACTGCGCTCGATGGTCGCCGCCCGAGACGTCGACAGCCAGCTGATCAAGCTGCTCAAGCAGGTCGATACGCACCGGTCGGCCGTGGCCGTGCTGGACGTGGCGAGCGTGCGGCCGTTCATCAACCTGGCTTTGTCGCAACTGCCGCAACTGCCCGACCCGCTCAACGAGTTTCTGGAACTACCGCAGCTCATCGAGTGGCTGTCGCTGTCGATCGATTTGCGGGAAGGATTCGCGATCGACGTGACGCTGGCCGGCGCCGACGCCGTCGCGGCTGAAGAGATCAAGGAATTGGTCGAGCGGGCCCGCACGCTGGCCAAGCAGTTCGTCGAGACGCAACTGATCGGCCAACTCAGCACCAGCGACAGCGCGATCGACGGGGCCATGGCCAAATACTTGCGGCGCGTGATGTTCAAACTGCTCGATGCGGTGGAGATCAAGCAGCAGGACGCAGAGGTGCAGATTGCGCTGTTCCGGGGTGACTTTATGGAAGCCGTTGGGGCCGTCGGCTTGGCTGTCGTGATGCCGACGTTGCAGACGGCGCGCGAAGCGGCGCGCCGCGCCCAGTCGACGAATAACTTGCGGCAGATCGGCCTAGCGATGCACAACCACCACGACGCCTTCAAGCGCTTTCCGCCTCCGGCCATCCGTAGCAAGGACAACAAACCGCTGTTGAGTTGGCGGGTGAAGATCCTGCCGTTTGTCGAGGAGATGGAGCTCTACAAGGAGTTCCACCTCGATGAACCTTGGGACAGCGAGCACAACAAAAAGCTCATCGAACGAATGCCCGACCTCTATGCCAGTCCCAACGTCCCGGATGAAGGACGAACGGTCTATCTGGGCATTGCGGGTGCTGGCACCTTCTTCGACCCGAAGCTTAAGGACGGCCTGTCGATTCGTCAGATGATCGACGGCACCTCGAAGACGGCGATCGTCGTCGAGGCGGACCCCGAACGGGCCGTCGAATGGATTAAGCCCGACGACTGGGACTACGACCCCGATAATCCGATGGCGGGGCTGGGCCATCTGCGGCCTGGCGGGTTCAACGCCCTGTTCGCCGACGGAAGCGTACACTTCATTAGCAATGCGGTGGATCCGGCGGTGTTGCGGGCCCTGTTCAGCTATGCCGGCCGCGAGGTGGTTCAGTTGCCCCAGTAGCGAACCTCCCCGGGCGTCGCCGCGTCGTTGAAGTGAAGTGCCAGGTATCGATGCCACTGCCAGCGGAGGAGTCATGGGGACCGTCTATGCGGAGTTGAACGACAAGCTGCGGGAGTTCGTCGAAGCGCAGCAGATGTTCTTCGTGGCCACTGCCCCCGTGGCCGAAGGGCATATCAATCTCTCGCCCAAGGGGCTGGAGTCGTTTGCCGTGCTCGACGCGCACACCGTGGCCTACCTCGACCTGGCCGGCAGCGGTATCGAGACCGTGGCCCACCTGCGCGAGAACGGACGCATCGTGATCATGTTCTGCGCCTTCGACGGAGCGCCGAAAATCGTGCGGCTCTACGGACGAGGGCGCGTCGTCGAGCCGGCCGATCCCCAGTGGTCCGACTACAGCGGCCGCTTCCAGCAACTGCCCGGCACGCGATCGATCATCGTCGTCGATTTGGAGCGCGTGTCCGATTCGTGCGGCTTCGGCGTGCCGCGGTACGAGTACGTCGGCCAGCGCACGCAGTTGACCGACTACGGCGAGACAAAGGGCCCCGAGAAGCTCGAACAGTACAAAGCCCAACACAACCGCGAAAGCATCGACGGCCTGCCGGGTTTGCGCGTGTTGGCCGCAAGCGAGTAATGTCAGCGCGAAGCTGCGACACCAGCCCGAAGCGCGAGCGAGAGTCGTACGCATCGTGCCGAGCCGAATACAACGACCCTCGCTCGCGCTTCGGGCTAGTTTGGCACGGCGTAGTTTGTGAGCAGGTGGACAGTGAGCAAGCGATGCCAGTGCGTGCCACCGCGTGACTATTCCTCGTGCAACTCCTTCAGCGCCTCGAGCACCTCGGCGTCGTGGCCGTCGACTTTGACCTTTTTCCAGACGCGGGCGACCTTGCCGTCGGCGTCGATCAGAAACGTCGAGCGCTGGATGCCCATCGACTTCTTGCCGTACATGTTCTTTTCGCGCCAGGCGCCGTACTTCTCGGCCACGGAGTGCTCGACGTCGGCCAGGAGCGGAAAGTTGAGTTTGAACTTATCGCGAAACTTTTCGTGGCTGGCCACGCTGTCGGTGCTGATCCCCAGCACCTTGGCTTTGTGCTTGGAAAGCGCGCTGCGGCGGTCGCGAAAGGCGCACGCCTCGCGAGTGCAGCCGGGGGTGTTGTCGCGCGGATAGAAGTAGAGCACGACCGGCTGCCCGCGCAAGCTGGACAGTTTGACTTTGCTGCCGTCATCGGCGGGTAGCGTAAAATCGGGGGCCTTCTTGCCCGGCTCGACCCAATCGGCCATCGGTTCAATTCTCCAGGAAGCGAAACGAAACACAGAATTGCCGAGATCCTAACATATTCGCCCGCCGCTCGATCGCCTCAAACTCCGCGAACAGCGAGTTGGGCGGCCCTCGCCCGGGCGGCTGCCTTCGGGCCTCGTGCGCTTCGCTTTTCTTGTGCTTTTGACTAGAATACAGACGGCGTTCTTGCCGGCCGCAAGAACCAGAATTGAGGAACCAAAGGCTATCGCTAGTCCCGTCGCACACACCGACCAACGACACAGTCGCAGCCTCGAGCGGGCCAAGGCCGCCGCAGGCGTGGCCGATATGAATCGGGCCCGCGACATCGTCATTCTCGATCTCCGCGAGCAGACGCCGGTCTTCGACTACTTCGTGGTGGCCACCGGCAGCAGCCGCCGGCAATTGCACGCCATCGCCGAAGAGGTCGACGACGTGCTGAAGCGCGATTTCGGCGACCAGCGAATGGGCATCGAAGGCTATGCCGAGAGCCGCTGGATCCTGCTCGACTTCGGCGACGTGGTCGTCCACTTGTTCGACGACGAAACGCGCGAGTTCTACGATCTCGAGCATCTCTGGGCCGGGGCCAAACGCGTGACCTTCGAGCCCGAAACGCGCCCCGCCGCCGACGACGCCGGCCAACCGCAGGCCTAGCCGCGGTTTGGGGTTGCGGGTTTCTCGATCGTGCTGGCAAACTGGGGCCCTTGGGCTCGGCTCACCGGATAGCGCGGCGACCGCCGCGGTGCCCTCGAATCGCGGGCCCCTTCTCTCTTTCACACCGATGCGTAGGAACTGCCGGCGGTATGAACATTCTGGCCGAATTGCAGGAGCGGTTTCGCGCGGCGCTTGCCGAACTGGTCGATGATCCGACCGAGTTGCTGGCGATGGTGCGCAAAAGCAGCGAGCCCAAGTTCGGCGACTACCAGGCTAACTTTGCCATGGCCCTGGGCAAGCGGCTCAAACGCCCGCCCCGCGATGTCGCGGCCGAGATCGTTCAGCGGCT
Organism: Planctomycetota bacterium; assembly: GCA_003389325.1. Classification (GTDB taxonomy): domain Bacteria; phylum Planctomycetota; class Planctomycetia; order Pirellulales; family PALSA-1355; genus LB-PLM-3. The sequence goes on from QQVE01000062.1 coordinate 58,887, forward strand.
GCAGATCGATGATTTGTGCGAACCGCCCGAAGTGGCCGGTCCCGGCTTTATCAACCTGCGTCTAAAGACCGATTGGCTCGCGGCCGCAGCGACTCGGACGCTGGCGAGCCAGCGGCTCGGCGTGACACCGGCCAAGGAGCCTCGCACCTATGTCGTCGACTACTCCTCGCCCAACGTCGCCAAGCCGATGCACGTGGGCCATATCCGCTCGTCGGTGATCGGCGATTCGCTCAAGCGCACGCTGCGATTCCTGGGCCACAAGGTGATCGCCGACAACCACATCGGCGACTGGGGCACCCAGTTCGGCATGATCATCTACGGCTACAAACACTTTCTCGACGAGGCCGCTTATCGCCAGAACGCAGTGGCCGAGCTGGGACGTCTGTACAAGTTCGTCAGCCGCCTGGTTAGCTATCGCGAGGCGGTGCGGTCGCTGCCCGAGATGCGCAACCGCCTGGCCGAGCGCCGCGACGACGCGGCCCATCTGGCCTCGGTCGCCCAGGAGCGGTCCGACGACAAGGGTGCGGCCAAGGCAGCCCGCAAGGCCGAGGCGGGCGCAAAAGAACAAGCCGCGGCCCTGCAGAGCCTCGAAGCCGGGATCGCCGAGGTGGAAAGCGATCCGGTGCTCTCGAAAGCCGCCGCCGCCCATCCCGACATCGAGAAGCAGGTCCTCGAAGAAACGGCCAAGCTGCATCGCGGCGATGCCGAGAACGTATCCCTGTGGAAAGAGTTTCTGCCGGCCTGCCTGGAAGACATCCAGCGGATCTACCGCCGACTCGACGTTTCGTTCGACGTCACGCTGGGCGAAAGCTTTTACAACGACCGGCTGCCCGGGGTGGTCAATGCGCTCGTGCAGCGGGACATCGCCCGGGAAAGCGACGGGGCGATGTGCGTCTTTCTCGACGACCACAAGACGCCGCTGGTGATCCGCAAGCAGGACGGAGCGTTTCTCTACGGCACCACCGATCTGGCCACCGTGCAGTACCGCATGGAAACCTGGCATCCCGACGCCATGCTGTACGTCGTCGATCATCGCCAGAGCTTGCACTTCGAGCAGTTCTTCGCCGCCGCGCGGCTGTGGGGCTACGACGACGTGGAGATGGTGCACGTCAGCTTCGGCACCGTGCTGGGCGAAGACGGCCGGCCGTTCAAGACGCGCTCGGGCGATACCGTGGGGCTCGAAGGCCTGCTCGACGAGGCAGTGCGCCGGGCCTACGAAGTAGTGAGCGAGAACGACGACAAGAAGCCCGGGGGCGCCGAGATTGAGCCCGAGCGGCGGCGGGAGATTGCCGAGGTGGTGGGCATCGGGGCACTCAAATACGCCGACCTGTCGGTCAATCGCACCAGCGACTACACGTTCAGCTACGACCGCATGCTGGCCCTGAACGGCAACACGGCCACGTACATGCAATACGCCTACGCGCGGGTGTTCGGCAGCTTCGCCAAGGGCGACATCGACGTCCAAGAGTTGCGTGCAAGCGGCGCCGCGATCGATTTGAGTCATCCGGCCGAACGGGCCTTGGCTGTTGGTTTGCTGCAATTCTTCGAAGCGCTCGAGGCGGCCGCCGCCGAATACCGCCCGAACCTGCTGACGACCTACTTGTTCGACGTGGCGGGCGCGTTTTCGATCTTCTTCGACCAGTGCCCGGTGCTGAAGGCCGAGACGGAGGAACTGCGCACCAGCCGGTTGCTGCTGTGCGACCTGACGGCGCGGACGCTCAAGCAGGGGTTGGATCTGCTGGGCATCAAGGTCGTCGACAAGATGTAGCGCGGCGACGCCTATGCCTTGGCGAGCTGTTCGTAGCGGCCGAAGATCATGCGGCCGGCGCTGGTCTGCAGCACGCTGGTGACGGCGATCCGCACGTTCTGGTTGATGTGATCGCGCCCGCCTTCGACGACGATCATCGTGCCGTCGTCGAGATAGCCCACGCCCTGGCCGACCTCTTCGCCCTGCTTAACGATCTTCACTTCCAGGTTTTCGCCGGGAAGCACGACCGGCTTCAGCGCGTTGGCCAGATCGTTGAGGTTGATCACCCCGACGCCGTGCAGCCGGGCCACCTTGTTCAGGTTGTAGTCGTTGGTGACCACTTTGCCCTGCAGGTACTTGGCCAGCAACACCAGCTTCAAGTCAACGGGATGACCGGCCAGCTCGGGCAGCTCGCGATCGAAGATCTTGAAATCGACGTCGTGGTTGTTACTCAGCCGGTTGAGGATGTCGAGCCCGCGGCGGCCGCGGCTGCGGCGCAGCTTGTCGGAACTGTCGGCGATGGCCTGCAGTTCGCCGATCACAAACCGCGGCATGATCAACTGGTTGTCGAGCACCTTGGTCTCGACCACGTCGGCGATGCGGCCGTCGATCACGACGCTGGTATCCAAGACGTAGGGCTTAAGCCCCTTCACTTCCTTGACGAACTCGACGTAGGGAATAATGAAGCGAAAGTCGTCTTTCGTCTGCAGCAGCACGCTGATGCACGTGTAACACAGCACGGTGCCCAGCACGAGTTCGACGATCGGAATCACCGGGCTTCCTTCGGCCAGCACGGGGTTGAGGGCGAGCCGCAGCACGTAGGTGAGGAACAGGCCGACGATCAGGCCCAGATAGACCGCTGAAATCGTGTCGATTCGCTTCCGCGGCGTAAGCCGATCGAGGGCGATCACCCCCGCGGCGAACACCAATAGCCCGCCAAAGGCCAACCAGGGGACGAACTCGTGCTCTGAGTAGACCGTCCCGGAGCGGATCAGTTGCACGCCGATGCCGATCACGACGGCCAGGAACAAGACGCGTAGGACGAGTAGTCCCATGAAAAATGGCACTCGTGGGGGGTGTCAGGGCAGGCGAAGCCAGTACGTCTATTCTAGGTCTGGAATCGTCCGATTGCCAAGTAGCCGCTTCGGTCAGGGGCCCGAGCGGCCAAAACGCTGCTCGAAATCGCGCCAGGCGTAGCGGTCGGTCATGCCGGCCAGATAGTCTGCTACCGTACGCGTCAGGCCCGTGGTGGCCACTCGGTCGGCGAAGCGCGCGGGCAGCCATTCGGGATGGGCCACGTAGCCTTCGAACAATTGGGCCAAGGCGGCCTGGGCGTTTTGCCGGTGCTGGAGCACTTCGGAATGGCGGTAGACACGCCTCCGCAGGAACGCTTCCAATTCCTGCTTCTGATCCGCTAGCCGGGGGCTGGCGGCGATCAGGATGCCCGAGCGGCGGGCTGCTTCCGGGCTGTCGATCGCCTCATCGGCCAGCCGCGCGGAGGCCCGCTCGAGCAGGTCGCCGACCTGCCAATCAATCAGTTCGTGCAGCACGGCCCTGCGCAGCTCGATGCCCGCCAGCCCACCGTGCCGCCGGCGCACGCGTGCCGCGGCGCCCGACCACAGCGGCTGGGTCAGCAGCTCATCCAGCGAGAGCAATTCCAATTCGAGCGCGTCGTCGGCGTCGTGCGTGTCGTAGGTGATGCTGTCAGCCGCTTCGACGACCTGCACTTCCAAGAGCGGAGCCTCGCCCTGGTGATCGATGCGCGTGCCCTGCCCCGCCAGGACTTCGCGCGTCAGGTTGAGGCCGGGAAACTGGTGGTACCGCGTTTCCAATTCGCGCACGATCCGCAGCGCCTGGGCATTGTGCGAGAAGCCTCCCTCGTCGCGCAGGGCGGCATCGAGCGTGTCTTCGCCGGCGTGCCCAAAGGGCGGATGGCCCAGGTCGTGCACCAGAGCCAAGGCCTCGATCAGGTCCTCGTTGAGCGCCAGGGCCCGGCCAATCGTGCGGGCGACCGAGGCGACTTCGATCGTGTGCGTCAGCCGGGTGCGATGGTAGTCGCCCAACTCACCGGTAAACACTTGCGTCTTGCCGCTCAGCCGCCGATAGGCCGCGCTATAGGCGATGCGATCGCGGTCGCGCTGGAATGGGCTGCGGTACGGGTGCTCCGGCTCGGGGTGTTCGCGTCCGGCCGACTGCGCGCTGTGCATGGCGTAGGGAGCCAGCAGCTTCTGCTCGCGGACCGCGATGGATTCAATCGCTTGAGGCATGGATGGCGTCGAGACGTTTCGCTTTTTCGAGCGGCTCAATTGCCGTCGCCGGAGGAGCGGGCCTCGTCGAGCATTTCCCACAAGGCGTCGAGCGCCTGCGGAATTACGCGCAGATCGGCTAGCGCCGGCATGAAGTTGGTATCGCCCTGCCATCGCGGCACGATGTGCCAGTGCAGATGGCCGGGCAAGCCGGCGCCGGCCACGCGGCCCAGGTTCAACCCGACGTTAAAGCCCTCGGCTTTCATCAACCGCTCGATCCGGGCGATGTAAGTCGTGATCAACTGCTGCAGCTCGAGGCTTTCGCCCTGGTCGAGCTCGTCGGGCCTTCCCTTATGCAGCCGCGGAGCCACGAGCAGGTGGCCATTGTTGTACGGGAAGCGGTTGAGCACCACCAGCGAATGCTCGGCCCGCTCGACCAGCAGGTTGCCGCGATCGTCGGAGTCGGCCACTGCGCGGCAGAGAAAGCACGACTCGTCGGCGCCGGGGAGCCAGTCGAGCTCGGCCGCAGGACGCTTTGGAGCCTGTCGGGCTTCCTCGTCCGCCGCGCCGCTGACGTAGGCCAGACGCCAGGGTGCCCAAAGCTGTTCGTGTCGGGCCAAGGCAGAACTCTCCGCGTGCAATCGCATCTCGTGCGCGAACGCCGCGCACGTGCGCCCGAAGTCTATGCCGCGCTGTACGCGCCGACAAGATCAACCGCCGCTACTCGCCCAAGTAGGCGTCCTGCACGCGCTTGTCGGTGAGCAACTCGGCGGCGGTGCCCGCGATCGTGATCTGGCCCATCTCCATCACGTAGCCGCGGTGCGCGAGCTTGAGGGCCATTCGCGCGGCCTGCTCGACCAGCAGGATCGAAATGCCCTCGTCGTTGAGCTTGCGCACGACTTCGAAGATCTTCAGCACGATCATCGGCGCCAGCCCCAGCGAGGGCTCGTCGAGCAAGAGCAGCTTGGGCCGCCCCATCATGGCCCGGGCCACGGCCAGCATTTGCTGCTCGCCGCCGGAGAGCGTGCCGCCGGCCTGGTGTTTGCGTTCGGCCAGAATCGGAAAAAGCTCGAAGGCGTGCGCCAAGTCGCGCTCGATGCCCGGCTTGTCGCGGCGCGAGAACGCGCCCATCTGCAGGTTTTCGAGCACGGTCAATCTCGGAAAGATCTTGCGTCCCTCGGGCGAATGGCAGATGCCGCGGTGCACGATCTCGTGCGCGGGCAGCGCGTGAATCTCCTGCCCGGCGAGCCGCATGCTACCGCGCCGCGCGGGCAGGCAGCCGGAAATGGAAAGCAGCGTCGAGGTCTTGCCGGCTCCGTTGGCACCGATCAGGGCCACGATCTCGCCGGTGTCGACTGTGAGCGAAATGCCCTTGAGCACTTCGATCGGGCCGTAGCCGGCATAGACGTCATCGACCTCGAGCAGCGGCGGCATCTAGCTCACCTCCTCGTCGCCGAGATACGCCGCGATGACCTTCGGATCGGTGCGCACTTGTTCGGGCGTCCCTTCGGCGATCTTGGTGCCGTATTCCAGCACGGCGATGCGGTCGGAGATGCCCATCACGACGCTCATGTGGTGCTCGATCAACAACACGGCCAGGCCGCGGTCGCGGATCTGCTCGATCAGCCCGTTGAGCTCGCTCGACTCGGCCGGGTTCATGCCGGCGGCCGGCTCGTCGAGCAGGATCACTTGCGGCTCGGTGGCCAGGGCCCGGGCGATCTCCAGCCGTCGCTGCTCGCCGTAGGCCAGGTTAGCAGCCAGGTGCTGCTCTCGATGGGCCAGGCCCACGAAGTCGAGCAGCTCGCGAGCCTTGGCGCGGGCTTCGCGCTCCTGGCGGCGGATGCCGGGCGTGCGGATGGCCATCCGCAGCACGCCGCCATGCAGCCGGCGGTCCATGGCCACGAGCACGTTTTCGAGCACGCTCATGTTTTGAAACAGGCGGATGTTCTGAAACGTGCGGGCGACGCCGGCCAGGGAGATCACCTCAGGCGTGCGCCTGGCGCGATACCACACGGCCAGCGTGCCGGCAGCGCCGACGACCATGCCGCCCAACAAGGCCAGCCAGGCATTGCGGCGACGGGCGGCTGCCGCGCGGTCGAGCGACCTGTAACGATCGAGTGCCGACTGGCGATCCTCGGCCGAATCGAACGTCGCCAGATCGTCGGTATCGTCCTTGTTGCGAATGACAAACTCGCCGTCGCGCTCTTCGAGATAGGTCGTGGAGCGGATGGGGCCGGGCCGGGCCACGTCGATCAGTTGCCTGAGACTCTCGCGCGTGCGCTCGGCCTCGTCGCGCGACGGAGCGTAGGCCAGCGTCTGGCGGCCATCGGCGGTGCGCACGGCCCACCGTCCGCCCCGCATCGGTTCCAGGGCCAGCGCCCCCTGCCAATAACCCCAAGCATCATGAATCGCGGCCCGATAGGAAAAGTCAGCGCCGGGACCGGCGTAGTTGCGCTTGATCGTGGCCCGCCACAGGGCGTCGACGTTCACGGCCAGCAAGGCCGCGGCCAGTCCCGTGGCCAGCCCGATGGCGACCGCCGCGGCCACGACTTTCCAGGTGAAGGCCCGCTCGAGTGCCCTGCCGCGAAAGCGGATTTGCCCGCTCGAGGGATCGTAGATGCCCGTGATGACGTTGAACACGGTCGTCTTGCCGGCGCCGTTGGGGCCGATGATCGAGTAGATCTCGCGCTCGCGCACGGCGCAGTCGACGTCCTCGACGGCGGTCAGCCCGCCGAATCGCACGGTCACTTTGTCGAGCTCGAGCAGCGACATCTAAGCGGTCTCTTCGGTCAACGGTTGCGGCGTGTGCATTTCGGCCTCGATCTGCCGCGAAGGCAGCAAGCCCTCGGGGCGGAAACGCATCATCAGGATCAACGCCAGGCCGAAGATCATCAATTTCCAGTTGCTGAACGTCAGGAAGCGGTTGTCTCCCGAGCTGATGCCGGATGCTTGAATGAAACCGTCGAGCACCGGCGCGACAACGTTGTCGAAACCGATCAGCAGCAACACGCCTAGCAGCGTGCCGCGCAGGCTCCCCAGCCCGCCGAGAATGATGCAGCACAGCATGAGCACCGAGCGATTGAAGTCGAACGCGTCGGGCCCGGCCGTGCTGGCCAGCACCGTCGCATAGAGACAGCCTGCCATTCCCGCCAGTCCGCACCCCAGCGCAAAGGCCGAAAGCTTGACCCGCGAGGCGTTGATGCCCATGCAGGCGGCGGCCAATTCGTCTTCGCGAATCGCCATCCAGGCCCGGCCCAGCCGCGAGTCTTCGAGGTTGTGCAACAACCAGATCACGACCAACAGCAGGCCGAGCGCGAGGAAGTAGAACAGCCGGTAATCGAGGCTCCAATCGGGCGTGATGCCCAATAGCCTTAGCGGAGGCTCGAGAAACGCAGGCAACTGCGGCGGCGGCACGGGATTGAGCCCGCGCGTGCCGGCGGTGATCTCCTCCAGGTTCCGAAGCGTGAACCGCGTGACCTCACCAAAGCCGAGGGTGACGATCGCCACGTAGTCGCCGCGCAGACGGAGCGTCGGGGCACCCAGCAAGATGCCGGCCAGTGCCGCCGCGCCCGTCGAGAGCACAAGCGCCGCCACGAAACCCACGCCGAACGGATAGGCCGGCACGGTGAGGATGCCGGTGACGTAGGCTCCGATGCCGAAGAAGGCGGCGATGCCCAGGTGGAGAATGCCGGTGTAGCCCACCACCACGTTGAGCCCGAGGGCCAGAATCGCGTAGATGAAAATGTAGGTGAGCTGGCCGCCGATCGAGATGCCCGTCCAACGGAACAGCACCTCGTTGGGATAGACCAACAGCGGAAAGGCCACCAGCACGGCCAGGTACAGGGGCCAGGCAGGCATGCGATCCAACCAGCGAGGTGCGCTCATACCTTTTCCCTCGCGTGCGTGCCGAGCAATCCCGCCGGGCGGAAGACCAGGATGGCGATCAGGATCACGAATACCAGGGCGCTGGTCCACCGTTCGCCCACGTAGCCGGAGCCGAATGCCCGGGCCAGCCCGATCACCAGGCCGCCCAACACGGCACCGGGGATGTTGCCGATGCCGCCCAGCACGGCGGCAGTGAAGGCGTACAGGCCGTTGGTGAAGCCCATCTGGTAGCTGACCGTGTTGATATACAGCCCGTAGATCACCGCCGCGGCCCCGGCCAGCGCTCCGCCGATGGCGAACGTGACGCTGATCACGCGATCGGCGTTGATGCCCATCAGCTTCGCGGCCAGCGGGTCCTGGGCCGTGGCCCGCATGGCCTTGCCCAGGCGCGTGCCTTTGACGAACACCGAAAGCGCGATCATGATCGGCACGGTCACGGCGACGATCATCAGGTCCTTGTAGGTGAAGCTCAACGCGGCCTCGGAGCCGAGCAGATTCTCGCGCGAGACCAGGTCGGGGAAATGGCGATCGGCCGCCCCACCCCACAGCAGTCCCACGTTCATCAGCACGAACGACACGCCGATGGCCGAGACCAGCGGCGCGAGCTTCGGCGCATCGCGCAGCGGCTTGTACACGGCCAGATCGATGCCGACGTTGAGCGCCCCGCAAAAGATCGGCACCACGACGAACAACAGCCCGATGCCGAGCCAGCGTTGCCAGAGAGCGGCTTCTTCGAGCCCCATGACACCGATCAGCGCCAGGGCCAGGAACGAGCCCAGCATGAATACTTCACCGTGGGCGAAGTTGATCAGCTCGATGATCCCGTAGACCATCGTGTAGCCCAGGGCCACCAGGGCGAACAAGGCGCCGTTGGAGAGCCCGATCAGCGTGTATTGCAGGAACGTCTGCCAAGCGTCGGGAGCCTCGGCGGCGGCCAAAAGAACGGGAAACATCACGGGCAGTTCATCCCTGCAAGCGGACCAGCGGCGTGCGCCTCGCCAGCCGGCGTTCGTTACTGCCCGAGGAGTTTAACAAATTCGAACTGTCCGTTGCGAATGGTCAGCCCGCTGATCGTGGTCAGCGTGGAGTCGCCGTTTTCGTCGAACGACCAGGTGCCCAGGGCTCCCTGGTCGAAATCGCGGATACCGCGGGCCGCTTCCAGGATGGCCCGGCGGTCCTTCACGCCGGCTGTGCGGATGGCTTCCAGGGCCGCCTTGGCCGCCTCGTAGCCGTAAATGGCGTAGCCCTCGGGCTTCTTGCCGTGCTGCTTGATGTATTCGTCGCGGAAGCGCGCTCCGGCCCCGGTCCATTGCTCAGGAGGCAGTCCGCCGAAGGTGACGTAGACGCGGTCGTTGACGTTCTCGGCCCCGGCCGATTCGATGAAGGCCTCTTCGTAGCAGGCGTCGGGCACCATCAGCTTGGCGTCCAGCCCCGCGGCAACCATGTCCTTGGCGATCTGGCCGCCTTTGCTCTGCGTGGTGCCGCCAAAGTAAACCAGATCGGGCTTGAGGCTCTTGATCGTGGCCATCAGCGGCTTGAATTCCTGGGCTTTGACGTCGATGCTCTCGTGGCCCAGCACCTCGATGCCCAGCTCGTGGCAGGCGTCGATGAACAGCGTGGCGATGCCCTTGCCGTACACCTCGTTGTCGTCGAGCACGTACACGCTCTTGAAGCCCAGCTCCTTGGCCCATTGGGCCCCCAGCGGGCCTTGCAGGTCGTCGGTCGGCACGAGCCGCACGTAGGTGATCTCGCCCGAGGGGCGATAGATGTCGGGCTCGCCGGGATCGCCCATGCCGGGCTTGGTGAGCCCGGGCCAGGTGTTCACGGGGCTGATCATCAGCAGGCCCGCCTTATTGAGGATGGGCATCGAGATCTTGGCCGCGCCCGAGTTGTAAGTGCCCAGGTAGACCATCACGTCGGGATCGCCCACGGCGCGGTTGGCGTTGGCCGTCTCGGCCTCGGCGGTCCACTGGCCCGCGCCCGCGGTGGCGTCGTCCCAGTCGAGAAACTCGATGTTGAACTTGCCTGCCTTGTAGCCGGCCTCGTCGAGGGCCATTTTCATGCCGCCGACGATCGTGTCGGTTTGGGCCTTGGCACTGCCGGTGCGAGGCAGGCTAGAGACGATCTTGATCGTGTTCGGGTCGCCGCCGGCCGAGCCCCCCCAGCCCACGATCGTGGTGACGGCTAGCAGCGCGACGAGCAGCAGAGGCGGGATAAAGCGAGTCATCGAGGGGATTTTAGCGCCCTGGAAAAGCAGCGTCAATTTCACCCGGCTCGGGGGCGAAAGACGGCGTCCCGTCGGAGGCGAACGATCTTGACGCGCGGGGCCGGCCTCCGCTACCGTTCGCCGCTCGATTCCGCGAACCGGCGCGCCGCTGTGCCGGGCCCGGGACTCTTGGCCCTCGGCAGACCATCCAGGCACCTCTCAAGCGAAAGCAGAGCACTCCTATGAGCGTTGCTTCCTCCCAGCATCTCACGACTGCACATGCCGTTTCTGTGTTGGGCAAAGATGCCGGCAGCGTTCCGTTGCTGGACGTGAACCGGCAGTACCAGGCACTTCGTGCCGAGCTCGACAAGGCGATCTCGAGCGTGTGCGAGAGCGGCCGCTTCGTGCTGGGACCCGAGTGCGACGAGCTGGAAAAGAACGTTGCCGCGTACTGCCAGGCGCCGCACGCCGTGGCCTGCGCTTCGGGTAGCGATGCCCTGCTGCTGGCGCTGATGGCTTGCGATATCGGCCCGGGCGACGAGGTGCTGATGCCCAGCTTCACGTTTTTCGCCACGGCCAGCGCCGCCTGGCGCCTGGGTGCCAAGCCGGTCTTCGTCGACATCGACCCGGCCACGTTCAACCTGAACCCCGAGTTGCTTGAGGGCCTGATTACTCCCCACACGAAGGCGATCCTGCCGGTGCACTTGTTCGGCCAGTGTGCCGACATGCCCAGCGTAATGGCCGTGGCCAAGCGTCACGGAATCTTCGTCGTCGAGGACGCCGCGCAGGCGATCGGCGCCGAATGGGAAGGACGCCGCGCGGGCAGCTTCGGCGCGGTCGGTTGCTTTAGCTTCTACCCGACCAAGAACTTGGGCGGATTCGGCGACGGCGGCATGATGACCGCCACCGGTTCGGGCCTCGAGTCCCGGCTGCGGCTGCTACGGGCACACGGCATGCAGCCCCGCTACTGCCATCACGTGGTTGGCATCAACAGCCGGCTCGACACGCTGCAGGCCGCCGTGCTCAACGTGAAACTGCGGTTTCTCGAGGACTGGATCAAGCGCCGCCAGGCCAACGCCGCCCGCTACGACGAGTTGTTCGCCAAGGCGAGGCTGACCGATTTCGTGTCGCTGCCGGTGGCCGACAAGCGCGGCCGCCACGTGTGGAACCAGTACACCATTCGCGTTCCCGATGGCCGCCGCGATACGCTGCGGGCCTACCTGGGCGAGCGGAACATCGGCACGGAGATCTACTATCCCATCCCGCTGCACTTGCAGCAGTGCTTTGCGCCGCTGGGATACGAGCCGGGCAGCCTGCCCGAGACCGAGCGGGCGGCCGAAGAAGTGCTTGCGCTGCCGATCTTCCCTGAGTTGACGGCCGAAGAACAACGCACGGTCGTGACGGCGATCGCCGCCTTCTACGGCATCGAACGGAAGCTGTAGGCGAGGAAGCCCTACAACGCTCTGAGTGGAAAGGGGCCGCGACGCCCGAGGCACGGCGAGGCCTCAGACCTCCTCCTCTTTTTTCTTCTCGTCGACGCGCTCCTTGCGGCTGCTCGGGCGGCAGATGGTCATCAGCCCCAGGCCCGTGATCATCATCACCAGGATGTACGGAAAGACGTACGACTTGGTGGGGGCTTCCTCTTCCTTCTTCTTTTTCTGAGCCTCCGCGGTCGCGGGCATCGATACCGCGACGACCAAGGCCAATAGCGCGACGCCGCAGGCGCGCCCGAGCTTGCGTAGGTGAGTCATCAGGGCTGAGGGCTCCGGCGTACTCGTGCGGTGCGACGTCGTTTTTATGCCGACTGCTCCGCCGAGCGCGCGTTCATCGGGTCGAGAAGGAAAAAGTCATCCACGGGCGCCGCCAACTGGCGGAATGCTTCGGTGGGCACGGCCAGCGTGTCCCATCGCGACGAAATCTGCCGGGCATGCATGGCGTACTCCCGCAATCGCATGCCCACGAAACCGTAGATCCCGCCGCGAAACTCGAACAACCGCTCCACCGGCAACGGAGCGCGATTGCCGACCACATTATAAGCGAACACAAACAGGCCGCCAAACCGCGGGCCGAATCGCCGCTCCCAGCGTGCCAGGCTCACCAGGTCGTCACGCGTGGACCAGTTTCGCCAGTACTGCTTGCCACCGGCCGGAAAGCGGCGGCCCTTCACGTCGACCAGCCAGGCAAACTCGCCGGGCGGCGAGACGATAAAGTCGAGATTCTTGATCGAGCCGTCGGGAAAGCGGCTGCGCCGTGCCTCGTCGACCGCCACGTACGGCACGCACCGCTCGCGCAGGTACGCCTCGAACGCCGCCTCGTAGTGGTTGAGCCGATTCGCCACGGCATCCCCCTTTCGGTAGACCATCATAACCGATCGAGGGGATTTGGCCAGGATCGCCTGGCCTCAGGCAGGCGACGCTTTAAGCAGCTCGGCGATCGTGCCGGGGGCGTCGTCCAGCGGCACCGTGGTGCTCTGGCCGCTGGCCAGGTCTTTGAGCTGGCACTGGTCCTGGGCCCACTCGTTCTCGCCGGCCACGACCGCCACGCGGAAGCCGCGACGATCGGCATACTTGAGCTGTGCCCCCAGCTTTTTGGGCTCGGGATAGAATTCCACGCCAATGCCCGCGGCCCGAATGGCCGTGGCCAGCCGCAGGTAGTCGTGCAGGCGGCTTACGTCGAAGTAGGCCAGGAACACGGGGGCCGGCGTTTGCACCTTTTCGACCATGCCCAACTCTTCCAGCGCCGCCAGCAAACGATCGAGTCCCAGCGACGCCCCGATGCCGGGCAGCTCTTGCTTCGAATAGAGCTCCGCCAGGTTGTCGTAGCGCCCGCCGGAGCAGACGCTGCCGATGCCCGGCAAGTCGTCGAGAAACGTCTCGAACACGGTGCCCGTGTAGTAGTCGAGCCCGCGGGTGATCGAGGGGCTGATGCGCACCCGTCCTTCGTCCACCCCGGCAGCGACGACCGCCGAGAGCATCTCGGCCAGCTTGGCCACGCCGGCCTGACCCTTTTCGTTCCCGGCGACGAGGCGGTCGAGGGCCGCGAGAATCTCCTGGTTGCTGCCGTGCAGTTCGGCCAGTTGCAGCACGCGGCCCGCCTGGTCCGCGGTGGCGCCGGCTGTCTGGTGCATCTCGGCGGCCACCTTATCGGCCCCGATCTTGTCGAGCTTGTCGAGTGCCCGCAGGATGGCCACCGACTTGTCGGCTAGATCGAAGTGATCCAGCAGACCGTTGAGCACCTGGCGGTTGTTGACGCGGATCGTGAAGCCGGGGATGCGCAGGGCTTCGAACAGGTCGTGAATCACCAGCACGGTTTCCACGTCGGCCGTGATGGCCAGCGTGCCGAGCGTGTCGAAGTCGCACTGCATGAACTCGCGGTAGCGGCCGCGCTGCGTGTTCTCGCCGCGCCACACGGTGGCGATGTGGTAGGCCTTCAGCGGCGTGCCCAGCTTGCCCACGTGCTGGGCCGCGAAGCGGGCCAGCGGCACGGTGAGATCGAACCGCATGCCGACCCACCGTCCGCCGTGGTCCTCGAACTTGTAGAGCTGCTTGTCGGTTTCCTCGCCCCCCTTGCCAGTGAGGATCTCCAGGTACTCCAGCGCCGGCGTGTCGATTGGGGCGAAACCATACGAGCGATAGACGCGCCGAGCCGTTTCGATCAGCCACTCGCGCGGAATCATTGTCTCGGGCAGATGATCCCGAAATCCTTTCAGCGTGCGGGGTTCGATGCGCTGGACGTCGTTCACGGCGGTTTGGGGGCTCCATTCAAGAAGCAGCGGGAAGCATCACGCAGGCCGCGGGGCGGCCCAGACCCAGGATACCGGGGCGTGATCGGAAAGAAAACGTGTGCAGGCGGCGAAATGAACCCCGCGGCGAGGCCGCCGGCGGGCTGCACGACGAACCGACACGCATCGAGCCGCCCGGGATCGCGCGCTTATGTCACGATGGGCAGCAGCGGCGGCTTGGTACTGCGAATGCTCTGCCCCTTCTTTCTGGGCAGCGTGGCCTCGGCAAACTCGGCCGCCTGCTCGGGCGTTTCAATGTATTGTTCGTAGCACCAGTCGTCCTCGTACTCGCACTCTTTAGTGGAGTACTCGCGGCAGATCTGCGGCCGGGTTTCGTAGATGCCACAACGATGGTCGGCCTGCAAGTGCTGGCACTCGCTATAGACGAGCAGGTACCAGGTATCGTCCTCGCGAAACACCGTCGCCCCGTGATGCAGCAGATACCAGCGAACGTATTCCCAGTCGGAGAACGTGTCGGGCGTCTCGATCGGCAGGGCGAAATACCGGCAGCACTTGGCCGTGCAGTAATTGCACAACGACTCGCCGGGGGCCAATTGGTCGCGTCGCAGTTTCGGTGTCTGTACGTCGGCCTTCACGGGATCTCCTTCTCCACAGCCTGAAGCATAAGGTTGCCGCGCGCGGCGGCGCCGTTGATGTTCATGCCAGCAAGCGTAGCAAACGCGCCTGAAAAACTCCAGGACAACTGGGTGCGCGTGGCCCGCGGATTCCCGCCCTCGTAGAATCCAGTCGGCGCTCGCTTACGATCGTTGCCCCACGGCGCGCTGGGAGATCCTCGCCTGTGAAACCCGTGCTCGTTCTGCGCCATTCGCCTCACGAGGCGCTTGGCAATCTGGCGGTGGCGCTGCGGGCAGCCGGGCTGGAGCTGCGCGTGGTGAACTGCTTCGCCGAGGACTGGCCGCAGTTCGCCGCCGAGGGATTCAGCCCGCCGGACTATAGCGGCTTGGTCGTGATGGGCGGGCCGATGAACGTCGACCAGACCGAGGAGTATCCATTCCTCCATACCGAGGCCGGCTGGCTGCGCCAGGCGGTCGAAGCCGAATTGCCCACCCTGGGCGTATGCCTGGGCGCTCAACTGCTGGCCAAGGCCCTCGGGGCCCGCGTGCGAGCCAACCCCGTCAAAGAGATCGGCTGGTACGAGATCGAGCTACTGCCCGAGGCCCGAAGCGAAGGCCTAATGGCCGGCAGCCGCTCGCGCGAAACGGTGTTTCACTGGCACGGCGACACGTTCGATTTGCCGGCCGGCGCCGTGCATCTGGCCCGCGGGTCCACCTGCCCGCAGCAGGCGTTTCGCTACGGCCAGCGAGCCTACGGCGTGCAGTTTCACCCGGAGATCACGGCCGAGATGGTCGCCCACTGGCTGGCGGCTCCCAGCGCCTGCGCGCTGCTTTCGGAGTTGGACTACATCGATGCCGACGCGATACGCCATCGCACGCCCGAGGCCCTCAAGGCCATGCGGCCGTTCTCCGGGCGGCTTTTCTCGGGCTTCGCCCGCTTGTGCGGGGCCGCTGCGAGCTAGTCGACGGGCCGCAGGCGATATTGCCAGCGCACCGTGGTCGGCAGCGCGTCTTCAGCCGGAGCGGGTCGGATGTGTAGTGCCGCCTCGTCCCGGGTAACGGTGGCGGTCGACTCGACGTGGAACGGCTGGGCGTTGCCAACCTCGTAGCTGCTGCCCAGCGGTCCGGCCGCGGCGCGCAAGCGGCAGGCCACGTCGAACGTGATGCACGACCCGTCGGGCTCGATCTCGACGCTGGCCGACCAGTGACTCTTGCCGGCCATGCCCACCAACAGCGCCTGCGTAGGCGCCCGGTCGGACACTTCGAGCGACTGAAACGGCGGGCTCACCGGCCATTCGTCCTGCGACGAGCCTTCGCGCGTGGCCAGTGCGACCACCCACGTGCCCCCGCGGCGCAGCAGCACCTGGTGGGCATATCGATCGTGTTGCCAGAAGAAGCGAACCTGCACTCCCCCGGCTTCCAGAATGCGATCGCGCATGGCCGGCGTGCGAGGGACCTAGTTCATGGCTGGTACGCGATCGATCTTGTGGGCCAGTCCAATCAACTCGGCCCGGGAGCGTACGTCCATTTTGCGGAGCACGCTGGCGCGGCGAAGCTGAATCGTGCGGAGGCTCAGATCGAGCTTCAGCGCGATGGCTTTGTCGGGCTTGCCGGCGACCGTCAGGTCGAGGACCTGCTTTTCGTCGGGGGTGAGCGTGTCGTAACGCTTGAGCATCTCGCGCCGCTCGGTGCTGGCGTCGCGCTGCTGCGCGTCGCGCTCGATCGCTCCCCGCACGTGATCCATCAGCACGCTGCCGCGGTAGGGTTTCTCTAGGAACTCGACGGCACCCGACTTGATGGCCGCCACGGCCGCCGGGATGTCGCCGTGGCCGCTGATCATGATCACGGGCACTTCGATGTGCCGCTCGGCGAGCGCCGCGAGCACGTCGAGACCGCTGACCTGGGGCATTCGCAAGTCGAGCACGACGCAGCCGGGCTGATCGGGAGAAAAGTTATCGAGGAATTCCTGCCCCGAGGCATAGCATTGGACTTCGAGGTCCATCGACTGCACCAGCGCGGCTAGCGATTCGCGCGCCTGCTGGTCGTCGTCGACGATGGAAACGATGGGAGTCAGGGACATGTCAGGCTCCTGCACGCGGTAGGGAGAAAGAAAAGGTGACGCCGCGCCCTGGGTTGGGGCGTACCCACAGACGGCCGCCGTGGTCTTCGACGATCGAGCGGCTGATGGCCAAACCGATGCCAACGCCCTCGCGCTTGCTGGTGAAGAACGCGTCGAACACGCGCTCCAACTCGTCGTGCGCAATGCCTTCGCCGCAGTCCTCCACCGAGATCTGTACCTGCTCGCGGCTGGGACGCACGGAGATGGTCACGCGGCGGTCGTCGGCATCGTTGCCGGCCATCGCATCGCACGCGTTGCTCAGCAAGTTCACCAGCACCTGTTGCACCTGGATCCGGTCGGCCGCGACGATCACCTCGGGCCCACGATCCCAGGCGATGCGGACGTTCTTCCAGCGGGTTTCGGTTTCGAGCAGGTCGAGCACCTCCTGGATCAGCCCGCCAATCTCGACGTCCGCGCGGCAGGGTTCGGCCTTGCGGGTAAACGAGCGCAGACCGCGGATCATTTCGGCCGCGCGATGCGTGTTGGTGGCGATCTTCTCAATCCACTCCCGCAGCTTGTCGTCGCCGCCGGGAGTGCCGATGGCCCGCACGCAACTCTCGGCATAGTTGCTGATAGCCGTCAGCGGTTGATTCAATTCGTGGGCGATGCCGGTGGCGATCTCGCCCATGGTGTTGAGCCGCGCGTAGTGGGCCAACTCGGCCTGGTGCAGCCGGGCCAGGTCCTCGGCCCGGCGCCTTTCAGAAATGTCCATCATCGAACCGACCATCCGCGTGGGCGTGCCGTCGGGGTCGGACATGACGAATCCGCGGTCGAACACGTCGGCGTAGCTGCCGTCGGCTCGGCGGAAACGATACTCGAAGGCGCATTGCCGCGATCCGCTGCCGTCGGCCGAGGGGATCTGGCTGAGAACTCGCGCCCGATCGTCGGGATGCAAACGCTCAACCCACCAGTCCAAATCGGGCGAGATTTCTTCGGCGCCGTAGCCGAACACCGACTTGAAGGCCTTGCTGCGCCAGACGAAATCGCGCTTGAGGTCCCAGTCCCAAATCGCGTCGTGCGTGGCCTGTGCCGCCAGGCGGAAGCGTTCTTCGCTCTCGCGCAGTCGAGCCTCGGCGCGCTTCAACTGGGTCACATCGATAATCGACCCAACCATCCGCACCGGCTGGGCATCGTCGTCGAAGATTACGAATCCGCGGTCGTACACGTCGGCATAGGTGCCGTCGCGGCGCTGGAGACGATACTCGAACACCCACTTCTGCTGCCCGTCGACCGCGGTGCGAGGAATCTCGGCGAGGATGCGTTCGCGATCGTCGGGATGAACGCGGCGGCGCCACCACTCGACGACCGTTTCACGATCGCTGTCGAAAGTGCCGAAGGTCTCCAGGTAAGCGTCGTTTTGCCAGAGTCGGTTCTCGCGCAAGTCCCAGTCCCAGAAAGCCTCGTTCGAGGCCGAGGCGATCAATTGAAACCGCTGATGGCTCTCGCGGAGTTGCTGCTCGGCCCGCTTGCGGTCGGTAATGTCCTGCCCATTGGCGAACCAGATGCCCTTGTCGACGTTGGGCACCGCTTCCCACAGAATCTCCTTGTAGTCGCCGTCGCGCGTGCGGACCCGGGTTTCGACGCCCACGACGTGCTCGCCCTGGCGGAGCCGCATGCCCATCTGTGCCATGCGGTCCCGGTCGTCGGGATGGACCAGTTCGATCAGCCGATGCGACATGGCGTCCTGCTCGGTGTGGCCCAGCACGCGCTGTACGTTGGGGTTCCAGCGCTTCATGTAGCCGTCGAATCCGCCGATGCACAGCAGCCGCATCGATTGATCGGTGAGCTGGTCGCGTTCCTCCTCGGCCCTCTTGCGGTCGGTGATGTCGACCATCATGATCATCGCGCCGTGTTTGCGAGGATCGAACAGCGGGCTGGCCGAGAGCTTGTACCACTTCGTCGTGCCGTGCTCCTCGCTGCGATATTCCGTGTAGAACGGAGGGCTGTCTCCCCGCAACACGTTTCGCAGGCCGTGGGCAATCGTTTCGGCCTTGTCGCGATGCTGGGCGACCGCCGTGTCGCAGATCTCGAGGAAGTCGACGCCCGCGGTATGCTGGGCGCTCTGGTAGTAGGTTTCGTATGCGGCTTTGCGCCACGCGTCGTTGACCGCGCGAATCACGCCGTGCGGATCGAGCACCGCCAGACGCACCGGCAGCGCGTTGAGCACGCGCCGGTACGCGTCGGCATTGCTCGGTTGCGTTACGGCATGGCCATTGCGACTGAAGCGGGGACTTCGCGTGATGGCCTGGTAGATACGCTCGCACCACAGCTCGGGCGAAGTCGACGCCTTGGCCAGATAGTCGGCCGCGGCGCCTTTCATCGCTTCGGTGGCCCAATGCTCGCTGCCGCGATCGGTGACGATGACCACGGGCACCTCGGGAGCAGCCGCGCGGACCGCGTGGAGCACGTCCAACTCGTGGTCGACCGTATGCGACAGCTCGCTCACCACGACGTCGACTTTTTCGGAGGACAGGATATCTCTGACCTCGGCAGGCGAGTCGGCTTCGAGCGTCTCCATCTCGCCGCCGGCGTGTACCAACGCCTCGCGCACGCGCTGGCGCCCAGCCGGGTCTTCATCCACCAGCAGCACGCGGAGAGTGCGGCCAGCGGCCCGCCCATTCGCAATCGTGGACTTTTCCAGGGACGATCCGGCCATCGAAAATCACTCGAGCCTGGCCGCCGCAAGAAGCGCTTAAGGCGCCACATTTTGGCGGCAAACGGCAGCCCGCGACACCTGCGTCACACCGCTGCAAGAGGCCTCTTCGTTTGTGACGCATATCGGGCAATAGCTTGTTTCCTTCATGTTCCTCCCCCGGGGAAAGCCCGTCAAGTATGGGCGGGCCGCGACGCCTTGATTCACCGGGCGAAATGCACAAAGATACTGGTTTGGTACCTAGTCACTCGGGCATGCCCCCTGCGAATCGGCAAGCGAGCGACTCCTCCGCCGCGTGGAACCCTATGTTCGATCAAATTGAAAAACTCAAGCAGGACTACACGGACAAGTACGTCGAAGTCGACGGCTCCATCCCCGAGCTGGCCCGATTCGTGGGTCACGTGGGTCAGGTCAGAACGGTCAACATGAGCGGTCGGGCGCTGGTGGAGTTCGAGGCTTGGAACAACATCGGCTGGTACGACATCGAGCTCGACTACTTGAAGGTGGTGCCCAAGCCCGACCCCAAGGCCGCGGCTGCCAAGATCGCTCCGAAGCCGGCCGCGAAACCGGCGGCCAAGCCTGCCGCGGCAGCCGGCGACAAGAAACTGTCGCCGCTTGAAATGGCCCGCATGCAAGGCGCCGCCAAACCCTCAGGCGCGAAGCCGGCCGGCGGCAAGAAATCGACGGCCGACATTCTGGCCGCCGCACGCGCGGGCAAGGGGGGAGGTGGCGGCGCGGCTACCGAGACGCCCAAGAGCCCGCCTGCCGGCGGAGGCAAGATGAGCACGGCCGATATCCTGGCCGCGGCGCGCGCCAAGAAGGGAGCCGGTACGGCGGAGCCGGAAGCCGAGGCCCCTGCCGCCGAACCCGCGAAGCCCGCTCCCAAGAGCGCGCCGGCCAGCGGAGGCAAGATGAGCACGGCCGACGTTCTCGCCGCAGCACGCGCAGGCAAGGCCGAGGCCCAAGCCGAGGCTCCCGCTGCCGAACCGGAAACCGAGCCGGAACCGGCGGCCGAGCCCGAGCCAGCCGCTGAAGCCCCCGAGCCGGCTGCCGAGAAGCCCGCTGGCTTTGCGCCCGGCGAAAAGCCGACGTCGGTCGCCGAGATTCTCGCCTGGTGCCGCGAGCACGACGGGAAGTAGAATCCCGCCGCCAGCGATAGAAGCCATGGAAGGTTTGCGCGCATGCTCAGCGATCGAGTGCGAGCCGAACTCGCCCAGCTAGCCGTCTCCCGCGTACCACAGCGCGCCGAGCCCCGGCGCGTGCCGCCCCCCGCTCGGCCCGACGCCGACGCGCTAGAGCGCGAGCCGCATGCTCGCCGCTACGGCAATCACCACGGCGAACACTTGCGATTCTGCCGCCCGCTGGCGGAGCTGCTCCCCGGAGTCGAACGCCACGTGGCCGGGGCACTAGCCCGTCGCGGGGGTGCGCCCGCACGGCTGCACGCCGAATTAGCGTCCGCGGCGCGGCATTTTCCCGAGGCCACGCTGTTTATGGACCTGGAGACGTGCGGCTTTGCCGGTTCGCCCGTGTTCCTGGTGGGCCTGGTACGCTGCTCGGGCGGTTCGCTGGTGATCGACCAGTTACTGGCACGGCACTATGCCGAAGAGCGAGCGCTGCTGACGACGTTCTGGCAACTTGCCGCGGGCTGCCGCACGCTGGTCACGTTCAACGGCAAGAGCTTCGACTGGCCGATGGTGCTTGATCGCAGCCGGCGCCATCTGTTGCACCGGACCGACGGCATCCGCTTTCCTCGCACGGCCGCGGCGAAAGCGAACCGCCCGCTGCCCGGGGGCGACACCTGGGTGCACTGCGATTTGTTGCATCATGCCCGGCGGCAGTGGAAGGGCCTGTTGCCGGACTGCAAGTTGCAGACGCTGGAGCAATACGTTTGCCGGCGTCGCCGCCGCGGCGATTTGGGCGGGGCGCACGTGCCGGCCGCCTACCACGACTTCGTGCGCACCGGCGCCCCCGCGGCGATGCGGTCGATCCTGCTGCACAACGCCCTGGACCTGGCGACGCTCGTGCAGTTGACGTGCGTGCTGCTCGCGTGCTGAGTGCTTCGAGTTTCTGGGAGGGCGCAAAACAAAGGCCACGGCACACCCGCGAGGGACGTGTCCGTGGCCAGGTATAATCAAACCTCTAGCCCAATGCGACGGAGGAGTCGCTGCGAGAAGAGCGGGGCCAGACTGTGCTATGCACTAGCCTTTTGGTTGACCCAGGCTCACGCTTAAAGTAGGTCCTCCCGACGGATTACAGGCCAAAGAGGTTTGAAGTTCCCAATGTCTTTGTAGGCATCGACCGTGCTGCTGACAACTGCGACTTAGATCGGCAGTTTCGCCGGCCAGCTTGGGCCGATTTGTTCCGTAGCGCAGGAAATTATACCCCGCACTCCGGTCCGGTTTTAGCCGAAAATGGCGGCCCGACCCGAAATGCAACGGGACCGGCCTTGGGCATAAGATTTGCCCGACCGCGCGGGCCGGACGGAAGGCGGGAACCGCAGGGAGGCCTTACCGCGGGTGTGACTGCGCCAAGTCACGCAACGAGGAGGATTGTTCGGTTTGCAATTGGTCGTATTCGCTCCACAGAAACGAGTCGACCGCTTCCTCGAGCTTTTCCAACGTTTCGTAGGTGCCGTCGGTAATCAGCCGCTTTAACTCGGCGATCTTCGCCTCGCGTGCGTCCGCGTCGGCAGAACGTGCCATCGTTCACCCTCCGTTTGCTGCCCGCCTTGGGTTTAGCCACACTCCCTCAAGGCGCATTTCCAATCCTGGCAGGCCCCATGCTAGCAAAAGATCGCGGAAATGAAATCCGCTCCTGCGGCGGGTGCGAAAAACACGGCGCCGTTGGCGAAAAAAGCGCGGTTTCTTCGCGGGGAATGGTGCACGCGAACTTCTCGCCGGGCGATCCTTCGATGTGGAAAAAGTGTCAATTCCAACCGTCTTCGACACTACTTCTCAATCACCCAGATGTTGCGATAGGCAACCGGATTGCCGTGATCCTGCAGCTTGAGCGGCCCCTTACCGGGCGCTTCGGTGGGAGCTCCGCCGGGCGTCAGGGTCGGTAGCTCGAAATCTTCGAAAATCGGCACGCCATTGTGCTTGACCGTCACCTTGGCGTTGGACGTTTTCTTGTCGCCCTCGAAGCGCGCCGCCGTAAAGTCGATGTCGTACGTCTGCCACGAAAGCGGCGGGTAGCACATGTTCACTGCCGGCTGCTGGATCTGGTAGAACCCGCCGCACTCGTTGTCTTTGCCCTCCAGACCGAACGAGTCGAGCACCTGGCACTCGTAGCGGTCCTGCAGGTAAACGCCGCTGTTGCCGCGGGCCTGGCCGCGAGCCTCGGGCATGAAGGGCGTGCGAAACTCCAGGTGCAGCGTGAAATCCTGGAAGTCGTCGGTGCCGATCACGCCGGCCATCAGGTTGCCGTCGACGAGCTTGCCGCCTTTCCAGTGGTCGGTGTCGTCGCCGTCGAACAGCACCACGGCCCCTTCGGGCGGCTCGGCCCCCAGCGTCGGACTCTTGCGCTCGACCTTTTCCAGCGAGGCCAACTCGTTTCCGCCCGGATCGAGAATCTTCATCTTGCCGTCTTCGATCAAGGCCGATCCGCTATCACCAGTGAAGACGATCTTGCCGTCTTCGGTGACGCCGTCGGCTTCGAGTTGCGGTTGGCCGCGTTCCCAACCGTCGCCGGGTAGCCCGCCGAAGTAGAACACGCCATGAAACTTGGCATCGCCCAGCGCGATCACCTGCGCGCCGACTTTGAGCGTTTCGGCCTGATCGGGCGACTTGAGCTCGCCTTGGTATTCGCCCTGGATGGCGAAATCGGGGCCGGCCTCAGCCGAGTTCGTGACGACGGCCGACGAATCCGCCGCCAGGGCCATGCTCGAAACTCCGCAGGCGATCACCGCCACCAACAAGCTCTGCCGCAACATATCGCGATTCTCCTGAGAAGGTCATTCATCGGTGCGTTACGAGGTTCAGCGGCCTATTCTGACCACCGCAATCGCGCGCCGCAAGCGCTCAGCGCGGCGGCGGCCGCCGGACGCACCGATGCGCAAAAAGCAGGCCCGCGAAGTCGTCCCCCACGGGCCTGCTGCATGCAATGTTGCGAATCGGGTCGCTAGGCGAAGAGGTTGTGCACGACTTCGGCTTTGACCAATTCGCGCGGCTGGTTCAGGTGGTTGTAGACGATCGTGGCCGGGTTGATGCCGATAGCGTGATAGACCGAGGCCAGGATCTCGATCGGGTGAACCGGATTGTCCAGCGGGGCCGACGCCGTGCCGTCGGACTTGCCGTAGACGAAGCCGCGCTTCGCGCCCCCGCCGGCCACGATGCCCGTGTAGCAGTACGGCCAGTGATCGCGTCCGTCGTCGTTGTTCGAGTTGCCCGAGGTGCTCACGCCACGCTGCGGGCTGCGGCCGAACTCGCCGATGGTCACGACCAGCGTATCCTCGAGCATGCCTCGCTCGTCCAGGTCGGAGATCAGCGCCGAAAGACCTGCGTCGAGCATGGGGGCCGACTGGTTGCGCATGCGGTTGGAAAGACCCGTGTGCACGTCCCAGGAATGGTTGTCTGAGTTGGCGACCTTAGGCCAGACCACTTCCACGACGCGCGTGCCGGCTTCCACCAGGCGGCGGGCCAGCAGGCAGCTCTGGCCAAACGTGTTGCGGCCGTAGCGGTCGCGGGTAGCATCGGTTTCGGCCTTCAGGTCGAAGGCCTCGCGGGCGCGGCCCGAGAGGATCAGGCCCAGGGCCTTGTCGTAGTACTCGTTCAGATCGTACTTGGCCACGGCCTTGTCGACCGCGGGCATGCCGTCGTTGATCAGGTCGCGGAGCCGGGCGCGGCGCTCGAGCCGGGCGCTGCTCACTTCCGGCCGTAGGTCCAAATCGTCGACCTTGATCCGCTCCATCTTTTCCATATCCATGTCGTCGCCGGATGGATACAGATAGTAGGGATCGTAGGCGCGGCCCAGGAAGCCCGCGGTGCCGCCCTTGCCCACGACGTTGCTCTCTTGCAGCGGACGGGGCAGCATCACGAACGGCAGCATCGGCACCTCCGGCTGCTCGAGCCGGATGATGTTCGAGCCGAACGTGGGGAAATCTTTGGGCGACGGCGGCTCGAGCTGGCCCGAGGGGCTCACCTTGTCGGTGGTGTAGCCCGTGTGAATCTGGTAGATCGCCGCCGTGTGATTGAACAGGCCGTTGGGCGTATAGCTGACTGAGCGGATCATGGTGAACTTGTCGTTCACCTGCGCGAGCTTCGGCAGCAGCTCCGTGAAGTTGACGCCCGGTAGCTTGGTGGGGATGGGATTGAACACGCTCTTGACGTTGTCCGGCACATCCTGCTTCGGATCCCACAAGTCGAGATGGCTGGGCCCGCCCTGCAGGTAGACCATGATCACGCTCTTGGCCTTGTTCCAACCCGGTCCGCTGCCCGAAAAGGCTTCCGACGAATTGGTGGCCGCCTGGGCCTTCTGCAACTGCAGGACGTCGGCCAGCGAGAGCCCCAACAGCGACGCTCCCCCCACGCGCAACACGTCGCGGCGCGTCATGCCTAAGCCAGGATCACAAAGATCTTTGCCAAGCTGGCCGGGGATTCTGAGCATGGTCGGTTACCTCCGGTGGGACAGTCGATTGTGGGGGCGGGAGCTTCCAAGCGGTCGGCGGGAACATAGCGCAACACCCGGGGCGCAAAGCCCCACGTTCGGGCTACAGTCCACCGGCAGTATAACGGTCCGCCGAGGTGAGTGTCAAACAACGAGCGACACCACGCAACAGGCGGCCGAAACTGTTACTTCCCACCTGGCTCGGCCCGGGCCTGGCGGGGCTTGGCCGGCAGGTGCGGCACGAGCGCGGGCCGCGTCTCCTCGGCGGCTTTTGGCTTTGCGGCGGCAGCCAGTTGATGCTGCTTGGCCCACCACTTTTTGACCTTTTGGCGGTCGTCGGCCGAGGTGAAGCGGTACCCGATGAAGTGGTACACCTCGGTCACCGATTCGGCGGCCGTGGTCAAGCCAAACGAGCGTACCGACTTCCCGTGACGATCGAGCAGCAGGCCGGCGGCGCTTGCGCCCAAGGTGGGAGGCAGATCGGGATCGGTCGTCAGCGCCGCGTCCTCGTCGAGCAGGCTGGCCAGCCACTGGTCGACGTCGGGCCCCGGGTCGCGCTGGGCAATGGCCAGCGCCGCCACCCAGGCGATCTCGACGCGGTTGGGATAGCGCGGTTTGCCTAGCGCGCCGCTGCGGGCCAGCTTTTCCAGGGCGGGAATCGCCTCGTGCGTGCCCACGCGGCTCAGCACGGCACAGATGCCGGAATAGACTGTTTGCTGCGTATTGAGCCCGCCCGGCGTGGCGTGGAGGGGCGCGTTGGGCACGGTGTCGAAGTAGTCGCCCACGAAGCGCGAAACAGCCCGCGGCTCGAGCGACGCCAGCATGAGCACCTCGACCTCGCTGAGCGGCGTCCGGCGTTCCAGCAAGTAGTCGAGCGTGCGCTTCGTAATCTCCGCCAGCCGCAGCCGCTCGTCGCGCTCGACCGAGTACTCGTAGGCCAGACGGCTCCGCGGCGTGGGCAGATTCGTGAGGTAGAAGAACGTGTCCCGCCCCGGCTCCGGATGAGGAATGGCGACGCGCACCGGGTAGTCGCCCTCGGTCAGCGAATTGCCCGTCACGCAGTGGGCCGTCCTGTCGTCGATGCGATCGAAGTGCGTCGCCCGCGGCGTCGTCAGGGTGTCGTTGAACTGCGGCACGCCGATGATCAGGTATTGCAGAATGTTGTGCTGGCGGTTCGACCAACTTTCAGCCACCATGGCCGGCTCGGCAAAATCGACCAGGTACTGCATCTGGGCGGCTGTATTCGATTCCGGATCCGCGGCGATGCGCTCGTTGAGCTGGTCGACAACCTGCTGCCGGGTGTCGTCGCGGGCGATCAGATCTAGCAGCTCGCGCTCTGCCTGCGACCGCTCGTACTGCTCGATCGACTGAGCATTCTGAGACTTGCCGAGCTCGTCGATCAAGCGCGTGATCTCTTTCTCCGCAGGCTTGGGCAGCGGCACCTTTTCGGGGTCGGCCCGCAACCAGGCTTCGTGCGCGTCGTCCAACAGGGGTTCGAGGATCCGCCGGCCCGAGGGCGTCAAAGCGGGGTTGGCGGCGCGGCTTTTCAGCGCCAGCCACACCGGCACGATCAACTCCGTGTGCTCGAGCATCGCACGCAGACTGCGCACGGCGCTATCGCGCTTCGCATACGAATCGCTGCCGAGCTGATCCAAGAGCGGCTTGATTTGGTCGGTGGTGGGTTTTTCGGCCGCAGCGGCTGCCGGCGCGGGTAGCTCTCGCAGCAGCGATTCGAGCCGCGAGCGAACTTCGAACGAGGCGTCGTCGGATACCAGGGCACGGCGAAAGCGTTGCGCCAGGTACTGGGCTAACTCCCCTCGCCCGGCAAACTGCTCGAGACGGCCCGCCGCTTCGTAACGGGTGGCGAAGTTCGGATCGTCCAATGCCTCGATCAGCGCGTCGACCTGCCGGGCTACCGCAGTGTCGACGCCCGAGGGCTCGCCGGCCCGGGCCGCACCGAACCCCGCCAGCGCGCCAGCAACCAGCGCCAGCACGAAGTGCCGCGGCCAGCCGTGCTTGCGTCGACCCGGGATGTTCATGCAAGCTCCTCGGTGCGGTGCGGCGGGGGAGGCCTCGACGGAGCGCGCAGTGCGCGTTGCCGAACAAACCTCCATGATACTTGAATTGCCGAAACCGGGCCAATCGGCCCGACCGCCTGCTCGGGCCGGTAGAATAGCTCGCAGGTGAGCTAAGTTCGCCGGCTCTCGCGGTCGATAACCGCTACGATCGGAAACAGCGGCCAAGCGCCTGAGCATCGATCGGGGCACCGAATATCCGTCTCCGCCGGCGAATGCTTCCCGAGTACACTGCACGCTCCACAGGAGGCATGCATGCTGAGTAGTGCGATTCTGGCGGTTGTTCTTTGCGCGTCGCCTGCCGCGGGAGCGGATACGGCGGTCGTCTGTCCCAGGGAGTTTCGTGAAGCCCTGGCCCCCTGGCTGGCTCATCGCCGCCAGCAGGGCCACCAGATCGTGATGCTTAGCAATCTGGGTTCGCCCGATGAAGTGCGGGCATCGATCCGCCGCGTGGCCGCCGGCGGGAACTTGCGTTTCTTGTTGCTCGTGGGCGATGCCGACCCCGAGCTGTATAGCGTGGCGGCCGTGCGTCGGCGCTCGGTGCCGGCACACTATTCCAAGGCCGTTGTGAACGTGCAGTTCGGGTCCACTCGCGAGATCGCCACCGACAACTGGTACGCCGACTTGGACGAGGACCGCGTCCCCGATATCGCCGTGGGGCGGTTGCCCTGCGACTCAGCGTCGGAGCTGAGCCAACTCGTCGAGAAGATCCTGGCCTACGAGCGATCGGCCGATTTTGGGGCCTGGCGGCGTCGCGTGCACTTCGTGGCCGGATTGGGCGGTTTCGGGGCCGTGGCCGATGCGGTGTTGGAATCGGCCGCCAAGTCGTTGATCTGCGAGGGCGTGCCCTCGGCCTACTCCACCACGATGACCTACGGAAGCTGGCGAAGCCCCTACTGCCCCGACCCGCGCGACTTTCGCCGGGTGACGCTATCGCGGCTCAACGAGGGCAGCTTGTTCTGGGTGTACATCGGGCATGGGCAGCCTCACGCCGTCGACGAGGTGCTGGTGCCCGGCGGGCGGTACCCGATTTTGACCTGCGATGACGCCGCGCGCCTGGCCTGCCGCAATGGTGCCCCGATCGCCTGTTTCTTGGCTTGCTACAGCGGGGCCTACGATCTGCCGCGCGATTGCCTGGCCGAGGAGATGTTGCGCGCCCCCGGCGGGCCGGTGGCCGTGCTGTGCGGTTCGCGGGTGACGCTGCCGTATTCGATGAGCGTGATGGGCTCGGAGCTGCTCGGCCAGGCCTTCGGCGAGCAACCGCGGACGCTCGGCGAGATGTTCCTGGAAGGAAAGCGGCGGATGGTCGCCGACGAGGAACCCGGCGCCTACCGCCAGGCCCTGGAAGCCGCCGCCCGGCTGATGAGCCCGACGAAGGATCAACTCAGCGCCGAGCGCGAAGAACATCTCGATCTGTTCAATCTGCTGGGCGACCCGCTGTTGCGGGTGTCGTTTCCGGGCCGGCTGGAGCTTGACGCGAACGAGAGCATCGCCGCCGGCGAGACGCTGACGGTCTCTGGGACGTCGCCGTTGGCAGGGCGCGGCGAGATCGAACTGGTCGTCGGCCGCGGCAGGCTGACGTTTCGCCCGCCGCTACGGCAGCGGTTCAATGCCGAAACGCTGCGCGACTATGCCGAGACGTATCGACAGGCCAACACGCCGCAACTTTGCATTCGCCGCGTGAGCCTCGAACGGGGTGCATTCAGCACGCAAGTGACCGTGCCGCGCGAAGCGCGCGGTCCCTGCCACGTGCGGATATTCGTGGAAGGGACCGACGGTTGTGCCGCGGGAGGCATCGACGTTGTCGTCGAGCGGGAAAGCCGGGAGGCGCTCAAAAACAAGCGTGACGACGCGGCCGGAGAGTAATGCCCCCGGCGCCGCGCGTCTGCGTGGCGGCGAATGCATCCAGGCCATTTCCAGTCGGCCGCCCCACGCACCGCGCGGCGAGGCGCGGGTGGGGGCCGAAATGTTTCTCGCTCGACTCGAGCAGGCGCTACCAGCTAAAGCGCTTGTTGCGCCGCCGGTGAATGCCGTTGTGCTGCACCACGGGACGGTTGGCGCGGGAGTAGTTGGCGCGGCTCTTCTTCGAGCTCTTGTCTTTCGAAGTCCGGCGACCGAAGTCGGCGCGATATTCGAAATCCTGGTCTTCGTAGTTGGAGTTGGCCATGTTCATGATGTTCCTCACTTGGGGGCATTCGCCCCGGATTAGGGCCTAACGTCTTGCACTAGCAGCTCTCATTTCGCCGCGGGCCGCGCCGGCGAACGTTCGCCGGGTTTCCACAGCCGCTCGGCAATCTCTTTTGCCTCGCCGCACAGCAGGCTGATGCTGTTGTCTGCCCCGCTGACTCCGGGCAGATACATCCACGCGCCGTGCTGGCGAACCCAAATCTCCTCTTCGATGTCTCCTTCGTTCCCACAAACGATCGACAGCAGTCCGCGGCAGGAGGCCAATTCCTCCAGCAGCGGCCGGAACGTTGCTGCCGGCTGTCCGTCAAGGTCGACAACCACCAAATGGACCAGCCATCGGTTGACGTGTTTCAGCGCCGCCGGTCCGTCGGCGCACAAGGACGTTTTCCATCCACCGTCTGCGGCCGCCCGCTTGAGCATTTCGCTGCGCTCGGGAGAGGCCGACACGATCAAGCAGTTGAAAACGTTCACCAGCTTGGCGGCGCGCCGGGAGTACTTTTGATGTACTTGCCCCCGGACGCTGAGCGTCTTCGTGTCGCGATAAGGCATGTGTGGTCTTCTGCAATCGGTAACAGGGACTGGATTCTGTCAGGGTCTGCTCTACCTTGGTGCTCGTCGGTTCCCTTCCGATCCTTCGATTGCCAGACCGTCTCGTGAGCGAGCCGTATAGCAAAGGCGCCGACCCGCAATCGAGTGCGGCCAGACGCATCACGTTGTCACCAAAGCTCCGCCTCTTGCTCTGTGCCGTTGTCTTTCTCTGCGCAGTTGTCCTTGCCATCCTTCCAAGTTCCCTACAGCGGCACGGCTCAGCCCCTATCGCGCCGTGCTCTCCCAGGCGAACCGCCGCGAGGATCCTTCTCGTGCGAAGCGCCGGGATTGCCACCGGCGACAAAGGCAAGTGGCGTACCGTGCCGCTACGATCAATACAAAAGCGCCAGAACGTGCCACATTTCCGGCAAATATGCGGCTCTGCGCTTGTCGCGCAGCGACTTGCGCCCGAAGCATCGCCGGGACCGTTTTTCACAACCTTGGTGATGCCAACGGCGCGAATGGAGCGTAAGTTGATGCGCGGTGTCGCCTTGCCACGAGCGTCATCACATCGGTGAAAGCTCACCGCGATGGTGAGGGCCGGCGGCCGAAGAATTCGCCTAACTCACACAGCCTGTCGCGGTTTTTTTGACGCGATGCCTGTGCGAAGTGGTGAGGTCCTAACGCGAATGGTGAAAGCAGCCGGCGAGAAATGGGCGCCGGGCGAGGGGAGCGTGAACCCGCGCGATCAGGATGCGCGGCGCTGCCAGCAGGCAGTGCTAGCAAGCGAAACGGCTTCTGCGGGAAGCCATCTGCTCAGTGAGAGATGACGAGAGATGGCCCAGCCGGGAAGCGCGATCTAACGCGGGCGCGGACGCGGGCCCTGAGCCAGGCGCCAGGAACTGGAAGAACCGGGTTGATCGGCTTCCATCTGGGCAAGCATCCGCGTGAGCGTGTTGGCGTGCACGCCCAGCAGCTTCGCCGCTCGGCCCTTGTGGCCGCGCGTCGTCGCCAGGGCCTGCTGAATAGCCGCCACGCGCAGCTTCGTCAGGTCCATGTACGGCAGGGGGGCATGATCCTGGGGCAGCGGCTGCGTCTCGGCATGCGGCAAGATCGGGGCACAATCGAGCACGTACGACTGCTCGATAATGTGCGAGAGCTGACGCACGTTGCCCGGCCAGGGAAACTCGCAGAAACGCTTGAGCGTGTCGGCATCCGGCTTCCAGACGTCGCGCTGGTAGCGCTGGGCGCAGCGGCGGGAGAAAAAGTCGATGAACTCGGGGATGTCTTCCACCCGCTCGCGCAGGGGCGGCACCCGGAGTTCCACCAGGTTGAGCCGGTAGTACAGATCCTCGCGGAAGCGGCCTTCGGCCACGTCGAGCTCGAGATCGCGGTTCGTGGCGGCCACGATCTGCACGTCGATCGGCACCGGATGAGCCGCACCGACGGGCGTCACCTCGAGTTCCTGCAGCACGCGCAGCAGCTTGGGCTGCAACTCGAGCGGCATTTCGCCCACTTCGTCCAGGAAAACGGTCCCTCCTTCGGCGGCGCGGAACACGCCTAGCGAGCGACCTGCGGCGCCGGTGAACGAGCCGCGTTCGTGTCCAAACAGTTGGCTTTCGGCCAGGGTGACGGTCAACGCGGCACAGTTGACCGGAATGAAAGGCTTCTGCGAGCGGGGCCCTTGCTGGTGAATCAAGCGGCCCCAGAGTTCTTTGCCTGTGCCGGTCTCGCCCGAGACCAGCACCGTGCAGTCGGCCTTGGCGGCGCGCTGGGCGTGCTGGGCCACTTGCCTGACGGCCATGTTCTGCCCAAGTACCCAGTCATTCGGCGCGGAAGCGGAACGCTTCGCCGCGTCGATGCTGGGGGCAATCGACGAGTGATCAGCCATCTATCAGCAACACCTTTGACAGTGGAACCGGCGCTGTTGCCCCTGCAGCCGGTTCGATCCATCGACGCCGCACTTCTTGGCCGCCGCGACTAGTGCGTACGCCGGGTTAGAGACTCATTAGCCACTCAACAAGGCCCGTTTGGTTACCACGACACATATACGTGCCGACGATTGCCGTTTATTCTAGATGCCTACCAAAAACAATGCAAACTCAGTCGTAGTTGTTGTGGCAGAACGTTTTGCGCAAACATGAAAATGCTGTGTTCGCCAGAAAAAAAGCGCGCCGAAATCACCGCGCAGGAAGGATGGCGATTTTGTGAGTTCTAGGGCGAAGCTTCGCCCCGCTTGAAGAACATAAGGTGTTGCCAGGGCAGCTCATCGAACGACTCGGCCAGCTCTAGGCCGTTGGCGGGGAACTCCTTCATGATCTGCTTCTTGCTCATCTTATGCAGCCGCTTGATTGGCACGCTGGCGTCTTCGAGCCGAAACTCGGCCAGCGCGATCCGACCCTCGGGTTTCAGCGCCTCGCGCATCGCGGAGAGCATTTCGGCCGGGTGTGAAAACTCGTGATACACGTCCACCAGCAGGATCAAATCGACCGAGTTGGGCTCGAGCTTGGGGTCGATTTGCGTGCCGTGGATGAGCTCAATATTCGTGAGCCCGGCCTCCTTGGCCCGCTCCTCGAGCATGTGCAGCATCTCCGGCTGGATGTCCACGGCCAACACGCGGCCCTGCTCGCCGACCAGCTTCGCCAACTGCAGCGTGTAGAAGCCGTTGCCGCAACCGATGTCGCACACCGTCTGGCCGGGCTTGACGTTCAGGGCTTTCAGCAGCGTCTCGCAGTCTTCTTCGCGCTGCCGCGATTCGCGCATCAGCCAGGGCGCGCCCAGGTAGTGCATCGTCGTGGCAATCTTGCGTCCCATGTAGCCGGGCTTGGCCGGCGGAATCTCCTCGGTCGAAGAGCCGTCGGCTTGGGCCGCCTCTTGAGCCGGCGCCGCGGGTAGACGCACGACGAGTTGCACGAGAAAGAGCAGCGCGATGCTGGCGATCCAACGTCGAGGCGGAACTTGCAGGTCTGGCATAAGGAGACGTCCACGGGCTGGGAGCACGATTGGGGCGGCACCCGCGCTCTCGGCGAGCACACGATCCTGCCATGATAGCCCAAATCCACCGGGCAAGACACGACTTCCGGCGGTCGAGCGCTCGAGCCCCGGACGCTACAATCGATGCCGGCAGCCACCCGTGCGGCAATTCTTGCCAGCAAGCCGGGGCCATGAGCGCGAAGTGAGCCCGATGCCGACGTTGAAACGCGAATCAGGCGAAGGACCCCGGCCCGGGGAGACGCCCTCGGGCCAGAGCAGTGCGGCGCGGCGCGAGCAGTTCATCCCGCTGCGCAAGGCCGACCTGGACGACGCGCTACTGGCCGGATTCGACGTGCCTCCGGCCGATGGGACGCAATTCCGCCGCTTCGCCCGCATGCTGCACGCCGTGGTGCACAGCGAGTTTCTGGGTGAGTTCGAGGCGCTCAAGGACGCCTACGCTCCGTTCGATCCCGACTCGGATACCCAGTGCCCGGCGGAAACCTCCGAGGAGCAAAGAGACGCGCTGCGCCGACGGATGTTCGACCGGTTCGAGTGGTTGCTTTCTCGGGGCAACTTCATTCGCCTGGCCGAAGAAGAGATCAACGCGGCGCTCAACACGCGCAGCCACTGGGGATTGCACCTGACGGTCGACTTCGAGCTGTTCGACCGTCTCGAGCTCTACTACCGCGGCGACACCTTCGGCACCCGCTACCGCCGGCGGCTGCTGAATCGCTTTCGTCCCGAAGAAGTTCGGGTGCCGATCTATCAGCGGTTGGTCGTCATCTTTCGGCTGCGGCCCGGGCAGAAGACGTCTCGAATCTTCGACACCGAGGCCGTGTACATCAAGCTCTTCAAGGAGATCCCCAAGCTCGATCTCGACATGCTGCTCCCCGAGACGCAAGTGCGGATGACGCTGCTGGACCGCATGCGCGTGATGCTGCCCACGCTGACGGGGATCGGCATCGCCGTTTACAAGATGGTCTGGGCCCTGGCGCTGACGTTCGGTTCGACGCTGGCTCTGTTGGGACTGATCGGCGGCACAGTCGGCTACGGCGTCCGCTCGCTATACGGTT
This sequence comes from Planctomycetota bacterium, assembly GCA_003389325.1. GTDB lineage: Bacteria > Planctomycetota > Planctomycetia > Pirellulales > PALSA-1355 > LB-PLM-3. The sequence continues at coordinate 92,539 of QQVE01000062.1, forward strand.
ATTTGAACACGCGGCAGAAGTACCAGCTCAACCTGACGCAGAGCCTGTACTACCAGAACATCGACAACAATGCCGGCGTCATTCACCGGCTGCTCGACGAAGCCGACGAGCAGGAAAACCGCGAGGTGCTCATTTCCTACTTCTTCCTCTGGCGCCAGGCTCCCCAGGACGGCTGGACGGCCGAGGAACTCGACCGCGCCGTCGAGCACTGGTTGCATGCCCATACCGAGCAGCACATCGACTTCGAGATCGCCGACGCCTTGAACAAGCTGAAGCGGTTCGCCTTGGCCGAGGTTCACCAGGGGCGTTGGAAGGCCTTGCCGATCGAGCGTGCGATTTCTGCGCTAGTGGATCGCTGGAGTCGCTGGCCGGACGAACCGGCTGCCGGCGGCGAAGCCGTTCAGGACAGCGAAGCGTAGCCCCCGCGGAAGTAGACCAGCGGCTTGCCTTCGCGGACGTGCGCGCCCTCGACCTCGCCGACGACGATCGTGTGATCGCCGCCGGGCAGCAAGTCGACGATCTTGCATTCGATCGAGGTCACCGTGTCGTGAATCAACGGCGCGCCGGTCGCGCCGTCGGTGTAGCCCACCTCGCGAAACTGGTCGCCTTCGCTGGCAGCGAACCGCCGCGAGACCGCTTCCTGGTCCTCGTTGAGGATGTTCACCGCGAAGAAATGATCTTTCTCCAGGTGATCGTGAATCTTGGCCCGCTTGTCGATGCAAATCAGCACCAGGGGCGGCTCGAGCGATAGCGACGTGAAAGCGGTCACCGTGATGCCCGCCGGCTCGCCGCTCTTGAGCTTTGAAGTGACGACCGTCACGGCCGCGGCAAAGTGCCCCAGCGCCCGGCGAAAATCAGCTTTGTCGATCGGCATCCAATGGCCTCCGCGAATACCTTGGTTCATTCAGTGGGTGCCGACGTTCGCCAATCGACGACGGGCATCCACGGTCGAGCATACCGCAATGCGCTTTCGACGTCAGGTCGGCCGCCGGGCTGGCCGAAATCGCGCTGCACACCCTTGCGCGGTTCGGCAAATGGTCCGCCTAAGTGTTGCGCTGCTTTGCGGTTCGGCATACGAGCCTCGGGCGGGGCGTTGACAGCCCACGGGGGAAATCTAATAACGACTCTGCTGACTACAGAAACTTTTCCGGACAGGCAATCAGGGCATGAAGCTCGCTATGTCATCGAACGCTCGCGGACGGAGCCGTCTTCACGACGCGTCCCCATCGCCGCCGGAACAAGGTCGCTTCTTGCGTGGCACCGCTGCCACGAATCGAAGGTCACAGCAATGATGCACCGGCCGCGTTGCCGGCCACTTTCTAACGTGCGGATGTGACCAGAAGCTGGCGCTCCTGGGTTTGCGCGTCAGTACGTTTCCCCGTTCCTTTTGAAGGAGTGAATGAGATGAGAGGAAAGATCGGACTCGCCATCGTGCTGCTGACGGCCGTTGCCTGGCTGGCCAGTGAGAGCCAGTCGTTTGCCGGACGTCGCCATTGCCGAGGCGGCCGTTGCGGTGGTTGGAGCAGTTGTGGGACCGCCTGTGCACCCGTGTCGACCTGCGGGCCGTCGGGCTGCGGCGTGGCGCCCGAGGCCGCGCCGGAAGCTGCGGCACCGGCTGCTCCCAGCCCCTCGGATAGTGCCCCTCCGGCCCCTGAAGCCCCGTCGGCCGACGCGAGTTCGTCGGAGGAGGCTCCGCAAGTCGCCCAGGCGACCACGGTCAGCCAGCCGGTCCGGTACTACAACGCGAGTCGCCGCGCTCGCCGCGGATGGTTCCGCCGGCGCTAGTTCGTCGACCGCTGAATTCCAACGAGAAGCCGAGCCGGGGCCGGCGCCGCACGACGGCGCGCCCCGGCTCGCAGCGTTTCTTGCGGTCACGAGGGGGAGAACACTGCCAGCGCCAAGAGCACCCGAGGGGGTCAGCGGGGGACAAGTATCCTCACGCCCGGTAAAATAGACGCTCGTGCGCGTTTCGAGACGTTCGAACGAACGTGCCACGCGGAGCTTTGCGCAGGTGGGAGTCATCGATGCCGGACAATGCGGGATTTGCCGGGCTGCGAGTCGCGGCCTTCGAGAGCCGCCGCTCCAGTGAAATGGCCGCCATGATCGAGCGCTTCGGCGGCGTGGCCTCGGTCAGTCCCTCGATGCGCGAAGTCCCCATCGCCGAGAATCGCGAAGCCATCGACTTCGCCCACCGCGTGATCACCGGGCAGATCGACGTCTTCATCCTGATGACCGGCGTCGGCGTGCGGCACCTGCTGGCCGAAGTCGAACGGCACGTTGATCGGCAGCGATTCCTCGAGGCGATCTCCGACATCGTCACCATTGTCCGCGGGCCGAAGCCGACCGCCGTGCTCAAGGAACTGGGGCTCAAGCCCACGCACCGCGTGCCCGAGCCGAACACCTGGCGCGAGGTGCTCTCCACGATCGATCGCGAAGGCATCCACGTCGCGCAACAGAACGTCGGCCTGCAGGAATACGGGCTGCCCAATGCCAGCCTCGTGGCCGGGCTCGAAGCCCGCGGGGCGCGCGTCCATACGGTACGCGTCTATAAGTGGGACCTGCCGGTGGACGTCGCGCCACTCGAAGCGAACGTGCGCGCGATCGCGGCCGGCGAGATCGACGTGGCGATGTTCACCTCCGCCCACCAAGTGGTGAACCTGCTACGCGTGGCCGACCGGCTCGAGCTCGGCGCGGCGCTACGCGACGGGCTGGCTGCGGTGATGATCGCGTCGATCGGCCCCACGACCAGCGAGGCGCTGCGCGAATTCGGCCTGCACGTGGACCTGGAACCCGAGCATCCGAAGATGGGGCAGCTCGTGGCCGCCGCGGCCAGGGGGGCCGCGGAGTTGGCGCGCCAGAAGAACCAGCCGCGCATCGTGCCCGCCGACGTGGCAGCAGACATCGACGCGTCCGCGCTCGCCGGGCCGTGGGACGAGGGACCGTTCATGAAGGCCTGCCGACGGCAGCCTTCCGACCGCACGCCCATCTGGCTGATGCGCCAGGCTGGCCGGTACATGAGCGAGTACCGCGCGGTGCGCGACAAGGTGTCGTTTCTCGAACTGTGCAAGAACCCCGAACTCTCGGCCGAGGTGATGGTCACGGCGGTCGACAAGCTGGGCGTCGACGCGGCGATCATCTTCTCTGACTTGCTGCCGATTCTGGAACCGATGGGACTAGAGTTGGAATTCACGCCCGGCGACGGGCCCGTGATTCACAACCCGCTGCGCGAGTCCGCCGACGTCGAGCGGTTTCGCGAGCTCGATTCGGTCGAGCCGCTCGATTTCGTGATGCAAACAGTCAAGCACACGCGGGCCGGCATCGCCTCGTCGATCCCCGTCATCGGGTTTTCCGGCGCGCCGTTCACGCTGGCCAGCTATGCCATCGAAGGCGGCGGCAGCCGCAACTACGCACACACCAAGATGCTGATGTACCGCGACGCCGGCGCGTGGCATGCGATCATGGGCCGGCTGGCCCGCGCCGTGGCGCGCTACCTGGCCGGCCAGATCGCCGCCGGCGCGCAGGCCGTGCAATTGTTCGATTCCTGGGCCGGCTGCCTGGGCGTGGAAGACTATCGCCGCTACGCGTTTCCCTACACGAAGGCGATCATCGACGCGCTGCCGCCCGGTGTGCCGGTGATCAACTTCGCCACGGGCAACCCCGCCCTGCTGCCGCTGTTAGCGCAGGCCGGTGGCGACGTGATCGGCGTCGACTGGCGCATTGAACTCGACGAGGCCTGGCGGTTGGTCGGCAGCGACAAGGGAGTGCAGGGCAATCTCGATCCTACCGTGCTGCTGTCGGGTCGCGAGGCGAGTCGCCGCCGCGCGCACGACGTGCTCAAGCGGGCCGCCGGACGGCCGGGCCACATTTTCAACCTGGGTCACGGCGTGTTGCCGCAAACGCCGGTCGAGAACGTGCAGTACCTGGTCGAGGTCGTCCGCGAAGCGAACGCTTGAGTCGCCGGCGACGCCTTATAGCCCCGAGACCATGTCGCGGGGGATCTCGAACCGCAACGGCTCCTGTCCGCTAAAGCCTTCCGGCGGTAGCTCGACGCGCAAGTACTCGATCGACTCGAGCGGCGGATCGAAGATCATCTCCTTGGCCACGGATTCGCCGGGGCGTACCGCGGGCTCGGGAGTCGCCAAGGCACCGCCGCCGAATACGCGCAGAGCCGGCATCTGGGCATAGTTGTTGCCGGCGTTGTCGAACGCTCGGGCCGTGGCCGTGGCCGATTTCAACTGCTCGCCCAACTCGCTGCCTTCGAGCAGCCCTCCGAGCTGACCACTCAGTCCGCCGCCACCGCCGATCCAGCCGGGCACCTGCACGATCTTATCCTCGGTCGTGTTCTCGATCGTCACGCGAATCTTGAGCATCGGCTGCGGCTTTCCGGCCCGCAGCGTCGACAGGTCCGTGCTTTCCAAGCGAATCTTCTGCACGCCCACGCTGTCGATCTTGGCGCGGATTGGCCCCTGATCGATCGCCTGGCTGGCGTGCGTCCACACCGGCTCGGGCGGCGGTTCGGGTTTGGGCTCGGGTTCCGGTTCGGGCTGTGGAGGCAGCTCCACCGGCGGCCCAACGGTGATCGGCGGCGCGGGCGCTGGCGTGGCCACCGGTTGCGGCGCGGGACTCGAAAACATGCCGAAGGTCACGCCCAGGACGACGGTCAACACGAGTCCAACCACCGAACTGCTGGAGGCGGCGACATTGACGTACAGGCCAGAACCCTTGTGCATCGCGGCCACGACCAGCCCGGCAATCCCGAGCAGCAGGCCCAGCGCGCCGACGACGATCCCGGTCCAGCCCAAGGGGTTCTTGAGAATCGGCAGCCAGAACGTGGCCAGCGCGAGAATGCCGAGGATCAGACCGACCGCGCCGATCAACTTGGCGGCGATGGAGCTTTCATTCGTTTCCGGCGGCGCGGCCTGGCTGACCGAGCCGAGTGGCTTGGCCATCAACGGGCTGGCCTGCGGGGGAGGCGTCGGAGCGGCCACCGGCGGCGCAGCCAGCGGATCGGGCGGAGGTGCCGGAGGCGGAGTGGCTGTCTTGGCGGCGAACAAACCTTGCACGCGCGTGGCCGGCACCCACGAGCCCGACTGTCCCAACCGCACCTGGGTCGAGGGATGGATCTTCTTCTCGCCGGCCAGCTTCTTCAGTTGGGCCGACGTCAGCGGGCCATACTGCTTGTCCCCGTGTTGAATGAACCACTCGTTCGCCATCGAGAAGCGTCCGAAAGCCAGAGATCGACCGCACGCGCGCTTCCCAGTGTAGGCACCGCGACAGATGCCCGCAAATCGAGGGGCTTTGCGACTGGATCACTCGCTGGGCAGCTCGACCGTGCCGCGGTTGACCGCGTCGATCAGCATCCGCAACCGGCCCAGGCTGCGGCGATTGAAGCGGAACACCAGCCGGGCGTAGGACGCCAGATCCGGCTCGTCCTTTTCCTCGGAGAGCGCGCCGCTGACGGTGAACTCGCCGCCGCTGAGGATGTCGCTGAATTCCTCGTTGATGTCGGCCAGCAGCGCTTCGCTGGGCGGTTCCTTGAGCCGCAGCACGAGCTTGTTCCGCACAAACCGCATGCTGTGGTAAATCTTGAAGAACTGCAGGATCTCGTCGACTGCCTCCTGCACGTTGTCGGTCAGCTTGTACAGCGCCAAGTCGTCGGGCGAAATCATGCGGTCGCCCAGCAGGCGCTTTTCGACATACTGCTGAAAGTCCTGCCAGAACGCGCCGCCGGGGGCGTCGAGAAACACGACCGGCACCATGTCGCGCTTGCCGGTCTGTAGCAGCGTCAGCACTTCGAGCCCTTCGTCGAGCGTGCCGAATCCGCCGGGCAGCAGGCACACCGCGTCGCACTCTTTGACGAACATCAGCTTGCGCGTAAAGAAGTACTTCATGTGCACCAGCTTCGTGTCGCCGGCGATCACGGGATTGGCGTACTGCTCGAAGGGGAGCATGATGTTGAGCCCCATCGAGTTCTCGCGGCCCGCGCCGACGTGGCCGGCTTCCATGATGCCGCTGGCGGCGCCGGTGACGACGAGCCACTCCTGCTCGGCCATCGCCCGGCCGAATTCCACGGCCTGCTGATAGGTCGCTTCGTCGGGGCGCGTGCGGGCCGAGCCGAAGACCGTCACCTTGCGCTGCGCACGGTAGGGCGTGAACACCTTGAAGGCATACCGCAGCTCGCGCAGGGCACGGCTCAGAATCTTCAAGTCGCCCCGCGACGTCTGATCCACGGCCAGCTTGTCGGCCGATTCCTTGATCTGCTCGATCAAATCGACGATCCGCGAGCGATCCGGGCCGTCGAGTTGTCCGTTGGCATCCGACAGCGCCCGTTCGAGATTCGACTCGAGATTCGTCAGCGCCGATTCGTCAGACGGCTCGTTAGGTGACTTGTCCGGTTCTCGTTTGGTCACGAGACAGCCTCGCGGTGCCAGCGGAAAGCCAGTCGGGAAGAATGCCCGGCTGGGATTGGTACGTCGTTTTCCGCATTATACTCAGGGGCACGACTCGGCCGTAAGCGCAACTGGGGCGTCGCGGGCCGCGTTCAGCGGCTGCTGGCCGGGTTTGGGGACGCGGGTGGCGCAAAAAAGGCGGCCTGTCGCGCTCGATGGGGACAGGCCGCCTTTCGTGGGTTGAAGTGAATCCCCCGGAGCCTCAGCCGCACTCACGCCGAAGGGCGGCGGTAGTGCTGGTAGGCAAGAATCACTTCGTACAGATCGGTCGAGATCGCAATCGGCTCGTCTTCGAAGTCCCGCAACCACGTGCGTTCGTTACGCACGGCATCGGCCAACAGCGGCAAGACCTCGCCCAGCGGCACGCGGACTTCGTCGCGCGACTGCTTCATCTCATCGATGGTCGCACAGGCATCGCTTTGGGGGCCGTAGTACACACGCAAGTGGTTTCGAGCCATATTGACGTTTCCTTACGTCTAGGGGCCTCGTAACAAGCGCCGGGTCGAGCACTCCCTTCATGGAGGCTCATTTCCTGGGCTGCCGCATGCACGTCATGCTATCTACGCCCGCCCTTGTGCATCACCTATCGGCAAATGGAGTGCTAGGGGTTTGATCTAATTGTCCGAGGATGCCGTTTTTTCTCAGCGGCACAGCCGGCAGCGGTCGAGTCTTTCGCAAGGGTCGCTCGCGCAGTGCGGGTTTGATGGGTAGATTGGATAAAGACCACGGCTTGACGAGGCCCCAGAATCCTTGACAATGACCTCCCCACGCGCTAGATTGCCCGGTTGGCAAGTCAAGCCCGGTCAAATATTTGCGTCAAACCTTCAGCCGAAGCGACGCTCCAATCTTGCATGGCTAGCAACACGATTGCCATCGACTTGCGTCCGGTGGCCCAGGCGCTCGGACTCTCGCTGCGCCAAGTCGAAAGCGTCGTCGAGCTGCTCGATGCTGGCAACACGGTCCCCTTCATCACGCGTTATCGGAAGGACCAGACCGGGGGCCTCGACGAGGAGCAGATCCGCCAGGTCGAGTCGCGGCTGATCAGGATGCGCCTGCTGGCCGAGCGCAAGCAGACGATCCTCCGCTCCATCGAGTCGCAGGGAAAGCTGACCCCCGAGCTGTCGGCCGAAATCGAAGCCGCCACCAGCACCAAGCGGCTCGAGGACCTGTACCTGCCGTTTAAGCCCAAGAAGCAGACGCTGGCCACCGTGGCCCGCGAGCGCGGGCTGGACCCCTTGGCCGAGGAAGTGCTGCACGCGGCGCCAGAGTGTGCTGATCTCGACGCCCGCGCCGCCGACTTCATCAATCCCGACAAGGGGGTCTCGAGCGCCGCCGACGCTCTGCTGGGCGTGGGCCACATCCTGGCCGAGCACATCAGCGAACGGGCCGACTTGCGGCAGAAGCTCCGCCAGATTCTCAAGCGCAGCGGCCGGCTGGTCAGCACGCGCGGCGAGGGCGACGAGAAAGTGGCCCAGGGCTTCCGCGACTACTTCGAATTCAGCGACACCATCGAGCGCGTGCCCGAGCATCGCGTGCTGGCCATCAACCGCGGTGAAAAGGCCAAGGCGCTGCGCGTGAAGGTCGAGGCCGACATCGAGGCCATGCAGGCGGCTGTCGACGAGATGGTTTGCGACGCCGAGCATCCGCATGCCGAGTTCCTGCGCGGTTGCGGCCGCGACGCGCTGCAGCGGCTCGTGTTTCCGAGCCTCGAGCGCGAAGTGCGCCGCGAACTGACCGACTGGGCCGAAGCGCACGCCGTGGAAGTGTTTGCCCGCAACCTGCGCAATCTGCTGCTGCAAAAGCCGGTGCGCGGGCGCCGCGTGCTGGCGACCGACCCCGGCTTCAAGAGCGGCTGCAAGTTGGCCGTGCTTGACCAGTTCGGCAAGCTGCTCGATCACGCCGTGATCCACCTAGTGGGCAAGCCCGAGCGCAAGCAACAGGGCCGCGAAAAGCTGGTTGAGATGGTCAAGAACCACGAGGTGGGGCTCGTGGCCATCGGCAACGGCACGGCCTGCCGCGAGAGCGAGGAGTTGATCTCCGAGCTGCTGGCCGGCGAGCTGGCCGAACAGGGCGTGGCCTACGTGATCGTCAACGAGGCCGGCGCCAGCGTCTATTCGACCAGCCCCCTGGGTCGCGAAGAGTTTCCCGATTTCGATGCCACGTTGCGGGGTGCGATCTCGATCGGCCGCCGCTTGCAGGATCCCTTGAGCGAGCTGGTGAAGATCGATCCGGCCAGCATCGGCGTGGGCATGTACCAGCACGATGTGAAGGCCAAGCATCTGCGCGCATCGCTCGACGCGGTGGTCGAGTCGTGCGTCAATTACGTCGGCGTGGATCTGAACACGGCCAGTCCGGCGCTGTTGCGATACGTGTCGGGATTGAATCAATTGACGGCGCGGCGGCTGTACGACTTTCGCGCGCAGCACGGTCCGTTCAAGAGCCGCGAACAACTCAAAGACGTGCCGGGGTTCGGCGAATCGGCATTCGTGCAGTCGGCCGGCTTCCTGAAGATCGGCGGCGGCGACAATCCGCTCGACGCCACCTGGATTCATCCGGAAAGCTACGACCTGGCTGCCCAGGTGCTCGAAAAGATGGAATGCACCGTCGGCGACCTGGCCGATAAGGAAGCCGCCGCCCGCACGGCCGAGCGGGCCAGCCAGATGACGCTCGACACGCTATCGGCACAGTTCGACGCCGGGGCCATGCTGCTGCGCGACATTCTCGCGCAGTTGACCCGGCCCGGCCGCGACCCGCGCGAGGACTTGCCCACGCCGATCTTCAAGAAGGGCGTGATCAAGCTCGACGATCTTACCCCGGGCATGGAATTGCTGGGCACCGTGCTCAACGTCGTCGACTTTGGAGCGTTCGTCGATATCGGCTTGCACGACACGGGCCTGGTACACATCAGCCAGTTGGCCAACAAGTACGTCCGCGACCCGCACGAGGTGGTGTCGGTGGGCGACATCGTTAAGGTCTGGGTACACGAGATCGATAAGTCGCGGCGGCGGGTCTCGCTGACGATGATCCCGCCGGGCACCGAGAAAGCACCCCCCAAGCACGCCCGTAAGAAAGGCGAGGGCAAGCGCGGCAAGCCGCGCCGCGGCGGCGACGCTCCTGCTGAAGGTGCTCCGCCGGCCGCAGCCGGGCAGTCGACCACCGAGCGAACTCCCGGCCCGCCGCAGAGCCGCCAAAAGGGCCGCCGCGGCGGCAAGCCTCCGCGCCGGGACCACGCGCCGAGCTCGGGCAAGCCCAAGTTTCAGCGCCGCGGTTCGAAACCGAAGCCGATGGTGCCGCTGACCAACGAGATGAAAGCGGGCAAGGAGCCGTTGCGCACCTTCGGCGATCTGAAACAATTCTTCGACCTTAAGACCAAAGAAGAAGACACCGCGGAGAAGACCGACTCCGGCGAGTGATTCGCCCCCGGACGGTCGAGGCCGGTTCGCCGCGAAAGCTTCGCTTTCGAACGACATGGATTTCAAAGAACGACTCGAACGGGCGATCCAGCGCGGCCAACGATCCAGCGACGCGGCGGCCCGGGCCCAAGCCGAACAGGCCGTCAACGAAGAGGAGCTGCGGCGTCTGCATTCGCAGTATCGCCTCGAGCTCTCCGATCACATCGAGGAAGGCGTCCGCGAACTGGGGCGGCACTTCCCCGGCTTTCGCTACGAGTCGCTTTCCGGCGACAAGGGTTGGGGCGCGAGCATTAGCCGCGACGATCTGTCGCTCAACCGCGGCCGGCGCGACAGCTTGTTCAGCCGGCTGGAAGTGGCGGTGCGCCCGTTCAGCTCGTCGCACGTGCTGGAAATGACGGCCAAGGGCACGATCCGCAACAAGGAACTCTTCAACCGCAGCCAGTACCAGGTGCTGGCCGACGTCGACATGCACGCCTTCACCGAGCAAGTCGACCGCTGGCTGCTCGAATACGCCGAGTTGTACGCCGCCAAGAGTTAGACCTTCTCGGCTACACGTCGGCGGGTTGCAGGGCCAGTTGCTCGAGGGCTCGCAGGCTGGCGACCATGTCGTCGCGAGAGATCTCGTGCCAGCCGGCCATCTTGTGCCGCAGGATGCACAGCTTGTAGGCCTCGAAGGCGTCGTTCACGTCGGCCGGCAAGGGCGGCAGCGCGGCGAACGGCCGTACCACTTCCTGCTCTTCCCGCGCCGGGGAAGGCATCTCCGGCTCGGGCGCATCGCTCTGGTCGTCGCTCGCCTCCGGCTCCTCCGCCTCGGCCGCACCCTCGGGCGCCTGGACCACGCCGATGGTGCCGGTCGTGACTTCGCCCGAGGCTTCGGGCGGCTCGGCATCGTCGTCCCAGGGGCCGCCAGCGACGGCCTCGTCCTGCGAGGGCTCTTCTTCGGCCAGGGCGCCGTGGGTTTCCCACCGCTTGTGCCGCATCTCGGAGATCGACCAGTCGTTCTGCACGGCCCCTTCGAGCCACATCTCGGCGTCGTCCCAGTCGAGGCCGGCCTGAAAGTGGCTCCAGTACAAGCCGGGATAGTCCTCGCGGGCCGAGCCGAAGCGTTCGAACACGCGTCGCAGGCGGCCGACGTGCTGCGGGGTGACGTTGCCCACGCGACGGCTCCAGGCGTCGTCGGAGTATTCGGCGACGGGAGCCTCGGCATCGATGAGCGACTGTCGCCACTGGTGAATGATCTGGCCCTTTTCCCAGTTGGTGGTGCTAACCAGCCGCTTCCAGCGGCCGAGAAACTGCGAACTTGCGTGTTCGATGAGCGCGGAATCCATGCGTGTGGGGTACTTCCTGGAAGCAGGAGAATGGATGCTAGAAGCCGAAGCGCGGCGGAGAAGCCCAACCGCGGCGAGCGATTCTAGCAGAACGAACCGACGCGCAAAGCGACCGCCGCGCGGGGCCACGCAACTCCGTCGCGCGCCGCAAGCGCAACCGTGCTACGTGGCTATGCTTTCGCTTCGCGCGGCGTTGTCCCGATGTGGGGAAAACGTGTCGATGGGCTGTCGATAGATTGCGGCGCGCGAATCGACCGCGGCGCAAGCTGATCGCTTAGGCGGTCGGCGTCGGGGCCGCTTCTGCCGCTTCGAATCCGCAGCTCTTGTGCGTGCCGTCGCAAAACGGTTTGTTCGACGATTGGCCGCAGCGGCACAGCGCGATCGCCGGCTTGTCGGGATTGATGGGAAACGCGTTGCCCTCGGCATCCACGATCGTGACGGGTCCCTCTACCAGAAAAGGACCGTTGGGCCGCGTGCGAATCGTAACAGACATAATCTCTTGGCTCCCTGCGTTGACTGGCGAAAGCGTGTCGACGAGCAGCGGTTGCGCCGTAGAAACGGATTCTACCGCGAGCCTGCACGATGCGACAGGGCGCACGAGGTGCAGCGCGATCGGCGGACTGACGTCTGCGGATACTTGCGTAGTAGACGGCTATCGCGCGTCGGCCACTTGTGGGGCGTCAAAGTCGAGCGACACCGTTTGGGTTTCGCCGGCTTCGAGCGTCACGCGCTGCTGGCGCACTTCCTCGTGGCCGTCGCGGTTGACCACGGCGCGAACCGTGTAGCTGGCCCACTGCTCACCCGGCGCAAGCTGCGTGGTGGTGAACTCGCGCACTTCGCCGCCGCCGCTGGTTGCCCGACCTGCCAGGTACAGCTTGGCGTCCTGCGGCAGATGGACGACCAGCGTCGTTGCGGTCTTGGCCGGCGCGGCCGTCTGCACAGGCGCTGCGGCGCGCAGATCGAGCGAGGCGGTCTGGCCCGCGGTGAGCGTCACGGTCTTTTCCTCGACGACCGGCTGGCCATCGCGCTCGAATTCGGCCCGTACGCGAAAAGCATAGCGGGAGTCGGAGCGGAGGTCGTGCGAAACGTATTCGCGCTGCCCGCCGGTGCTGGTGGTGGGTCGGTCGTTGATGAACACCGTGGCATCGTCCGGCACGCTGACGTTCAATCGCACGCTGTCACGGTTTGCCCGAGCGGCCAGCAGTTGCGAGCGGGCGGCCGACGTGTTCGTCGACACTAGCGGCGGATAGACGCGGACTGCCCTGCCGTAGTAACCCCAGCCGTATGCCGGATAGCCGTAGCCCCAACCCGCATAGACGGGGAATCGATACCCCCAGCCGCCGTAACCCCAGCCGCCGTAGCCACAGCCAACATAGCCCGGATAGCCGCAGCCCCAACCGCATCCCCAGCCCCAGCGTCGGTGGCCAAACGCCTCTGCATCCTGCGCGATCATTCCCGACAGCGCCGCCGCAACCAGAACTTTCAGTGCCGTTCGCCACATGATTTCAACTCCTCGATGCTGGGATCGACTTTGCCGGCAAACGCATTGGAACAAGCGCCGGCGTCTTGTCAACATAGCAAGGCAGGCTGAAAATACAAACCGCCGCGAGGGATGAACAGCCAGGCAAAGCGATGTGACTAGAAGGCGACGGCCGATGGAGTCGCACCCATCTGGGAGAAATACCCCGCGTTAAGAACTCTCTATGTCGCCACGTCTTCTTCGCCCAAAGCCTCTTGGGCGAGATGGCGGATTCGCAAGACAAGCACGGCCCCTGCTCGAACGACAAAAACCGCTCGATGTGTCGGCGTTTTACCCAGGCCATAGTTGAGCTGCCGAATCTCGTACGGAAACAAAAAGCTTTCCGCGGCGAGTGGATGGCGATCGGGCCCCTGTGCTGCCAAACGGAGTGCCTGCAAGAAGCCCTCGTACCACCGATATGCTTGTTCCGGTGATCGATTGTCGGACCACCAAGTGTAGGCTTGATTCAGGTCGGCCTCCGCCCGGCGGGTGAGCACTAACCGGTGGCGCATCAGCTCTTCGGTAGATTGTGCTTCTGGCGCAATTTAGCGTCAATTTCGCTCAACTCCCGCACGCGGCCAGCCTCCATGTCGGCGACGCCCTCGGCGATTGCAGCCGTTTCAGCAGTGCGCCACTTCAAAGCCTGAAGCGCTTCGCGCAAGACTTCGTCTTCGGAAGCGAACTGCCCGGTCGACAATTGCTCACTGACGAGTCGCGCTACATCAGGTGGAAACGAATAAGTCATCGTAGGGGGCTCTCCTTTGATCGATCTTCCCGTGCGATGGGAGTTGTCTACCGATTGATTCTCCCCGCCCACGCTGCCGCGCGCCGCTACTCCTTCGGGGTCACGGGTGCCGCGACGGCTGGACGTGCGTTCGCTTCGGGGGCGATGAGCATGATCTTCACTGGTTCGCTCTCGCCCGCCGCGGCGGCATTGCTATCGCGCTCTTCGTCGGCCAGGGGGGCGGTGGGGGCGAGCTTGCGGTTGGGCATCGTCGCCAGCACGTCATCGACCTGCTGCTGATTCGTGAACAGATAGTACGTGGCCTGGTTCTGCTCCTGACCGGCGGATAGGGCACTCCGGCCGGCCTCAATCGCCGGGGCCGCCTCACGGGCTCTTGTCGCCTGGATTCCACTCTCGGGCAGGCGGACCCACTTGATCTTATTCTCATCCAGCAATTTTTCGAACGAGCGGTCCTGGATGAACTCCGGCGGCACCTCATACACCTGGCTGGCCGGCGTGCCGTACTGGTCGGTCGACATGCGCTTCAGTGCCTCCGGCATGCCATCGGCGCCCGATCGACTACTCGTGACCGATTTTCGGGCGCCCGACTGGCGCATTTGATCGGCGTCCACCGCAAAGCTCTCGCTTTGACCGAGTTGGTCGGCCGGCGGCGCGGGTTGGGCGCGCATCTCGAGCGATTCGGTCTCCGGCTCAACCGGAGCGATCTCGGCGCCCACGCCTGGCCGATCGGCTCCTCCGGCTCCCGCCTCGCCGCCCGCGACGCCCTGATCTTCTTGGAGGGGAGCCTCGACCTGGGCCAACTCGCGCTGGTCGCGAAAGCCCGCATCGAAGACGAGAATCGCCAGCGCCGCGGCCAGCGCCAGCGCCGGCCACACGACGCGTCGCCACGACGCACCGCGCTCCCACCACGACGCCATCGGTCCCCGCGGCGTCGGCTCGGAAGTCGCCTGTTTGGTGTCCGATCCCCGCAGCACCGATTGCTCGGCCTGGCGGAGCACCGCCGGTGCGAGGTCCTGCTCCAGCTTATGTTCGCCCAGCGACTGCATCGCCGTGCGCAACGCCGCTAACTCGTCGTGGAGCTGGCGCAGTTGCGAGTTCTCGGCGAGAAGCTGCTCGACTTCGGCGCGCTCCTCGGGTGACAACTCGTCGTCGAGATAGGCGCAGATCAGTTCTTCGCGGGTATCTTCAGCCATGGCAGTTCGGGCCGCACGTTGTCGTCGGCCCTTGGTAAGTTTACTTCACGTCTTCCTGCAGGATGTCCTTCAGTTGGTCGCGCAATTGCAGACGCGCCCGGTGCAGGCGGCTGCGAATCGTGCCGACCGGCAACTCCAGTACCTCGGCGATCTGTTCGTACCGGCAGCCCTCAATTTCGCGCAGCACGAGAATCGAACGGTGCTCATCCGACAAACGGTCCAGGGCGGCCCGCACCTGGCAGGCGCGTTCTTGTTGCTCCATGCGGGACTCCGGCGGCGGGTCGCGATCGAGCGGTTCGTGGCCGAGCGCTTCGCGGGTGTGCTCGACCGAGACGGTGGGTTTCTCGCGGCGGCGGCGGCTCACCGCCAGGTTGAATGCGATACGGTAGAGCCAGGTGTAAAAGGCGCTCGCCCGCTCGAACGTGTTCAGCTTGACGTAGGCCTGCACAAAGGCGTCCTGCACGACGTCCGAGGCCGTGTCGGCCGATCCGACGACGTGCACCAGCGTGTTGTACAACCGGTCCTGATACTTCGTGACCAATTGGCCGAACGCCGCGCTGTTGCCCGCCAAAGCTTCGTCGATGAGCAGGGCGTCGTCTTTCACAGCCGCTCTACAACCTTAGACGCGGGGGCCAAGCGGAAAGTTCCCGGCGGAATGGAGTCTTCCTTGGCCCGAAAAAGCCGAGAAATCGCACGCCGCCTCGCCTGTATTGTCGAAGCAGCGCCGAGGCGTGTCAAACCGAGTGGCTGCCCCCCGCTGCCGATGGCTCGACGTGAGAGCTATGCCGCCGCGGCCAGGCCCTTGGGCCAGGCGATCGTGGCCTTCGGCTTACGCAGCAGGTGGATCCACATGGCGATCCCCAGCAGGCAGATGCCGATGCTGATGATCTGCGAAATGCTCCAGGGCGTGCCGAACCGGGCGGGCTCGTCGATGCGAATCTCCTCGAGCAGGTAGCGCGAGATCGGATGCAGCGTCAGCACCAGCGCCGTCAACTCGCCGTCGCGCCGCTTGAACGGCTCGTAGGCCAGCACCAGCAAACACAACAGCAGGGCATCGATGAAGCTGTAGAGCTGTGCCGGATGCACGGGTTTGCTCCATGGCGGCGGACTGGCGACGGTCCATTCCTTGGGCGCGCGCTCGCCATCGATGGCGATGCGTACGTGTTGGCCTTCGCCAAACGTGCGGAGCAATTCCATCTGGGCCTCGTGCACCGTGCGAACCTTAACGCCGCCCACGGCCGCCACGCGCTGTCCGACCTCGAGTCCGTTGCGCTGGGCCGCCGAATTCGGCTCGACCTTGGCGATCACGGGCGGGTCGTCGCCGTACCCCTTGAACAGCAGCCCGTGCAGGTAAAGGTTGCCGCGTTCGATTTGGTCGGTGTAGACGGGCACCTTTGCTCCCGGCGGAAACTGCACGGCCCAGGGCACGTCGGTCAGGTCGCCGTAGCAGCAACCGTTCATGAAGCAGCCCAGCCGTCCCAGCCCCACGCCGAGCACGACGCCCGGCGCGATCAGGTCCGAGAGTGCCAGGCCCGGCAAGCGATGCTTGTGGATGAACAACAACAGCGCCGCTCCCCCGGCCAGCAGGGCGCCATAGACTACCAGTCCCCCGTCGGTCAGGTTGACGATCGCCGCCAGCGTGGGCACTAGTTCGGGGTTCTGGGGATTGGGCCTGAGGAATCGGTTCCAGTATTGAATGACGTAGAACAGCCGCGCCCCGGCGATGCCCCACACGAAGAACCAGGTGCCCAGCGAGAGAATCACTTCCGGATCGAGCCCGACGCGGCGGGCGCGATAGGTCGACAGTCCGATGCCCGACACCACGGCCACGAGCAGCATCACGCCGTAGCCCCGAATGGCCAGCCCGCCCAATTCTTCGTCGACCACGCCGGGCAGGATGAAGATGATCGCCAGCGCCACGATCAGCGTGGCGCCGATCTGCCCGCGCGTTTCGCCGCCCCAACCGTGTTGCCTGACCGACCAGCCGATGAGCACGGCCGACACGAGCACCCACGCGCCCAGCAGCCAGCCGACGCCGAACATGCTGATGCCGGCAATCTGCTCGGGAATGACGAACAAGGTCTGGCACATGGTAGTCTGGCTTCCCTTCGCTTTCGCACCAAGAAAGAACTACGACGGTCCTTCGAGTAGTTCGTTGTCGATCAATCGCGTCTGGCCCACGCGGGCGGCGACCAGCGCCACGGCGGGGCCGTCGAGCTTTTCTAAAGGCCTCAGCGTGTCGCGATCGCAGATGGCGACGTAGTCGATCTCGACGTCGGCAGCCGCGAGCTTCTCGCGCATGGCCGTCACGATCGCGGCCACGTCCGCCTGGCCATCGGAGACCATTTGTCGGGCCGTGACCAGGCTCTGCGAGAGGGAGAGTGCGCGGCCCCGCTCCGACTGGGAGAGGAAAACGTTGCGCGAGCTCTTGGCCAACCCGTCCGGTTCGCGCACCAGCGGGCAAACGACGATCTTGATCGGCAGATCCAGGTCGGCGACCATCCGCCGCACCACCAGCGACTGCTGGAAGTCCTTGCGCCCGAAGTACGCCCGCTCGGGCTGCACCAGGTTGAACAGCTTGAGCACGATCGTGGCCACGCCGCGAAAGTGCCCGGGGCGGGAGTCGCCTTCGAGCGTCTCGGCCGGACCGGTCATCTCGACGTACGTACAATGCCGGTCGCGGTACATCGCCTCGGTTTGCGGTGCGAAGACCACGTCGGCGCCGTGCGCCGCCAGCAACTGGAGATCGCTCTGCAGATCGCGCGGATAGCGCGCGAAGTCTTCGTGCGGCCCAAACTGCGTGGGGTTCACGAAGATGGTGACGACCACCAGCCCGCATTCGCGGCGGCATGCGTCGACCAGGCTCAAGTGCCCTTCGTGCAGCGCCCCCATCGTCGGCACGAGGCCGACGTTGAGACCCGCTTCGCGTGCGCTGGCGAGGCGCTGGCGCAGTTGTGCGACGTCGTCGATCAATTGGGGTCGTGTGCTGCTTCGAGCCGTAGTCATGATTTCGTGCCCGCAAACGAGTGGACGGCGGGGCTGTTATTGCATGGCGGCGATGGCGGCCGTCAACTCTTCGAGTCGCTCCGGCGTTTTCTCGCGGCCGGCAAACAGCACGGGCCCCTTGTCGACGGCCTGCCGCAGGAGCTCTCGCCGGAGGATGTTCTCATCCGTGCGTTGCCAATCGCCGGGGGCCGACGCGGTGGGCATGGCTTGCCAATCGTCGAGCACGACCAGAAGTTTCGGCTGCACGACCGCCTCGCGCGCCTGAGCCCAGGTTCGATGAAACCGCCGGTAGTCGGCCTCTTCAAGAGCCACGCGGGCGTAGGCCAGACACTGATCGAAGAAAAAGTCGCTGATGGCCACCCGTCCGCGCCCCGCCTCCAGGCCAGCAGCCGCCAGAGTGGGGGCACGGTCGAGGAATTGTATCTGCCGCTGTAGCTCGTGGCCAGACGGATCTGCCCCCGTGCGGCTCGCCTCAATGGGATCGGGCACGTAGTTTCCGCCCACGGCCGCCGCGGCGGCGCGTGCCAACTCGGTCTTTCCCGCCGCGGGTGGGCCGAGCAGTGCCACGTAGTTGGCCGCCGTCTGCAAATGTGCCAGCAGCCGGCCGATCGTCCAGCGCGTGAGCGGATGCACCCAATCGGCGGCAATCTGGGCGGCGGGCTCCAGCACGAAGCGCCGGAACGTCATCCGCGGATGCGGAATCTCGAGCCCCGGCGTGTGCAAAACTTGTTCGTCGTAGAGCAGCACGTCGAGGTCGATCGCGCGCGGTCCCCAACGCTCGGCGCGCTGGCGGCCCAAGTCGCTTTCCACGCGCAGCAGCAACTCGAGAAGTTGCTGCGGAGAAAGCGTCGTGTCGAAACGCACGGCCGCGTTGAGAAACGCCGGCTGATCCGAGGGACCGCCCACCGGCGCCGTCTCGTGAAAGCCGCTCGAGGCTAGTGCCCCGATCGAGGGATCGGCCGCGAGGAGCTCGATGGCACGGGTGAGGGTCTGTTTTCGGTCGCCGAGGTTGGCCCCACAGGCGATCAGCGTGCGCGGCATGACGGAAGCACGAGCGGAAGGAAAGAATCGGCGTCACGCACCCATTGTAGGCGAACCGCGAGAGCCGCGGCGGCGTAAAATGAGCAGAGAAGCTTTGTTCGAGCGCGAATGCTCGTGCGTGAGCGTTTAGCGGGGCATGAACGATTCGGAGCGGAGAAGCCGTCCGCAGCGACGTGACGTCGCCGGGGCGGAAGTGCAAAAACCTAGGGGGGGTCTCCGTACCACGACCTGGGGCCGCCGACTATCGATCCGTGCAGTCGCCGCCCCCCAAGCTGCTTTGTCAACGATCATCTGCCGTGCGCTCTCGCGCTCGGCTACTTCGCGACGACAAGGAGAGCGACTCGATTCGACGACTCGTGTCCCGGTTGCTCGTGCTTCGCATGCGCGCACGGCGATCGGTCGATTGACTCGAACGACGAGCCCGCTGTTCTATCAAAAGCCGCCGGGTCGGACCGCCCGATCGGCCAAAGCACCGAGAAACGATGCAACAAATCGATACTCAGTAGTCGCCACCTTCAAACGAAGACAAAGTGTTGCGTTCGCGGCCAAGATTGTCAAGCAACTTGACGCGAGCTTTTTTTCATCACGCGATTCCTACTTGCAAAAAGGCCGCCATGCGTTCCCAAAGCGTGCATGCAAGCGCCGCTCTTGCAACGCGAGCGTCATTCGCCTAAGCGGATTTCCGAACGCCAAGCGCGCGCCGCGATCGCATAGCGGCAACTTTCTCGCTCGTTTCTTGCGCCGCCGATCGAAAGGCGCCTTGTCGCCCGCATGCTGCATACTTGAATAGGCCGAGAAACGTCGCATACGATGAAGACTTGGCCCTCGGGCGCGCATCCGTGAGTGAGTTGGCTTCGTGAACTACGACAACCTTACCGACGACCAGCACGACAAGCTGCGAAACAAGCTACTCGATTGGCAGCGCGCCGCCGGTGATGCCGACGATCCGGTCGCATTTCTCGAGCAATTGCTCGGCACCAGCGTCTGCCGGCGATTGGGCATCTATCGCTTGCCCGAAAACTTCCTGCTTTCGGTCGTTGTGCCCGTTTACAACGAAGAGCGCACGATCGAAGAAGTCATTCGCCGCGTGCGCTCCTCGGGCGTTCCCTGCGAGCTGATCCTCGTCGACGACGGCAGCACCGACGGCACCCGGGCGCTACTGGAAAACTACCGCCACGATGCCGACGTGCGGCTGGTGCTGCACGATAGCAACCTTGGGAAGGGCGCCGCCTTGCGCGGCGGGTTCATGGAGGCCTCGGGCGACGTGGTCGTCGTGCAGGATGCCGATCTCGAGTACGACCCGGCCGAGTTTCTGAGGCTATTGCAGCCGATCGTGGAAAACCAGGCCGACGTCGTGTTCGGCAGCCGCTTCACCGGCGGCAGCCATCGCGTGCTGTACTTCTGGCACTCAGCCGGCAATCGCTTCCTGACGCTGCTCTCGAACCTGATGACGAATTTGAACCTCACCGACATCGAGACCTGCTACAAGATGTTCCGCCGCGAGTTGATTCAGAAGATTGCGCCGACGCTGCGCGAGAATCGCTTCGGCATCGAGCCCGAGCTCACCGCCAAGCTGGCCCGCGTGCCCGGCGTGCGCATCTACGAACGGCCGATCAGCTATTCAGGCCGCACCTACGCCCAAGGCAAGAAGATCGGCTGGCGCGACGGCTTCCGCGCGCTGTGGTGCATCCTGCGCTACTAGCCGTCAAATCCCATTCCCGCCGCCAAACTAGCCCGAAGCGCAAGCGAGGGTTGCGCGTGGGTCTAATACCCTCGCTCGCGCTTCGGGCTGGTGTTTTGCAAGAGCGTTTCGCGGAGGGATGCTTCTCGGGCTGGCGCTGACGGAGTGGGCCGCGCCGATATAATTCAGCATCGCCCCGGCGAAGACACCGTTGTCCTCAAGCTCTGCGAGGTTGCACGTGATCGTTGGAGTTCCCAAGGAAATCAAGCGCGACGAGTACCGTGTGGCGATGTTGCCCGTGGGCGTCGAGGAACTGACCCGGGCCGGACACAGGGTGCTGGTCGAGCAGGGCGCCGGGCTGGGCTCGGGGCTGGCCGATCACGAGTACCTCGAGCACGGAGCCGAAATGGTCGCCACGGCCCAAGAGGTTTTCGCCACGGCTGACATGATCATGAAGGTAAAGGAGCCGCTGGAGAGTGAATGGCCCCTGCTGCGAAGCGGCCAGATCGTGTTCACCTATTTTCACTTCGCCGCCGATCGCAAGCTCACCGAAGCCGTGCTCGCCAGCGGCGCCACGGCCGTGGCCTACGAAACGCTCCGCGATGCCCACGGGCGGCTGCCGCTGCTGACGCCCATGAGCGAGGTGGCCGGGCGGATGAGCGTGCAGGAAGGGGCCAAGTATCTTGAGCGCCCGCAAATGGGCCGCGGCATTCTCCTGGGCGGCGTGCCCGGAGTGGCTCCGGCACACATCACGATCCTGGGCGGCGGCATCGTCGGCGCCAATGCTGCCAAGGTGGCCGCCGGGTTCGGGGCCGATATCGGACTGCTCGACGTGAACATGGACCGGCTGCGCTATCTCGACGACATCATGCCCGCCAACGTCGACGTGCTGTTCAGCGACCGCCACACGATCCGCGAGCAACTCGAACGGGCCGACCTGGTGATCGGTTCGGTGTTGATTCCCGGCGCCAAGGCTCCGCGGCTGATCGAGCGCAAAGACCTGGCGCGCATGAAGCCCGGCAGCGTGATCATCGACGTGGCGATCGACCAGGGCGGCTGCGTCGAGACGAGCCGTCCCACCACGCACAGCGAGCCGACCTACATGGTCGACGACGTGCTGCACTACTGCGTCACCAACATGCCCGGCGCCGTCGGCCGCACCAGCACCTACGCGCTGTGCAACGTCACGCTCCCCTGGGCCCTGAAGATCGCCGCCGCGGGGATCGAAAAGGCCGCCGCCGCATCGCCCCCGGTGGCCTCGGCCATCAACATCATGGCCGGCGAAGTGACCAACCAAGCGGTGGCCAAGACGTTTGATCTGCCCTGCAGCAAACGCTTCGGTGCGTGAAGCCGCGGAACGGCGGCTACGCTTCGTCCTGCCAGGGATCGCCTGCTTCACTTGTTGTAGTTCGTCGCTCGACTCGCCGACGCTCGAGGTAGTCACTTAGTAGGGACAGGCCCAGCAGTGCTGTGATGGCGAACCACACGGCGAACACGGCGTCGGGCCGAACGTCTCCAGCACCCCCATGCCAGAAGTGAAGAATCGGCTCCTCCGTAAACAAGGAGAGAACAAAGTCTAGGAAGGATACTACCCCGCATCCAAATAAGTAGATGGGCATCACTACCACCTGGACGGACGGGACCTCGACGTAGCTCACCAGCGTCGTGTTCGCGATTCGTACGCCTGGGGGAAAGAACAAGATAGACACACACACCAGACCGGCGAGAATCGTCATCCACGTGCGAGCGCGAACTCGGTCCTCACTCGCTAGAGTGAAGTACCAGCAAACGATCACCAGCGCTAACGTCAAGAAGATGGCCGTGACGATGAGACCCTCGATGACGAGATGCGACGCAACTGCCGCAAGCAGCATTACGATTCCTACGGCGATCACCACGCCAATCGCGATGCGGCCTTTGGGGTCCGAAATGTGCGGCGGGGGCAACAATCCAATCAAGGCGATCGCGACAATCAGCACCGGGAGGAAGATGATTCCTTCACCCCTCTGCCCTCCTGCAAGCAGGATGAACGCGAATCCCATCAGGAGAAACAGCAGAACTCCGCGCTGAGTACGCCAGTCGGGTTGCGGTGCCGGCTG
The DNA here is from genome assembly GCA_003389325.1 of Planctomycetota bacterium. GTDB lineage: Bacteria > Planctomycetota > Planctomycetia > Pirellulales > PALSA-1355 > LB-PLM-3. The sequence continues at coordinate 115,013 of QQVE01000062.1, forward strand.
TTGCACGATGGGCTGCCCTCTGAGGGGGCGCGGTTCGACGTGTGAATGCCGCGCGGTGCCATAGGCGTATCCACGATCGCGGATCGCACGGGTTCACCTATTGTAGCGGCATTCGCCGATGGGTGTCCGCCACGGCCACGATGGGAAAAGCATTCCACCAGATGCTATAGTGGACCCGCGTCCCGCCCGCCCCCGCCGCGCCAGGAGAACCCGCCATGCCCGATCGACGCGACGTGTTGAAACAGTTCGGTGCCGCGGCCGGATTGGCGGCAGGTGCCGTGGCCCGCGCGGCCGAAGGCGGCGCGAAGAAACAGCGCATCAAGATCGGCCAGATCGGCGTAGGGCACGCGCACGCCAGCAAGCTCTCGGCCTACCGCGCTTCGGACGACTACGAAGTGGTCGGCCTGGTCGAGCCCGATGCGGAGTTGCGTGCCAAGGCCGAGCAGGACGAAGCCTTCCGCGGTCTGCCGTTGATGACCCGGGAGCAGTTACTCAATACGCCGGGGCTCCAGGCCGTGTTGGTCGAAACGCGCGTGCGTAATCTGCTCGATACGGCCGAGACGTGCATCGCGGCGGGCAAGCACATCCACTTGGACAAGCCGGCCGGCGAATCGCTTCCGCAGTTCAAGCGCATTCTCGACTCGGCGGCGAGCCAGCAGTTGCTCGTGCAGATGGGCTACATGTATCGCTACAACCCGGCCGTGGTGATGCTGCGCGATTTTCTCAAACGCGGCTGGCTGGGCGAGCCGTTCGAAGTGCACACGGTGATGAGCAAAGTGGTTTCCCCCGGCAGCCGCCGCGGTCTGGCCGAATATCCCGGCGGCATCATGTTCGAATTGGGTTGCCACATCACCGATCTGGTGGTCGGTGCGCTGGGAGCGCCCCAGAAAGTTACGCCCTACATCCGGCACTCCGCCGACATCGACGACAACCTGGCCGACAACATGCTGGCCGTTCTCGAATACCCACGAGCGATCGCCACGGTGAAGTCGAGCGCCGAAGAGGTCGAGGGTTTTGACCGGCGACACTTCGTGCTGTGCGGCACCGAAGGCACGTTCCACATCCAGCCGCTCGATAACCCGTCGGCCCGAGTGGCCTTGTCGCGCAAGCGCGGCAGCTACCAGCGCGGCTACCAGGACATCCAGTTTCCTAAGTACACGCGCTACGTGGCCGACGCGGCCGACATGGCGCGGATCATTCGCGGCGAAAAGCCGGCCGACTTCCCCTACGAACACGATTTGAACGTGCAGACCGCGCTGTTGGCAGCCTGCGGTTTGCCCGCGGAGTAACCAAAAGCCATGATGCACGAATCCAATCGCCGGCAGTTTCTCGGAAGATCGGCCCAGGCCGCGGCGCTCGGCGCCGCCACCGCAGCGCTGGGCGGCGTGCACGCCTACGGCAAGGAAAGCGACGAGACGGTGCGCCTGGCCATCATCGGCTGCGGCGGCATCATGGGCATGCACGTCAAGGGCCTGGTCGATCGCCAGGAGAATGTCTCCTTCGCCTGGCTGTGCGACGTCGATCCGCGGCAGTTGGACAAGATGGCCCGCAACGTCTCGGGCTTTGGCTCCGCGCCGCCGAAGCAGACCTCGCGCTACGAAGACGTGATCGCCGACGATGGGGTCGATGCCTGCATCATCGCCACGCCGCACCATTGGCACGCGCCGATCGCCATCGCCGCGATGCAGCACGGCAAGGACGTGTACATCGAAAAGCCCATCTCCCACGTCTACGCCGAGGGGCCGCTGGTGATCGAAGCGGCCAAGAAGTATGGCCGGGTGGTACAGCAGGGCAGCCAGATGCGCTCAAGCCCCGTGACCAAGAAGGCCGAGAAGCTGCTGGCAGACGGCATCATCGGCGAGGTGAAGGTGGCCCGGGCCTGGACGGCCGAATTGCGCAGCCAGGCGAAGGCGCTTCCCGACGGCCAGCCGCCCGAGGGCGTCGACTACGACCGCTGGCTGGGCCCGGCGCCAAAGCACCCCTTCAACCCGCACCGCTTTCACAGCACGTGGCGAATGTTTCGCGACTACGGCAACGGCGAGATCGGCGACGACGGGATCCACGATCTCGACATGGCCACCTGGGGTTTGGGCATCGACACGCTGCCCACGCAGATCACGGCCCGCGGCGGGCGGATGATGCTGCACGACCACGCCAGCGAGTACCCCGACAACGTGAACGTGGCCTACGAGTATCCCGACGGCCGGCTGCTGATCTACGAGAACTATCCGTTCACCGAGTACGGCATGCACGGCTACGACAACGGCAACGTGTTCTACGGCACCGAGGGCTACATGGTCTTCTCGCGCCGCGGGGCGTTCAACGTCTATCTCGGCCGCAAGGCCAAGCCCGGCCCAACCGAGGGCAAGGAGATTCGCACGCGGCGCGGCTACGAAGAGCACATGGCCGAGTTTCTCGACGCGGTGCGCAAGCGCACGCCGACCAGCGCGCGGCCCGAGGTGGCGCACCGCAGTTGCGCGCTGGTGCACCTGGGCGAGATCGCGCAGTTGACGCGCGGCCGGCTCGAGTTCGATGCGGCGAAAGAGCAATTCGTCGGTTGCCCCGAGGCCGACGCGCTGCTGAACAAGACCTACCGCTCGCCGTACGTGATGCCCGAGCTCGGCTGAATCGCGCTCTCCCCGCGCGACCTCGCAAAACCGGCACGGCCGTTAAGGGCGGCCCCCTTCTCGAGAGCCGGCTCACGCGCTCGCTATAACCTGCGCCCGCAAGGGTGTTTGCGGCAGCGTGCGCGTGCCAAGTTGTTTGACACTGCCCGTTTTGTGCCCGATCATACCGATGGATTTTCGTCAAGCTTGGGCGGTCGTGGACGAATAAGGGGTGGAAGTGACGTTGTCGTAATTCGGAGGGCTAGCCATGGAAACGTTGTATCTGTTTTCGGCCATTTTCGCGGCAACGTTCTTGGTGGCCCAGTTCCTGCTCGGCTTGGGCAGTGACTTCGATCACGACGACGGCGGGATGGACGCCGACGGCGACGTGCACGACCTCGACGACGGCGATCATCCGGCCCACGAGCCTCGCGAGAGTGCCGGCCACGAACACGACGCCCCGGCCGGGCACTCCAACTCGACCTGGGTCTTCGGCGTGCTCACGCTCCGCACGGTGTTGATCGGGCTGATGTTCTTCGGACTCACCGGCAAGGCCGCTTCGGTCTCCGGGTTTCCGCAGCCGCAGCCGCTGTTGATCGCCGCGGGATGCGGTTTGGCCGCCATGTACGGCGTGTATTTCACAATGCGCGGGTTGTACCGCCTCACCGCCGACGGCACCGAGCGAATCGGCCGCTCGATCGGGGAGGAAGGTATGGTTTACCTGACCATTCCCGCAGCCAACGGCGGCGTCGGCAAGGTACACGTACCGGTGCAGAATCGCACGGTCGAGTACGAAGCGATGACCGCGGGCGATACGCTGCCCACCGGCACGCGAATCATCGTGGTGAGTGTGTTGGGTTCCGATCGCGTGGAAGTTGAACCGGCCGTGGAGCCAGCAAGGAAATCAAATGTTTAGCCTCTTCGCAGCACTACCGGATACCATGTCTGAGGGCTGGATGTGGTGGGCCCTGGCGGTCATCGCCCTGGCGTTTGTCGCCGTGATTATCGTGCGGTTTCTCACCACGCGCTACAAGCGCTGCCCGAGCAACCGCGTGCTGGTGATCTACGGCCGCGTGGGCGGCGGCAACACCGCCCGCTGCGTGCACGGCGGTGCCAAGTTCGTGTGGCCGTTGTTCCAGGACTACAGCTACCTGAGCCTGGAGCCGATTCAGATCGAAATCCCGCTGCGCGGCGCGCTGTCGATCGAGAACATCCGCGTGAACGTGCCCAGCGTGTTCACCGTGGCCATCGGCACCAGCCCCGACGTGATGCAGAACGCGGCGATCCGCCTGCTGGGGCTGAACTTCACCGAGATTCGCCAGCAGGCCGAGGAAATCATTTTCGGCCAGTTGCGCCAGGTGATCGCCTCGATGCAGATCGAGGACATTAACCGCGACCGCGATACGTTCCTCGAGCACATTCAAAAATCGCTCGAGCCGGAACTCAAGAAGATCGGCCTGGTGCTGATCAACGTCAACATCACCGACATCACCGATGAGTCGGGCTACATCGACGCCATCGGTCAGAAGGCCGCCAGCCAGGCCATTCAGCAGGCCCGCGGCGACGTGGCCGACGAAGAGAAGCAGGGCGAGACGCGCGTCGCCGAAGCCGAGCGCGATCGCGTGATCCAGGTGGCCAACGCCAACAAGCTGCGCGACATCGGTACCCGCGAGGCGCAGCGCGAGCAGGCGGTGCGCCTGGCCGAGCTGGACAAAGAGCAGAACATCGGCGAGAAGACCGCCAGCTTCCAGCGCGACGCCACGATCAAGGATCAAGAGCAGAAGATGCGTATCGCCCTGGCCGACGCCGAGGCGAAAGCCATCGAAGGCGAAAACCAGGCCCAGGCCGTGGTGGCCGCCTCGAACGCGCAGTTGCTGGTGAAAAAGGCCGAAGCCTACGAGATCGGCGAAAAGCGAAAGCGCGAAGCCGAAGCCGCGGTGCTCGAAACGCAGAACCTGGCCATGGCCAAGGCTGCCCTGGCCGAAGCGCAGCGCCGCGAAGCCGAGCAACGGGCCGAGCTGGAAGCTCCGGCCAAGGCCCAGAAGGCCCGCACCATCGTCGAAGCCGAAGCCGAGGCCGAAAAGCGCCGCGTCGAGGCCGAAGGCGAAGCGGCGGCCATCTTTGCCCGGCTCGATGCCGAGGCCCGCGGTAACTACGAAATCCTGGCCAAAAAGGGCGAAGGCTTGCAGCGCATCATCGACGCCTGCGGCGGTTCGCAACAGGCTTTCCAACTGTTGATGCTCGAGCACCTGGACAACCTGGCCGAAGCTTCGGCCAAGGCCATCTCGAACATCAAGTTCGACAAGGTCATCGTCTGGGAGAACGGCGGACAAAACGGCAAGAGCAACACGGCCAGCTTCCTGCAGAACATGGCCAGCACGCTGCCGCCGATGATGAACGTGTTCAAGGATATCGGCGGAGTCGAGTTCCCCGAATCGTTGATCAAGTTCGCCAGTACGGAAATTCCCGCCAGCGATGGCAACACGACCCACAACGGCTCGGGCGAACCCGTGCCCAGCGGCCCGCCGGAAGCCGGCTCCCGGCCGCCTCGTGCTTAAGCCGTTCGAGCGTCTCGTCGGATCAAAGCTCGCTCGGGGACATGGCGACTACTTCTTGTAGCCCTCCATGTCCTCGGGTCGCAGCAGTATCACGGGGTGAATTCGAATGCATGTGCCGCGGCGACGGCACGCTTTCAGCTCAGAATCTCGTGCAGGTGGAAGTGGAACTTGCCGAGCTTGCCGCCGTAGTTGCCGGCCGTGATGGCCAGCACGTCCTTGCCCGCGGCGGCGCGAATGCCCTCGGTCATGGCGTGGGCCACGGCGGCTTCGTCCAGGCCGTCGATCACGATTTCGTAAGCGGCGTTGGCGCCCTCGGCGAGCTTCGTTTGCACGCGTCCGCGCAGCGTGGGGCAATACTCGTCGGCCGTCGACGCCTTGAGTTTCTTGTAGCGCGAGCCGACCTTGCTGCCGCTGCGGGCCACGCCGCCGGGAAACGGCGTGATCACCGAAGGTAACGGATTGATCGCCTCGATGGCCCGCCGCGCGGCCGCCAGCGCCGCGACGGCGCTGGTGCCCTGCACGATGAAGTTGCCGCCCCCCACGCCCTTGGCGACGTGTGCCGTATGTTCCACGACGAACTCGCCGTCCATCACCGGCACGCGCCAGTAGCGGCGCCCGGCGATGAGCTTGCTTTTCTGAAAGCCGTCGCCGAAGTAGCGGATGGTCTTGCCCAACGGGATGCGCTGCTCGCCCTCGGACAGCCCATCGTAGACGGCCGTCGTGGGGCAGGTCATCAGGCACTGCCCGACGCGATTCGGCACGACTTCGGCCAGCGCGTCGGCCGAGAAGCCGAACACCAGCAGCGCGACCCCCTTGCGCCCATCCGGTGTCTCGCGCGGTGCGAGCGGACGCTCCAGGCCGGCTTCGCTGTCGCAGGAGATGATCGAAGAGCTATAGCCGGCAAACTCGCGCACCGCGGCGTCGAGCCAAAAGTCGTCGTGCGCCGTGACCACAAGGCGCGCGACGCGCATGCGAAAGGCCTCGGCGAACGTGTCTTCGATTTGCGTGCCTGCGATTTCCACGCCGGTTCTCGCGTCGTTCATTGGCTGCTGCGCAGGTGTCTGCCGGTGCCAGCACGCCCATCATGATCGTGCGAGCCGCACCTGCCAAGAGCGACCCCGCGCACCCCTGAAAGCGTGGATGGCCCGCGGCACGCAACTCGCCGCAACGCGCAAGTTGCTTGCAACTCGGAGGGCCTTTTACGATACTCAAGGGGTTTCGCGTGCGGGCCTTTCCTTGCAAGGAGCAGATTCATGCACATCCCCAACGGCTTTCTGACGGATCCTGTTTGCACCGCCACGACGCTGGCCTCGGCCGGCGCGATCGGCTACGGCTTTGCCCGGATCCGCGAGGCTGAGGGCTCGCGCGGCGCCGCCTGGATGGCTGCCACGGGTGCGGGAATCTTCGCCGCGCAGATGGTTAACTTTCCCGTCAGCGGCGGCACGTCGGGCCACGTGATCGGCGCGGCGCTGGCCGCGATTGTGTTGGGGCCCTGGCGCGGCATGCTGACGATGGCCGTTGTGCTGGCCGTGCAGTGCCTGGCCTTCGGCGACGGCGGCTTCGGTGTCTTGGGCGCCAATCTGCTCAATATGGCCGTGGTGTCCACGTTGGTCGCCTCGGGCATCTATACGCTGACGACCGGTCGCGTTGCTGGCACCACCGGTAAGCTGCTGGGTGCGGCGCTGGCTTCCGCCGGTTCGGTGATGGCCGCCGCCACGCTGTGTGCGATCGAGTTGGCTGCCAGCGGAACGTATGCCTTCGCCGAAGTGCTTTCCGCGATGCTCAGCATTCACCTGCTAATCGCGCTGTGCGAGGCCGTGATTACCACTACCGTGCTCGCCGCGGGATTGGCCATCGCCGCCGAGAACAAGACGTTTTCGCCGCGCAGCGTGGCGATCGGCGGCTTGGCGTTGGCCGTGGCGGTCGCCGGTTTGCTCGCACCTTTGGCTTCGAGCTCGCCCGATGGGTTGGAGCGCGTGGCGGTCGACCTGCAGTTCGCCGGCCTGGCCAACCAGACCTATGCGGCCGTGGCACCCGACTACGAGTTACCCGGCATCGCCTGGCCGATGGCCGCCGTGGCACTGGCCGGCATTGGCGGCGTGCTGCTGGTCTTCGCCTCCAACTACCTCGTCGCCCGCACGGCGAAGGTGCGCGTGCGAAAGCGATAGGGCGATCATCGAAGTCGTTCTCTTGTCACACCAGCCCGAAGCGCGACAGCGTTATGCAAGTGCTAGCAGGTCTGGAAAGAAAGGAGTTCGCGTTCCACCTTGTAGGATAGGTCAACTTACAAGGAGCTTGATTATGGAACGCGAACTCTGGGATTTACTGTACGCGATTG
>QQVE01000027.1 GCA_003389325.1 Planctomycetota bacterium
GCACACCGTGTAGCAGATCTCGCGAGTCTTCGTCTCGTAGACCGGCTTGCACACCGTGTAGCAGATCTCGCGGGTCTTGGTTTCCCAGACCGGCTTGCACACCGTGTAGCAGATCTCGCGAGTCTTCGTCTCGTACACCGGCTTGCACACGGTGTAGCAGATCTCACGGGTCTTCGTCTCGTAGACCGGCTTGCACACCGTGTAGCAAATGTTCTTGGTCTTGGTTTCCCAGACCGGCTTGCACACCGTGTAGCAGATCTCGCGGGTCTTGGTTTCCCAGACCGGCTTGCACACCGTATAGCAGATCTCGCGGGTCTTCGTTTCGTAGACCGGCTTGCAGACGGTGTAGCAGATCTCGCGGGTCTTCGTCTCCCAGACCGGCTTGCAGACCGTGTAGCAACAGTCTTTATAGGCGGTCTCGTTGACGTACTTCACGCAATTGATCGTCTTCTGTTCGCAGACCGGCTCGAGGACCGTCTTATAGCAGGTGTAATTCTGCTTTTCGTAGACGACCTGTTTGCAGGTCTTCATCACCGTGTGGCACTGCATCGAACATGCGCTTTCCGCGCATGAATCGGTGCACGTGGCACAGCAGCGGTACCGGGCCGCGCCGCAGTATCCTGCCTGTGCCGCGTCGATCGACACGACACAGAGGATGACCGCAACAATCGGCACACCCAACAATGCTTTCATGGTCACTTGCCTCCTTCGTGGGACGACTCAGGTGGGTCTGGTCAGGCGAGGTTTGCTCGCTATTAGTTTCTTTCGGCCAGCGCACTCCATGTGCGTTAGCTGGGTAACCCAAATCTCACCATCTACCGCATTCCACCGAACGCGTAGGGTTAGCGCAATTGGTTACCCACCTTCCCCGAACGTTTCGTTGAATCGTCAATATGGGCTAAGAGGCTGAACAAGATATCTTGAAGAAACTGCGTACATTTCGGCGTCGGGCGAGGTTTAAACTCCTGTACCCGAATGCGCGGCTGTGCTAGCGGTGCCGGCTATCGCGACCGCGAGGCGCTCCTCCCCCCGGCGGGGCTAGATGCCTGGAGGCGAACCGAGGCCCTGTGAAGGCGGGCGAAATGCGCGTAAAGGCAGCGAGATTGCCGAGATTGCACGCGCCGCCGCCCGCCGGCAGCCTTGCCGCTGGCCGGGGCATGGTCTAAAGTACAATCCCCTCATATTGGCCGTGCAGCCCGTCCCGCGACGTCACGTCGAGCATGAGCGAGCGAAAAACCAAACCCTCCAGCCCGGCGCCCGATGCCCCCGTTCCCAAGGCAGTTGTCAGCAGGCTGAGCCTTTACCTGCGCGAGCTGCAACGCCTGGTGCGCGACGGGCACGACCGCACCAGTAGCAGCCAACTCGGCAGGCTGCTGGGGTTTAGCGACGCTCAGGTGCGCAAGGATCTGGCCTATTTCGGCCACTTCGGCCACCCGGGCATCGGCTACCGCTGCGACGACCTGATTCGCGCCATCCGCAAGATCCTGGGCACCGACCGCGACTGGCCCGTGGCCATGGTCGGCACCGGGAACCTGGGCCGCGCTCTGCTGGGCTACAAGGGCTTCAGCCACCAGGGCTTTCGCATCGTGGCCGCCTTCGACGTCGATCCCCAGCGCGTGGGAGCCACGATCGAAGGCGTGCGGGTGTTTCACCTCGATCAGTTGCCCGAAGTGGCGACCGACCACAAGATCAAGCTGGGTATGATCGCCGTGCCGGCCGGCGCCGCCCAGAACGTGGCCGACCGGCTGGCCAGCGCCGGCATCGAGGGCGTGGTGAATTTCGCCCCGGTGACGATCAGCCTGCCGGAGCACGTACGGCAGGTGGGCGTCGACCTGGCGATCGAGCTGGAGCAGCTTTCGTTTTCCGTCGTCAGCCGCATCGCCGGCAACGGCGGCGCCTAGTGCCAACGGACTCGCCAGCGGTTGATCGGCCCGAGCGGAGGTGGCGATCCGACGGACTTCGTGCCCTCGCCCCCTGGCCGCCCGCGTCGCGCCGCACGCCTTGACGCTTTGAACCGATTGCGCAAGACTTCAGGAAGCAGGGTTGTGGCAACGCTCCCCTGCTCTCTACCCGGTAGTGTAATGGTAACACTAGAGATTTTGGCTCTCTCATTCTAGGTTCGAGTCCTAGCCGGGTAGCTCGCCCGGGCACGGCCTTGCCCCGGGCCAGCCCGCAATGCTGGTCCTTTTTGCCCGTGACCGACCGATGGGCCTCGACACGCTCGAGCTGATCCTGGAGATCGAAGCGGCGTTCGGCATCCGCATCGCCGACGAGGACGCTCAGTCGATCCGCACCGTGGGCGAGTTGTACGGCTACGTGCTCGAGCAATTGCCCGACGGCCCCGGCGGTTGCCTGAGCGGCGCGGCGTTCTATCGTCTCAGGCGCGGCATGTGCGAGGCGCTGGAATTGCCGCGCGGCGCGGTGCGTCCCGGCACCGAGCTCGAAGCGGCGTTGCCCCGAGCCGATCGACGACGGCTCTGGCCCCGGTTGAGCGAAGCGCTCGGTCTGCGGCTGCCCAACCTCACGTTGCCCCATTGGGGCGTCGCACTGCTGTGCTTTGGTCCGCCGCTGGCCGTGGGCCTGGCGGCGTTGAACCTGTCGCTGTCGCGCCCCGGGCGCTTGGCGGAAGTGTGGCCGCAGCTTGTGAGCTGGGGAGCATGTCTGGCGGCCGTGGGCTTCGGCTGGTCGCGCCGGTTTGCCGTGCACTTTCCGACCGGCGTCGAAACGGCCGGCGAACTGGCCCGGGCGCTGTTGAGCCGGAACCACGCGCAGTTCGTCGCCGACGCAACCCGCTGGCATCACCGCGACGTGTGGGACGTGCTGGTCGGCTTGGTCAGCCAGACGCTCGTGGTGGACCCGGAGCGGGTCGTGCCCGAGGCGGACCTCATCCGGGATCTGGATGGCTAGTCGGGAAACGCACCCACCCCCCTGGGTGGTAAGTCCTTCGTGTCTCGCGGCATTTTCTACCTTACGGGTGCCGTGCGGCCGGCTGCGTGCGGTCCCCCCGTGCGCCGGAAAGAAATTCAATTTCAATTTTGATTGACAATGATGAGCGTCTGGTTAGACTGAGCGAGCATTTCGCTGCGCGGTTGTGCAGCCGCGCTACCGGAATGTGCAACGTCGACGTAGTTCAACCAGCCTAGTCGAGACACACTCAAAGGAGCCGCTAATGACCCTTAGAACCATGCACCGCGCAATGATCGCGCTGGTGGCCGTTACAGCGCTTTCGCTGTCGACGTCCACCGTGTTCGCCGCCACGGTGAACTCTGTCATTCCCGTCACGGGCAACTTCAACACCACGCTGGGTGGTTCGGGCACTGCGAACCTCACTTCCGCCAGTGGTACCTTCAAGCAGTGGCTGCTGTTCACGCACGCCAACATCGGCGTTTCGGCCAACCCGCAATCGGTCGGCCTGAGCATTCCTACCGTCGGAGCCAACCTTCCGGCCGACGGCGTGGTCGATCTGGACTACGACAACATTACGCCCGGCACCCCGCAGTTCCTCAACTCGGTCAACGCCGACTTGAACGGCTCGGGCGGCAGCAACACGCCGGTCGGCTTCACGATCAACGCCAGCCCGTTGCAGATCAACACGAGCTTGGGCAACTTCAATCTCGTGCTGACGGTCAACGGTTCGATCACGAACCTGCTGTTCGACTCGACCGCCGGCGCGGGCGTCGTTGGCGGCAATCCGGGTTCGGCTTTGGTACCCGGTGACTTCACCGCCACGTTGCAGGGCAACGTGAACGGTGTGCTGCAGGGTGTGCCGATCATCGGCAACGTGAATCTGGGCAACCTGTTCACGATCAATCCCACCGACGTCATGTTCTCGGCGGGCATTCCGGCGAACGTGCAACTCAGCGACCTGGAAGGCGGCGTGGCACCGTTCCCCAACGACATGTTGGCCGAATTCTTCGCCACCCTCCCCTTCCCGATCGAAGTGCCGGTTTCGCTGCCGATCAACGTCAACCAGTCGGCCAACATTCCTAACGGCCAGAGCGGCTTCAGCAGCCTGAACATTCAGGGCAACATCGACGCGAATTTGACCCTGGGCAATCCCGACTACTACCTGTCGGGTACGGTGATGGACGCTTTGGTGCCTGAGCCGAGCACCTTCGCCCTCAGCGGCTTGGCGCTGGTAGGATTGGCCGTCGTCGGCATTCGCCGTCGCCGCGCTTCGTAACGCGTTCGGTCGTCGAGCGTTCGACGGCCACGACATTCGACTAGGCAGCAAGGCCCGGCATGGCCATGCCGGGCCTTGTTTTTTTCGCCCCCGCGCTGGGCACGCCATGAGCCGCAAGTCAGTGCAATCTCCCGCCGCACGGGCTACCATGGGAGCACGTTAACCCTCCGACGCATCCCCGCTCGAAGTACCACCGATGTCACCACGCCTCTATCTGCTCGTCTCCCTGTTGCTGCTGGCCGCCCCACTGGCCCGCGGCGGCGAACCCGCTACCGAAAACGTCATCCTGTTCATGACCGACGGCCTGCGCTGGCAGGAAGTCTTTACCGGCGCCGAGAAAGAGCTGATCAGCGCCGGCCCCGGCGGCGTCAAGAACGTCGCCGCGCTCGAGAAAACCTTTTGGCGCGAAACGCCCGAGGAGCGCCGCGAGGTGCTGATGCCCTTCTTGTGGAGCGAGGTGGCCCGTCACGGCCAGATCTACGGGAACCGCAAGCTGGACAGCAAGGCCCAGGTGACCAACGGCCTCAACTTCTCCTACCCCGGCTACAACGAGATCCTGTGCGGATTCGTCGATCCGCGCATCGACTCCAACGACAAGAACCTCAATCCCAACATCACCGTATTCGAATGGCTCGCCCGTCGGCCGCAGTACCGCGGACGCGTGGCCGCCTTTGCCTGCTGGGATTGCTTTCCCTACATCTTCAACTACCAGCGGTGCGGCTTCCCGGTCAACGCAGGCAACGACCCGCTGGCCGCGCCGGACAACCCGCGCATCGAACTGCTCAACCGCCTGCGTGCCGAATCGACGAAGTACTTCCCAGGCGAATCCTGGGACGCGATCCTGTTCCACACCGCGCTTGAGTACTTCCAAGAGGCCAAGCCGCGGGTGTTCTTCGTATCGCTGGGCGAAACCGACACCTGGGGCCATGCCGGCCGCTACGACCACTACCTCGAAGCGGCCCACCGCGCGGACGACTACATCCGCCAGCTCTGGGAAACGGCCCAGAGCATGCCGGAGTACCGCGGCAAGACGTCGATGATCGTCGCGGTGGACCACGGACGCGGCGACGCGCCGGTGGAGTGGAAGAGCCATGGCGAGAACATCGACCGCTCGGAATTCGTGTGGATGGCGTTTCTGGGGCCCGACACGCCGGCGCTGGGCGAGCGGAAGAACGCCGCGCCGGTGACGCAGAACCAGATCGCGGCCACGCTGGCCGCGCTGGTGGGCGAAGACTATCCGGCCAGCGTCCCGCAGGCGGGAGCGCCGATCGTCGACGTGCTGCCGGCCCCCTAGCTTCAACGGTCCGCTCGTTCTCGATCCTCATCCAGGTACGCAGCATGCCGAGTGCCCTCCTCCTCGCGGCGTTGTTCGCTCTTTCGGCCGATGCCGCCGACGAGGTGGCGATTCCCGAGGCGGTCGACTCGCGGTTGCGCGTCGAGCTGTTTGCGGCCGAGCCCGACGTGGTCACGCCCTGCGGCATCGCCGTCGATCACCGGGGACGCGTACTGGTGATCGAAAGCCACAGCCACTTCCGGCCCACCGACTACGAGGGTCCGCCGGCCGACCGCATTCGCCTGCTGGAAGATCGCGACGGCGACGGCCGCGCCGAGCACGTGACCAACTTCTACGAAGGCACGAAGTGGACGATGAACCTGGCCGTGCATCCCGACGGCTCGGTTTACGTGGCCACGCGCAGCGAGATCTTTCGCCTCCGCGATACGGATGAAGACGGCCGCGCCGACCAGCGCTCGCCGATTGCCCACCTGGAAACCGAGGGCAACTATCCGCACAACGGGCTCTCGGGCTTCGCCTTCGACGCCGGCGGCAACGTCTACTTCGGCATGGGCGAGAACCTGGGGGCCGAGTTCACCCTGGTCGGCAGCGACGGCTCGAAGATCACCCAGCAGGAAGGCGGCCAGGTCTATCGCTGCACGGCCGACGGCGGGCGGTTGGAGATGATCGCCCTGGGATTCTGGAACCCGTTTCACCTGGCTTTCGACGCCTTCGGGCGATTGCTGGTCGTGGACAACGATCCCGACTCGCTGCCCCCTTGCCGGCTGCTGCACATCGTGCCGGGAGGCAACTACGGCTACCGCTTTCGCAACGGCCGCAAGGGCGTGCATCCCTTCACCGCCTGGAACGGCGAGCTGCCCGGCACGCTCCCCATGGTGGCCGGCACGGGCGAAGCGCCCTCGGGCATCGTGGCTTACGAATCGGACGGGCTGCCCAGCGACTACGTCGGCGATCTGCTGGTCACCAGTTGGGGCCACCACCGCATCGAGCGCTACCGCCTCGAGCCGCGCGGGGCGAGCGTGCAGGCGGTGCGCGAGGACATCGTGACCGGCGACGAAAACTTTCGTCCGGTGGGCATCGCCGTGGCGCCCGACGGCTCGCTGTTCGTGAGCGATTGGGTGCTGAAAGACTACGCCCTGCACGGCAAGGGGCGCGTGTGGCACATCACGGCCGCCGAGAGCCAGCCGCGCAAGCGCCCGCGGGACCTGCTGGCAGCGCTGCACTCGGCCCATCGCCCGCTGCGAGAGGACGCCGCCCGGCAATTGGCTGCGAGCGACCAGGGGCAGGCGACACTGGCGACACTGGCCGGCGACGACCCCGCGCCGCGGGTGCGGGCAGCGGCTTTGGCGGCGTTGGCGGCCCAAGGCATCGAAGGGCCGCTCGTCAAGGCGGCCCGCAACGATCCCAGCCTCGACGTGCGCACCGCGGCGATTCGCGCGATCGAGAAAACCGCTGCGCCGGCCGACTTGATGGGCACCGATCAGCCCGTCGAAGTCCGCGCCGAGGCGATGCGGCACTCGGGCAATCCGGAAAGCAGCAAGCTGCTCTGGGAGGCGGTCTCGGCGGGCGACGCGTTTCTGGCCCAGGCGGCCCGCCGCGGCCTGGGACGGTTGCACGCCGTGACCGCCGACCTGGCCTGGGCCGAGCGCACGCCGGCCGAGCGGCTGGCCGCGGCTTTAATTTTGCGCGAGTCGGGCGATCCGGCGGCGCGGGCCGCGCTGCCGCGGTTGTTGGCCGATCCCGATCCGCAGGTGCGGTTTGCGGCCGTGCAATGGGTGGGCGAAGAGCAGCTCTCGGAGTTTCGCGAGCCGCTGGGCGAAGTGCTTGCGGCCGGCGAGGTCACGGCCCGGCTGTTCGGCGGGTACCTGGCGGCGTTGGAAAAGCTCGACGGCCGGAAGCGCGAAAGCTCCGACGAATGGGGCGGACAACAATACGTTGCCCTGGCGCTGGAAGATTCCCAGTCGGGTCCCGAGGTGCAACGCTGGGCGCTGCGGACCCTGCGTCCCGATCACCCGGCGTTGTCGATCGAGCGGTTGCAGCAGTACCTGGAGTCCGACGACGAGGTGCTGCGGCTCGAAGCGGTGCGCACGCTGCGCGATTCGCCGCATGCCAGGCGGCACGAGCTGTTGGCACAAATCGCGTCCGACGAAAACGAACGCTCGCAACTGCGAGCCGAGGCGATCGTGGGGCTTTCTCCTCAGGACAAGGAGCGCCGCCGGCTGTTGTTCGAGCTGGCCGCAAGCGATGCGGCCGTGTTGCGACACGAGGCGCTGCGATCGCTGCGCGGCGCGGTGCTCGCGCCGGATGAGCGAAAGCGGCTGGCCGGGCTTGGGAAAATCGACGACGCCACGGCCGGCCTGGTGCAGAAGGTGCTCGAGCCGGCGGCGGCGAGCTCGTCCGAGAAGCGCGACGTCGACGGCTGGCTAACGCTGCTGCGCGATGGGGACGACGAGATCCAAGGCGACGCCGAGGCCGGCGAGCGGATCTTTTTTCACTCGCAGGCGGCCGCCTGCTCGCGCTGCCATCAGATCGCCGGCCGCGGACACCGCATCGGCCCCGAGCTGACGGCCACCGCGGGGGCGCTTTCCGAACGGCGGCTGGTCGAGTCGATTGTCGACCCCAGCAAGGAGGTCGCCCCGCAATTCGTCGCCTGGCGGGTCGCCACCCACGCCGGCCAGACGTTCGTCGGCACGCTGGTGCACGAAGAACGCACGGGCGAGCAGACCTATGCCGATCCCTCGGGCAAGCTGCTGGAGCTCGCGCCCGAGGTGATCGCCGAGCGGGTGCCGGCGGGGATCTCGGTCATGCCCGAGGGTCTGCCGGGGCAGCTCACGCTGCAGGAATTTCGCGATCTGGTGGCCTACTTGCGGTCCGATGGGGGCGAGTAGCGGGTAGGGGGCCTGTGGGCCGCGCCGAAGTGCCTGCCCCCTCCAGTGGACGTGAACCAAATGCCCCTTGCGCTGAAAACCCAAAAATTTTCACACCGAAAACTTGACATGGCTCTCGCGGTCGCTACCATGACGGGCACGCGTTGAGGTCCGCGCAGTTGAGCGCGTGATTAAATCGCTGGAGCCAGCAGTAAAAGGATACGCTAATGAGTCGTTGCACAACCTATTTGCTTATCTGTGCACTCGCACTGTGCGCTGCCCCGTCGATTGCTGGCCCCTTGGACGGCGACCCCAACGCCTATCTGGGCACCTGGAGCGGCAGCACCCCTTATCAGGGATTCGATCTGAGCAACCAGCCCACCGAGTTGACGGGCTATGTCGACTGGGCCGTCTACGGGCCGGGAGACTTTCCGGTTGCTTTCACGGGCTACACGCCCACGCCTGGCGAACTGACCTACGCCTATCAGGTTTACGTGACCAATGACGCTCCGGTCACGTCGCTTTCGGTCAACCTGATCAACCCCGCGGACAACATTGGCAGCTTCACCGGCGGCGGCGTGAGCGGCGATCCTACGATCGCCGAGTTGCTGGTGCCGTTTGATTCGGCGAACTGGTTTTTCACTTCGATTCCCAACGGCGGCAAGAGCGTGGGACTGGTTTTTTCCAGCCCCAACCTGCCGATTTTCTTGAACGGTACGGTGATCGACGATGGCAGTGTGGCGGACGTGATTCCGCTGCCGTCACCGGGTCCCGTCCCCATTCCGGAGCCTTCGAGCATCGTGCTGGCCTTGATCGGCATCGCCGGGCTGGCCTGGGGATGTTTGCGAAGGCGCGGCTTGCGACGCGCGTAGGCGGTTGTTCTCATGGAAGCAGGCGACCGCAGGGAGCGGCGAGCAACAATCCGTAGAGTGAACCACGAGGTGAACTGAGACGAACAGGCAATCGACCAGGGGCCCGGACGAGCCGGGCATTCATTAGGCACACGGACATCTGCCATGAGATCAACGACAAGGCGAGCCCTTCTGACCGCGGTGGTCCTGGCTGCTACGGCTGGCTACTATGTTGCGACGGCCAGCTATGTCGGCGCCGGCACGCTGCCGGTCGACCCGAACGCTCTGCCCGGCTTCCAAGGCACGGCGAATTTCAATGGCACCGTCGGCACGGCGATTCTGGATGCGAACGTCGAGTTCGCCGTCTATGAACCGGGCAACTTCGCGCTGACCTTCCCGGCGCTCGATGATCCCAGCGGCGGCACCGAATACGTCTACGCCTACCAGGTCTACAACAACGGCGTGACCGCCAACACGCGGGTGCAGGAGTTGTCGATCTTTCTGGAGCCGAACCTCAACCCGGTGACGGCCACCGGCGACACTCCCGACGGCGGACTGCTACCGAACCTGGTGCAGATTCCCATCGGCGGCACCGGCCAGTCGAACGTGAAATGGACCTGGCTGAGCCCGCTGTTCAATGTGGGCCTGTTCTCCGAGATTGTGCTGTTCACCAGTCCCCTCGAGCCACATTACGTTCTATCTTCGGTCAAGGGCGGCAGCACCACGATTGCGTCGAACGCACTGCCGAGCCCCGTGCCCGAGCCCTCGACCCTGGCGCTGGTGCTGACGGCTGCCGTCGCCTGCCTGGGCGGTGCCTGGGTGCGGAAGCGCCGAAGCTAGAGTCCATTTCAAAGCGCCATCTGCCCGCGGGTGTCTGAAGCGGGTTCGCGCGGTCTGCACGCGCGTGGCGTGGGGGACCTTGGGGTATTCGGCATGCGCTGGCGGTCGCTGTTGCAGATTGCGATGTGCGCCGCCGTGTCGTGTCCAAGCGCCCTGGCGCTTGACCCTTCCGGCGTGCTGGTGCTGTATAACAACGCCAGCCCCGACGGGCAGGCCATCGCCAACCACTACGCCCAAACCCATCCCGGCGTGCAATTGCTGGGCCTGGACAACGTGCCGGTGGGCGAGGAGATTTCGGCCGCCGACTACCTCTCGAAGGTTCGCGCGCCGGTGCTCTCGGCCCTCACGCCCAATACCGACGTGATCGTCACCACCAAGGGCCTGCCGCTGCGAATTCGCGTCGACGAAGCGCCGCCAGCCCCGGTGCCGCCCAACCCGTTGCCGGCCTACGTCGATGCTTATGGCCAGCCGCGCACGATCCTCAACTGGCAGCGCTATTCCAGCCTGGAAAGCGAGCTGGCCAAGGTCGACTTCATCGCCAGCGAGTTGATGATGGGCGACCAAAGCTTCACCATTCCCGGGCAGTTCACCCAGAACTCGTACTACAATTCCACGCAATCGTTTTCGCACGCCGTGTATGGCACGCGGTTGACCGCGCGGCTCGACGCCTTCAGCGTCGCGGACGCCGTGGCGGCCATCGACCGAGCGCAAAACGCCTATGTCGTGCCCAACAATGCCTCCGGCTCGCCGTTCCACTTCCTGATCGACGACGACCCCACCAAGCCGTATGCTCCCACGGTCGCGGCGCTGGCCAGCGGACTCGCGGCCGCCGGGCAGTCCAACACCTACGAAAACACCACCGGGTTCCTCGGATCGGCCACCGATCCGGCCGTGGCCAACAACTCGGTGCTGGGCTACGTGGGGCACGGCGCCAACCAGTCGGGCACGCCCGACTATGTGCCCGGCGAGGGAAGCTACGTCGCGACCAGCTTCGACTTCACGCCCGCCGACGGCGCCGTGTTCGCCAGTTGGGAAAGCTACAACGCGGCAAGCTTCCAGCCCGGCAACAATGTCTTCGGGCAGGCGCTGGTCGGCGAGTGGCTGGCGACGGGGGGCACCGCCGCCGTGGGGCACGTCGAGGAGCCGTACGCCAGCCCCTCCTACGTGACGAACGAAGACCACATGTTCGAGATGCTGCTCAATGGCATGACCCTGGCCGAAGCGGCCTGGAGCGGCACGCGGCAGCTCTCGTATGTGAACACCGTGATCGGCGATCCGCTGATGACCTGGAAACAGATCGCAGGCGGCGACGCGAACATGGACGGGCTGGTCGACATGAACGACTTTCTGATCGTCGTCGACAACTTCTCCACCGACGCTCCCGACGGCGTGGCGGGCTGGCTGGCCGGCGACTTCAACGGCGACGGGCGGATCTTTCTCGAGGACCTCGAATACTGGGGCCAGAACCGCGGCCACATCGCCGACTGGGCCACCGGAGAGCTCGACTTCGACGCGCAGATGTCGCCCCTGGCCCGCGCCATGATGCGCTCGGTGACCTACGCAACCCCCGAACCCTCGACGCTGGCCATGGCGGCCGCCGCGGCGATCACGCTGGCGGGGTACGGCCTGCAGACGCGACGCAAGCGGCGGCGGATCGCAAACGGCTCGGGTGGCCGCGACAACGGTTAACGGTGTCGTCGGGGTGCCGTAGCCACAAGAGGTGCAACGCCGGCTGGGGCATCGGCGTCTCGCGTATGCGACGGAGTTCGCGGGCAGTATCGCCGCGAATGACACCCTCCTGTTGCTTCGCAACACCGGCAACGAGTTGCCGGTGCCACCCCACCGCGCGGATGCGACGCAAGCGGCGCACGCAGGCGATCGATCAGCGCGCTCACTCGACTCGTGACCTATCGACCGGCACGCTCACTCGACGCGTGCCGCGGCAGGGGGTATGGTGAAGGCGTCCTTCACTCCCCAAGAGCGCGACTTTCCAAGCGCGACTGCTGCGGCCTCTGCCCCGTGTGGCGATGAAATTCAGCGAGCTGACCGTCCTTCTTCCCTGCCACGGCCTCGAAGACTTTCCGGTCTATCTCGAGGGAGCCGAAGCCGACGCGGTGCTGGCCGCCTGGTGTGCCCCGTGGCATCCGGCGCTGGTGGCCGCCGCCCAGCGCGTGCCGGTGTGGCACCGCATCGACATTCCGCCCGGGTCGCTGGCCGAGATGTTTCTGGCCGTGCCGCCGTTTTGCACCGACCGCCTCCCCTCGGGATACCTGACCCGCGCCGAGCAGGAAGGCGCGCTCGTCGTGACACCGGCCAACTTGCACGAGGCCTCCGCCACTCCGGCCGGCGCCGCCGAGATCGACCCCGAGGCGGTGGCCGATTTCATGGCGCTGGGCTTTTGCCGCCTGCAGATGGAATTGCTGACCCGGCAGATGCGCTACGCCATCTCGATCGACGAAACGTTCTTTCAGAACGAGACCGTGGCCGCGGCCCAGGCGGCCGTCGCCGGCGACACGGCCGGGGCGCGCGAGCACCTGGAGCAGTGCTTCGAGGTGCTGTACGACTCGCGCAAGCACTTCTATCCGGTGGACGTGCACCTGATCGCTGTGACGCTGCTGGCCGAAACGACGCTGGGCGCATCGCTCGCCGCGGAGCTGGCCGCCGGCACGCCGACCAATCTGCTGACCACGTCCTCGCTGCTGGAGAAGCTGTCCGCCGAACACGCCGACACCTGGCAAGCGTTGCTGCGCACGATCGACGACGGCAACGCCTGCGTCTTAGGGGGCGAAGTCGCGGAGCGCGAGTCACCGCTGCTGCCGGTCGAACGCGCCCTGGCCAGCCTGGTGGACGGGGCGAAGCAGTACGAAACGCTGTTGGGCCGCCCGCCGGTCGTCTATGGGCGCCGCCGCGCGGGGTTGTGGCCGGCGCTGCCGCAGTTGCTGACGAAGCTGGGCTCTCAAGGCGCGCTGCACTTTACGCTCGACGACGGACGCTTTCCGCTGGGCCCGCAGTGCAAGACGCGCTGGGAGGGCGTCGAAACCAGCGTGCTCGACATCTTCGCCCGGGTGCCGTGCGACGCGACGAAGCCGGAGAGTTACCTCGCTCTGTCGCGGACGATGTCCGACTCGATGGACTCCGACCACGTGGCCACGGTGGCTTTCGCCCATTGGCCCTCGGCCGCGAGCCCCTGGCACGACCTGCTGCGCCGCGTGTCGCGGTTCTGCCCCGTGCTGGGCAAGTTCATGTTGCTCGACGACTACTTTCTGCACACCGACATGCCGGGCCGGCTCTCGAAGTTCGAGGCCGACGACTACCGCGTGCCGTACCTGAAGCAGGCGATCATCCGCCGCCAGAGCGACCCGATTTCGACGTTCCAGCGCGAGCATCGCCAGCAGGCCGAGCAGACGGCCGCCTCGGCCTTGGCCACCACGGCCGACCTGATTGCCGGATCGGCGAGCCCGGCCGATGCACAACCGACCCCTGCCGAGGCGCTTGAG
This sequence comes from Planctomycetota bacterium, assembly GCA_003389325.1. Lineage (GTDB taxonomy): Bacteria > Planctomycetota > Planctomycetia > Pirellulales > PALSA-1355 > LB-PLM-3. The sequence continues at coordinate 13,533 of QQVE01000027.1, forward strand.
CGCTTGGCAGCCCTGTTGCCTCGCGGCTCGGGCGCCGAAGCGCCGCGCGTGCTGGTGTTCAACTCGGCAAACTATGCCCGGCGTATTGAAATCGCCTGGCCGCCTGATGTGGAGCTGCCGGCGGTGGAAAAGCCGGTGGTGGCCGCCGGCACGAGCGAGGGCCGCAAGTTCGCCGTGGCGGAGGTTCCGTCGCTGGGCTTCGTATGGCTGGCTCCCGGCACGACTCAGCCGGCCAAGAAACGCGAGCAGCCGCTGGCGGCCGACAACGTGTTGGGCAACGAGTTCATGGAGGTGCGGATCAGCCGCTCGACCGGCGGGATTCAGGCCCTGTACAACTACGCCCAGCGCGGCAACCAGCTTTCGCAGCAACTTGCCGCCCGGCTGCCCGGCGGGGGCGATCAATACACCACGATGAAAGCCGACCGCGTCGAAGTCACGGCCGCGTCGACCGTCTACGGCGAGATCGTCAGCAGCGGGGCGCTGGTCGATGCCGGCGGGGAGCCGCTCGCGCGGTTTCGGCAGACCACGAGCCTGTGGGCCGGCAGCCGCGTGGTGCATCTCGACCTCGAGTTGAGCGACGTGGAAGAGCCGCGCGCCGATCCCTGGAACTCGTACTACGCGGCCCGGTTCGCCTGGCCGGACGAAATGGCCGAGCTGTGGCGCGGCGTGTCGTCGGCGCGGCAGCGAACCCGGGCCGGCCGGATCGAGGCGCCCGAGTTCGTCGACATCGACACCGGGGGCGGCACGCTCTCGATCCTCACCCTCGGGCTGCCCTACCACCGGCGGAGCGATCCGCGGATGCTCGACTCGCTGCTGGTCGTGCGGGGCGAATCGGAGCGGCGCTTCCGGATGGCGATCGGCGTCGATCTGCCGCATCCGGCGGCGACGGCCACCGAGCTGCTGACTCCGCCGCTGGTGCGGCTGGAAACGACCGCGCCGCCGGCCGCGGCCAGCGGCTGGTTCTTTCACACCGGCGGCACCAACATCGTGGCCACGCACTGGGCGCCGATCGTCGATGAAGCCGATGGCACGCGCGTGCGAGGTTTTCGCGCCCGGTTCCTCGAAGTGGGCGGCCGCGCGGGGCGTGTGCCGCTGCGAACGTTTCGCCGCGTGTCGGCCGCGCGTCAGGTAAACTTTCTGGGCGAGCCGATCCTGCAGCTCAGCGTCGACGACGAGCGGATCATGCTCGATTTCGGCCCCCACGAGCTGCTGGAAATCGAGGCGCTCTGGGTGGGCGAGGCCGCCGACAGTCAGGACTAGAATGTGCCGGCCGTTTCGCATAGGTTGCTCGACGTGACCGTTCTCGGAATCACCAGCCGCATACTCCTTCGCCGTTCACCTTTGTTGTTGTTTGCCTTGCGATGATCGTGACGATCGACGGTCCGGCCGGAGCCGGCAAAAGCACGATTGCCCGCGGGCTGGCCCGGCGGCTCGGCTTCCGCTTTCTCGACACGGGGGCCATGTACCGCGCCGTGACGCTGGCGGCCAAACAGCGCGGCCACGACTGGAGCCAGCAGGAAAAGCTGGCCGAGTTGGCCGGGCAACTGCGGCTCGATGTCAGCGAGAACCACGTGGCGGTCGACGGGCAGGATGTGACCCGCGAGATCCGCACGGCCGAGATCACGAACCTGACGCACTACGCCGCCAACAACCCGGGCGTGCGGGCCGTGCTCGTCGAGTTGCAGCGGGCGGCCGCCGGCGACCACGACTTTGTGACCGAGGGGCGCGACCAGGGCACGATCGTCTTCCCCCACGCCGAGTGCAAGATCTTTCTCACCGCCAGCCCCGAAGAACGGGCCCGCCGGCGGGCGCACGAGCTGACCGAACGCGGCCAGCCGATCACGGTCGAAGAAGTGCTCAGGCGGCAGAACGAGCGCGACGCCAGCGACGCCTCGCGCAGCGTGGGCCCGATGGTGGCAGCCGGCGATGCGATTCAGGTGCCGACCGATGGGTTGTCGCCCGAGGAGGTGCTCGACCGATTGGAAGCCATCGTGCGAGAGAAGATGCCGTCATGACGCCGCCCGTGGAGCGTTCGCTGGCCAAGCGTGTGTGGTACGACTCGCTGCGCGTGGTGTGCCGGATGCTGTTCGTGGTCGTGTTCCGCATGCGGGCCCGGGGCCGCGAGTATTTGCCGGCCGAGGGCGGCGGGCTGGTGCTTTCGAATCATCAGAGCCATCTCGACCCGGTGATCGTGGGGCTGACCTGCGATCGGCGGATGAACTACGTGGCCCGCACGACGCTGTTTCGCTTTGCTCCGTTTCGCTGGCTGATCAACTCGCTGGACGCGATTCCCATCGATCGCGAAGGGGGCGGCCGCGCCGGGCTGAAGGAGACGCTCAAGCGCGTCAAGCGTGGCGAGCTGGTGCTGCTGTTTCCCGAGGGCACCCGCACGCCCGACGGCGAAGTGCACCGGATCAAGCCGGGTTTCTGCTACATCGCCCGCCGGGCCAACGTGCCGATCTTCATCGTCGCATTCGACGGCGCCTACGACGCCTGGCCCCGCGACCACAAGCTGCCCCGGCGTTCGGTGATTCACCTGCAATACGCCCCGCCGATCACGACCGCCGAGTTCGAGCAGATGACCGACGAGCAACTCGTCGCCGAAGCCGAACGCCGCATCCGCTGGTGCCACGCTGAGGCGCGGCGGCATCGGTATATTGCGATGGGGAAACTGGAGGCGAGTGACGAGTCGATCAACGGTGACGGCCCTACGCAAGCCCGAAGCGCGAGCGAGGGAACCTCAAGCCACCCGAATCCGCCGGAGAAATAGGTAGCGATCCCGTACGAAGCCCGCTCTTGGCGATTGCGCCGACGGGCTCGCTAGCGGCTCGTGCATTCGAGGTGACGCGTGAGTGATTCGATTACCTTCGAAGACGGACGTGTTTGCTTCCTCGGGAGCAGCCCCCTTTCCTGGGTACTGACCGACGTGGCCGAAACGGTCTCCCCGGAATTGGCGATGTGGTTGCGTGACATGGCCGATCGTCCCAACGGTTCCATGAGCTTTGACCTGCGAACCATGCCCGCCGGATACCGTCGGCAATTCTACGACGGACTCCAACGCGTGTTCTCTGCGCGCATGGCCGATCCTACGATTCGGGGGAAGCTCAACGAGAGTCGCTATCTCCAAGCTTTCCTCGCGTTGCTGACCACGCTCAAGCGCTCGCGGCGCCGCATGCCGCGTCAGAGTGCCGAAGAGTACTTTTGTCCAGGTTCCTTGGCCGATCAGCCGGTCATGCTCCACGACCTGTGGTCGTGTCCCAACTGCACAGCGATTCTTGAGCACCATCCAGTGACGGAATGCTTTCGTTGTGGGTGGCGGTATCCCTTTGCCATCGCTTCCGGATGAATCCGAAATCGAAAAGGGTGTCAGGAACCTTTTAGGAGAAAGGGTTCCTGACATCCTGACACCTTTTCCCCGTCCCGACTCCTCATCGTTTTCTCGCTCGCCATGACCCTTGAAGAACTACAGGAACTGGTCAAGAACGCTGCTTGGTTCAGCAGAATTGGGATTCAGGAAGTCGATGCCGGCTACGTCCAGATCTCATCTCTCGATCCATGGGCTGGCGGTCCATCGCGCGAGCAAGTGGCGGACGAGATGGATTGGCTGCCTAGCTCCCGGGATCAGGTGGATCCAATTCATGCGCAGTCACTCGAGCAGAAGGCGCAAGCACTGGGAAAGGAGCAGGAGTATTCGCGAAGAAGCCTGATTGTATACAAAGAAACGCTGGGTGCATTACGAAGCTTTGATGGGCATCCCCTGTTGAGGGTTGGACCGCACGATTTCACCGAAGCTGCTCGCGGAGCCGCGATTTATGCCGCGAGGAGGGCAGCGTACGAGATCCTGTTAGGCGTACCAGGGTTCTGGTGCCAGATCATGCAGATCTACAAGCGGGGGCATTGGCCCTGTGGTATTCTGCCCGACGGACAGGTCGTCGTTCTCTAGGCCGGTTGCGCCTGCGACGGAAATGTCGCTGCGTCACCTTCTTATTTCGGCTTCAACAGCCCAAGCAGCGCTTCGGTCGCCGACTCGTTGAGGCGGGTGACCCCGTCGGTGGACTCGGCGTCGAGGCGGTCGGACAAGGGTTGCAGGCTGCGCTGCTCGACGCAGGCCGCGAGCGCCTCGCGCAGGGCGTCGTCGCTCTGAACCAGGTTCACGAAACGTAGCGCCGCCGCGCGGTCGTCGAGGACGTCGGCGCCGCAGAGTTCGCGGACTAAGTCGCGCTGCACGGAAAGCGAGCGGCAGGCCATGCGGTGGCCGAAGGGGTAGGCCTGCATGCCGGTGAACGTCCAGCGGACGCGGCGGTCGGAGAGCAGCGTGCCGTTGGTCTCGATGATGTCGCCGGGCATTTCGAGCACGTAGTGAAACGAGCGGTCGGGGCCGAGGATCTCGTCGGAATACGCGCCCAGGATCCGCGTCGCCAGCGGTTTGACGGCGTCTTCAAACGCCTCGGGTCCGCCGAACAACTCGGCCACGGCCTTCTCGCCGGCCTCCTCGAAGCGGGTGGGATGCTCGGTCTCGGTGCCCGGCTCCGCCATATCGAGCCATCCCAACACCTGCTCGATCGTCTCGTCGGAGACCGGCTCGCCGTCGCGCCGCCGAATGCCCTTGGCGAGCACGTCACGCACGTACGTCTGCATCGTGCGACGCAGGGCCTCGTCCTCCAGCGGCTGGCCCGAGTCGTCGCGCAGCTCGAGCCCGTAACGGGCGCACACCTCCAGCACCGCGGTACGAAACCGCTCGTTCTCGTCCCAGTTGGGCATTTCGTGGCGGGCGGCGTTTTCAAAGATCACGTCGGACAGCTCGAACAGCCACGGCTTGCCGGTGTTCTCGATCCACTGCACCAGCAGCGTCACGTCGTACTCGTCGCCCAGCGCGTCCTGAAAGGTCTTGCGCGCGAGCGGAATCATCACTTCGGCCAGTTGCTCGCGCGCCGCGCGCATGTCGTCGAGCGTGACGATGTCGGAGAGCGTTTCCTGCCAGCGGTGCTCGACCACCAGCACCAGGTCCTCGCGCTCGTAGTCGACCCGCAGCTCGGCATCGGGCAGCTTGCCGGGCGTCTTGCGCACGAACGTCCGCGGCAACTTCTCGGCCGAGGCAAAGGTGCCCCAGGCGGCGAAGTAGGGATGGTCTTTGTCCTTTGCGGCGTACGGCAGCTCGGAGATGGGGCCGGTGAACTTGTCGTGGTCGGCACGCTCGCTGTAGGTGATTTGCTGCCAGAGGTCGGCCTGTTGCACGTCGTCGGGGGTTTCGTCGGCCGGCTGGTAGACGGCCCGCTCGAGGCTGCCGTCGTCGTGAATCACCGTCTCGGCGCGAAAGATTCGGGCCTCGCAGCCCGAGAGAAACAGGGTCGCGGCGACCGTCAGTCCGGCCCATTGCCAGCGTTTCATCACCTCACCTCCGCGTTCGAGTCTGGGCACTCCACCTGCGCCGGGCTCCCTCCTTCATTTTAGAGCACCCGCGGGCCGTGCTTATTCCCCCGATTTTCCAGACTACCGGCATGACCGCGCGCGGCGTCTCGGGGACGGGTAAACGAAACGCCCGGCAGGGTTTACACGAGGATTGCCAGCGGCGGGGTGGTTTCGCTAGAATGCGGGATTGCCACAGGGGGGAGTTGCGCGCTGCGGCGTGCTCGAGGGCGACCAGCTTGGTCGCCTGCGCAGAGGCTGTTGCCTCGCCCAGAGAGTCGATCGATTGTCCATCCGTATTGCCAGGATGTAGTTGGCCATGTTCGAGAGCCTGCAAGAAGGTCTGTCCGGCGCGCTGAAGACGCTGCGCGGCAAGGGCAAGCTCTCGGAGGCCAACATGCGCGAAGGCCTGGGGCTGGTGCAAACCGCCCTGCTCGAGGCCGACGTCAGCTATCCGGTGGTGAAGGACTTCGTCGGCAAGGTGACCGAGAAGGCCCTCGGCGAAAAGGTGCTCTCGTCGCTCGACCCCAGCCAGCAAGTGGTGGGCATCGTCCACCAGGAGTTGGTCGACCTGATGGGTCCGGTCGACCACTCGCTGCACCTGAAGCCCTCGACCACGGTACTGATGCTGTGCGGCTTGCAGGGCTCGGGCAAGACCACGACCTGCGGCAAGCTCGGCCGGCTGCTCAAAGAGCGCGAGCGCAAACCGCTGCTCGTGGCCGCCGACCTGCAGCGCCCCGCGGCCATTGAGCAGTTGCACGTCATCGGCGAGCAGTTGGGCATCGACGTCTTCTCCGAGCCGGGCGCGAAAGACCCCGTGGCCGTGTGCCAGGCGGCAGTGAAGCACGCCAAGAAGATCGGCTGCGACGTGGTGGTGCTCGACACGGCCGGCCGGCTGCACATCGACGAAGAGTTGATGGAGCAACTGCGGCAGATCGATCGCAAGGTCGAGCCGGAGCAGGTGTACCTGGTCGTCGACGGCATGACCGGCCAGGATGCCGTGAACAGCGCCAAGGCATTCAACGAGGCGCTCGAGCTCGACGGCGTGATCCTTACCAAGCTCGACGGCGATGCCCGCGGCGGGGCCGTGCTGTCGGTCAAGCACGTCACGGGCGTGCCGATCAAGTTCATCGGCACGGGCGAACACCTCGACGCGCTGCAGGAGTTCCATCCCGAGCGGATGGCCCAACGCATCCTGGGCATGGGCGACATTCTCACGCTGGTCGAACAGGCGCAGCAGAAGTTCGACCAGGACGAGATGGCCAAGCAGGAGGAACGGCTCCGCAAGGGGGAGTTCACCCTTGACGACTATCGCAACATGCTGGGCCAGACCAAAAAGCTGGGGCCCATCAACAAGATCATGAGCATGCTGCCCGGCATGGGCAACATGCAGGAAATGCTCGACGGCGTGGACGCCGAGGGGGGCATGAAGCGGATGGGCGGCATCATCGACTCGATGACGCCCGAGGAGCGGCGCCTGCCCTCGAAGATCGACCAGAGCCGCCGCCGCCGCATTGCGACTGGTGCGGGCGTGGAGCCGCACGAAGTGAACGAGCTGGTCAAGCAGTTCGAGCCGATGGCCGCCATCATGAAGCAAATGGCCGGCAAGGGCATGCGCGACCGCTTCAAGATGATGCAGGACTTGCAGAAGGGGCTTTCCAACCCCAACGCCAAGCTGCAGAAGGCCAAGGTCGGCACGGGCAAGCGGCTCAGCTCGGCCGAACGGGCCAAGCTCCGCAAACAACGCGAAAAGGAGGCTCGCCGCCGCAAGCGCGACGCCAGGCGGGGTGGCTGATACGCCACGCCCCCGGGCAATGCTGGCGGCGGCCCGCCGAATCCGTTTAGATAACCGAATCCACCCACAACAACGCGACGTATCCACCAACCAAATACAGGAGGACCGTGTGGCAGTTCGAATTCGTATGAAAAAGCTGGGTCGGAAACACCGCCCCTTCTTCCGCATTTGTGCTATCGACGGGCGCAGCCCGCGCGACGGCCGCGTGCTGGAAGAGCTGGGCACGTACGACCCCATGATCGACGACACCGACGCGCGAGCGTTGCTCAAGGCCGACCGCGTGCAGTACTGGCTGGGCGTTGGCGCCCAACCGTCGCAAAAGGTCAAGACGTTGATCAAAAAGTACGGTGCCGAAGGCACCCATTTGGAACAGCAGGCAGCGGCGCGCGAGAAGCTCGCCATGCCGAAGGTCGTGCCCGACGCGGGCGCGCCGGCGTACGTCCCTCCGGCCGAAGGCGAAGAACCGGCGGCCGAGGCGGCTCCGGCGGCCGCAGGCGAAGCCCCGGCCGCGGAAGCCGCCAGCACCGAGAGTGCGCCGGCTGAAGCCGCGGCCGAGGAAGCCCCAGCCGAACAGGCCGCGGGCGGCGACGGCGCTAGCGACAGTGCGAGCGACGAGGGCGCGGGCGAAAAGAGCGAGGAAACCGCCAGCGTGAAGGAGTAAGCGGTAGCCCGGTGCGCTTCGGAAGCGTCCGAGGGCGCGGGGCTGCGGCTCGACAGAATACCACCCTGGGTTGGCCCTCGCGCGAGCGGCCGTCATGCGATTTGACGTACTGACCCTGTTTCCGGGCATCCTCGAGGGGTACCTGGGGCAAAGCCTGATCAAGCTGGCCATCGAGCGCGGCTTGATCGACGTCAAGCTGCACGACATTCGCGACTGGGCCCACGGCAAGCATCGCGTGGTCGACGATCGCCCTTTCGGCGGCGGGCCGGGCATGGTGCTCAAGGTCGAGCCGGTGGTGGAGTGCGTCGAGGCGGTGCGGCCGATGGCCGACGAGCCCGGCCGGCTGGTGATGCTGACGCCCCAGGGGCGGAAGCTGGATCAGCGGATCGTCGAGGAGTTGGCCGCCGAGCGGCGGCTGTTGTTGTTGTGTGGACGGTACGAGGGTTTTGACGAGCGGGTGCGAGAGATTCTCGAGCCTGACGAGATTTCGATCGGCGACTACATCTTGGGCGGCGGCGAAGTGGCTTCGCTGGTGATCATCGACGCGGTGGCCCGGCTGGTGCCCGGCGTCCTGGGAGACGAACTAAGCAATCGACAGGATTCCTTTTCCGGCAGCGAGCGGCTGCTGGAATTTGCCCAGTACACGCGGCCCCGCGAGTATCGCGGCCACACGGTCCCCGAGGTGCTGCTGGGAGGCAATCACGAGGAAATCAGCCGCTGGCGAGACGAACAAAGCAGGCAGCGCACCCGCGAGCAACGGGCCGACCTGCTGCGAGAAGACAAAAACGACAGGGCGCAGTAGCAAGAATCACAAGACAATCTCGGGCGAAGCGCGGCGGCCACCTTGGCGGCTTGGGCGAATCCCGTTGACGTTAGAAAGGTAGCAAGCGGTCATGAGTCAGCAGATTCTGGAAATGGTGGAAAAGGGTTCGCTCAAGAGCGAGCCCCCCAAGTTTGACATCGGCGACACGGTCGACGTGCACACGCTGATTCTCGAAGGCGAGAAGGAGCGCACGCAGGTCTTCAACGGCGTGGTGATCGCCAAGTCAGGTTCCGGCACGCGCGAGACGTTCACCGTGCGTCGGATCGTGGCCGGCGAAGGCGTGGAGCGCAAGTTCCCGCTGCACTCGCCCCGCATCGGCAAGATCGAGGTGAAGCGTTCCGGCGTCGTTCGCCGGGCGAAGCTGTACTTCCTGCGCGATCGCGTCGGCAAAGCCGTCCGCCTCCGCGAGCGCCGCACCGACATCGGCACGGGAAAAGGCAAGGGCAAAGGCAAAGCGAAAGCCAAGAGCGGCAAATAACCGCTCTTGCAGCGGCGGCCCCGCCCACCTCCAGCCACCATGGGCATCGAAGCGCTCAGCTCCCGCGTGCTCTCCTGGTGGCGGCACTACCGCTCGCTCGATCGACGCGGCGAACGGGCCGCCGAGCGCCACCTGAAGCGCCAGGGCTACCACATCGTGGCCCGCCGCGACCGCGGCCGCCTGGGCGAGTTGGACCTGGTGGCCGTCGACGGCCGTACCGTGGTGTTCGTCGAAGTGAAGACGCGCCGAACCCATGTGGCCGGCCACCCGGCCGAAGCGGTCGACGCCGACAAGCAGCGCAAGCTCACCCGGCTGGCGCTAGCGTATCTCAAGCGGCACGACCTGCTCGAGTATTCCTCGCGGTTCGACGTGGTAGCCGTCACCTGGCCCAAGGGAGTGCGACGGCCCACGGTCGAGCACTATCGCGGGGCGTTCGAGGCGATTGGTGGGGGCGGGATGTATAGTTGAGTCGACCGGCCAGTGTTCGAGGGCTAAGCCGCAAAGCGCGGAGCGGAGCGGGGCGGACTAGCCCGCGAAGGGCCAGGTGTCGCCGAGAACGTCGCGCTGCTGGGTGCGGATGCGGTCCAGTCCGGTGCGGGCCAGGGCGAGCATGGCCACCAGGTCGGCTTCGCTGAAGGTGGCTTCTTCGCCGGTCCCCTGCACTTCGACGAAGCGGCCGCCGCCGGTCATGACGATGTTCATGTCCACTTCGGCCGCCACGTCTTCCTTGTAGTCCAGGTCCAGGACCGGCTGCCCCTCGACGATGCCCACGCTGATGGCCGCCACGCTGTCGACCAGCGGCGTCTTGGGCAGATCGGGAATCGTGGCCACCGCGTCGACCAGCGCCACCAGGGCCCCGGTGATGCTGGCGGTGCGGGTGCCGCCGTCGGCTTCGAGCACGTCGCAATCGCAGATGATCGAGCGCTCGCCCAGCGCGTCCAGATCGACCACGGCGCGGAGGCTGCGTCCGATCAGGCGCTGGATCTCGGTGGTGCGGCCGTCCACCTTGCCGACGTCGCGGCGTTTGCGGGGACTGGTACTGCCCGGGAGCATGCTGTATTCGGCGGTGACCCAGCCGCGGCCCCGGCCGGCCATCCAGGGCGGCACCGATTCGTCGACGCTGGCGGTGCACAATACCGTGGTGTTGCCCGCGGCGACCAGCACGCTGCCGGCGGCGGGGCGCGTGTAGCGGCGCGTGAGCGTCAGGGGGCGAAGCTCGTCGGTCTGCCGGCCGTCGTGTCGCATGATGAGGTCGCTTTCTTCACGGGGGCCGGGGACGAGGGAGCGGCTAGCCCTGGGCCCCGAGGATCCAGGCCAGGATGCCCTTTTGGACGTGCAGGCGATTGGCGGCCTGCTGCACCACGACGCTTTGCGGCCCGTCGATCACTTCGTCGGTCACCTCTTCGCCGCGATGGGCCGGCAAGCAGTGCATGAACAGCGCGTCGCCGGGCGCCTCGGCCATCAGCTTGGCGTTGATCTGGTAGGGAGCGAAGACCTTGCGGCGTTTCTTCGATTCGTCTTCCTGCCCCATGCTGGTCCACACGTCGGTGTACACGGCCGCCGCGCCGCGGACCGCTTCGGCCGGGTCGCTGGTGACGGTCATCTTCAGAGCGGGAACTTCCTTCTTCAGGAACTCGACGAAGCTGTCATCGAAGCGGTAGCCCTCGGGCGTGGCCATCACGAACTCGATGCCGGTCTTGCCGCAGCCTTCGGCCAGGCTGCGGGCCACGTTGTTGCCGTCGCCGACGTAGGCCAGCTTGCTACCCTGAAGCGGCCCGACGTGCTCCTTGAGCGTGTACAAATCGGCCAGCGCCTGGCAGGGATGGGCCAGGTCGGTCAGGCCGTTGATCACCGAGCAACTGCTGTAGCCGGCCAGGTCGACCGCCGTTTGATGGCGGTAGGCGCGCACCACGATCACGTCGACGTATTCGCTCAGCACGCGGCCAAAGTCGGCCACGCTCTCGCGGGCGCCGAAGCCGACGTCGCCCCCTAAAAACAGGCTGCTGCCGCCGAGGTTGATCATGCCCGCCTCGAAGCTGACCCGAGTCCGCAACGAGGGCTTCTCGAACAATAGCGCCATCACGCGCCCGGGAAGCAGCGCTTCGCGCAGGCCGTCCTCGAACTTGGTCTTGAGATCTTCGGTGATGGCGAAGATGCGATCGATTTCGGCCGACTTCAAATCGGCCACGGTAAGCAGGTGTCGCATGCTCAAAGGCTCGCTCTTGCGCCGCTCGCGGTATTCGGTCTTCATCAAGGAATATCAACCCATCTGTTGCTTGAGCACGTCGGCCAGGATGTCGCACCCGGCGTGAAGCTGCTCTTCGCTGAGGTTCATGGCCGGCAGCAGCCGAATGACCGTGCCGTGGGTGCAGTTGACCAGCAGCTTGCGATCCATGCAGGCCTGGACCACGGCGGTGCCGTCGATCGACAACTCGATGCCGATCATGACCCCCAGCACGCGCACCTCGCGAATCAGATCGCACTCGGCTTGCAGATCGGTGAGCCGCTGGCGGAACAGCTCACCCAGCTTGCGGGTGTGGGCCAGCAGATCCTCCTGCTCGATCATCTCGAGCGCCGCGATGCCCGCGCGGGCGGCGATCGGATTGCCGCCGAAGGTGGCCGCGTGCATGCCGGGCCGCAGGCTGGGAGCGATCTCGGCCGTGGTCAACAGAGCCCCGCCGGCGATGCCGCCGCAGAGGCTCTTGGCCAGCGTCATCGCATCGGGCGTGACGCCGAAGTGTTGATAGGCGAAATACTGGCCGGTGCGTCCGCAGCCGGTCTGCACTTCGTCGAACACCAGCAGCAGTCCCTGATCGTTGGCGATGCTGCGCAGCCCCTGCAGGAAACCCTCGGGCGGCAGGTTGACGCCGCCTTCGCCCTGGATCGGCTCGACGATGATGCCGGCCGTTTCGTCGTCGACCAGGCGGGCCACGGCGTCCAGATCGCCGAAGGGGGCGTAGACGAAGCCGGCCATCAGCGGGCCCAGACCCTCGTGATACTTGGGCTGCGCCGTGGCCGTGGTGGCACCGAGCGTGCGGCCGTGGAAGCCGCCTTCGAAGGTGATGATCTTGTAACGGCCCTTGGGAGCGTGCAATCGGATGAGCTTGATGGCCGCCTCGTTGGCCTCGGCTCCCGAATTGCAGAAGAACGCCTGGCCGCCGAAGCTGCGCTCCGAGAGCATTTGGGCCCAGCGTCCCTGGGCTTCGGTGTACCAGGTGTTGGGCACGTGGATCAGCGTGGCCACCTGCTCCTGCACGGCCTTCACCACCGGCAGCGGGCAATGGCCCAACAGGTTGCAGCCCCAGCCGGGGAAGAAGTCGAGATAGCGATTGCCCTCGGCATCCCACACGTAGGAGCCCTCGCCGCGCGAGAGCACCACCGGAAAGCGGCGATAGTTGGGCACGACGTACCGCTTGAAGATCTCGATGATGTCGGGCGAATTCATGGTCGATTCGGCCGTGGCCATGGCTGGTTCTCCTCGCTGTGAGGTTGGGTCGGCGAGCCGGGCGTGAAAAATCTTCGGACAGCCCGAGGGCAAAGCGGGTTCGCTCCTGGGGGCGTGCTTTCTCGCGGAAGCTCTTTGCTACAGGCTCTTTTCCTACAGGGGCTCTTTAAGAATCTCGGTTCCCACCCCTTTGTTCGTGTAAATCTCCAGCAGCAGCGCGTGGCGCTCGCGGCCGTCGATGATGTGGATCTTGCGGATGCCCTTGCCGAGCGTGTCGAGGCAGGCCTGCACCTTGGGGATCATGCCCTTGGCGATCGCGCCGTCGCGAATCAGCTTCTCGGCCTCGGCAGCGGTGAGCGAGTGGATCAGCGAGTCGGGATCGTCCTTGTCGAGCCGCACGCCGTTGACGTCGCTCATGTACACCAGTTTCTCGGCCCCCAGCGACTGGGCCACGGCCGTGGCCGCGGTGTCGGCATTGACGTTGTACTTTTCGCCCCCTTCGCCCAGGCACATCGAGGGAATCACCGGCACGATGCCCGCCAGGCAGAGGTTGCTGATCGTGCCGCGATCCACGCGGGTGATGGTGCCGACCGAGCCCAGGTCGATCGGCTTGCCGGCGTCGTCTTCGAGCGACAGCTTTTCGCCCCACAGGACGTTGGTGGTGCGAAAGTTGAGCGGCGCGGCGCGTCCGCCGAACTCTTCGATCCGCGCGGCCAGATGTTCGTTCGTTTCGTAGGCCAGCACCTTCTCGACGATCTCGAGCGTGGCGCTGTCGGTTACGCGGCGTCCCTGGATAAACTTCGGCTCGAGACCCGCGGCGTCCATGGCGCGGTTGATGGCGGCCCCGCCGCCGTGCACGACCACGGGCCGCATGCCGACGGTTTCCATGAAGACGATGTCGACCAGCAGGTGCCGCAGCGCGTCGATGTCGTCCAGCAGGCTCCCGCCGAGCTTGATGACCGTGACCTTATCGCGGAACTTGCGTATCCAGCCGAGGGCCTCGATCAGAACGGCCGCTTTTTCGGTCGCAGTGAGCAAAGGCAGACGCTCCAGGGGGCGGGCCAAGACACGCACGCGCGGTCGTGCTAGTTCGCCCTGTTTACCGTCGAGATGCGATGGGAAACGTATCATTGTAAGTCGCCCCCGGGGAGTGTCAACGCACCGCTGGCACCGCCGCGCAGCGGGCATTTCCGGCTTCGGCGCGCTGGCCTGCCCCTGGAAGCCGGCTGGCGAAGCTGCGAAGATAGGCGTTCCCACTTCTTCAGATGAGAGAGGTTTCGATTCCGTGAAGGGCGCAATCGCCGTCGTGATGGCGGCCGGCAAAGGCACGCGCATGAAGTCCGACCTGCCCAAGGTGTTGGTGCCGGTCCGCGGTCGACCCATGCTCGACTACGTGCTCGATGCGCTCGAGCAGGCCGGCGTGGCGAAGCCGGTCGTGGTCGTGGGCTATCGGGCCGACGACGTCCGGCAGACCGTGAAGGACCGGCCGGCCATCGAGTTCGCGCTGCAAGCCGAGCAACACGGCACGGGCCACGCCGTGATGTGCGCGCGCGAGCACTTCGCCGATCACGAAGGGGCGGTGCTGGTGGTGGCGGGCGACTCGCCGATGATGCAGAGCGATTCGCTGGCCAGCCTGCTCGCGGAGTTCGAGCGCACGCGTCCGGCGTGCTTGCTGGGCACGGCCCACAAGGACGACCCCAGCGGCTTGGGCCGGGTGGTGCGCGACGCCGACGGCACGTTCACCGGCATCGTCGAAGAGAAGGACGCCACGCCCCAGCAGAAGCAAATCACCGAAGTGAACCTGAGCTGCTACGTGTTCAACGCGGCCGACCTGGCCTGGGCCCTGGACCAGATTCGGGCCGACAACGCTCAAAAAGAGTATTACATCACCGACTGTCCCGGCGTGCTGCTGGCCGCGGGTAAGGACGTGCGGGCGCTGGCCGTGCTCAAGCCCTGCGAGGCGCTGAGCATCAACAACATGGACGAGCTGGCGGCGGTGGAGACCGCGATGCGGGACATGGGCATCGGCGGAACCTAGGCACTTGTTTCAGGCGGGCTACCTTTTCGGCGGGCAACTACCGCAGGCTACTCTCATGAACGATCTGAAGATCTTCAGCGGGCGCGCCAATCGCGATCTCAGCAAGAGGATCTGCGACTATCTCGGCCTGCCGATGGCCCGCATCACGATCGGCAACTTTCCCGACAGCGAGATTAGCTGCAAGGTCGACGAGGACATCCGCGGCCGCGACGTGTTTCTGGTGCAGCCCACCTGCCCGCCGGTGAACGAAAACCTGATGGAGCTCTTGATCATGATCGAGAGCTGCAAGCGCGCCAGCGCCGAGCGAATCACGGCCGTGATTCCCTACTTCGGCTATGCCCGGCAGGATCGCAAGGACGAAGGCCGGGTGCCGATCACCGCCAAGCTGGTGGCGAACATCATTACCCGCGCCGGCGCCGACCGCGTGCTGGCGATGGACTTGCACGCCGCGCAGATCCAGGGCTTTTTCGACGTGCCGGTCGACCACCTGTACGCAGCGCCGGTGCTCACCGAGTATTTTCTCGACCAGGGCTTCGACCCGAAGGAGATCGTGGTGGTGAGCCCCGACGAGGGGAGCATCAAGCGGGCCCTGGGGCACGCTTCGCGGCTGGGGGGCGATCTGGCCATCGTCGACAAGCGGCGGGCCGACGCCGTGCACACCAAGCAGGAAAACATCATCGGCGCCCCGGTCCAGGGCAAAGTGGCCCTGATGTTCGACGACATGGTCAGCACGGCCGGGTCGATCTGTGGGGCCGCCGAGGTGATTCACCAGCGCGGGGCGACCCGAATCTACGTGGCGGCCACGCACGGCGTGCTGTGCGGACCGGCGATCGAGCGGATTTCGCGAGCGCCCATCTACGAACTGGTGATTACCGACACCATTCCGCTGCGGCCCGAGGCGATGATCCCCAAGATCAAGGTGCTGAGCGTCGCGCCCCTGCTGGGCGAGGCCATCAAGCGGATCCACCGCAACGAGTCGGTCAGCCGGCTGTTCGACTGATCTCCCCGGCATCGGGCCCCCGCGGCTTTCCGGATCCCGGGGCGATCCCCCCTGGCGGGGATTCGGGCCGTGCCGTTCGCGCCTCCGGCGGACACCGCGGGTCGGGCCGGCCGGAGGACCCTTTGGGCAGGCAAAACCGGCCGCCGCGACGGACTTGAAAGATTCCGTGATTCGGAGAGAATGAACGGTTTGCCTCCATGCCAGCGAGAGAGGATCGGGGTCGATGTCGGACAAATTGAAGGTGCAGATGCGCGAGACCCGCGGCAAGCGCAATGCCCGGCGGCTGCGTGACGCGGGAAGCATTCCGGCGATCTTGTACGGTCACGGCGAGGCGAACCAGAGCCTGACGGTCAATGCCGACGAAATGGCCGCCGCCGTGCGTCATGGGTCGCACGTGGTGGAGTTGACCGGCGCGGTCACGGAGAAAGCATTCATTCGCGACTTGCAGTGGGACGTGTACGGCCAGGAAGTGCTGCACGTCGACTTCACGCGGGTCTCGGAACACGAGCGGGTCGAGGTGAAGGTGGCCGTCGAGCTGCGGGGCGAGGCGCCCGGCTCGAAGGAAGGCGGCAACGTCGAACAACTGGCGCACGAGCTGGAAATCGATTGCGAGGCGGTGAATATTCCTGCCAAGATCGAGGTGAACATCAACGATCTGCAGCTCAATGAGACGCTCACGGTGGCGGATCTGGAATTGCCGCCGGGGGTGAAAGTGCTCGACGAGCCGGAAATGCCGGTGGTGCAGTGCCTCGAGGTCCGCGAGGAGGAGGAAGAGGAAGCCGTGGGCGAACCGGGATCGGACGAACCGGAGATCATCGGTCGCGCGGCCGAGGAGGAGGGCGAAGAAGAGGGCGATTGAGGCTGGCCGCCTGGGCCGGATCGAGCCGGCCCGGGGAGATGCCGCCTGTCGCCCTGCCACGCGCCGCAATCGCCGGAGCATGAAACTCGTTGTTGGACTGGGGAATCCCGGGCGAAAATACAAGGGAACGCGACACAACGTCGGCTTTCGGGTCGCCGCCGAGTTGGCTTCGCGGCACGGCCAGACCAAGCCGAAGCGGGCCTTTCAGGGCGAAGTGGTCGAAGCCAGAATCCACGACGAAAAAATCCTGCTGCTGTGCCCGCACACGCTGATGAATCTCAGCGGCGGAAGCGTGCTTGCGGCGCGAGACTTTTATAAAATTGCTGGCGACGAGTTGCTCATCGTCAGCGACGACATGAACCTGCCGCTGGCCAAGCTGCGGTTTCGCGGCAGCGGATCGTCCGGCGGGCAGAAAGGTTTGGCGAACATTATCCAGCGGCTGGGCACCGACGAAGTGCCCCGGCTGCGAATCGGAATTGGCGGCCCCCCCGGGGGACGCGACGCCGCGGACTGGGTACTGGGGCGTTTCACGAAAAAAGAGGCGGAAGAAATCGATGTGGCCGTGGCCTGTGCCGCCGACGCCGTGGAGGTGTGGGTGCGAGAGGGTATCGCCGCGACCATGAACCGGTACAACTAACACTCGAAGACCATCGCAATCCCTCAGGAGTTTTCGGCCGTGCCAGTCAACGTTTACGAAGGCATGTACATTCTGGATGCCAACCGCTACTCACGCGACCAGGCCGGCGTGGCGGGACAAATCCCCGAAATGATCTCCGAACTCGGCGGCGAGGTGCTCGCCGACCGCCTGTGGGAAGAACGCCGTCTGGCCTACCCGATCAACGGGCAGCGCAAGGGCACCTACTGGCTCACCTACTTCAAGCTCGACAGCTCGAAGCTGGTCGAACTGAACCGCAAGTGCAAACTCAGCGACAGCATCCTGCGCACGCTGTTTCTGAAAATCGACCCGCGCATCGTCGAGGCGCTGGTCAGCCACGCTCGCTCGGGCGGAAAGACGGTCGAGGAGGTCAAGGCCGCCGCCGGCGAGAGCGACAACGACTGAGGCAGGAAGGAGGGCCCGTGCGATGGCCAGCTACAACCGAGTCATCCTGGTGGGCAACCTGACGCGCGATCCCGAGCTGCGCTATATCCCCAGCGGCACGGCCGTCACCGAGTTGGGACTGGCCGTCAACGATCGCCGCAAGACCTCAAGCGGGGAATGGGTCGACGAAACCACCTTCGTCGACGTCACCTGCTGGGCCCGCACGGCCGAGGTGGCCAGCGAGTACCTCAACAAGGGCTCGAGCGTGCTGATCGAAGGCCGCCTGAAGCTCGATACCTGGGAAAAGGACGGCAAGAAGAACTCCAAGCTGCGGGTCATCTGCGATCGCATGCAGATGCTCGGCGGGCGTGGCGGATCCGGCGGCGGGGGTGGAGGCGGCGGCGGCGGTCGCTCCAGTGCGCCGCAGCACGACGAGTCGGAAGCCCCGCCCGATGACGACATCCCGTTCTGACCCGCGCCACCAAACCACTACCAAACATCGAAACAAACACCGATTGAACTCGAGGAACCGATCATGGCCCCTACCAAATCGAAATCAGCGCGTTCGCGGCACAAGCGGTTGCCCCGCGGCGAGCACAACGGCATCGAGCTGCTGCTGATTCAAAGCGTCGACCACGTGGGCGCAGTAGGCGACGTGGTCGAGGTACGGCGCGGCTACGCCATGAACTACCTGCTGCCGCAGGGCTTGGCCACGATCGCCACCGACCACCACAAGCGGATGGTCGAAAAGCACAAGGCCCGGCTGCAAGAGATTCAAAATGCCCGCATGGCCGGGCTCCGCGCGCAGGCCGACAACATCTCGAAGCAAAGCGTGACGATCGAGGCCAATGCCAACGACGAAGGCCATCTGTACGGCTCGGTCGGCGCGCCGGAAATCGTCGCGGCGATGAAACGTCACGAGTTCACGCTCACCACCGACCAGATCCGGCTCAAGGGCCCGCTCAAGGAGCTGGGGCTGTACACGGTCGGCGTGCACCTGGGGCACGAAATCGAGGCCGAACTCAAGGTCTGGGTCGTGCCTACCGTGACCGACGCGCCCGAGAAGTCGTAGCGCCCGCCGGTCGGTTCAGGCAGCACGGCGCCGGCAAGTGGCCACACGCGCTTGGGGCTGGGATTCGGAGGTTGTCACTTCTTCTCGCAGGGAGGCATGCGCATGAAGATCAATTCCGAGATTCTCGATCGGCAGCCGCCGCGCAACCTCGATGCCGAGCGGGGCGTGCTGGGCAGCATTCTGCTGGTGCCGACCGTCTGCGACGAAGTCTCGCTGATCCTGCGGCCCGAGGACTTCTACGACGACGCGAACCGCATCATCTTCACGCACATGCGCGAGATGAACGACGGCAACCAGCGCATCGACACCATGCTGCTCAGCGAGCGGCTCAAGCGGGCCGAGCAGTACGAGCAGATCGGCGGCGCGTCCTACCTGGCCGAGATCCTGCAATCGGTACCCACGGCCGCCAACGCCGCCTACTACGCCCAAATCGTCCGCGACAAGGCCACGCTCCGCGCGCTGATCCACTCCAGTACCGAAATCCTGCGCGACGCCTACGACGACGGCACGGCGCCCCAGGAAATGCTGGCCCAGGCCGAGCAAAAAATCTTCGCCATCCTCGACGCCCGCAGCTCGGGCCACGTGGTGTCGATCGAGGAGATTCTGCACGAGGCGATGTCGCGGCTCGACAAGCGAATCACCCACAAGCACGCCATTGGCGGCGTGGAGACCGGGTTTCGCGACTACGACAACCTGACCGGCGGGCTGATGAACTCCGAGTTGATCATCCTGGCCGGCCGCCCCAGTATGGGCAAAACGGCGCTGGCGCTGAACGTGACCGAGTACGCCGCGATGAAGGGCGGCACCACCGTGCTGTTCGTGAGCCTGGAAATGGCCTCGGCCGAGTTGGCCGATCGCATGGTCTGCACGCTGGCCCAAATCAACGGCCAGCGGTTGCGCAACGGCATGGTGGGTACGGCCGAGCGGACGCGGCTGGTGGAAAAGATGAACGAGCTGGGGCAGGCCCCGCTGTACGTCGACGACACGCCCAGCCGCACGATCACGGAGATCGCCGCCACGGCCCGGCGACTGAAGCGGCGCGACGGGCTGGGGCTGATCGTGATCGATTACTTGCAGTTGATCGAGCCCGACAATCCGCGCGATCCCCGGCAGGAGCAGGTGGCCCGCATCGCCCGCCGGCTGAAGGGGCTGGCGCGCGAGCTGGAGGTGCCCGTGCTATGCCTGGCGCAGTTGAATCGGCAGGCGGAGGCCTCGCGCGACAACAAGCCGCGGCTGAGCCACCTGCGCGAAAGCGGTGCCATCGAGCAGGACGCCGACGTGGTGATCTTCGTCCACCGCGAGGAGTACTACGCCACGAACGAGGAAGACAAGGCGAACCTGGCCGGCCAGGCCGAGTTGATCATCGCCAAGCAGCGCAACGGCCCGACCGACACGGTCAAGTTGCACTGGTTCAAGGACTTCACGCAATTCCGCGACGCGGCCCAGGTGCCTTACGAGGAATTCGAGCAGTTCAACGCCGCCCAGAGCTACGCCGGCGAAGAGCCGTTCTAGGTTCGCCGATCGGTGCCTGCCATGCGCACGCTTGTGGGAGCATGCTGGCGTGCGCTTCTTGCATGGCTCCTGCATGAACCTGGAATGCATGCCAGCGGTCCGCGTGCGGCACCTGCTCTGGAGCGTGCTAGCGGGAATCCGAAATCGCGGGGAGATTCCCACCAGGCGGTGCGATTCGCGCACTTGGCGAACAACTCGCCTTGTCATGGGGCGCGGGTTGCTGTATCTCTACGCCGCTTTTGGCGGCCGGACCAGGTATGTCCCATCTGCTCCGGACCGGTTCGCCAGGACATAACGCAGCCGGTGCCACGGTCTTAGGGCCGCGGCCATCGGTGCGGCCACATCTGAAGTTTCTTTCAACTTGATTCAAGAGCGAGCGTTCATGGCTCTCGTCGGCCGCCAGGTCTTGCGATTGCTGCGCACAGCGTCAGCCGCGCTGATGGTCTGCGCCGCGGCGGCTGCCTTTCCAGGCGCGTTGCCGGCCCAGACGACGCCCAGCATGGCGTCGATGGAGCGGGCCACGCCGCTGCCGCCCCCGCAGCAAACCCTCGAGCTGCCTCCGCAAGGGTCGTTGCAGCCGCCGCCCCCCGCGCGGCCCGCGGCGCCCGTGCTGCAAGTGGTCGACATCAAGATCGAGGGCAACCGCAAGCACTCGCGCGAGACGGTGCTCAACGCCATGAGCACGCGGATCGGCCACCCCTTCGAGCAATCGGCCTTCGAGCGGGACGTACGCAAGCTGACCTCGAAGAGCTGGTTCGTGCACGTCGTGCCCCGCAAAGATTACGTGCCCGGCGGCATCATCATCACGCTGGCCGTGGTCGAGCGCCCGGTGCTGGAGTACGTCCACTACCTGGGCAACCAGCGGATGAAAGACCGCACGCTGGCCAAGAAGAGCGGGCTGAAAAAAGGGGACCCGTTCGGTCCCTACGCCGTGCGCGAGGGCGCCCGCAAGCTGGAAACCTTCTACCAGTCCAAGGGCTTCAGCGACGCCTCGGTCGAGGTGCCCGAGGGCACCAAACCCGGCGATCGCGGCGCGGTGTACCTGATTCACGAAGGCCAGAAGCTCAAGTTCAGCGACATCTCGTTCGTCGGCAACAGCCGGGCCATTGCCCCCGACGGCCGGCTCAAGAAGGTGATCGAATCGCGCGAGCCCTTTCTCTTCTTCTTCAAGGGCGAAGTGGACCGCAACAAGATCAAGCGCGACGAGGAAAAGCTCGAGCTGTACTACCGCAGCCTGGGCTTCTTCAAAGCCCGCGTCGGCAGCGACTATGAGTACAACGAAGACGAAGACCGCATGAAGCTGGTCTTTTACATCGACGAAGGGGTGCGCTACAACGTGCGCAACGTCTCGTTCATCGGCAACCACGTCTACCCCGAGGAAGCCCTGGGCGCCG
Source organism: Planctomycetota bacterium (assembly GCA_003389325.1). Classification (GTDB taxonomy): domain Bacteria; phylum Planctomycetota; class Planctomycetia; order Pirellulales; family PALSA-1355; genus LB-PLM-3. The sequence goes on from QQVE01000027.1 coordinate 35,055, forward strand.
ATCTGCAGCTCAAGTCGGGCGACGCCTACGACCAGTCGAAGATGCAGGCCGATATCGGGGCGCTCAAGGACCTGTACGGCTCGAACGGCTACGTCTTTGCCGACGCCAATGCCGACCTGCGGTTCGATCTGGAACCCGGTGTCGTGGATCTGATCTACAAGATCGAAGAAGGCCAGCAGTGGCGGATCGGCGACATCACCGTCACGATCAAGGGCGACAACCCGCACACCAAGCACTCGACGATTCTCAACCAGTTGGGCATGCGGCCCGGCGACATCGCCGACATTCGCCAGTTCCGCGCCGGCGAGCGACGGATCAAGGCTTCCGGCTTGTTCAACATGGACCCGAGCAAGGGCGAATTGCCCAGCATCACGTTCCGGCTCCCCGAGTGGGCCGAAGCCGTGGCCGAGAATCCCCAGCGCGACGACGTGCGGCAGGCCAGCGGTTCCAGCTCGGTCCGCGGCCAAAGCCCCGACGACGACGAACCGTGGTCGGTCACCCCGCGATCGACGTCGGGTACGACCACGACCGCGCGCCAGCCCGCGCGCCGCCATCAGCGTGAGGCCGGCCGCACGACGGTGCGCGGACAGAGTCCCGACAACACGGCCGGCTGGGGCGGTTCGCACGTGAAACCCGTTTCGCCGGGACCGTCGTCCTTTGCCGTCAACCCGCCGACAACCGCGCAGCAGCGCTACGCGGCCGGCGGAGCGCAGTACGGACCGGCGGTGGGCTATTCCAACCAGGCACGTTACGACGCGCCCGTGCAGCCGGGCCCCGGCGGCCAGGTCACTCCGGCGCAGTACGCCGAGCCGGCCCAGGATCCACTCTCCAACGACACAATTCCGCCCTCGGGCGGCTATACGCCGCGCGACTTCGGTTCGGCTCCGGAAGTGACCCCGCCGGGCAACTTCCTGGGCCCCGATGGCATGCCGGGCACGCAGCCCAGCCTGCCGATCGACGTCGTGGCCAGCGAAGGCCAGACCGGCCGGTTCATGCTCGGTGCGGGCGTCAACTCCAACGCCGGTCTGGTGGGCTCGATCGTGCTGGACGAGCAGAACTTCGACTGGCGCCGCTGGCCCACGAGCTGGGAAGACTTCCGCTCCGGCCGCGCGTTCCGCGGTGCCGGCCAGAAGCTGCGGATCGAAGCGGCCCCCGGTACCGAGGTGCAGCGCTACCTGTTCAACTTCTCCGAGCCGTTTCTGTTCGACACGCCGGTGAGCTTCGGCCTCAGCGGATACTACTTCAACCGGATTTACCTGAACTGGACCGAACAGCGCCTGGGCGGCCGCGTCACGCTGGGATACCAGTTCACGCCCGACTTCTCCGGCAGCCTGGGTCTGCGTGCCGAAGACGTGCTGTTGCCGGCAAGCAGTTTTAATCCTGAGGGCGTGCCCGATCTGGATGAGGCCGCGGGGCGCACGCAACTGTACAGCGCACGGGGATCGCTCGCACACGACACTCGGGACAGCACGTTCCTGCCGACCGAGGGCCACTACATCACCACGACGTTCGAGTACTTTGAAGGCACTTTCCAGTACCCCTGGTTCGCGCTGAACTTCCAGCAGCACTGGCTGTTGCGGCAGCGCCCCGACGGTACGGGACGCCACACCCTGAGTTACTACAACCAGCTCGGCTTCGCCGGGTCGGACACGCCGGTCTACGAACGGTTCTTTGCCGGTGGCTTCTCGACCCTCCGCGGTTTCCAGTTCCGCGGTGCATCGCCACGGCAGGACAGCCTAACTGAACCCGGCGAATCCGCCATCGTGGGTGGTGACTTTCAGTTCTTGAACTCGGTGGAGTACATGTTCCCGGTTACGGCAGACGACATGCTCAAGATGGTGGCCTTCGTCGACTTCGGCACCGTCGAGGAGAGCGTCGCAATGACTTGGGATGAGTTCCGCATCGCCCCGGGCGCAGGCATTCGCGTGACGATTCCCGCGATCAGCGCAGCGCCGATCGCGGTCGACTTTGCCGTGCCTGTCAAACACGCCGAGGGCGACCTGATCCAGAACGTCAGCTTCTTCGTCGGCGTGGCACGCTAGGCCGGCTGAGCCGTCGTCGGAATCACCAGCGATAGCCGTAACCGTAGTACCGCGGCGTGTAGATCGGGTAGCGGTAGCCGCCGAAGGGGTAGCTGAACGTGCTGCCCGCCCCGTAGTAGGGCACGCGGCCGTAGTAGCCGTAGTACGGTCGAAACGCGTTGTAGCCCCGGTAGTACGGACGGTAGCCGTAGCGATAGTCGAAGCCGCGGGCATACGGTCGGTAGTACGAGCGATAGCCGTAGCCGTAACCGTAGTAGCCCCGCACGGGCGTGACAGCCAGCCCGGTGCCGGTCGAACGATAGGTGGCCGCCACGCCGGGTGTGGCCGCTTTGACGACAGGTGTTGCGCAGGTGAAACAACCCACGACTGCGAGCGCAACTGCCGCTTTGGTCAAACGTTTCATCGATCTGCCCTCCTTTGAGACACCGCTGGTGTCGCCTGGGCAGATCGCTAGTGCAAACCTGATGCCGCTGATAGCAGCCAGAAGGACAATCCGCAGGACGCGCCCCGCCGCTAACCGCTTAGGAGGGGCCGCCTTGCAGGCTGACGGCCAGCTTGCCCAAGGCTTCGGTTTCGATCTGGCGGACCCGTTCGCGGGTCAGGCCTAGCGCCTCGCCGATCTCTTTGAGCGTTTTGGGCTCATGGTCCTCGAGGCCGAACCGCATCCGCAGCACCGTGGCCTCGCGGGGGTCCATGGTCTCGAGCATCTGCATCACGTGGACCAGGTTGTCGCTGTCGACCAGCTCCTCGTCGGGGCTCTTGAGCCGCTCGTCCATCACCATCTCGCCGAGCGACCAGCCGGTTTCCGATTGGTCGGTCTGCGGCGTGGAGTTGTAGATGCGGATGGCCTTCTTGATGATCGGCAGCTTCTTCTTGGGCAAGCCCAACACGCGGGCCACTTCCTCGGGCGTGGGCGTGCGTCCCAACTCTTCGGCCAGCCGCGCCGTGGCCCGACGCCACTTGCTGAGCAGTTCGACCATGTAGGCCGGAATGCGGATCGTCTTGGCCGTGTTGATCAGGGCCCGTTTGATCGACTGCTTGATCCAGTAGCTGGCGTAGGTGCTGAAGCGGGTGCCGACGCCGGGATCGAACCCCTCGACCGCGCGTAGTAGGCCGAGGTTGCCTTCTTCGATCAGGTCCTGCAGGCTCAGGCCCTTGCCGGTGTAGCCCCGGGCGATGTTGACCACCAGCCGCAGGTTGGCGCGGACCATACGGTCGCGGGCGCGGATGTCGCCGTTGCCGATGGCGGTGGCCAGTTCTTGTTCGTCCTGGGCCGTCAGCAGCGACGTCTCGTTGATCTCGCGGAGATAGGTCTCCAGCGGCGTCTGCACGGCGGATGTTTGTCGTCGTCGTGTCGTAGTCATACCCATTCGGTAGCCATGCCCTGGACTGCGTTGTTTGGAACAACTTCACTATCGTCGTCTACGAAAGACTTTCTGCACGTCGCGTGCCGCGCGACGAGGTGAGACGAATGTGAGGTGCGTTCGCGGTGTGCCGAAAAAAGCGGCCCCACGGATCACGACCCGCGCGGCGAAACGAAAGTTCGCATTGTGCCCGGCGTAGTGCCGGCATGTGCCTCGCCGGCGCGCCGCAGAAAGCTGCTGTGCAGGTTGCGCCGGAGAAAGCGGCCGTGCCGCCGCCGCGCGCCGCCCGGGCAGGGCCTGCGCTGGCGCCGTCCGCGGCGGAGGCTTGACGCCCAGGAAGTACATCGATCTTCCGGTCATGCCAATCGCCGGGCCTAGCACGAAAACGACCCCGCGAGGACTTACCCCGCGGGGTCGTGCGATATCTCAAGTTTGTTGCGCTTGACGCTACTTGATCAGCGGGCCGGAGTCGCCGCCGACGCCGCCTTTGAGCTCCGAGGGCGGCGGGCTGGAAGCCGACTTGGCCGCCGAGGCGCCCGATTCGGCATCGGCTTTCTCAACGTCTTCTTCCTTCCAGTCGACCCGCTTGCGCGACAGGCCGATCTTGCGCTCGGCCGCGTCGACGCGCAGGATCTTCACCTCGATCTCGTCGCCGACCTTGACGATCTCTTCGGCGTTCTCGACCTTGTGGTCGGCCAGCTCCGAGATATGCAGCAGGCCTTCCAGCCCGTTCTCGAGCCCGACGAACACGCCGAAGTTGGTGATTTTCGTGACCGTGCCGGTCACGAGCTGGCCCGGCTGATACTTGCTGGGAATGTCGCTGGCCCAGGGATCTTCCTCGAGCTGCTTGAGTCCCAGGGCGATCCGCCGCCGCTGCTGGTCGACCGAAAGCACCTTGCAGTCGACCTGCTGGCCCTTTTCCACGACTTCGCTGGGGTGGCTGATCTTGCGGGTCCACGACATGTCGCTGACGTGCAGCAGGCCGTCGATGCCCTCTTCGATCTCGATGAAGGCACCGTAGTTGGTCAGGTTGCGCACGGTGCCGTTGACCATCGTGCCGGGCGGATAGCGCTCGGCCACCTTGTCCCAGGGGTTGGCCTGGGTCTGCTTCATGCCGAGCGAGATCTCCTGCTTGTTCTTGTCGATGTTGAGCACCACGACGTCGATTTCGTCGTCGATGTGCACCAACTCGTTGGGATGGCTGATCCGCTTGGTCCAGGACATTTCGCTGATGTGCACCAGGCCCTCGATGCCTTCTTCGAGCTTCACGAAGGCCCCGTAGCTCATCACGTTGACGACCACGCCGTGCACGACCGAGCCGACCGGGTACTTGTCCTCGACGTTCTCCCACGGGCTGGGCGTCTTCTGCTTCAGGCCCAGGGCGATCTTTTCCTTCTCGCGGTCGACGTTGAGGATCTGGACCTCGATCTCCTGGTCGATGGAGACCATCTCGGACGGATGCCCGATGCGGCCCCAGCTCATGTCGGTGATGTGCAGCAGGCCGTCGATGCCGCCCAGGTCCACGAAGGCACCGAACTCGGCGATGTTCTTGACGACGCCCTTGCGCAACTGGCCCACTTCGAGCGTGGAGAGCAGTTGGGACTTTTTCTCGGCGCGCTCGGCCTCGATCAGCGCCCGGCGGCTGACGACGATGTTGCGCCGCGCGTCGTCGATCTTGAGCACCACGCACTGGATCGTCCGGCCGCTGTAGTCGCCGATGTCCGCCGGGCGGCGAATGTCGACCTGGCTGGCCGGCAGAAACACGTTGACGCCGATGTCGACCAGCAGGCCGCCTTTGATCTTGCGGGTCACGGTGCCGGTGACGATGTCGTTTTCGTGCACCGTTTCCATCACCTTGAGCCAGGCCTCGATCTTCTCGGCCTTGCGCTTGCTCAGGGTGATCATGCCGCGCGAGTCTTCGTGGCGGCCGAAGACGTCCTCGACTTCCTCGACGAGCACCTTGACGGTGTTGCCTTCCTCGGGCGGTTCGTCTTCCTCTTCCCACTCGTTGCGCGGGATGACGCCTTCGCTCTTGTAGCCGACGTCGACCAGGACGAACTCGTTGTCGACGCGGAGGATGCGGCCCTCGACGATCTTGTTGACCGACAGTTCGCCGCCGCCCCAGTCGAGTTCCTCAGTGGCCGTGCCGCCCATGGCCTTGGCCAGTTCTTCCTCCCATTCCTCGGGTTTGGGATCCAAGCCGCGAATCAGATTACGATTTACCATGCGATTGTTTCGTGTGCCGTTTCCGCCAGGGTGCCCCTCGAGGGGCCGCAGCGACTGGAAGCGCGCGGCCGAGCCTCGTCCGCCTCTTGAGATGGGCGAGCGCCTGACTTGCTGTAAAGTCCCGGTTTCGCGCTTCGCCGGCCAGCTACGCTAGTGGCCTGAAGGGCCAAGCGCGAGGAATCGCAAATTATACAGGTATACCGATTTGCGAGCAACGACATCCCGCCGCCAGACAGGGGGCATCGGGGCCAGTGGAGCCCGGAGCATCGGGGCGCGGCCGTCACACAGGTAGGCGGGGGGTTCGGCCGGGTGGGAACCGTTGTTTGACATTGCACCCCGCGCGGGTCTAAATTGAATGTTCATGAGGAGTTGGACAACCCTGGTGGGATCATCTCTCCAGCATTCACTCGAATCACAGGGTTGCGAGCGGCGGGCGTGCAGCCATCCGCTCGATAGCGTTCGCGTGGAACAGGGCTAACGCAATGGCGAAAAGTGGCGCCGTTTGGGGTATCGATATCGGGCAATGCGCGGTCAAAGCGCTGCGCTGCCAGCCCGGCGAGACCGACGACGTAATCGTTGCCGACGCCTTCGATTACATCGAGTACCCGAAGATTCTCAGCCAGCCCGACGCCGACCCCGCCGAGCTGGTGCGCGAGGCACTCGAGCTGTTTCTGTCGCGCAACACCGTGCGCGGCGACAAGGTGGCCATTTCCGTCTCGGGCCAGAGCGGCCTGGCGCGGTTTATCAAGCTGCCCCCGGTCGAGTCGAAAAAGATTCCCGACATCGTCAAATACGAAGCCAGGCAACAAATTCCCTTTGCGCTGGAAGACGTGGTCTGGGATTACCAGCAAATGCAGGGGGGCAGCGAAGAAGACGGCTTCGCCCTGGAAACCGAAGTCGGCTTGTTCGCCATGAAGCGCGACCAGGCCGAACGGGCCCTCAAGCCGTTCGACGACGCCGGCATCGAAGTCGATATCGTGCAGCTCACGCCGCTGGCGATCTACAACTTCACCGTCTTCGACCAGATGAACGATTTGCCTCCGGCCGAAGAGTACGACCCGGAGAATCCGCCCGAGTCAATCGTCGTCATCTCGCTGGGAACCGACACCACGGACCTGGTGATCACCAACGGGTACCGCGTCTGGCAGCGGAGCATCGCCCTGGGCGGGAGCCATTTCACCAAGGCGCTGACCAAGGAGCTGCGGCTCACGTTCGCCAAGGCCGAACATCTGAAGAAGAACGCTTCGCAGGCCGAAGATCCCAAGGCCGTGTTTCAGGCCATGCGGCCCGTGTTCAACGACCTGTTGACGCAAATTCAGCGGTCGATCGGCTACTTCACCAGCATCGATCGCGACGCCAAGATCGGCCGCGTGATCGCCCTGGGCAATGCCATGAAACTGCCCGGGCTGCAGAAGTACCTGTCGCAGAACCTGGGCCAGAACGTGGCCGAGGTGAAAGGCTATCGCGGGCTGAATGGCCCGACCGTGGTCGACGCGCCGGCCTTCAAGAGCAACCTGCTCAGCTTCCCGGTGTGCTACGGACTGGCGCTACAGGGGATGGACAAGTCGAGCCTGTCGACGAACCTGCTGCCGCCGGAGATTCTCACCGACCGGATGATCCGGGAGAAGAAGCCGTGGGCCGTGGCGATGGTGGCCATGTTGCTGTTGGGCATCACGATCAACTTCCTGGGGCACTGGCGGGCCTGGAACTCGGTGCACCCCGAGAGGTTCTCCGCGGCCTCAAGCGCCGCCGATCAGGCATCCAGCATGGCCAGCAGCGCGCGCAGCGACTACGAGGCCCAAAAGGCGAAATTCGAAGAGATTCATGCGATCGGCGAGGGCCTGGTCAGCAACGTCGAGGGACGCTTCTTGTGGCTCGAGTTGATCGCCGCGCTGAACCAGTGCCTGCCGTCGGATCCGCCGGGCGAGCGTCCTGAAGAAATCGGCCAGCGCGAAGAAATCCATATCACGGGGCTCGATTGCGAATGGTACCCGGATCTGGCCACGTGGTATTCCTCGGGGATCGGTGAACGCATTCAAGCGGCCAAGCAGGCCGAGCAGGCGCCCGGCAGCGCGGGCGGTGCGGACACAGCTTCGCCGGATGGCCAGGGCGTGCCGCCCGAGTCGGCGGATCCTTTCGGGGCGGCAGCCAACGGGGCCGGACCTGGGCCGGGGGCGCCTCCCGGCGGAACGCCGGATACGGGCCCCACGGGTCCCGGCTGGGTGATCGAGCTGCGGGGGTATCACTATCACAACGAAGACCGTCGGCGGTTCGGCGCGGCTTTCGTGCGCGATACGCTGGTCGAAAACCTCCGCGAGAAGGAGGTTCAGGTGCTTGATCGGAGCGGCAATCCCACGACCGTGCCCGTCTCGGACTTGGGGATCAGCCATCCGGTGATCCTCACCGACGACGTCACCTTAAAGGACGAGACGATCGAGGACCGCACGACGGGAGAGAAGATCCCCGTGAAGGTGTGGCATTTCACTTTGCAGTTTGCCTGGTCGCCGACCACGATCAGCGAGCGCGAGGAAAACAAAGCGCAGGCCGACGCCGCGTTGACCGCGGTGGGGGGACAATAGCATGGATCAAGTCAAGGTCGTCCTGGGCTACGTGCAGAAGTACCATTTCTGGTTGCTGTGCGTCGTCGTGATCGTCGCCGGGCTGGTCGGCTGGATGAAAGCCAGCGGGAGCCTGTCGCAGGAGTACCAGACGCACAAAGGCACGGTGACGGGCAAGTACGATTCCCTGGTAGGCATCCTCAACGGCGAGACGCCCCCCAATGCCGATTGGACGGCGTCGCTGGCGGAGCTCACGCAACAGGAGCGCGAAAAGGTGCGGGCCGCCTGGCAGGCCGTGTACGACGATCAGCAGAAGGTGCTCGATTGGCCCATCGACGTGATGGGCGACGAGTTTGCCCAGCGAATCGCCGACGCCAAGCCGGGCAGCGAGATCCCGCAGAACGACCGCGCCTTCTATCAGAACAATGTCATCAACAATGAATTCCCGCGGCTGCGCGAAATCGTCGAGGCCCCCGCGCCGGACGCCATGACGGGCCGCAGCGACGGCGACGATCAATCGAGGATGGCCCAGTACAAAGTCGTGTGGGACAGCGAGAGCCAGGACGACGTGCGCGAAATGCTCGCGATGACCGGCAGCGTCCCTACGTCGCAGGCCGTCTGGCAACGGCAGGAAGATCTGTGGGTATTCAAGGCGCTGTTGAACATCATCCGCAAGACGAACGAGGGCACGCAATACAACTCGCGGGTCAAGATCATCGAGGAGTTGTCGATCGGCAAGGAGGCGGCCGAGAAGTTCGCCGAGGGGAAGGCCCCGGGACACATTGAGACCTTGGCCAACGCCGCGCCGAGTGGCGCGGCCATGACCCCGCCGGCACCGCCGCCGGACCCGACCATCGAGCGCCCGTTGGACGAGAACCGCTATCTCGACGCCGACGGCAATCCGCTGCCCACGCTGCCCCCCGGCGAGCAATACAAGCGGATGCCCGTGTTCATGAAGCTGGTGATGGATCAGCGCGAGATCGGGCGGTTGCTGGCCGAATGCGCCAACTATCCGCTGCCGGTCGAGGTGCACCAGTTTCGCCTCAATCCCAAGTCGAAGCAGGAAAAAAGCAAGCGATCCAGTCAGTCATCGACCGGAGCCGCTCAAGCGCGGATGGGACCGCCGGCCGCCGTCCCCGACGCGTATGACGTGACCGTCGAGATCAGCGGAATCATTTACATCTTCAATCCGCCCGACATGGAAAAACTGGGAGTCCCGGCCGACGGCGCGCAGTTGGCCGGCAGGTAGCGAGCCCTTCGAGGATCGAGGCAGCCATGAAAAAAATGAGCCTGGATGTCACGAGCATCAAGAACTGGATGCTGTCGCACGGCGAGAAGCTGGCGCTGGGCATCGTGGGGCTGGCGTTCCTGTGGTTCGCCTACTCGGCGTTCTCGCGCGAGTCGCTCGACTCGCAATACGAGCCGACCAACCTGCAACAGAAGGCCAGTGCCGTGACGCAACACGTGGCCAATTCGCGCTGGGATCCACAGACCCAGGAAGTACGCACCGCCAACTACCTGGAGCGGGCTCGCGCCAAGGAGATCGCGCCGGACACGCTTTCGCTGAAGCTGCCCTTCGATCCGCCGTCGACCGACCCCAAGGCCAAGCGCGGCGAGCCGAAAGTGCTGCCTCCTGAAGAACCGCGCGTGGCGGCAGGAATCGGCGTGTTTCGCGTGGACCAGCCCGCCGAAGGCGGAGACAAGAAAGTCGGTCTGCGCGCTCAGCCGTGGGCCGTCGTCACGGCGGTCGTGCCCTACGAGCAGCAACGGGAAGCGTTCGCCGCGGCCCTGGCCAACGCCGTGGGCTACTCGGAGGACCAGGACAGGCCCGAGTACCTGATGCCCGTCTTACAGCGCACCGATGTCAACCCTTCGCAGCCCGACCAGGTCGACTGGAAGGACGTGCCGGTCGCCAAGGACTTCGAAAAATCGTGGGCTGGCGGGTCGAAGCAAGAACTGGCCGACAGCGAATTCGTGCATGCGGAGCTGACCGGCCCCCTGGGTCCGCTGGTCGTGGGCGATTGGGGCGAAGAAGTGCTGCACCCCAAGGTGCTCCGCGTCGGCCAGCGCCGGCCGGCGGCCGAGGCTGAGCCCGAGGCCGCGGAGGCCGAACCCGAAGAGCCCGCCGAGCCCAGTCGATTCGGGGTCCGTAGTCCCCGCCGCGAGGCCCCCCGCAAGCCCGCAGCCGACAACAAGAACACGAAAAAGGGTGCTGTCGAGCCGGCACCGCATCGCCTGGTGCGCGTGTTCGACTACACGGTCGAACCGGGCAAATACTACCGCTATCGCCTGATCGTGGCGCTGCGGAACCCGAACGCGGGCAAGATGCCGCACACGCTCGAGGACCCCGCGTATGCCACCAAGAGCGTCCTGGTCGCCGAGCCGACTCCGCCAACCGAAGTCGTGCGGATTCCGCATGGACACGGCGTGCTGGCAGGCCCCGTCGAAGCCGGATCGCGCCACTCGGGCCCCACGGCCAACTTCGTCGTCACGGCCATCGATCGCACCACCGGCCTGACCGCCCCGATCGAGCTCAAGGAAGTGCACCGCGGCGCCGCGGGCAACACGTCGATGACGGAGGTGCCCGTCAAGCATCCGATCACGGGCCAGGTGACGAACGTCGAGCTGAAGTTCGATTCGAACTTCGTCGTGCTCGACATGCACGGCGGCGAGTCGATGCCCGGCAAGATGCGTGCCACGTATCCCGGCGAGATTCTGTTCATGGATGCCGACGGCAAGATGACCGTGCGCAGCGAGCTCGACGACGCGGCGCAATACGAAGAAATCCTCGTCAAGGAAGACAAGAAGCCCGAGGACGAGAAAGAGCGTATTCTCTCGAATCGCTAGCTGCTGGCAGATCGCCGCACGCGGCGTCGCCAGCGGCCGCCCGGATTCGTGGCCGGGTATCGTTGTAGGAGAGACGCGCCGTCGCCGGCGGCTCAGGCTCAACGGGGACGCGCGCGTTGCTGGCGGTGCGGGTGCATTCGTCGGCCACTCTGGCCCTCGCGGCTTTTTCCTGACAATCGCGTTCGCCGCGGGTGTCGTCGCGCCGTGCGCCGCGGCGGCAGGTGGCAAAAAAGGATCAAGTGGGCTTGACCCATCCGGCGGCTGCCGATATCTATCCCCGCTCTTATCTCGAATCCAGTTCTGGCAAACGTCGAACAAACACCGCTCGCGCACGACGGCCACGCGCTACGGCACGCGGCAACGTACGCGGGCGGAACTGTGATCCCGGCCACTTTCGGCCAAGCAACTCAATACTCTGGCATGCGAACCTCGAGGCGAGGCAGGTCTACGGTCCGCCGTGTTTGGAGCCCCGCGCGGGCAAACGGCGACAACCGGCGGACGCCACGCGTCTTGAGAAGGAGAATCGTCTTGAAAACGTCGAAATCGCTCTGGCATTTCGTCGCCCTGACGCTGGTCGTCTCCGCGTTCTTTCCGGCCATGACGTTCGCCCATCCGGGCACGTCGCTGTTGCTGCTGCAAACGGCGGTGACGCAGGCCGACGGCTCGCGCGTCGTTTCGGGGCGCCAGGAGGCCGAGCAGCTCATGGTCCGGGCCCGGCAGGCTCTCAAGCAAGGCGACCTGGACACGGCCGAATCGCTCACCCAGGCCGTCGAGCAGATGCGCGTCAGCTACGGCATCTTCCACTTCGGGGATACGCCGCGCAAGCTCCGCGCCGACGTGCAAGCCGCCCAGCGCAAGAGTGCCAAGCAGCCGCAACGCCCCAGCCAGAAGTTCACCCCCCAGGTGGCCCAGACGCGGCGAACGGCCCCGGCTCCCACCGGCAATCCTTCCGCCGGACGCATCGCGTCGCACGGTCCGCAGCGCATCGAGACGCCGCAGCAGGAGCCGCGGATGCAAGTACCGCAGGCCGAGGGACGCATCAAGCCGATCCTGGCGCCGCTCACGACGCCGGCCACTCCCGAACAAGAGGCGCATGCCGTGCCCGGCAAGCTGCAGCCGGTGGCCGGCGCGCGCAAGCTGACCCCGCCGGCCGATCCGGCCGCGCGACAGAAGAGCGATGCCTTGCTGCTGGGCGCCCGCCGTGCCCTGGCGGTCGGCGACGTGCGCCGCGCGGCGGCCGCGGTCGAAGCCGCCCAGCAACTGAACGTCGAATACGGCTATCACGACGACACGCCCGATCGGGTCCAGGACTCGATCGTTTCGTATCGCCAGGCGAGCCAGTTGATGGAGCAGCGGCAGGACGCGGCCGCCCGGCGGCAGTTCGCCGACGTGCTGCTGGACCAGGCCGAACACCTGGTGCGGTGGAAGGAATACGACGAGGCCGAACGCCTCGTGCACCACGTCAAGGGGCTCAACGTCAACTACAGCCCATTCGATGTGCAGCCCGAGACGCTGCTGGAACGCATCGCCAGCGCGCGGCGCGGCGGCCCGCAACCGCCGAATGACGCCGGCGCCGAAGCCACGGCCGCGGCGATGCCTGCCGGCGAGAAGCCCGCGGGCGAACCGTTTCCCGTGGGGCAGGCGGTCTACGACGAAGGCGACCAGGCTCCGCAGGCTCGCCAGACGAACGCTCAGGAAGAACTGCCGCTGGAGGGCGCCGAGCCAATTCCGCAGGGCGGCAATGCCATGCAATTGTACGGCTTGGGCGAACAAGCGCTGCGGGCGCGCGACACGAAGCGGGCCCTGGAACTGTTTCGCCGGGCGTACGAGCTGCGCGATCAACTCGATCCCACGGTAGCCCAACGGTTGCAGGATCACTTGCAGTTGCTCTCGGCTCCGCCCAAGGCGACACGGGGCGTCGAACCGCAACTGCTCGACGACGCCGCCAGCGAGCAGCAGTTGCTCGTGCGCCAGGTCTCGAACGATCTGGCCAAGCAGGAATTGGCCGCCTCGAAGATTCAGCAAAAGGAACCGCGGCGCTCGATGGAGATCCTGAAGGAAGCCCGCGCGGCCGTCGAGGCCTCGACGATCGAAGCCGAGGCCAAGGGCGTGCTGCTGCGGCGCGTCGATCGCAAGATCAACGAGCTCGACCAGTACATCGTCGAGCATCGCATCCAGATCGAGCAGGACGAAAAGAACCGCCAGGTGCTCGAGGAAGTCGACCGCCGCTTGCAGGCCAAGGTCGAGGTCGACGAAAAGCTGGCCAAGCTCGTCGACGACTTCAACCGCTACATGGACGAAGAGCGCTTCGCCGAGGCCGAAGTGTTGGCCAAGCGGGCCCGCGAACTGGCCCCCGACAACCCCATCGTCAAGCAGCTCATCTGGCAGAGCAAGTTCGTCAAGCGCACGCAGCGCAACCGCGCGATCGGCGACGCGAAGGAGTCGGGCTATTGGGCCGCGATGACCAGCGTCGAGCAGTCGGCCGAACCGTTCGACGACAACAACCCCTACCGCTTCGGCGACGCCAAGAAGTGGGAAGATCTCACCAAGAGCCGGGGCGAAATGATGTCGGAGCGCAAGTCGCGGCGCAGCGAGCGCGAGCTGGAGATTGAAGCCAAGCTCCGCACGCCGGTGTCGCTCAAGTTCCGCGAGCGTCCGCTGTCCGAGGTGCTCGAGCACCTGGCCACGCTGGCCGCGGTGAACCTGTATGTCGATCCGCTCGGCCTGGAAGACGAAGGCGTCGGCAGCGACACGCCCGTGACGATCGACCTGACGCAGGAGATCACGCTCAAGAGTGCCCTGACGCTGATTCTCGAGCCTTTGCACCTGAGCTACGTGATTCAGAACGAAGTGCTCAAGGTCACCAGCGAACAACTCTGCGACGGCGTGACCGACGCGCGGATCTACGACGTAGCCGACCTGGTGATCCCGATTCCGAACTTCACGCCCAACGGCCGCTTCGGCCTGCAAGGGGCGATCGCCGAGGCCTACAACATGACCGGCACGGGCGTGGGCCTGAGCCCCGGTTCGGCCTTCGTGGCCGGCCACGACGGCTCAAGCGCCAGCGGCCTGATGAGTCCCGAGATGCAGGCTCAGATCGCCCAGTTGATGCCGGGCGACGGGCGCATGGCCTCGGGCATGAACCAGCCGATCGGCATGGGTCCCGGCGGCATGGGCGGCGGTGCCCAAGCCGACTTCGACTCGCTGATCGAGTTGATCACGACCACCGTCAAGCCGCAAACCTGGGACGAGGTGGGCGGCCCCGGTTCGATCTCGCCGTTCGAGAACAATCTCAGCCTGGTGATCAACCAGACCGAGGACGTGCACGAGGAGATCGTCGACCTGCTCGAGCAGTTGCGCCGCAACCAGGACCTGCAGGTGACGATCGAAGTGCGGTTCATCACGCTCAGCGATACGTTCTTCGAGCGGATCGGCGTCGACTTCGACTTCAACATCATCAACACCAGCGCCACGGTCGATCCCGACCCGCTGGTGCCGCCGCGCAACAAGCGTGAAATCGTCGGCCTCACGCCCACCGGCGGTTTCACCCAAGACTTGGGCATTCCGTTCACGCAGGAAAGTTTCGCCCTGGCCGTGCCGCAGTTCGGCACGCCGGTGCCGGTGAGCCAGTTCGGCTTTGCGATCCTCAGCGACCTGGAAGCGTTCTTGCTGGTCGAGGCCGCTCAAGGCGATCGACGCAGCAACGTCTTGCAGGCTCCCAAGGTCACGCTATTCAACGGCCAGCAGGCGTCGGTGTTCGATCAGACGGCCATGCCGTTCGTGATCAGCGTGATTCCCGTGGTCGGCGACTTCGCGGCCGCGTATCAGCCGGTGATCACCGTGCTATCCGAAGGCACGGCGCTCACGGTGCAGGCGGTCATTTCGCACGACCGCCGCTTCGTGCGGCTCACGGTGTTGCCGCTGTTCAGCCAGATCGGCGACGTGACCGAGTTTACCTTCTCCGGCTCGAGCACCACCAGCGAGGCCGCGGCCGCGAGCGAAAGCACCGGCGGCGAGGCGGGCGATTCGGAGGCCATTGCCGAAGAAGTAACGCTCACCAACGACGGCGTCACCGTACAGTTGCCGAACTTCTCGTTTGTGTCGGTAGTGACTACTGTCAGCGTGCCCGACGGCGGTACCGTGCTGTTAGGCGGCATCAAACGCTTGAGCGAAGGCCGCAACGAGTTCGGCGTGCCGCTGTTGAGCAAACTGCCGTACCTCAACCGTCTGTTCAAGAACGTCGGTATCGGCCGCGAAACGCAAAGCTTGATGATGATGGTCACGCCGCGGATCATCATCCAGGAAGAAGAAGAGGAACGACTGGGCATCCAGTTGCCCTCCTCGTAGACGCGGCATCGAACGATTGCGTTGTCGCACGCGGCGCTCGCCGTTTCCCCCCCCTCGGCGAGCGCCGTTTTTTTGCGCGCCGGCGGCAGGGGCACGAGCCGCCCCTGCTGACAGCGCCCGCCACGCCGCGTAGAATGCAGCGGTAACGCCAGCCTGCATCGGGGAGTCGCCAAGGTATGAGCGGTAGCGTGTGGATTGCGATCGGGGCCGTGTTGGCCGGGCTGGGTGTGGCGGCCGGGGCCATCGGTGCCCACGTGCTCAAAGAAACGTTGAAAGTCGAGCCCTCGGTGCTCGAAACGTACGAAACGGCCGTCCGCTACCAGATCTATCACGCCCTGGCGCTGATCGTCGTGGGCTTGCTCGCTGCGCGCGGTTCGAGCGGGCTGCTGAACGCCACGGGCATCCTCTTCGCCCTGGGCATCGTGCTCTTCTCGGGAGGCATCTACGCCTGGCTGGCCACGGGCGTGCGGCCGTTCATCATGGTCGTGCCCGTCGGCGGATCGGCCTGGATTCTCGCCTGGCTGATGTTGGCCGTCGCCGCGCTGACCACGCGGGCGCCCGCATAGAGAGGGGCGACCCGCGCCGCCTGACATCCCGCGGGTGCGAGATGTCAGACGGCCACGAAGTCTTCCAACTCCTTGGCGAGTCGCTTCCGGGCGACGTGCAGCCGCCGCTTGATGGTACCGACCGGCGAACGGAAGCCCTGGCTCATTTCGAGCAGGCTCTGACCTTCGACGTAGAAGGCCACGAGCGTTTCGCGGTCGAGCGCGCCCAGCCGACCCAGGCCGGCGCGCACTTGCAGTTGCCGCTCGCGGGTCACGGCACGCGAGAACGGGGTCTCGTTCTCGATGCAGGTCGCCGCGATCGTTTCCGGCTCGACGGCAATGGCGGTCCGCTTGCGCACGGCGCGGTTGATGGCCATGCGGTTGGTGACCGACTGCAGCCACGAGCCGAAGGCGGCCGGCTCGATGAGCTGGCCGATCTTCTGCATGGCGCGGACCAGGACCTCCTGGCACACTTCCTGCGCTTCGGCGTGGTTGCCCAGCCGGCGCAGGGCCGTGGCGTACACGGCCCGCTCGTAGCGCCGGGCCAGTTCGCCGAAGGCATCCCGGTCGCCCCGCTGCGCGTCCCGCACGAGGCTTTCCTCACTCGCTTCATTCAGGCTCAGCGTTTCCATCACTCTCTCCAGAAAAAATGCTCACGAAACTTCGGCACAAGTTGCCCTGGGAAGGCCGGAGGCTCGGAAACGACGTGCGGACGCGAAAACGCGATCGGTCCGCGGTTCCCGGGCCGGGTTGACGGCTAGTCGTTGGTGATAAGTGCGAGCGGTTCGCGACTTATGACTGGACGACCAATGGCGAGGTAACTCGCAACCGTCGCGGCCTCAGAACTACCGGGCACATGGCCTCGGTAATTCGAGCCACCCCAGCGGTGACCACGGTCATGGGCCAAGAGCGCTTAAGCTCCAGGCCCCAACCGCGGGCACGTTTGCTGGCGTGCCGCGATTCGAGATGCTGCGCAGCATAAGCGCACGAATCACCGCCGGCCGTCACGACGACGTCTTGGCCAAAACCAAAGACGGTGCGATTCGTAACTGCGGTGTTGATGTTCGTACGCATCGGGATGCTCCCTGCGCTGCGCGCGGTGAGAGATTAAGGAAACCGATTGGCTTAAAGCCAGGAAAGGCGGCGAGCTATGAACACGCCACCCCCCATAAGGCTCGCACGGTTTGGCCGCCCCGTCAAGCCAAGGGTGTCTCCACCCCCGACCGGGTCGGCCGTCGCTGGGTTAGACACCGTATCGGCCCGAAGGTTCACCGTGGGTTCAGAAAGTTTTTGCCGGCCCGACAGATTCGCGTCCACCGGCCGAAAACGAGCCATTCCACGCCGGGACGCTCCGGCGGCCCCGGCTGCTTGACGCCCCGCTCTCCAAGCCCTAACGTCTAGACCTGGAAACCTTTACAAACGCTCACTTCACGGAAAGGCCCTCACCACATGGCCGGTTTCTTCAAGGAGCTGCTGGCGGGCGGCAAGGTGATTCGCGTGTTCTGCAGCGGGCGGCTGCTGCACCCGGTGTCGATCCAAATGTTCGGCCTGGCCGGCGGCTACGACGGCTTCTGGCTCGATGCCGAGCATGCGGGCATCTCGACCGAGCAGATCACCAGTGCGGCCCTGGTGGGGCGTGCCTGCGGTCTGGGAAGCTTCCTGCGGCTGCCGATGACCAGCTATGCCACGGTGACCCAGGCCCTGGAGTCGGGGGTCGATGGCGTGATGGCCGCCCAGGTCACTAGCGCCGCCGAAGCCGAAATGTTCGTCACCTGGGCCAAGTTCGCCCCCCGCGGCATGCGCGGGCTGAACACCCAGGGGGCCGACGCCCACTTCACCCGCAAATCGCAGATGGAGCTGGCACACGACGCCAACCGCGACAACTTCGTGGCCATTCAGATCGAGACGCTGGGGGCGCTGGACGACGTCGACGCGATCGCGGCCACCGAGGACGTCGACCTGTTGTTCGTCGGCCCGGCCGACCTCTCGCAGTCGCTGGGCGTGTTGGGTCAGCCCGAGCACGAAAAAGTGTGGGAGGCCATCGATCGCGTGGCTGCTGCCTGCAAGCGGCACGGCAAGGGCTGGGGCATCGTGCCGGCCAGCCCCTCGTACGCCGACCGCTGCATCGAGAAAGGCTGCCGCATGCTCACCTTTGGCAGCGACGTGATGGCCATGCGCCTGGGCGTCGAAGCCCTGAAGACCATGTTCGCCAGCGGATTCGAAGCGTAGTGCTTCGCGCGCCGCCGCGCTTGATTTCTTCACACTAGCCGAAGCGCGAGCGAGGGTCGTTGGTTTGCTTGGCGGACAACGCCTCTCTCGCACGACGAGTCACCCTCGCTCGCGCTTCGGGCTAGTGTGCGGAAGGGGAACCCTTCACTCGCGCCGCGGTAAGCTCGCGCGAGCGTCAGGTGATTTGGCGCGCTTCGAGCGAGAGGTTCTTTACCTGTTTGCGGGCGATGTCGCGAATGTCGTCGCGGGCGCGGAAGAAGGCCTCGACCACCTCGGCGTCCCATTGCTGACCCGCCCCGCCGCGGAGGATCGCGTCGAGCTTCTCTTCGGGCATGCCTTCGCGATACGGGCGATCGCTGCCCATCGCGTCGAACGAATCGGCTACGGCCACGATCCGCGCCAACAGCGGAATCTCGTCGCCGACCAGGCCGTGCGGGTACCCGCGGCCGTCCCACTGTTCGTGGTGATGCAGCACGACCGGCAGCACGTCGTCGAGCTGCTTGATGTCGCTGAGAATGCGGTGTCCGATTTCGGTGTGCGTCTTGATGTGCTCGAACTCGGCCGTCGTCAGCCTTCCCGGCTTGCGGAGCACGTCGTCGTCGATGCCGATCTTGCCCACGTCGTGCAGCAGCCCGGAAATGTAAACCGTTTCGATCTGGTTGCGGTCGCAATGCATTTCCTCGGCCAGCCGCACCGCCACGCGGGCCACGCGATCGCTGTGGCCGCAGGTGTAGGGATCCTTGGCGTCGATGGCCGATGTGAGCGCGCGGACCACGCCCTTGAACAGCTCGTGCTGCTGCTCGTAGAGCTCGGCGTTGCCGCTGTGGATGCCGAGAATGGCCGCCACGGAGCTGAGCAGGCTGGCTTCGACCGTGCCGAACTCACCGCCGGAGGAATGGTTCACCGCCACGAGCCATCCGAACGAGCGCGAGCCTTCGCTCAAGGGCACGACGACCAGCTCGTGCACCTGCGGCCAACGCCAATCTTCCTGGCTGGTGGTGGGCCGGTTGACGATGATCGGCCGCTTGCCGGGCGAGGGGGCGAGCTGGGCCACGATTTCGCGCAGCTCTTCGTTGCGAATCAAGCTGGGCCCGAACGTCAGCAGCGTCGGCTGGCTGCCTTCGCGAGCGCCCTCCAACTGCACGGCCATCGATTCGACCGGCAGCGCCTCGGCCAGCCACTCGAGCGCCAACGCGGCCAGCTCGTCGCCGCGGCTGGTGAGCTTCAGGTTCTGGGTCAGCCGGTAGATCAGGCTAATTTCTTCGTACGTCGTCGACAGGTTGAGCGTCAGCTCGCGCACTTCGCGGTCGAGCGTTCCCAGCCGCCACTCGGCGGCCATCCGCTCGGTGGCCAATTGCCCCATCCGCGCCAACACGTCAGGGGCCCACGGCGTTTGCGCGGCGATCCAGCTTTCGGCCTCTTCGGGCGCCACGCCCAACAGCTCGGCGGCCTGGGCCAGTTGAGCGATCGTGGCACTGTTGCTGGTAGCGAACGTGCCCACGGCCACGACGCACTGTTGGTGCTCGCCGTGCACGGGCAACGCCATCACCACCAGCGGCGGCGACTCTTCGATCAGTTCGGCCTTGCCGCGCGAGGCCACGGCGCGGCACAGCTCGCCGCGCACGAGCCAATCGCGCGCGTCCTGATCGGGCGCGCGATGCACGAGTTCGCCGGTCATGCCGTCGACCAGGTGAAACTCGATCGCGAACCACTCGCGGAGTTTGTCCAGCAAGTTCGACCGCCAGGCGCGGACTTGCGGCGAAGGACACGGCTCGGGAGGCGCAGCAGGGTGCGTGGCGACGCTTGGTTTGGGCGACATGGGACTTCGGCGGGATGGGCCTCGGTTGGGTGCCAGGAGGCCAAGTTGCCTCCACCACAACCCTACGCCACGAGCGCGGTCCGATTAGTGGCCTGGAAGCAGTTGCAGCGGGCCCACGACGGCCCGGACGCAGCAGGCACGGGTTGCAACGATCGTGACCCACCGAGCGGGGGCAAGGTGCGCTTCGGGCCCACAGATGCGTGAATCGGGGCCGAGAAACAGCCAGGCGGCGTCTAGCTCCCCTGGCGGTCGCGGTAGCGGGCGCTGACGCGCTGGAGCACGGCCCGCTCTTTGGCCGAGAGGCCCTCCATGCCCTTTTCGTGCAGGCGCACGAGAATGGCGTCGACCTGGCGCTCTTCTTCGCGCTCCATCGAGCGGCGCTTGCGACGGCGCTGCTCGCGCCGTTGCTCGATCCAACGTCGCACGGCGCCGACCGGCCGACGCTGCGGCTCCATCGTCCGCTCGAGGCTCGTATAACCCTGCGAGAAGTCGTAGCTGAAGAGATCCTCTTCCCAGTCGCTTTCTTCCTGCTTGGTCGCCTCGGCCCGGGCACTGGCCCAGATAAACACGGCGAACAGCGCCAGCGGCACCCAGGTCGGCAGCACGTCGGCGCTTTTGATGTCACTGACCAGCCAGGCCAGGATGCAGACGCCCACGGCGGTGAGCTTGGTCGTGCGCACCGCCACGAGGCTGGCGCTGCGGTAGTCGAGCGCCGGCACCAACAGTGCGCGCAGCACGCGAGCGCCGTCCAGCGGGAAGGCCGGCAGCAGGTTGACGATGAACAGCACCCAGTTGATCCAGAAGGCGAGCTTGAGCGTCACCGCCCACCAGGCGCCGGTGATCAGCCCCACCGGCTGCAAGGGACTGATCAGTTCCCAGACGTTCGCCCCGGTGGCAAACAACAGCGGAAGCGTGATCAGCACGATCGCCAGGTTCACGATCGGGCCGGCAAGCGCGGTGAGCAACTCGGCCTGCGGCTCGCGGGGGAGCTCGGGATGCGCGAGACCTCCCAAGGGGCCGAGCACGACCGAATCGACACTGCCGCCGACGCGCAACGCGATCAGCGCGTGACCCGCTTCGTGGGCCGCGACGCTGGCCAGCAACACGGCCACCGCCAGCACGCCGTAGCCGATGGCTTCCTCGCCGGGATGGCTCGTGCTGAGAAACAACACGAACACGGCCACGGCCACGAACAAGGCGTGAAAGCCGAGGTGCATGCGGCGCAGTCGGGCCAAAAACAGGCTGAAGGGGGGCACATCACTCATAGAAAAATCGCACCCGGCCGGACCAATGCGCCTGCGGCCGTTTGGACCAAAACGGCCTCCGTCGCTATCTTAGCAGCCGCCGAAAGACGAATCAACGACGCCGCATTGGCGCAGAAAGCACCCCCATGACCGACGAACCCGAACTGCTGCTGACGGCGCGCCGGTTTCGCGTCGTCCGCCACCGCGAGATCGGCAACGACGGACGCGAGCACGTCAAAGAGACCGTCCAACACCCCGGCGCCGTTACGATCCTCCCGATCCTCGACGACGGCCGGGTTTGCCTGATCCGCAACTGGCGCGTCGCGGTCGGCAAGACGCTGGTCGAGCTACCGGCCGGCACGCTCGAACCCGATGAAGACCCCGCCGCCAACGCCGCCCGGGAGCTGATCGAGGAGACCGGCTTTCGCGCTGCCAGCATCGAGCCGCTGCGCGAGTTCACGATGTCGCCGGGGATTCTGAACGAACGCATGCATTTGTATCTGGCCACGGGGCTGACGCCGGGGGAAACGGCACTGGAGGCCGGGGAGCGGATCGAGCCGCTGGTGGTTTCCTGGGAGGAAGCGATGGGCATGGTGGATGACGGCACGATCGAGGATGCCAAGACGCTGGTGGGATTGATGTATTACGATCGGGTGCGCGGGAAGTGACGAGTGGCGGCGCGGGAGATGTTAGGCGCGGAACACGTTTGGGGGGACGCGCCGTCGCCGGTGGCTCCGGCTAACGGAGGGACGACGCTAGCGGCGGGCGGAGGTGAGTGGGTGGGGATCGGCGCCGGGGGGATCGGGCGAGCGGAGCGGTACCTGCCAGCGGGTGACGCGCGATTCGGTCGGGGGACCATCGGCCGGTCCGGCGAACGTTAACGCTCCGCGCACCAGGCCGGCGACTTCCAACTCGGCTTCGTCCAGCACCCAGGCACTCGAGCCGGGGGCGCGCCACACGACCACCGACGTCTCGGGCGGCATGATCGTGCCCTGCCCTCCCCAGGCGAACGCCGCGGCAAGCGTCTCGGGCCGCTCGGCTCCGCGCAGGACGACCAGCCCGCCCTCGACGCTGCCGGCTAGCGCGCTGTCGTGGGCCGTGATCGTGATCCGGCCCGGCTTATCGCGCATGCGGCCGTAGCGGCATTCGAGCACAGGGCTTTCGCCGCGCGTCGTGACCCGAGTGAGCACCAACGACACCGGTGCGTCGTCCGCCGGACAATCGTGCAGCCGCACCACCGGTCCGGCATCGCGGCATAGCGCGTTTTCGAGCCGCACGTTGCAACCACTCGCGCCGCGGCAGTCGACCACCGAAGCGACCGCGTCAAACACGCAATCGAAAAACGCCAGTTCGCCGGGCAGGCCGGCTGCCCCCTTGTTCGCGCCGGCCCACAACAACGCGTGCGGCGGCTGGGCGCTCTCGCTCGAAAACGAGCAGCCGCGGAACGCGACCGTTTGGGCTTCGACCACCAGCATCGCCGCCTGCGGCAGCGGACGGGTGCTGGTGCTCGGCGGTGCTTCCCAAATGAAGTCGATGCCTTCGAACGTGACCCCTTCGCGGTCGATCACCAGCCCGCGGCGCGGCACGCTGACCAGCGGGCGCCGTCCGGCGCGGCCACGCACGCGCACGTGGGGCCGCAGATCGAGCTGCTCGACGTGCAGCACCCGGCCGGCCGGCAGCACGATGTCGCGCGATGCCGAAGTTGTGGGCGCGACGGCCGCTGCCGGCTGCACTTCGGGATCGGCGACCGGGGCACTTGGCGTCGGCAAAGGCCCGGTCGGCAAGAGTGTTTCCGGTATGTCCGGCAGCTTCTCCGCCGCTGGAGGTTCCAGTTCGGACGGCTTGTCGGGCGGAGCGCTACTCGTCGGAGCGGCGGCCACTTCGGTGCTCGACCAACGGCCGACGATCCAGGGAGCCAGCGCGATGCCGACCAGGATGACGGCCGTGGCGGCCGCCACGGCGACGCGCGCAGCAAGGCCCGCCGGTTTGCGCGAGGCTCCACCGCGCGGCACGAGTTGCCAACTCGATTGCGGACGCCGCACCAGTTGTGCCAGCAGCGCCGCCCCGCCGCGCGTCGTCGGGCCCAGCATTGCACCCACTTCGGCGAACGACTGCGGGCGCGAAGCGGGATCGCGAGCCAGGCAGGCTTCGATCGCCGCGGCCAGCGCGTCGGGCACTTCGGGGGCCAGCAAGCGCACGTCGAGCGGTCGGGCCGCGTGCACGGCCTTCAGCTTGGACAGGCTGTTGCCGCCGGGAAACGGCGCGCGGCCCGTCAACAGGTGCGTCCACAGGCAGCCGCAGGCATAGAGATCGCTGGCGGTCGTGGGCGGGGAACCCGCGGCGATGCGTTCCGGCGCCAGGTAGTCGTACGCCTCGACGTGCAGCTCGCCGAAGCTGTAGCCCTCGTGCGGACGCACCGCGCCCCGCAGTCCGGCAGCACCCAAGGTCACGTGGCCGGAGGCTTGCAGAAACAGTTCGCCTGCGCCCAGGTCACCGTGTACGAGGCCATTCGCCTCGAGGACGGACAACATGGCCGTCATCTCGCGTGCCGCGTGCAGCACGGCTCGCGGGGGCAAGCGTCCGTTTTCAACCATCCAGTCGGCGGCGCGCGTGCCCTCGATCGGTGCGGTGGCGGCCCAGATGAGCTTGCCGCGCACGCCGCAGTCCTCGACCAGCGCGAGTCCGGTGCCTGCCAGCGGCGCGGATTGAGCCACCAGCCCAGCCAGCGCCTCGGCCGGCGCATCAGCAGCGGTCTGGTTTGCGCGCACCACGTAGAGCCGCACCTGCCGGCCGGTCTGAGCGTGCCGGGCGGCGTAGCAGTCGGCGTAGTAGGCTCCGGCCAGCGGGCGAACGACCACATACGGGCCGACCAGCAAGGCCTCGCCGCGGCCGGCGTTGATTTCCGCCGCCTGATAAGGCGAGAGCACGCGCATCTGCGCCAGTGCGTCGACCCACACCGATTCGAAGTCGGGCAGATCGCCGGCCAACCGCGCGGCACGCGGAGCCGCCGAGGCGAGTTGCTCGGGCGTGGCCAGCTTGAGCCGCACGAAAAGTGCCGTCAGGTTGGGCGGAGGCTCAAACCGCATGCGTTACCGCGCGAGTGCAACACGTTGCCGATAGGCGCGAAGAAAGCGGCGCGCCCCCGAGTGCCGTTTAGCTATCAGAACGCGCGCGGGCCGGCAAGAGCAGCGAGGTTGCTAGCTGGGCTGGGCGCGAAGCGGATTGCGGTACAGCACGTCGGCCAGCCAATCGGGACCACGCGGCTCGTCGCGGGGGCGCTCGAAATGCCACTCGGGGTGCGTGGGCACCAGTGCGTCGTCGTAGGGCCAGGCGTGAAACGGCTGGTAGCCCAACGCCGCGGCGAGCTTGCTCGAGTCGAGCGTCACGTTGCCGGCACGCGGCGGCACCGGCCCGGCGTCGATCCGCGGGCAACCCACCAGGTGCCGCGGGTCGTAGCCGCCGACGCGGTTGATGATCTGCGCGATGTGGTACAGGCTCAGTTGCCGCGGACCGCCGGCGTGGTACAGGCCCGCCAGCCGGCTGGCCAGCACGGCTTCGCAGAGCCGATTGAGGCAATCGGTGTAGGTGGGCGTGCGCACTTCGTCGAAGTAGAGCGTGGCCGGCTTCGACTTCTTGAACCGCGACTGGATCCAATCGATCGCGCCGGCGTGGCCGTTGAAGCTGATGCCCATGGGCAGGCTGATCCGCAGGGTGCAGGCTTGCGGAAGGCGCTCGACGAGAAGCTGCTCGGCGGCGACCATCGTCTTGCCGTAGACCGTCACCGGGTCGGTGGGATCGTCCTCGACGTGGTTGCCACCGCCGGTGCCGGAGAACACCAGGTCGATCGACAGGTGCACGAGCCGCGCGCCGTATTGCTCGACCACGCCGATCAGGTTGCGCACGCCCTCGACGTTGATCCGCCAGGCCAGCGGCGGGTCGAGCTCGCAAGCCCGCAGCGCGCAGTTGCCGGCACAGTCGAGCACGGCGGCAAAACGATGCTCGTCGAACAGCCGGGCCAGGCCTTCACGATCCTCGGCGTTACAGGCCACGATGCCGGGGCCGTCCAAGCGCCAGTTGTCGCGCTGGCGAATGCCGATCACCTGGCCGGGATACTTCGCCTGGAAGTAGGAGAGCGCGTTGTAGCCGGCCACGCCGGCCACGCCGGTGATCAGCAGCGGCAGCGGAACACGGTTGTCGTCAAACGCCGAGCGAAACATGAGCCACGAGCCGTACGAGCTAGCGAAATTCGAACGAAGAACCAATTCTAGCAACGGAGCCCAGGGGCCGTAACCGGCGTGCGCATCGCGGGGCCAAGGCACGAACAGCCTTGCTCATCTCGCTTGACCGTCGCACTTTAGCCGCCTTAGACTGGCCCCGCTCGGCCGGTGATCGCGACGGGGTGTGTAACATTCCGCGAATTGCTGCGCTTGCGCAGGGTAGCGGCCCAGCGCGCCCCAAGCGGCGGCCGCCGACCAACCTGACTTTCCGCCCCACGGGAGATGCACGATGAGCGAGGGCACGACCACCACCCGCGGCAGTTTTGCCAGCAACTTCGGCTTCATGATGGCCGCGGTGGGCAGCGCCGTCGGGCTGGGCAACATCTGGAAATTCCCCTACATCACCGGCGAATACGGCGGCGGGGCGTTCGTGTTGGTGTACCTGGTGTGCATCACGATGGTCGGGCTGCCGCTGATGTATGCCGAGTTGATCATCGGCCGCCGCGGCGGTAGCGACATCCTGGGGGCGCTTCGCAAACTGACCCAGAGCAAGGGTGCGCTGGGCACCGCTTTCAGTTACCTCACCGGGCTGATGGCCGTGTTGTCGGCCTTTCTGATGCTGGCCTTTTATTCCGTTGTGGCCGGCTGGGCCGTCTATTTCTTTCTGCTTTCGGTGGGGCTGATTCCCGCGGTCGAGTTCGGCAATGCCACCGTGTTCGACGAACTGGCCGCCAACGCCCGCACGTCGGCCATCTGCCACACGGTGTTCATGCTGATGACGATCGGCGTCGTGACGCTCGGCGTGCATCGCGGCATCGAGTTTCTCTGCAAGACGCTGATGCCGCTGCTGTTCGTGATTCTCACGGCCATGCTCGGCTACGTGGCCTACACCGGCGGGCTCGATCAGTCGCTGTCGTTTCTGTTCCGGCCCGACTTCAGCAAGCTGACCTCCTCGGCCGTGCTCGAAGCCCTGGGGCACGCGTTCTTCACGCTCTCGCTCGGCATGGGGGCGATGGTCACCTACGGGTCGTACCTCAAGGAAGAAGGCCGCGTCATTCGCGACAGCGTGGCGATTGCGGCGCTCGATACGATCGTGGCCTTGCTGGCCGGCACCGTGATCTTCGCCGTGGTGTTTCAGGGCGACCTCGAACCTTCGGCCGGGCCGGGACTGCTGTTTCAGACGTTGCCCGAGCTGTTCGTGAACATGCCGGGCGGTCGCTTCGTGGCCTGCGTGTTCTTCGGCCTGGTGGTGTTCGCGGCCTGGAGCTCAGCCATTTCGCTGCTGGAAGTCGTGGTGGCCTACTTCGTCGACGAATGGAAGTGGCCGCGATTTGTTGCGGCCGGCGGCATCGGAGCCGGTATTTGGGCGCTGGGTCTGGCATGTGCCATGGGCGTGATGATGACCCAGGACACGACGCTGCAAGACGGGCTCGACGACATCGTGTCGCGCTACATGCTGCCCATCGGCGGGTTGCTGATCGCCATTGCGGCCGGTTGGCTGGTGCTGCCCGAGGACGGATTGAGCGGCTTTCGCCACATGGTCAAAGGTGGCGCCGTATTCGGGGGCATCTGGCAGTTTCTGATTCGTTTCGTCACGCCGATCATGGTGACGATCGTGCTGCTGTGGCAGATGGGGCTGTTCGATGCCTGGCTCAAAGGCGAAACGCCCGCGCCGCCCGCGGAAAAAGGCGAGTTGGCGGCCCCGAAGGAGCCGGCCGGGTGACGCAGTTGCCCGGCATCGGGGGCGGTGCTACGATACCCGAGCGACCGGCCGCCCGAACGCAAGTGGGCGGCCGATTGTCCATAATGGCTGTATCGGGGCGTGGCGCAGTCTGGCTAGCGCACCTGCTTTGGGAGCAGGGGGTCGGAGGTTCGAATCCTCTCGCCCCGACCTTTTTCGTGGCGGCCGCGGCAAAGTTCTTTGTTCGCCGGCGAGCCGAGTGAACGACACGCTGGCGGCCGTGGCGCACATGAAGTTCTCCCCTGCCCCACCCACCTGATGACCGACCCTCCCAGCGGCAATCCTCAGAACGCCTACCTTCAGGAAGCCGCCGGGGCCGCGCCGCAGAGCGCGCAGCGGCGGTTTCTCGAGGCCGAGGGGCTGCGGCCGATGACGCTGTTCCTGTGGGCCGCCTTGCTGGGCAGCCTGGTGGGACTGGTGGGCGGCGTGTTTCAGTTGACGCTGACCTCGATCACCGATTGGACCGAGAACCTCGCGGCCTCGTTCGCCGGCGGACCCGTGCTGTGGTGGCTGATTCCCACCGCGTTTTCGGCGGTGGTCGTCTATGCGTCGTTTCTGCTGGTACGCCACGTGGCGCCGGAAACCTCGGGCAGCGGCGTGCAGGAAATCGAGGGCGGATTGGACGATCTGCGACCGCTCCGCTGGCGGCGCGTGCTGCCGGTGAAGTTCGTCGCGGGCTTGTTGTCGCTCAGCGGCCGCATGGTGCTGGGCCGCGAAGGACCCACGATCCAGATGGGCGGCAACCTCGGCAAGATGTTCGGCGATTTGTTCAAGCTCTCCAACGTCGACGTGCACACGCTGATCGCCGCCGGCGCAGGCGCCGGGCTCTCGGCCGCGTTCAACGCGCCGCTGGCGGGCATCCTGTTCGTCGTCGAAGAGATGCGGCCGCAGTTCAAGTACAACTTTCTTTCGGTGCACTCGGTGCTGATCGCTTCGGTGATGTCCGACATCGTGCTGCGGGCGCTGATGGGGCAATTGCCCGACATCGAGATGCCGATTCTCGAGCCGCCGCCGCTTGCGAGCTTGTGGCTGTTCCCCATCTTGGGCGTGTTTTTCGGCGTGTTCGGGGTGGTGTTCAACAAGCTGCTGGTGTTCACCCTCGACTTCTTCGCCAGCCTGCAGGGTT
Organism: Planctomycetota bacterium; assembly: GCA_003389325.1. GTDB lineage: Bacteria > Planctomycetota > Planctomycetia > Pirellulales > PALSA-1355 > LB-PLM-3. The sequence goes on from QQVE01000027.1 coordinate 63,360, forward strand.
GGGCCTACTCGCTCACCGGCCTGATCGTCGGCGCCGGCGTAGGACTGCTGGGGGCGCTGCGGCCCGAGGTCGTGGGCGGCGGCTACGAAGTGATTCCCTTGGCACTGAGCGAATCGATTCCGATCGGCATGATGCTGGGACTGTTCATCGCCCGATTCGGCTCCACGATGCTCAGCTACGGCTCGGGAGCGCCCGGCGGGATCTTCGCGCCGATGTTGGCGTTGGCCACCGTGTTCGGCATGTGGTCGGGGCACTACGCGCACGATTGGTTCCCGGACTGGGTGGCGCATCCGCAGATCTTCGCCGTGGCCGGGATGGGCGCGCTGTTTTCGGCGACGGTACGCGCGCCGTTGACGGGCATCGCGCTGACGATCGAGATGACCGGCAACTACGAGTTGATCCTGCCGCTGATTCTGACCTGCATGGTGGCGGCGATCGTCGCGCAAGGATTGGGCGGACGCCCGATTTACACCGTGCTGCTGGAGCGGACGCTGAAGCGGGCCGAGGTGCAGGACGCGTGAGAGTGGAGGCGGCGCGGGTAAGCCACCCCCTCCCCGACACTCCCCACAAGGGGGAGGTAGAAAACGATAGTTCGGGGCGCCAATATTCCGCCCCCCCCCCTTGTGGGAGGGTCGGGGAGGGGGGAGCCTTACAGCAAGAGCATGCTTGCTTTGCAGTCTACCCGGCCTTGATGTGGACACCCGCGCAGAGGTGCTCGCGCAGCCGCTCGAACTCTTCGGGGCTGGTGAAGTGGACGACGATCTGGCCGCGGCCGGCGGCGCGCTGCTTGATGTCCACTTTCGTGCCCAGGGCGCTGCGCAGCTCCTGCTCGAGTGCGGCGGAGTGCTCGCGCGAGCGGCGCGGAGCGCGGCCGCGGGCTGGAGCCTCGCCGCCGACGACGGCCAGCGGCTCGTGGTCGGCCTGGTGGATCGTCTGCTGCACCAGCTCCTCGGTGGCCCGCACGCTCAAGCCCTCTTCCTGAATCCGCCGGGCGAATTCCAACTGCTCGCGCTCATCGCCCAGGGGCAGCAGCGCCCTGGCGTGGCCTTGGGTCAGGTTGCCGGCACACAGGTCGACCTGGATCGCCTCGGGCAGTTCGAGCAGGCGGATCAGGTTCGCGATCGTCGAGCGGTCGATGTTCAGCCGGCCGGCCAGCTCTTCCTGGGTGCAGCCGTAGCGCTCGAGGTACTCGTGGAAGGAGTGGGCCTTTTCCAGCGCGTTGAGATCCTTGCGCTGCAGGTTCTCGACGATGGCCACCTCGGACATCTGGCGGTCGTCGGCCTCGCGCAACTGCACGGGCACCTTTTCCCAGCCGGCCTTGATCGCGGCCCGCAAGCGCCGCTCGCCGGAGATCAACTGGAAGCGTTCGCCGTGGCGGCGGACGACCAGCGGCTGGATCATGCCGTGCGTCTGGAGGCTGGCGGCCAGTTCGCCAATGGCCGCGTCGTCGAAGTCGATGCGCGGCTGGAAGGGATTGTTCTCGATGTCGTAGACGTGCAGGTGCAACAGACCGTCGTGGCCGCCTTGCCCGTCGTCGTCAGCCATGTGCGCGGCGTCGACCATCTCTTCCGAACCAAGCGGCCGACCCAGCAATGCCTCGAGCCCGCGTCCGAGTCTTCTTTCCTTGTTCACGTCTTGAGCACCTCCATGCAGAGTTCAACGTAGGCCCGAGAGCCGCGTGCCCGCGGCGCGTATTCAATGACCGATTGCCCGTGGCTGGGAGCTTCGGAGACCGCCACGTCGCGCGGAATGACCGTGCGAAAGACGATCTCGCCAAAGAAGTCGCGCACCTCCTCGTCGACTTCGCGCGTCAACCCGAGCGTATCGTCGTACATCGTCAACACGATGCCGCCGAATTGAAGACGCTCGGGCCGAGTGTCCATCACGCGGCGGATGACCTCGATCATCTGCGCAAGCCCTTCCATGGCGAAGTACTCGCACTGGATGGGCATCACCACTTCGGTCGAGCTGGCCAGGGCAGTTTGCGTGAGCTGGCCAAGCGACGGTGGACAGTCGATCAGCACAAAATCGTAAGCAGACAGGCCGCTAGCTAAGTGTTGGCCGAGCGTGGCCGAACGGCTCTGTTCGCCGGCCGCCAGGGCCTCGACATCCTGGAAGCTGCGGCTGCCGGGAAGCAGCTCCAGGTTCTCGATCCGCGTCTGGCAGAGCGATTCCTTGAGCGGCTGGCGCGACACGAGCGGGTGGTGATCCGTGGGCTGGCAGCCCAGTCCCGAGGTGGCGTTGCACTGGGGATCGAGATCGACCAGCAGCGTGCGGCGGCCGCTTTTGGCCAGGGCGGCGGCCAGGTTGACCGCCGTGGTGGTCTTGCCGACCCCACCCTTCTGATTGGCCACGCACAGAATCCGGCCCACGACGCGCCCCTGTGGCAAGCGATGGTGTGGAAGCAACTGAGGAGGCGCGATTGTACCGCGGGGCTGAAATGGGCCCTATGTCAGTTCGACCGGGCGCCGTTGAAGCGCAGCGATCGGCACGCAGAAGTGGCGCGCGACGGTGCTAGCAAGCGGGAGTGTTTCACGTGAAACGGCGGAGGATGGGGGAAGGGTGAGGACGCGGGAGGGACAGACGGTTTGCGCGGTGGGATAAGAGACACGGAGAGGGCACGGGACGCGCCGTCGCCGGTGGCTCCGGGCTAATCGGTGGGAGTGAAAACTCCGGCGGGGCGTTTCACGTGAAACGGCGGAGGTTGGTGAGACCGTAGCGGTCGTTAGTCGAGCGGGTTGATCACCAGGCCGCTGAGCAGCTTCGGGTAGAAGTACGTGCTCTTGGCGGGCATCCGCTCGTTGTGTTCGCTGATCGAGCGAATGTGATCGAGCGTGGCCGGCATCACTAGCGCCGCCAGCGATGCCTCGCCGCCTTTCAGGTTCTCGACCACCTCGTCGACGTCGTGCACGTACTTGGGCCGCTCCCAGTCGGCACCCTCGAGCAGGTGCTCGACCACCAGGCGGTGCAGGATGCTGACGCCCAGCCCGCACCAGTCGGTGCTGTGTTCCTGGGCCAGCTCGGCCATCTTCTCCTTGCCGGCCGAGGTGATCGTGGCCAGGGTCCAGGTGTTGTCCTGTCTCGTGAACAGTCCCAGCGTTCCCTGGTCGCCGCCGGTTTCGATTTCTTCCCAGACTTCGCGGGCTCGCTCGGGCCCCCGGCCTGCGGTGCGGCATTCGAACAGGTCGCCCAGCGTGGCCGCCAGCGACTCGGCCGTGAGCCCCGCCCCGGCGGCAAACAGCCGGTGGGTGGGCAGCACGATCATGCCGGGGTCGTTCATGCCGACACACATCATCAGCACGAAGTTGGCCGCGTCGTGCGGCTCGATCGGGCCGCGCGTCGAGACCAGATCGTCGCGGTAGTTGCAGGCCGTTTCGTAGCGGTGGTGGCCGTCGGCGATGAACATCGGCTTGTCGCCCATCAATCCCGTGACGGCCGAGACGGTGGCGACGTCGGTGACGGGCCACAGCCGGTGCACGACGCCCAGGTGGTCGGTGGCTTCGATCGCGGGCTCGCCGGCGATGGCCTTTTCGAGCTGTTCCTGCACGCCGGCCCCTTCGTCCGGGTACAGGCCGAAGATCTGGCTGAGGTTCGCGTGGCAGGCCTTCGTGAGCAGCAGCCGGTCCTGCTTGGGGCCGGACATCGTTTCTTCGTGCGCGTAGACCTTGCCCTCGCCGAACCGCTCCAAGCGCACCCGGGCCATGAACCCGCGGCGGGTGAACTCCTGGCCGCCGACGGCGAACACCTGGTGGTAGACGTAGAGGGCCGGTTGGGCTTCGGCAAACAGCACGCCCTCGCGCCGCCAGTTGTGCAGAAACCCGGCGGCGCGGCTGTAGCGGTTGTTCTCGTCGTCGTCGCCCGGCTCGTGGCGATTGAGAATCAGCCGCACGACGTTGGCCGGGTGCTTCTTGTAGAGCTCCTCCTGCATCTGCGGACTGATAACGTCGTAGGGCGGAGCGACCACATCGGATAACGAGCCCACGTGGCCCAGGTCGTACCGCAGCCCGCGAAAGGCGTGAATCTCAGGCATGTCTGCACCGTGGTGTCAAAAAAGAACAGGGCTTCGGTTGTTATCCCGAAGCCCTGGAGGGTTGTCAATTCGCCAGGTCTGGTGCGGCCCGCCGGAGCTTGAGCGCGCCGCGGGAGTCGCCCTAGTACCGGTAGTGATCCGGCTTGTAGGGGCCTTCGACCGGAACGCCGAAGTACTCGGCCTGCTCGGGGCTCAGCTTGGTGAGCTTGACGCCCAGCTTGCCCAGGTGCAGCCGGGCCACTTCCTCGTCGAGCGACTTGGGCAACACGTGCACGCCGAGGGGGTACTTGTCCGGCTCGGTCCACAGCGCGATCTGCGCGAGCACCTGGTTGGTGAACGAGCTCGACATGACGAACGAGGGATGCCCCGTGGCACAGCCCAGGTTCACCAGCCGGCCTTCGGCCAGCACGATGATCGAGTGGCCGTCTTCGAACGTGAAGCGGTCGACCTGCGGCTTGATCTCGACGTGCTCGACGTTCTTCTGGCTGGTGAGCCAGGCCATGTCGATCTCGAGATCGAAGTGACCGATGTTGCAGACGATGGCATCGTTGGGCATTGCTAGCATGTGCTCGCCAGTAATGATGTCACGATTGCCCGTGGCGGTGACGAAGATGTTGCCCTGCGGGGCGGCCTCTTCCATCGTGGTGACTTCGTAGCCCTCGAGCGCCGCCTGCAGCGCGATGATCGGGTCGATTTCGGTGATGATCACCCGGGCGCCGAGCGACTTCATGGCGTGGGCACAGCCCTTGCCGACGTCGCCGTAGCCGGCCACGACGACGACCTTGCCGGCGACCATGATGTCGGTCGCGCGCTTGATGCCGTCGGCCAGCGATTCGCGGCAGCCGTACAGGTTGTCGAACTTGCTCTTGGTGACCGAGTCGTTGACGTTGATGGCCGGCACCTTGAGCTCGCCGGCGGCCAGCATGCGGTACAGCCGGTTGACGCCCGTGGTCGTTTCTTCGGACAGGCCGCGGATGCCGGGCAGCAGCTCGGGATACTTCTGGTGGACCATGGCGGTCAGGTCGCCGCCGTCGTCGAGAATCAGGTTCAACGGCTCGCCATCGGGGAAGAACAGCGACTGCTCGATGCACCAGTCGAACTCTTCGTTGTTCATGCCCTTCCAGGCGTAGACCGGCACGCCCGTGGCCGCGATGGCCGCGGCGGCGTGATCCTGCGTGGAGAAGATGTTGCAACTGCTCCAGGTGACTTGCGCGCCCAACTCGGTGAGCGTCTCGATGAGCACGGCGGTCTGGATGGTCATGTGCAGACAGCCGGCGACGCGGGCACCCTTGAGCGGCTTGTCCTTGCCGTACTTTTCCCGCAGGGCCATCAGGCCGGGCATCTCGTTTTCGGCCAACATGATTTCTCGCCGGCCCCAATCGGCCTGAGACATGTCAGCAACCTTGTACGGCAAACGCGATTCGACCTGCGCCACAATATATCTCCTTCCAGGAACTGACTTTGTGCGAGCGGCCCACCGGTCCAGAGAGGACCGCGGCCGCGACCTATCATAAGGCACCACACCCGCTACTGGCAAGGCAGCGGCACGCTCCGCCGGATTCCGGCTAGGGGTGCCGATGGGACGCTCTGGCGAGGGCCTCGCGCGTTAAGGTGACGAAGCGCTTGACGAGTTTCGGCGACTTCACCCCCGGAGCACTCTCCACGCCGCTGGCCACGTCCACGGCCCAGGGGCGCACGATCCCCACGGCGTCGTGCACGTTGTCGGGCGTGAGTCCGCCGGCGAGCACCAGCGGCAGGCCGCGCAGCTTCGTGCGGTTTGCGGCCAGCATCTCCCAGTCGAGCGTCGTGCCGGTGCCGCCGTAGTGGCCGTCGCGCTTGGCGTCGCACAACAACATCCGCGGCATCGCCTGCTGCCGGTGACACCCTTCGAGGTAGGCAACCACGTCGTCGACGTTCGTTCCGATGCGCGCCGCGCGCACGATGGGCGCGGGCCGCACCTCGCGCAGAAACTCGGGCGGCTCGCCGCCGCAGAACTGCACGGCATCGAGCGGCACTTCGGCAAACGCGCGGCGGACGTCGCCGGTCGGCGCGTTGACGAATACCCCCACTTTACAAACGTGGGGCGGCACCGCGGCGGCGATTTCGCGAGCCCGCTCGATGGTGCAGTATCGCGGACTATCGGGGTAGAAATTGATGCCGATCGCGTCGGCCCCGGCGTCGGCGGCCAGGCGCGCGTCGTCGGCGGTGGTGACGCCGCAGATCTTCACTCGGAACATGGTCTTCCTCGGTCGGTCACATGCTAGCTGGGTAAGTATAGCGTTTCCGGGCAAGCGCGTCCCTTGGCTTCAAGACGCGCTGCGCGGGCGGTCGATGACGAACAGGAACCGCTACGTCCCGCCGAACGTTGGCCCAGGTTGTTGTTGATGTCGCTTCGCTTCCTCACCCGGTCGTCGAGACCGCGGGCGCGCCGCTCCCCGCCGGGAGTCCGGCTCGGCCTGCGCCTGATCGTGGCGCTGTTGAGTTTGGCCGGCGCCGCCGGCCTCGCCGCGGCTGTGGACATGGACAAGGTCGCGGCGGTCGGGTCGCGGCAGGAACTGAACCGCCGCATCCAGCAGGCTCGCGACAAGGTGGACCAGGCCCGGATCGCGGCCGAAGAAACGCGGCACCGGCTCGACGCCTTCTTGTCGCGGCATTTCGCAGAGCAGAAAGCGGCCGAGCCCCCACGCTTCGCGCCGGAACGGGCCACGGGCCCACCGGTGGCGCTGCCGAATCCCGAGATCGTGAAGCTCGAGGAAGAGCTGGCCGTGCTGCGCGTCCACCGGATGCGGCTGCTTTCGTACCTGACCGAAGCGCACCCCGAACTGATCGAGCTCGACGTGCGGATGGCCACGATCAGTGACCGCATCGACGGCCTCAAGGTACCGGAACTGCCGCCCCCCTCGAACGACGACGACGTGGAACGGCAGTGGGCCGAGTTCGTCCAGCAGCACAAGCAGCAATCGGCCCACGACGCCCAGGAGTATCAGCGCCTGTTCGACGAGTGGACCCAGGCCGAAGACGCGCTGACCGCCGCGATCGACGAGTGGAAAGCCGCCCAGGAAGACCTGGAGCTGTTGCCCGACTTGCTGGACGACGAGCAAGTGGCGGTGCAAGCGCAGCCGGTGCCCGAGATGGCCGCCGCGCCTGCCGCTCCGGACGTCGAGAAACGTGCCACGGATGACAACGAAGCCAAGCACGCTGCCCAACCGGCCGCGGCCGAAGCCTCGGGCTCAGCGCCACTGGCGCTTGCGGCGCTGTTGATCGCGCTGGCCGTGGCGGCGCTGGCGGCCGTGCGTCTGGCCCGGTCGGCGGTCGATCCGGTGTTTGCCAGCGTCGATGAAGTGGCCGCGGCGCTGGCCTTGCCGGTCGTGGGCCTGTTGCCGGCCGGCGGAAGCTTGCCGCGCAGCGCGCGACAGAGCGTCACCAAGACCAAGCTGCGCCACTGGATCGTGCCGGTGCTCGTGGCCGTGGTGGTGCTGGTGCTGGGCACGCTGGCCGTGAAGAACGCCGAGGGCCTGCGAAACCTCGTGCACGAATCGATCTCGGGAATGCGATAGCAGCAAGCTGCTAGCAGACGCGTGTGGGGGTCGGACCCGGTCGACATCGAGGGCGTCCGATCGAAACGCGGGACGAAACTTCGTCCCAAGCGCACGCTCGCAGTGCAGAGCGACCTGCGGGCATGCCGAACCAATAAGAGTCTGCGGGCCGGCAGATCGCTGTAAATGTCATGCGGATAGGATGTTTGGGGGACATCGGGAATGTATGAGGCGTTTTTCAAACTCAGCAGCCGCCCGTTTGTCTCGACGCCCGACACGCGCTGCTACTTTCCAGCCACGCTGATCGAAAACGCGCGCCAGACGCTGGTGCGGCTCATCGAGCGCGGCGAAGGGCCCGGCCTGGTGATCGGACCGCCGGGCACGGGCAAGACGCTGTTGTGTCATCTGTTGGCCGAACATTTTCGCGACACGTTCGCGGTGTCGATGCTCGGCGGCGGGCGGCTACGTAGTTGCCGCGTGCTGTTGCAGACGATCCTTTACGAGTTGGGCCTGCCCTGCCGCGGCATGGACGAAGGCGACTTGCGGCTCAACTTGCTGGATGCGCTTGAGCCGAAGGACGGCTCGCGCGGACTGCTGCTGCTGGTCGACGAAGCGCACGCCCTGCCCTGGCGGCTGCTCGAAGAAGTGCGCTTGATGACCAACCTGGTGCGCGACGGCCAGCCGCGCGTGCGGGTCGTGCTCTCGGGCAACCCGGCGCTGGAAGAGCGGTTCGCCAGCCCGAAGCTGGCTTCCTTCGCGCAACGCGTGGCCGGGCGGTGTTATCTCGAGCCGCTCGACTGCGCCGAAACCTCGCGCTATGTCCTCGGTCAACTCCAGAATGCCGGGGGCGTCCCTGAAAAGCTGATCGACGAGGACGCGCTCAAGAGCGTGTACCGGGCCACCGACGGCGTGCCGCGGCTCGTCAACCAGGTGTGCGACCATGCCCTGGTGCTGGCCAGCCTGGGCGGACGCGCCCAGTTGAACAGCCAAGCCATCGAAGAGGCTTGGGCCGACTTGCAGCAGTTGCCGGTGCCCTGGCGCGGCGGCGCGACGGAGGTGACCGGCGGCATCGTCGAATTCGGCGGACTTTCTGACGACAACGATCTACCCGAGGCGATCCCCTTCCGCGGCTGCGAGCCCGAAACGCCGCTGCACGTGGCCGAGCCCGAGGAACAACTCGACGCGATCGAGGAGCACATTTCGTCGCTGGCCGAGGAAGGTCGCCCCGCAGAAGCTTCCAGCGAGGTGGATCTCGACTTTCCCGAATTCGGCGATCCGTTCAACGAGCAGTTCGCCGAGGAAGAGGTGGTGCTCAACCCGCACCGCTCCGACATGGAGATCTTCGCCGACGTGCCGCGCGTGAGTTGCTGGGAGGGCCACCAACTGGGCGCGATGCTCAAGACACTGGGCCCTCTGGCCCCCGAAGTCAGCCCGCGGCCGAACGTGACGCTCTCGTGGCCGCCGATGGAAGCCGACGAGGCCCACGACGTCGGGGAGGAGACGCAATCGGCTCCGGCCGCGCACGTCCAGCCCGAGGAGCCGCCGGCCCCGCGCAAGACCGAGCCGCTCGAGCGTCTCTCGGGCGGCCAGAGCGATCGCGACGTGATCGTCGTGGAAGAAGGTTCAGACGCGGCGCACGCTCGGATGGAGCGGGCGGCCAAGGCGGAGTTTCGTCAACTGTTTCGCAGACTCCGCCACGGTTAGAGCGCGACAGCGCAAGGAGCGACGGCCATGAGTCGCATGCTGGACGCGTTGCGAACCCTCGAAGCGCGCAAGCGCCGCGAGACCGTACCGCCGCCCGAGGCGGTGGCCGCGGAGATCGCCCCCGCGCCGCTTGAGCACGACGAACCGGAGATCGAGGCCCTGCTCGACGAGATTTCCGACGGCCTGGCCGAAGAGCTGGGCGAACCCAAGCCCCAGCAGCAGCAGGCGGAACCGACCGCATCGCCGCGCATCGTCGAGCCGGCGCAACCACAGGCGCCCTTCGAGACGTGCGTGCTGCCGATCGTTCCCGAGCCGGACGAGGCCTACCTGCAGATGGCCGAGCGGATCGGCGAGCAGCTTTCGGTGAACTACTCGAACGTGGTCGCCTTCGTGACCGCGGGACACGAAGTCGAGCGGCAGTTCTCGATGACGCAGTTGGCGCAGGCGTTCTCGCAGCAGATGATCGGCGACGTGCTGCTGATCGACGGCGACTTGCGCGCCGGACGGCTCTCCAAATCGATCGCCCGGCGCGGGCCGGGCATGATCGAGGCCATGCTGGGCAAGACCCCCTGGCCCGACATCATCCATCCCACGAACCTGCCGCGGATCGACTTCGTGGCCCGGGGCCTGGCGCAGGTGCCCACGCTCGAGCGGTCGGAGTTCGGCTGGGCGGCGCTGCGGCCCATGTACCGCTTCGTGCTGATTGGTCCGGCCGACGCCGGGGAGCCGGAAACCCAGTGGCTGGCCTCGCGCTGCGACGCGGTGTATTACGTGCTTTCGCGGCGGCACACGCGCCGCTCGCTGGCCACGGCCACCGTACACGCCCTGCGATCGGCCGGAGCCAACGTGGCAGGCGCGATCGTGGCCGACGACTGATGCCGCGGGCGGTGGTGCGCTTCCGACCTGCCGACTAGAATTCAGTGCTTTGCCATGCCGCATTGCACTGACTCCTTCGAGGCTCCTTGATGCGTACGTTTCTGGTCACCGGTGGCGCAGGGTTCATAGGTTCGCACATCGCCGAGGCTCTGGTGGCCCGGGGGGATCGGGTGCGGGTGCTCGACAATTTGTCGACCGGCAAGCGCGAGAACCTTGCACATCTCGAAGGCAAAGTCGACTTCGTCGAGGGCGATATCACCAGCGCCGACGATACGGCCGCGGCGGTCGAGGGCGTCGACTGCGTGTTCCACGAGGCGGCGCTGGCCTCGGTGCCGCGCAGCATGGAGCGGCCGCTCGATACGCACGCGGCCTGCGTGACCGGCACGCTGCTAGTGCTCGACGCGGCCCGCAAGGCGGGCGTCCGCCGGCTGGTGTACGCGGCTTCCAGCAGTGCCTACGGCGATCAGCCCACTTCGTCGAAGCGCGAGACCGATCTGCCGGTGCCGATCTCGCCTTACGGGGCGGCCAAGCTGGCGGGCGAAAACTACTGCCGGGCCTTCGCGGCGGCCTACGGCTTCGAAACGGTGTGCATTCGCTACTTCAACGTGTTCGGCCCGCGGCAGGATCCGCACAGCCAGTACTCGGCCGTGATTCCCAAGTTCATCACCGCCATGCTCGGCGGCAAGCGGCCGATCGTGTTCGGCGACGGTCTCCAGTCGCGCGACTTCACCTACATCGAGAACGTGGTGCACGGCAACCTGCTGGCCGCCGACGCCGAGGCCGCGCAATGCTCCGGCCGGGTGTTCAACGTAGCCGGCGGCCGCAACACCACGCTGCTTGAGCTCCTGTCCGTGCTCAACCGCGAGCTGGGCACCAACATTCAGCCCGAGCATCAGCCCCCCCGCCCCGGCGACGTGCGCGAGAGCCTCGCCGACATCACCCAAGCCCGAGAATGCCTAGCCTACGAGCCGCAAGTCGACTTCGAGGAAGGGATTCGGCGTTCGATTGATTACTACCGAAGTCTAGTGCGGAAGTAAGTTGCAACAAGAATGGGACGCCACTTGCGTTCCCTTTTTCTAGAGTGCATCTGACGGGCAAAGGCCGCCGAGCTGCCGCATTGCGCCATTCAGCGCGCCAGTGAATTGCGCAGCGTCAGCTCGCCGTATGCGGCGCCGGCCTTGATGACGTTTTGTCCAGACATGACTGACGCACCCTAGCGGACGCTATACTGATTGGCGGTGTCTTGGGGCGGTGACAATGGACAAGTATCTACAAGAGCTTCGTGAGCGTCGCCAATGTACGCCTGTTCGAGTTCTCGGACGCTTGCACGATCGAACGATCCGAGTTCTGCTTTGGGCCGAGCATGGAATGGCAGACTTTGGCATTCCGATGGAGTTTCCGATTGACCTCATTCCTCCCGACCTTCGGATGCCAAATTCCGATTTCTTCGTGATATTTAGGGGCGACGAAATCATGGAGGTTCGGCGAGATCTGCCAGCAGAGGGACTTGGATATCACTAGATCGCGTGTGCTGCCGCCCGGATGAGCGCGAGGTCGTAGGTCATTTTTCTTCCTCGAGGATCTCTTTGATCCGTGCAAACAGTTCGATCCTCTTCTCGACTAGTTCACGCGACGCGCCGGCCCTTATCCACTCCTGGTAGTCGGCGATTCGTGCGGCCGCGATGTCACTTGCGCTCGCGCCGTTCGTTGCTCTTCGACTTCGGTTCGCACCGTGGTTCAGCAGGACGCGAACGACTTCTTCGCTACCGCCGTGGGCGGCTCGCATGAGCGCGGTCACGCCCTTCGAATCCGCCGCATCGACTTCGGCACCGGCGCCGAGGAGCGCCTCTGCACCTTCGCCCGACCTGGCGTACATCAGAGCCACGACATGGCGTTCCACGCGCCGGTCGACGGGGGATCGATAGGTCAATCGAAGATTCGGGTCAGCTCCGCAAGCCAACAGACAGCGCACCGCATCGATCTGATTGGTATACGTGGCGTTGTAGAGCGCCGAGTTGCCAACGCGATGGTTTGTGACATCTGGATCGACGCCCGCGTCGAGAAGTCGACGAATCTCGCCAACATCGTTGTTGAGCGCAGCGGTCAGCAATTCCTCAGCGCTCATGCGAGGCTCCTTTCGGCAATTGCACACCTATCTCGGCTTGATCGCCAGAAACCCAAGATACCCCGGCGGGAACTTCATCTCGTCGTACTTCTTCAAGGTGCGGACGCGGAAGCCGATGGTGCGTAGCAGGGTGAGGACGTCGTCGCGCTGGTAGAGTCGCAGGCGATGCAGCTCGTGCTCGCGGCGGTAGGTGTCGCCCGACTTGCGGAAGGTGGTGATGTCGCGCGTCAGAGTGCGGCGCTTGTCGTCTTCGACGGCTTCGTACAGGCAGGCCCAATCGTCGCCCGCGCTGTAGGTGCGCGAGCGCCCCGTGGGCACGCGGCCGACCAGCGCCACATCGAACAGGAACACGCCACCCGGGGCAAGCGCGGAGTACACGCGGCGAAACACCTTCTTCAACACGGTCTGCGTGTTGCGGCGGTCGAACAGGTAGTTGAAGATCTCGCCCACGGCGGTCACGGCCACGCAGGGCGGAATCTCGGCGTCGACGAACGAACCGCAGCGAAACGTGCCAGTCGGCACGCGCTGGCAGGCCAGATCGACCATGGCCTGCGAAATGTCGTAGCCCAGGACGTCGAAGCCGGCCTCGGTCACTTCGGCCGCTTGAATGCCGCTGCCGCAACCGAGCTCGACGACCTGTCCCTCGTCGAAGCCCAGGTCGTGCAGAATCGGCAGAAGCGTGCGGGCCGCCGATTGGGCGGGGATGCCGAAGCCGGCGTCGTGGATGAAGGCCAGGTCCGTGCCATACGCACCGTTGCCGTCTTGCGTACCACTGCCGTTGTCGGCCATCAAGTTATCTCCGGCGGGCAAACAAAGCGTAGCACACGCCGGTCAGCATCACGCCGATCGACAGGCTGACGAACGTTGTGGTATAGGGCGGCAGGCCGGCCCCTTGGCTGACCTCGACCGCGCGGCCCACGACCGGAGCGCCGACAAACATGCCCGTGTCGAGCATGGCCAGCATGACCGAAGTGCCCATCCCGCGGTAGCGGCTGGGAAACGAAGTGGCTCCCTGGGCGGTGACGCTGGGAAACAACACGGCGTGCGAGATGCCGGCAAAGACCCCCGGCAGCACGAGGGCCCACTGGGTCCGCACCGGCAAATACAGCAACAGGCTCACCGCCAGCGACGCCAGTCCGATCAGGATCATGGGCCGCACTCCGTAGCGCTGCGGAAAGCTGCGCGTGGCCAGGCGTGCCATGAACGCCGTGCCGGCGTAGGCGACCCAGAACGTGCCCGTGTTCTCAATCGCCCGAGCTTCGATGAAGGTCGGCAGGAACGTGGTGGGGATCACCAGCCCGAAGCCCAGCACGACGGCCAGAAACATGACGCCGCCGGGATGATAGCGTTTGAGCACCCACAGCATGGGCGAACGGCGGTGCGACGGCCGCCGGGTATCGTGTCGCGTGGCCAATTCGGCGCAGAACAGCGAAATCGTGCCCAGCGCCGCGGCCACCGTGAACATCCACACCAGGTCGGTGCGGGTGATCGGTTCGTGTCCGCAGAAATAGTCGCCCAGCATCGGACCGACCGCCATCCCGATGAAGCCGCTGGTGCCCAGCGTGCCGATCACTTCGGCCGTGCGTTCCAGCGGCAGGCGGCGCGAAATGCTGGTGATCGACGAACCGAACACGCCCGCCAGGCTCGTGGCGTAGAGAATGCGCAGCACAAAGATCCACGGCCCGCGCGGATCGCTAACGGTCAGATGAGCGAGCAAACTGAGCACGAACAACGTGTTGGACCACAGCCAGACCCGTCGGGCCCCGAAGTGATCGATGCCGTAACCCTGAAACAAGCGCATGGCCAGGCTGCCGACCATGCCCAAGCCCACGATCAAGCCGACGTTCCACTCGGTTCCGCCCAGGTAGAGCACGAAATCGGCATACCGGTACATCAACGCCATCGCTATGGTGAAGGCGGTGTTGCCCAGATAGGTGAGCCAGAAGGTGCGGCCGTACAGCGGGCCCTCGTCGCGCCGCCGCGCCGGGGCCGGTAGCCTGGCTGGCGCGGCGGACAACTCGGAAACTTCCGACGAAACGCTCATAGAGGCGGGAAAGTAGGGAGGAACGGGCCCTGGCAACCTAGGATTGTAGATGGAGCACGGCACCGCGGATAGAGACGCCCGTGCCCATGCTTAGGTTCGAGTGGTCCTTGCGCGAGTCTCGGCAACGCCTTACGTCGCGCGCGAGGACTTTTTCCAGGCGGCATTGCACACCATGAGCGCACCGCACCCGACGCTGGTCACGCTGGCCACGTACAACGAGATCGAGAACCTGCCGCGCCTCATCGAGGCGATCCTGGCGGCCGTGCCGGAAGTCGACATTCTGGTGATCGACGACAACTCGCCCGACGGCACGGGCCGCTGGTGCGACGAACAGGCCGAGCAGGAGCCCCGGCTGCGCTGCTTGCACCGCGAGGGCAAGCTCGGCCTGGGCACTGCCACGATCGCGGGCATGCAGTACGCCATCGAGTACGGCTACCGCTACGTGCTCAACATGGACGCCGACTTCAGCCATCATCCGCGGCATTTGCCGGCCATGCTGGCGGGGATGGAAGGCGGGGATCCGCCGACCGACGTGATGATCGGCTCGCGCTACGTCGCCGGCGGCGGAGTCGAAGGCTGGCCGCTGCACCGGCAGATCATGAGCCGCACGGTGAACGCCTATGCGCGGTTGCTGCTGGGCCTGCGAGCCCGGGACTGCAGCGGGGCGTTTCGCTGCTACCGCGTGTCGCTACTGGAACAGGTCGATTTCAATGAAGTCCGCTCGCGGGGCTACTCGTTTCAGGAAGAGATCCTCTGGCGGCTGAAGCGGCTGGGCGCCACCATGCGCGAAACGCCGATCACGTTTGCCGACCGCGAACGCGGGGCCTCGAAGATCAACGGCAGCGAGGCCTTCGCGGCGTTGAGGATCCTGTTTCGGCTGGGACTGGAGAACTGGTTCTCGCCGCGGCGGAATGCATTCGCGTCGATCCCTCGCGGCGGCGCTAGCGCCACCAGCGAAACGCCGCACAGGGCGCCAACGGCCGCGCGGGGAGAAGAGCGCGGCGCCGGGAACTGCTAGAATGGCAGGAGTCTTTTCGCGGCGCGGAGCTTCCTAGCGTCGCCGTTTCTCGGACGCGCGGGTTAGCATGGCCATTCTCGTCACCGGCGCTGCCGGATTCATCGGCAGCCACTTCGTCGAGCGGCTTCTCGCCGAACGCCCCGACGCGCGCATCGTGGCGCTGGATGACTTCAACGCCTACTACGACCCGGCGCTCAAGCGTCAGAACGCGGCAGGCATCGCCGGTAGCGAGCGCGTGACGCTCGTCGAGGGATCGTTCGGCGATGCGCGTCTGGTGGAAGACGTGATGACGCGGCACGAAGTGCGCGCGATCGTCCATCTGGGTGGATACGCCGGCGTGCGGGCCAGCGTATCGATGCCGCTGGCGTATGCCGAAGCCAACGTGCAGGGCACGCTCGTGCTGCTGGAGGCCGCGCGGCTGCACCCGGTGGAGCGGTTCGTGTTGGCTTCGTCGTCCACCGTGTACGGAGCCGGCTGCGACGTGCCGTTTCGCGAGGACGCGCCGCTGGGCGTGCCGTTGAGCCCTTACGGAGCGAGCAAGCGGGCAGCGGAGATCTTTGCCGAGTACTACACGCGCATGCAGGGCGTGCCGGCCGTGTGGCTGCGGCCGTTCAGCGTGTACGGCCCGCGGATGCGTCCCGATCTGGCGATGCACGTGTTTGCCAGCGCGATTACCGCCGGGCGTCCGATTCCACTTTTTGGCGACGGCAGCTACCAGCGCGACTTTACGCACGTGAGCGACGTGTGCGCAGGGCTGCTCTCGGCGATGACGGCCGAGGGCGTGGTGGGCCAGGCGATCAACCTGGGGCATCACAAACCGGTGGCCGTGGCCGAGCTGGTGCGGCTGCTGGAAGACGCCTTGGGGCGCCAGGCGAACATCGACCGCAAGCCGGCATTCGCCGGCGACATGCCGGTGACGTGCGCGGACCTGTCGAAAGCCGAGCGGTTGCTGGGCTATCGGCCGCGGGTGACGATCTCCGAGGGCGTGCGCGACTTCGTGGCGTGGTTCAGGGGACAAAGCACCGGCTGAAGTTGAGTCAGCACCGCGCCGCCCCATCACGCTGCTCGTATTATTGTTCGCCCATCAGCTTGGCGACGTGGGGCTCGATCGATTCGGCCCAGATTTCGTAGCCCTTGGGGCTCAGGTGCAGCAGGTCGGGCATGACCTCGCGGGTGAGCGTCTTGTCTTCCTCGAGGAAATTGGGGCCGATGTCCAGGTAATAGACCATCTCGTCGTCGGCCAGCTTCGAGGCGATTTCGCTGGCCTTGGCGTTCTTTTCGCGTTGCGGGCTAGGCTTTTCGCCGCGGGGGAAGATGGCCAGGATGAGGATCTTCATCTCCGGCAGTTCCTTGCGCAGCTTTTCGACGATGGCGGTGATGCCCGCGCCGATCTCTTCGGCCGTGTTGTCGTTGCCGTTGGAGTTGTTGGTGCCGATCATCAGCACGGCCAGCTTGGGCGAGATGCCGTCGATGTTGCCGTTCTCGAGGCGCCACAGCACGTGCTGGGTGCGGTCGCCGCCGATGCCAAGATTGGCCGCGTTGCGCTTGTCGTAGTACTTCTTCCAGACGTCCTTGCCGTTGCCTTCCCAGCCCTGGGTGATCGAGTCGCCGATGAACACCAGGTCGATGTCGCCTTGCTTGACCCGCTCGTTGATTTTTTCGTGACGCGCCATCTGGCGAACGTGCGGCACGGCCTTGACGGTCGTGGGTACGTCTTTGGCCACGGCGGAGCCGGCGGCAACAGCGGCCAGCAGGGCACAGGAAACAAGCGCGCGAAACGGCGAACGAAACGTCATGGCAGAAACTCCCGGGAGTGAAGTTGGCAGGACACCACCTGGTTTGGTCCGCCCAACAACCGCGGGCGGCGGTGCGGCATAAGAATAAATCGCCGCACGGGCCGTGAACAGCGTGGGGCGCGAAAATCGTCGCGCTCCTGTGGGAAACCCGCGTTTCGCGCGATTATTGCAGCGCCCCGACTTCGGTGAAATTCGTGAACGAGTAGTTCCCCATGAAGGGGATCACACCGTAGATGCCGCGGGTGAACACCAGCTCGATGGTGTCGTCGGTCCAGAGAATGCGGCTCTTGGGCACGAGCACCAGGTCGTTGTCGCTGACCCAGATCTCGCCTTCCGGGCAGGGCACTTTGCCGAGCAGGGCGTTGCGCAAGTTGACCACCGTGGCGATCAACCGCCAGTCGTCGGCGCGGCGAAACACAACGACCGAGCTGATGTGCGCCCCGACATTGTAGCTGCCGGCCAGGGCAATGGCCTGCATCACCGTGGTGGGCGCTTCCAACTCGTAGCGGCCGGGGTGTTTCACCTCGCCCAGTACGTAAACGTAGCGCGGAGCGCGGCGCGACAGCACGGGCACCACCTCGATGCCTTCGATCCGTTCGTTGAAGCGGGCGTTCAACTCGCGCTCGAACTCGTCGATCGTCAGACCCTGCGCCGGCACCGACCCCACGACCGGCAACTGGATCGTGCCCTCGGGCGTGACGCGCCCGGGCAGCACCTGCCCGCCGAAGCCCGAGCGGCCGGCGACCGTGAAGCGAAGGTCTTCGAGCTGCGTGTCGACCTTGACCGGAGTGACCGTGATGGCCGGCACGCGGAAGTATTTCTTGTAGTCGTTTTCCAGATTCTCGCGCAACTCCTGCACGGTGAGGTTCGCGGCGCGCACCTGTCCCAGCAGGGGCAGCGTGATCGTGCCGTCGGGCAACACCACAAGGGTGCGCTGCAGGTTCGTATCGGTGGCCGATTCGACGTTGAGCTCGTCGCCCACGTTGATGCGGTAGGCCGTGGGTGTCTCGTCGCGTGTGACACGGAACACGAACTCAAGTTGATCGTCGACCCGCAGGCGATAGGTCGACACGTGCGGCAACCGGGCCCGGCCCACGTACTCGCCCTGCGAGTACTCCTGAAAGTCGGGCACGGGCCCCAGGGCCTGCCAGCCGCGCCGCGTGCAACAGGGATCGGTGCCGTTGCAGTCGATGGCCGGCGTCGGGTAGGGCGAGGCGGACGTCAGGTGCTGGCAGAGCTGCACGATGTTGTCGCTCGAGACGATGGGGATCTGCCAGGGATCGCGGCAATGGCTCGCGCTCTCTTGGGCCGCCGGCCGCTCGGCCGGCGCGGTCTCGCGCCCCGGCGAAACGTCGCCCCCGCCGCCCGCCAACACGACCAGTCCCCACAACACGCCCGCGGCGGCCGCCGAAGTACCCGTCCACCAGCAGCGCTTCAGGATGGACGCTCGCTGGGTGTCTCCACGTGACAAACGCAAACAGGTGACGGGCACGCGCTTCATCGGTGCTCTACCTTTAGCGGCGGGGATTCCAGGGCAGCCAATCGGCGACGCCGCCGCGGGCTGTAGTGACGGTCGGTTGCTCTCCGGCGGCCACGGGCGGCGCCGCGGCCGGAGCTTTGCCCGCCGGCGGCGTCGCGGCGTCGCTGGCGGGCTTGGTGTGGGCGAACGTGGCCGGATCGACCCAAGTCACCGCGGGTCCTCCGCGACCAGCGCCCTGCATCTCGAGCTGCGCCGCCTGGCCCAGCGACTTTTCGGCCAGCATGCCCTGGCCGAGCTTCGACTGGACGCTCGCCAGGTTGCGCAGGGTGGTGGGGTGCGGTCGCATCGCGGCGCTGCGCGACAACAGCTCCCGGGCGCCTTCGAGGTCGCCATCGTGAGCCAGGATCACGCCCAATTCGTTGGCCGCGCGGTAGTTGCCCGGATCGGCCACCAGCGCCGCGCGAAACAGCACCTGGGCCCGGTCGTTGCCTTGCAGATGCTCGGCGAGGCTGCCGTCGATGTCGGTCTGGGCGACTTTGGCCAGCCCGAACAGTGCGGCCGATCCGCAAGGATCGCCGGCGGCCGCGGTGGCCAGCCGCTCGAGCGCGAAGTCGTGGTACCGCCGCAGGGCCGCGGTGGACGTGAGCCCGTCGGCGGGCTGGCCCTTGGCGATCGGCGTGCGATGACCGCTGGCGATGCGCGCCACGTCGAGCGGCTTGCCGCCGGGCCGCGCGCGGACGAAGTCGCGGCTTTCCTCGAGAGCGGCCAACCCTTCCACCAGGCTCCGCGAGTAGAACCGCGAGTCGTGCGCCAGGTCGTTGGCCTGGGCCAGCAGTTCCAGCGCCGCCACGAACTCGCCCTTGGCCAGGTAGATCGCATTGCGCTCGGCCAGCCGGAAGCCGTGCCGCACGCGGCGCCCCGCCTGCTTGATGGCGGCGGTCACTTCGCCACTGATCCGTCGCTCGCCGGTGGGCTCCACGGTCTCGGACGCCGAGGGCAGGCGCCGGCTGCCCGCGTAGGGCGGGGCGAAGCTGGTGGGACGCAACGACGCGGCGGGCTCGGCCGCGGGCGCAGGCTCGCTCGCCTTGGCGGGCGATTCGCGGGGCGCCTCGAGCGGCGCGGGAGCACGATCGACCGGAGCGCTCTCGACGGCCGCGGCATCCACGCCCGGAAGCCTCGCGGGGGGCGCGTAAGGATCGGCTTCGGGCGTTTCGCGTTGGGCCACCTCGACCGGCTCGGCGGTGGGCGGACGCCAGGCACCTGGGGCCGCCTGCTGCAACTCTTCGAGCGGCGACGGCGCAGGCACAGCCGGGGCACTTTGGCCCGAATCGCAGCCCGCGCCCAACAGCCAGGGCGCGACGCAGAGCGCGCATGCGGCAAGCGTGTTACGATCCATCGCAGGTCCGAAGGGTGCATCCGTGGCAACGCCGCGGCGGTCCGTGTCGCGGCGCAAAAGTCATCATCAGCCATCGACCAGAAACGCGGACGCTAGCGAGCGAATCAGCGACAAGGATCGAGCGCCGGGCGGCGCCGCGCCCGACTAGCCGTCAAAGAACGCGCGCGCCGAACGCGCCGTTCGCTATGAGCCGAATCAACCTTCTCGGCAGACGTTTCCGCTCCACAGGAACGCCCGGAGCAATCGCGCCGAGTCGCACATCCGCGCCGCGCAGTCAGGAGCCTTCTTGCCCCGCTTCCCGGGCCAGCAAACCTTCAAGATGTTCCGCGACGCAGCCGGCCAGCACGCCGGTGTTGTAGCCGCCCTCCAGCACGCTGACGACCTTGCCGCCGGCGTAGGTGTCGGCCACGTCGAGCACCGTCTCGGTCAACCGGGCAAAGTCTTCGGTCTCCAGGCCCAGCGAGCCGACCGGATCGTCGGTATGGGCGTCAAAACCGGCACTGATGATCACCAACTCGGGCTTGGTCTGCGCGGCGAGGCGCTCCAAGCCCGTGCGGAACGTGTCGAAGTAGGCCTCGCGCGCGGTGCCGAATTCGACCGGCAGATTGAGCTTGGTACCCAGGGCCTTGCCGGTGCCCGTCTCGTCGGGCCGGCCCGTGCCGGGATAGAAAGGCCAGCGGTGGATGGACAGGAACGCCACGCGCGGGTCCTCCCAGAAGGCCGCCTGCGTGCCATTGCCGTGATGCACGTCCCAGTCGACGATCAGCACGCGGTTGACGTCCAACTCGTCGGTCGCCGTGTGCGCGGCCACGGCCACGTTGTTGAACAGGCAGAAGCCCATCGGAGCGTCGTGCAGGGCGTGGTGCCCCGGCGGCCGCACCAGGCACAGGGCCTGCTTGTCTTCGCCGGAAACGACACGCTTGACCGCGTCGGAGGCGGCGCCGGCCGCCAGCCGCGCCGCGTCGCAAGACTTTTCGCTCACCCGGGTATCGATCTCGATACGCCCTCCGCCCCCACGGCAATACGCCTCGACTGACTGCTGATATTCGGGCGTATGGACGCGCGACAGCCGCTCGGCGCTGGCCGGCTGCCAGTCGGGCCGGCGGCAACGCTTGTCGAGCCGGGTGCGCTCCAGATGCCGCATGACCTGCACCAAACGCTCGGGGCGCTCGGGATGCGTGCCGGTCTGGTGCTGGAGAAACAGGGGGTCGTAGTAGAGCAGCGTCATGGGCGGGTTTTCTCCAGACGTTTCTCAAGCGCTGGCCAGGCGCGATCCCGGGGCCTGTCGGCGTCGATCGTCACGGGCGTGCTGGCACGCAGCGTAAGCGGCTTAGCAGGCAGCACTTGGCGCGACCCAGCCGCGGGGGGCTGGGTCGCCCGGGGCGAACCTGTACAACTTGACAGATTCGGCGCCGTCTTGGTATCCTAACGAGGGTAGAAATCTATCAAACCCCAAGCGTCCTTTCGGTTTGCGTGCGTCCGCCACGCCGCCTTTTGGGGGATACGGTCAGAGAGGTTTCGCAGTTTCATGCACGGGCTCCCCACGCGCATCTCCGCAATCGGTGTGCAGGTATCCATCCTGCTGTGCGCCGCAATCGTTGCGCTCTCGCCCCTGGTGGCCCGGGCTCAGGCGCAACAGCGTGTGATGCCGAACGACGTGCGTCGGATTTTCATGGCCGGGAGGCTGAGCGCCCAGGACAAGCAAACGCTCACGAACTTCTACAAAGACGTCGTGACGATCATGATGAAGCCCTCGACCGGCGACCAGGTGCCCGACGTACGTGCCAAGGGATACAAGAACCTCGTTCGCGGCGTGAACAAGAACCCGGCGCTGGACTATGTCAACAAGATGCTGCTGGATGGTCTGTTCCGCGTGGCCACAAGCGGGTCGTATTCGCCGGCGGCGAAGTACAACGCCATGCTGTTCCTGGGCGAGCTTACTGAAGAGAACGTCAAGCCGCTGCCCGAGGCCTTGCCCAAGCTGATGCTGGTGCTGACGCGGGCTCCGGCGAGCATGGACTATCTCAAGCCGGCGACGTTGATCGGCCTGAAGCGATTCGCTCAGGAAGGGGCGATTCCGCAGAACCAAATCGGCGCGGTTGCCGGGGCGATGCTGCAGATCGTCAACGAGACCGATCCGCCGGCGGGGCGCTCGGCCTCGGCCCACGCCTTCATGCGGCGTAGCGCCGCCGAGGTGCTGGCCGAGATCGGCCATCCGGGCCCCAACGGTGAAGTGGTCAAGGCATTTACGGCCATCGCCACTAATCCTAAGTCGCGGCTGTCGCTGCGTTGTTCGATGGCGCGGCTGCTCGGCGAACTGAACTATCCGGCTGGCTCGAAGATCGACGTGCAACAGATCGCCGCCACCATCGGTCGGCAGACCATCGAAAATTGTCAGCGCGAGGTCCAGCAGGCCGAGGAAGCCGATCGGGAACCCTCGCGCCGCGTGCTGCTGTACTCGCTCGACAGCGCCTACGAGGGGCTCAAGGGCCTGGCCAAGTCGGCCCCCAACGGCGAAGCCGAGACCTACATCCGCAAGTTGTACGGCACGATCTACTCGCTCTATCGCGATCTCGACGACCAGGAAAAGACGCCCGACGCCGAGCTGGCCGCAATGGTCAACACGGAGCTGCCGACCATCGAGGAAGTGCTCCAGACCGGTCCTCCGGCGGCGTCGAGTGAGACGCTGGAAGCCGATTAACGCCCCGGGGAGACAGGACGTCACCCTTCACCCAAACACGATTCGCATTTCGCCCTTTCTCCAAGGCAAAAGGATTTGCCATGAACGCCTCCCCAGGATGGGCCGCGGCGCCGTTTCGCTGCCGCCACGCTCTCGCGCTGCTCTGCACGCTCACGCTCGCGCCGTTGCTCTCCGGCTGTAAGACCGATCCCACGCACAACCCGTTTCTGGCCCAAGCGCCGGAATCGGAAACCGGCGCCGAAGATTCCGCGGCCGGCATGACCGACGACGAGTATGCCGCACCCGGCCACGCCTACGACGAAGCCCGCGACCTGGTCAACCGCCTGCAACAGCGCGGCCGGGAGTTGCAGGAGGCCACGGCCACGGCCACCGACGCGGCGCGTTCGCTCCGCGATGAAGTGCAGGCCACGGCGGTCGAAACCGGCGCCGACGTGCAGCAGACCGCCGCCGCGATGGCCGACGACGCCCAGGCCTATGGACGCGATCTGGCCCAGCGCTCGGTAGCCGACGCGCAAGCCGCGGCCCGGGCCGCCGGACGCGCGGCGCAGTTGCAGGCGATTGCCTCGCTCGAGGATCGACCGCTCGAGCAAGCCGGCCCGCTGCTGCTGGTGGCCATGTCGCAGGGCAGCCCGGAAGTGCAACAAGCGGCCGCCGAACAACTGGGCCGGCGGTGGGCGCCGGCGGCCAGGTATACCGTCGAATCGGTGGCCAGGGGTCGCCAGGCGGCCATCGAGCGGCTGCGGCAGGAGTGGATCGCCCAGCACGGCGAGATCAACGACGCGGCGCTGGCCGCCACTGCCCAAGCGCACCAACTCATCGATGGTGCCCAAGAGCAGCTCGATCACGCACAGGCCGTCGTCGCCGACACGTCGCGGCGGCTCACCGAGATGCAGGAAGCCGTGGCCGCGATCCGGCAGGCCAATCTGCCCGCTGCCGCGCGGCAGCAGGCCGCCGAAAAACTTGCCCAAATGGCGGCCGACGCGGACGCGGCGGTGCGGATTCGCGCCGCCCAGGCCATGGGCGACGTCGCCGATCCGGCCTTCATGCCCGTGCTGATGGGCCAGCTCGACGACGAGATGGACGTGCAGATCGCGGCCATGGAAAGCCTCGAGCGCATCGCCGGCCGCGACGTCACGGCAACACCCGATGGCCGCGCGCTGAGCACCGATGAGCGCGCACGCTCGTGGCAATTGTGGTACCGCGAGCAGCAGGACGCCGCCGGTTCGCCGTAGGGAGCGCGGGGTTAGGCGGCCTCGGGCACGAGCTGGGTGGTCGGCTTTGCGCCCAGTTGCGTGACTGCCGCATACAGGCCGAAGAAGCCGGCGGCGAACAGCACGTTGCTGGCCAGCGAGTTGGCCAAGAACGGCACGGCCACGGCGTAGCACCGGGCCAGTCCTTCCCAATTGTGCGGATACCAGAAGTACCACACGGCCAGGTTCGACAGGCCGTAGTGCACGAGCGACGAGGAGACCGCGCCGGAACCGACCGACAGTGGCGAAAGCCCGCGCCGCAAGACGCTGCGCCAGGCAATGGGCACGAACAGCGAGACGTAGACCGCGGCCATCATCGCCATGCCGTAGCCGCCCAGGAAGACATCGCTGATCGACATGGCCAATAGCGGCACGCAAACCGCCGTCAGCCGGCTGCGGAAGTAGAAGCCGGCGAACAGCGCCGCGGCCGTCACGGCGTTGAAGTTCGGCGTTTCGCTGACCAGCCGCACGGCCACGGCCAGCGCCACCAGGGCCACGAACACGGCCGTCCGAATCGCTTGATCTCGCTTCACGTCACCTGCTCCTCATTGCATCAAGAGAATCGCACGCCGCGGGTGCAGCGCCGGTGCGACCGAGTGGAAACGTCCCGTCGTGCCGCTCACCGATTGTAGTCGTATGCTTTGAACTCCCACAAGATGGCGTCGCCGGGCTCGAGGCGATAGGCCCCCACGCCCACGTCGGCGTCCTTCTTGTTGACCGAGTAGAGCCAGTTCTTGCCGCTTCCCTCGTTCTTCAGCTTGCCGATACCCGTTACCAGCGTGGCCGTGCCGCGCCCGCGCTTCTCGAACTTGACCCCGTGGGGGTGCTTTGCGGCGGCGTCGATCGCGTCGAGCACGGTCATCGAATCCTGCCAGGGCAGTGCGGTGAAATGCACCTGCACCCCGTCACCGTAGTCGACCACCATGCTCACGGTGTCGGGCTTGTCTGCCGCCTGGACCGTGGCGGCCGCGAACACCAGCAGCAGCCATGCGGCCACCACCGGCAAGCGGGGCCTGGCACGATTTGCCAGGCGTGCTGAGCCTGGGTGTGCGAGCAAGCACGCTGCGGGGTCATGTGTGCGGCGAGGGGCGATCATGCCTGTAAGATGAGACATCGGGCGGAGGTTTGTCAAATCGCCCGGGCCACTTGTGAGGGCCTGCGCCGGGCGGTATCAATAAGACTTTGTGGCAGAGCATTTTCTCTTGCGGCGCCGCAGTCGCCCCTGGGGCGTCCCCTCGTCAATTTGCGACCCGCCGGTCGCCATCGGAAAGGCAAGCGAACCATGGCCGAACCAGGCTTCATGACCCTCAGCATCGAAGACGATATCGCGGTGCTCACGCTCGACGACCCGCGCGGCAGCGCCAACGTGCTCTCGCGTGCGTTACTCGAAGAGTTGGAAAAGAACTTCGACGAGCTGGAAAAACGCAAGGACCTAGCCGGGCTGGTGATTCGCTCCGGCAAGCCGGGCGTGTTCATCGTGGGTGCCGACATCCGCGAGTTCGTGGCCAACATCGACGCGCCCAAGGATCAGATCGCGGCCATGTGCGACAACGGCCGCACGCTCTTCCAGCGATTGTCGAAGATGCCGTTTGTCACCGTCACGGCGATCGTCGGCCAGTGCGTCGGCGGCGGTGCCGAATTGGCGCTGTGGTGCGACCGCCGCGTGATGTCGAGCGATTCGAAAGCGGCGTTCGGCTTTCCCGAAGTGAAGCTGGGGCTGCTGCCCGGCTGGGGCGGCACGGTGCGCTCGGCCCGCGTGCTGGGTTTGGCCAACGGCATCGAGCTGGTGACCGGCGGCGAATCGATCGATGCCGAGACCTCGCGGCTGATGGGGCTGATCTCCGACCTCGTGCCCTCGGACCACCTGCTCGAGGCGGCCAAGAACGTGATTCGCGCCGAGCAGAAATCGGGCGACTGGAAGCAGGACCGCGAAGTGTGGGCAGGCCCGGTTGATATCAGCGACACCGAGTTGGGCTTCCTGGGCGCCACGGCGTCGGCCGTGATTCAGGGAGCGACCGGCGGCAAGTACCCGGCGCCGCAAGTGGCGCTCGAGCTGATGCTCGAATCGGCCGGCCAGGACGCCGACAGCGCGGGCAAGGCCGAGGCCCAGGCCATGGCCGAGTTGTTCGGCTCGCCGATCAATCGCGCGCTGATCAACATCTTCTTCCTCACCGATCGCAACAAGAAAGACAAGGGCATCGACCGCAAGGACGTGAAGCCGGCCGAGATCAAGTCGGTCGGCGTGGTGGGGGCCGGCATCATGGGCCAGGGCATCGCCGCCGCGACGCTCAAGCGCAACCTGCCGGTGATGCTCACCGACGCCGTGCCCGCGGCCATTTCCAACGGCGTGCAGCAGGTGCTCGAAGAGGTCGCCTACGACAAGCTGACCAAGGGCCCCGACGCCGGCAAGGCCGTGAAGTTCGCCGGGCTGATCAATCCGGCCACGGTCGACGCCGAGATTGCCCCGTGCGATCTGATCATCGAGGCCATCATCGAAAAGCCCGAAGCGAAGAAAGAGTTCTTTGCCCGGCTCGAGCCGCAGATGCGGCCCGATGCCATCCTGGCCTCGAACACCTCGACGATTCCGATCACGAAGCTGGCCAACGGCCTCAAGCACCCCGAGCGGTTCTGCGGCATTCACTTCTTCAACCCGGTGCGGCGGATGCCACTGGTGGAAGTCATCCGCGGCGAGAAGACCAGCGACGAAACGGTCGCCACGGCCGTGGCCTATGCCAAGCAGATCGGTAAGTCGCCGATCGTGGTGAACGACGGGCCGGGCTTTCTGGTCAACCGGCTGCTGCTGCCGTACATGAACGAAGCGCTCGAGCTGATCTCCGACGGCGCGCAGGTCAAGCACATCGAGCGGGCGGCCAAGGACTTCGGCATGCCGATGGGCCCGATCACGCTGTACGACGTGGTCGGCCTGGACACGGCGTTTCACGCCGGCCGCGTGATGTACGAGGCGTTTCCCGATCGCACCGTGGGCTCGCCGATCTTGGGGGCGATGGTCAAGGCCGGTCGACTCGGGCAGAAGTCGGGCGCCGGCTTCTTCGCCTACCAGGGCAAGAAGGGCCGCGGCACGCCCGACCCCGAAGCCGACAAGATCGTCCAGACCTACATCCGCAAGCAGGAAAAGTTCACGCCCGACCAGATCACGCATCGGCTATTCCTGCCGATGGTGCTGGAAGCCACGCGGATCCTCGAGGAGAAGCTGGTGCGCGACCCGCGCGACGTCGACCTGGGGCTGATCTTCGGCGTCGGCTTCCCGCCGTTCAAGGGCGGACTACTGTTTTGGGCCGATACGCTGGGGGCGGCCAAGATCATCGAGCTGCTCAAGCCGCTCGAGCACCTGGGCCCGCGGGCACAGCCCACCCCGATGCTGGAAGATATGGCCAAGACGGGCAAGAAGTTCTACGACTTGTAGTGGCAGGTACAATTCTTTAGAGACCCACGACGCGTGCCCGCCGCGGCGCGCCTCCGATACTCAAACCGCGAGGTAGGTAGCCCGATGAAAAGCGCTGTCATTGTCGATTGCGTACGCACCCCGGTTGGCCGGGCCCACAAAGACAAGGGCGTCTTTCGCGAGGTCCGCTCCGACGATCTGGCCGTCGAAGTGGTCCAGGCCCTGGTCGAGCGCAGCGGCATCAACACCGACGAAATTGAAGACGTCGTGCTGGGCAACACCCAGCAGCAGGGCGAGCAGGGTCTCAACGCGGCCCGCGTCGTAGGACTGATGGCCGGGCTGGCCACGCACACCGGCGGCACGACCGTCAATCGGCTGTGCGGTTCCAGCCTGCAGGCGATCAACCAGGCCTCGCACGCCATCATGGCGGGCTTCGAAGACGTGCAGATCGTCGGTGGCCTGGAACACATGCAACACCTGCCGATGGATGCAGGCATCAACTTGAATCCCAAGCTGTTCCACCGCACCTCGAAGGGCGCGCTGGCCATGGGCGTCACGGCCGAGTTCCTGGCCCAAACGCAAGGCATCTCCCGCGAAGAGCAGGACCAGTTCGCTCTGCGGAGCCATCAACTGGCCGCCGCCGCGCAGGCCAAGGGCGAGTTCAAGCGCGAGATGATTCCCGTCTACGGCCGCGACGAAGCCGGCGAGCGGATCCTGGTCGACTTCGACCAGTGCGTGCGCCCCGACGCCAGCCTGGAATCGATGGCGGCCCTCAAGCCGGCCTTCATGCCAGGCATGGGAACGGTGACCGCGGGCAACTCGTCGCCGCTGAACGACGGTGCCGCCGCGCTGTTGGTCATGTCGGAAGAGAAGGCCAAGGAGTTGGGTCTCAAGCCGCTGGTGAAAGTGATTGCCACGGCCGTGGTGGGCGTCGATCCGGCCGTGATGGGCACCGGTCCGGTGCCGGCGACGAAAAAGGCGCTCAAGCGGGCCGGCATGCAACTCTCGGACATCGACGTCATCGAGCTCAACGAGGCGTTCGCCGCCCAGGCGCTAGCGTGCCTGCGGATGCTGAAGCTCGATCTCGACAAGGTGAACGTCCGCGGCGGTTCGGTCGCCATCGGGCATCCGTTGGGTGCTAGCGGCGCAAGGATCACCACGACGCTGATCAACAACATGATCGATCGCGACGCCAGTATCGGCCTGGCTACGATGTGCATCGGCGTCGGCCAGGGCATCGCCACGATCTTCGAGCGTGTGTAAGTGACGACCGGCATGCTCGCACTCTTACCAGCCCGAAGCGCGAGCGAGGGTCGTCTAATCGTCTGAGCCGACAAGACCCTCGCTCGCGCTTCGGGCCAGTGTGTTGACTGCGCGGCTCTCTGATCGCAAAAATTTGCCGCTGTCGCCGGTGCGCGCGCTACCAATCGGTTTTTTCTATTGGTATCCTGATGGGCGGCGGGTCCCCCACTTCTGCCGCCGGCGCTTTCAATTCGGGTCCTTCGAACCAGGTATCGCCATGCATGCTGCGTCTCCTGAAACGATCGTTTCCCTGTTCGCCCAGCGCGTCGAGGCCGACGGCGACAAACCGGCGATCCACTTTCGCCAGGAAGGCGAGATCACCACGCGCACCTGGAACGAAGTCGCCGCCAAGGTCCGGCGCACCGCCGCGGCTCTGGCAAAGCTGGGCGTCAAGCCCGGCGACCGCGTCGTGCAGGCCTCGGAAAATCGCTACGCGTGGATCGTCACTGATCTGGCCGTGCACCTGGCCCGCGGCATCCACGTGGCCGTGCATGCCACGCTGACCGGTCCGCAGATCGCCTGGCAGATTGCCGACAGCGGCGCCAAGCTGGTCATCGTGTCGGGCCCCGACCAGGCCAAGAAGCTGGCCGCCGCGACCTCGCATTTGCCCAAAGGCGTCGAATACGTTTCGTTCGATCCCTGCACCGAGGTCGAGATCGGCGGGCAGGAGATTCGCTCGCTGTGGCAACTGGCCGAGGAGTGCAGCGAGGACGAGGGCAAGGAGCTCGAGAAGGCGGCGCTTGCCGAAACCAAGCCCGAGGACCTGGTGACGATCCTGTACACCTCGGGCACGACCGGCGAACCCAAGGGCGTGATGCTGTCGCATCGCAACCTGACGTCGAACTGCCAGGCCGTGATGAAGGCCTTCACGGTCGAGCCGGGCGAAGTGCGGCTCAACTGGCTGCCGCTGTCGCACATCTTTGCCCGCACCACCGACTACTATTTGTGGATTGCCGCCGGCGGCGAGTTGGCGCTGTGTGCCAGCCGCGAGGAGATCATTTCCGATTGCCAGGCGCTCAAGCCGCACTACCTCAACGGCGTGCCCTACTTCTTCGACAAGGTGATGCGCACGCTGCAAGAGAAGGGCGTGGCCGACGCGCCCGGCGCGCTTCAGGCTACCTTCGGCGGACGCATGAAAATGTGTTGCGCGGGCGGGGCGGCGCTGCCCGACCACGTCAACCAGTACTACCTCGACCACGGCATCCAACTCGTGCAGGGCTACGGCCTGACCGAAAGCTCGCCGGTGATCAGCACCGGCACGATGGAAGACCATCGCGTGGGCACGGTCGGCAAGCCGATCGACGGCGTGGAAGTGAAGATCTCCGACGAAGGCGAGGTGCTCACCCGCGGCCCGCACGTGATGGTCGGCTACTGGAACATGCCGGAGGACACGGCCGAGACCATCAAGGACGGCTGGCTGCACACGGGCGACCTGGGGGCGATGGAAGACGGCTTCCTCAAGATCACCGGTCGCAAGAAAGAGCTCATCGTCACGGCCGGCGGCAAGAACATCGCCCCCACCTACATCGAGGGTCTGCTCACCGCCGACGGGCTAATCGCCCAGGCGGTCGTGATCGGCGATGACCGCAACTACCTCACCGCGCTGATCGTTCCCGAGCCTGAGGCGCTGAAGGCCGAAATCATCAAGCGGCAGATTCCGGTGCTGACCGCCGAGCAGGCCGTGGCGCATCCGGACGTGTACGCCCTGTACGAGCAGCGCATCAACGAGCGCCTGGCCGACGTGTCGAACTCCGAGCACGTGCGCAAGTTCACGCTGCTGTCGCGCGGGCTGACGCCCGAGACCGGCGAGCTGACGTTCAAGCTGAGCCTGAAGCGCGACGTGATCATGAAGAACTTCGCCAAGGAGATCGAGGCCATGTACTCCTGACGTGGGGTAACCGTATACTCAATAAAGGTAGCTACCGACCGTTCGGACGGTAGGGTATAAAACAAGAGTCTGTCCAACACATCCAAACCCGTGAGTTCGTCATGAATCCTCAAACGCAAACCGAGCGGCGCGACGCCAGCGTCGAAGATCAGGACAACAAGGCATCCTTCGCCGAAACCGCGCTCAAACTGGGTGGCAAGAGTGAGGACGAAGCACGCCGCATGGGAGCCGTCGATAAGGCGGACGACCAGGTTGAAGAGCTGTTTGCCAAACGCTTTCAGACGAAGAACAGCCCGGTGCACCGCGCCGTGTGGGATCGCGAGTTGCCGGTCTCGCTGTTTCAGAGCAAGGCGAAGGCTCCGCCGGCCGACGTGCAGAAGGTGATGGACGACTCGATCGACGTGATGTCGCGGCACGTCAAAGCCGGCACGAACCTCGACGAGAATCGCAAGGTCCCCCAGAGCGTGCTCGACGAACTGGGCGAGGCCGGCTACTGGGGTCTGCTGGTTAGCAAGGAATACGGCGGATCGGGATCGCCCTTTGCCGCCTTCGCGGGCTTTTTGAGCAAGATGGCCATGGTCGATCCCACCGTGGCCGGCCTGGCTTCGGTGCACGGCTGCATCGGCGCGGTCGACCCGGTGCGCACGTTCGGCAATCCCGAACAAAAGCAGAAGTTCCTGCCCGATCTGGCCAGCGGCAAGCGGTTGAGCGCCTTCGCGCTGACCGAGCCGGGCGCCGGATCGGACCTGACGGCTCTGAAGACCGAAGCCGTGCTCGACGGCGACGAGTACGTCGTCAACGGCGAGAAGCTGTTCATCACCAACGTCGTGCCCGGCCGCACGATCGGCCTGGTGTGCTTGATCAACAAGAAGCCGGCCGTGCTGGTCGTCGACCTGCCGGAGCACGAGAACGAGCACTTTCAGCTTCGCAAGTACGGCCTGTACGCCCTGAAGCACACGTACAACCAGGGCATCAGCTTCAAGGACCTGCGTGTTCCGGCCGAAAACCTGCTGACGCCCACGCGGGGCGACGGTCTGACGATCGCCTACCACGGCCTGAACCTGGGCCGCATTTCGCTGTGTGCCAACGCGGCCGGCACCATGCGGCTGATGATGGCCAGCATGATCCCCTGGGCTCACTACCGCAAAACTTACGGTGCCCCGATCGCGACCCGCGAGCTGGTGCAGCGCCGTTTGGGCAAGATCGCCGGCATGATCGTCGCTTGCGACGCGCTGGTCCAATGGGGCGGCGGCCTGATCGACGAAGGCTATCGCGGCGAAATGGAATGCGTGATCGCCAAGGTGTTCGGTAGCGAAGCCCAGAAAGAGGCCGCCATCGAGCTGTTGATGAAAACGCACGGCGGCCGCTCCTTCCTGCACGGCCACGTGTTCGGCGACAACGTGCACGAGTACCTGGCCCCCTGCATCTACGAGGGCGAGGGCGAGATGCTCTCGATGGCCTTCTTCAAGTCGCTGGTGAAGAACCACGGCACCGAGTATTTCGAGCCGGTGGGCAAGGCCCTGCACGCCGCCGGCATCAAGAAGCCGAACCTCGGCAACCCGTCCCACCTGTGGGCGCTCAAGGGCCCGATGGCCAACTACAGCAAGTGGCTGGCCGGGCAGTACATGCGTCCCAAGTCGCGGCCGCAACTGCCGACCATGCCCGAGAGCCTGCGTCGCCATGCCGATTTCGCCGCCACGTTCCTGCAACGGTCGCCGCGCGAAATTTCCGGCACGATGAGCAAGCACCAGTTGGGGCTGGCCGACCGGCAGTGCCGGATGTCCGAGCTGTCGCAGCGGCTGCAGGACGCCGTGACGATCCTCTGCACCTCGCTCTACGCGGCCGGACAGGCCGACGAAGTCGTGCGTCAGGCCGCCGACGTGTTCTGCCAGGAGCTCACCCGCAAGATGACCGGCGAGCGTCCCAGCGACCGCTACTTCCGCACGATCACGAAGCTCGGCGAGACGATCGCCGACGGCGGCTTCAAGTCCATCCAGGGCATCGAAGCCCCCGAGATCATGATGAAGTACGACAACTAAGCTGCCCGCAAGCA
This sequence comes from Planctomycetota bacterium, assembly GCA_003389325.1. Classification (GTDB taxonomy): domain Bacteria; phylum Planctomycetota; class Planctomycetia; order Pirellulales; family PALSA-1355; genus LB-PLM-3. Next base: position 95,962 of record QQVE01000027.1, read on the forward strand.
CCCGAAGCCCGGCGAGTTCCGCACTCGCCGGGCTTTTTTCGTGCGATTGTTGTGTTAGCCGGCACATTCATGTGCCGAGCCAATTCGTCCCCAAGCCGGCAGCCGGCTGCTTGACGCCCTCCGGACAAGGCGGAAAATGACCGCTTGGGCTCTCTGGACAGGCACTTCGGGCGAGGACGCGTGCCGTGGCGAAGTTTGCGGTGATTCTGGCGGCGGCGGGGCGCAGCAGCCGCTTTCGCGACAAGAACTACAAGAAACCGTTTGCGCCCCTGGCCAACAAGGCCGTCTGGCTGCACTCGGCCGAACGGTTCGTCAATCGCTCGGACGTCAAGCAGACGATCGTGGTCATCTCGCCCGACGACCAGGAGTACTTCCAGTTCAAGTTCGCCCCCAACACGGCGATCCTGGGCATCGACGTCGTGCTGGGCGGGGCCGAGCGGGCCGATTCGATCGGCAAGGCCCTGTCTCACGTCAAGCCGGACGTCGACTTTGTCTGCGTCCACGATGCCGCCCGACCGTGCCTGGCCGACGTGTGGGTCGATACGATCTTCGAGGCCGCGCAGAAGTCGGGCGCCGCGATCTTCGCCATTCCCGTGGCCGGCACGCTGAAACGTGTCAGCTCGGACCACAAGATCACCGAAACCGTCTCCCGCGAGGGACTCTGGGAGGCGCAGACACCGCAGGTGTTTCGCCGCGAGCTGTTGATGGAAGCCCACGCCCAGCGAGGCAAGCCGGCGGCCACCGACGATGCCCAACTCGTCGAGGCCCTGGGGCACGCCGTGACCGTGGTGCCCGGCTCGCCGGTCAATTTAAAGATCGCCACCCGCGAGGACCTGCGGTTGGCCGAGCAGGCGCTCAAGGCGCTGCCCAAGCCGAAGCTTACGGGCCCGGCCCATCCGTTTGCCGATGACGACATGTGGCGCTAGTCGCGCTGCACTCCCCTGCTCTGCTCTCGCCGAAAGGACCCCGTTGCAAGACATCATCGCCGATTTGAAGTGGCGCGGCCTGGTTCACCAACAGACCGACGAAAAGCTGGCCGCCTGGCTGGGCGAGAAAAGCCGCACACTCTACGCCGGATTCGATCCCACGGCCGACAGCCTGCACGTGGGAAGCCTGATTCCGCTGTTGATGCTGCGCCGCTTTCAAAAGGCCGGGCACCGGCCGATTGCGCTGGTGGGCGGGGCGACCGGCATGATCGGCGATCCCAGCGGCAAGAGCGAAGAACGCAACCTGCTCGACGTCGACGCGCTGGCGGCCAACGTGGCGGGCATCGAGGCCCAGATGCGAATGCTGCTCGACTTTGAAGGCGACCGGGGCGCGAAGCTGGTCAACAACTTCGACTGGATGCGCTCGTTCAGCTACCTCGACTTCCTGCGCGACGTGGGCAAGAACTTTCCGGTGAGCGTGATGATGGCCAAGGACTCGGTCAAGACGCGCCTGGGCCGCGACGACGTGGGCATCAGCTATACCGAGTTCAGCTACATGCTCCTGCAGGCCTACGACTTCGTCCACCTGCACGAGCAGTTCGGCTGCGAGCTGCAACTGGGCGCGAGCGACCAGTGGGGCAACATCACCGCCGGCATCGACCTGGCCCGCCGGATGAAAAGCGTGCAGCTCTACGGGCTGACCTGCCCGCTGTTGACCAAGAGCGACGGGGCCAAGATGGGCAAGACCGAAAGCGGCACGGTCTGGCTGTCGCCCTCGCGCACGAGCCCCTATGCGTTCTACCAGTACTGGATCAATGTCGACGACGCCGACGCCGGCAAGTGCCTGCGGTTTCTCACCGAGCTCGAACAAAAAGAAGTCGAAGCGCTCGATGCGGCCCGCGAGTCGGACCCCGGCAAGCGCGAAAGCCAGAAGCGGCTGGCCGAAGAGCTGACGCGCATGATCCACGGCGATGCGGGCCTGGCCACGGCCCGCAGAGCGACGGAGATTTTTTTCGGGGCCGAGATCAGCGAGCTGTCGGATGCCCAGTTGGGCGAAATCTTTGCCGACGTGCCGAGCCAGCAACTGGCGCGCGAGCGTTTGGAGGGCGAGGGCCTCAACGTGGTCGACGCCCTGGTCGAAGCGTCGCTGGCGGGGAGCAAGAGCGACGCCCGCCGCACCGTGGCCCAGGGCGGGGCCTACGTCAACAACCGCCGCGTCGAAAACGTCGACGCCCAACTCGGCCCCGCCGACCTGGCCAGCGAAACCGTGATGGTGCTGCGCAGCGGCAAGAAGAAATACGCCCTACTTCGTTTCAAGGCGTAGGCCGTTGGCGGGCGAAGGCGCCCCAGGCGGCGATGGCTAGCGCGGCGTAGAGCAGCGAGCTGAACAGGATCGCGCCGGTCATCACCACGGCGAAGTGGTCGCGCATCAGGACCAGCAGCGGCGGCTCGGGGCTCTTGGGCGCGCGGCGCTGGACCGGCAGGTCGTCGCTCTGGTTGGGCTCCGAGTCGCGCCACTCCTGCCACTCGGCCTGGGCCTCGGGTGTGCCCATGGTCTCGAGCGCCACGCGGCGAAACTGAATCAGGCTGAACACCACCGCCGCCATCACGGCCACGTACAAACCGGTCCAAATGGCGCGCCGCCGCCAGCATCCGGCGGCGTGCGTCGAGGGGGACGGGCTCGGTTCGGCGGTACTCATTTCTCGGGCGCTAGCAGGTCGAGTGCGGCGGAGGCCATGGCCGTGATGCCCGTTTGCAGGGTCTGCTCGGCGTCGGGATAGTACACGGCCGAGTGCAACGACGGCACGGCGCCGGTCCGCTTCAATCCGGCCATGCGGTGCGGGTCGACCGAACCGAGGCTGAACATGAAGATCGGCACGCCCGCCCGGCCATAGCGGCTAAAGTCCTCGCCGCCCATCGAGGGCTCGTTGTCCACCACGTTCTCCTCGCCCAGCACGCGTTTCAGCACTGGAGCCACTCGGGCCACGAGCTTCTCGTCGTTGAACAGCGCCGGCGTGGCTTCGTCTTCAACGACCGTCACTTCGGGCTCGGGCGCTCCAACACTATCGGCAATCGCCTTGGCCTTGCGGCGAATGCCGTCCAAGAGCTTGGTCCGCGTTTCGTCGGAGAAGCTGCGCACGGTGAGTTGCAGGTGGCAATCGTCGGGAATCACGTTGTGCTTCGTGCCGCCGTGGATCGATCCGACCGTGATGACAGCCGGCTCGATGGGGCTGATCTCGCGGCTGACGATCGTCTGCAAGGCGACGATCAGTTGCGCCGCCTGCACGATGGGATCGATCGTGGTGTGCGGCTGGGCTCCGTGGCCGCCCCGGCCGCGCATGGTGACGTCGACCGCGTCGACGTTGGCCAGCGAGTAGCCGGCCCGATAGCCGATCTTGCCGGTTTCGAGCGTCGCGTCGACGTGCAGGGCCAGCGCCATGTCGGGCTTGGGAAACCGTTCGAACAGCCCGTCGTTGAGCATGTTGCGGGCGCCCTCGCCGCGTTCTTCGGCCGGTTGCGCGATCAGCATTACCGTGCCCGACCAGTCGTCCTTGTGGCTGCCGAGATACTGTGCCACGCCGATCAGGTCGGTCATGTGAATGTCGTGACCGCAGGCATGCATTACGCCCGTGGTGCTGCCGTCGGTGTTCTTCACTTTCACCTTCGAGCTATAGACCAGGCCCGTGCGTTCGGTGACGGGAAGCGCATCGAGATCCGTGCGCAGCATCAGTACGGGGCCGTTACCGTTTTTCATGATGCCCACCACTCCGGTGCCGCCGACGCCGGTCGTCACTTCGGCGCCGGCTTCCTCCCAGAACGTGGCCACCTTGGCGGCCGTCTTCTCTTCCTGCAGCGAAAGCTCGGGCGCCTGATGCAGGTCGCGGTAGATGTCGAGCAACTCGGACATGTGGCTCTTGGCCCATTCGGCCGGAGGCTCGGCCCGGGCGATTCCCAGCAAGGCAGCGGAACACAAACAGAGCGTCAAGGCGGCGCGTCGGAGCATGGTCTTCCTCACGATTCGAACCGGACGGGATACACGCGGGGGCCCAGCGGCGGCAAAGCACAGAAAGTGTACCTTACCGCGCCCCGAACGGCCTGTCTGCGGTTCGCCGCGGTCTGCGACCGCTACTTCCAGGCCCCGCTGCCCACCAGCGTCCAGACCAGGGGGATGAACGCCTCGACCGCGCGGGCCCGGTGGCTGAGCACGGCCTTTACGGCCTCGCCCAATTCGCCGAACGTGCGATGGTATTCGACGACCTCGAACAGCGGGTCGTAGCCGAAACCGGCGCTGCCGGCCGGCTCGAAGCGGATGCGGCCGAAGCACTTTCCGCCGCACTCGGCCCGCACCGTGCCGGTGGGATCCGAAAGCGCCATCCGGCAGACGTAGTGCGCCGTGCGTTTCGCAAGCGGCGTGTCGCCGAGTTCGGCGAGCAGGCGCTGGTTGTTCTTTTCGTCGGTGGCATCGGGACCGGAATAGCGTGCCGAGTAGATGCCCGGGGCACCGTCGAGTGAGTCGACGACCAGGCCGCTATCTTCGCCGAGCACCCAGACGCCGAGTTGCCTGGCCTGCGCCGTGGCCTTGAGCGCGGCGTTGGCCGCGAAGGAGTCGCCCGTCTCGTCGACTTCGAGCGCCAGCGGATAGTCGGCCAGCGTCTGCACCTGCACGCCGGCCGGCGCGAGCAGGTCGACCAGTTCCGCGGCTTTCTTGCGATTCTTCGTGCCCAGCACGACGAGCGGCATCGCGCGCTCCTCCGAAGCGATAGCGACGGCGATCCGGAGCGGACGCTCCGGCGACGCCGAAACGCGCGGCGCCGTGCGTCTTTTTTATCGCCCGAAGGCCCGGTCCGCTACCGCACCCGAGGTGCGCTCGTAGGTGTTGCTGATGCTCATCCGCGGCACTTCGACCGGCACGGGCTGGATGTCAAAGGGGATGCCGGCGAGCTTCTTGGGCTTGCCGATCTGGGGCGGCTTGCCCGGCTCGATCGTGGTTTCGGGGCCAAAGGTTTTCATGATGGCGTGGATGCGCGGATTGATCTCGATCTTGCCGTCGGGCCGCTTCGAGCCCACGGTGGTAAACGACCCCACGGTGACGATGCTCGAATGGCGATCGTGAAACTCATAGGCCTCGTAGCCCTTGCGGCGCAGGGCCTCGGTGAGCAGGTGGGCGTTCTTGGCCGCCTCTTCCAGGTAGCTTTTGGGCATTTCGCCGCGATCGATGGCCTCCTGGCATTTGGCATCCAGGATGACGGCGTGGCCGGTGAACGTGGCCACCTTGACGGTGTACGGCTCGGGGCAATCGAGCAGGCTGTGGGGCACCTGGCTGTTCATTTCGACCACCAGCTTGTCGACGCCCTTGGGCACGAAGTACTCGCGCGGCAGAATGGGGTTGGCGACCATGAACGCTCCTCCCATCGGCCCCTTCTGAAGTGATTCGTCGTCCTTGAACAGCTTTTGCTTGGCCTGCTGCTGCCAGCGGCGGTAAGTGGCCAGGGCCTGGTTCGACTGCTTCGGATCGACCTCGAGCGTCTTGGGCCGGGCCGACTTGAGCTTCTTCAAGATCCGCTGCCCTTCAGGATCGTCGACGGTGGGAAAGTCGCCGACCATCACGGCGATCTCGACCACGTCCTCGCCGCGGTTGTAGCGCATCAGCGGGGCCTCGCCCTTGGGCGTGAGCCCTTTGCCGCGCACGGGCTTCGAATACTCGAACTTGCGCTGGTACGAGTAGGCCGGCAGCTTGTACTCCTTGCGCAGCTCGTAGATCAACTTCCGGGCCTGCTCTTCGGCGCCCTCGCCGGAGAACGTGGCGGCGGTGATCAGCCACGGACCGTTGGCATCGGTGATGGGATAAAGCTGGTGGGGATCGGCTTCCAGCTGCTTGAACAACTTCGACCACGGAGGCGCGGCCGAGGCCCAACCGCCGGAAACGATGACGGCAAGCGCGCCGACAACGAGCCATGCAGATCGTTTGGCTGGCATATCCACTCCCTGGAAATGTCCTTCGCGGGGGCTTCCTGCCCGCACCGCTGGCCATGATGGCCGGGTCGCATGAAAGGTGGCACCGCACAGCAACCGATCTGGGCGGGTGCCAAAGATGAGGGCGGGAGTCTAGCAAACGCCCAAGCGGGCCGCCAGACGGATTGGGCCGACGCGGGGAGTCCGCAGGCACGTCCACCTAAGTGCCTAACGCTATTCGGCTTGAATGCGGCCCTCGGCCACGCGACCCGCCGTGACGCGAGCCAACCGGCCGATCGACCCTGCCTCGGCCGGGAGCTCGACGGGCGCATAGCGGCAGGCGGTGCCCACCACGCGCCCCGGGGTCTCAGCCGCCGACTCGACCAGCACTTCCAGCCGGCGACCCTGCAGGCCGGCGAAGTACCGTTGGCGCAAGCGCGTTTCCAACTCGGCCAGCGCCCGGCCGCGGGCGGCTTTCACATCCGGAGCGACCTGGTCGGGCATGTCTGCGGCCGGCGTGCCGCGCCGCGGGCTGAACGGGAAGATGTGGATCTTCGAGAAACCCACCTCCTCGCACACCCGGCAGGTGTCGTCGAAATCCTGGTCCGTCTCGCCGGGAAAGCCCACGATCACGTCGGTGGTGAGCGCCGGCATGTCGAGCATCTCGCGCACCAGGTGGCAGCGGTCGACGAATCGCCGGCTGCCCCAGCGGCGGCGCATCCGCCGCAAGACGGCGTCGGAGCCGCTCTGCATCGAAATGTGCAGGTGCGGGCAGATTCGCGCCGGGTGGGCGGCCATCACGGCGATCAACTCGCGCGTGACTTCGGTCGCCTCGATGCTGCTCAGTCGCAGGCGGAACTCGCCCGGCAACGCGGCGAGCTTTTCCAGCAGGTGCGAGAGCCGCAGCCACTCGTGCTTGGGACGCGTGCGGCTCCACTCCACGCCGTAGTGGCCCAGATGAATTCCGGTGAGCACGATCTCGCGGTGGCCGGCGTCGACGAGCCGGCTCACTTCGTCGGTGATGTGCGCTAGCGGGCGGCTGGCCAGGTGCGGACGCACGGTGGGAATGATGCAGAAGCTGCAATTGAGCATGCAGCCGTCCTGCACCTTGACGTAGGCCCGGCTGCGTCCGCTAAAGCCCGAGATGCCCGTGGGCACGTCGGCCACGCCCCAGCGAGTGAGCCAGTCGGGCAGCTCGCGCTTGTCGGTAATCACTTCGGCGACTGACGGCAGCGCGGCAATCTCTTCAGGCGCCCGGGTGGCATAGCAGCCCATCACGACGATGCGCGTGCCGGGGTTGCGTCGGGCGAGTTGGCGAATGACCTGGCGGCTCTTCGAGTCACCCTCGGAGGTGACCGTGCAGGTGTTGACCACGCAGAGTTCGGCCACCTGATCGTCGGCGGCGTCCTGATAGCCGGCCGTGGCCAGCGACTGCCGCACCAGTTCGGTCTCGTATTGGTTGACCTTGCAGCCGAGGGTTACCGTGCGAAGCTTCGTCATGAATGAGGCGAGGGGGGGCTACTCCGGCAGCGGTTCGATGCTGGCCGACATCGATCCTTTGCAACCGGCGATGAGATCGTCCTTGCCGAAGGCGTGGATCTGGTCGCGCTTCAGCTCGGCATGTTCCTTGGTGGTCGTGAGTACGATGGCACGGCCCTGCCCGTCGACCTGCATGGCAATCTGAATGCCTTTCTCGATCGGGTGCCCAAACAACTTCCGCATCATGGCCACGACGTAGTCGACGGTGTGCTCCTGGTCATCCCACAGGATGACGTTGTACTTCGGTTGCCGCTTGGGCTTCTTGTCCTGGGCGGGGCGCTCTTTGAGAACCGTCTGTTCGGTAGGTTCGGCGACGCCGCTGGTGGATTCGTCTGCCACGGTGTGCACCTCGTGAATTGTCCCGACGCGATAGCCGAATAGACCCGCAGCCATTATATTGCAGGGCCCCGGTCAAGGCGAGCGTTCGGGCCGAAGCGCCCCAGCAGTCTTCCCCAACCTCACACTCCGTAATACTTAGCATTTCGCATGCCAGCATGAACCAGCTCGACGAGTATCTGGCCAGCAACAAGCAGCGCTACGAAAGCGAACTGGCCGAGCTGTTGCGCATCCCCAGCGTCAGCGCCGATAGCACGCACCGGGCCGACGTGGCCAAGGCCGCCGAGTGGGTAGCCGATCAGTTCCGCCGCATGAAGCTCGAGGTGGAGGTCGTCCCCACCGCGGGCCATCCGATCGTGGTGGCCGAGTCGCCGCCGGTCGAGGGCGCGCCCACCGTGCTCGTCTACGGGCACTACGACGTGCAGCCTCCCGATCCGCTGGAGAAGTGGATCAGCCCGCCGTTCGAACCCACGGTGCGCGACGGCAACATCTACGCCCGTGGGGCCACCGACGACAAGGGCCAGATGCTCACGCACGTGAAAAGCGCCGAGGCCTGGATCGAGACGGCGGGCAAGCTGCCGCTGCAATTGAAGTTCCTGATCGAGGGCGAAGAGGAAGTCGGCAGCGCCAACCTCGACAAGTTCATCGCGGCGAACAAACAGCGCCTGGCCTGCGACGTCGTCGTGATAAGCGACACCAGCCAGTTTGCCGCCGGGCAGCCGGCCATCACCTACGGCTTGCGGGGCATCGCCTACTACGAGTTGCGGCTCAAGGGCCCGGATCGCGATCTGCACTCGGGCACCTTCGGCGGCGCCGTGGCCAATCCGGCCAACGCGCTGGTGACGATGCTCTCGGCCCTGATCGACGCCTCGGGCACCGTGGACCTGCCCGGCTTCTACGAAGACGTCGAACCGCTGACCGCGCGCGAACGCGAGGCGTTTGCCAAGCTGCCGTTCGACGAAAAAGCGTTCATGGAAAAGATCGGCGTTTCGGACCTGTACGGCGAAGTGGGCTATTCCACGCTCGAGCGCCGCTGGGGACGGCCGACCTACGATATCTGCGGATTAACAAGCGGCTACCAGGGCGAAGGCGCCAAGACCGTGCTGCCGGCCACCGCCACCGGCAAGTTCAGCTTTCGACTGGTGCCCGAGCAGGACCCGAAGAAGATCACCGCGGCACTCAAAGCGCGGCTGACCGAGCTCTGTCCGCCGGGCATCGAGATGGAGCTGGCCGAGTTCCACGGCGGGCGGGGCATCGTCGTGCCGCTCGACAGCCCCTACGTGGCTGCCGCCGAGCAGGCCATCGAAGACGGCTTCGGCACGCGGCCGGTGTTCATGCGCGAAGGGGGCTCGATTCCGATCGTCAGCACGTTTCGCGAATTGCTAGGCGTCGACACGCTGCTGTTGGGCTGGGGGCTCGACGACGACAACACGCACAGCCCCAACGAAAAGCTCTGCCTGGCCGACTTTCATCGCGGCATCAAGAGCAGCGCCCACCTGTGGCAGCATCTGGGCGAACTGAAATAGCCGGCGCGCCCCCGCGGGGTGGGCCCGATCAACTTCCCCGATCAATTTCTCAGAGGGATACGCAACGTCTCATGCTCGATCGCAAGTTTGTCGTCGAAAACCTGGACCTGGTTGAAGAGAACTGCCGCCGCCGCGGCGCGAAGGCCGACGTGCGAGCCTTTGCCGAGCTCGAAGCGCAACGCAAGGCCAAGCAGGCCGAGGTGGACGAGCTCAATCGCCAGGCCAACGCCGTGAGCAAGTCGATCGGCAAGGCCAAGGACGCCGAAGAGCGCGAGGCCCGCAAGAACGAAGGCCGGGCGCTTCGCGAGCAGACCACGGCCGCGGCCGCGGAGTTGGAACAGATCGCCGCTGAGGCCGACGCGATCCTGCGGACGATGCCCAACCTGTCACATCCCGACGCTCCGGTGGGCGAAACGGACGAATCGAACCTGGAGCTGCGCCGCGGCAAGCACGAGCCGCCGAAGTTCGACTTCAAGCCGCTCGACCACGTCGAAGTGGCCGAGAAGCTCGACCTGATCGACTTCGAGGGCGGAGCCAAAGTGGCCGGTCACGGCTTCTACTTTCTGAAGAACGACGCCGTGCTGCTCGAGCTGGCGCTGCAGCGCTACGCGCTCGAGGTGCTGCTCAAGGAAGGATTCGCTCCGACGATTACGCCGGACATGGCCCGTAACGAAATCCTGCACGGCACCGGCTACATTCCGCGCGGCCCGGAAACGCAGATCTACAGCATCGCCGACACCGATTTGAGCCTCGTGGCCACGGCCGAGATCACGCTCGGCGGGCTGCTCTCGGGCGAGATTCTCGAAGCCGACCGGCTGCCGATCAAGTATTGCGGCATCAGCCACTGTTATCGCACCGAGGCGGGCGCCGGCGGGCGGGCAGCGCGGGGGCTGTATCGGGTGCACCAGTTCACCAAGGTCGAGATGTTCGCCTTCACGCTCCCCGACGAGAGCGAGGCGATGCTCGACTACTTCTGCGAGCTGGAGTGCCGGCTGTTCGACGGGCTGGGGCTGGCCTATCGCGTGGTGGATACGGCGACGGGAGACTTGGGCGGGCCGGCGTACAGAAAGTTCGACCTGGAAGCATGGATGCCGGGCCGTGGTGAGTCGGGCGAATACGGCGAGGTGACCAGCACGTCGAATTGCACCGACTACCAGGCCCGGCGGCTGGGCATTCGCTCTCGCACGGGTGAGAAGGGCACCGCCTTTGTCCACACGCTCAACGGAACGGCGATCGCCATCAGCCGAGCGCTGGTTGCCCTGCTCGAGAACTACCAGCAGGCCGATGGCTCGGTTGTCGTACCAGACGCGCTTAGGCCATGGGTGGGCAAAGATCGCATTGCCGCCGTTTGATCCGCACTTGCCGGCCGCAGAAGCGCGACCGGCGCTCGTGCCGAGACGATGCAAACACCAGCGGGCGATTCAAAAGAGGCCATGGTTGCGTTCCTAGCAGCACGCCGGCCGACAAGCCGAGCCATCCGGCTCCCAAGCTAACTCCCCAGAGAGTTGGAGATGTTGTTGAACGTCGTGCTGGTGTTGCTGCCCAGGGTCTGAATGCTCACCAGGCAGACGATAATGATCAAGGCCAGCATGACCGCGTATTCGACCGCGGTGGGCCCATCTTCCGACGTCAGGAAACGCTTGATGTGAAGTAGCATGAATGGCTCCTTTGTGCGTATAGGGGCCGTACGCTGGTGCGCACCAACCCCGCGGTGACCCGCGCGCATCGAAGGCGCTTCAATACGCCCGCGACCACCGAACCTTTCGACAACCGGCTACCCTCGCGAAAGTGCGAGGGCCCTTGGCTTTGCGTCCCGGCCTTGCGGCCGGTTTGCCTTTTCGAGGATGGTAGCCCAGGAGCAACGCGTGCTACTCGACCGCCAAACTCGCGAAATCAAACTGACGTGAAACAAGAAAAAACGTGACGTGGCCCGTCTCGCCAGCCCTACAAGGGGGACGGCTACTACGGGCTATTGGAAACCTATGTCACGTTTCCGCCCTGTCAAATCAGGGGAGGCGCAATTGCTCGACGGGGCAATGCCACATGGAAAAACGCACCGAGAATTCTCGGCGTTCATTCATCCGGCGGCCATCACGCTTTGAGCTTCGCGGCACAGACGTTCCGCTTCGTCGCGCGTGGGCGCTTCGGCGATGGCCCGCACGATCGGCTCGGTGTTGCTGGCCCGCACCAGCAGCCACTTGCCGGGCCAGTCGAGCCGCAGCCCATCCTGGCGGTCGAGCTCGGCATCGGTAAACCGCCCCGCCACGGCTTCGATCGCATCCGCGATGCGGGCCCGCGGGATTACGGCCTTGGTCTTGACGATCTCGTAGCGCGGCAGCTCGTCGGCCAGCCGGCTGACGGGCAGCTCGCGCGCGGCCATGGCGTCGAGCAACATGGCCATGCCCACGAAGCTGTCGCGCACCAGCCCCACCCGCGGATCGATCACGCCGCCGTTGCCTTCGCCTCCCAGCACGGCCTGGCGACGGAGCATCTCGTCGACCACGTTCGCTTCGCCGACCGCGGCGCGATGGTAGGCTCCGCCGTGTTTCTCGGCGATGTCCTGCGCCATGCGGCTGGTGGCGCAATTGGTCACGATCGGGCCGGGCTGTTGCCGCAGGCGGTGCTCGGCACAAATGGCCAGCGTGTACTCCTCGCCCAGATACCGGCCGGCCTCGTCGATCACGGCCAAGCGATCGGCATCGGGGTCCTGACAGAATCCAACGTCGCAACGGTGTGCCGGGACGGCAGCCAGCACGCTGGCCAGGTTTTCGGCCGTGGGCTCCGGCGTGTGCTCGAATTGCCCGTCGGGCGTTCCTCCCAAAAGCGTGACGTGGCAGCCCAGCGTTTCGAGCAGCTTGAGGCCCACCAGGCTGCCCGCGCCGTGGTTGGAGTCGAGCAGCACGCGAAACCGCCGCCTGCGAATCCGCTCGACGTCGACCGTGGCCAGCACCAGTTCGCAGTGGCGGCTGATCGAGTCGGCACACGTGCTTTGCGTGCCAATGTTTTCATAGGTGACCCAGGCCGGCTGGCCCTCGCGGTAGCGCTCAATCACCTGGGCGCCAGAGTCCTGCGGAATCACGCGGCCCTCGGCGGAAAACAGCTTCAATCCGTTGTACTCGCGCGGGTTGTGGCTGGCCGAAATCTGGATGCCGCCGGCGGCCTCGAGCTGACGCACCAGGATGCCCGTCGTGGGCGTGGCCGCCACGTCGGCGTCGATCACATCGCGGCCCACGGCTGCCAGTCCGCCACAGACGACCGAGGCCAGCATGCTGCCGGTCGAGCGGCCGTCGCGGGTGACGACCAGCGGCCCGGGGGGCAACGGTGCGGCAAAGGCACAGGCGTAGCGGATGGCGATGTCAGGGGTCAGGCTATCGCCCACGATTCCGCGTAATCCCGAGACGCTGATGATCGGTTCGTTCACGGTCGATTCCTGGTGATTGGCGGACGGATGGGGTCTGGGCGTTCGCCCGTGGCTGGCGGCGCTGCGAGCGCCGAATTCTAGCACGTGCGCCGCCGCGCTGGCAGAATCCTCACGATCGACGCGCCACCACGTCGTTTCACCCCGCGGCTGCCCCTAGGCTGCGGCGGATAAATCGGGCAGAATTGGCACCAACACACGCAATTCTCTTGCCGGCGCGCTAATCCAGGAGCCTCGTTCAGGATGACCACCGAAACTTTCGATCTCCAGACGGCGCTTTCGCAACTCGACGCGGCGGCCACCGCGGGCAAACTGTCCGACGGGGCCGTGGAAAACATCCGCATTTGGCTGACCGAGCCGCGGTACGCCGAATACGCCCCGCGGGTGGCCGAGCACCTGGCCGGCGAGCAGTTTCAGCAGCTCGACGACGTGTTCTGGACGATCATTCCCTTCGGCACGGGCGGCCGGCGTGGCAAGATGTATCCGATCGGCTCCAATGCCATCAACGATCGCACAATCGGCGAAAGCGCCCAGGGCCTGGCCGACTACGTCAAAGGCGTCGGCGGCGGCGAGGAGCTGTCGTGCGCAATCGCCTACGATACGCGGCATCGCTCGCGGCACTTTGCGGAGCTGTGCGCCGAGGTGATGGTCGCCGCCGGGTTCACCGTCTACTTTCTCGACGGCTACCGCAGCACGCCGGAGCTGTCGTTCACCGTGCGGCACAAGAAGTGTGCGTGCGGCATCATGGTCACGGCCAGCCACAATCCGCCCAGCGACAACGCCGTGAAGGCCTACTGGTCGACCGGCGGGCAACTGCTGCCGCCACACGATCAAGGCGTGATCGATCGCGTGATGTCGACCACCACAATCGAGCGGACCCCATTTGCCGAGGCGTTGGCCGCAGGCCAGGTCGTGATGTGTCAGGAGGAAGTCGACAAGGCGTTCATCGCCGCCGTGCACGCGCAGGGATTCGGGGGGCCGCGCGAGTTGAAGCTGATCTACTCGCCGCTGCATGGCGTGGGCACGACCAACGTGCTGCCGGCCCTCGAGGCCGACGGGTTCACCGACATCGAGGTGTTCGGTCCCCATTCGGCGCCCGACGGCGACTTTCCGAACGTGCCCAAGCACGTCTCGAACCCCGAAAATCCGGACGTGTTCACGATCATCATCGAGCGGGCCCAGCAAGTGGGCGCGGATCTGATCCTGGCCAGCGATCCGGACAGCGATCGGATGGGCCTGGCCGCACCGCTCACCAGCGACCCGGCCGGCCCCTGGGCCACGATGACGGGCAACCAGATCGGTGCACTATTAACCGACTACATGCTCGAGCGCTGGAAAGAAGCCGGCAAGATCACGTCCGAGCACTACGTGATCAAGACGCTGGTCACCACCGAGCTCACGCGGCGCGTGGCCGACGGATACGGAGTGATCACCTACGGCGACCTGCAGGTCGGTTTCAAGTACATTGCCGGCGTGATGGACGACAAGGGGCCCGAGCACTTCATCTTTGGCACCGAGGAATCGCACGGGTTTCTGGCCGGCACGTACTGCCGCGACAAAGACGCATCGGTGGCGGCGATGCTGCTGGCGGAACTGGCCGCCCGCGAGAAGGCCGAGGGGCGCACGCTGCACGACAAGCTCGACGCGCTGTTCTGGCAATACGGCTGCCACGCCGAGTCGCAGATCGCGGTGATGCTGCCCGGCTCCGAGGGCATGCAGAAGATGGCGACGCTGATGGCGCGGTTCCGCTCCGACCCGCCGCGGGAATTGGCCGGCTACAGGGTCACCCGCTCGCGCGACTTCAAGGCGCTGACGCAACTGGTGCCGGGCGGATCGCCCGAGCCGTTCGAAGGCCCCGTCGGCAACATGGTGATGCTCGACCTCGAGTTGGATGGGACGTACGTCGCGGTGCGCCCCTCGGGCACCGAGCCCAAGGTGAAGTTCTACATGTTCACCTACGAACCGGCCGAACAACTGGCCAACCTGGACGACACCAAGCAAGAGCTGCACGAGCGGCTCGACAAGCTGGGGCGCGACCTGGAAGCGTTTGCGCAGTTGGACTAGGCACGCTTGCGCGGTGCCATGCTCGCACCTGTGCGAGCATGCTGGCGAGCAAAACGCGATTCACGCATGCTCACGGCGAGCGTGAGCATGGCATCTATGAACGCTGGGTTGTCAAGTCGGTTGGTTTGTCGTGGAACGCGGGGTGCGACGGTTTTTTGGGCGAGCTGCGTGCTTGCGCGCTCAGGCATCTATTCGAGATCGGCCAC
>QQVE01000015.1 GCA_003389325.1 Planctomycetota bacterium
CCGCCGCGTGTGCTGCTTCCGCTCCGGCTACGCCTCCGCTCCAGCAGCACACGCGAAGACAAAAAGAAGAACCTTTATCCCGACCCGTACCTTCATAACCCCTGGTACAGAAAATCAAAGCTCGTCACCCCCATCGATAAAGTCCAGCCGGAACCATTGACCAGGCCGCAAACGCCGCGCCACATGCCGCCGCATTCGAATTTCAAAGGATCTAGATTCGGCCAATGAGAAACTCGCCTTCGCCGTCGAGCAGACAGCAAGGGCGGCTGGCCTAGACTGCGGGCGAGATTCGACTGCGAATCCCTCTCAGCCCGTGCTTGGCGCTGCCAAACCCGCGCGTAGAGGTGCTCTGCTAGAGAGACGCTCCAGTTCCTCTGTAATGCATGCTTTTCACTCGGGAATCGTATCGCGTGGCCGCGTCGGCTAAGATCAACACCCCTCGATTTGCCGCAGCGTCAGCATAGATGCGTCTTCGCTGCCCGCAGATCGGCCACAAGTGTTGCCATAAGTCGCTCTCGCCGGATCGGATCCGGGTTCCGCAACACGGCTGACGGATGGTAAGTGGGAATCGTATTGTCACACCACTGCGTAACGATCGCACGACCGCGCTGCTGCGTCAGTCGGAAGTCTCGGCCGATCAACTGCTGGGCCGCTGTGGCCCCAAGACACACGAGCACGTTGGGTTGCAGTAGCGTCAACTCTGCTTCGACCCACGGTTTACAGGCCGACATCTCGCGGGCGTCGGGTCTCTTATGCAGCCGACGCTTTCCACGAGGCTCATATTTGAAGTGCTTGACAGCATTTGTGAGGTATACCTGTTCGCGGTCGATCCCCACCGCCGAAAGTGCGTCGTTCAACACGTCTCCGGCCGGTCCCACAAATGGACGACCTGCCAGGTCTTCCTGATCGCCCGGTTGCTCACCGACAAGGACGATTTTCGCATCCGGCGGTCCCTCTCCAAAAACGGTTTGAGTCGCTGCACGATGCAGATGACAACCTTCGCACGTGCGTGCCGCGGCGCGCAATACTCTTAGCTCAAGTTCCATCGGCAAAAAATCAGCGGCCGATGTCGCAAAGCCCTCCTGCCGCGCAACCATCTCGTCCACGCGCCGCGGCGCGTCGGCCAGCAAATCGTCGATGATATCGGTCTCGGGCAACGTCGCCCAATGACGCACCGGCATCTCTCGCGTCATTGTCGCCAAGTTGACGCGAGCCGGATTGAAGATATTACCATAGTAAGTACGCCACAGGTCTTCGAGCTCATCAGTTTCCGGCGACGCGCTCGCGGGTACTCCCGGTCCGTAGCATAGTGCCTTTTTGTCCCAAGAAACCGATTCGCCTGGCGTGAGAATCGACCAAAACATGTCCGGAAAGCGCCGCGAGAAGAACGGAGCCGTCAGGCGGACGATGCGGTGGTCCGGACGATGCCAGGCGATAAAGTGCTCTTCGCCCTCCGCCAAGACCCGACGAAAACGGACGAACGCTTTCATCTTGTGCGCGTCGCGACGAACCGACTTTTCCATGGTTAGCAGGCGATGCACGTCGTCGTCGGTCGTTACTTCCAGCAGTCGCCTTTCGCCGTGTGTCAGCCTCCAGAGGGTGCGATACAATCGCTCCCAACGGTCCGAGTCACGGTGACAAGACACCTTGCGAGCCAGATCGAGAAACTCTTTCGGCACTCGGTAAGCCGGTCGTGGTTCTTGACGCCGCGAGCGCTGTGCGGTTTTTTCGAGCTGGGCACCGTCGTCGAACAGACCTCGCTGTCCCGCTGAGTCGCGAAACAACACCTCGGCTGGTTCCGTGTCGGATCGCAAGAGTTGACGGGCCGCCCGTCGCCACTCTTCGAACGTATCGGCGACCACGACTTGCATCAAATCTCTCCCGACACGGCGGAGAATGCGGCATCGAACAGCGAGAGTTGCCGCTGTTTGGCAACAAACCGCGTGCAGAGGTTTTCCTCGTCCAAGTGTCGGGCTAGAGGATTGTGGTCCAGCGCAAGCAGAAAGGGCGCCGCGCGCTTCCAGGCGATGCGAAGTTTTCTTAAATCGGCAACCGTCAGTCGCCTGTGCCGGCGAATCTTTAGAATGCGACTCACATTGCGTGTGCCAATGCCGGGGACCCTCAACAGTTCTTCACGGCTTGCTCGATTCACGTCGACCGGAAAGAAACCGCGGTGGGCCAGCGCCCACGCCAACTTGGGGTCAACATCAAGCGACAGGTTGGAGTCTGCTTCCGCGACGACCTCGCTGACGTCGAAGCCGTAAAAACGCAAAAGCCAGTCGGCCTGATAGAGTCGATGCTCCCGAACCAGCGGCGGACTCTTGCTTGGCAAGCGTGCATCGGCGTGAGGAATCGGGCTGTAGGCAGAATAGTAGACGCGCCGGAGGCCTTGTGCCTGGTACAGCGTAGAGGCCGTTCTGAGAATCTCGAGATCGGGTGTCTCGGTGGCACCCACGATCATCTGCGTGCTCTGACCGGCGGGCGCGAACCGGGGGACCTTAAAGCCGGCTTTGCGTTCGGCCTTGAATTCGTCAATCCGGTCTTTCACCGACTGCATTGCCCCAACAATCTCTGGTTTCTTCTTTTCCGGTGCTAACTCGGCAAGGTCGGCCGGGGTCGGCAGTTCAATATTAACGCTTAGTCGATCCGCCCAACGTCCCGCTGCGGCGATCAGATCGTCGTGCGCACCCGGAATCGTCTTCAAATGGATGTACCCGCCGAACTTGTGGTCTTCGCGCAGCGAACGGGCCACCGCGTTGAGTTGCTCCATGGTGTAGTCGGGCGTCTGAATAATCCCTGAACTAAGGAACAAACCCTCGATGTAGTTCCGTTGATAGAACTGAATCGTCAATCGAACCACTTCCTCGACTGAAAACCGAGCTCGCGGCGTGTCGCTGGAGATGCGGTTGACACAGTATTGGCAGTCGAAGATGCAATAGTTCGTCAAGAGGATCTTCAGCAGCGAGACGCAGCGTCCATCGGGTGTGTAGCTGTGGCAGATCCCGGTGCCTTCGGTACTTCCCAACTTGCTGCCGGCCCGCGTCCCCTTGGAACCGCTGCTGGCGCAGGAAGCATCGTATTTCGCTGCGTCGGCGAGAATCGCCAATTTGGATTGCACGTCCATGTCGCCTTTGCCTCCGAATCGATACTCCGCCCCCCGAATTTCAAATTATAGCCGCAGGGGCTTTAGCGGCTACGACCGGCGGCTGGCAGAGCCGCCCCTCGATCTCGCTTGAGCGCGAGGCTTCCCGGCCGTTTGCGCTCAGATCTGACGCGGCATGAATTGGCCCGTTGAGCGGTCGCGCGTAGAATCTGTTGTGGCCAGCACATCACTCATTTCTACGACCGACCGGGGGCTCTACTGCGAGCGGGGCGGATTTTACATCGATCCGTGGCGCCCGGTACAGCGGGCGGTTATCACGCACGCGCACGCGGATCACGCCCGCCGGGGGAATGGCCGCTATCTGACCAGCCGCGACGGCCTTGAAGTGTTGCAACGGCGGATGGGCACATCAGCCGCGATTGGCACCGTCGCGTATGGTGAAGTCGTGTCGCTAAACGGAGTCAAGGTTTCACTGCATCCGGCTGGACACGTCCTTGGCTCGGCACAGGTGCGCGTCGAACATCGGGGTGAGACATGGGTCGTTTCTGGTGACTACAAGGTCGTTCGAGAGCAGACGTGTGCCGCGTTTGAACCGGTACGGTGCCACACATTTATCACCGAATGTACGTTTGGACTGCCGATCTACCGCTGGAAGCCTCAAGATGAACTTTTCTCCGAACTGAACTCCTGGTGGCGGCAGAATGTCGAGCAAGGGCGGCCGTCGATTGTATTTGCCTATGCCCTTGGCAAGGCGCAGCGTGTGTTAGTCGGCGTCGATGCGACGCTGGCACCGATTTACTGCCACGGAGCGGTCGAGCGTGTGAATGCCGACTATCGCAAATCAGGCGTCGCGCTGCCGCACACCGAGTATGCAGGACGTGGAAACTCGAAACGAGACTGGCAGGGGGCTTTGGTGGTCGCCCCGCCGTCCGCATTGGGTACGCCCTGGATGCGGAAATTTGGGCAGGCTGCGACGGCCTTCGCGTCAGGGTGGATGCTGATTCGCGGCACGCGCCGGCGTCGTAGCGTTGAGCGTGGCTTCGTGGTGTCGGACCATGCCGACTGGAAGGGACTCCTCACTGCGATCGAAGCAACCGGAGCCGAACGTATTCTGGCCACGCACGGTCAGACTGGTCCGCTGTGCCGCTACCTCCAGGAGCGGGGTCTAGAAGCGGATTCATTGCAGACCGAGTACGTCGGTGAGCGTGACGATACAGAGATCGATGCAGCTGAAGACGATTACGATCAAGTTGACGCGGCGCCGCAAGAGACGACGGAGGCGGCTTCGTGAGACAGTTGGCACAACTCTATCAGACGCTTGATGAGACGACCAAGACTGCCCGCAAAGTAGACGCGATGACGCGTTACTTCGCCCACTGCGACCCGGCTGACGGTGCGTGGGTCGTCTCGTTTCTAAGCGGCCGGCGTTTCAAGAGGCTTATCAAGTCAAGTTTGCTCCGGCAGTGGTCCGCGGAAGTTGCCGGGCTGCCGGACTGGTTATTCGACGAATGCTATCGAGCGGTCGGCGATCTGGCCGAAACGATGGCTTTGTTGCAGCCAGCCGCAACACGCGAATCGCAACAACCGTTGCACTACTGGGTTGAAGAGCGAATTCGTCCGTTAGCTGGATTGAGCGAAGCGGAACAAAAAACAGCCCTACTCGCAGCATGGGCCGACCTGTCGACACATGAACGGTTCGTTTTCAACAAGCTCGTAACGGGCGAGTTTCGCGTCGGTGTTTCTGAGGGGCTGGTGAAACGGGCATTGGCCAAAGTTAGTGGGCTGGAAGCAGCCGTGATCGCGCATCGGCTGATGGGCCAATGGGAGCCAACACCGGAGTTTTTCGTCCGCCTGATGGCGGCCGACGATGGCACGACGAAGAGCAGCCAGCCGTATCCATTCTGCCTGGCTCATCCTCTGCAAGACGATCCGCAAACACTGGGCGCAATAGGCGACTGGTTAGTTGAATGGAAGTGGGACGGAATCCGGGCGCAGATTATCCGCCGCTGCGCGGAGACGTTCATTTGGAGCCGAGGTGAGGAGCTAATCCATGAACGATTCCCCGAATTATTGCCCGCTGCCGATTCACTCGCCGACGGGACACTGCTGGATGGTGAGATTGTTGGTTGGAAGAACGGCAGGGCGTTGCCGTTTCAAGCCTTGCAGCGGCGCATCGGTCGCAAGACCGTGGGAAAGAAGCTGCTTGCCGAGGTGCCCGTGAAGTTCATCGCATTCGACCTCCTCGAAGCAGAGAGCCGAGATGTTCGCGATGTGTCTCTCTGCCAGCGAAGAAGGCGCCTGGAATTGTGTCTCGGCGAGTTGGCTGACGACAGCCCGCTGATGGTCTCGCCATTGGTCACGGCGACCGACTGGGAGAATGCGCAGCAGCTTCGCGAGACAAGTCGGGAAGACCACGTCGAGGGTCTGATGCTGAAACGGGCAGATTCGAACTATGGCGTCGGACGGCACACGGGCCAGTGGTGGAAGTGGAAGGTCAACCCGTACACGTGCGACGCCGTGCTGATGTACGCACAGCGGGGGCACGGGCGCCGGGCGAGCCTTTATACGGACTACACGTTTGGCGCATGGCACGAAGGCGAATTAGTCCCCTTCGCGAAGGCCTACTCCGGATTGACGGATGCCGAAATTCGTGAAGTCGACCGGTTCGTTCGCAAAAACACCACGGACAAGTTTGGGCCCGTTCGCGCTGTCAAGCCGGAGTTGGTGTTTGAATTGGCGTTTGAAAACATCGGCCCGTCGAAACGCCACAAGTCCGGCATTGCCGTGCGCTTTCCACGCATGCACCGTTGGCGCCTCGACAAAAAGCCGCGCGACGCCGATACGTTGGATTCGATCAAGGCTCTGATGCCGGGTGAGGAGCCGGCATGAATCAGTGCGTGCAGGTCGATGCTGCCCCCGGGGCTACTCACAGCCTAGTGCGACTAACGTCAACGTCTCGGCCAGTGGTGCGCGCACGGCGGAAGGTGGTCGCCTGGTTCAAGCGACGACGCTGGACGCCGTTTCGATTTCAGCGGCAGGCTTGGAATGCGTATCTGGCAGGAGAGAGCGGGTTAATTCATGCGACAACCGGAAGTGGAAAAACGTATGAAGCATGGATGGGTCCGGTCATCGAAGCACTGGCGGAACAACAGTCCAGAGCATCCACCTGCGAAGTGTCTGCATAGGCCAGTTTCTCGCTGATGGTCGACCGATTGCGGGAGCGTCTGTCCTCTGAAAAGCTGGCCGATCGCGCCCGCCGAATGGCGGCGTCGCTGGAAAATTCCGCCGGAGGGGCAACGTGAGTCCCGACCGGCCAAAGCATCCCGGTGCCATCGAGATTGAATTTGGCGCCCAACAACTGGCTCTGCTGCCGGATCGAGCCGTCTGGTGGCCATTGGCTCGAACGCTGTTCATCGCCGATTCACACTTCGGCAAGGCCGCGACATTTCGTGCGGCCGGTCTGCCGATTCCCGATGCAACCGAAACGGACCTTGCTCGACTGGACCGACTTCTCCAGTCGACAATCGCACGACGTCTGATCGTCCTTGGTGACCTGCTGCACAATAAACGTGGGATCACCGAATAGCTCGTTCGACAAGTCCAACGATGGCGAGCATGTCACGCACAACTGGAGATTACGGTCGTCCGTGGCAACCACGATCTGGCGTCGGGAGATCCGCCCGACGAGTGGCGAATGCAGGTCCACGCCGCTCCGCTTGCGCTCGGCCCACTGCGTTTAGTCCATCGCCCGGACTGGGACAGCACTCAGCCAACCCTCGCCGGCCATCTGCACCCCAAGCATCGCCTCTCCAACCGAACCGAGGACTTGCGTCTGCCTTGCTTCTGGTTGCGACAAAATACGCTCGTATTACCCGCCTTCGGAATGTTCGTCGATGGCCACCTGATTCGCGGCCAAAGGCATCGCATTTTTGCAATTGCCGATGCGGAGGTGATCGAGGTGCCCAATTCGCGGCCCGATGCATACGGTTAGTCTAAGTGACAGCAGCCCTCCGCGATCATTCCAAAATCGATCACGCGTCCATGCCCGCCGGTCGGCGCGTGGCGTTGGAGTCTTACCGGGAATCGATTTTTTTGCGGCAATCAAATCGTCCCACGGCTGTGGCAGGCTTTGAGCACGGACATGCGGAGGCCATCGGCTCGATGACACTCTGCCTCGCGGTGGGTTCGTCGGTAGATTCATAGGTCGCAAACGACGCGCATGGTCGCCTACCTATTCTAAGGCAACGCGAGCGCCGGCAACGGCTCGCTAATTGCATCTCTTGGCTGCACTTTCTAGCTCAATCTTCAGATCTTACCAGGTTGCATGACACGTAGGGCCTCGTCGGACGGATGATCGTGAGCAACTTGCTGATCGCTCGAAGCGCAGAAGCGAAACGGGTCGATTTAGACGATCGAGGATCCGCGTTACGGCGCACGGATGGGATTCTCAATACCATAGGTACTATACCGATGGCAAAACGTCGGTGTTATTTGGATCGCGACGAGATCGACCTGTTTGTCAAGCTGGAGGCGGCAAACCCCGGCGGCAGTGCTAAGCGATCTCAGTTGGACATCAGCCGGTCCGCAACGGGTCCAGAATACTTGCCAAAACGTGGAATTCCTGGAGAATGCGGAGATCGTAAACCCTTTTTTGCCAAAGTTTTAGGGTCACTGAGGTATTCTCGACAAGCTAGGGGTCGCAGGTTCGAGTCCCGCATCGCCCACTTCCTGCCGGCCATTGTCCACCGGGGACAGTGGCCGCAAGTCTTTGTCGGCCAAGTCATCTCCGCGCCCTGCCGAAACTTGAACTCGCGTTGAGCAAGAGCAGCAAGCCGAGCTTCGGCCTATTGCAGGACGAACCATCAACGGCGTCGCAGCCGGGATGCGCACAGGCGGCTAATCGGAAACTTCGAGCAGCGCGCGCAGGCGCGCGAGATCTTCTGGCTTTCCCGCCGGATCGAAGCGAGTCGCCGCCTCTTGCTCGAGCAAACTCTGCCGCCTGGCCTCCAACTGAGCACGCAGTGCCGGGCTGGCAGCGACTACGTAGATGGCCACTTTCGCGATGCGATCGGTGACAACAACTTGTCCATCGCTCACGCGATGCGTGACGGCTGTGGACCCATCGGCGTCGATCTTGAAGACCTCAGCCGGCCCTTTTAGGTGCGGCGGCAGCGGGAACCGGAGCTCGGCTGCCCGGGGTTGTTTGAAGCGGAAAATCTTGTCTTGTGGATCGGGCTCGTAGTCCAGATCGAGCGCGAATAGTAGTGCGGCGCGCGGCGACGAAACCACTGCCAGTTCCCAGTCGGGCTTGCCTCCACGATCGACGCGGCGAAAGTCGTAAGCGTCTCCCTCCAGATAGAGCTGATCCAGCATGCGGATTTCTCGGCCGACGCGTGTGATTTCGTCAATCAAGTCGGGAAACTTCACGAGCGATGGCAGGCTCAAGTTGAACCAATACAGAGATGTAATCCGACTCGCAAGTGCGTGATAGGCTTGCATGCGGAGTTCGTCGCGCGTCGGCGACGTGCGCTGGCGGCCGCCATACTTTCCCCAGCCTGCGTGCGGCCCCTGAGACCAATAGGCGGTCGGCATCGGACGATTGAGCTCACGAAGCGATCGACACATCTCGCCGATCGTCTCCAGCGGCGCCCCCCAGCGAATCGTTTGCCCGCCCCAGCGATCGTACTTCCACCAGGCATCGGGGGATGGTGCCGTGACGCGATACGCATCGTAGTGGGGGTAGTCGGACAGTCCTGCATAGTAGCGCCAGATGCGCTCCTCGCTGTGGGTGATCGTTGTGGGCAACCGGGTCGCTTGATAGGGCGCGAGTTGCTTCCAGACTTCCATGGGCGGCACGGGGCGCCCGCCGCCGTACTGCGGTTCGCCCAAAAACTCGACCGCATGGATCCGCGGGAGCATCGTGTCGGTATCGTACTGGTCAACGGGCTGAAGTTTGTTGAAATACTTCAGTGGATAGCTCGTATAGAGTCCCCTGGGTCCGTCTTGATCCGTGTAGCCCGGCGTTTCCGCGATGTGGGCGGTATTCACGTGCATTCGCTTGAGCGTCTTGAGGAACGGTTCGAACTGAAGGGTATTCTGGTTGCCGACTGTTGAGGCCACCCACCCGCCGCTAATGTCGAAGCACTCCCGCTTGATGCGCAAGTGCGACCAGAGCGAGAACGCGTTTCCATCTGAATCGGCGCATTGCAGTTCGATCGCCGTGTACGTCAGCGGTAGATTGCCCAGCTTGATGACCGCACTGCCGCGGTCTTTCGGCGGAATGCCGCCCTTGGGAAACGCGTCGGTGATCGGCTCGGCCGCACTTGGCAGAAGGGCTCGCCAGGTCGCGTGCTCGTGTGGGATCCACAACCGGCAGGCCAGCGGGCGCAGCATCTCGTCCGTGTCATTGGCGACGTGGACCACGACGCGATCAGGAGCAATGCTCTTGTCCTCTCCAAGAAACGTCACGGTCGAAAGCCAGGCACTCGGCCGTGCGATCTCGAACTCCTGTCGAATCAGCGTCCCATCGGTTGCCGACTCGGCCGCCAAATCGACCGAGGTTCCCACGCCCCACTCCGCGTCGCGGCTGTTGAATTGCCAAACGGTCACGGCGCCCGGCGGGAGCCGTAGTGGCGACTCCGGCCAGGCGGAGGGGGCATCGAACCACGCCCAATCGCCGTCCCCGACGAGTTCTTGCGGTGTACGGCCGCGAAACTTCACCGACAGATCGGGCGACAACGTGACTTCGTCGCGGCCTGTATTTCGCAAGAACAATTGGACGCGCGCGCCGAGACTCGGGTCGGGATCGCGGCGGTATCGCATGCCGGGAGCCTGAACGTGGGGCACGACATGAACCCCGACAATCTCGAGCGGGCCCTCGGCGCGGGCGCCCGAGGTTTGGAACCCCACAATGAGGACCAGCAACCACCAACGGAACGGCATTTTCTTCAGACCCTCCCACTTGCATCCTGAAAGGCTTCGGCATTAGCGGCCGATGAGCGTGCTTACAAACTCACTTTCCATCAAGCAGTGTAGCTCTCCGGCGTTTCCCCTACCAATCGGCCGGGTCGACGTTCCGGTCAGCCAGAGCAGGAAAATTCGGTTGCCCGATTGCGCCGCGGCACGTAGGCTAGACCCGCCCGGAGCGATCAAGGCCGGGCCTGTCCCCTCCTTCGGAGTCTCGTAGTGGTTTTTCGTGCTCAACCTCTGCTCGTGACGGCATCACTGTGGCTGTTGTCCGCCAGTCTGGCCTTCGGGGTTGAGCATGAACTGAAGGGTCTTGCCGATCAAGTGCGGGTCGAGTTTGACGCGTTTGGCGTGCCTTCTATCTACGCTTCGAGTTGGCCCGATGCGGCCCGCGCGTTGGGCTACTTGCACGCCAGCGATCGGCTGAGGCAGATGGACATGATGCGCCGTCAAGCTTCCGGTAGTTCGGCCGAGGTGCTGGGAAAGCAGTCGCTGGATGCGGACACTCTGATGCGGCAGCTCGGCACGCGACGAACCTGCGAAACTCTCTGGAAGTCGGGAGAACTGCCGGAGCGTTTTCGCGGCGAACTGGAATCCTATGCCGCAGGCGTCGACGCTCGCATCAACGAGCTCGAGGAGCTGCCGCCAATGCTTATCGCACCAGGCTACCGCCCGACCCCCTGGGAGCCGGTGGATAGCCTGGTGTCTTGGAAGTACATGGGCTCGGACCAGGCCGGCGCTACCGACGACCTGTGGCTGGGAATGATGGTGGAGAAGCTTGGAGATTCGGAGCTGTGGCCGCTCGAGCGTCCCGAAACGCCGGCCGTCACACAAGTTGCAGTGTCTCGGGGCTCTACGTGAACGCTTTTCGCGATGAGAACGCGAACCAGGACGCGCAGGCCGCGGCCGATGCTGCCGAACTTGCCAGGTTCGGCTACGCCCAGCAACTGCGCCGCACGATGGGCGCGTTTTCGAGTTTCGCGATCGCTTTCTCGCTGATTTCGATCATCACCGGCATCTTTGCCAACTTCACCTTTGGCTTTCGCCAAGTGGGTCCGGCGGTCATCTGGTCCTGGAGCGTGGTTGCCCTGGGGCAGTTGCTCGTGGCGCTCGTGTTGGCCGACTTGTCCACGCGGATTCCGCTTTCCGGCTACGGCTATCAGTGGTCGACGCGCTTGGTCAATCCGCACTTCGGCTACTTTGTCGGCTGGCTCTTGCTCATGCAGTTTCTCACGGGATTTCCAGGCGTGTGCCATGCGCTGGCGACGGCGCTTTGCTCCTGGGCGATTGCCGACGAATCGGCGGCGCTGTGGGTGCCCTGGGTGGCTGTCGCGGTGGTTAGCGTCATTGCGCTGGTACACTTGTTCGGCATCAAGCTGGTGGCAATCGTCAACGATCTGGGGGTGATCGCCGAATTGATCGCTGGCCTGGTGCTCACGGCTGGGCTGCTTGGGCTCTATCTCTGGCGGGGAGGCCCCGATCTGTCATTTCTGCTGGACCGCACGAGTCCAATCTCGGGAGCGCCGGCGGGGGTGTCGGCCTTTGCCCTCTCGCTGCTGATGGGAGCCTGGTGTTTGACCGGCTTCGAAGCGGCTGCCGACCTGGCCGAAGAGACGCATCGACCCCGGCACGTGATCCCGCGCGTGATTCTCACCGCCGAAATCAGCTCGGCCGTGTGTGGATTTTTCCTGCTCGCGGGCCTGATCCTGGGCATTGAGGATGCCGCCGCCACGAGCCAGCAGGAGAACATGGTGACGGCCATCCTTGGCCAGCGATTGGGAAACACCTGGATGCCGCTGGTGATGCTCGTGGTACTTGTTTCGATTCTGGCTTGCGGTGTGGCCAGCATGGCGGCCACGACACGGCTGGTCTTTTCGCTTGCGCGCGACAACATGCTCCCGTTCTCGGGTGTGCTCAAGAGCGTGCATCAGCGGCTGGGCACCCCTGCCGGTGCGATCGTCCTGGTTTGGGCTGTTTCCAACGCGGTCATCCTCGGGTTCGGACGACTCGAGATCATCACCAGCATCTCCGCTGCCGCGGGCTTTTTGGGCTATGCGGGGATCGTCTGGGCGTCGTTTCGGGCGCGCGGCCATGCCGAGGGTTTCTCGCTCGGCAAGTTGCAAACGCCCCTTCGGCTGGCTGCGCTGATTTGGACGCTGACGGTGGTTGCCGCGCTAACGATCCCCGACTCGGGAGCCGGGTCGGAGTCGATCGCCCATTTGCCGGCCAAGAGCACGCTGGCGGCCTGCGCAATGGGGGGCGTCATCTATGCCGCGATCGTTCGCCGACGCATTGCCAGGGGCGAAGCCGGACCTCCGCCCCATCCATCGAGTTGACGCATCTCTAAGCAGTCGGCGAGAGTTCGCCAAGGGCCAGCTATGGAAATCGAAGGTAATACGAACGTCGCCTCACAGCGTTTTGGCGCCGGCAGTGTCGAAGCATTCGGCCCTCAGCTCGGACGATTCGTGGTCGCCACGATGGACGTTCCGTGGGAGTTGACCAGAGATCGACTGGGTGGCCAGCCGGCGGCGGTCGTCGCCGTCGAGTCGATGGAAGTGGACGTACTCGAGCGGCAACTGGCGACGCTTCCCGACTGCGACACGATCGTGGGCATTGGCGGCGGCCAGGCCATCGATCTGGCCAAGTACTTTGCCTGGCGAAAAGGTCGGCGCCTGGTCAGCATTCCCACGATCCTCAGTGTCGATGCCTTCGTCACACCGGCTGCCGGCGTGCGGCGCAACCATCAAGTCGAGTATGTCGGTGAGGCGAGTCCGGATCCGCTCGTTATCGACTACGACCTGCTGCGAACCGCCCCTGCGGACCTGAATATCGCGGGGGTGGGAGACTTACTCTCGATTCACACGGCGTCCTACGACTGGTGTCTTGCCGAGAACGCGGGGCGCAGCGAATACCCGTTCTCGCAGCAAGCCGTCGATGGCGCCCGAAAGATTCTGGCCGACGTCATGGCGCAAGCAGCCGAAGTTCGCTCCTGTAGCGACGCGGGACTGCAAGCGATTGTGGACGGCTACATGCGGCTCAACACCATCTGTTTGCCGAGGAAGCACTATCGGGTCGAGGAGGGATCCGAACACTACCTGTTCTATGAACTGGAAGAGCGACTCGGCCGACCTTTCATCCATGGTTATATCGTGGGCCTTGGCATCTACCTGATGAGTCGTCTACAGGAGAATGCACCCGATGAGATCACGGCATTCATGGATGAAGTCGGCCTTCGCTATCAGCCCGTTGATATGCAGATACGTCGAGACGACTTGGTGAGCTCGCTGAAGAATCTGCGAAGTTTTGTTGAGCTGAGACCTCACCTTTGGCACACGGTGATCAACGAACGAACGATTACTCCAGGGTGGATTGAACGGACGCTCGAAGATCTACAGTTCTGAGAAGCGGGTTTTCTCTTGCAGAATGCATGTCGGAATCCGTGAGCTATTTTCTTCCGGCATTGCGGATCGTGCTCAGCCCGCCGTCAATGCCGAAGACCTGGCCGCGAATTAAACCGTGCCTGGGCTCCAAACAGCCATTGGATCTGGGATGCGACGTCGTGACGTGCTTTGTAAAGAGATCGGTACTCGCAACGTCTTAAGTACCACTCTCCGCATCATGTCTTGAACGCGAAACGCAGAATCCTTAAGCCCCAGGGTTCGCCATTTGCCGTAGGTTTTCGCGGCCGAGAGCGTTACGCGTGCCGGCAAGCTTCGGTTCCAATAGGGCTTACGCGGACGTTGCCCGTCCGCGAGCCCTCGGAACGGAAAGAACACGAACGAAAGGCACACCTATGGACCGCACGAAGCCAGGTCCCGGCCAGGAGTCGGTCTGGGACTACCCTCGGCCCCCCATTTGTGAGCCCAGCGCTCGCGAGATCAAAGTACTCTTCGCAGAACGGGTGATCGCCCATACTCGAAACGCACAGAGAGTTCTCGAGACAAGTCATCCCCCGATCTATTACATTCCCCGGTCAGACGTGCTGCCTGGGGTCTTGCGGCCCGCGCAGCGGGCGACGTTTTGCGAGTGGAAGGGGCTGGCTCACTACTTCCACGTCGTCGGGAACGACGCCGTGGCGGAGTTTGCAGCATGGACGTACGAGGATCCGGTGCCGCGTTTTGCAGCAATTCGCCACCATGTTGCCTTTTACCCGGCTCTGATGGATGCCTGCTACGTTGACGGGGAGCGCGTGGCAGCACAGCCGGGCGATTTCTACGGCGGCTGGATCACGTCTGACATCGTTGGACCCTTCAAAGGCGCGCCAGGCACGCAAGGGTGGTAAATCGAAATGGCCTTTCGGGGGTTGACCGGCGCGGAGTACGATCAGTATTCGCTCAAGGCAAAGCTACGAAAAGCGCGCTGTGGCGCGGTCAACGACCGGGGACCTAGTCTCTTACGTCCGTTTCCACGGCGTAGAGGAGTATCGATGTTGCGACGACACACAGCAACGTGGCGAAGCACCCGACCAGAAAGACAATCCAGTCACTCATTTCGCCGGCCCCCTTCCGCTCGTCATCAGGGTTCCAAACGATAGTATCGAGGGAACCCACAATCCAACGAAGACGCCCTGCTCCTTGTTCACGGCGAACCACAAGTAGACGGAGAAGAGAAACGACAGTCCGGCGGCCGCCAAAATAAGAAGCTTCGCGACGTTGACTTTGTTCATGGCTGCTGTCCTCGTGAGCGCCTGTTGTGAAGCACCGCTGCGTTCACTTTGCCAGCCGTGCTTCTGTTACCACCTCCCAACTCTTTGCTTATCCGCAATTCGTTCAAATCGATCACGGGGTGCGGCAAGAGATAGTTGCTGCGGACATGGGGTTTGGAGGAACTTGGCAGTCGCGTACCCCCCCCCCACGAACAGAGTACTACACCCACTATCTGTGGCGTGCCGTTGCGGGGAGCATCCGCCCGGAAGCGCGGCTCGTTTTGCGAGGGCGTGAGCTACGCTTGCACGGGGCCGTGCGGGCTCCGATAAACCGTCTATTGCTTGGGGCAGAGTCGAACCATGCAACGCGACTGGGCAACGATTCTCGCCAGCGGTGAGTTCTTCCAGAAAACACTCGACTGTCTGCGATCGCACATTGCGATCCTGGACTCGGACGGGACGATCATCGCCGTCAATGCCACCTGGAACGCATTCGCGACGGCTAACGGCCTGGCGGCCGAATTCTGCGGACCAGGCGCCAACTATCTCCGCTCGTGCGACAACGCCACCGGCGATTGCTCTTCAGAGGCCCAAGTCGTTGCCAACGGCATCCGCAGCGTGTTAGCTGGCACGCAAGAGTACTTTTACCTCGAGTATCCCTGCCATTCTCCAACCGAAAAGCGCTGGTTCAGCATTCGCGTGACCCGCTTCGAGATCCAGGGAGAAGAACACGTTGTGGTAGCCCACGACAATATCACGCAGCGGAAGCTGGCCGAACTTGAGATTTGCGAAGCCAATCGTCGGCTAGGTGAGTTGGTCGTCACGGATGGACTCACCGGGATTGGCAATCGCCGGTTCTTTGACCGCGTGCTGGATCAGGAATGGCGGCGCCACGGGCGGTTTCGAATACCTCTGACTGTGGCTCTGGTGGATGTCGACTGCTTCAAGCAATTCAACGCCCACGAGGGACATCCGGCGGGCGATCGCTGCCTGCGCGAGGTCGCAGAAAAGATCGACCAAATTGTCGGAGAAGAAGGGGATGTCGCTCGCTATGGCGGCGAGGAGTTCGCCGTGATTCTTCCCATGACTGACGCGAACCAGGCAAAGTCGCTACTCGACGACATCCTGGTCGGCATCAGGCAGTTGGAAATTCCGCATGCGACCTCACGAGTCGGCCGCGGCGTCGTCACGGTGAGCATCGGGAGTGCGGTCGTTGTTCCTCATGGGCAGCTTTCCACCGCCGACCTACTGACGCGCGCCGACCACGCCCTCTACGAGGCCAAGAGCAACGGTCGCGACCGTTGCGTCATCTCCGATATCCCGTTGCCAGGCGATACGCAGGCTGCAACAGCGCGTTCTCGCGCCCTGGTCCCCTAGATTCGGCAACCGTCCCTAGCGAGAACGCGTGGAGTTGTCCGCTCGATGAGACGTAGACCGCTCGCGCCCCATTGAGAACTTCGGGCACGCGAAGTCAACGAAGCATCGGAACCGTGTCCTGAACCTGCTCCGATGGCGGACGAGCGGCGGCCGCTATTCGTAGAGTTCTGGCTCGAGCAGTTGCCGAATCTCGGGGCGCTCCATGTTTTGCCGTGTTGCCAAAGTCTCGCCGGTCGAGACTCTTGCGGGCACCTGACTTCCGCGTAAATGACTCGCGAGCGTCGTGACGGCAGCCTTTCCCATGCCCACTGGATCCTGCAGCACGATGGCATGCATCTTGCCCGCGCGCAGGGCATCCAGCAATTGAGGCCCGGAATCGATGCCGACGAACTTGACGTTCCCGGCTAGGCCTTGCTCTTCGAGCGCGCGTAGCATCCCCATGGACACGTGTTGACTGGCGGCAAAGACACCGTCAAATTCATCGCCGAAGGTTTGCAGCAGCTGCTGGGACTTGACCAGCGCCTTGTCCGCCGTATCGCCGGCGTACTCGCTGGAGGAAACGATTTCGATCCCTGGAAACTCCTCGGTCAGAACGTCGATGCAACCCTGCTCTCGTTGTTCGGCACTCTGGCTGCCAGGCGCCTGTCGGAGGATGATGACGCGCCCCTTTTCCATGAGTAGTTCGGCCAGGTGCCGGCCGGCGATCTGGCCGGCGCGATAATTGTCAGTGGCGACAAAGCTGACAATGTTCGTTTCGTCATCCAGCCCGCTGTCGAAGATCAGTACGGGAATGCCCGATTGGCGTGCTTCGCGCACGACGGGAGCCAGAGCCTGAGAGTCGAGCGGCGCGAGGCATATGCCGTCAACACCTTGCGCGATGAAGTCCTGCACGAGATTGATTTGCGTTTCGCGGTCACCTTCGGTGAGCGGGCCTTTCCAAACAACGTCGACCTCGGCCTCGTCGCGGCCATGGACCACCCCGGCGTGAACGGACTTCCAGTATTCGTGCGAGGTCGCCTTGGGAATCACGGCCAGCAGCAGCTTG
Organism: Planctomycetota bacterium; assembly: GCA_003389325.1. GTDB lineage: Bacteria > Planctomycetota > Planctomycetia > Pirellulales > PALSA-1355 > LB-PLM-3. The sequence goes on from QQVE01000015.1 coordinate 17,137, forward strand.
TCTCGGTTCGGGCGTCCCTCCGGCTTCCCGCACCCGACGAAGATTGCAACAAATAGCAAAAGGGCAGGAAGAAAACGCGACATGACACCACCCCGGGCTACGGCCGAAACGGTCGAATCGTACCAGATGCTCTCGATCATGGCGGCCCCTGCGGCCCGAGTCAACAAGGCCGCCGATCGGCTCGCGAATGCGATAGGTTTCTTTTCGCACTTAAGTGGCGTAGACTCGCTGCAAGCGAGAACGCCCACCAGGAAGAACTACCATGTTGCTCAACGACTCGCGCTGGTTCGAAACGGCATACCGTCGTGCCGTAATCGATATGCACATCCCGGACTGGGATGAACAGTTTCTCTCACAATTCGATGCGGACAACTACGTCGAGATGCTCGTCAAGGCGCGGGCTCAGTCGGTCGTGTGCTACGGCCATTCCCACGTGGGGCTGTTCAACTATCCGACCAAGGTCGGTCAGCAGCATCGAGGACTGAAGGGTCGCAACCTGTTGGGTGAAGTGATCCAGCGCTGCCATGCTCGAGATATCGCCGTGGTGATTTACACGAGCTTGATCTTTGATCGCTGGGCGGCCGACAACCATTCCGATTGGCGAATGATCACGCAGGCCGGGAAGTTTCAGGGCGAGGGCAGCCGGCATGGCCTGGTCTGTCCTAACTCACCGTACCGAGAATATGTGCGAGCCTTCGCCACGGAGATCTGCGAGAACTTCGACTTCGAGGGCATGCGGTTCGACATGACGTTTTGGCCCGCGCTCTGCTACTGCGACTATTGTCAGCAGCGGTTTGCCGATGAAGTCGGCGGCGAGATCCCGCGCGAGATCGACTGGTTCGATCCGCGCTGGGTTGCCTTTCAACGACGCCGCGAGGCCTGGCTGGCGGAGTTCGCCGCCGTGGCCACGAACACGGTGCGCAAGCTGAAACCCCAGGCCACGGTCGAGCACCAGTCGTCGACCTATCCCCTGAATTGGCAGTTCGGTGTGGCGACGCCGTTGGTTCCGCAGAACGACTTCTTGCAAGGCGACTTCTATGGAGACTCCTTGCAAGGCTCCTTCGTACGCAAGCTGCTCGAGGACTTAACGCCCAGGCGGCCATTCGCGTACGAAACGAGCTTCTCGGTTGAGCTGCGGGATCATACGGGAAAGAAGTCGGAGGCCCTGCTGGAGGCCAAGGCATGCGCTGCCATCGCCGATGCCGCCGCTTTCGTGTTCATCGATGGCATCGATCCGATCGGAACGCTCAACCCGGGAGTGTACGAGCGGATGGGGCGTATCTTCGATCGCCTCAAGCCATACTATGGTGAACTCGGCGGCCGGCGCGTTGCCGACGTGGCGATTTACTACAGCCTGGAATCCAAGTTCGACTTTGCGGCGAATGGACGCCCCGTTGCCCAGCCCGATCTGTCGGACGCGCACACGACCAGTTCCATGCAGGTGGCGCGGCGGCTGATCGAGGCCCATCTGCCCTTTCGAGTGATTACCCGCGAATCGCTCGCCGACTTGGACGAGGTCCGCCTGTTGATTTTGTCCAATGTCAACATGATGGACGAGAACGAGGTCGCTTGCATTCGCCAGTGGGTCAAGGCCGGAGGCAGCCTGCTGGCTACCGGTGGCACATCGCTGGTCGACACGCAGGGAAAGCGGCGAAGCGATTTCATGCTTGCCGATGTTTTCGGAGCCAGTATCGCCGAACCGAACTGGCAATCCTGGCAACACTACGTTGCTCCGACAACCGATGGGGCTCAACTCTTCCACGACTTTAGTGCCAAGTACCCACCGTTTGTCGACGGCCCCGGGATGCACGTGCGGGCGCTTCCGGGTGCCCAGGTGCTGGCCACGACGACGCTTCCGTGGCCGGCGTCCGACGACACCAGGTTCTCCTCCATTCACAGCGACCCTCCCTGGAAGGCAACGGACCGGCCTGAGATCCTCTCGAACCGGTACGGAAGCGGTCGGGCCGTTTACTCAAGCAGCCTGATCGAGAACGTCGCGGGCATGGAGGATGTCTTCATCAGCCTCGTCAGGCTACTTGTCAAGCAGTTCCGCTTTAGGGCCGATGCTCCTGGTGCCGTGGAGATGACTGTGTTCAGCCAGCCCGATCGGCATCGATACCTGTTGAGCCTGGTGAATTTCCAGAAGGACCTTCCGAATATTCCCGTCGATGGAATCACGATTCAGATGCAGCTCGGCCGCGAAGCTCTGCGCCGAATCGTGCGGCTACCCGATGGAGATGCCGTCGACTACAGCGAACAGGAGGGCACGGTCAGCTTTCCGGCCGGACGCGTGGAGACGCTGGCGATGTTTGCAGTGGAAACGATGTAAAGCGATGTGAAGATCTCGGATACCAAGAAGCGAATAGGCGTGCGAACCGTCAGCCATTCTCAAAGGCCCCTCTTACGATGGAACAGCACCGCAACCCGGTGATTCTGGGCATTTGGCAGCAATTTCCGCTGCCCATGATTTCTCGATTGCTCGGCCTACAAGGGTGGGATTGGGTGATTCTGGACATGCAGCACGGCAGCGCCAATATCGAGACTGCCTATGAATGCATGCATACGCTGCATGCCGCCGGCACTCGGCCGCTACTGCGGACGAGCGTGGATGTGCCAAGCGAAGTCCAGCGAGCGCTCGACCTCGGTGCCTTGGGAGTCATCGTGCCCATGGTCAACGATGTGGATCAGGCCCGGGCCGTAGCGCGAGCCGCGAAGTATCCTCCACTTGGTTGCCGCTCGGTGGGATCCGACCTGCCTTGGCACTACGGCAAGGATTACTACGAAACTGCCAATCAGCGCACGCTGCTCCTGGTCCAGATCGAGCATATCGACGCGGTCAACCAGGTTGAGCAGATCATGGCCGTTCCGGGAGTAGACGGCTGCTTCATCGGACCCACGGACTTGGCGCTGTCGATGGGATTGCCGCGCACGGGCTATGAAGACGATGAATCGCATCGCGCCGCCATCGCCCGAACGCTGGCCGCCAGCCATGCGCACGGGAAGCTGGCGTGCTGCAACACCTACTCGATGAGTGACGCCGAGACGAGAGCTGCCGCTGGCTTTGACGGTATCACGTTTATGTCCGAAGCCGATTTCTTCGTCGGCGCGGGAACCAGCCTACTGGCGAAACTGCGGGAGCGCACGATCGGCGAAGCTTCGTAGCCGCGTGTCCGATGCCCTTGTCAATTTCCGACTCACAATCGCCCATGCGAGTGGCCGTGGTGGGCTGCGGCCCGATCGGGACGATTCACGCGCGGGCCGTTATGACTTCGCCGAGGGCCCAGCTCGTCGGACTTTGCGAGATCGACGACGCTCGTCGAAAAGAGGTCGCGAATCGATTCGATGTGCCGGGCTACGCAAGCGTCGAGCGGCTGCTGGACGATCTGCAACCCGACGCGCTGACCGTGGCGACGCCGGACCATTTGCATTTCGATCCCGTGATGGCGGCGATCGACGCCGGTTGCCACGTGTTCTGTGAGAAACCACTGGCGACTACCGTCGCCGATGCCCAACGCATGGTCTCCGCAGCGAATGACCGCGGCGTGCTGTTGGCCGTGGACTACAATCGGCGATTCGCTTCCGGCTACCGGGCGGCCAAAGCTATGCTGTGCGATGGGCGAATCGGGCAACTTGAGAGTTGTCTCGTGCGAGTCATCGATCGCACTCCGCCCGCCAGCGTCGCCCGCGAGCCCTACGTCATGTTCGGTACGCTGCTGACCCACCACTTTGACTTGGTGCGCTGGTATGGGGGTGAGGTCTCCCGGCTGCAGGCGATTGTCGAAACGATGCACGGCGGATTACTGCGGCAAGTAAGTCTGTCGCTGGCGCTCGCATCCGGGGCGCATGCTACAATCCTGGCTGCCTATCGTGACGATCAGTCGCATACGACGGAATGGATGGCCCTGCTCGGCACTTCGGGCACGCTCGTCGTCGAGGACCTGACGGCCCGAGTCATACTGAGTTGCCGCGCGGAAGACTGCGTGGTGACAGGGGCCACGGAGACGTTTGAGGATGTGATCGCAGCTTCGATCGCGGCGCATCTCCAAGCATTCATGGCCGGAATAGAAGCTCCCCAGCGGCCAGCGACCGGCCACGACGGTTTGATCGGAATGAAACTGGCTGCTGCGGCAGTCGAGTCCATCGCTCGGGGCACATCGGTGGAGGTAACGCCATGAAGGATGCCAGACGACAGACCATCGTCGACCTCAGCCACCCGCTGGGACCGCAGACCGCTGCTTTTCCGGGCGATCCACCACCGGCGATCCAGATCCTCGATACTGCGACGAATCCCACGAGCGACCAGAAGCGACACATGAATTGCAGTGCGATCGCCACGAGCCTGCACTGTGGAACCCACATGGACGCGCCGTTCCATTTTTTTCCTGATGGTCGAAGGATTGACCAGGTGCCCCTGGACCGCTGTGTCGGCCCGACATTGCTGGTTCGGCTACCTTTCGAGACGCATGCTTCCATCGGTCGGGAGCATCTTGAGCCCTACGAATCCCAGTTGCGCGAGGCGCGCCGCATCGTTATCAACACACGGTGGCACCATCGTTGGGGCGCAGCAGACTACTTCACCCAGCACCCGGTCATCACCGAAGCGGCTGCTCGATTTCTGGTCGAGTGCGGGACGTTGCTTGTCGGCGTCGACATTCCCAGCGTGGATCGGGCTCCTTACGCAGCACACCTCGAATTGCTCGGCAACGACGTGCTGATTGTCGAGAACCTGACCAATCTCGACGCGGTTGTTGGCGACGTGTTTCACCTGATCGCCACGCCTCTAGCCATCTCAGGACGCGACGGGTCGCCGGTGCGGGCGGTTGCTGTTACGTGAGCCGAAGATGCGCGTGGCCAACATGCAACGCGAGAGCCGGCTTCGACTTGTTGAGGCAGTCAACGATTCGGTGGCCATGCCATCGGCGATGCGCGTGTACGCTCCGGGTTGAATCGGTGGGCCGGTAATGTAGGGAGGAGTTCGTCATCGTGCTGCCCGGCTGTGATCGCTGCAAGGCAGTATGTCATGCGAAAGGCAGGACAGGGACGCAATCGCGTAGATGTCGCAATGGCAATTGGCGCTCAAGCGCACCCGCGTCGTAAATTGTGCGTAGGATCGGCCTTGTTACTGTAAACGTTGCGGACCATCGTCCGACAACGGTTCAGCACGACGACAATGGCTACCAGCGAGTGACCTCGATTAGGTTCTTTTGCACTCCGCCTGCACCCCAGGGCTTCGTGCTCGTCGGTGGCCTCGACCATTGTCCACCGCGGAAATGGCCGCAAGTTTTTTTTGCGTCGCGCATCAGAGCGGTTTACTCGCTTCTATTCAGAAACGAAGCGCAATGGCGAGCTGACCCGAAAGCGGCTTCAGCCGAGCCAGAACCCATTGGCAAAGTCGGGGTCGTCTTCGAAAATCGCGTCGACCAGGTTTCCCAGTGCATCGAAGCGGCGGATTTCCTCCGACCTGCCGCCGCGCCCTTGAGCGGTGAAGATCTGTGCCGCGCCACCGGGCCCCGAGTGTTTGATTGCCACGCGAACCGGGGCATTGCGATCCGACCCCGTGTAGGCGGTGAACCGGTTGATCGTGTTGGTGTCGTTGTGCCACACCGCCACCTGCGATCGTCCCCCCCTGTCGGCTCCCATGACGATGTCGGCCAGGCCAGATTGGCTGTCGATGTTGGCGACCGCCAGGCTCACCGAGCCGAAGAACGCGAACCAGCCGAAGGGGCGGATCTCCTTCGCCGGCCGGCTGCTCGTGCCGTTGTTGTGATAGTCGAACACCCGGACGATCGGAGTCAGGCCGCCGCCGGACGAAACGATGATCTCGGCCGCACCGTTCGGATCGCCCACCACGTTGCCGACCGCGAGCCCGCCGATTCCGGATGCGAACAGAAACCAATCGGGATAGGCGTTGATCGTGGGAGTCTTCGTGAACCAGGGCGTCGTCGTGGGGCGATAGTGCTGGAAGGGAGCGTTGGCCTGACCCGTGTTTTCAAACACGTGCACTAGCGGCAGCCCGAACTCGCGAGCCACGACAATGTCGTTGCGCCCGTCGGCGTTCACGTCGCCCACGGCCACGAAGATGCCTGTATTGAAGCCCGGCGAGGATGCCATGAAGGAGTAGATCTGGTCGCCGGTCATCAGGTCGAAGACCCTCACTTGCGGATAGTGGTAGCCGCTGGGTGCCGTGATGATCTCGGGGATTCCGTCGCCGGTGACATCCCCGGTGGCGACGCGCACGCCGCCCCACCACGAAGGCGAGTATGCCAGGAAGTCGAGCTGCAACTCGCCCGAACGGGCGTCGTAGACGTGCACGCGGGGCTGCCTCCCAAAACCGGCCGCCGCGCCTGCGGCCAGGATCTCGAAGTAGTTCAGTTTCTCGATGCCAGTGAAGTGGATCGGTCGGCGATCGCCTTCCACAGGCACGCCGTCGCCCAGAAACTCCCACACGCCGTTGCCTGAGGGCGGGCCGCTGTAGGTCAGCTTCGGCCCCGCCGTGTCCGCGAAATCGACTTCCAGGTAATCCACGCCCGGGCCGGCGAACGACGGCGCATTGCCGTGGATGGTCAGTGTCGTCGTCTCGTCGGGCGTGACGAAAAAACGATTCGCGCCCGTCGTGCCGGTGAGCGACAACGATTCCATCTGGCCCGCCGGGTAGGTCAGACCGGCAAAGGCCCGACCTCCACCGGCGGTGAATCGCGTGGTGATCGCATTTCCAGCAATCGAGTAGTCGACGAACTTTCCGTCACCGCTGTCGGTGACGACGACTTCGTCTGCCGCCCCAGAATCGTCCACGATCACGACCGTGGCGGCCAGGGCGTCGACGTCGATGGCATAGATGTCGCTTTCGTCCATGCCGGCGAGTTCGATCACCGGCGCCGGCCCCGCCGCTGCCAAGGGCGAAGCGGCTACGCTGAACACGTCGCTGCCGGCTCCGCCTTCAATGCGAAGCGTCCCGACGCCGGCTCCGGGGTTGAGTGTCAGGTCGATCGTATCGCCGGGCGTCGGCCCGTCGTTCGTGGCCGCGTCCAGCGTGAACGTCTCGGCGTCGAAGAAGGTCAGCGATTCGAAGGGCACGGCATCGCTACTCCCGCTGAGGACGTAGGCCGGATCGCCGGCAAAGCTGAGGCCGGCCGCCAGCGAGAGCACGTCCGTGCTGCCGGCGCTCGTGAAGTCCACACCGGCGAATCCGGAAACCTCGACCGGTTCGAGTCCGGTGAAACTGATCGTGTGGAGATTGCCACCCGATTCAGTGGTGATCATCCCGGCTCCCGGTGTCGTCGGGCTGGGCGCGTAGGCGACATTCGCAGCCGCGTGGCCGATTACTTTCAGACGGTCGTTTCCGCCGTCGCCGCCTGCATAGGCAATTCCGCCCGGCGGCGCGAAATCGCCGGTGCTCAAGTCGATCGTCAGCGTGTCGTCCTCGTTGTCGGTGCCGATAATCTCGATCAAACGCGTCTGATCGACGGCGCGACTGGCGACAACCTCCGCGGTTAGGTTGTCGAACACCTCGAACAAGTCGCCGCTACGGCGAAGCGTCAGGTCGTCCGCACCGTCGCCGATGCCCGCGGCGTAGACCAGCGCATTGATCGAATCGCGATACTCGAAAATCGTCAGATCGAGATCCACGTCCTGCGGCAGCGGGTCGTTGTAGTACTCGTAGCTGTTGCGGAAGTTGTATTTCAGCCGGGACCAGTCTTCGGAACCGGTCAAGAAGTTCTGCGTACCCGTGCCGTTGACGTCGGCGACAACGCCCTGGTCGTTCGAATCGCCGTCGCCGTTCCAGTCGATGGGACCAACCTCGGGCAAGTAGCGGCCGTCGCGCAGGCGGACGATGTTGCCCGGGTCGCCACCGATGCCGGCGGCCTCGTCGAGGTCGTTCTCGTCGAGGTCGTTAAACGCCCGGCGTGAATAGTCGAGCCTCCAACTGTTTGCGAAAGCCTGCTCGAACGCGGTGGGCGCGGGGCCGAGCCGGTAGGGAACATCCCAGAGGTAGTTCATCACGCTGTGGTAGTTGGGCTTGTAGTTGCGCGAAGCGCTCACCTGGTCGCCCCCGTGCCCAAGGCCGAGTGCATGGCCCAGCTCATGCATGAACACGCCGGCCTGCTCGTCTCGCGTGCCGCCCCCCAGTTCGCCCAAAGCGACCCAAAAATCATTGCCGCCCAGAGGCGCTTCGGAGGTTGTGCCGAGTTCCGCCGCCCCGATCCTGCGGTCCGCGACCTCGTTGGCAAAGATGCTGTAGCGATAGACCCAGCCCTTGGCCTTAAGAATGGCAGCCGCGTTGTCACTGGCCCGTTCGGCCGTGGTACCGAACCCGCCTGCCACGTTGGGATCGGTGTTCGCCTTGATCGCGTCGAACTCAGAGAATCCGAACTCCCAAGGCTCGTTGGGAACGTTCGTCTCGTCGAGTTGCATGTGTAATGTCACGCCGTCCAGCTCATCGGGATTCTGCACGAGCGACTGCGGTGCCGCGCCGAAGGCCGCCACGAGGTCAGCGATCGCGCCCGGTTCCGGTGCCATGCCCTGCATGGCATCCACCTCGACGAACAGATCCTTGTGCTCGGGGTTCGTGTTGAGCTCTAAGTCGATCACATCGTCGTAGTTGGCGTCGATGCCGTCGGTTTCCCAAATGTCGAACAGCCCGTCACCGTCGGTGTCGCTGCTCGGCCCGATATAGAACGACAGACGGCCGCGATCGGTGTCGCCGTTCCCTTCCACGACGCTTGTAGGAAAGTCAAACGCTCCCTCGGACTCAGACCACTGCAGCGTGTTCAGATCGTACTCCAGCGTCAGCTTGTTGATCCCGCTGCGCGGGTTGATGTCGATCGGATCGTCCGGGTTGAAGTCGTCCACGTCCTCTACCGAGATCTCAATCGGCACGATCGGATTGCTCGAGTCGACGAACCGGGTGAACGTCAGGCCGGCCATCCCGAAACCGCGGGGCGGAAAACTCACGTTGCCAGTGTCGACACGCGGAAAATCAGCAATCTTGACCCCGAACTTGTAGGTTGTCTCCCCGCTGCCGGGATCTGGAAAGTCGATCTCCTCGTAGCGAGTGATGGCGACGGTCACGGGAACCATCGCCAAGAGCAAACGACTCTCGAGAGCCTCGGAACCAAGTCGACGTTGGTACGGCCCGACCGTCGGCCGCCTTCGCCGCTTGGCATCAACAAGATGAGAACTCCTCCGAGAACCAGTTCGCAAAAACATCGCTGACCTCCCGTACGAAGACTTCCAGGTTGCGGCGTGGCGGCGGCCTCCACGGTTCTTGTGATGTGCCGGTGACGTGCAGCGCTCCGGGCGCAGTCCGGAGAGATATGGACCGGCGATTCTTGCACTGATGCGGTGCGGATTCAAGAATTCGCTGGAATTTTTCGCGGCGAAATCCTTGTCACTGCTTCGCTCGCGCGGCGCGTGCGCCGCGCTGGTCCGCTTCCATGCCAGCACTTCAGTGCCACCGGCGAACCACCAAGAAGGCGACCTCGCCGGCGGCGCTTCGTCATGCCCGAACGAGGAAACGGAGGCCTCCCGGATGCACGCGTTGTAGCGGTTTTTCCGCCGTTTGCTTCGAGTGAACGCGGGGCATTCGACGATCAAGTCTTTGTGACCGTTCAACTTGCGCCTCGAGTGTACCGGTTAGGCAAGCTCGGGGGTTTCTTTTCTGCAATGCACGGAATGCCACTAAGCCGACCAAACACCGATCCAATGAAGTTGCGCCGACCCCGGGCTGCTCTGTTGGCCTGGTTTTGTTTCTGTTGCGCCGTGGCCGTTCGGGCCGAGGCTCGCAACGGCCTGGGACCGATTCCCACCGGCCGTGGCGGCGTGAATCAGGCATTCTCCGATAACGCGGAGATGGTCGTCGACAACCCGTCCAGCATGGTCAACGTGACCGGCGACGGACTGTGCGAGTTGGGGGTGACGACGGCGATTCCCGTCAGCAGCTACTCCGATTCCTACGGCAACGACGTCAACTCCCTCGTGCGGCCGCAGCCGGGTCCCGTGCTAGGAATCACCAAGACGCTTCCCAGCCGGCGCTGGGCGGTGGGCATCGGATTGTTTGCTCCCAACAGCTTCGGTGCCAGCTACGGCGAGTTGGCCAATCCGATCTTCGGGCCCACCGAGTCGAGTTCCAGGGGCATTCTGATCCGGCTCTTGCCGGCGGTTGCCTACAAGGCGACCGACCGCCTGGCGCTGGGGCTCTCGTTCGGTGCCGGCCTGTCGTACTCCTCGTTCAAGGGCCCGATGTACCTCCAATCCGGCCCGCTAGTGGGCACTCCCGTGCTGCTCGACGCCCGCGGCACCGGCGTGGCACCGATCGGCGCCGTTGGCATGCAGTATCAATTGTTCGAAAACACCCGCATCGGCGCCACCTACACGGTGCCGTCCGACTTCTGGCTGCGCGGCGCGACCAACGCCACGTTTTCCGACGGCGGACTGATCGAGAGCCACTTCAACAGCAAGATGCGCCTTCGCTGGCCGAGCACGCTGGCCTTCGGCGTCAAGCACGACTTCTGCCCCCATCGCCGGATGGCGGCCGACCTGATCTGGACGCACTGGGCCGGCGCCTTCAGCGACATCAATCTGTTGATCTACGATCCCAGCAATCCGGCGGTCGAATCGCTGGTGGCGGCCGCCGGCGGCTCGCTGCCGATCGACGTGAACATGCCGCAGCATTGGACCGACACGGTCACGTTTCGCCTCGGCTACGAAGCCGACCTGAGCGACACCAACACGCTGCGGCTTGGCTACGACTATCAGCCCAGCGCCGCGCCCGAATCCACCTTCAATCCGTTCGTCACCAACGTGCTGCAACACGTCTTCAGCATCGGCTTCAGCCACAAGCTGCGGCACACCATCTTCAACGTGGCGTATCAATACGCGATGGGCCAACCGCTGCACATCGGCACCAGCGGCCTAATCGGCGGCCAGTTCGACAACAGCAACTACGAATCCGACGCGCACTACGCCACGATGAGCTTCTCGGTTCCGTACTAGGGGTCCGACGGGCGTTTCCCCGCGGTTTGTCGCATCGCCGCGACCCCTCTTGTCCCGCCCCCCAGCTTTTTCTGGGATAATGCAGGCTCCGCGGCGTCTTCTTCTGTAGAGGCCGGAATCGCCGGGCCGGTGTGCCGGGCACTGTGGCGGAGCACGACTCTCGATGGCGCACGACGACCAGATGCCCCGCCGGCTGGCGGACTTGCTGGCCGAGCACGGACCGGCGCTGGTGCTGTACGCCCGAGCGTGGTGCGACTGCCCCGAGGACGTCGTGCAGGACGCGCTGGTCGAGATGGTGAGCCGCAGCCGGCCGCCCGATCACGTCGTGGCCTGGCTGTTTCGCGTCGTGCGCAACGGCGCGATCAGCGCCGGCCGCAGCGCTCGGCGACGCCAGCAGCGCGAGCAGAGCTGCGCGGCCCGCGAGACGTGGTTCGACGATGCGGCCACCGCGATCGATGCGGCCGCCGCCACCGAGGCCCTGGAAACCCTGTCGCCCGAGCTCCGCGAAGCGGTCGTCGCGCGGATCTGGGGACAACTCACTTTCGACGAAATCGCCAAGCTGACGGATACTTCAAGCAGCACCGCGCAGCGCCGCTACGAGCAAGGCCTGCGCCACCTATACACGAGACTGGAGAAGCCATGCACGACGAACCCGCCTTCGACCCCGAGCTAGATCGCCTGGCGGCGCGGCTGGCGGCGCTGCCGCCGCGGGCCGAGTGGCAGCGCGACTCGTTGATGTTCGCCGCCGGGCGAGCCTCGGCCAACCGGCGGCTACGCACGGCCAACCGCGCATTGGCCGCCACGAGCTTGGCGCTAGCCGGGCTGGTCGTGGTGCTGCCGTTTGCCCTGCGACGCGGCGGCGATCCCCTGCAAGCGAGCATGTCCGAATCGCAGCCGCCGTCGGCCCATGCACCCCCGTCGGACGAGCCGCCGCACGAGCCGCGGCACGAATTCGACGCCTCGCCCAGCATGGCCGAAGGCCCCACGCATTTTCGGCTGCGGCAGGGTCTGGCAAGCGAATCGCGATCAGACCATGCCCCGGCGGCCAGCGGGCCCGCGTCGCTGCCGACGAGTATCGAACGTTCACCGATCCCGTCGTCGCGCGAACTGCTGCGCGACTACCTGCAAACTAGTTGAAGCGCCGCCGCCCCAGACTCTTAACATGCCAACCCGCGAGGAAACCGTCATGCCCGCCACACCAGGCCACATGGCTTCTCATACACGCGCGACGACTCGACTGCTGACAATCCTTGCCGCGGGGATCTTCTACCCTGCCCTGGCATCGCTCGCGTTTGCCGAAGAACCGGCGCCGCTCGAGCTCACCGTCAGTCCCGCCGCCGAGCCGGTGCCGGCCTTGCGCTACCATCTGCTCCCGCCGCTCGAAGACCGCGTCCCCGGCAATGCCACGCCCATCTACCTGCGCCTGGTGTACGAGCAGGGAGACGAATGGCGGCGGCTATGGCGTGAAGAGCCGAGCCGGCTGCTGGAAATGCCTTTCGACGAGATGCCCCTGGACGACGCAGCTCGTCTGGTGGAGATCTTCGACACCGCACTGGAGCAGATGTCCGCGGCCTCGCGCCGCTCGGAATGCGATTGGCAGTACGTCGTTGAGAATCGCGACCCGTTGATGGTGCTGCTCCCCGACGCTCAATCGATGCGCAACAATTCCAGGCTGCTGGCGGTTGCCGCGCGGTACTACATTCGCACCGGCAACTTCCCCGCCGCACTGACCACGCTGGGCGACGGACTCGCTCTGGGCGAACACGTGGCCCGCGCCCCCTTCCTGGTCAACCAACTGGTTGGCGTCGCCAGCGATCGCATCATGCTGAGCGAGATGGACCACCTGGTCGAATTGCCGGACGCCCCGAACCTGTATTGGGCGCTGGCCGAGTTGCCGCGCCCGCTCATCTCGCTGCGACAGGGGCTGGCGTCCGAAAGTCAACTCCTGGTGATGCGGTTCCCCGAACTCGGCGATCTGTCGGCGCCGCTCGATTGGTCGCGGCTGGCCACCAAGTTGCGAGGTTGGGCGAGCGAGATTGCTCGCTCGGAGAACGATACCGACGCCCTGGCCGCGCTGGCCAAGCTGCAAGAGATTCCCAAGGCCTCGCTTGACAGGGCCCGCGAGGCGCTGCCTTCGATGACCGAGATCACGCCGGACACAATCGCCGACATGGGCGACGCGGAAGTTGAAGTCCGGTACACCGTCGCGCTGCATCGCGAGACGTCCGCAGCCTCGCGCAAGTGGTTCTATGCACCATACTCGGCCAGCGTGCCCGACTACGTCGAGCGCACCGAAGCGCTTCGGCGTGACACAGAGGAGCGCGAGTTGTACCCCTTGGTCTCATTTCTAACCCCGATCCGAGGCAATCTGCCGGCCGCGATCGCCAGCCTCGATCGATTGGTCGCCCGGCAGCAAACCATTGAAGCCCTCCGCATGCACGCCGCCGCCACGGGCCAGCTTCCCGCCACGCTCGACGACGTGAAGCTCGTCCCCGTGCCGCTCGACCCCGCCACCGGCACGCCCTTTCGCTACACCCGCGACGGCGACGCCGCCGTGCTCGACGTCACCTACAACTTCGGCATGAACGAAGAAACCCTCCGTCTGCCGGTGCGCATTCGGTTGCGCGAGCAACAATAGCCCTGCAACTGCCGCCGCGCCGTCGCGCACCGAATGCCGTCGCTAAAAAAACAGCGCCGGCGAGCGGGGCAGGTCCTGGAACTCGGGGGGCATGCCGAGGTTCTGGCCGACGAAGTCGTCGAGCGTTTCGCGGGTCTGCTTGGACAACAGCCGCTCGAGGCCCTCAATCCCGGCGTCGGTGATCATGTAGGGCAGATACGAGAACAGCAGCCGCCGCCCCCAGCAATGGGCGTACACGGTGTAGGCGCGCGCCTCTTGCCGCTTCTTGCCCGTCAGCAGGCAGGTGTCGATCCAGGGATCGAACGCCTCGCGCGATTGGTCGAGCAGCGACCGGCGGCGCTCGACCAGGTCGACGCGCTCTTCGAAGTGCGCCTCCATCCGCATCCGCGACTCGGCCGACAGCTCGCACTGCATGCCGCCGATGCACGTCAGGCAGATCGCGAACTCGTAGATTGGCTCTTCGCCCACGAACGACCGCTCGATCACGTATTGCTCGCCCGCGTCGAGCAGACCCTCGCCGCCCAGCTTCTTCTCGCAAATGAGGCATTGCTCGAAAGGCTGGCCCTCAAACGTGCGAAACAACCGGGGAATCTCGATGAACTCGTCGTGGATTTCCAGTCGCGGCAGATCCATGGGCATCTCCTTGGTCCGGGGCGCATCGTCAACGCCATTGTAGCGGACCTGTACCGCCAGGCGGGAGAGAATGAACACGATGTTCGCCGCGAATCCCCGCTCGGGCGATCGGCGGCATCTTCCGTTCAAGCCCATGGGCGTACTCCAGCCAACTGCGGGCGCTCACTTCAAGCAACGGCTGACGCATCCCCCGCCCTGCCCGGGACGAGAGCGATGGCAAAAACCGTCGTCAGCGGCGACAATCAGATCGCGGCGCAATGCTTCACTCTACGCTCCTGAGTCCGATGCAAATCCATCACCTGCGCAATGCGACCCTGCTGCTCTCGATCGGCGAGCGGCGGATCCTGGTCGACCCGATGCTCTCGGAGCCCGCGGCGCTACCTGGCTTCAAGCTCGTCGGCGGCGGCCGTCGCCGCAACCCGCTCGTGCCGATGCCGGACAATGCCGCGGCGGCGTTCGACCAGGCGACCGACGTGTTGATCACCCACGAGCACCCCGACCATCTCGACAAGCCGGCCGTGCAATGGATCGTCTCGCGCGATCTGCCCGTCTGGGCCAGCACGGTCGACGCAGCCAGCCTGGCCGGCAAGGGACTGCGCGCCCGGGCGCTGCCCCATGACGCGTTCTGGTTGCCAGTCGAAGTCATCCCGGCGCGGCACGGGCACGGCCTGATCGGCTGGCTGATGGGCCCGGTGAGCGGCTTCTATCTCGCGCCGCCGGACGAGCCCAGCATCTATCTCACCGGCGACACCGTGCTCACTGACGAAGTGCGCGCGGCAATCGCGCGGCTCCGGCCCCACGTGCTGGTGGCCCCCGCAGGCACCGCCAACTTCGGCTTCGGCAAAGATCTGATGTTCAGCGTCGGCGAACTGGTGGAGCTCGCCCGCCTGGCCCCGGGCGACGTGGTATTCAACCACCTCGAAGCGCTCGACCACTGCGGGCTTTCCCGCGCAACCCTACGCCAGCATCTGCACTCCGCAGGCGTAGCCGAGCGCGTGCACATTCCACAAGACGGCGAGCGACTCGAATTCACGCGCCCCGCGACAGAAGCGCCCGTGCCGCCGGGCACCTCACCCTATCGCCGGCCCGGCTTCCAGAAATGGCTCACGGCCAAGTTCGCCGGAACCTAGCGGCCCGGTCGAGCGCGTCACAAATTCTGCCCCACGCGAATCAAATTACCGCTTGGGTCGCGCAGCTTGAACTCGCGCATGCCGAATTCCTCGTCAATCACGGTGCTGACCGGCAGGCCGGCGGCGCGGAAGCGCTCGTGCCAATCGTCGGCCGACACGACGTGCAGATAGATGCCCGCGCGGTTGGCCGCCGGATCGAGCGACGGCGCGTGCGCCAGGTGCAGCAGCTCGGCGCCGTCGTGCATCACGAAGGCATACGTCTCGTCGTAGGCCTGAATCTCGAAACCCGCCGCGCGGTAAAACGCCTGGGCTTCGTCCATGTCGCGCACGGGAAAGATCGTCTTGGTGACGATCCGCCGGTCGCCGGTTCCTGCTTGTCCCACGTTGCGTGTCCCCGTTGCAGTCGCTCTTACGGTTGCCAATCGCGCCGGCGGCAAGCGCTTGCCGGGGCGCGTGGGATTGTACACGATCCGCCGAAGTTAGACCTCGCATTGTGCGGCGTGTGAGGTCATTTCCACCCTCTTTAAGGGACTTGGCGGCCAATACGCCTGTCCGGAACAATGTTGTAGAATCGTGATGCCTACGATGTCAGCTTTGGCCGGAGTGACCATGAAAGCCCGACTCCTCAATCTTTGGGATCGATTCCGCACTGGTTTCTGGTTCGTGCCGCTGCTGTTTGTCGTGGCGGCCGTGATCGTGGCCGTGGCAATGCCGATGGTCGACGCGGCCAGCGAGGACTGGCTGCTGGATCGGGTCCCCTGGATCGCGACGACCACGGCGGCCGCCCGGCCGACGCTCTCGGTCATCGGCGGGGCGATGATTACCGTAACAGGCGTCGTGTTTTCGATCACGGTCGTGGCGTTGTCGATCGCCTCGTCGCAGTTCGGCACGCGCACGCTGCGCAATTTCACCGACGACCGCGTCACCCAGGTGGCGATCGGCATGTTCGTCGGCACCAGCTTGTACTGCTTTTTGGTCATGCGATCGGTGCGCGAGCTAAATGGCTCGGCCTTCGTGCCGCACCTCTCGGTGGCGGTGGGCGTGTTGCTGGCGATGATCAGCATCGGCGTGCTGATCCTATTCATCCATCACGTCGCCATGGCGATTCAAGCCCCGCAGATCCTCGACTCGCTGGGCTACGACCTCGACGGCGCGATCGACCGCCTGTTTCCTGAAAAGATCGGCGAACCACCGAAGCGTCCGGACGCCAGCGACGGCGAGTGCCAGGCCGGCGAGCTTCCCGAGGAATTCGCCACGGTCAAGGCCGACCGGCAGGGCTACATCCAAGGAGTCGACGGCCAGGGCCTGATCGAGTTGGCCGAGGCGCACGACCTGGTCATCGAGTTGGACAAGCGGCCGGGCGATTTCGTGGCCTCCGACAGCCGCGTGGCACGCGTCTGGCCTGCCGACAAGCTGACCGATGAGATCGCCGGGGAACTCAACGACGCGATCATCGTGGGCAGCCGCCGCACGCCCCGCCAGGATATCGGCTGCTCGGTCGACGAAATGGTCGAGGTGGCCGTGAGGGCGCTATCGCCGGGTATCAACGATCCTTTTACGGCCATCAACTGCATCGACCGCCTGAGCGCTTCGCTGGGGCGGCTGGCCGGCCGCGAAGTGCCCTCGGCCTATCGCTGCGATGGCGAGGGGCATCTGCGACTGGTGGCCCGTCCGGCCACGTTCGTCGAGGTGCTCGACGCCGCGCTGGCCGACATTCGACGCTACGGCCGCACCAGCACCTCGGTTTCGGTCCGCCTGATGGGCGCCCTGCGGCTCATTCTGCAGTACGTCAAGCGGCACGACTATCGCGAAGCGATTCTCCGCCAGGCCGACCGAATCATCGAAGCGTTTGAAATGGAGAACCATCAGCCGTGCGACCGCCAGCTTATGCGGCACAGCTACGAAGCCCTCACCGAGGCGATTGCCAACGGCCACGATGACCAGCCGGCGCCCGAGGGCACAGCGGGCACGGCCGACGTTGCCAGCTCAACCCAGAGGACCAGCTCATGACTATCGGCGAATTCATTCTCTTGCTGATCGTGGCCGGCATCTGCGGCAGCATCGCCCAAGCCCTGGCCGGCATCAACCGCGGCGGCTGCCTGGTGTCGATCGCGTTGGGCTTCATCGGCGCCCTGCTGGGCACCTGGCTGGCCCGCACGCTCGATCTGCCCGAGTTGTTCGCCGTGCAGTTCGGCGATCGCCCGTTTCCCATCATCTGGTCCATCGTGGGGGCCTCGCTGTTTGCCGCCGTGCTGGCACTCCTTTCCCGCCGCCCTCGTCCCCGCTAGGGTACACAGGCGTGACTCGTTCCCCCCGGTGTGGCCTCCCGACAGGACTACCATGCAAGACCCGAAACAGGACGAACTGGGCGGCGCCGAGGGCGGCGCGATCCCCGGGATGAACGAATCGCTGTCGGTCATCGCTGATAGTATTCGCCGGCTGTGGGAGGACTTCCTCGCCCATCTGCCGCACATCGTCACGGGCCTGGTGATCCTGCTGCTAACCTGGATTCTGGCTCGCATCGCCAATCGAATTGCGGGCAGCCTGCTGCGCCGCACGCGCTTGCGCACCAGCCTCAAGGACCTGTTCCGCCAGCTCGCGCATCTGGGCGTGTGGATCTTGGGCCTCACCGTGGCCGCCGTGGTTGTGTTTCCCAACATGACGCCCGCCCGGGCCGTGGCCGCGTTGGGCCTGGGCTCGATCGCGATCGGCTTCGCCTTCAAGGACATCTTCGAAAACTTCTTTGCCGGCGTGCTCATCCTGTGGCGGTTTCCGTTCGACCCCGGCGACTACATCGAGTGCGAAGGCATCTGCGGCCGGGTCGAGGACATCACGATCCGGATGACCCGCATCCGCCAGGTCGACGGTGTGCTGGTCGTCGTGCCCAACGCCATGCTCTTCAAGCAGCCGGTCGAGGTGCTCACCAGTTGGCAACATCGCCGGGTGACGGTTGCCTGCGGCGTAGCGTACGGCGAAGACGTGGATGCCGCCCGCGACGTGATCAAGGGCGCCGTGGAGAGTTGCCGCACCGTGCACGGCGACCGCGACGTCGAGATCTTCGCCCGCGAGTTCGCCTCGTCGAGCATCGAGTACGAGGTCACGTGGTGGACCGGCTCGACGCCGCTCGACGTGCGCCGTTCGCGCGACGAGGTGGTGGCCGCCGTCAAGCGCGCGCTCGACGAAGCGGGCATCGAAATTCCCTTCCCGTACCGCACGCTCACGTTCAAGCAGCCGCTCATCACCGAGCGGGCGCCGCAGTCTCCAGGCGGCGACGGCGACGCACGCACGTCGAGCGACTGAACGCGGCCGTATCGCGGCCGTGCCAGGTGATGGCGCCCTCGCGACCATGGCGGTTGCCGGCCGAGCAGCCCAGCACCTGGCTGCTGCTGCAACGATACCTGCGCGCAGCCGCATCAGCCCGTCCGGCACCGACCGTTCGGTCGAAACGCGCATCGCCGATCTTCGCAACACTTTAGCATTGCCGTTTGCATACCTGCGCGGGCGATGTTGCCCTGCGCACTGCGGGGTCCCCCGCCCTCGGCTGCGGCTCTGGCACGCGAAGTGCATTTGGCGGCATCCCGACGGGCACGTGGCCCGTTGAGATTTTCACGCGAAAGGAAACTTCGATGAACTGGGACCAGATCCAGGGCAAGTGGCAGCAGGCCAAGGGGCAAGTCAAAGAGAAGTGGGGCGATCTGACCGACGACGATCTCGACCGCATCGACGGCAAACGCGACCAACTGGTCGGCACCGTCCGCGAGCGCTACGGCATCGCCAAGGAAGAGGCAGAAAAGCAAGTGTCCGAGTTCGAAACCTCCTGCAACTGCTGAGCAACGGCACGAGCACGCACGTACGAGACGAGAGACCCACTTATTTTCGACGAACGGAGAAGTACGACGATGAAATGCATTGCATTGCTTTCCGGCGCCTTGGCCACGGGCCTGTGTGTGGCTGCCATGGCCGCTCCGCCGGACGACATTCCACGGCGCGAGGCCTTGCCCCAGGGCAAACGCACCGCCAACCGCGTTCCGCAAGCCGAGCGGCCGAAGCTCGAGCGTCGCGGCTCCAACGCCCACGCAGCGTCGGTGCGAGCCAGCGAAGTCTCGGGAATGAATATTCAGAACGGCGAAGGTAAGAACGTCGGCGAGATCAACGACCTGGTGATCGACGCCAACAACGGCCGGATCCGTTACGCAGCGGTCACCTACGGCGGTTTCCTCGGCGTCGGCAACAAGATGTTTGCCGTGCCGTGGGAAGCGTTCGAGTGCCGCCAGGATCCCAACAATCCTGACCAGCGGACGCTGGTGCTCAACGTCACCCAGGAACAGCTCGAGGGCTCCCAGGGTTTCGACGAAGACAACTGGCCCGACTTCGCCAATGCCGAGTTCACGCAGGATCTCGACCGCCGCTATCGCATTGAGCGTCGCCAACAGCGCCGGCAGGCTCGCGATATCGACGTCGAAGTTGATCGCAACGGCATCGACGTCGACGTGGACCCCGACCAGGAGTAGGAGTCACTGAACGTGCCGACAGAAGCTGATACCAAAACGACCCTGGAGGGTGTCTCAATCAAACCCGAGTACGGAGTCGGCAACTCGCGGCGAGACATCCTCCGGGTCTTTAATTTCTTCGAGCCACCGGAAACGGGACGAGATCTAGCCAGCCCGCGGTTGTTCCGCATCAACTGAAGAGGGCACAAGGCGAACATGACTCGCCCACAAGTCACTGCGGCGTCGGGCCTTGCATGACACCCCGACCCGCGGCACTTCCGGGGCTCTCTATGGCGAGCCATGCGAGCTCGCTGGCGACAGGCGCGGCGCCCCACACCGCCGCGCCGTCGCCATCATTTTCCTTCTTTCGGCTCCGGGTGCGGCCCGGGCACCGAGCTGCGCAATCATTTTCCCTGCCGCGCTCCGCCCCGGCGGCGCACGAGCACGGTTTGGTCGGACCGCTATTTGCTCGCGCGTGCACCGGAGACGGAGCTTGGCGCGTTGCGCACGGATCACGCTGCGTAAGGGTGAAGGTGCCGCTGCTTGCAGCTCAGCGGAGCGAGGACTCGGCGCCGTTCAAAGCACGCGAGAATTAATTCCGCACAGAACCGCTAGCAGCTAACCGCACGGACGGGCGGCGCCCGCGAGCGATAGAGCTCCACGTGAGCCGAGCTCTCGGCTCGTTCGGCACGGAAAGAGAATTTCACGCAGGCATCGAGCGCCAACGGCGGTTCGAACGCCACCGGCCATTGAACCTGGGCAAAGTACTGGCACAGCGGGCAATCGTGTTCCGCCAGCTTTACTTGGGCGCCGGGGCCTTCGTCGGCCGTGTGCTTGTCGGATTCGTGCTCGGAAGCTGGCTCGTGCCCGTGGTCGGCGCAACACGTGTCGGCGTGGTCCACGTGGCAGGCTGCCGGAACGTGAAACGAGTGGCCGATAACACAGTGCCAGCCCGGACCGAGCGCGGAGATACTGCCGAACAGGGCCGCAAAGGCCCAAATACCAGCTTCTCTCGCCAAGCGCCGCATGAACTCACCGCCAAGCACTCGAATTCAACGTGTCACATTGTTGGGCGGTCCGACTGAAAAGTCACACTAGTCGCCTGGGATGAAGGTGTCAAGCAACTGGGACGAGCGTGCCCTCTGCGCGTTATGCTCTTCCCTTTGCAGCCAACCATCACGCCCACATCCATCCAACCCCATGTCCACCACCATCCACCAGCACACCGGCACGCTTCGCCCGCTGCTGAGGCTCGTCTGGCCGGTGCTCATCGAGCAACTGCTGGTCATGCTGGTGGGCTTCGCCGATACGCTCTTGGCGGGCCACTACCTGACGCCGCCCGATCTGGCCGCGATGACCGTGATCGCCTATGCCATGTGGGGGCTGACCAACCTGTTCTCGTTCGTCTCGATCGGGGCCCTGGCCATGACGGCCCGCTTTGTCGGCGCGGGTGACTCCGAGGCGGCCAATCGCGTGGCCAACCAGTCGTTTTTGCTAGGCGCGATCCTGGCGCTGACGTTCAGCATCGTCGGCTGGCTGGGCGTCGAACAATTTGCCGCCCTGCTTCAACTCGAAGGCGAGCCCGCGGCGCTGGCCACCCGCTACCTGCGAATCCTGTTACCGGTGCTGCCGCTGATGATGCTCGAACAGGTCGGCATCGGCTGCCTTCGCGGGGCCGGCGACATGGTCACCGGGCTGGTGTCGATGATCGTCGTGAACGTCGTCAACGTTGGCGTCTCCTGGACGCTCATCTCCGGCGCCGGTCCCTTTCCCGCGCTCGGCTGGGATGCTCTGGCCATTGGCACCACCTGCGGACATGCCGTCGGCGGGCTGATTCCGTTTGCCTTGCTGCTGGCCGGTCGTGCGGGCCTGCGCGTGCACTGGCGCTACTTCTGGCCGGCCGACGGGGCGCTGATGACGCGGATTCTGCGCATCGGCGTGCCCGGCGGGGTCGACGTGCTTTCGCTGATCGGGCTGCAACTGGCCTACCTGTCGATCGTCAACCGGCTGTCGACCGACGAGATTGCCGCCCACGGCGTGGCGATTCGCATCGAGTCGATCGCCTATCTGCCCGGCTATGCGTTTGAAGTGGCCGCCGCCACGCTGGTCGGACAGTATCTCGGCGCCCGCGACTATCGCCGCGCCAGCCGCAGTGTGCTGGTGGCCTGCGCCGTGAGCATGACGCTGCTCACCGGGTCGGGGTTGCTGATGTACTTCGGCGCCGGGCCGCTGGTGGGATTGTTTCTGGGGCCGGGTCAAAGCGGCGTGGAACAGATCGCGCCGGTGCTGTTGCGCATCGTGGCGTTCGGCATGCCGTTTCTGGCGCTGATGCAGGTGCTGACCGGAGCGCTGCGCGGGGCGGGCGACACCGCCTGGCCGCTGGTGTTCACCTTTTTCGGCTTCGTGGCCGTGCGGCTGCCGCTGGCCTGGCTGCTGGTGATCGCGTGGCACTGGGGCATCAACGGCGCCTGGTACGCGATGATCGTCGACCTGCTGCTGCGCACGGCGCTGGTGACAGGGCGCTTCCTCACCGGCGGATGGAAGCGCGTGCAGGTGTGACGCCCGCGCGCGGGACGTCTACCACTTGAGGCCGAACTGCGCCCCGGTGGGTGGTCCGCCCACGCCGCCCTTGAGCGGGCCGCGATGCTTCTTGGCCGGCGGCGGTGCCTCGGCCTCGGGCGGTTCTTCATCCTCGGCCTTGGCTTTTTCCGACGTCGGCCGCGCCTCGAGCGCCTTGAGCGACAGGCCGATCCGCTGTTGCTCGGGGTCGACCGACAGGATCTTGACCTCGACCTCCTGGTCTTCGCTCACGATGTCGCTGGCGCGATACACCCGCTTGTGCGCGAGCTCCGAAATGTGAATCAATCCCTCGACGCCGGGCCCCAATCGCACGAACGCGCCAAAATCGGTCAGCCGCGTCACGCGACCCGCGGCACGCGTGCCCACGGGATAGTCGCTCGAGGCGTTTTCCCAGGGATTTTCCGAAAGATCGCGAAAGCCCAGCCCGATCTTGCCGGTCTGCTCGTCGATCTTGAGGATCTTCACTTTCACCTTCTGGCCGACCTGCAGCACCTCTTCGGGATGCTTGATACGGTCCCAACTCAACTGGCTGATGTGGATCAGCCCGTCGACGCCGCCCAGGTCGACAAACGCGCCGAAGTTTTGCAGGCTGCGCACGGTGCCCTCGCGCGTTTGTCCCACGCCGAGCGTCTCGAGCAGCTTTTCCTTGGCCTCGGCCTTCTCGCGCTCGAGCACCGCCCGATGGCTGAGCACCAGGTTGCGCTTCTCCGGATTGGCTTCGGTCACCACGCACCGCAGCGTTTGGCCTTCGAACTGGGCCAGGTCTTCCACGCGGTACATCGACACCTGGCTGGCCGGAATGAACCCGCGCAGGTGATTCACGTCGCACTCCAGCCCACCCTTGTTGTGGCCGGTGACGCGGGCTTCGACCACGACGCCCTCGTTGACGTCGGACCAATCGCCCACGTCCACGGCACCGCCGGGCAACGTCAACTCATAGAGTCCCTCGCCCGGTTCGAAGCGATTGACGATCACCTCGAACACCGTGCCCGGCTCGGGCGGCTCGGAAAAGTCTTTCAACGCGGCAACGCCTTGCTTGTGGCCGCCCAACTCGAAGAACACGTGGTCGCGATGCACGGTGACCACTTTGGCCTGGTGGCGCGATTGCGGTTCGAGCTCGGCCCCGGCCGCACCGGCTTCTTCGCCGGCGATGATGTCGTCGAGCGATTGCCCGCCCAACGCCGCCGCATACTCCATCTCCAAGTCGGGCGACAACCCGGCCCGCAGGTTCGGCAGCTCGACCTTGCTCGTCGACGGCGGCTCCATGATCGGCGGACGCGCTTTCGCGCGGGGCCCTTTCTTGGGCCGGTCTCCCCGCGGCGCGGGCGGTTGCCCGGCGGTGCCTGGTGGAGTTGCGGAGGCTTCCTGCGCGGCTTCCCCCTCGGGAGTCTCGGCCGCGGATGCCGGGGCCGCGCCGTCGGCGGTCGGCGCCGCTGCATCTGTAGACGCTGCGTTCAGAGACGCTGGTGCGGCCGGCTCAGAAGCCGTTCCACCCTGCGCGGCCGATTCCGGCGGATCGGACAGCACCGGCTTGGGCACCGCTTGCGGCGGTTTCACGCCGTAGCGCTGCGTGCCGATGCGGATCGTCCGCTTGCGCGGTTCGCCGGACGGCTCGCCGCCGGTTGGCTCCTCGCTCGAGGCCGAAAGATTGGACGCTACTTCGCTGGTCGACTCCGCCGGAGACACCGGATCGGGCGTCACGCCTTCTGTGGGGCTACTCATTACCTTGATTCAATACCGCGGACGCCGGATTTGCGTGAAAACAATCGTCGTATTTTAGCAATCTGCGGCGCGCGCGTACAATGGATTGCCGCTTTTCGCGCAGCGCGAAAATTGCCCCCATTTCCCCCGACGCGGCAGACACGACCTCGCACAAGGAAAACGCCCCGATGCCCTCCGGCCCCACGACCTACGCTCCCGCGGTCGACCGATTGATCGACGGAGCCAAGTGCAACGATCTGGGGCCCGGCCGGCCGGACGCCCACCGCCGCGCGGAGCTTGCGGCCCTCTCGATCGACGAAATCTCAGGCGGTCGCGCCGTCAGCGATCGCGAGATGGCCGCCGCCTGCATCTCGGGCCTCTGGCTCCGCCACGATTTCCTCGACGAGTCGCACCGCATCAGCCAGGACATCCAATCGCCCACCGGCAGCTACTGGCACGGGATCATGCATCGCCGCGAACCGGACTACAGCAACGCCAAGTATTGGTTTCGCCGCGTCGGCCGTCATCCGGTGTTCGACACGCTGGTCGACGAGGCCCGCCGGCTGGCGAACCAGTCCGACGGCACGCCCGAGGCCGCCTTTCTCGGCGAGCGGGCTCCGTGGGATCCGTTCGCGTTTGTCGATTTGTGCCAGAAAGCCTCGGGCGGCTCGGCCGAGTTGCGGGCGTTGTGCGCCCAGATCCAGCAGCGCGAGTGGGAGTTGCTGTTCGACTATTGCTATCGGCACGCGTTTGCGGCGTAGGTTTGAGTTGCCAGACTGGTCCGCGTTGACGCCGTCAGCGTCAAACGCTAGGACAGGTAGGTAAGTATTGCGCCCCCGCTCGGAAGCGGCATATGACCTTTCAATTCCTGTGCCCGCAGGGGCATCTGCTGCAGGGTGAAGAAGCGCACATGGGGATGCAGTGCCAGTGTCCGCAGTGCGGCACGGCCTTCATCATTCCCACGGTCGAGCGCTCTGCGCCCGCCGAGCCCGCGCCGGCCTCGACCGCTCCCTCCAGTGCGCCCGACTTGGGTCCGCCGGACTCCACCGAGCCGGACCTCGGCGGCGGACTCGAAGGATTCGGCAGCGACCTGAGCGGCGAGTTCGACACCGGCGACCTCGGCTCCGCGGTCGACGAAACGCTGTTGCACATTCCCTGCCCCAACGGCCACGAGTTGGAAGTGCCGCTCGACATGCTCAACCAGCGGGCCATGTGCCCGCATTGCGGCGCCGAGTTCCGGCTCCGCCGCGAGAAGAGTATCGAGCACATCTTTCAGCAGGAAGCCCTCGATCGCCGCCGGGGCGAGTTTTGGTTCAAGATGGCGATTGTCGCCTCGGCCGTCGTCATCGTGCTGCTGGTGATCATGATCGCCGCGATCGCCCTCACGTAGCGCTCGCCGTGCACGTGGGGCCCCACCCGCGCCGCCCTGCTATACTCGTCGCTGATGCACAAAGCGGCCGCCTCGACCCGGCTCCGCCAACCGCTCTCGCTCTCTCCGCGGTGAACGCCATCAACAAGCCCACGGCGCTCGAAACTTCCGACGCCGCCCGCGCCGCGGGCGAGCCTCCTGCCGGCACAGCCGCGCCGGTGGACGCGCAATCGGCGCTGCCGGGGCGTCTGCTGGTGGCGCTGGCGGCGGTGATGTGGAGCACCAGCGGGCTGTTTGCCAAGGCCACGATGTTCGAGGTCTGGGCGCCGGAAGATCGCGGCATTCTGCTGGCCTTCTGGCGGGCCGCGTTCGCCGGCGTGCTGTTGCTGCCGGCCGTGCGGCGCCCGCGGTGGGACGTCAAGCTGATTCCGCTTTGCCTGGCCTTCACGTTGATGAACGTCACGTACTTGTCGGCCATGTCGCTGACCACGGCCGCCAACTCCATCTGGCTGCAAAGCACGGCGCCCTGGTGGGTGCTGCTGGTCGGCGTGCTCGTGCTCGGTGAGCCGTTTCCCCGCAGCGAACGCCTGCCGCTGGTGATCGGTGGGCTGGGGCTGGCCATCATTCTGGGCTTCGAAGTCCAAGGGCAGGCCCGCGCGGGCGTGCTTTGCGGGCTGGTCTCGGGATTCGCCTATGCCAGCGTCGTGCTCTGCCTGCGAGCGCTGCGTGCCCTCGACACGGTGTGGATCGTGGCCGTGGCCCACCTGGTGACCGCCGTACTGATTTTCCCTTATGTCGCCTACCTGAACGTCTGGCCCACGCCGATGCAGTTGCCCGTGCTGGCCGGCTTCGGGCTGATTCAGATGGCGCTGCCCTACGTTTGCTTCGCCCGGGGGCTGCGCTCGATCACCTCGCAGGAGGCCACGGTGATCGGCCTGTTGGAACCGATTCTGCTCCCCGTGTGGGTCTACCTGGCCTGGAACGAAGTGCCCGCCCCCTGGACGATCGTCGGCGGCGGCTTGATCCTCACCGGCCTGGTGCTCCGCTACGGCATCCCCCTCCTCCGCCGCCGCGGCGTTTGATCCTACAACCGCACCAGCGTATTGCCGCTCAGTCGCCGCACGAGATGTCGCATCTCGAGCACGCTGATGGTGGAAAGCACCTGCGGCGTGGGCAGGCCGCTGTCGGTGACGATGGCGTCGATCGTCGTGGGGTCACTGGCGATGGCCGAAAGCACCTGCTGCTCGATAGGGTTCAAAGCCAGCTCGGCCGGATGACGCACTTCCTGCCCGTCGGTTGTGGCGGCCGGGGCCACCAGCGGGCCGAGCTCTTCCAGCACGTCGTCGGCCGATTCCACCAGCTTGGCCCCGTCGCGAATCAGGCGATGGCAGCCGCGCGACATGCGGCTGTCGATCCGTCCCGGCACGGCAAACACTTCGCGCCCCTGCTCCATCGCGTGCCGGGCCGAGATCAAGGCGCCGCTGCGTGCCGCCGCCTCGACGACCATCACGCCCAACGACAACCCGCTGATGATGCGGTTGCGCTGCGGAAACGCGCCTGACATCGGTGGGCTGGCCGGCGGCACCTCGCTGACTAGCGCCCCTCGGTCCACGACCTCGCGAGCCAGCTCGACGTGCTCCGGCGGATAGATATTGAGCAGGCCGCTCCCCAGCACGGCGATCGTCCGCCCGCCGGCAGCCAGCGCCCCGCGATGCGCCGCCGCGTCGATCCCGCGGGCCAGGCCGCTAACGATCGTCAGCCCCGCGCGGGCCAGGCTGCCGGCCAGTCGCTCGGCCTGGGCGATGCCATAATGCGTGGCATGCCGCGAACCGACAATCGCCACGGCCAGCGCGTCGACCGGCTCGAACGTCCCCTGCACAAATAGGATGCCCGGCGGATCGTGGATCTCGGTCAGCATCCGCGGATACGCCTGGTGCGCCTCGCTGAGTATCTGGATATCGTGCTTCGCACAGGTGCGCAGCTCGGCTTCGACGTCGATGTCTTCCCGAGCCGACGCGATCCGCCGCGCCAGTTCGGACCCGATGCCCGGCACGGCTCGTAACTGGCTCGCCGTCGCCGATAGCGCGTCGCCGGGCGAGCCGAAGGCCTCGAGCAGCACCTTGCGCAGCCGAGGACCCACGCCGGTCACCAGTGCCAGGCGCAGCGCATCGGCCAGTTCGCCGGCGTCGGCATCGGAATCCGGAGACGACCGAGTCATACGCGTCCCCCTTCGCCGGCACCCTGCGGTGCGCGGCGTCAATCGCCCAGCACAGCCCGCACGTCCTGCTGATCGATGTCGCCGACCAACTCGACGTGCCCCATGCGGCTCGGCAGCACGAAGCGCAGCCGGCCGTGTTCGACTTTCTTATCGCGCGCCATGGCCGCCAGCAACGCTTCATGGTCGAGGGCCGGAAAATCGACGGGCAATTTGAGCGCGGTCAGCAGTTTCTGCTGCCGCTCGGTCAACTCCGCGTCGACGCGTCCCAGCCGTTCGGCCAGCCGCGAGGCACAGAGCATGCCGATGGCCACGGCCTCGCCGTGCAAATAACGTCCGTATCCGGTGACCGTTTCCAGGGCATGGCAGAACGTATGACCGTAGTTGAGCACGGCCCGGCCGCCGGTCAGCTCGCGCTCGTCGGCCTCGACCACGTCGGCCTTTAGGCGGCAGCAGCGGGCCACGACGTGCTGCAACACGTCGGCATCGCGCCCAGAGAGCTCCTTAGCATGCGCTTCGAGATAGGCGAAGAAATCGGCATCCAGAATCACCCCGTACTTCACCACTTCGGCCAGCCCGGCGGTGTACTCGCGCTCGGGCAGCGTGTCGAGCACGGCGGTGTCGATCAGTACGCCGGCCGGCTGCCAGAAAGCGCCGACCATGTTCTTGCCGCCGGCCAGGTTCACGCCCACCTTGCCGCCCACGGAGCTGTCGACCTGCGCGAGCAAAGTAGTGGGCACCTGCACGTAGGCCAGCCCCCGGGCAAACGTGGCGGCCACGAAGCCGGCCAGATCGCCCACCACCCCACCGCCCACGGCCACCACCACGCTCTTGCGATCGGCCCCCAGGGCCAGCATCTTGTCCCACAGTCCCGCGGCCGAAGCGACGTTCTTGGTTTGCTCGCCCGGCTCAACCACGAGCAGATCGACCGTCGCCCCGGCTTGCGAAAGGCTCGTGGCCGCGGCCAGCGCGTGCGGCTTTTCAACGTTCTCGTCGGTGATCACCACGGCGTGCGACGGCGCGCACCAGTCGGCCACGTGCGCGCCGAGCTGGCCCAAGACGTCGGTGCCGATCTCGATCGTGTAGCTTCGCTCGTGCAGCTTGACGTCGACGGCGGTCACGCAAACGTGCTCCCTGGCTCCCGGCCGGCGACACGGGAACGGCGTTGGCCGGCGTCCATCCGCGAGGGCGCGCCGGCGGTGAAGCGTCGGCACCGGCCTACTTGCTGATCCGCTGCAAGTCTTCCGGCGTGACGGTGATCTCGCGCCGAAACCCGGAGTGCATCCGCACGTATTCCATCTCCGCGGCGTTGGCCGGGTCGGCGTGCAACAACTCTTCGGCCCGTCGCTTGTCTTCGGGCTCCCAGTCGTCGTACTCCTCGGGCCAGATGGTTATGGTCTCCATCACGAGGGCTTCGCGATAGGGATCGAACTCGTTGGACATGGCGGTGGTGAGACAATAGATTGGGACGGCTGGCGAACTCCCGGGGCACGTTGTACCCTGGTGAAGCCCTCAGTATACCCCGCACTTCGAGCGTGGCTAGTCGTGCCCCGCGGCGGTCGATAGTGGCGGGAGACACGGCTTTCCGGTACGAGGCTCCTCGATGCAGCGCGGCACGATCGCCATTCTGATGATTCTCGTCGTCGCGGTCACCGCCGGCGTTGTCGCGGTGGTCTATCGCGTGCAAAACCAGCAGCAGGCCCAGGCTTTCTGGGGCAACGAAACGGCGCTGCTGATCGACCGGGCTCCCAACGTCGAGGTGCTTGAAATCGGCGAGGCCCGCAGCGGCATCGTGCTCGACAGCGAGGACGAGCTCTCGCAGCCTCCGCCCGAGGGAAACGACGGCAAGAAAGAGTCCGAAGTCGAGGAAGAAGAGAAAGAGCCGCTGCCGCAGGCCGTCGAGTTCAACCAGGTGCCGTGGATCATCGCCCGATCGCTCGACGGCTCGCAGGCCAAGGGGGTCACCAACCTGCGGCGAGCGCTGGTCGAAGACAGCTCGTTCGATTGGACGGTGCCTGAGGAAGCGAAGGAGCCGGTCTGGCAGTACGGCCTGGCCATCGACGACGGGCGCAACTTTGCCACGGTGCTGTTCGATCTCGAAAGCCGCCAGGTCGGCCTGGCCGGCGGCAACGAGACCACCCGGCTTCGTCCCGAGATGAACGAGGATTTCCGCGAGTTCTTCGCCGAGCAGCTCTCCGCACCGGCAGGCGAGACGGAAGACGAAACGAACGAAGCCGACGAATCCCCCGCAGACGCCGCCCAAGCAAACGAGTCTTGATCGCGCGACACCAGCCCGAAGCGCCAGCGAGGGTCCTTCGTTGGTCGCAAACGAATGCGTGCCACGTTGAGGGGTCACGCCCACGCATCCTGGACGCCCAAAAACCCTCGCGGTATTTGCGAGCGGCGGGCGACGCGGGGGTCAGGAACCTTCGGTGGGCGCCCCCAATTCGCCGGATTGCAGCGCCGACTGGGCGCGCTCGACTTGCAGATAGTAATCGCGTCGCTCGAGCAGCCGGGCGGCTTCCTCGTCGAGCACGGCGATCACGTCGCGGTGCAACTGCAGGGCCGAGGCCGTCACTTGCGCGGTGATCGGCCCTTCGATCGTGTCGCGAATCGCCTTCGCTTTGCTCGCGCCGGAAGCCAACAGCAGGCACTGCCGCGATTCGAGAATCGTGCCCACGCCCATCGTGATCGCCAGCCGCGGCACCTCTTCTTCGCCGCCGAAGAAGCGGGCGTTGTCGCGCACCGTTTCGTGCGTCAGCGTCTTGAGCCGTGTGCGGCTGCCCAGCGAAGAGCCCGGCTCGTTGAAGGCGATGTGCCCGTCGCTGCCGATGCCCAGTACTTGCAGGTCGATGCCGCCCTCTTCCTTGATGAGCCGCTCGTACTGCTCGCAGTAGGCCTCGAAGTCCAGCGCCCGGCCGTCGGGCACGTGCGTGTCGCGCGCATCGACGTTGATGTGGTCGAACAGGTTTTGCTGCATGAAGTAGCGATAGCTCTGCGGGTGCGACGAGCTGAGGCCAACGTACTCGTCGAGGTTGAACGTCACGATGCGCGAGAAATCGAGTCCCTCTTCGCGGTGCATGCGGATCAACTCGCCGTACATGCCCACCGGCGTGCTGCCCGTGGCCAGTCCCAGCACGCAGTTGGGGCGCTTCCGCACCAGGGCCGCCACGAACTGAGCGGCACGGCGGCCGACCCCGTCTTTGTCCTTTTCCACGATCACGCGCATCGAAAACCTGGCTCCCGGTTGCTAAATAGGCAAGACACACAAGCTGCTGTTAGTTTTAGTCCACGGTTGCCTGCACGCCTATAGGCGGGGGCTCCCAGCGAGGGCAATGGCCTGGAACCGCGGGGGCGGGCCCGCTACAATCCGCCCGATTTTTTCGCGACTCCGCCATTCGGCGGGGCTTTCGTCATTGCGCTTGCCGGAGAGACCTGATGAAGCTGCGCGCCTGGAATCGCCGCACGGCCACGGCCTGGGGCGCGCTCGTGCTCGCCGCGAGCGCCTGCCTGGCGCAAGGCCTCGATCCCGCGCAGCAGCAGGCCGACAATAGCGCCATGCTCTCCGACGCCCAACTGGCCGACGTCGCGTTTGTCGGCACCCGACTCGGCTGGGCGGTGGGCGATCGCGGCGTCATCTGGCACACCACCGACGGCGGACGCAACTGGCAATTGCAGCGCTCGGGCGTCGAATGCCGGCTCTCGAGCGTTTGCTTTCTTGACGAAAAAACCGGCTGGGCCGCCGGCGGATCGCTGCAGCCCTACACCGGCTCGACCACGGGCGTCGTGCTGGTCACCCGCGACGGCGGCGAGCACTGGTCGGTCGAGCGCGACCGCATTCTGCCCGCCATCCGGCGCATTCGCTTCTTCAACCCCAAGCAGGGCTGGGCCATCGGTCATCCTTCGCCGATCTTTCCCAGCGGCGTCTTCACCACCGCCGACGGCGGACGCAACTGGCGGGCCGTGCCGGGAACGTCGAACCGCACGTGGCTGGCCGCCGACTTCATCGATCCGGCCAACGGCG
This sequence comes from Planctomycetota bacterium, assembly GCA_003389325.1. Taxonomy (GTDB): domain Bacteria; phylum Planctomycetota; class Planctomycetia; order Pirellulales; family PALSA-1355; genus LB-PLM-3. The sequence goes on from QQVE01000015.1 coordinate 48,909, forward strand.
CGGTGGCGGGCCGCGACGGAGCCTTGGGCACCGTGCATCGCAGCGGGGTCCAGGCGCAGCCAACCGAGTTCGGGCTGCGCGGATTGCACGCCATGCGGCTGGCAGCGCCGAATACCGGTTGGCTTGCCGGCGACGGCGGACTGGTGCTCACGACGCGCGACCTGGGCCGGTCGTGGCAAACCACGCCCACCCTGCCGCCCGGCGGCGGCGAGTTTGACTTTTGCGCCCTGGCCACGTACCGCGAACACTGCTGGGTTGCCGGCTCGCCCGGCACGCGCGTGCTGCACACCGCCGACGGCGGACGCACCTGGCAAGCGGCCGACACCGGCCAGCGGCTGCCGCTGCGCGGCCTGTGGTTTTCCGACGAGCGCCACGGCTGGGCCGTCGGCGACCTGGGCACGATTCTGGCTACCGAAGACGGCGGGCTCACCTGGCGCAAGCAGCGCTCCACGGCCGAGCGCGCGGCGCTGGCCGGCTTCTTCAGCCGTCCCGACGAGCTCCCCGTGGAGCTGATCGCCCAACTGGCCGCCGACGACGGCTATCTGGGCGTGATGGAAATCCTCAACCGGCAGCACGACGAGATCCGCTCGTCGCACGACCCTGCGGCACGCGTCCACGAGGCCACCGTGCGTGCTGGGGCCAGCGTCGGCGACGCCGCCTGGCGGTTTCCGCTTCGCTCGACCGAGTTGAAGCTCTCGGCGGATCAACTCGTCGAAGACTGGAACCGCGTAAACGATGGCCAGGCTTTGGAAAAACTCGAGCGACATATCGTCGGACGCATCCGCATGTGGCGGCCGAACATCGTCGTCACCACCGCGGCCGATGCCCGCGACCCGCTGGCGCTGGCGACCAACCAGCTCGTGCTGCGTGCCGCCGAGCACGCGGCCGACCCGGCCCAGTTTCCCGAGCAGCTCTCCGCGGCCGGCCTGCAACCCTGGAAGGTGCAGAAGGTCTACGCCACGCTCGACGAGGGCGTGGGCACGGCCAACATCAACACGGCCCAGGTTACCACCCGGCTGGGCCTTTCGATCGGCGAGCTGGCTGCCCCGGCGCGAGGGCTGGTGACCGAGCGGCACGTGTCGCCGCCGGCCAATGTCGGCTTCCGGCTGCTGGTCGACCACATTCCACAGGGGGTCGGCGAGCGCGACTTCTTCAGCGGCATCCCGCTTTCGCCGGGCGGCGGCGCCCGCCGCGCGTACGAATTGACGACGCGCAACAACCTCGAGGCCGCCCAGCGCGCCGCGCAGCGCTATCGCAACCTGCAAGCCATCCTCGAGCGGTCCGACCAGGACCAGCGGGACGGACATTTCCTGGCCAACATTTCCGACCAGACGCGCTCGCTCGATCCGGACCGCGCTGCCGAGGTGCTGTTTCAGCTCGCCAAGCGTTATTGGAACAAGGGCCGGCTCGACCTGGCCGCCGAGTGCTACGAGGTGATCGCCGAGCGTCACGGCGACCATCAACTAGCCGGCGCCGCTCTGGTGTGGCTGATCCAGTACTACGCCAGCGCTGAGACCGGCCTGCGCACGCAGATCGCCGGCGGCATTACCGCGGCCCAGGCCACGGCGCGGGCCGCGGTGCCCGGTAAGGTCAACGCGACGCGAATGGGACACGTCCCCCAGGACCGGGGCCATGCGATTCGCCAGGCCGGCGGCGTGACGGCGGCCACCGCCTTGCACGGCAGCGACAGCGCCGTGGCCGACCCGCAGCAAATGCTCACCCGAGCGCAAAAGACCTCGGGCTACGCCCATCAGCTCGAACAACTCAACCCGGCCCTGTCCTACGAACCGCACGTGCGGTTTCCGCTGGCCGTGGCCCAGCAGCGGCAAGGTTCGCCGGCCACGGCGCGACGGTTCTACCAGGCGCTGGTGCGCGTTCGCTCGCGTGACGCCTGGTGGCATTGCGCCGCGGCCGAGCTCTGGCGTGAGGCTCCCGAAGAACAACCGCCCAAGCCCCATTGGAACTGCGTCCGCGCGCCCGGCAAGCCGCGCTTGGACGGCCGCCTGGAAGAGCCGTTCTGGCGCGGCGGCGTCGAATTGAAAAGTCCGTTGCGCGACGACAGCGACTGGGGCGCCGTGGCCATGCTGGCCTACGACGACGAGTTTCTCTACATCGCGGCCAGTTGCACCCGGGCCCCTGGCTATCATTACACGCCGTCGGAACAGTCCCGCCCGCGCGATCCCGACCTGAGCGATCGCGATCGGATCGAGTTATTGATCGACGTCGATCGCGACTACGCCACGTACTTTCGCCTGGTGATCGACCACCGCGGCTTTCCGGCCGAGAGCTGCTGGCACGACGCGACCTGGAACCCCGAATGGTACGTGGCCGCCGGCGAAGATGGCGATGCCTGGACCGTGGAAGCGGCGATTCCCTTGACGGAGTTGGCGGCCGAACCTCCCGCGGCCGGCACGGCTTGGGCCGTCGGCGTGCAGCGCGTCGTGCCCGGCGTGGGCTTTCAGTCGTGGACCGCCCCGGCCACGCCCGAGGTAGCGCCCGAGGGCTTCGGGCACGCGATCTTCCGGCAATAGGCGTTGCTGCCAGCCGCGCCCGGCGCAAGAAAAAGGGCTGCGGCTCGACCCTTGGTGTGTCGTTGGGGCTCGGCGGCGGAGCGTTTACCGCTTCGAGAACTGCGTGCCGCGGCGGGCACCGCGAAGTCCGTAGTGCTTGCGCTCTTTCATGCGGCCGTCGCGCGTCAGCAGGTGGCTGTGACGCAGCACGTCCCAGGCCTCGTCGTCGATCTGCGACAGCGCCCGGGCGATGCCGAGCATGCAGGCTCCCGCCTGGCCGGTGAAGCCGCCGCCGTGCACGCGGATCGACACGTCGACTTCGCTCTGCTTGCCGGTCTTCACCAGCGGAGCCATCACGTCGTTGCGGTCGCGCTCGTTGTCGAAGTACTCTTCCAGCGACCGCTTGTTGATCACCAGCTTGCCCGAGCCGGGGCGAATGCGCACGCGGGCCACCGAGGTTTTGCGGCGTCCCGTGCCCAGGTAGTCGCCCGACTTGTCGCGCTTGCGCACCGGGCGGGGCCGGGGTGCCACGGCGACGGGCGCTTCGCCCTCGGGGGCGGCTTCGGTCGCGACCGCCGACTCGCTGGTGGCGGCCGAGGTTTCTTCGGGAGTCGGTTCGCTCGGGGCGTCGTCCATCACTTCGGTCCCTTTCGGGCTTTGCTTATTTCTTGATCGCCAATTCTTTGGGCTGCGGATCCTGCGCCTGATGCGGATGCTGGTCGCCCGCGTAAACCTTGAGCTTGGCCAGCATCTTGGTGGCCAGCTTGTTCTTGGGCAGCATCCGGCGCACGGCCTCACTCAGGATCATCTCCGGCTTGCGCTCGAATCGGGCGCGGGCCGTTTCCTTACGCAGGCCAGGATAACCGGTCGTCCAGGTGTATTCTTTCTGGTCCCACTTCTGTCCGGTCATCACGATCTTGTCGGCGTTGATCACGACGACGTAATCGCCCGTGTCGATGTGGGGCGTGTACGTGGGGCGATGCTTGCCCATCAGGATCACGGCAATATCGCTGGCCAGGCGGCCGACGACCTTGTCGCTGGCATCGACGAGCCACCACTTCGGCTCCACATCGCCCGGCTTGGCCATGTAGCTCTTGACGGTTGCCGTTTGCATCGCTTCACCCAATCGCTGTCTCAGTTTCCCGCCGCACGGCTCCGCCGGGAGCCCGATCCAATCGCGGGGGAAACTAACAATTTAGCGGTTGCCGCCCCAGGGTTCAAGACGGCCCAAGCGGCACTTCGGGCCCCGATTCCGCCTGTCGGTGCCGCTGGGGTCGAGCAACCGCTGCGGCAGGTGCGCTGCCGCCGGTCACCCGCTGGAGCGGCGCAACCAGCCTTGCTGCCGTACCAGACGCACCAGCCACCAGGCGATCAGGGCCCCCACCACGACCATTCCGGCCGGGCCGAGGTACGTTTCCACCAGCGTGTACTGATCGCGCAAGTACCAGCCCAGACACGCCAAAGCTGCCGTCCAGGCCACCGTGCCGATAACGGTGAGCGCGAGAAACTTGGGCATCGACATCTCGACCACGCCGGCCGGCACGCTGATCAACGTGCGCACGCCCGGCACCAGCCGGCAGACCAGCACGGTGATACTGCCGCGGCTCTCGAACCACTTGAGCGCCCGCTCGACTTCGCCGCTCGAGAGCGCCAGCCACGCCCCATGCCGTGCGGCCCACTGCTGCAACCGCTCGGAGCCGACCCACTTGCCCACGTAGTACCAGGGCAGCGTCCCCAGCACCGAGCCGACGCTGCCCGCGGCGATCACGCCCAGCAGTTGCATCTGGCCGTTGCCCGCGGCGTAGCCGGCCCAGGGCATGACGACCTCGGAGGGGATCGGCGGGAAGATGTTCTCCAACACCATCAGCGCGGCCACGCCCCAGTAGCCGGCCGATTCGGCAAACTTCAACAACCAGTCATGCATAAGCCGCTCGGGCGCGTGGCGCGGACAGGGGAGAAAGAAAACGTATCGAGATCCGTGCGTGGCTTCTTACCCGCAAGGGCCATGCCAAGGGCGCACAAGGCCCATGCTGCGAATCGGTGTGGCATCGGCGAAACAGTGTGGTAGCCGACGCATCGCCGTGGTTGTCGGGACGCCAGAACGAGAACGGCAGTCAAAACCACCTGCGGCGGGGTGCCAGGGCGCGGTTGCGTGACAGGTTCGCGAACTCTTACCGGTTGCGGTAATGACGGGGGCGTCTCGCTTGCCTTACGCGCCGGATTGCACATCCCGGCATGCGATTTGCCACGTCAAGGGAGCCATTCAATCCATGTGCACCGGCGGCGCCGACGCCGCAACCGTCCGAAGGAGGAATCGATGGCTTCCGCAACGCAGCCCACCACGGCCACTCAGCAGTTCGGCAACTTCAAGATGCATGCCGGCACGATCCCGCAGTGGGTCGAGTACTTCGCCCGCTTCGGCTACGCCGCCAAGGCCGTGATCTATGGGCTGATCGGCGTGCTGGCGATTCAGGTTGCCATCGGCAACGGCGGTTCGCTCGAGGGCTCGCAAGGCGCATTAAGCACGATCCGCGACGAACCGTTCGGGCGCGCGGTGCTCGGAGTCTTGGCCATTGCGCTGTTGGGCTATGTCGCCTGGCGCTGGATGCAGGCCCTCTACGACACCGAAGGCCAAGGCAACGATGCCAAGGGCATGGTCAAACGCATCGGCTATGCCGTCAGCGGCGTGATCTACGCCGCCCTGGCATTTTGGGCCGGCTCGGTCGCCGCGGGCATGGGCTCGTCGTCGGGCGGCGGCGACAGCTCGAAGCAGTCGCTCACGGCCAAGCTGATGTCGATGCCCTTCGGCGTCTGGCTCGTCGGGCTGGTGGGCCTGATCATCATCGGCGTGGCGATCATGCATGCGCGGCGGGCCTACACCGCCAAGTTCATGCAGCGGTACAACCTCAGCGAGTTGAGCGCGAAAGCCCGTCATTACCTGATGCGCGTGGGCCAGTTTGGCCTGGCCGCCCGGGCGGTGACGTTCGCCATCATCGGCGGCTTCGTGATCATCGCGGCAATCCGCACCGATCCCAGCCAGGTCAAAGGACTCGGCGGAGCGCTCGAGACGCTACGTCAGCAGGCCTACGGACCGTGGCTGCTGGGGATCGTGGCCGCGGGCATGATCGCCTACGCGGTGTATTGCGCCGCCAACTCCCGCTACCGCTACTTCAATATCGAGTCGGCTGGCTAGCCGACGAAGAGGCCGAGCACCAGCACGCAGAGCAGATTGAGGACGTCAAAGAGGCCCCACCCACGTTTCTTGGGTTTGGCCTCTTTACTTTTTGGCCGATGGCGGCGTTTGGCTCGCTTGCAAGTGCCTCTCCTTTTGCCTCGCAGCACGCCCAGGTCCGGCTTCCGCGCCGAGCGCCGATCTGCCACAATCGCGGCTTTGGCTCCCCCACCCCGCCCGCTCAACCGCGATGATCGTTTCGGCCGCTAAAGAAAGCTTTCCCGGCGAACGCCGCGTGGCCCTGGTGCCCGCGTCGGTGGCCCAACTGATCAATGCCGGTTGGCAGGTCCGCATCGAGGCCGGGGCCGGCACCGCCGCCGGCTTTCTGGATACTCAGTACACCGACAAGGGGGCCCAGATCACATCGCGGGCCGAAGTTTTCGCGGCCGACGCGTTGGTACAGGTTCGCTCGCTGGGAGCCAATCCCGCGGCAGGCCAGGCCGACCTGGCCCAACTCCGCTCCGGACAGGTCGTCGTCGGCATGTGCGATCCGCTTGGCCAGCCGCAGTCGGTGCAGGCCCTGGCCGAGAAAGGCGTCACGCTGTTCGCCTTGGAGTTGGTGCCGCGGATCAGCCGGGCCCAAAGCATGGACGTGCTCAGCTCGCAGGCGAACATCGCCGGCTACCGCGCCGTGCTGCTGGCGGCCACGACGCTGCCCAAGATGTTTCCGATGATGACCACCGCCGCCGGCACGATCACCCCGGCCAAGGTGCTGATCGTCGGCGCGGGCGTGGCCGGCTTGCAGGCCATCGCCACCGCCCGGCGTTTGGGGGCCGTCGTCTCGGCCTACGACGTGCGCGCCGCGGTGAAGGAGCAAGTGCAAAGCCTGGGCGCCCGATTCGTCGAAATGGATCTCAAGCCCGGCGGCGCCGAAACGGCCGGCGGCTACGCCAAGGAGATGGACGAGGAGTTCTACCGCAAGCAGCGCGAGCTGATGCTGAAGGTCGTCGCCGAAAACGACGTCGTGATCACCACCGCCGCCGTGCCGGGCAAACGGGCACCCACGCTCGTCACGGGCGAAATGGTCGCCGCCATGGCCGAAGGCTCCGTGATTGTCGATTTGGCCGCCGAGCGCGGCGGCAACTGCGAGCTCACGAAACCGGGCGAAACCATCGTCGAAAACGGCGTGACCATCCTCGGCCCCACGAACCTCCCCTCGGAAGTCCCCTTCCACGCCAGCCAGATGTTCGCCAAGAACGTCACCACGTTTCTCGGGTCGCTGGTGAAAGACGGCCAATGGAACTTCGACATGCAGGACGAAATCGTCCGCGATACGCTGGTCGCCCGCGACGGCAACGTGGTGAACCCAGCGCTCCGCGACCTCCTCGGCATCCCCGAGCCCGAAAAGCAGTGGCACGACCGCGAGATCGAGCTCGAGTAACCCCGTTTAGCCGGAGCCACCGGCGACGGCGCGTAGCGTTTCTTATTTCGTGGCGATACGAGGAAAGACGCGCCGTCGCCGGTGGCTCCGAGCTAAAACGATCACGCCGCGCGTTCCGAACTCTTTAGATGTTAAGAGTCTCCCGAACGTGTCGCACGGCCTCGTGCATATTTTTCGTTCTGACGTCCTCGGTGAGGGCGGCATCCGGTCGCCTGATCTGCATCCGGATATAGAGTGAGTCTGGAAACTGAGACGCGCCGTCTGCCGTGTCGGCCCAAATCAGCACGGAGTGCTCGCTACCCGACAACAGCATCTCCATCGGGCCTCTCACGTGGTGATCCACGAAGCCATAGATGCGCTTCGCAGGCACTTCCCTCTGCAGGAACTCCGCGAAGTCGACAAGCTTGTCGACGTACGGCTGCCACGCTTCGTCGAGCGGGGCCGCCCGGCGAATTGCATCGACAATTGGTTCGTCCGAAATACAGTCGCGGATGTCCATGACGCTACCTTCAATCGATGGCGGAATGCAGACGGACCGAATCATCAAGTCACGGCTGGCACGTGAACTATACCTTGCAATCCACCGGCATTGCCGCAGAGCATACCCGGGCTGCTCTTTCGGCCACTCACGCGTGGGCCGGCTGCTCTTCTTCGGACGGCAGGTCGATGCGCTTGGGCGGCGGAGTGACTTGCTCGCCGCGCTGCTTCCGCCGCAAGCGCCATTCGCCCAAACGCTGCATCACGACGAAGAACACCGGCACGAACAACACGGCCAGGAACGTCGCGGCCAGCATGCCGCCGAACACGGCGGTGCCCAGCGAGCGCCGCGCGGCCGCTCCGGCGCCGGTCGCACCGACGAGCGGAAAGATGCCGAAGATGAACGCGAACGACGTCATCAGAATCGGCCGGAATCGCAGCCGCGAAGCTTCGACGGCCGCTTCCAGAATGCTGTGCCCCCGCCCACGCAAGTCGCGGGCGAACTCCACGATCAGGATCGCGTTCTTGCTCGCCAGCGCGATGATCAGCACGATGCCAACCTGCGTGTAGATGTTGTTGTCCATCCCCCGCACCGATACGGCGGCCACGGTGCCCAACAGCGCCAGCGGCACGACCAGGATCACCGCCGCCGGCAGGAACCAGCTTTCGTACTGCGCGGCCAGCACCAGGTAGACCATCAGCACGGCCATGCCGAACACGAATAGGGCCTCGTTGCCGACGCGCTTCTCCTGAAACGACATGCCCGACCAAGCGAAGCCCATCGACGAAGGCAGCTTCTGCGCCGCCATCTGCTCCAGCAGCTCGAGCGCCTGGCCCGAGCTGTAGCCCGGGGCCGCGCTGCCGGTGATCGTGGCGGCCGGATAGAGGTTGAACCGCGGCACGATCTGCGGGCCCATCCGCCGCTCGACCTTGCACAGCGTGCTCATCGGAATCATGTTGCCCTGCCGGTCGCGCACCTCCAACCGCCCGATATCTTCGGGATCCATCCGGAACGGCTGATCGGCCTGCACGCGCACCTGGTAGGTGCGGCCGAACTTGTTGAAGTCGTTCACGTAGGCCGAGCCCAAAGCGATTTGCAACGTCGAAAACACCTCGTCGAGCGACACGCCCAGGCTCTTGGCCTTCTCGCGGTCGATGTCGGCATAGAACGTGGGCACGCCCGCGCGAAACGTGCTGCGCACGCCGGTCAGCGCGGTCTGCGAGTTGCCGGCCTCGACCATTTCGTGGACGACCTTTTCCAACTCGGCCAGGCCCACGCCGCCGCGATCTTGCAGCTCCATTTCAAACCCGCCGGCCACGCCCAGGCCCATGATCGCCGGGGGCGGAAAGGCGAAAATCATCGCCTCGTGAATCTGCTGGAACTGCCCCATCAGGTTGCCGAGAATTGCCTCTTGCGATAGCGCCGGATCTCCCACGCGCTCATCCCATGGCGTGAGCGACACGTACATCGAAGCGGCGTTGGAAGCGATCGCCTGATCCAGCAGCGACTGGCCGCCTAGCAGGAACCAGCCGCCCACGCCCGGTGTCTCGCGCAGGATGCCATTGACCCGCTCGATCACGTCGCGGGTGCGCGTCTGCGAGGCCGCGTCGGGCAGTTGCAGGCCAACGATCAAGAAGCCCTGGTCCTCGGTCGGCAGAAACCCGGTCGGCGTGTTCATGAACCACCAGCCGGTCAGCGTGGCCAGGCCCGCAAAGGCCAGCATCACCAGCGCCGTATGACGCACCAGGCGGCGCACGATCGCCGTGTACCACGACTCGATCTTGTCGTACACGCGGTTGAACCCGCGGAAAAAGATGTTCTTCTTCTCCTTGGTGGGCCGCAGATACACGGCACACTGGGCCGGCTTGAGCGTCACGGCGTTGATCGCACTGATCAGGGCCGTGGCCGCGATCGTCAACGCGAACTGCCGGTAGAGCTGTCCGGTGATGCCCGCCAGAAAGGCCGTGGGCACAAACACCGCCAGCAGCACCAGCGTGATGCCGATCACTGGGCCGAGCACTTCGCCCATCGCCTTGATCGTGGCTTCCTTCGCGCCCAGCTTGTCGTGGTCGATGTGATGGGCCGCGTTCTCCACGATCACGATCGCGTCATCCACCACGATTCCGATCGCCAGCACCAGCCCGAACAGCGTAAGCATGTTGACCGAGAAGCCCAGCGCCGCCATCGCCGCAAAGGCGCCGATGATCGTCACCGGCACGGTGGTGGCCGGAATCAGCACGGCCCGCCAATCCTGCAGGAACACCAGAATGACGATCAGCACCAGCACGCCGGCCTCGATCAGCGTCTTGTACACTTCCCACACCGACTCCTCGACGAACACCGTGGTGTCGAAGGGAATCTTGTGCTTCATGGCCGGGGGGAACGAGGGGGAAATCTCGGCCATCGCCTCGCGCACCCGCTCGGCCACGTCTAACGCGTTGGCCCCGGGCAACTGAAACACGGCCAGCGTCGCCGCCGGCCGGCCGTCGATCTGGCAGTATTGGTCGTAGCTCTGCGAGCCGAGTTCCACCCGGGCCACGTCCTTGACGCGCGTCAGCCGGGTGGTGCCGCCGTCCTGGCCCTGGATCGTGCCGTCGGTGTCGCTCCCGTCCAGGTCGCTATCGTCGGCCTTGACGATGATGTTGCCAAACTGCTCCTCGTCGCTCAAGCGTCCCAGCGTCGTGACATTGAATTGAAACGCGTTCGACTCCGGAGCCGGATACGAGCCGACCTGGCCGGCCGCCACCTGCACGTTCTGCTCGCGAATTGATTGCAGCACGTCCTGCGTGCTGAGGTTTCGGGCCTTGAGCTTTTCCGGATCGATCCAGATCCGCATACCGTACTGCCCGGCGCCGATCACGGTCACATCGCCCACGCCGTCGACGCGGCTCAACTGGTCTTTGACCCGCAGCGTGGCGTAGTTGCTCAGGTACAAGTCGCTATAGCGGTTGTCGTCCGAGTAGAGCGACACGGCCAGCACGATGTTGGTCGACTGCTTCTTGGCGGTCACGCCCTGCCGCTGCACTTCCTCGGGCAACCGCGGCATGGCCACGGCCAGGCGGTTTTGCACGAGCACCTGGGCATCGTCCAGATCGGTGCCCACATCGAACGTCACGGTCAGCTTGTAGGAGCCATCGCTCGAGCAGGTCGACGACATGTAGAGCATGTTCTCCACGCCGTTGACTTCCTGCTCGATCGGCGCGGCCACGGTGTCGGCCAGCGTGCCGGCCTCGGCGCCCGGATAGAACGCCGTGACCATCACCGTGGGCGGCGTGATCTCGGGATAGCGTTCGATCGGCAGCGTCACCAGCGCTACAATGCCCACGAGCATCGTCACGATGGCGATGACGTTGGCGAAGATCGGCCGTTCGATAAAGAATCGCGAAAACATACGCGCTACTCGCCGCGCCGCACGTGAGAAGCCTCTTGAATGACCGTTTCCCGGGCCGCCGTCTGCGCCTCCTGCGAATCGGCCGCCGCGGTACGCTGCTTGGGCACCACCTTCATGTCGGGCCGCGCCCGCAACAGCCCTTCGACCACCACCCGGTCGCCCGGGGCGATGGATCCTTCGACCACGCGCATCTCGCCGACGCGCGTGCCCACCTTTACGGGGCGATACTCGACCAGGTCTTCGGCACCAACGACGAGCAAATACTGCCCTGATTGATCGGTCGCCAGCGCCCGCTCCGGCACCAGCAGCGCATCGGGTTGCTGCTCGACCGGGAGCCGCAGCCGCGCGAACGTGCCCGGCAGAATCGCGCCGTCGGCATTGTCGAAGCGGCCGCGCAATTGAATCGTGCCCGTGCCCGAGTCGATCTGCGGATCGTGGTAGTCGATCACGCCCGAGTGCGGATAGCCGTCCTCGCTCTCCAGGCCCAACTCGACCACCGTCGTGCCGTCCTGTCCGCCCGAAGCGCGATGGTATTTGAGAAAGTCGCTCTCGCTGAGCGTCATGTAGGCGTAGATCGGGTCGACCTGCACGATCGTGGCCAAGAGCGACGCCTGGTTATCGCCCACCAAGTTGCCGACGTCGTAGTTGGCCTCGGTAATGCGTCCGCTGATCGGCGCCGTCATGCGGCAGTAGCCCAGTTCGATCTCGGCGTTGCGAATCGCCGTGCGGGCCGCCGCCAAAGCCGCTCGCGCGGCCAGAATGTTTGTCTCGAAGTCGGCCTGAGCCTGCAGCAGCGCGGCCTTCGACGACTCGACCTGGGCCACCGCCTGCCGGCGCGAGGCCTCGGCCCGTTCGTACTCGTCTTCGGTCACGGTCTTGCCCGAAACCAATCGTCGCAGCCGCTTGGCATTGCTGTCGGCCTGCAGCAGCACGGCCTCGTCGAGCGCAAGCTTCGCCTTGGCCAACTCGCGGCCGCGCGACTGCTCGGCCTTCTTGAGTTCGGTTTGCGCCTCCTCGAAGTTGGCCTTGGCCTGCTCCAACTGAAGCTGGAACGGCTCTTCGTCGATCACCAGCAGCAACTGCCCCTGCTCGACCAGCGCCCCCTCGGTGAAGTGTCGCTCTTCGAGAAAGCCTCGCACACGCGCGCGAATGTCGACCGAGACGACCGGCTGGGCCGTGCCCGTAACTTCGAGATAGCGCGTCACGTCCTGCTGCTCGGGCGCGGCGACGATCACTTCCGGCGGCGGCGGCTCGAAATACTGGTTGCCCTCGGTGCAGCCGGCCACCAGCGCAGCCAACCCCAGCAGGAGGCCGGACGGGAGAAATCGTACGGGAAGGAAGCGACTCATGGAGGCGAAAGCCGGGCCGGCGGGGCATACTTATTTAACACTCGGTCAATATCCTACGCAGGCACCTATCCCGCTGACAATGCTCGTTTTGCGAGATTTCGCATTCGCGCATTGACGCCCAAGGGGGCCCGGGCATAAGATTTCAACTGACAATTCGGTCAATAAGGCGGACAGAGACCATGCTGGACCAGGGCCATCGAACACGCGATCCGGAGGCCACGCGCGCCGCGGTGCTGGAGGCCGCCGAGCGGCTGTTCGCCGAAAAAGGCTTTGCGAATACTTCGTTGCGCGACATATCCACGGCCTCGGGGGTCTCGCACCCGCTGATCCACCATCACTTCGGCAGCAAGCAGGAGCTGCATCAGGCGGTGAAGCGCCGGTTGGTCGAGAACTATGCCCAGCGCTTCCCGCACGCCGCGAAGGCCGTCAATCGCCCTTTGAATCTGGGCCCCGAGCTGCGCCGGCTGATGGCTTACATCGGCGACAACCCGATGCTGCTGCGGTTGTGTGCCTGGACGCGGCTGGAGGGCGACCGCCAGGTGTGGCCCGGCGAACCCAACATGTTCGAGACGATCCAGCGGCGCATCGAGGTCTCGCAGCGGCGCAAGCTCTTCCGCGACGATCTCGATCCCAAGTACCTGACCATCATGCTGATGGGCCTGGTGATGTTCTGGCTGGACAATCGCGAGCACTTCAGTGTTCGCTTCGGCGCCGAAATGAACGACAAGGACTACCTCCGCCAGGCCGTCAAGATTCTCGAGCGCGGCATCAACATCACCGACGCCGAGTCCAGCGGCGCCGACCCCACCTCGATCGACGAACCCGTCGACGAATCCGACGAGTAGCGGGATCCCCCCGTTTAGCCCGAAGCCAACGGCGACGGCGCGTCGCGGCGCTACGAGTGCACGCCACATAAATGTGGCGGCTAAGTTGCTGCAAGTAGAGAATCGAATCCGCCGACCACGCCGTCGCCGGTGGCTCCGGGCTAACCGGCACAAGCGCTACAGCGTCTTGATCTCGGCCACGAGCTTTGTGAGCGAGCTTTTGGCGTCGCCGAACAGCAGGGCGCACTTGGGGTCGTAGAACAATGCGTTCTCGATGCCGGCAAAGCCGGGGCGCATGCTGCGCTTGAGCACGATGATGCTCTTGGCCTGGTCGGCGTTGAGAATCGGCATGCCGTGGATCGGGCTCGAGGGGTCGTTCCGCGCGGCCGGGTTCACCACGTCGTTGGCGCCGATCACCAGTGCCACGTCGGCCCGGGGGAATTGGTCGTTGATCTCGTCCATTTCCAACAGCTTGTCGTACGGCACATTCGCTTCGGCCAACAGCACGTTCATGTGCCCCGGCATGCGGCCGGCCACCGGGTGAATGGCGAATTTCACTTCGCCGCCGCGCTTCTCGATCAGCTCGGCCAGCTCCTCCACCTGGTGCTGGGCCTGGGCCACGGCCATGCCGTAGCCGGGCACCACGACGACCTCGTTGGCATAGGCCAACTGCGCCGCGGCGTCCTCGACCGACACGCTGCGCACGGCCGCGCCCGTCGTGCCGCCCGCGCCCCCTTCGCTTTCGACCGGCGTGCCAAAGGCTCCGAACAGCACGTTGGCAAACGAGCGGTTCATGGCCTTGCTCATCAGGATCGACAGGATAAAGCCCGAGGCGCCGTCGAGCGCCCCGGCGATGATCAACACGTTGTTCCCCAGCGCGAAGCCCGTGGCCGAAGCCGCCAGCCCGGCGTAGGAGTTCAACAGCGAAATCACCACCGGCATGTCGGCCCCGCCGATCGGAATGACGATCAATACGCCCACGGCCAGCCCCACGAGCACCATCAGGTAGAACACCGTGCCGTGCGTGCCCCAGTCCGAGGGCACGATCACCAGGTAGCCGAACATCAGCACCGCGGCGATGAACAGCGCCACGTTGGTCTGGTTCTGGTAGGGATACGTGATCGGCTCGCTGGGCAACAGCTCCTGCAGCTTGCCGAACGCCATCAGGCTGCCGGTGATCGTGAGCGCGCCGAACATGACTTCGAAGCCCAGGGCCGCCATGACGTCGCGGGTGACGAGCTCTTCTTTGATGCGCACAATATGGTCGTAGTGCGAGATGCCGACCAGCGTGGCGGCCAAGGCGCCAAAGGCGTGCGAGATGGCCGTCCGCTGCGGCACGGCGGTCATCGGCATCCAGATCGAGATCGCCGCTCCGATCGCCGACCCGATCACCAGGCCGATGAAGATCCAGATATAGGTGACGATCTGGTAGTCGACCAGCGTGCCGATGATGGCCACCAGCATGCCGGCCGCGGCCAGCCGCATGCCGTGCCGCGCCTTGTCCGGCGCCGTCAGCCCGCGCAGGCCCAGGATGAACAACACGCTGGCAGCCAGGTAGGCTGTCTGGATAAATAGCTCGCGCAGCCCGGTGTTGCCGGTAGCGGCGGCCTCGGCCGCGGGCGTGGCGGCGAGGAGGCCGGCGGCGAAATCGGCGAGCTGGGGCATCGACTAGTTGCGCTCGTAGCGTTTGAACATCTTGAGCATGCGATCGGTGATCATGAACCCGCCCACCACGTTGATCGTGGCGGCCGTCACGGCGATGAAGCCCAGGATGGTGCTATAGGTGCTGAATCGAGCGCCGGCGGCCACGAGCGACCCGACCAGCGAGATGCCGCTGATGGCGTTGGTGGCCGACATCAGCGGCGTGTGCAGTAGCGCCGGCACTTTGGTAATGATCTGAAAGCCCACGAAGCCGGCCAGCACGAACACGTAGAACCGCAGAAACGGAATGCTCAAGGCCGAGACGCCGTGCTCGGCGGCCAACAGCGACAAGTTCCAACTGCACAAAATCACTCGTCTCGGCCTCGCTCAGAGGGGCCCTTCGACGCGAGGATCGGCCCCCGCGGGTGCGGGCAATCTACCGCGATCCGCCAACCGCTGACAAGAGGAGCCGCCGCGGCCACGACTAGCCCGACTTTTGACACCGCCTCACCCCGGCGGTAGATTTTTTGGTGCCCGCAATCCTTCCGCGCACCCATTCCCGCACATGAGCTTTGGAGGTTTTCGTATGAAGTTCGCCGCCATTCTTTCGTTGGGTCTTCTCGTAGTGGCCTTGGCCGTCCCCGCTTTTGCCGGCGACGAGAAAAGCCCGCTCGACTTCAAGATGAAGAGCATCGACGGCAAGGACGTCGACCTGTCGAAGTACAAGGGCGATGTGGTGCTGATCGTCAACGTCGCCAGCCAGTGCGGCCTGACTCCGCAGTACGAACAACTGCAGGCCATCTACGACAAGTACAAAGGCAAGGGCTTCGAGGTCCTCGGCTTTCCGGCCAACCAGTTCGGCCAGCAGGAACCCGGCACCGATGCCGAGATCAAGGAATTCTGCACGAGCAACTACTCCGTCGAGTTCCCGATGTTCTCCAAGATCGTCGTCAAGGGCGACGGCATCCACCCGCTGTACACGTTCCTCACCTCCGAAGAGACCAACCCCGGCATGTCGGGCAACATCAAGTGGAACTTCGAGAAGTTTCTGGTCGACCGCGACGGCAAGGTCGTCAAGCGGTTCGCCCCGGCCGTGAAGCCCGACGCCGAGGAAGTGACCGAGTCGATCGAGGAAGAGCTGTCCAAGAGCAGTGGCTAGTGGTCAGTGGTCAGTGGTCAGTGCTGGGGACGCCGGGCGGTTTGATCGCCGGATAGCCCGCGCGGGCTGCTGAGATCGTTGAGCAAGCAATGGGAAGCGAGTCGGTAGCCGCCGGCTCGCTTCTTTTTTGCTTCCCGCCGTGCCCGGAGCCAACGGCGACGGCGCGTCGCCGCCCAAGAGCGTCCGCGTCGCACCCGCAGTCAAAACGCTTTTGCCAACACTCTTTAGCCGCCACATTCGTGTGGCGCGCACTCCTCGCGCCGCGACACACGCGCCGTCGCCGGTGGCTCCGGGCTGAACGGCGCGTCGCCGGCGCGTAGTGCGGCCGGCGTTCTGTGGGCGGCAACTCGGCAAAATACGGCGTTTCTGTACGCGGGGCGCGGGGGCGATTAAGATGAAAGTCCCGCCGGTCGCCCGCGCCCCGGCAAGCCATCCCAAGCCCGAATCCTCCCAGCCCCATGCCCGCATCCTGGTCGCGTCGAAAGTTCCTGGCCGCCTCGGGCGCTGCTGCCCTGGCAATGCCCCGTCGACGTGCCCGCGCGGATGCGCCGAGCGATCGCTTCGCCGGCTTCACGATGGCTTTGCAAAGCTCGTCGATGCGGCCGTTCGAAGCCGACGACGTGCTGGCCACGATCCACAAGCTGCAATTGCCGGCCGTGGAGTTCATCGACGATCACTTCAGCTCGAAGTCGAGCGATGCCGACATCGAAGCGATGAAAAGCAAGACGCAAGCGCTACGTATCCAGATGCTCGGCCACGGCGTCAATCGCTTCACGGCCGATCACGAGGCCAACCGCCGCTGGTTCGAGTTCGCCAAGAAGGCGGGCATCAAGAACATCTCGGCCGATCCCAGCGAAGACGCTTTCGACAGCCTCGACGAGCTGTGCGAGCAGTACCAGATTCGCATCGCCATTCACAACCACGGACCCGGCGCCCGCTACGACAAAATCGCCGACGTGCTCACGGCCATCGAAGGGCGTCATCCGCTGATCGGCGCCTGCGCCGACCTGGGACACTACATTCGCTCGAACGAAGACCCCATCCGGGCGATCCGTTTGTTCGAGGGTCGCCTGTACGGCATTCATTTGAAGGACTACGACCGCCGGGCCGCCGATGCCGAAGGCGTGGTCATCGGCCAGGGGCATCTCGATCTCGCCGCGGCGTTCGCGGCGCTCAAGGAAGTGAACTTTCCCGCCGACGGCTGCTTGTCGCTGGAATACGAGGCCGACCGGCAGCGCCCGCTGCCGGGCATCGAAGCCTGTCTGGCCGCGGCCGAGGAGGCCGCCGGCAAAGTCGCCGGCTGACGAAACACCCACGCAATTTCGGAGTTCAACTCGATGCACGCTTCCTGGTCGCGCCGCAAGTTTCTGGCCGCCGCCGCTTCTGCCGTTCTGGTCGCGCCGCGGTTGGCCCGGGCCGCCGTTTCGGAGTCGTACGGCGGATTCAATCTCGGCCTGCAGAGCTATTCGCTCCGCCAGTTTCCCGTCGACGAGATGCTCGCCGAGGTGAACAAGCTGGGCCTGGGGGGCGTCGAGCTGTTCAACGCCCACTTCCCCCTGCAATCGAGCGATGCCGACATCGAGGCCATGAAGAAGAAGACCGAGGCCCTGGGCATCCAGATGCTGGGCCACGGCGTCAATCCCTTCACGGCCGATCACGAAGCGAATCGCCGCTGGTTCGAGTTCGCCAAGAAGTCGGGCATCAAGAACCTCTCGGCCGACCCCACCGAAGACGCCTTCGACAGCCTCGACAAGCTGTGCGAGGAGTATCAGATTCGCATCGCCATCCACAACCACGGGCCCGGCGCACGCTACGACAAGGTGGCCGACACGCTCAACGTCATTCGCGATCGCCATCCGTTGATCGGGGCCTGTGCCGACCTGGGCCATTACATCCGCTCGGCCGAAGATCCCGTGCGGGCCATCCACCTGTTCAAGGGCCGGCTATACGGCATCCACCTGAAGGACTTCGCCGCGCAGAAGGCCAAGACCGAGGGCGTGATCATCGGCCAGGGGCATCTCGACGTGGTGAGCGTGTTCAAGGCGCTCAAGGCCGTCGAGTTCCCCACCGACGGCTGCTTCGTGCTCGAGTACGAAGAAAACCCCAAGGCGCCGCTCGACGACATCCGCCAGTGCCTCGCCGTGGCCCGCGAAGCCGCCGCCCAGGCCGCCAGCTAAGCCAGCACTGCTGTCGCCCGCTGGCCGTCCCGCTGTCGCTCCGGCGACGGCGCGTCTCGTCCGCTTCTTTCTCGCGAACATCCCCCGCACACAACGCCGCTGCTTTCTCGCCCTGTGTCGTTCTCGCCGCTGGCTTTTTCCGCGCCCCCGCGTTTTTTCCGGCGAGTGCCCGGCACCGGCGACGATAAGTGATGACGTGTTGACATGTTGAGCCGGACGCCGCTATAAGCATCCCCTCGCTCGGACGAGTTGGAGGGGAACGAGGCAGTTAGCGAGCACGCGCGCCCCCCTCCTGCCGAGACAAAGGAATGTCTTCTATGCAGTCGTCGCCCACCGCCAGCCACGCCCTTGGTGCCTACGAGTCGCCCACCTCGAAGCTGCTGCACACGGTTGCCAAGTTCCTGATCCGCCGCCGGATCCTGCTTTCGGCGATCCTGTTCGGGCTGATCATCGCCCAGGACGTGGCCTACGGCCCCAAGCCGCACAACCTGTTGAACGTGCGCGACCCCTGGTCGGTCATCGGCCTCGTGATGGTGCTGCTGGGAACGGCCATGCGTAGCTGGGCGGCCGGCATTCTGCACAAGAACGCCCAACTGACGACGGTCGGCCCCTATCAGTTGATCCGCAATCCGCTGTACCTCGGGTCGTTCCTGATGATGTTCGGGTTCTGCACGCTGCTGGGCGATCCGAAGAACTTTCTGATCATTCTCGGCCCGGTGCTGCTGATCTACATCGTGAAGGTGCGGCAGGAAGAGCGTCTGCTGGCGTCGCGCTTTCCCGAGCAGTGGCCCGGCTACGTGGCCACCACGCCGCGCTTTGTGCCGCGTCCGCGGCGGCTCGACCTGTCTGCCGAATGGCGCGTCCGGCAGTGGGTGCACCATCGCGAGTACCAGGCGTTGCTGGCTACGCTGGCGGCGCTGGTGGCCATTCAGGTGTGGCACACCATGTAGCGGTGTGCGCCTGAGGGGGGAGGACACTACGGCTCGATGCGTCTGCTCACGCGATACGTCCTCCGCGAAATCGGCGGCATCTTCCTGGTCACGCTGGTGGCCCTGACCTCGTTCATGCTGCTGGTCGGGGCCGTGCAAGCGGCCATCCAGGAAGGCTTGGGCGCCAAGCAGATCGTGCTGGCCCTGCCCTACCTGCTGCCCAACGCGCTGATGTTCGCCATTCCCGGCACGATGCTGTTCGCCGTGTCGATGGTCTACGGGCGGATGTCGTCGGCCAACGAAATCATCGCGCTCAAATCGCTGGGCATCAGCCCGATGGCGGTGATCTGGCCCGCGCTGGGGATGGCCGTGCTGCTGAGCTTTGCCACCACGTGGCTCAACGACTTGGCCATGAGCTGGGGCTACCACGGCGTGAAGCAAGTGGCCATCGACTCGGCCGAGGAAATCGCCTACAGCATTCTCCGCTCGCGCAAGAGCTTCAAGGGCGACGCTTTCGAAGTGACCGTGCGCGACGTCGTGGGCCACAAGCTGATCGGGCCCGTGTTCCGGCTCCCCTCCGGCACCGAGGGCGAGCCGCTGGACATCACGGCCGCTAGTGCCGAAATTCGCAGCGTGCCCGGCTCGGGCAAGCTCACGCTGGTGCTGCACGACTTCGTGGTCGACGGCCCCGACCTGCACGCCGAGCACCCCGGCGAAACCGTCGAACGCGAGGTGGAGATCAAGCCGCACGAAGACAAGAACCCCTCGCCGTCGCACCTGGCCCTGCGCGAAATTCCCGACGCGATCGTGCGCCAGGTCGACCTGATCGAGCGGCTCGAGGAAAAGGCCGTAGCCTTTAACGGGCTGGCCGTTTTGACCGGCGACTTCGACCGCCTGTCGCCCGATGCCTGGCGCGAAGAGGCCAAGAATTTGCAGTTCCAGCGCTACCAGCTCTACCGCATGCACACCGAGCCGCCGCGCCGCTGGTCGACCGGGTTCAGTTGCCTGTGCTTCGCCCTGGTGGGCACGGCGATGGCCATTCGCATGCGCAATTCCGACGTGCTGACCAGCTTCGCGCTGTGCTTCCTGCCGATCCTGTTGATCTACTACCCGCTGTTGGCCTTCGGCCTCGACCGCGCCAAAGCCGGCGAGATCCACCCCTACTGTGTCTGGCTGGCCAACACTATCCTCGCCCTCTGGGGCCTGTGGCTGCTGCGCCGCGTGATGCGTTACTAGCCGCTGATCGCCGTTGCCTCTCTCTGGGTGCAAAATGCCATGCTCACGCTTGCGTGAGCATGCTGACCGCGCTCAACAGCGGAGACGATTGAAACGTTCGTCAGCGTTGGGACGATCGAAACTCACCTGGCGCGCAGAAACATGCTCACGGCAAGCTTGAGCATGGCACCCATCGGGCAAGCACTTCCTCTTCGTAGACGTCGACGATCGTGATGCGGCAGTGCGGCAGGCTGCGCTTGAGGGCTGCGATGCCGGCGTCGGTCATGTGGCGGCCGCGGTGCAGGCGCAGATCGGCGAGGCTCTTCATCTGGCCGAGGGTGCGCAGGCCGGCATCGGTGATCTGGTCGGGCTCGCCGAGCACGAGGAACTCGAGCTGCTTGAGATCGAGCAGCGGCTCGAGGCCGGCGTCGGTCAGGTCGATGCTGCGCTCGAAGTGCAGCCGCCGCAGGTTGGGAAACCGGGCCAGGTGCGCAATGTCGGCATCGGTCGGATACATCAGGTCGACGCCCGCCACGTCGGCCAGGTAGTCGACGCCGATTCGCTCTCGCAGCCACACGGGCCCCGGCGGCTCGCCGGGCCGGTTGAGCGTGCCGTCGTCGTGCAGTTCGTAGTCGTAGAGCACGACCGCGCTGGGATTCGACTTCGTCATGCCCGCAACGCGCTCGCGTTGCTCGCGTCCGGCATGAATCCAGGCGAAGACCAGCCCCACGACCACCGCCAGCACGAACAACGTGCGCAGGCGAAAACGGAGAAGTGGACGAAATCGCGTAAAGGCTGGCATGCCCCTGATTATACGCGAGCCAAACAGAGCTGATCTTGACCCCGCGCGGCCGGGTGTGCTCCTCTTTTTCCGGCGGCAAAGGCGGTACCAGCCCCATTTTCCGCAACTTGCGCCCCCCGGCCGCCCCACGGGGCCGGTCGAGGCTGTGACGCCTGCGGCCGCCGTGGCGTCTACTTGCCTGGAATGTTGCAGGGACGCGCCCGAGGCGTGCCAGGCTTATCGGGGTGCCGGAATTGGAAGTGATCGAACAAACCGACGAGCAACTGGCCGCCGAGGCCGCCCGCGAGGGTTCTGACGGCCCAGCGTTTGTCGCGCTGGTGGAGCGGTTCCGCCAGCGCGTGTGGCGGATCTGTTTCCGCCTGCTGGGCAACGAACAGGACGCCAGCGACGCGGCCCAAGAGGTCTTTCTGCGCTTGTTCACGCATCGCACCAAGTTCGAAGGCCGCTCCAAGTACGGCACCTGGGTCCACGCCATCGCCGTGCGCACGTGCCTCACCTTTCGCCGCGGACGCGGACGCCGGCGCAGCCACGAAGACACGGTGAGCCACGAGCGCTGGGAGATGGAGCAGCCCACCCAGGAAGCCAGCCGCCCCGGACTGGCAATCGACCTAATGCGGATGCTCGAAACGCTCGACGAAGAGGATCGCGCGATGCTGATCCTCAAGTACGCCGAAAGCTACGACTACGAGGAGCTGTCCGAGATCTTCGGCCTGTCGGTCAGCGCCTGCAAGATGCGGCTCTTGCGAGCCCGCGAGAAACTGCAACAACGCTTTCCCGAACACACACTGTGACCCCTGGACTCCACGCGTATGCAACCGGATCTGTTTGACAGCTTAGCCGACCTGGAAGTGCCGGCCCCGCCGGAGCGATTCGACGAGCAACTGCACCAGCGCGTCAACCGCTCGCTGACGACCGGCCAGATGATCGACCTGTTTGCCGGGGCCCTGCCCTTTGCGGCGGTGACCTTCGGCCGAGCCTTCGTCGGCCTGGTGACGCTTTCGCTCACCGGCCGCTACGAACCGAATTCCCGATCTCGGCGCCGCTAGCCGCGGCGGGCCAGCGACTGCCCCAAAGAAAACCCCTGACCCCAACACAGCAACACACACCGCAATTCTCGAAAGGGAACCCATCATGAACCTGTTAGCCGCGGCGCCCGACGCCGCCACCGTGGCCGAAAAGACCACCGAGCAAGTCACCCAATCGTTCACGACGTCGTGGGACGCCGTCGTCAGCAGCTTCGAACACGCCTGGCATCAAACCATCGCCGTGGCCCCGCTGGTCGTGGCCATGGTGCTGGTGATCGTGGTGGGCTACGTCATCGCGCGGCTGGCCAGCAGCGCCACGACCTCGCTGGCCGGCAAGCTCGGCTTGCAGACCGCGGCCGATCAAAGCGGCCTGGCCGAATCGATGCACCGCGCGGGCATCCGCCGCAGCGTGCCGGCCATCATCGGCTCGATCGTGTTCTGGCTGTTGATGTGCGTGTTCCTCATGGCCGGCTTCAACATCCTGGGCGCCGAGGCCCTCTCGCGGCCGATGGAGAGCATCGTCAACTTCATCCCCAGCCTGCTGGTGGCCACGGTCGTGATCGTCGTCGGGCTGCTCGTGGCCTCGTTCCTGCGAGGCGTGGTGGCCACCAGCGCCGATCGCGTGGGCCTGTCCTACGCCGAGCACCTGGCCAACGGCTGCTACTACGCCTTCGCCGTGCTGACGTTCATCGCCGCGCTGAACCAACTGGGCGTGCAGTTCGAGCTGCTCAACCAGTTGATCCTGATCGCCTTCGGCGCGATCGCCCTGGGCTTCGGGCTGGCCTTCGGCCTGGGCGGACGCGACGTGATGGGCGGCATCCTGGCCGGATACTACGTCCGCCAGCGGATGCACTCCGGCGACCACGTGATCGTGGGCCACATGGAAGGTACCGTCCGCGAAGTGGGCCCGGTGTCGACGATCATCGAGACCGACGAAGACGGCCTGCTCAACCGCCGCAGCATCCCCAACACCAAGATGCTCAACGAGGCCGTCCGCTAGCGGCCGCCTCGCAAAAACAGCGCGAAATCCAGCGCCCGGGGAGCTCGCTTCCCCGGGCGTTTGCTTTGCGCCTGCGCGGTGGGAATTTGCAGCATATCCTTCATTCGAGGGGCAAGGTGACCGGCCACAGAGCGTCGCGAGCTTGACCGCGGCGTTCCACCTGGGCATCGACCGATGACCTCGCACACCATTGCCGAGCGTCGCCCGCTGCGGCTCGACTCGATCGACGCGGTGCAAGCCGACGTCGGACGCCTCGTCGCCGCCCAGCACGCCGGCCATCTCGCGGCCGCCGGCAACTGGACCGCCGCCCAGATCTTCGATCACCTGGCCCGCGCGATCGAATACTCCTACGAGGGCTTTCCCTTCCAGGCCGCCTGGCCGGTGCGCGCTTGCTGCGGCCTGGCCAAGCGGCTCGCCTGGCCGAGCTACCTGCGCTGGGCCTATCACCCGGGCCACACGCTGCCTGCGCGTGCCGCGGCCCTGCTGCCCGACGAATGGGCCGATTTCGACATCGCCGCCATGCGCTACTGCGCGGCGCTGTCCCGCATCGCCCACGGCGAGCCCATGACCCACCCCAGCCCCTGGGAAGGCAAGCTCTCGCACCGCCAATGGGTCGACCTGCACCTGTGCCACGCCGAGCTGCACCTCAGCTTTCTCGACGAGACGGCGTAGGAAGACAGACGCTTCAACGCCAAGACGCAAAGACGCCAAGCCGCAACGGACGAAGAGAACTAAGAAGCGACCGAGGCAGTCTGCCGTCCTTCTCCTCCCTCTCATCGTTTCTTCTTTTCTTCTTTGCGTCTTTGCGCCTTCGCGTCTTGGCGTTTCCTTCCCCCGTCTTTTCGTTTCCTTCCCCCCGTTTTCCCCAAAAAAACTCGCCTCCGTCCCGGCGCGCCGAAAATGCTACATTTTAGGGATCTGCCAATCAGTTCTGCCCGCCAGGAGCAGCGGAGGAATCGTCATGGCCAAAAAGAAAACGTCTGCTTCGAAAACCGCCAAAGCCGCGCCCAAGAAGACGGCGCGCAAGAAGACTTCGACCACCGCGGGCAAGACCGCCACGAAGAGCAAGAAGAAGAGACAGGCCAAGACTGCTGCGCGCCCCGCGGCTCGCAAGAAGTCGAAGCCCGCCGCCAAGTCGGCCAAGCCGGCCGGCAAGCGTGCCCGTCCCGCGGCCAAGCGCACCGCGAAGCCCAAGCGGCGTGCGACCGCCAAGTCGCAGGCACCGGCCGAAAAACGGGGCGCCGTCGACGCTTACGTCTCGAAACTCAACGACTGGCGGCGCGACTGCGTTGCCGGCCTGCGTAAAATGATCAAGAAGTCGGCGCCGGAGTCGACCGAAAGCGTCAAGGGGTCGCAACCCGTCTACGAGCACCACGGCCCGTTTGCCTGGATCAAGGCCCACGCCAAGCACGTGAACCTCGGATTCTGGCGCGGCAAGGAACTGCCCGATCCTCGCAGGCTGTTGCGGGGCACCGGCGAGAAGATGCGGCACATCAAGCTCAGCAACCTGAAGGACGCGGGCAAGAAAGAGCTGCAGGAGTTTGTCCGCCTCGCGGCGCAGTTGAACGAACTGAAGGGCAATCCGGCGCGTCCGAAGAAATCGAAATCGAAATCCAAGTAGGGAGTACATCATGGCCAAGGCCACCTTTGCCGCCGGATGCTTTTGGGGAGTCGAAGCCGCCTTCCGCCAGGTGCAGGGCGTCACCAACACGGCGGTGGGCTACACCGGCGGAAACACCCCCGACCCGACCTACGAACAGGTCTGCACCGACCGCACCGGCCACGCCGAGGCGGTGGAAGTCGAGTTCGATCCCGAGAAGGTCCCCTACGAGCGTCTGCTCGAAGTGTTCTGGCAGAACCACGATCCCACGCAGCTCAACCGCCAGGGTCCCGACCACGGCTCGCAGTACCGCTCGGCCATCTTCACGCACACGCCCGAGCAGCAGACGGCCGCCGAAGCCTCGAAGCAGGCGCTCGACGAGAGCAAGAAGTACCGCCAGCCGATCGTCACGCAGATCGAACCCGCATCGACGTTCTACCGCGCCGAAGAGTATCATCAGCAGTACCTGGAAAAGCGCGGCCAGTCGAGTTGCCACATCTGACGTGTCGGCGCGCTGAACCGCCGCCGGGTCGCTCGGACTTTGCTGCACCGCTGCCGGGCGCGTCACCATTAACACGCCCGCTTCGGCCGGTACGATGTCGATTCTCGAGACCAGCGCGCTCACCCGCACCTACGGCCCGCGGCGCGGTATCGAGACGGTCAACCTGGCCGTCGGCGAAGGCACGCTGTTCGGCTTCCTGGGCCCCAACGGCGCAGGGAAGACGACCACGATTCGCGTGCTGGTCGGTTTGTTGCGCCCCACCGCCGGCGCGGCCCACATCTTCGGGCTCGATTGCTGGACTAACAGCGAATCCATCAAGCACGAAATCGGCTACTTGCCCGGCGACGTGCGAATGCAGCCCTGGCTCGACGGCCGCACGGCCTTGCGCATCTGGGGCACGATTCGCGGCCGTAACCTGTTGCCCGCCGGGCGCGAGCTGGCCGAACGCTTCAACCTCGATCTCTCGACCCGGGTCCGCAGCATGTCGCGCGGCATGCGCCAGAAGCTGGGGCTGATCCTGGCCCTGGTGCACAAGCCGCGGCTGCTCGTGCTCGACGAACCGACCGTCACGCTCGATCCGCTGATGCAGACCGTCGTACAGCAGATCCTGCGCGAGATGGCCGCCGAGGGACATACCGTGTTCTTCTCCAGCCACACGCTCGGCGAGGTCGAGCAGCTTTGCGACCGCGTGGCCATGATCCGCGGCGGACGCATCGTGGCCGACGAATCGCTCGCCCAGCTCCGCACCCGGGCCGGACACCAGGTGACGATTCGTTGGCGCGACGCCGAAGCCGCCGCCGCCACGCCGCCCGCGGCGCTGACGGTGGAAAAGCGCGAAGCGCTCACGTGGAGCGGCGTGCTCGACGGCCCGATCGAGCCGTTCGTCGCCTGGCTCTCCGGCCGCGGGGTCGAGGACCTGAGCATCGGCCGGCCCGATTTGGAGACGCTGTTTCGTCACTTCTACGTCGGCGAAGGCCAGGAGCGGCGCGCATGAACCGCGGCGTGATGCTCAAGGCCGTCTACGAGAGCTGGCCGGCCACGCTGATGTGCGGGCTGCTGCTGGCCGGGGTGGAAGCGATCGTGGCCTACGTCATTCCCACGTTTCAGGCGCAGTTCTCCGAATCGCTGATGCAGATCGAGTTCATCCAGACGTTCGTCAGCGCCATGCTGGGGATCGACGCCGCCGAGCAGTTGGGCCCCGAGGCCTTTGCCGCCTTCCCCTGGGTGCACCCGGTGGTACTGGCCGTGGTGTGGACCCATGCGCTGGTCTCGTGCACGCGCGTGCCGGCCGGCGAAGTGGACCGCGGCACGATCGATCTGACGCTCACGCTGCCGGTCACGCGCTGGGGCATCCTGGCTTCGGAAACAATCGTCTGGATCGGCACCGGTGTGGTGGTGCTGTTGGCCGGCCTGGCGGGCAACGAAATCGGCTCGCAGTTCGTCGTCGAGGAGTTTCGCGTGCCGCTCGAGCGCAAGCTGATCATCCTGGCCAACCTGTTCTGTCTCTATTTGGCCGTGGGCGGGCTGGCCTGGCTTGTCTCGGCGTCGAGCAATCGCCGCGGCCCGGCGATCATCATCGTGTTTGTCGTGCTGTTGGCCTCGTTCCTGCTCAACTTCCTGTCGCAGTTCTGGAGCGTGGCCGAGCGGATCTCGTTTTTGGGCATTCTCGACTACTACCGCCCGGTGTACGTGCTGCGCGACGGATCGGTGCCCTGGTACGACATGAGCATCCTGCTGGCCGTCGGCGTCGTGCTCTGGATCATCGCCGGTGCGATCTTCGCCCGCCGCGACGTGTGTACCGTGTGACGCAACCGTTCAGCGCGGAGCCACCGGCGACGGCGATTCGCGCTGGTCGGGCACGTCGATCACGACCATCCGCTGCGGATACTTGCCCAGCGGAATCCGCTTGATCTCCTGGTGCTTGTGGGCGTCGATCACCGACAGGTTGTTGTCGCGGCGATTCGTCACATAGGCGTACTTGCCGTCGCCGCTAAACGCAATCGCGTTGGCGTCCTTGCCCACCGGGATGTTGGTCACGTGCTCAAGGCCCGGGTGCTTGTAGACGGCCACGAACTGCAGCGCGCTGCCCGCGGCCCACAACTCGGTCTCCGCCGGGTTTAGGGCGATGCCGTGGTTCACGTTGTGCGGGTAGCGGAACGGCGTGGGCACCTCGCGCCCCAGGTCGGGCAGATTGACAGTGCGTTGCTTGCGCGTGGCGGGATCGAGCACGATGAAGCCGTGCAGCCACGACTGCTGTACGTAGATCACCGATTCGTCTTTCGGGAACACGAACGGCCGCACGCCGTCACGAAACTGGAACACGTTGGAAACCTTGAGCTTGTCGGTGTCGATCACCGTCAGTGTATCGTTCATCATCGAGCCAACGTATAAACGCTTACCGTCGGCCGAGACCTTGGTGCCGTGCCCCCCATGGCCGATCCAGATTTTCTTGACGATTTGGCGCTGTTCGACGTCGACCACCGCCAGCCACCAGGTATCGTAATACGGCACGAACACATGCCGGCCGTCCTTCGAGACCGCGATGTGATGCGGCATGCCATCCAGATCGAGCCGCCAGCGCAGCTCGTCGGTGGCCGTGTCGATGGCAATTAGCTCGCCGTCGACCCCGATGTGCTTGACCGGCGCCCCCGGCAAATCGCCGTAGATGCGGTTGGCGTACAGCGTGCGGCCGTCGGGCGATTTGTTCACGTAGTCCATGTAGAACCCAACAGGAATCTTGCCGACCACTTCGTGCTCGGGGATGGCGATCTTCGAGATGTCGCCGCTGTACGTGTTGTGGACGTACAGGTATTCCTTGGCCGCCGCCGACGAAAGCAACACCGCCTGAAGCAACCATCCGACCGATGCGGCGTAGCAAGTCATGACGTTCATCGTGGGCTCCGTGTTCTTAAACCAGGGCGATTCGCCACGGGAATGACGCTGGGGCGCGATCCTACCTTGTCGGGGCCTGGTTGGCCACCGATCGGCATCCCGTGACAGCACCGCCCACATCGCTCTAGGAGCGGGCTTCCGGGCTCGGCTATAATCCCGCGCTGAACCGCCTGGCGAGGAAAGGGAGTTCCGACACCGATGCGATCGATCGCGATTCTGAATCAAAAGGGAGGCGTGGGCAAAACCACCACGGCGGTGAACCTCAGCGCGGCCTTGGCCGCCACGGGGCAGAAGATCCTCCTGATCGATCTCGATCCGCAGGCCCATGCCACGCTGCACCTGGGGCTGCACCCGGCCACCGAGCAGAAGAGCGTCTACGACGTGCTCACCGGCGACGCCATGCTGCCCGACGTGTGGCAGGCCTCGGGCGACAACCTGCACATCGTCGGATCGCACATCGATCTGGCCGCCGCCGAAGTGGAACTGGTCGGCGTGGTGGGGCGCGAGGTGATTCTGCGCGACAAGCTGGCGGCGGTCGCCCAGGACTTCGACTATGTGTTTATCGATTGCCCGCCCTCGCTGGGCATTCTCACGCTCAATGCCCTGGCCGCGGTCGACGAAGTGTTTCTGCCCCTGCAGCCGCACTTTCTCGCGCTGCATGGGCTGAGCAAGCTGCTGCAGACGATCGACCTGGTCTCCAAGCGGCTCAACGACCGGCTGAAGCTCTCGGGCGTCGTGTATTGCATGTACGAATCGACGACCCGGCTGGCGGCCGAGGTGGTCAGCGACGTCGACCAGTTTCTCGAGGCCACGCGCAAGCCGAGCACTCCCTGGGCCGACACGCGCACGTTCCAGACGCGGATCCGCCGCAACATTCGCCTGGCCGAGGCCCCCAGCTTCGGCCAGTCGATCTTCCATTACGCGCCCCACTCCAACGGCGCCGCCGACTACGAGCAACTGGCCCGCGAAATCGCCGCCAGGTAAAGTTTGCCGGCTCGGCAAGGCGCTCCGCTCGTAGCGAATTTCCTCCCGGCACAAGCTCGGCAAGCATGCCTGCTGCACCGGCTCGCGCCCGGGGCTCGTGATGTTCCGGTCGCGCTGGTCGAGCCGAAAAGCGCGGGCACCATGAGAGAATTCCTGCCCACCGGCAGCGTTCGCTCGAACGCGCAGGCGTCCGGCGGTCGATGCTGACTGTGACAAGGAATGTCGGCTGGGGCAAGGTGCCGATTCCGCGCGAAGGAGAGTATGGATCTCTCCCGCAGCACCCTTGCGCAGCCCTCACGGACGGTTGCGCGAGTGGAGCATCGCGTTACGGAAAGGAGTCTGCCATGGAATCGTTCCGCGCCTGCGCGCTCGTAGCGTGCGCATGCCTGCTCGTCGCGGCCCCGCGCGCCGCCGCCCAACAGCCCGCGCCGCGTTCGACGCCCCTACCGTCGATCGCCTCCGAAGGCGTGGTCGCAGCCAGCTACAACCTGCCCCACGTCCGCGTCGCCTCGAACGGACCCCTGCTGACCGGCACCGAGCCGCCAGCGGTGACCGAGCCCGTGCCGCAGATGATCGACGGCTCCGGCGGCACCACGCAGTTCGAGCAGGCCGTGCACAGCGGCTGCCCGACCTGTGGCCCCGACCCGTACAACGGGTACGGCTCCTACTACGGCGAGGGGTACTGCGACAGTTGCAACACCTGCGGCTACGGCGCCTACGGCTGCGGATGCGGCAGCCGCTGGGTCGGCACGCTGGGCGGGCTCGTCATGGGACGCTCGCGGGCCAACGCCTACACCACCACGCTCGACGGCGGCGGCGGCTCGGTGCTCAACACCCAAAGCGCCGGCGCCGACTGGACCGGCGGCTGGGAAATCAACGCCGGCTACATCTCCGAGGCCGGCCCAGGCGTGCTGTTCACTTATTGGGGTCTGGCGCCGATGGAAGGCTACGCCGAAGCGGTCGACCCCGGCAACTCGCTCAGCTCGCCGATCAACGACGGTGGGTTCTTCCAGAACTCGGCCGAGCAGAACATCCTGCGCAACGATCAGGCCGAGAACTACGAGCTGAGCCTGCTGGTGGGAGCCTATTCGCGCGGCCACTGGACGATGGTGCCCTTTGCGGGCTTCCGCTACTTCCGCTTCGACGAGAGCCTGCGGTTCGGCGCGCTGCAAGGCGGCGGCGATCCCGGCACGCCCAGCGACTGGAATTACTACCGCTCGCAGAACATCAACAACCTCTACGGCGGGCAGTTCGGGGCGTTGATCAACTACCAGTTCGGCGGCCGCTTCGGCTGGTACCTGACTCCCAAAGTGGGCCTGTACGGCAACCAGATGACCGGCCGCTATCGCAACTACATCGGCGATGGCACGACCAATTACGAAGTGATCGCCCACAAGTCCAACTTTGCCCTGCTGGGTGAAGTGAATACGGGCATCAACTACTTCCTGCGCGAGAACGTCTTTATCTACGCCGGCTACCGCGTCGTGGGCGTGACGAACGTCGCCCTAGGCGACGACCAATTGCAGACCGATCTGAGTGTTCCCACCGGTCTGAGCGATCTTCGCCAGAGCGGCAGCCTGATCCTGCACGGCGTGATGATCGGCGGCGGATGGCTCTTCTAGTTGTTCGTTGAAAGACCACCGCCGCGGGTGCGATTCCACGAGAGAGTCCTCGTTTCGGCCAGTCCGGACGAGGACTCTTGCGTAGGCGTAGAAGGAGCGTCGCGTCTCACACGCTACGTACTCGACACCAGCCCGAAGCGCGAGCGAGGGTCACGTATGCGTACCGTGTCAGATAGGCGACCCTCGCTCGCTCTTCGGGCTGGTGTTGGAAGCAATTCGACTTACGAGACAGGCACCTAGACGGTGACCTTCACCAGCGCCTGAAAGCGCGGATCGTTGCGGAGCGGATCGAAATCGGGCTCGGCCGCCACCAGGCCGCGATACTCGTCCTGCAAGTCCAGCGCCCGGGCAAGGTAGGCCAGGGCCTGCTGCTTGTTCTCGGCCAGGCTCCAGTAGCAAGCCAGGTTGTAGTGGACCAGCGCGTCGTTGGGCTCGACGGTGAGGGCTTCTTCCAGCGACTCGATGGCGCGGTCGAGCTTGCCGGTGCGCTTGTAGCACCAGCCCAGCGCCAGCCAGGCGCTGATGTTGTCCGGATCGCCCTGGGCGGCGCGCGCGAGCGGTTCGAGCGCTTCGCCAAACCGGCCCAACTCGCGTAGCACCTGGCCCTTCAGATAGAGCACGTGATCGGGCAGCGTGTCCGAATCGCCCCAGCGCGACAACGTTTCGAGCGCATGGCCGGCCATACCCAGCTCGAGGTAGCCCTCGGCCTGGAGTACCAGTTGCTGGCGGCGTACGCGGTCGCGATGGGAAATCACTTGCTCGCTCCTCGTCTCGAAGGAAACGCGCCGGCGAGTGAACACGTCTACTCAATTCTACACACGCAAATGAAGTTGGCAGCAGGTGCGGTCAAAAAAATGCTGTCGCCGCGCCGACAGCGTCGCTACGGCGCTCACCGAGGCACCGGGCGGCGACGTTTGCACAAAGTCTGCCGTCGCGCGGAAGCGCAAGCGCCGGGTAGGCCGCGATCGTACCGAGGGTTGCCGCATCCGCATCTCGCGCAGATCGGCATATGGGGCCGCAATCGATTGCCTCGTCTGGGCTTAGCGATCCGCGGCGGCCGCCGTGCCGGAGAAAGTTTCGGCAAACTTGTACGGATCTCCGGCCGCGCCCCCACGAATAATCATTGGAAGGACCATGCCGGAGTTCGCCTGCTGGTCCGCTTGTGCCCATTCTCCGGGAGCTGTTTGCATGCGTCTCACGCTTCGCACGTTGCTGGCCTATCTCGACGGCAATCTCGAGCCCGCCGACGCCGAGGATATCGGCAAGAAGATCGAGGAGAGCGAGTTCGCCACGAAGCTGGTGCACTTGATCCGCGATTGCACTCGCCGCTTGCGGCTCGACACGCCGGCACTGGTCGGTCGCGGATTGGCCGCCGACCCGAACAGCGTGGCCGAGTACCTCGAATACCGCCTCGACGACGATCGCGTTCCCGAATTCGAAAAAATCTGCCTGGAATCCGAGGCTCACCTGGCCGAAGTGGCCTCCTGCCACCAGATTCTCACGCTCGTGCTGGGCGAGCCGGCCGAGATCGAGCCGAACCTGCGCACCCGGCTCTATGCCCTGGCGGGTCACGTCGATGCTCCGCCGCCGCAAGGCGACTCGGTCAGCGCGGGCGCAGCTACCACGGTTGCGCCGGGCACGACGGCCGCGCCCCCGACGCCCCCGGTCGTGCGACGCCCCAAGCCCGAGGTGCCCGACTACCTGCGCGAGAAGAGCTGGCGTTGGGGACCGATCGTGGCGATGGTGCTCATCGGCACGCTGCTGACCTTCGCCGGCCTGCTGGCCTTCGGCCCGCCGCATCTGCGCGATCGCGTGACGGCGCTGTGGTCGCCGCCGGCCGAGGACGCCGAACAGGCCGAAGCGCCCGCTCCGCCCCCCGACAGCGCGACCGAACCGGTCGAGGAGGATGTGCCCGAGGGGCCGCCCGCGGCGGAGGAGCCGCCAGCCGAAAAGGCCGAGCCGGCCGAGGCCGCGGTCGTCGACGACGCTCCGCCGGGCGAAGTGGAGATGCCCGCCGCAGCGACTCCCTCGGTGCCCACGCCGGCCGCGCCACCCACGACCGACGAACCCGGTTCCGAGCCGGCGCCAGCCGACGAACCGGGGCCGAGCGCTCCGGCGGCGGAGATGGCCACCGACGCCGAAACCGTCGCCGCGCCGCTTCCTCCCGAGCCCACGCCAATCCCCGCCGACTTGAATCCCGGCGGCGATGTAACCCCGGCCGAGATGCCCGAGGGGGCAGCGCCCGGCAGCCCGACGCCGGGAGCCCCGGCACCGGAAGGCGCCCCGGCCGAACCGGTCCCCGCCCCCACGCCCCCGCCGAGCACGTTTGGCCGGCTGTCGACGTCGAAGCTTGAAATCCTGTTGAAGTTCGATCCCGACTCCGGCGACTGGATGCGGATGCCGGCCGCCGCGCCGCTTCAAACCGGCGACGTGTTGCTGTCGCCGCCGCTGTATCGCCCCACGCTCAACCTCAGCACCAATCTCAACGTGCAGGCCGACGGCGCGGCACGCTTCGAGCTCGCCGGCTGGTCGCCCGAGCAGGCGCCCATCCTCGATGTGGCCTATGGACGCTTCTTGATGCTCACCGTCGGCAAGGGAAGCAATCCGCTCAAGCTGCGGGTCGATGGACACGAGACGCTGCTGACGTTCGTCGACCCCGAATCGACGTTGGCCCTCGAAGTGGTGCGCGAGCGCGTGCCGGGGCAAGACCCCGTAGCCGAACCCTCCACCGCGGTCGTGCACGTGTATTCCACGGGCGGACTGATCCGCATCGAGGACGAGGCCGGCGCCATTCAAGAGCTGCCTTACGAAGCGATGGCCTCGATCGTAGGCGGCGCGGTGCAGGATAGCGTTCAAGCGGCGCTGCCGGAGTGGACGACGACCGAGCAATTGACCGACGCCCAGGGAAAAGCTCGCCGCGAGCTGGGGGGCTACTTGGAGAAAGACAAGCCGATCGGCCTGCAGCTGCGCGAGCTGGCGAGCGCCCAGCACGTTTTGGCTCGCCACCGCGAGGTGCGCACGCTGGCCGTGCGCTGCCTGGCGCAGCTCGACGAGTTCGATTCGAGCCTCGCGGCGCTGGACGACCCCGACCTGCGGCACTACTGGGCCGACGTGATGGGTGAGCTGCAAGCGGCCGTCGTACGATCGCCCGAGAGCGCCACCAAGGTGCAGACGGCGCTGGAGCGTCATCGCGGCGCGGCCGACGGCGCGCTGTTGTACCGCATGTTGTGGGGCTACACTGGGCCCCAGCTCAAGGCCGGCGCCGATCGCGAGCTGGTCGAAGCGCTGGGGCGCAACGACGCGCTGATCGTGCGCGTGATGGGCCTGTTGACGCTCGAAGACATTACCGGCGCCACGTTGAGCTATCATCCCGAAGACACCGAGTTCCAGCGGCGCGTGCCCTACACCAACTGGCAACGGCGCGTCGGTCGCATCGTGCCCCGAGAGGAAGTGCGGGGGGCAGGCCGATAGGCGGCAATGGCCCCTACCGATCGCGAGGACCAACCGACATCTCCTCAGGCCGGCAGGATCACTCGGGGTCGCCAGGGGGTTCCTCTCGGCGTTCTGGGGCGGCGGATTGCAGGGGTGCCCCTTCCGCGCCTTGAGCAAAAGGCTAAACTGGGGTAGTTGGCAGGATCTTTTTCCACCTGCTCACTTGCGTTTGTGGCGCCGGTCGCCAGCGAGTAGAATACTTTACTTCGCCTGGGGCCGATTGCCGTAAACCGAAGCGAAGTTTTGGTTTAGTCCACACGGGAGATAGCGCGTGCAAGTCGAGGTATCCACCCGGCACGGTCACTTGAGCGAAGCCAGCAAGCAATCGATTACGGCCAAGGCCGAGCGGCTGCTGCGGCTGTTCGACCGTCTGACGTCGATTGAAGTCACCGTCGACCTGAAAGACGAGCAAAAGCCGTCGGTCGACCTGCGCGTGTCGGCCGAGCACAAGCACGACTTCGTGGCCACCGAACAGGCCGCGGGCTTGATGGCGGCCTTCGACGGCGCGCTGCACAAGGTCGAGCACCAGCTCCGGAAATACAAAGAGAAGGTACAGGATCATCATCGTTCGCCTCGGCACGAAGCGGCCTCGTTGGAGAGCCCCGAGGAGAGCGAATAGGCAGGACAACGCAAGGCGCGTCCACACGCACGATTGATCGCCCGAGGCTGACGGCGGCGCGCCCCCTGGTGTGAAAGGACAAGCGGTATGAAGTTCGGAGATTTTGTGAGCCGCGACGCCATTCGCGCGCAGCTCGGGGCGGATGACAAGGAGAGTGCCATCCGCGAAATGATCGGGGCGCTTTTGGAGGCCGGCAACATCTCGTCCGACGAGGCCGAGAGCATCGTCAAGGCCATCCTCAAGCGCGAAGAGTTGGGCAGCACGGGCATCGGCCGCGGTGTGGCTGTCCCGCACGCCAAGCACCCCAGCGTGCAACGGCTGGTCGGCACGGTGGCCGTCAGCGGCGAAGGAATCGATTTCAACAGCCTGGACGGCGAAAAGGTACAGTTGTTCTTTCTTCTCATTTCGCCCCCCGATCGCCCCGGCGATCACTTGCGGGCCCTTGAGAACATTTCGAGCCAACTGCGCGACGAGACGTTCTGCCGGTTTCTGAAACAGGCCAAGAGCGCCGACGACATCCGCCAGTTGCTCGAAGAAGCCGACAACAACGGCTTCGCCTCGTGACAAGCCCCGCGCCGCAAGCCGCCTTAGGGTGCCGTTTCCGCTTCGAGCGGAACGCCCCGGTGGAAAGCGCAGCGCGAACGCGTGAGTGTGTTGGACATGGCCGAAACCGCGACAAGAACCGTCACCGTCAACAACCCCGCGGGGCTGCACGCGCGCCCGGCCGAGTTGTTCGTCAAAACGGCCGGCCAGTTCGAAGCCAAGATCGAAGTCATTAAGAACGGCCAGCGGGTGGACGGGAAAAGCATCCTGAACATCCTCACGCTGGCCGCCGTGCAGGGTACTGAACTGAGCCTCGAGGCCACCGGCCCCGACGCACACCAGGCCCTGGATGCGTTGTCGGAGTTGTTTGCCCGCGACTTCGACGAAAATGGAACCGTGAAATCATAGCAATCGTTCTGCCCGCCCCCGGCTCCCCTTTGCAAGACGAGCCCGAGGGTGACAGGCGATTGCGGTGAGTCGCCCAAAGCGCGGCGCGCCGGGATCTCGGCAACGAGGTCCGACAAGCTGGTCGAGTGACGAACGGCCGCGACAAGCTCGCAAGCTCCGTTCGAACGCCTCCCGCTAGCGCGTCGCGGCAGAGCGTCACATGCAGAAATTACAAGGAATTGCCGTCTCGCCCGGCGTGGCCATGGGCGAGGCGCTGGTGATGGATAACGAGGGATTTCGCATCCCTCGGCGATTCGTTGCGCGCGACGCGGTCGAGCACGAGCTGGAACGCCTCGACGAGGCGATCCACGCCGCCGGCGCCGAAATCGAGCGCAATCGGGCCGCCGTCTTCCGCGAGCTGGGCGACCAGTACGCCGCCGTCTTTTCGGCCCACCTGCAGATGCTCCGCGATCCGGCCCTGCGCAACGAGCTGGACGCCATGATCCGCGAGCGGCACTACTCGCCCGAGTACGCCGTGAGCCGCGCTTTGCGCCGCTACGCCAAGGTGTTTCAAACCATCGAAAGCAGTTACCTGGCCGAGCGGGCCAACGATGTGATCGACATCGAGAAGCGCCTGCTGCGCAACCTGCTGGGCCGCCGCCGCGAGGAACTGGCCCACCTGATCTCGCCGGTCACGGTGCTCGCGCACAATCTCACGCCCAGCGAAACGGCCAACCTCGACCGCGAGTTCGTCCGCGGCTTCGCCACCGAAATCGGCGGACCGGGCAGCCACACCGCGCTCGTCGCCGAGGGACTCGAAATTCCCGCCGTGGTGGGCGTGGGTCCCTTTCTGACCGACGTCTCCGGCGGCGACCTGGTGATCATCGACGGCGATCACGGCCTGGTGATCCTGCAGCCCGACGAAGAGACGATCGCCCACTACCGCTACGAGGCCGAGCAACACAAGAACCGCGCCGCGCAACTGGCCACGTTGCGCGAGCTGCCCGCCGAAACGGCCGACAAGGTCCACATCGAGTTGTTGGGCAACATCGAGTTCCCCCACGAAGTCGAACACTGCCTCGAGCGCGGGGCCGAAGGCATCGGGCTGTATCGCACCGAGTTCCTCTATCTCGGCGCCGAGGCCGAACCCGACGAAGAGGTGCACTACCAGGCCTATGCCAAGGTCATGGAACAGATGCAGGGCAAGCCGGTCGTCATCCGCAGTTGCGACCTGGGCGCCGAAAAGCTCACCTTCGATTCCGAGGCCGCCCGCAACCCCACGCTCGGCCTGCGCAGCATACGGCTTTCGCTCAAGAACCTGCCCACGTTCCGCACGCAGTTGCGGGCCGTGCTGCGGGCCAGCGTGCTGGGCGACTTGCGGCTGATGTTTCCACTGATCACCACGCAGCTCGAGCTGCGGCAGGCCAAGATGGTGCTGGCCGACGTGATGGAAGATCTCGACGAAGCCGGCGTGCCGTTCAACGACAATCTGCCGGTGGGCATGATGGCCGAAACGCCCGCCGCGGTGCTGCTCTCGGATCGCTTCCTGGAGGAAGTCGACTTTATGTCGATCGGCACCAACGACCTGACCCAATACACGCTGGCGGCCGACCGCAGCAACAAGGAAGTGGCCGGGCTCTACAGCTCGTCCGATCCGGCCGTGCTGCGGCTGATCAGGATGGCCGTCGAAACGGCAGGCCGCCTCGGCAAGCCGATCAACGTCTGCGGCCAGATGAGCGGCAACACCCTGTACACGATCCTGCTTCTGGGGCTGGGTCTGCGGCGCTTGAGCGTCACGCCCGGCAGCATCCCCGAAGTGAAAAAGATTTGCCGCACGGTGACGATTCCGCAATGCGAGAGCGTCGCCGAGCACGTGATGTCGCTGGAAAACTCGCGCGACATCAAGAGCTACCTCCGCGAGGAGCTCAAGAAAATACTCCCCGAGCTCGTGCCTTGACAATCGAGGCACCGGCTCGACGCACCCGAACAAACGAGAACGCCATGCAACGCGAACACTCAAGTACAAAGGAAAAGCCGGCCCGCGACGCGTCGCGCCGCAAGGACACAGGAACCACGCGCAGAATGAAACAGGAAATGTTGATCAACGTCGCGCAGCCGGAGGAATGCCGCATCGCGATCGTTGAAGACGGCTCGCTGGAAGAGCTCTACATCGAGCGCACCAGCCAGGACAACTACGTCGGCAACATCTACAAGGGCAAGGTCGTTAACCTCGAACCGAGCATCCAGGCCGCCTTCGTCGACTTCGGCGTGGGGCGCAACGGCTTTTTGCACATCAGCGACGTCGAGCCGCAATACTACCGCCAGGGCGGCTACGATCCGCACACCCCGCTCGATTCCGGCTCGCGCTACGCCCGCGCCGACGTCGACGTGGGCGACGACGATTCGCCCTCCGGCTCCTCGGAGCAGCGCGAACGGCCCCGGCATCGCGCGCCGCGCCCCGGCGCCCGGCCGCGGATCAAGCCGCCCATTCAAGACATCCTCCGCCGCGGCGACGAGGTGCTGGTGCAGGTCATCAAGGAAGGCATGGGCACCAAGGGCCCGACGCTCTCGACCTACATCAGCATTCCCGGCCGCTACCTGGTGCTGATGCCGGCGCTGGGCCGCGTGGGCGTCTCGCGCAAGATCGAAGACGAAGACCTCCGCCGCAAGCTCCGCGACGTGATGCTCGAGCTCAACCCGCCCAAGGGCCTGGGCTTCATCGTTCGCACCGCCGGCATCGACCGCACCAAGCGCGAGCTGTCGCGCGACATGGCCTACCTGCTGCGGCTGTGGAAGGTGATCGTCCGCCGCATCAAGAAGCATCCGGCGCCGATCGACATCTACGAAGAAAGCGACATGATCATCCGCACGATCCGCGACACCTTCACCGGCGACGTCGATACGATCTACATCGACGAACCGGGGGCCTACGAACGGGCCAAGGAGTTCCTGCAGATCGTCATGCCCCGCTACGTCAATCGCCTGCAGCTCTACGAGGGCAAGGAGCCGCTGTTCCACAAGTACCATCTCGACCGCGAGATCGCGCTGATCCACCAGCGCAAGGTGCCGCTCAAGCAGGGCGGCTCGATCGTCATCGACCAGACCGAGGCGCTGGTGGCCATCGACGTCAACAGCGGCAGCTTCCGCGCCGACGACTCGGCCGAAGAGACCGCCTACCAGATGAACCTGCTGGCGGCCCGCGAAATCGCCCGGCAACTTCGGCTGCGCGACCTGGGCGGCGTGGTGGTCAACGACTTCATCGACATGCGCAAGGAGAAGCACCGCCGCAACGTCGAACGGGCCTTGCGCGACGCGGTGAAGCGCGATCGGGCTCGCACCAAGATCCTGCGCACCAGCCCCCTCGGTCTGATCGAAATGACCCGCCAGCGGATTCGCCCCAGCCTCAAGCGCAGCGTCTACAAGGACTGCCCCGGCTGCAGCGGCTCGGGCGTGGTGAAAACGGCCGAGAGCATGGCCATCGAAGTGGTGCGGCTGTTGATCCTGGGCTCGCAGCACGAAGACGTGGTGAAGGTGACCATCTCCGTGGCCGACGACGTGGCGACGTACTTGAATAACAAGAAACGCCGCGAGATCTCCCGCCTGGAAGACGAGAACGGCCTGCAAGTGCAGGTGTTCGGCGTTGAATCCGCCGCGCCTGAGCACCTGGAGATCGAGTGCCACGACTCCCAAGGCCGCGAGGTCAAGATCCCCATGGCGTAGGAAACCATGGCCCAGCAGAATCCCGATGCGGCTCCGCACGGCGAGTCGGGGACCCCGGCGGCAGCACCGCGCCGACGCGGGCTCGCGGCGCTGGTATGGTTTTGCCTGGCCTTCTACGCACTGGCGATTCTGTCGGGAGTGCACACAGTCGCGGCCTGGGAGCCGAACGACGCCGGCGACCACGTCTATTCGTTCGCGTTGGTCATTTGCCTGGGCTATTGGGCCACCGGCGATGCCCGTCGCCGCGGAGAGCCCATCTGCCGATCGCTAAGGATCTGGTTCTACGTATTCGCCACGATCGTGGTGCCCGGCTACGTGATCGGCACGCGGGGCTGGAAGGGCCTCGGCTGGGTCCTGCTGCATGCGTTATGTTGGTACGCGCTGTACGCGATCGTGTTTCAAGTCACAGGCACCCTGGCCTTTGGGGCCTCCTGGTGGGGTATCGCCGACGCCTAACGCCGGGCCAGGGAATCCCTTAGGTGGTGTCCTAAACGCCGTCGCGCTTCAATCGCCAGCAGCCCGATTGATCCAAGGGTGAGGGCCGGGCCGAGCGCTCGCGCCAAATCCACCCACACTTCGCCCGGCCGCGCACCGGGCGCGCCCTTTCCCCCGCCCCATCCGCCGAAGTGCCAGTGACAGGCGACCGCCAATGCCACTCCCGCCAAGGCGACAAGCATAAGAAGCAGAATTGATCGGCGGCCTTCGCTCATGCCGCCATTATAGCAGACGCATGGAAAAAGCCCCGCGGAGGGAGGGGCGACTCTCTTTGGGGGCCGCGCCATCAATAGGCTAGCTGGCGGCCCCGGTCTTCTTCTTTGGTGGCCGCCAGGGGCGTCCTGGTTGATAGTCTGGGCGCTCTTTGAGCCCTCGACGAACGGCCGTGTGGCCGCTAAACTAAGGGGCTCGCTCACTAGTCCGAAGCGCCGGCGAGGGTCGCCGGCTGCGGACGTGCGGCGAGACCAACCACCAACCCCACACTCGTGCCATGTACGCAATCATCGT
Organism: Planctomycetota bacterium; assembly: GCA_003389325.1. Lineage (GTDB taxonomy): Bacteria > Planctomycetota > Planctomycetia > Pirellulales > PALSA-1355 > LB-PLM-3. The sequence continues at coordinate 89,385 of QQVE01000015.1, forward strand.
CGACGGCGGACGCCAATACAAAGTAACCGAAGGACAGGAGTTGGTCGTCGACTACCGCGACGCCTCGGCCGGCGACGACGTGAAGTTCGACCGCGTGCTGGCCCTGTCCAACGGCACGGATTTGAACCTCGGTGCCCCGGTCGTCGACGGCGCCACGGTCAGCGCCAAGGTGCTCGGCGTGCTGCAAGGCCCTAAGCTCACGGTGCAAAAGTTCCGCCGCCGCAAGACCTACCGCCGCCGCACCGGCCACCGCCAGCTCTACACCAAGATCCAGATCGATAAGATCTCCGCCCCGTAGCAGCACTCCGGCCCCCGTCCGTCCGTTTAGCCGGAGCCAACGGCGACGGCGCGTCTGTTTCACGCGATGCCACCTCGCGGTTCGTGCTGCGCCGTCGACAACGCTCGTTCTCCCCGCCACGCCCGCGCTTGCGGTGCCACACTCACTGGGTCTCGTGCCGTGCTCACGCTTGTCGTGAGCATTGCTCTCGCTGCGCACCGCAAGCAAACCGCATCGCCACGCGCCGTCGCCGCTGGCTCCGGCTAAACCGCGAGTGGAGAATCAACGGGCGCGTTGCACGCGACGCGCGTACCGCGTGCCCGCTATAATCGGCCGAACTATGTCGCAGCCCGACCGCAGCACTGCCCGACGCCTGGCCGCCGATTCGCTTGCCCGCGGCGACGCCGTCGGCTGGTTCGACGAGCTCTATCGCCATGCCGGCGACAACCCGCGGGCCGTGCCCTGGGCCGATCTCGAGGTGAACCCCAACCTAGCCGCCTGGCTCGAAACGCAGCCGCTTTCCGCGTTGGGCAAGCACGCCCTGGTGGTCGGCTGCGGCCTGGGCGACGATGCCGAGGAGCTGGCCGCCTGCGGACTGCAGGTCACGGCCTTCGACGTCTCCGACACGGCGATCGCCTGGTGCCGCAAGCGTTTTCCGCACAGCTCGGTCGATTACGTCACGGCCGATCTGCTGGCGTTGCCGCCCGCCTGGCGGGGCGCCTTCTCGTTCGTCTTCGAGGCCTACACGCTGCAGGTGCTGCCGCCCGAGTTGCGTGCCGGGGCCGTGGCGGCCGTGGCCGAATGCCTGGCCCCTGGCGGCACGCTGCTGGTGGTGGCCCGCGGCCGCGACCCCGAAGACGACCCCGGCAGCATGCCCTGGCCCCTGTTGCGTACCGACCTGCAAGGCTTCCGCACCGCCGGCCTCGACCGCGTCTCGTTCGAAGACTACCACGACGCCGAAGACCCGCCCGTACGCCGCTTCCGCGCCGTCTACCGCCGCGGGCCATAGCGGTCCGCCGGCTCGGCTTGACACGTCTTACAAAAGTACGATACAATGTCGTTCAAACGTAAGACTTCTTGCCGCGGAAAACGTCGTCATGGCAAAACGCCCCGCCTGCTCCAAGGCCGAATTGGAAATCGCCCGCCTCGTGTGGGATCTCGAGGGCGCCACCGTGCGTCAGGTGCTCGACGCGCTGCCCGGGGGGCGCGATCTCGATTACAAGACGGTGCAAACCTATCTGCGGCGGCTGGAGACCAAGGGTTATCTCAAGTCGCGTCAGGACGGACGCACGCGCGTCTACACGCCCCGGGTGCGGCCCACGCAAGTGATCAGCGAAACGGTCGGCGACCTGGTCGATCGCCTGTTCGGTGGCGAAGCGCTGCCGCTGGTCGAGCACCTGATTTCGGCCCAACGGCTCTCGCAAGAAGAGATTCAACGGCTCCGCGAACTGATCGACGATTGGGAGGCCAAGCGCCATGGGAATCGCAAGTGATCGGCTGCTCGAATTGGCCTGGACCCAGGCTTGGCAGTTGGCGGTCGTTGCGGCCGTCGTGGCCGTCGTCGCGCGGCTGGCCTGCCGGCACCGTCCGCACCTGGCCTACCTGCTGTGGATGCTGGTGATCGTCAAGGCCCTCGCGCCGCCGCTGTGGAGCAGCCCCACCGGAGCGTTCAGTTGGGCCATGCTTCGCACGGTTCCTCCCGCAACCTCCGCCGCACCGCCTGCCGCTGAACCGAGGCAGCCGCCGCTGGCCCCCATCGTGACGCGACCGCAGCTCGCAGCCGAACCCGCGCCGCCCTCTGGCGCCGCTCCCCTGAACGCCCCTCTGCCGGACCCGAGCGCCCCCGCCAGCTCACCGTTCTCACCGGCCGCGGCCCTGTTGGGCCTGTGGGCCGCCGGCTCGCTGGCGCTGGCGGCAAGCGTCGTGCTGCGCTGGCTGGCGCTGCGCCGCCTGGTGGCGCGCACGAGCCAGCAGGTGCCGCCGCGAGTCGCCGAGCAATTCGAGGCGCTGCGCTTGCGCATCGCGCCCCGCTGGCGGGCGCGGCTAGTGTTCACCACCGCCCCGTTCGGCCCGGCCACGTTCGGATGGTGGCGCGGCACGGTCGTCGTGCCCGCGTCGCTGGTGCACGAGAAGTCGCCCGAGGCGCTGGCGCCGATTCTCGCTCACGAGTTGATCCACCTGCGGCGGCACGACACCTGGGCCGGGCTGGTGCAACTGGCCGCGCAGCTCGTGTGGTGGTTTCATCCGGCGGTGTGGTGGGCCAACCGCAGCGCCCGGATCGAGCGCGAACGTTCGTGCGACGAGGAAGTGCTGGCCGAGCTGGCGTGTCGGCGGGCCGACTACGCCCGGCTGCTGGTCGAGGTGCTCAAGTGGCGTCATACGCCGACCCCCGCCCTGCCCTGGCCCGGCATGCGTGCCTGGGACGTGACCCGCGACCGGTTGCGTCACGTGCTCGACACCACGACGTTCCGCCGCCGCACTCCGGTCTGGGCCTGGCCCGTGTTCCTGCTGGCGATCTCGGCCACGCTGCCCGGCGCCGCCATGCGTCTGGCGGCGGCACCGACTGAGGACAACGCGCCCCGCGTCGGGGAAAGGCCCACCGCCGCCAGCACCGGCGACTCGTTCAGAGACCAGGAAGCCGCCGTCGCCGAACTTGAACGGCTGGGCGTGGCGATCAAAAATGGCGGCTACGTCAGCGACGGCAAGCTGCGCCGAACCATCGATGTCGAGATTCCAGCCGCGTATCAGCCCACGGACAACCCGCTGCCGCTGGCGGAGCTCGACGGACTGCAAAACGTGCAGATCGGAGTTCAGCCGCCTGCCGGTCCGCAGCCGAGTGTCGAAAGGTTGCGCGAGCAAATCCGCGCGGCTCGCGATATCCCATCCGAGGCCACGCTGCTAATCTACTTCACGGACGCTAATGCCGAGGGCCTCAATGCACTGGAGGAAATCCCTTCGCTGTCGAAGCTGATGCTCGCGGGCTATCGGGCCGATTCGCCGCTGGGCGAGCTTGGCGTCGTGGCGTTGCCCGCTGCGCTACATTTCGAGCGGTTCAAGCAGCTCCACACGCTCACCTGGCTCAGCCCTTTCGAGACCGATCTGCTGCGGTTGGCCGATTTGCCGCAGCTCGAGCACCTGGGGCTGATGGGTCGCATGATCGAGCCGGCGCTTGAGCCACTATCGAAGCTGGCGAACCTGAAGACGTTGAACCTGATCCACTACGACTCATCCCACGAAATCGCCACGCTCGATCTGAAGTTTCTGGCGGGCATGCCGCGGCTGGAAGAGCTGAGCGCGAGCGGCACCTACACCCTTTCCAGCGACGCGCTCCAGCGGATCGGCGCCGGCCGCGTCCGGAAGCTGATGGCTGACGTTAGTGGCGGCGACGATGGGTCCCTCCGCGGACTGGCCCGGAACACGAACCTCAAGCAACTGCACCTGCTCGCCCAGGTCGGTGGCAGCAGGCTCACTTCGGAAGGACTGGCCGCGCTCGGCGCGTTTGCAAACCTCGAAAAGCTTCATTTCGACGGTCGGACGCTGCCAGAAACGTCGTCGTTGTTCGTCACTGATGCGTCGCTGGCCGGTTGGCAAAGGCTCGAAAAGCTCAAGTCGCTGTCCGTCCGGCCCTGCCGCATCACCGGGGCCGGACTGAGCGAGCTTGGACATCTCGCGTCGCTCGAAAAACTGCAGCTCACCGGCACGCTCGAGGTGGCCCCAGAGGGGCTCACGCCGCTTGGAAAGCTCACCCGCTTGCAGACGCTCGTGCTTCCGTCGATGTCGGGAGGAGTCGATCTCGGGCCGCTCACGCGGCTCCAGCAGCTCGACGCTCTTTCTTTGGCCAACTCGCCGATCAACGACGCGGCGATGGCGTCCATCGTGCAGTGCGAAGCGCTTACGCAGCTCGATCTCTCCGACACGCCAATCACCGACGAGGGATTGCTGACGTTCGAGGGACGCTTGCCGGCGCTGGAACGCGTGAGTGTGGCGAACACGGGTGTGACTGACCGCGGCCTGGCCGTGTTTGCAGGTCGCGAGAAGCTGCGGGAACTGAATGCGGCCGGCACGGGACTTACCGCGGAGTTGCTGCGGCGTCTGTTGGACGAGAGGCCGCAGGTACGCGTCTGGACCGCCAACGCAAACGCCCCGCAATCGTCGGGAGGAGACGATCGCGGCGAGTTTCTCCCGATTCGAGTCGAGTAGCGGTTAGCAGGAAAGACCACCGGCGCCCCTGGCCCCTGCTAGTCAGGTGCACTCGATTCTTGTGATTCTTGACCGTAGCGGTCCTGGTCGTCCGCATCGTCCACGTCGACATGCGCGCCGCAACGGGGGCAGTATTGGATGGTGCCACGCTGCGCGGCTGGAAACGCCGAAGTCTGTCCGCACTCGTCACAAACGACGTTCACCGGTGTCTCGCCGCCCGTTTCGCGCGGCTCGCGCCGGGCTGAAGCGCTCTGTTCGAACGCGCGCAGAACGCTTTTCGCTCGTTCGGCGTCGCAAGCGCTAATCCAAACCTGGGGCTTGTGAATCTCGGGAAGCGTTCCCAGCATCCAGTAGCCCACCAGCGAGTGATCCTCCGTCACGGCCGCGTCGATTCCCGCTTCGATCAAGCACATCTTCACGAGGTGCGCTTCGTGATTGGTCGCGGCGTTGTACGCGGCAATCGGTTTCACCAGGTGCATCGCTGTTGCTCCTTCGCAGTGGCAACATGATAGAGGGTCGCACAACGAGCGGCGCCTCCGCCGTCCAGAAAAACTCCTCGCTTTGTGAGCTTTCGCGTTCCAACTCTCGCCAGTCTTCGCCAGCGCTTTTCTAGGCTGCCTACCTTGGCGGAAAATTTTTGAGATTTCTTCAGCCGCGATCATGCACGACAACCAACGTGTCGGATTGACCGTTTTGCCGTAAATCCACGAGCCAGATGACGCGCAGGGCCCATTTCACGGCTTTCCATCCCGCAGAGGGGTTTTGATGTTAAGCGACGACTACAAAGCCACTTACAACTCCTCTTGGCGCCTGATTGACGCACATCAAGATTTGATTAAGATTTGGCTCTCGTTCACCGTATATTGTGGCATGCAGGGCATCTGCTACAATATGTAGTGGCTCCAGAGCGGATTTACACCTCTAGCGGGTGGCGTGATAGCTGAATCTTCCGCGACATGGATGTTCGATCTCAGGTTAGGTGGCTTCGGACCCGAGATTAGTATACAGATGTATATGCAGGATGCCCCTCCGGTAGATCTCTAACAGGGAGGTTCTCGATGGCCACTATTGGCAGCCCAGTAGCCAAACGTGCCGTGTCTTCGATGCGTTTTGAATCTGAGTCGACCGGCCGCGGGCTCGAAATCGATGCCCGCTTCTGCCCCAGCGACGTTGCCGACCCGTTCGACACCGTGCAGTGGGATCTGCGGATCGCGGCCATCAAGGACGAGAACGGCGACGTGCTGTTCGAGCAGACCGACTGCGAAGTCCCCGCCTCGTGGAGCCAGTTGGCCACGAACGTCGTGGTGAGCAAGTACTTCTACGGCGAAGTGAACACGCCCGAGCGTGAGAACAGCGTCAAGCAGTTGATCCATCGCGTCTCGCGCACCATCACCGACTGGGGTCTGGCCGACGGCTACTTCGCCAGCGAAGAGGACGCCGAGCGGTTCTATCGCGAGCTCACCTGGCTATGCCTGCACCAGTACGGGGCCTTCAACTCGCCCGTCTGGTTCAACGTCGGCTTGTATCACCAGTACGGCGTGAAGGGGGCCCAGTGCAACTGGCACTGGAATCCCGAAAGCGACGAGGTCGAGCAGCCCGAGAACCCCTACGAGTATCCGCAAGGCTCGGCCTGCTTCATCCAGAGCGTGCAGGACAACATGGAAGACATCATGGAGCTCGCCCGCAGCGAGGCCATGCTGTTCAAGTTCGGCTCGGGCACGGGCACGGACCTCTCTACGCTACGTTCGCACCGCGAGAAGCTCTGCGGCGGCGGCAAGCCCTCGGGCCCGCTGTCGTTCATGCGGGTCTACGACCAGATTGCCGCGGTGGTCAAAAGCGGCGGCAAGACCCGCCGCGCGGCCAAGATGCAGTCGCTCAAGGTCTGGCACCCCGACATCATGGAATTCATCGAGTGCAAGGCCAAGGAAGAGCGCAAGGCCCGGCTGCTGATCGAAAAGGGCGGCTACGAGTCCAACTTCAACGGCGAGGCCTACAGCTCGATCCTGTTCCAGAACGCCAACCTGTCGGTGCGCGTGACCGACGACTTCATGCAAGCCGTGGTCGAGGACAAAGACTGGACCACGCGCTGGGTCACCGAAGCCGGCCGCCAGGGCCCCTCGTGGCCGGCCCGCGACGTGCTGGCCAAAATGGCCGAGGGCGCCTGGAGTTGCGGCGATCCCGGCGTGCAGTACGACACGACGATCAACCGCTGGAACACCTGCCCCAACTCGGGCGCGATCAACGCCTCGAACCCGTGCTCCGAGTACATGTTCCTCGACGACACGGCCTGCAACCTGGCAAGCATCAACCTGATGAAGTTCCGCCGCGCGGACGGCACGTTCGACGTCGACGGGTTTTCGGCCGTGTGCCGCATCTTCTTCATCGCCCAGGAAATCCTGGTCGACCATGCCAGCTATCCGACCAAGCGGATCGCGGCCAACAGCCATCGCTTCCGCCCGTTGGGATTGGGCTACTCGAACCTGGGCAGCCTGGTCATGTCGGCCGGCGTGGCCTACGATTCGGACGCCGCGCGGGGCGTGTGCGGGGCGATCACGGCCCTGTTGCACGGAGCGGCCAACCTCACCAGCGCCGAGCTGGCCGCGGCCGTGGGCCCCTTCGACGGCTACGCCGAGAATAGCGAGCCGATGCTGCACGTGATGCAGATGCATCGCGACGCGGCCGACGAGATCGATCCGGCCTGCCCGCCCTATCTGAAGCAGGCCGCCCAGAAGGTGTGGGATCGCGTCCTGGCCAGCGGCAAGCGTCACGGCTTCCGCAATGCCCAGGCCACGGTGCTCGCGCCCACCGGCACGATCAGCTTCCTGATGGATTGCGACACCACGGGCATCGAGCCCGACATCGCGCTAGTGAAGTACAAGCAACTGGCCGGCGGCGGCATGCTCAAGATCGTCAACCGCACGGTGCCGTTGGCGCTGCGGACGCTGGGCTACGACGAGCCGAAGATCGAGTCGATCCTGGCCTACATCGACCAGAAAGACACGGTCGAGGGCTCGCCCGACGTGAAGCCCGAGCACTTGAGCGTGTTCGACTGTGCCTTCGAGCCGCGGAACGGTTCGCGTTCGATCGCCTGGCAGGCCCACGTGCGGATGATGGCCGCGGCCCAGCCGTTCCTGTCCGGCGCGATTTCCAAGACGGTGAACATGCCGCGGGAAACCACGCCGGGCGACATCGCCAACGCCTATCTCGAAGGCTGGCGGTTGGGCCTGAAGGCGCTGGCCGTGTATCGCGACGGCTCGAAGGAAAGCCAACCGCTTTCCACCAGCAGCGAGTCGGACAAGGCCGCCGCCAAGCAGGCCGCCGTGCCGCGCCGCGAACGCCTGCCCGACACGCGGCAGAGCATCACCCACAAGTTCAACATCTCGGGCCACGAGGGTTACATCACCGTCGGCCTGTACGACGACGGCCGGCCCGGCGAGCTGTTCATCACGATGGCCAAAGAGGGCAGCACCATCGGCGGCCTGATGGACTGTTTCGGCACCGCGGTCTCGATGAGCCTGCAGTACGGCGTGCCGCTGGAGGTGTACGTCAACAAGTTCTCGCACACGCGATTCGAGCCGATGGGGTACACCAAGAACCCCGACATTCGCATCGCCAAGAGCATCGTCGACTACATCTTCCGCTGGCTGGGGATCACGTTCCTGCCCGGCTATCGCGAGGCGATGCTGGGCGTCGTGGCCAGCGAAGAGTCGGCGGCACAGGCCGCGGAGGATTCCGACCCAGAGAGCAAGCTCGCCGCCAAGAAGGCCGGCGAGCCAAAGCCCCAGCCAGGGTCGGCAACTTCCCAAGCTTCGCCCGAGACGGCTCCCGCCAAGAGCGAAGTGCCTGTGGCCAAGACGGCCGAGCCGGCCAAGAACGGCACGCACGTTGCACCGCCCACGTCGGCCGCCTCGCTGCTCGAGCGGGCCGGCGCCCGGCACATTGATCTCAACGGCGGTGATCTCAACGGCGGCCACCACGGCGGCCGGGCCGAACAGTTTGCCAGTTTCCAGACCGACGCTCCCAGTTGCGACAACTGCGGCGCGATCACCGTACGCAACGGTAATTGCTACCTTTGCCACAATTGCGGCAACAGTATGGGTTGCTCGTAAAGGATTGCCGGGCTGGAGGCCCGCGAGCAACCCGAACCAACACCGGGTGTCGCCCCCCGCGGGGCGGCACCCGTTTTTTTGTTGCTCGACAAGTCCTCAGATGAGTGCGTCAGTCCCAGGACCGTGGGCCAACGGCCCAACCTGCTTAAGCCAGGGGCAACGTCCCTGGACTCATCGACCCGCTAAAATTACTCACTGAGCCCCAACGGGGCGTCCTTTCGTTCGCTCACAAAGGGCGCCCCCTTGGGGCTTGGAAATGGTGGCCCCGTTTGGTTCCCGGGGCGTTGCCGGCGTTGCCCCGGGCTTAAGCAGGTCGGGCCGTTGGCCCGCACCAGAACTGGCAATCGCGCGCATATCCACTCGGCCTAGTGCACATCCGCCAGGAAAGCATCCACGTCCCACTCCGTGCCCTCGCCCCGATCAAGCTGGTCGAGCCCGCGCTGCACTTCGCGACGAACGTAGTCCTCCCACAGCGTCGGCAAGGCATGCTCGTCGACAATCAAATAGACCTTGTTGGTCTCGTCGTCTTCGACGCGGAGCGGTTTGGCAGGTTCTTGCCGTAAGGCCGCTCGAATCTCATCGGCGTTGGAAAGCTTGGGAGCCATACCGGCATTGTACCACACGGTCGCTCAACGCGAATCGCGTCGTGTCCACAACGCAGTGCGAATCCGTTTCTCGGCAACCGCGGATCTGCTATCGTAAGCCTGTCATCAGCCCCGCGAGACAACTGCCATGCCCACACTCACCATCGACGGCGACGTCGCATCGCCGGCCACGTTTTCCTTCGACGATCTGGCGGCGCTCGACCAGAGCATGCAGGTCGTTGACGTCAGCCGCATCGACCCGAAGCGCCAGGGCGACGCGGTCACGCTGGCCGGGTTGCTTTCCCGCGTGCAGCCGAAACCGTCGGTCAAGTACATCACGCTGCACGCCTCGAAGGACGACTTCCATGCCAGCATTCCGCTCGAGGCGGTGCAAGACCGGGCCATGCTGATCTACCGGCTCGAAGGCGGTCCGCTGCCCGAGAAAGCCGGCGGGCCGGTGCGGTTTTACATCCCCGACTTCGCGGCCTGCCACACGGCCGAAGTCGACGAGTGTGCCAACGTCAAGTTCGTCGACCGCATCGAACTCACCGCCGAGCGCGGCCACGACAACCGTCCCCAGGACGAAAAACAGCACGCCGCGCTGCACGAGAACGAGTCGCAATAGCGCGCCAGTCATTCGCACCGCGCGTCGAGCGAAGCGCGTCGCGCGACCATCGCCCGCTCAGACGGGCCAGCCAAACCCCAACTGGCCCAGCCGGTGCAGAAAGATCACGGCGCCGACCGTCGCAGCTCCCACGGCCGCGGTCAGCACGGCTCCGCTGGCGATATCCAGCGCGCGGCGAAGGCGATCGTTTTCCTCTTCGGTGATCGCCCGGGCCAGGTGCTCAAGCGCCGTGTTGAACAACTCGGCCACCAGCACCACCGTCACGCACAGGACCAGCAGACACCACTCGCGGCGCCCCACCCGCAGTTGGGCGGCGGTGGCGATCACCGCCAGCGCCGCGGCCAGATGGATCACGAAGTTGCGCTGCGTGCGCACCGCGTCCACGATTCCCGCGATGGCCAGGTGAAAGCGGGGAATCCAGGTCGGCGGCCGGCGGACAAATCGGCTCATTTCGCGCCTCGGTTGGGGGGAACTACTTGCCCTTCGTGCTGCGCTTGCCCAGTGTGGCGCAAGCGGCACGCGGTCATTGAAACGCCAGCGTCCGCGCACGCAAAGCCCAGCCGCACGGCAATCGCTGCTGCCAGCCACGCCAGCGACGGGGGGAATCTTCCCACCGGCCAAAGTGCATGTTGTGTGCAAAAATCCGCCAGAAACTGACGTTGACCTTTATTTCCCCGGGGAGTTAGGTTGGTCGCCTGACGGTCACCTCGGCTTTGTTTGCAACTTCGTTTCGTGGCTTTCGTATTCGCTTGCCGCACGTCCCCTGGTGCGAACCAGCAAGCGCGAACCAAAAAGCAACCAGCCGCTCCTTGATGAGCGGTGCCACGAACGCGAAGGCAAACCGAAAGCGACTTTGCGTGACCGGCGGCGCCGAATCCGGGGCAAGGTGGGACGCACGCGAGCTTGCCATGGATTCCACGCCAAAGGCGGCGCCCGAGGCCGCCGACGCTACCCGCTGTGTGTCCCGCACCGCATTGTCGCTGCTGGTCGCACCACCATCGTCCGACAACGTCGCACGCCGGCCTAACACCACCCCAGGGCCCTCGTGCCGCGTCGTCCGACGAGTTGGGCACGCCCGCGCGTGCAATACCTCGCGCTCGAAGCGACGAACAGAACAATGTAGGAGTAAAGCAAGAAAGTAGAAGGAGTCTCAGATGCTGGTGCTCACGCGCAAAAAGAACGAACGGGTCATCATCGGAGGGAACGTCGAGGTGACCGTCATAGAAATCCGCGGCGATCGGGTCAAGCTGGGCTTCGCCGGTCCGCCCGAAGTGCCGATTCACCGCGAGGAAGTGTTCCGCCGGATCGAGTCGCCCGAGTCCGAATCCGAGTCGGCGGCCCGCTAAACCCCCGGGCCTGGTGGTTCTCGAGCAAGTCGCAGAAAGCGTCCGCAACGTCAAGAATCACGGACGCTTTTTTGCTGCGCTGGCCGGCCAATTCGCGCATGACGCAGGCCACCCAGTCACCGCCCTCACTGGCATGACGCCCTTTGCGTTAAGAAGAAACTCTGGGCGCTGTCGAACTGCCTGCCTCCGGTGCGTCATGATGGTGGCAAGGTTAATCGCTGTCCCACGATACATGCCATGAAACGCTCTCTGGCCATCCTCGGCAGCGCTCGCAGCGACGGCAACACGGCCGGGGCGCTGGCGCGCCTGGTGCACGACCTGCCCTGCGACGTCGTCGACCTGGCGGCGCTCGAGCTGGCACCGTTCTCCTACGTGCGAGACTATCGCGACGACGACCCGTTTCTGCCGCTGGTCGAGCGCATCGTCGAGGCGCCGCTCACCATCCTGGCTACGCCCGTCTACTGGTATTCGTACTCGACGTCGATGAAGACGTTCGTCGATCGCTTCACCGATTTGCTGTTCTGGCACAAACCGCTGGGCCGCCGCTTGCGCGGATGCGCGTTTGCGTTGCTCTCCACCGGCAGCGGGCCGGAGCCGGCGGCCCTGTTGAACGAGACCTTTGATAGCTTTTGCGGCTACCTGGGCATTCGCAACCTGGGCACGATCTACGCGGCCGAAAACGGCCCGTTTCATCCCGATTCGCCGGTCGAGCGCATCCGGGCCTACATTCGCCAGAACGCCGGCGCGTCGTGACCGGCAAAACCCGAGCGCGCGAGAACCGCGCGGGTCCTGGGGGCGTAGTAAGGAGTAGCCTTTCGCGGCATCGCGGGTCTCGTGGTGCGCGAACGCGTCACGTCAAATCGCCTGTTTCCAGATGGGTGGCGGGACAGGAACCCTGACGACGGGGGCCGTTTTTCCGGCAAACTCAGGGCCCCTCGTTGCGAGCCGGGGCCGCAGAGATTATCGTCTAGCCTAGGGCTCAATGTACTTTTATCCCGCCTGCGTTTTCACGCCTTAAACCCAATCACTTCAAGGAGTGCCCGACTATGTCGTACCTGACCGATCGTCGTCGATTCCTCAAGAGCACGGCGCTGACCGGCGTCGGTGTTTTCGTGGCCGGCAAGGCCGCGGCCGAGGACAGCAAGTCTCCCAACGAGCGGATTCGCTTCGCCTGTATCGGCGTCGGCGGCAAGGGCGGCAGCGACTCGCGCGATGCCGGCAGCCACGGAGACGTGGTCGCCATCTGCGACGTCGACGACAACACCCTGGAGAAGGCGGGCAGCCGCTTCTTCAAGAACGCCAAGCGGTACAACGACTACCGCAAGATGTTCGACGAGATGGGCGGCGACATCGACGCGGTCACCGTCAGCACTCCCGACCACATGCACGCCCCGGTCTCGGCCATGGCCATGCGGATGGGCAAGTCCTGCTTCACCCAGAAGCCGCTGACCCGCACCATCTGGGAAGCCCGCCAACTGGGCGAGATCGCCAAGGAAATGAACGTGGCCACGCAGATGGGCAACCAGGGCACGGCCAGCAACTCGCTCCGCAAAACGTCGCAGTTGCTCCGCGCCGGCGCGGTGGGCAACGTCAAGGAAGTGCACGTCTGGACCAATCGTCCGATCTGGCCGCAGGGTGGACCTCGCCCGGCCGAAGCCCCGGTGCCGGAGAACGTGCATTGGGATCTGTGGCTCGGCTGCGCTCCAGAGCGCCCCTACGCTCCCGGCTACCACCCCTTTGCCTGGCGCGGCTGGTGGGACTTCGGCTCGGGCGCCTTGGGCGACATGGCCTGCCACACGGTGAACATGCCGTTCATGGCCTTCGACCTCCGCGACCCGACCGGCGTGCAGGCCACCACCTCGGGCCACAACCACGACAGCTATCCCAAGTGGTCGATCATCACCTACGACTTCCCGGCCAACGGCGAGCGCGAAGCCTGTCAGATGGTCTGGTACGACGGCGGCAAGAAGCCCTCGCCCGATTTGTTCGAAGGCGAACCGGTCAGCGAGACCGGTGTGCTGGTGATCGGCGACAAGGGCAAGCTGTTTGCTCCCGGCGACTACTGCGAGAAGGGCTACAAGCTCCTGGCCGGCGCCACCGACGAATCGGTCGAGTTCGAAGCCTCGCCCGGTCACTTCGAAGAGTACGTGCGTGCCATCAAGGGTGGCCAGCAAGCCCGCAGCAACTTCGGCGACTATGCCGCTCCGCTGACCGAGACGATTCTGCTGGGCAACCTGGCCGTGTGGGCCGCCGACCAGCCGGACTCGCCCGGCAAGAAGATCGAGTGGGATGCCCAGGCGCTCGAAGCGACCAACGCCCCCGAAGTGGCCTCGGTCATCAAGCCCGAGTACCGCGAGGGCTACAAGCTCTAAGCCAAACGCGTTAAACTGAAACGGCTGCGGCGTGCCAGCAAGCGCGTCGCAGCCGTTCTTTTATTCCCACCTACCCCCATACGCGCCGCCTCGCGCGGCACGCCGCCACCATGTCGCATCGCGTCTTGTTGTTCCCGCTGATTTGTCTCGGCCTCGCCCTGTCGCTGTCGCTCTCGGGCTGCAAGCCCGCCAGTGAAAAGCAATCCGACTCCGGCGAGGAGTCCGCCGCCGCAGCCAAGGCCGGCGACAAGGAACAGGAAGCCGCGCCGGAAGAAGCCGAAGCCGAGACCGCCCAGGACGATCCGGCCGTGGTCGAAGCCATCGAGAAAAACCGCGGCCAGGTCACGCGCGATAAGGACGGCAACGTCACGGCGGTGTCGTTCAACACGCCGCAGGTCAAGGAGTTCGACCTGGCCTCGCTCGAAAAGCTGCCCCATCTGACCGAGCTCGAACTGTGGGGTGCCGAGATCGACGACGAATCGCTCGACAAGCTGGCCAATCTCGAGCTCGAAAAGCTCGGCCTGGAAAACACCGAAATCACCGACGCCGGACTGGCCAAGCTGGCAGCGATCCCCACGCTCAAGTCGCTCAACCTGCGCCGCTCGTCCTACCTGACCGACGCCGCGCTTGAACACCTGACCAAGCTGCCGAATCTCGAAGTGTTGATCCTGCTGTACAACAACTTCGGCGACCCCGGCATGGAATACGTGGCCAAGCTGCCCAAGCTGCGGGTGCTCGATCTGCGCGGCTGCGTGCTGGTGACCGACGCGGGACTTGAATCCCTGGCCGCGCTCGAAAACCTCGAACGGCTCAAGCTCCGCAACCCCAACGTCTCCGACGCCGGGCTCGAAGCGCTGGCCCGGCTGACCAAGATGAAAGGCATCGGCTTCGAAGACGCGGCCATGCTCAGCGATCAGGGCCTGGCCGGGCTGAAAGACATGAAGAAGCTCGACGAGCTCTACCTCATGCGCACCAACATCACCGACGAGGGGCTCCAGCACCTCGAAGGACTCGACGACATGAAGCGCCTCGAGCTGCGGGCCACCGGCGTCGACGGCTCGGGCCTGAAACACCTCAAGGGCATGTCCAAGCTCGTCGTGCTCGACCTGGCCGAAACGCCGGCCGGCGACGAGGGCCTCGAGCACATCGAAGGAATGACCAGCCTCGAACAGCTCGACCTGTGGAATACGCTGGTCACCGACGAGGGCCTGCCGCACCTGAAGGACCTGGTGAACCTCAAGTATCTCAACCTCGACGGCACCCGCACGACCGACGAGGGGCTCAACAACCTCGAGAAGCTCACCAACCTCGAACGGCTCAACCTGGCCAACACCCAGATCACCGACGAAGGGCTCGAGCACCTCACGGGACTCAAGAATCTCAAGGAGCTCACGCTCAGCTTCACCTCGACCACGCCCGAGGGTCACGCCAAGCTGAAGGAATCGCTCCCCGACGTGAAGATCATCTACTAGTCGCGCGCACGGCCACCGCAAAACGGCCGTAATTCGGCCATCGAACCCCGATGGTCCCCCGGGGGCTGGATCGATAGAATGTGGGCTCGCGATTGGCCCCTTCGATCCCCAGGCAACTCCGGCTGGAACGCTCGGCATGGCAGCTCAGACCACGGAAAAGCGGTCTCAAGCAGCTTCCCCTTCTCCCTACGCCCACGAACCCTACGTTCCCGACGCCACCGAGCTGCGCGAGTTCACCTGGGGTGCCGTGCTGGCCGGCGTGATCCTGGGCATCGTGTTCGGCGCGTCGTCCCTGTACCTGGTGCTGAAGATCGGCATGACCGTCTCGGCCTCGATCCCCGTGGCCGTGCTGTCGATCACGCTGTTTCGCGTGTTGGCCAAGGTCTTCCGCCTGCGGCCGGCAACCATTCTCGAAAACAACATCGTGCAGACCACCGGCTCGGCCGGCGAGTCGATCGCCTTCGGCCTGGGCGTGACGATTCCCGCGCTGTTGCTCCTGGGGCACGACATGACGATCGTCCGCGTGATGACCGTCGGCTGCCTCGGCGGGCTGCTCGGCATTCTGATGATGATCCCGCTGCGGCGGGCGTTCATCGTGCAGCAGCACGGCAAGCTGCGCTATCCCGAGGGCACCGCCTGTGCCGAAGTGCTGATCGTCGGCGAGGAAGGCGGCGCCACCGCCCGCACCGTGTTCGTCGGCTTCGGGCTGGCGTTCATCTACAAGTTCTGCATGGACGTGCTGCACCTCTGGAAGTACAAGCTCGACGTGGCGCTGTCGACCGCCAGCGGGCGCGGCCTGCGCGGCGGCGTGCTGGGCGGCGAAGTCGCGCCCGAGCTGCTGGGCGTGGGTTACATCATCGGTCCGCGGATCGCTTCGATCATGGTTTCCGGCGGTGTGCTGGCCTACCTGGTCATCGCGCCGATGATCGTGATGTTCGGCGACGGGCTTCAGCAGCCCTTGGCCCCCGCGACCGAGAAGCTGATCAGCGAAATGTCGGTCGACGAGCTGCGCGACGAATACATCCTGTTCATCGGTGCCGGCGCGGTAGCCACGGGCGGCATCATCAGCATGTTTCAGGCCCTGCCGCTGATCTTCCACTCGATCCGCGGCGCGATGGCCGACCTGGCCGCCATCCGCGAAAAAGGCAAAGGCGAGCGGGCCAAGCTCCCCCGCACCGAGCGCGACATGCCGCTGTGGGTCGTCGTGGTGGGCAGCCTGGCGCTGATCGTGGCACTGGCGGCGCTGCCGCAATTGGGGCTGGGCCTCGGATTGACCGGCTTCGTCGGCGGCACGCTGATCGTGCTGTTCGGCTTCCTGTTCGTCACGGTGTCGTCCCGCCTGACCGGCGAAATCGGCTCGTCGTCGAATCCCATTTCCGGCATGACCGTGGCCACGCTGCTGCTCACCTGCCTGGTGTTCGTGATGATGGGCAACACCGACAAGCCGGCCACGCTCACGGCGCTGACCATCGCCGCGGTGGTGTGCATCGCGGCTTCCAACGGCGGCACCACCTCGCAGGACCTCAAAACCGGCTACCTCGTCGGCGGCACCCCCTGGCTGCAACAGGTCGCCATCCTGATCGGCGCGCTCACCTCGGCCCTGGTCATCGGGCTGACGCTGCAACTGCTCAACGACTCGGGCACGGTCTACACGCGCAAGGCCGAGTACGTGCCGAACGTGCGGATCGCCGCCAAGGATCTACAGCGGCTCGACCAGATGGAGAAGCCCGGCGGCGCGTACGCCGACGAGGACGACAACACCTACCACGTGCTGCTGGCCGCCGAGGGCGAATACCCCGGCGTGCCCGCGGGCAAGTATCTGGTCAACGACCAGGGGCTGATCGTCTACATGGTCGATCCGGCCATCAACGGCAGGCTCAAAGAGCGCGACGACGGCACCACCGTCACCAACAAGCTACAGGCCCCCAAGACGCGGCTGATGGCCGTGATCATCGACGGCATCCTCAACGGCAAGCTGCCGTGGGAGCTGGTGATCCTCGGCGCGCTGATTTCCATCGTGCTCGAACTGGCCGGCGTGTCGTCGTTGCCCTTTGCCGTGGGCGTTTACCTGCCGCTGCAAACCTCGGTGCCGATCTTCATCGGCGGCATGGTCCGCTACGCGGCCGACAAGCTAGGCGGCTCGACCGACGCCGACTCCGACAGCAGCCCGGCCGTCCTGCTCAGCTCGGGCTACATCGCCGGCGGTTCGATTGCCGGGGTCTTGATCGGCTTTCTGGCCTTCAAGCAAGAGTGGCTCAACAAACTCAACCTGTCGTACGTCGACCCGGCGAACCCGGAAGCCGAGCCGATCCTGCCGGCCTGGTGGTCGGACAGTCCCTGGCCGGCGGCGGCCTGCTTCGCGGGCCTGGTCTTCACACTCTTCCTGACTGGCGTGGGTGTCCTGTTCCGCGGGGCGCTGGCCGCCAAGCGCTCCGGCGGCAAGTAATCGCCCGCTACTTCCACCTATGACGAGGCTCTCGATCCATGCACGCGAAACGATTCATCCAGCCTTCGATCGCGGCAGCAGCCGTTTGCTTCCTGGCCGCCGCGGTCGCCCACGGTGACGAAGGTATGTGGCTCTTCAACGAACCGCCGCGCAAGCTGCTCATGGAGCGCTACGGCTTCAATCCGACCGACGAGTGGCTCACCCACCTGCAGAAGTCGGCCGTGCGCTTCAACAACGGCGGCTCCGGCTCGTTTGTCTCCGACGGCGGACTGGTGATGACCAATCACCACGTGGGCGCCGACTGCCTGCACAAGCTCAGCACCGCCGAGCGCGATCTGGTCACCACCGGATTCCACGCCCGCACGCCCGAAGAAGAACTCCGCTGCGTCGACCTCGAGCTCAACGTGCTGATGGACATCACCGACGTTACCGAGCGCGTCAACGCCGCCGTGAAGCCCGGCACCAGCGCCGCCGATGCCCAGCAGGCCCGCCAGGCCGTGATCAACACCATCGAGAAAGAATCGTTCGACAAGACCGGGCTGCGCAGCGACGTAGTCACGCTCTTCCAGGGCGGGCGCTACAACCTCTACACCTACAAAAAGTACACCGACGTCCGCCTGGTGTTCGCGCCCGAGAAGGACATCGCCTTCTTCGGCGGCGATCCCGACAACTTCGAGTACCCGCGCTACGACCTCGATGTGGCGTTCTTCCGCATTTACGAAGACGGCAAACCCGCCACGCCGCCCGATCATCTGAGTTGGAGCAAGGCCGGCGCCCTCGACGAAGAGCTGATCTTCGTGGCCGGCCACCCGGGCCGCACCGACCGGCTCAACACCGTGGCCCATCTCGAATTCTTGCGCGACACGGTCTTTCCCAACCTGCTGAACATCATCCGCCGCCGCGAAGTCAACCTGCAGGTCTACAGCAGCCGCGGCCTGGAAAACGCCCGGCAGGCCCGCGACGAGTTGTTCGGCTATCAGAACTCGCGCAAAGCCCGCCTGGGCGGCCTGGCCGGATTGCAGACGCCCCAGATCATGGATGCCAAGCGCAACGCCGAGCAGGCCCTGCGCGACGCGGTCGACAACGATCCCAAGCTGGCCGACGCTCGCGGCGCCTGGAACGAGGTTTCCACCGCCATCGACGCCTGGAGCAAGATCTACACCGACTACACGCTCTACGAGCGCTCGATGGCCTTCAACACCGAGCTGTACGGCATCGCCCGCTCGCTCGTGCGGCTGGCCGAAGAAACGAGCAAGCCGAACGAGGACCGCCTGCGCGAGTACGCCGAGGCGGGCCTCGACTCGCTCAAGCACCAGCTCTTTTCCGAGGCCCCGATCTACCCGGCCCTGGAGACGGCCAAGCTCACCGATTCGCTCAGCTACCTGATGGAGCAGGCTGGCGCCGACGATCCGCTGGTGAAACAAGTGCTCGCCGATATGTCCCCCTCGGCCCGGGCAGCCCAACTGATCTCGGGCAGCAAGCTGGCCGACGTCGAGGTGCGCAAGCGGCTGGCCGCCGGTGGCTCAAGCGCCATCGCCGCCAGCGACGACCCGCTGATCGTGCTGGCCCGCACGGTCGATCCCACCGCCCGCGAAGTGCGCAAGAAGTACGAGGCCGGAGTCGAGGAACCGCTGCGCCAGGCTTACGCGAAGATCGCGCAAGCGAAGTTCGCCGTCGAGGGCACCAGCACCTATCCCGACGCCACGTTCACGCTCCGCTTGGCGTTCGGCCAAGTGAAGGGCTACGAGCAGCAGGGCGAGCAGATTCCGCCCTGGACCACGATGGGCGGCACCTACAAGCACGCCGAGGAACACGGCAGCCTGCCGCCGTTCGAGTTGCCCGAGTCGTGGCTGAAGGCCAAGACCAAGATCGACCCGGCCACGCCGTTCAACTTCGTCAGCACGGCCGACATCATCGGCGGCAACTCCGGCAGCCCGGTGGTCAACCGCGAAGGCCAGATCGTGGGCCTCATCTTCGACGGCAACATCCAGTCGCTGGTGCTCGACTTCGTCTACACCGACGTCGAAGCCCGCGCCGTCTCGGTGCATTCCGCCTCGATCGTCGAAGCCCTCCGCAAGGTCTATGGCGCCAACGACCTCGCCGACGAGCTCACCAAGTAACCGTTTAGCCCGGAGCCACCGGCGACGGCGCGTCGGGGTTGGCGCTGCGGCTCCGGACAAGTCGGTTTGCTTGGACAGGACGTGTTTCGGACAGCGCCGTCGCCGGTGGCTCCGGATGGGGATGGATGAAGGGCTCGTTGCTCCTTTGGGGTTTAATGCGAGCATTGAGCCCAAAACCCTGTTTCGGAGCAACGAGCCATGTCGAGTATACCAGTT
>QQVE01000028.1 GCA_003389325.1 Planctomycetota bacterium
TTCCGCCGACTCAAGCTGTGCTATGAACGATGCGGAGCCCACTTCCAAGCCTTTCATGAACTGGCCGCAGCGATTCTCTGCGCCAATCGATGTGCCAAACTGAAAACTAGGTTTTGAAACAGCTTCTAAGTAGCGTTGCAAGAAAATCGGGCGCCTCCTGCCGTAGCGCGGGGGCCATTTTAGTCGTCCAGGGGATGTCTTCGACAAGAGGGGAAACCGGAATCACCACGACGCGCTCGTCGTGCGGCTGCACGGGGCATGCTTGCAGCCGATTGGCAGTATGGATGAAGTGGCCATAGTTCGGAAGCGTGTACGCATTCGTTCGCATCTCCCGAATCTTGATGGTCGGCGCGTCCACCCAACTCTTAAGCCTTTCGTAGCCTTGATCGTTCAAGCCCTTGTCTTCGATGTAACCGAGTACACATCCAGCCATGTCGCCGTTGAACTTCTCTGTTAGGGCCAGATGCACATCGGTTGCACCGTCCGACCCTTCGATCAGCATTGCCAACGCCCGATGGAAGGACGACTTGCCCGTATTGTTCTCTCGTGACCAGAAGAACAGGTATGGAAGCGGATGTTTCGGACGTTGCACTAGGCTGGCGGCCCACAGCCGAAGGTAGGCCGCACCGGTCGTGATACCGTTCTGCATGCACCACGGGTTTTCCGCGACTTCACCATTGATCCCTTCACCGTTGTGTTCCAGGATCAAGTCGTAGTGCCTGTGCGATAGCGTAACAGACTGAGTCGGCACGATTAGCCTCTTGGCGCTTCGATTCCAGCGGCGGCCGGATAGGAATTCCGCACCAAACGGTTCGTTCACCAGTGTCCAGGGCTTGCGTACGCACGAACCAAGAATGCGAGAGATATCTTCGGTGTGTCCGAAAGAGATCAGCACGTCGGAGACGTTGTCTTTCCTCTCGAACCCCCATTCGCCATCGTCCCGGCGGATGATCCAGCCGGCGTCCTCGCGGCTTGGACTGATAATATGTCGAACCAGGTTGTCGTACCCAGTATCATTCGGCGGTGAGTTGAGCGGAAAGTAGATCGAGAGCTTCCTGCCTTTCGCACCCCACCCCTTTACTAACTCCTTGCCACGTCGATCCGCCTCTACCGTGACGCTACCACTTTTGAATACAAAGTTGATCGGCCGATCAGAAATCTCGGGGAGTGTGATCCCAAGCAGCGTGGCCGCGTCGCTCGCCATATTGAACGAAGGACAAGTAAAACTATTGTTGCTTGCCCAGATCGCGTTGACGGCTCTGCAAGCGGCCTTGGGGTCGAGGGGCACATTATAGGAGATGCATGGTGCCCCGTTGGTGGTTCTGGACCACAAGGGATGCTCTTCTTTGCAGGCGTATCGGACGACGAAAAGCCCGCCGTTCGGTCGCAGGAATGCGAATGCGTTAGGCTTCTCGGGCTCGGTGTCGCCAGAAACAGTCTCAAAGGCGCCCAGGAGCCCAAGACTCTTGTGGACCTTGGCAAGTCCGCCTGTATGGAGCTGGTAACAACCGTGGTCTGGTTGGTAGATCAAGGAGTATCCCAGCCGCTTGTACTCGGTGAGAATTCGTTCATGTTCCTCGGTCTTACGGATTTTGGGGTAGCTGGCAGCATCTTCGTCATCGAGGTCCACGACACGGACCTTAGTCCGTCGCCGTTCAATGACCTCGAGATGGTTGCGCCAGTTTGGCACATCCTCCGGTGTGAGGCTTTGACAGGAGTGCTTCAGACACTCAAACGCTCGATTCGCCTCAGAAGCCCGTCGTGCCCAAATCCACAAATTGCCACCACAAGCATCAACGCTTGGAGCAAAGTCTAAACCTGAATCATTGCAGAGTTTTCCGAGAACTGATCGGGCGAGTGCTGCATGTTCGGTATGGTTGGTCGTGTCGAAACCAGAAAGCTGGACGTAAAGGTGACGACCCGCCCCACCTGTTGAGCGGCGTACTTCAACATAAGGAAGCGACGCACAGACATGGTCGATCCTGTCGATCTCCTCCAATTCAACTCCATGGCCTGGGGCATGTCCTAGGACGGTGTCGATGTCGAAGCCGACCCACAAAGAACCGGTTGCGCTGAATCCAGTGCTACCGATTGCGACAGCGTAGTCATCAAACGGATACGCGATGGGCGGATCTTTCCAAATAGGCTGCGTGGCTGCATTGCTTGGAAAGCGGACCGGATAGAAAGTGAAGTCGTCGTGGGTCCGTGATCTGTGACCCTCAACAGCACGGCCGATATCATCGCGAGTATTGATCTGGACTTCGACTTTTCCGGCGGAAAGGAAACGGTCGATAAGGTCCCGATTGAATTGCGTGGCGCGCGCTGTGAGAAAGGAACGGAGCGAGGACGATAGGCGAGGCATACATGCTCTTTTCTGTGCTCTTACGGATGTGGAATGCTGACGAGTGGGGGAGCACTGATGCCCAACAGTCGGCAAAGTTCGGGTGACCGCGTGGCCGACTCCTGCACGTCTAGGGGTCCGCGAGAAGTCTGGCCGTGAGATTCATACTTGCTCCGCAGTTGAAAAGCTCCAACCGACAAAGCAGATGTAATCCTCGGAGAATTCGGCGGCTTGCAACAGAATGCCAACAACCGGGTAGGGGTTGTAGTGTTGGCATGGAATCTGCGAGGTTTGGTAATATCCCTTCGATTGCGTCGCAGCGTGGACGAGTTCACAGCATGGGTAGCTGGTCGGAGGCACGGCGCGGTTCGAAGTGGGTGAGTGGTGGACGGCGGGATGACTCTCGTTAAGGCCCCATGCGCGCACATCAAAAAGGAGAAAGATATGTGTGTGTGCGCGCTCCTGTTCGTGGTAATAGGTAACGTGCGTCCACCGCTCACCCGAACTCGCTGCCGCGGCGATGGCTCCTCGAGTTTGCCTTTCGGCTGCCATGAACGACATCACCGACAGCCTCGTCAAGCAATACAGATGCACCACGCATCGAGTTCCGCTGGACCCGTATGTTCCGAGTCGAGGCGGTCCACAAATCCTGAATCTGTGGCAAACAGTTTCAACTGCATTCCGCCTGAATTGCAATCAAACTCGTCACCCACGATCTGCTCGACGTGAGTAGAGTGAAGAGATGACATTAAACTTGTAGAGGAAAATACCATGGCATCATGGCGACTCCGTCGTGAAATGATTTTGACCATCGGCGAGATTCGCCGCGTTCTCGAAGACCTGCATCGTAAGTCGGCTCGGTCAGTCAACTCGCGGATGAATCTTGTGATCTTCCGGTTGTCCGCATGTTGTGGGTTGCGGGCGAGCGAGTTGTGTGGATTAGCGCTTGACGACGTACGCGTCGCCAGTGATCGACCGACGATACGCGTCCCGAAGGCAATTGCGAAAGGAAAGAAGGCCAGGGTCGTGCCGCTCACATTCGACGCGGGCACACTAAATGATCTTCGTGCTTGGAAAATATTCCGCCAGTCTCAGGGTGCCCGCGGCTCGGACTTGTTCGTGTGTTCGCAGCACCGCGACACGCTTGGGCACAAAATCGACCGTCGCAATGCTCGAATGCGGTTCAAGGTGGCCTGCAAGTGCCTTGGCGGTGAACGGCAATCCCAGCTGACGATCCATCACGGCAGGCATAGTTTCATCAGCCACGCGCTTCATGGAAAGAAGAGTATCGTTGAGGTGCGGGATGCAGCTGGCCACGCCTCCTTAGCGACCACATCGCTCTATGCCCATCTCGTCAGTGATGACGACGACACGATCGGAAATCTATTTTCCTGACACATCATACTTGTGCTCGCTCCGGCCAGCTGTTATTTGGCGAACGCTACCAGACGGCTTAGTAGTTGTTGACTCACGGATCGTGCGACCCGCGAGTCGCCGTGCCTCAGGCTGCCTCAGTCGTCGTTTAGATGACCAAGGGCACCTAGTACACGTGTGCAAAAGCGCGTCGCGGGTTGAGCGTTTCGCCTCTTTTTACTCGCATGGTCTCACGAACCCGCCCGGATTCGTGCGGGATGGGTCGCAGTACATCACGGTCACGGGCTCGATCTCCTACGGGATCAACACCGATGACAGTGACTTCGACACGGTGGGCTTCTGCATTCCGCCCAAGACGTTGGTGTTCCCGCACTTGGCCGGGGAAATCCACGGCTTCGGTCGCCAGATTCAACGCTTCGAGGTTTGGGAGCATCATCGCTGTCACGATCCCGATGCGCTCGGCGGCCGTGGGCGGACCTATGACTTCAACGTGTACTCCATCGTCAAGTTCTTTCAACTGGCGATGGACAACAACCCGAACATGCTCCGATGCGCTGTTCGTGCCGCACGGGTGCGTGCTGCACTGCACGAAGATTCTCGCAGGTTGGTCGAGCAGCATGTCGCCCCGAAGTCGTTCGACCAGATGGATGCCGCCCTGACCATTGCACCAGCGGTCGCTGGTGCATTGATGCCCGATGCTCACCTAGGCTACGGCCTGCCCATCGGCGGTGTGCTGGCCTTGGACAACGCCGTGTGCCCTTATGCCGTGGGCGTGGACATTGCCTGCCGGATGAAGTTGTCGGTCTTCGAGATTGTTGCGGGTCCATCCTCATTACACCAATGGCTCTCGCGGGACTGGAGCGGCTGTGTGCAGCACCTACAGCAAGATCGCCAAGGAACTCCATCCCGAGGCGGGCGACCTGGGCTGGCTGGACCTGGATACCGACCCCGGCGGCGAGTATTGGATCGCCATGAACCTGATGGGCGACTACGCCAAGGCCAATCACGACTGCATCCATGATGCCGTGACCAAGGTGCTGAGTGAGACGCCGGGTGGCTCACGGGTACTCGCCCGGCCAAAGTCGCCCTTTCTGATTTAATGGGCGATCGCGACAATGGTGAAGGGTACGGGAATGTGGTCCCCTTTTTCCAACTTGGCGGGCACAGGAATGGCTCCAATCGACGACGTCCTTGTGAAAGTCGAACGGCTAAAGAACTTGCTAGTGAGTCGTGCGACCGGCAACGGTGTAGACGAAGGCGAGTATGTGCGTCTCCGTCATGAGCTGCTGAAAGAGTCGTTGGTCAAGGCACACCTGCCGCGGTTTGTGCGGTCTTGCGCAACCGTCTCCGAATTCTGGTCGTTCATTCAGCCTAAGTTCAAGAGCTACCAGGAGCGTCGGGGTTTCCTGGCTGAAGAGTTTTCGCGGCTATTGACGAAATTGGAAGATGCGTTGGGAAGTCCTGCTGTTGATTCCAGTTCCGATGTCCTCTCCGTCGTCGATTCCGAACACGTGCAGGAAGCATGGCAGAAGGCGATGGATCGCCGTGCGTCGGACCCCGACGGCGCCATCACCATGGCGCGCACGTTGCTGGAAACTGTGTGCAAGTTCATTCTGGATGAGCAGGAGATCGAGTACCTCGACACCGCCGATTTGCCAAAGCTCTACCGCGCCGCCGCGGAGAGCCTAAACCTAGCGCCCAGTCAACACACAGAGCCAATCGTCAAACAGGTCTTAGGCGGCTGCACCGCGGTCGTTGAAGGGCTCGGGGCGCTGCGAAGCAAAACCGGCGATGCTCATGGACGCGGCAAACAAGCGGGCAAGCCCAAACAGCGTCACGCTGCGCTGGCGGTCAATCTCGCCGGCAGCATGGCGTCATTTGTCGTCGCAACCTGGCAGGAACGAGCCGCTTAGCAGACCGATCTGATCCTTGTTTCGTTGGTCGGTCTCGACGCGAACCAGCCGACCTCGGCAACTGTCCGACAAGGATTGGAGGAATAGAAACAGCCGTCACAGGAAGACTCATGGACCATCCGTCCCTCTATCCGCTGCACGAGGAGCGAGACTTCCTCCACAAGCACGCCAGGCTTCAGCTGCATCACGGCAAGGCCAGAATCGAGAGCCAGCTCGATCGCGACCCGAACGATCCATTGGAGAAGCTCTACAAGCATTTTAACCCCGATGCACTGGATCTACCGGAGGTGGAGTTCGACGCGGTATTGTTCTTGCCGGCGTCAGGCGACTGCCAGATCTTTCTCCAATGCCAGCGCGATTTTCGACTGCATCGCAACTTCGGAGCAAACCTCACGATCTCTGGCACCTCCGACGACGGCCCGTTCACGTTTCGGTCCGAGCAATTCTATGTCGAGATCGAGGGCGAGGGGCCTGCTGACCGTCGGTGGGCACTTGCCCATCCGCTCAACAAGCCGGCCGAACTGGGCTACGACGGCCGCGGCCCCATCTCCCGGGTCACTGCCGTACTCAACAACTTTGACTTCGACACGGGCAATGAGCCGAAGGATGTGGGCGTCAGGACGGTTTTGCGTGTTCAAGCCGCCGGTCGTGACGTTGACTTCGTTCATCAGCAGAATCACGAGCAGATTCGCACACTTCTCAAAGCCCGAATGATGGGGCCGGCGGCGCTGACGAACTTCTCCTTCGACTCGTGGCAGGATGCAACAGAGGAAGAACTGGTAAGCTTTGCGTCAGACATTGCGGGGCTGTGCGGAATCGTCGCATGCCAGCACACGGGCATCCCGCTCTTGACGTTTGCTGATGCAGCCGGTCGCCCGGTCAAACGGCTGCTCACGAATCCAATCAAGTCCTCATTTCGTGACGAGTACGTTCTGCGCGATCTCCAACTAGATCGTGCCTTGCCGCAATTGTTCGAGCAGTGCTTCGACAACTATCGGCAGATGCAACAATCACAACTCTGGCGGCCGATTGCGGCGCATTGCAAGTCCATCGAGGACTCGCCCTATTTGGAACAGAAGGTAGCCAAGATGTTTGCAGGGCTGGAGCGTCTGCTCCGCAATTCGCTGGTCGAGGCTAAGCGTTGTTCACAAGGCGAGGCAGAGCGGAAGATGCTGATGGAGTTGATTGGCCTCGCCCGGAAACAGCTTCACTGGGATGTCCCACACCACTACACGGAGCGCGATCGAGTCAGGAAACTGCGAAACGCCGTCTCTCATGGCGGAGAGTTACTGCAATCTCCTGGCTTCGTGAGCAAGGAACTGAAGAAGTGGACGCTCTTCCTGATGCGACGCGTGCTAATGAAGCTCGGCTTCGATGGATTGGTGTCGTGCCCCGACATTGAACAAAAGCAGATGTCGCTGTCGCCGGTCAGCGACTTTTCGGAGCGATACAATTCGTGGAATGCGCCTTAGGGAATCGCTATGAGTGACGACGAGGCAACCCTAAACCTGTGGAGGCAAATCAATCGACTATGGGTTGGGCCGGAGATCGAGCGCCGCAAGGCGGAGGGGCGCCTTCCAGAAGGTTTTTCAATACGCCGATGCCTTATCAAGCTGTTTGGCGACCGTCAGTCTATCGTTGAGTTCAACGACGAAATCCACTGGGTCGTGAAGGCCAAAAAGCCGTTAGGCCTTGCCTTTAAGAATGGAAGTCCAGTGTTTCTCTCTCAACTTGAGCGAATTGTCTCTGTTGAGCGCCCAACCGTTGACGGGAAGCCCGTCGCATTTTTGTACGTGTATTCTGCCGGTCCGGATTGGCAGATTTTATTCGACGGCGATCCACACCACCCATGTGCCCACGATGAATGGGAAATTGGCAAACTAATTGCGGATTCCCTCAACCTGGAGTTCAGAGAGATGGCACTCGTGATGCACGACGCGAATGAAAGCCAGATTCAGGCAATTGGACTTTGGCCGGCGCCAGCTTTGATGCCGTATCCGCTGAGCGCGATCGCTGCCGAATGTCACAATAGGAACTTGCCCGAAGCCCGACGCATCCTAGTTGACTATTGCACGAACGACTTCTTGCGGGGTTTGACAAGCGAGTGGAATGCCAATCCAGTCTTTGCTGACAGAGAGCAGTTGTTCCAAGACGCCATCGATGCCCACTGCAGCGGGAAGTACACGCTGAGTATTTCGACGCTCTTGCCTCATATCGAAGGTGTTGTGACTGACTGGCTACAATCGCTCAAACTGGCCGACGTCGTACCTTTTCGGCAAGAATCTAAGGCAAAGCAATTCTCAGACGTGTTGACGGCCGCAAATCAGCAGACGCACTTGGATCGACGGCTAATCGACGCGACGATGGCATTTGTTCTAAGAGGGCCTGTTTTTGCCACCTTCAAGAAGTGGATTGATCCGATTTGCGAGGGGTTTCCGAATCGACACGCAATCGGACATGGAAAGTACGACCGGAACCTCTTCAGTCGAGAAAACTCGGTCAAGGTCATATTGCTCTTAGATTCACTGTTTCGCTTCATGCAGCAACATCGCACGAGCGACGATGGTTGATTCTTGGTTGGATTAGCGGGCATCGGCAGTATGCATCGGCGATGCAACTGTCTTCAGCGGGACAAGTCGCGATAGTCTCGTAGCAGCCAACCGGCGCTCGTGGGCTGAGCATCGATCCGCTTGCGAGCTGCTTATCCGGGTGTCATGGGCGGAACGCATCACGGAATGGTCTACCGGCAACAAAGTGCCTTGAAAACAGCTCCGGCGGCGCACTCAAATCCCCCATGATAGTTGGGCCCGGCGCGCAGCAAATCGGCGGCCCTGCAATCGTGCGACCCCTCGCTTTCCGCGCAATTCTGCACGAACCGGAAAGCGCGGCTCCGCTATCGGCGCGGAGTCTTAGTGACTGCCATGTATGGGAATGAGCGAGCCGTGCGCTGTGGCGGCCTGCAGGCGAATGGCAGAAGGTATTGACTTGCTCGACCCGCGCGACGGTTAGATCAACTTTCCGTGCTTCTTGATCAGGTCGATCAAGGTGTCAGGAGTGATCGCATAACGCGACGTGCGACTGCCGCGGACTTCCTTTACTGTGCCGCTGGAATTGTTAATTGAAAGCACAACAATGTCCCCGTCACCTTCCAGCGTAATGGTTTCATAGTCGTCCGCATGGCCGCTACCAGACTCGCTGTGTTGAAAGAACAGTTCCATCTTGCCGCTTGGTCCGCGGGTAGACCTCGGATGCATGATCATTTCTCGCCCTTTGATTCTAGGCGCAGTTCGGAAGTGAAACGATACTATCCAGAGTATAGGTCACAACCGAGAGCCCCGGCCTGCTCATGATTCTTCGAGGTATCTGCCAGCTATCGCATTGCGGCCAGAACGATGGCCAATCCAATGGCCAGTGGCGAGCCCTTTCGGCTGATGAAGATGGTGCACGTCACGAAGCGAGGTCACTTTAGCCGCACGTACCCCCAGGTGGACTTTGCCGTGCCACAAGAGTCAGCAATCTCTTGTGTCGATACCGTCCAAACAGTCGTCCGATAGATGGGTTTTTCCAGGATTAGCGCCGCCGGAAAACGCTGAAGAAAAACTAAGCTGTCACGATGCCACGACGTTTCCCGGCGGTTACAATTGAACCCCATTGGACTGCTCTGCTGGGCTCGCCAAACCTGCGCATCGCCATTTCGACCTTAGCGTATTGAGGTTCCTGCCATGCACTTCATTGACCGTCGCCGCTTCCTGCAGTCGAGCTCGCTTGCCCTGGCTGCTGGCTATTCTCGGGCACTGTTCGCCGCCGAGACACCCGAGTTTGCCGAACAACCCAGCTTCGAGCCACAGGGGCTATTCTTAACCTGGCAGCGTGATCCCACCACGACGATGACGATCCAGTGGATTGGCAAGGAAGAAGAGAGAGCTCGGCGGCCGATCTGGTTTGCGCGGGCCGGTGTCGACGACTGGTCGCAACAGACAGGCTCGGTCCGCGATTTTCCCATGACCGAGAAAAAGGTCTTTCGCACGGAATTGACCGGCCTGGCGCCCGATACCGAGTATCGCTTCCGCGTGGGCCTGGATTCGGCCGAGCAGCGCTTCCGCACGATGCCGGCCAAGGCCACCAATCCGATTCACTTTGTTTCCGGCGGCGACGCGGGCGTCGGCTCGCACACCGAGGCGACCAACCGTCTGGCAGCCGCCCAGGCTCCCCAGTTTGTTGTGCTCGGGGGTGACCTGGCCTACGAGAACGGCCGCAGCCCCGAGACGTTCTATCAATTCCTCTCGCTGTATTCGCGCGGTCTGCGAGAAGAGAAACGTTTGATTCCGATGTTGGCCTGCATCGGCAACCACGAGGTCAACGGCAGCTACGACAGGGGCCGCGACGCGGCGCCCTTTTTCTACTCGGTCTTCGACGGCCTGTTCTCCGACACCAGCTACGCTTGCCTCGACTTCGGCGACTATCTCTCGCTGGTGTTCCTCGATACGAACCACAACGCGCCCGTCGGCGGGGCACAGACCGATTGGCTCGCGCAGACCCTCAAGCAGCGCGAACAGATGCCCACGGTGTTCTGCTTCGACCACGTGCCGACCTATCCCTCCGTCCGGCCGGTGAACTTCGACGATCTCGAAGTGGGCACCGGCGCCGACAACCGCAAGCATTGGTCGCCGCTGTTCGAGCGGTACAACGTCGACGCGGTCTTCGAACACCACGACCACGCCTACAAACGCACCCATCCCATGCTCGACGGCCACATCGACAAGCGGGGCGTGCTCTACCTGGGCGACGGCTCCTGGGGCAAGCTGCGCCGCCCGGCCACTCCCGAGCAGCGGCCCTTCCTGGCCGTCAGCCACGAGGCCTACCATCTCTCCGTGCACCGCATCGAGGGAGACCAGCGCTCGCACGTCGCCCTGACCGACACCGGCCGCGTGGTCGACGTCTGTGTCACCACCAAGAAAAGCCGCCTAAAGGCCAGCTAGTGCGTCGCCGATTCTGGGGGTGCTATGGTCTCGCGCTGCTGTTCGGCGTGATCCGTCTTAGGTATCGGTGCCGAGCACTTGACGTTGACTAGCTGCCCGCGAAGCCTGTCCAGCGTGACTTGGAAGTTCACCCGTTTTGCGTTCCGATCGTAAACGATCTCTCGCGCGAGCTGCTGTTTGCCTTCACTTGTGAAACTGATCGTCTGCAAGCAGTATGCATCGTCAACCTTATGCAAGACCGATTGATCGCCAAGATTCTCAACAAATGCCGTCTTCCCACGGCAGCTTTGAAGATCATCGGGACGCCAGCCTTGCGACTGCGCCCAATCGAGGAATTCATCCTCACTACATGAAAACGCGATTTCAAAGTACGTGGCGCTTAGCGTTGCAAAGTACGTGACATCTTCGCCATGCATCGGAAGCAGCGTGACGACGCTCGAGAAGCCCTCTAGCCGAGCAAGGTCACCAAGTGTAGGGCAGCTTCCCGTCAGCATGCGATTTCGATACGACAAGCCGATCGCCAGGACTAAGATCGCAATCGCAATCCCGATCGCGACAACAGCACGAGTTGTATGCGACATACGCATCCCTTCACGGCGTCTTGTTCAGACGACCACTTGCGTGATTTCGACGCTTCACAACCAGCCAAAGATGTCGATGTTCCCGTCTCGCGATCCGGGATGCTGGGGCGTTCCGACTTCACTAACCAGCATCCGGATCATTCACCGCGTCGATGAACTCGGATTTCTCGAGCATCGACAGAGAGGCGTTGTGCGCGGATGCAATGTAAATCCGCTTCGGATTGCTTGAGTGAAGAGCATCGCATTCGCCGGTGACGCACGTGAAGCGATGGTAGTGATACGGTTCATCGCAGGTGGGCTGAGTCACCGAACGCCTTTCTAACCCGTCGTACCTCCACGAACTCACGACCAGCCGCGGCGGCCCCTCCTCCACCACGCTGGCAAAGCCACACTGATAGTACACCTCGCCAACAGTGTGCGTCGTCTTCGCCATACCCGCGACCCTATTCGCTGAAGCCTCAAGTCAGTGTGTCGGACCCCGAACTGCCGGCTGCTGGGCTTTGTCGACGGCCAACTGCTCGGCACCCCTCTCTTCGCCCACGCCACGTCTTCCGCCGAGCTGCGTGCTCAGCGGACCGGGCTCGCCACCCTCCAGCGTACCGCCATCCTGGGGTGGGCTACAGTTTGGCCACACAGGGCCGCTCTGCACGCCGATTGCGACGCTCAGCCAGCGCAAAAGAAAAGCCCCGCAACGCTCGGCGGGGCTCGTGGTTCTACAGAAGCGGAGGGCATGGGATTCGAACCCACAACCCCTTGCGGGGCACCTGATTTCGAGTCCTAACTCGGCATGTGTCGTTCGTGTCCGAGGACGTCCAAACTCGCCACGTGTTTGTGCTTGGGGCGAATACCAGATTCCGCGGTTGTCCGCGACGTGCCCCAGCGTCCGGCGTGTTGGCTACAGATTGGCTACAGTGAGGCACGAGGATCTCCGCAGCCGGAAGCCTCACGGCTCATCCTTGGCCATCGGCATGGCCGCTCCGCCTCCGTCCGGGCGCGCCGCCCAACTACCTGGCCGCTGCCGTTTACTGAGTGACTACCAACGCGGCTGCCTGAGGCCCACCGCATTGGGAAGGATCACTCGCACGGCCAGTGTGTAGCGTGTTTTTCAGATCACCACCGATGCACTCGCCGATGGCTTTCCGCGCAGACTTCGTGACGAACACCTCTTCGGCGAGTATGGCGCCGATAAGTGCGGAATCCGATTCCCCCTCCATCCGGTTTCCTTCCCGCCGAGTTGTGCTTTGCGTTTCCCGAAAGAATGCAGGGGTTTCGCGCCCACAGTCGGTGACCCCAGTTGGCCGGTCTGGGATCTGCCCTCTTTCCTCACGATAGATCGCGCCAAATCGCACACTCCAGTGAGCTTTTGCGGCTCGGCCTCGGCCTTCGCCCCCAGTTTTGTTGGTAGCTGGAGGTTTCCGCTTATTGTGCCTCAAGCGCGCGTACGATTGATATCAGTGGCCGCCTAATCCCGCCCGTCACCACTTCCCCTGGCACGATGCCTTGCATCCCGAAACTCCGCTGGTTGGTCGGTGGCTTTGTCATGACATGGTCGATGAGTGTCGGTCCGTATGTTGCTGCCCAGGAAGGCACTGCTGGCCGACTCTTCTCGCATACAGCTGATTTCCTGGCCTACCAACCGACCGACGAAGGTGTCTCGCAGGACCGCGACCTGTTTCCTGAACTCCCGGGCGGTGACCAGCAATCCGAGGCGCCGGGCCCTCAGGAATCGACGCAGCAGAAACAAACGGACCTGCGCAAGGCGGCCGCGGGTGCTTATGAGGATCCGTTCTACGACAACAACTTTGGCTGTTTGAGCGACCCGCTCTACGATGGCTGGCTCTTGGGAGAGCGGTTCAAGCAGTTGCGTTGTCCACTCTGCGACGAGTGCACGACATTGGATTTGGGCGGCCAGTATCGCCTTCGTTTTCAGGACGAGATCAACATGCGCGGGCTCGGGCTGACCGGCCTTGACGATCGATTCCTGTTGCACCGGCTGCGGCTTTTTGCCAACTGGAAGATCAGCGACGACCTACGGTTCTATGGCGAGTACCTGTCGGCCTCCAGCGACTATGAAGACTTTCTACCCCGACCGATCGAGGAGAATCCGCACGAGATCCAAAACCTGTTTGTCGATTTCCGGCTCCTGGCGGACGACTGGGGTGAATTGTGGGCTCGCCCTGGCCGCCAGGAGTTGCTTTACGGTTCACAGCGGCTCATTTCGCCTTTGGATTGGGCCAACACGCGCCGCACGTTCGACGGCGCCAAGATCTTCTACCATACCGAAGGTTGGGATCTGGATGGATTCTGGGTGCGGCCGATTTTCGGCGAGCCGCAGAGCCTCGACTCTCCGGAAGGCACGCAGGAGTTCTATGCTCTGTGGTGGACCTACCGGGGACTTCCGCAAGAAGTCTACGAGCTTTTCTGGATCGGCTACGCCGACTACGATTCGCCGTTTGCCGCCGCAGGCACGTTCAAGTTCCAGACGGCCGGTGGACGTTGGAAGGTGGAACGTGACCAATGGCTCCTTGAGTTTGAAGGCGCCTATCAATTTGGCCGATTCGGGGCCCTCAATCACTCCGCCGGGTTTTTCACAATCGGCGGCGGCCGCGACATGAAGAACCTGCCGTGGAAGCCGGTGCTGTGGGTGTACTACGATTGGGCGTCAGGCAGCAACACCATCGGCAACGGCTTCAATCAGTTGTTTCCGTTAGGCCACAAGTACCTGGGTTTCATGGACTTCTTCGCGCGCACCAACATCGAAGACTTCAACATCCTGCTGGAATCCAGCCCGACCGATGAGTGGAAGACGATCATGTGGTGGCACGTGTTTCATCTGCAAAACTCCAATGACGTCCCCTATCTGATCAATGGCCTGCCGTTCGTGACGACGCCCGGTGGGAGCACCTACCTGGGCAATGAGCTCGACTTGCTGGCGATCTGGAACCAGACACCGCGGATCAGTTGGCTATTTGGCTACTCACACTTCTTCACCGGGGACTGGTATCGCACCAATCCCACGCCGCCGCCCTACACCGGTGACGCGGACTTCGTATACGTCCAATGGCAGGCCAACTTCTAGCTAGCTTGGGCGGCGTTGGCCCTGCGTCCGGTTAATCCTTGACAGTATGCAAGACGAACTCGGCGACGGCAGAAACGTCGGAGCGCGGCAGCTGTGGCAGCGCGCGATCTAGCGGGTCGTTTGTGACAACGCATCGCACGCCAGTGATCCGATTGGCCAGTAGCGGCGTGCCAAGTTCGGAGCGCCACACCTCGAGCTTCGGCGCGGCAGTCTGCGAATCCCCTTCCACGAGCACGATGTCACACTCCGCAAACATCGGGGCGAAACTGTCGTATCGAGGATCATCGTCGCCTTCGCCATACCGACCGTTCGACCAAAACACGGCGTTCATTCCCGGCGACAGGATTCCGACCACGGACGCGCCAGACTCTCGATGGCGGTGCGAGTCCTTTCCCGGCGTGTCTAGCTCGTGGTGATGGTGCGTATGCTTGATGGCACCGACGCGCAATCCACGAGCGCGCAGCTCCACAAGAAGTTCACCGACGAGGGTCGTCTTTCCGTGGTTCTTTCCTCCGATGACGTGAATGCGATTCATTCTGCGGACTGACGTCTGGCTCACTTTTTGCTTCCATATTCGATTATTTGCTTTAGCACGACTGCTTGGTTTCGCTCTTCATCACGGGCGCCGTATACGAGTGTGACGGTGTCCTTCGCCGCTCGCTTCTGCAGGTCATGCACGAGCTCTGTCTTTTCGCGAATCTCCTTGCGATAGCGAGTTTGGAATTCCTTCCACTTGTCCGGTTCGTGGCCGAACCACTTGCGCAATTCGGTGCTCGGCGCCAATTCCTTTAGCCACAGGTCCACGGCCGCGCGCTGTTTCGTCAGCCCGCGCGGCCATAGGCGGTCCACCAGCACTCGTAGCCCATCCTTACGAGACGGAGTTTCGTAGACTCGTTTGAGCTGAATCACAATTCTAGATCCCATTGTCGTAGTCGCGTCGCGCGTGATCGTGCATATGGCGCACTCCCACGCTGTCGTTACCAATCTTCAACGGTCAAATAGCTTTCTCAGCGCGTGCAATGTCGTCGCCCGGCCAGCTCGCCCCCATGAGGTCATCAGCGGAATACTCTTTGGACAAACAGCTT
The DNA here is from genome assembly GCA_003389325.1 of Planctomycetota bacterium. GTDB lineage: Bacteria > Planctomycetota > Planctomycetia > Pirellulales > PALSA-1355 > LB-PLM-3. The sequence continues at coordinate 15,353 of QQVE01000028.1, forward strand.
GGCAGTTACCTGCTTTGCCACAGTTCTGAATGCCGCCCGGCGCGATCAAGGCATCCAATCGCTGTGGGGTCGTCATGCGGCCGATGGGATTCGAGTTCATCAATACAACCTGGCTATTCGCATGCGCGCCGACGAACTGCCGATCGAATTCCGAGCGTTCGCGTGCGGCAAACTCCTCGTTGGACTCGCCGCATAGTCGTATGACTTCGACCTTCCGGTACTGAGGACAGGCTTCCAGACAGCAACCGCAGCTCATGCACGTGCTCAGCGGATAGGCCTGCTGTTGTTCGCTGGGTGACTGTCGCGGTCCCGGCCCGCGATCAAAGTAACCATCGACCTCAATCCAGCAATGCAGTTTCTCCAGGGCTCGAAAGATTCTTCCTCGCGCGACGACGAGATCTCGTACCACAGGAAATTTCGACATGGGCCGCAATTCGATCGGTCCAGGAGATTCGGCCAGTAAACGATCTACGAGCGCCGAGCACGCCTGTCGGACTCGACCGTTGACGAGCATGGTGCAGGATCCGCACACCTCCTCAAGGCAATTGGCATCGTAGGCGACCGGCGTTACCTCATAGTCGCCCACCGCCACCGGGCGAGCAGCGATCCTTTGCAGGACGCCGGTCACGTTGAGGCCCGGGTCACGCTCAAGCCGAAACCGCTCCCAATACCTCTTCGCTTGGGGATGTTCCTGCCGCAGAATCCGCACTTCAAAGAATTCGGTCATTTGTCTTCTGACTCCGCAAATCGCATGCCCTGACGGTCAGCACGAGAAGGAGCAGGTTTCTTGTTCTGTTGGTCTCAGCCGCAGGCATCTGATTGTCAGGTCCGTCGCACCTGCTCTGACGTATGGGCGAGCTGGCTAGCCCGCCGCATCATCCCATCTTCCATTTCGTAGATCGTGTCAAAGACATCCAATGCACGATGGTCGTGCGTAACGACGATCACGCCGGCTCCACGCTCATGGGCCACTTGGGCGAACAGTCCCATAACCTGCCGGCCTCGCTGGCTGTCGAGTGCTGCCGTCGGCTCGTCAGCCAGAATGACACTCGGCTGGTTCGCCAACGCACGGGCGACGGCAACACGCTGCTGCTGACCGCCCGAGAGCATGGACGGCAGATTGCCAGCCCGATCACCAACGCCCAGTCCATCTAAGAGCTGCAACGCCCTTTTGCGTGCCGTCCCAGGCAGCTGGCCGTTCAGTTCCAAGGCGATCTGGACGTTTTCTACTGCTGAAAGGAACGGGATCAAATTGGACTTCTGAAAGACGTAACCGATATGGCGGCGGCGGAAGCTCCGCAGGTTGGTTTGTGCTTGAGGGCCGTCGAGGACTAACGTGCCGCTGATTATGACCTGCCCAGACGTCGGTGGATTGATCAGTCCCACGGCGGTCAAGAACGTCGATTTTCCGGAACCACTGGGGCCAAGCAGCGCCACGACTTCGCCACGTCGTACTTTGATCGAAGCGTCCCGCATGGCCACCACTTCCGTGTTGCCGCTGCCATACACCTTGGTGATTCCTTTCGTCTCGATGGCGAAGTCGTCTTCCACTATTGCAGCCTTTACGAGAGAGCTTCATTGGGAGAGACTCGCATGGCTTTCCAGATGCCTAGAAAACTAGAAACCACGGAAATCACCAAGACGATGATTGCCAATTGCCAAAGATCCTCGTCGGTAAGAATCACTCGCCGGGGGAACATCGGGAAAACTCTCTGCCCGATCAAATAGGCAATCCCAAATCCGACGACTCCCAAGACGAATGCCTGCTGCAAAATCAAGCCCAGGATCACCGTGTTTGATGCCCCAATCAACTTGAGCAAGGCAATCGAGTGGATTTTGTCCAAAGTCAATGTATAGAGGATGAGAGCCATGATGATTGCGGCAATCACAGTCAACAGAATACGAAACAAGCCTATCTGCTGCCGAATCTTTTCGACGGAACCTCTGAGTAGCAGCTCCCGTTGGCCGTCTTGCGTATAAACCGAAACATCGTCCCAGCCGGATAGAATCTCGATCACATGTTCGAGGTCGGCACCGGGATCCACTTCGGCGACGACGGCACTGAGCTGCGGGCGAGCGATGGGCGGCAACTCGGCGGCGGGCGCAGTGGCCCGCTCCAGAAGTGTCGGTTGTTTGGCTCCGATTTCACTGCGCTCTCCCCGGGCTTGACGGGCAGCTCGCTCCAGGCGGACTGCCTCACCGGGGGTGTCCAGTTGAATGGCCAGGGCATCGGCAACGGTGAAAAAAGCGAGACCGTCGCCGTTGGAGCTAATCATGCTTCGGGTGACGCCGACGACCGTGTACGTTTCCTTGCCAAGCTCGACTCGCTCGCCCAGCTGAAAGCCCAGTGACCCGTCAGCAATCATCTCATAGTGGTTTTGAGCCAACGGGCGACCGGCGATAAGCGGTACCCATTCACCCTTATCAGTTGGCCAACTGAGCCCTAGTACGGCGATGCGCAGCGGCTTTCCCTCACGCTCTCGCTGAATCGTGTGATAGACGAACTCTCTGGCGGACTGGATGCCGGGGACGGCCAGTGCCCGATGCACTAATGTCGGGGGCACGCGAGAGACCTCGGCAAATGGTCCTCTCGTGCTGCGCTGCACGATCCACACGTCGGCCCCGATCCGGTCGATCAAGAGCGTGGCGTCCTCGACAATACCTCGATAGATGCCGCCCATGCCCATGACGACCATCAACAGCATTCCCACGCCGAGGGTCGTCAGAGCAAAACGCCCGAAGTTGTGTCGGATGTCTTTCGTGGCGAGATTCATAGCGTCTCAATCCAGCGACCATCGCTGATGTTTGTTCGAGGATCGACGGGCTTGACCACGGTTTCTCCAGGCTTCAGGCCCTCAATGACTTCCAGCGCGTTTCGGCTGCGCAATCCGAGAGTGACGGGACGCCAGCGTGCCCGACCGTCGGCCTCCATGAAGACTCCAGGAACCCCTTCCTCGCGAACAACAAACTCAGGTGGAACCAACGTCACATCGGTCTTCTTGGACGTTTCGATGTATACCTCGGCCCGTTGCCCGACTGCCCAATTCTCAGGCAATTCCAGAACCCGCACATCAACGATGAATTCACGGGTTTCCCGGTCCGCCTCTCTACCCAATCGGGTCACGGTCCCCGAAAACGACCGTTCCGGGTCTGATCGGAACACGACTTTGGCAGGTCTGCCGACTTCCAGCTTCCCCATTTCGGTTTCGTCTACCCAGGCACTGATCCAAAGTTCATCGGTGGAGATGAGGGTAAGAATCGCGCTGCCGGGAACCACAATGTCGCCCGGGTCACAGTGCCGTTGCACAATGAGGCCGTCGAAGGGAGCGTTGATCCTGGTATCTTGCAGTCGGGCTCGTTGGTATTCCCAGGTCTTCTCAGCGGCGATCAGTTCTTTCTGCGCTTCTGCGATGGCGGCTTCCGCACTAGAGAGTCCGGCGTTAGCGACTGCCAGCGCTTCGGTCGCCTTGTCGCTCTCTTCTTGAGAGATCGCATTCTTGCCTACGAGCGCCTCCGCTCGGGCATAACTCCGCTTTGCTTGTACGGCGACCGCTGTCGCTCGCTGTTTCTCTGTTCTGACCCGGATCACTGCAGCTTGCGCTGCTTCCAAGTTTGCCTGTGCGATAGCGACCTGCTGCCTAAGTTCTTCGTCGTCCAGTCGAACCAGCAGTTCTCCCTGGGAGACTCGATTTCCCTGGTCGGTCAGAATCTCCTCGATTCGGCTCGACATTTTAGGACTGACCGTCACCTCGACACGGGCTTCCAGGGTGCCGGTTCCCATGACCTCGGCGACGATAGGGCCTCGTACGATTTCGTGGTGTTGAACGGTAATTGGAGACAGAATGAACCAATAGACGATCCCGCCGGCCACGCCTACGACAGCGACGATCCGAATAAGCCGCCATCCCCAACGTCGGACGATTCCCCATCGTTCGTCCATCATTCACCTATCCCGATCAGTGTTTTGGCAGCAGAATGTTCAACAACCGCTCCCAATGTCTCCCCGCTTAGGGACGGTCCTGTCGCAGAATGCGCACTTCAAAGGTCTCGCCCATTTACTTTCCTGACCCTGCGATTCTGATGCCTAGACGGCCAGCGCTGACGAGTCACTTCCTATTGACGCCGCAGGCCCCAGTCGAGACTTCGAACCTATCGGAAGGAACTCGAATCGTTTCGCGTGCCCCCCTGTGCAACCTCGTGGCGGGTGGTTCCCCGCGTGGTGTCTTGTGCAATGTAAAGCAGTAGTTCTCCCGAAGACTATGTGCGTAATGTGCGATGATGCTGACGATCGGCGAACATCCCCAGCTGTTCGGCGTAGTCGGCCCGTTCGTCTCCAGGTGCATCGGGGCCGGATCGAAAGCTGGCAAGGCCACGAACCTCCGACACGCTGTGAAAGTGTTTCGTAGCGATCCAGCTAGCCAATCCGTCCAGGAGCGTTGGCACGATGACCGGTCCATGCTGGATCAATGCAGAAGCCAGCATTGCTACATCTGCGCCGGCAAGAATCGCGTACACCAGATCTTCAGCGGTGTGCACACCGCCTGTCACCGCTAGCGAGCCCGATATTTGACCTCTGAGGATTCCCACCCACCGCAACGGCAGGCGCAGTTCGCTCGAACTGCTGAGTTCCAAATGGGGCTTGGCCTGAAGGGTTGCCGGATCGATCTCCGGATGAACGTAACGATTGAAAAGGACAAGGCCGTCCGCGCCGGCATCGATGAGGCGCCTGGCAAAGTTCGGGAGCGAACTAAAATACGGCCCGAGCTTGATGGCTAGCGGAATCTGTAGTTCCTTGCGAACGGCCGATACGACGTCCAAATATCGTAGTTCGACATCCTCGCCGCTCATCATCGGGTCTGTCGCGACGAAATAGATATTCAGTTCCAGGGCATCGGCACCAGCGTCCTGAATGACGCGAACGAAAGGAATCCAACCCTTTGAAAAACTTCCATTGACACTTGCAATGATAGGAATCGATAAGCACTGCTTGGCCAATTCGAGTTGGCGCAAGAAGGTGTCTGGGCTAGCGGCAAAGCTGCCGGTGTCGTGAAGTACCCGGCTCGATGACAAGCAATCGTCAGCGCCGGCTGCGGTGCGTCGACCGATCTGGCTATCCTCGATATGTTCGGCAAAGAGCGACGGGAGCACGGCCGCTGAGACGCCCGCGGCGGCAAACTGCTCAACACGGTGAATCTCGGCCGTCAATGGTGATGCCGACATCACCACGGGGTTGCGGAGCGCCAAGCCTAGATAGGAGGTCGAGAGGTCAACATCCACAGCATGGGTACCTCCGGGGACTGCCCGCGTTCGCGGTGCTATTGCAGGCTTGCCTCGAGCCGTAAGAAAAACACATGGTTGATCTTCCTCAACAATTCTACGCGTGCTGACAAGCTATGGCGCCGTCGGCTTGTGATGAAGCAGGATTGTCACCAGCACCGAGCTATCTTTGACGGCGTCCAGTGCGTGAGGGGTTCCTCCATCTAGGAACAGCATATCACCCGCGGCCAAATCGCGATCTGTACCGCCGGCATCGAAGACGACTTGGCCTTCCAGGCATTGCACGGTGATTTCACCCGGAACCTGATGTCGAGCAATTCTCGTTCCGGCCGGAATCACCAGCCGCAAGACTTCCAGCGCATCGGTCTTGATCAGCGTCGTCGTGACGCGTTCCTTCAGGCGTGTCTCCAACGGACGCACGTCAATCACTTCACCCGGTTTCGCGTGTGGAATCGCCATCAATCTGTCCTCCTAAACGAATGGCCTGTTTTTAGGCCCGCTACAAAGATTACCAAAGCGACGGCGCCAAGAAAGAATATGGTATCCCCTGGAACGCGCATCCAGCGCAGGTTTTGCATCAGAGGCGTCTGCAGGAATTCCGGACTGCGCGCGTACCAGTATCCGTGGTCCACCGAAGCCCAAGTCTGCATCAGGCCCACCGGTAGCAGGCTCAGCACACACATCACCATCAAGCCCCCGTTCAGTGACCAAAACGAGAACCGCAGCAACCCGTCTCTCCATTCGACTCCTGGAATCAAGACCCGCAGGCAGAGGAGCATCAAGCCGATGCCCAGCATGCCGTAGACGCCGAACAAGGCGGCGTGCCCGTGCAGCGGCGTCGTGTTCAGGCCCTGCATGTAATACAAGGCGATGGGCGGATTGATCATAAAGCCGAACAACCCCGCGCCCACCATGTTCCAAAACGCCACGGCGATGAAGAAGTAGATGGGCCACTTGTAGCGCTTGACCCAGGGAGACGTTTCGGATCGTCGCAGGTCCTCGGTGGCGTCGAAGGCAACTAGAACCAGCGGCACGACCTCCAATGCACTAAACACCGACCCCCAGGCCAAGGCAACGCTTGGCGTTCCAGAAAAGTACAGGTGATGGCAGGTTCCAATGATTCCACCCGAGAGAAAAATCGTGGCCGACAGCAACGCCGCGGCGGCCGCGACGCCCGGCCGGATCAGAGTCAGTCGCATAAAGACGAAGGCAATGACCGTAGTGGCGAAGACTTCGAAGAAACCCTCCACCCACAGATGCACGACCCACCAGCGCCAGTATTCGACTTCCGATAGGTGCGTATGCTGGCCCCACGTCAGTCCGGCGCCGTAAAAGAGCGCAATCGCGGTTGTGGCAACGGCCAGCAAGGCCACGAGTTGCCTTTGCTCACCTTGCTGCTGTAGCGCTGGCTTGAGCACTCGGATCATCAAGAACAGCCACAACAACAGGCCGACAAACAGCGCCAACTGCCAAGCGCGGCCCAGGTCAACATACTCGTAGCCCTGATGGCCAAAATAAAACGACACAACATCGGAAAACTTGTTGTGAATGCTCAGCCACTCGCCGCTCAAGGAGCCGACTACAACGACAAGCAGCGCCAAGAACAGGACGTTAACTCCCAGGCGCTGCCACTTCGGCTCCTGCTCACTAACCAGGGGGCCGATGAACAGTCCTGCCGCCAACCAGGCCGTGGCGATCCAGAACAGACCGAGCTGAACGTGCCAGGTCCTCGTGACAGAGTAGGGCAGCCACTCGGAAAGCGGAAAGCCATAGAATGCGTCTCCTTCGACGCCGTAGTGCGCCGTCACGACGCCCAGCAACATTTGCAGCAGGATCAGGGCTGACACGACCCAGAAGTACTTGATCGTGGCCCGTTGCGACGGTGTGGCCGCCCAGTTGCCTAGGGGATCGGTTTCGGGCGGGGCGGATTGGGGTTCTTCGGCGCGCCGCGAGGCATACCACCAGGCCATGGCCGAGATTCCAGCCAGCAACATGATGATGCTGACGCCGGTCCACACCACCGCTTCACCCGTCGGTCGATTGGCCACCAACGGCTCGTACGGCCAGTTGTTCGTGTAGCTGATCTGTTCGCCCGGCCGATTGGTCACGGCCGCCCATGACGACCAGAAGAAAAATGCCGACAATTGGCGCAAGCGGGACTCGTCGGTCACTGCGCCGGCGGGGATCGCGTAGTCGGTCTCGCCCTGGGAGAATACCTCTGAGTAGTGGGCGACGTTCGCCTGAAATGCTTCAGCTCGGAGCGGACCAATCGTGATCGTCCGCGTTTCTGGATCATACGTATTGGCTCGCAACTCCTGGGCGAGCCGGCCGCTCAGTTGGGCTTGCCGCTCTTCGTCCAGTTGATCGTAGTCAGCGTCAAAGTCGTCTTTTGCCCAACGGTCGAGAATGAAAACCGCCTCGCGATGCAACCAATCTGCTGTCCAGTCTGGAGCGACATAACTGCCGTGGCCCCAGATAGAGCCAACTTCCATTCCGCCCAGTGATTGCCAAACGTTTTGGCCGGCCTGAATCTCCCCGTCGGCAATCACGACGGTGCCACCGGTGGTTACCACCCGATCGGCAACTGGCGGTGCTTCGTCGTAGATGCGCGTTCCAATCCAGCTCAGCACGACGAACGAAGGAACCACAACCAACCCAAAGAAGATCCACAGTCGCTTCATGCTGGTCCTCGTTGATCGGACGACTCGGTTTTCGATTTCGCCGTTACAAATGGTTGTTCCACGGCATGTTAGTTCTTGAATGGAATCGCAATGACGAGCCCCGCCACACGGCCCTCGGTGCTGGTCCGGCGTGGAGCATGGCATTTCAGGCACTGCGACGACAAGCGAATCGAGCCGGCATACCGGTACACGTTGGTCTCGCTGGTTTCGAACTCCTGCTTGCCCGCCGCCAGCGCCTCGACCGCCTCACGTTCAAAGTCGGTTTGGGGCGAGTGATCGATGTTCATGGCGTCTGCGTTCACCGCTAACCAGCGCAATTGGACGTCGAATCTATCAGCCAGCTCTTTGAATACGTCTTCCAGAGATCGAGACGGAATCGCCAACCCTTCATCATCGCGAAAGAAATCCCGGTGCATCACCTGCAATGCACCGTGCAGGGTTTCATGAAGGATCCGCGCGCGTCCTCGTGCTTCAGCAAGGGTTGCCGGCGCGTCATTTCGGTTCTCCGTAACGTCCTCACCGCGCTCGGCGGCATGGGCTCGTAGATCTTGGAAATGCCCGAAAGTGCCACATGTTGCCAGCGCGCCGGCCACGACAACAACCATCGACGGTAAGCTTCCATTCGCGTTTCGCCTCATGTCTGACCCCCAACAGCCCACTAGATTCGCGGTGATGCTTTCTTCGTGCCTTTCGGACTATGCTAGGCGAGTCAGTCCGGTTCTGCCTGTGTAGCCGAATCTTTTGCCTCCCTCCAATAGTCAGGCAATTCCGGCTTTGTAGCTCTCAGAATGTCGACGATCGCTTGTCGATCCTCATTGGAGAGGTGCGCGAACTGCACTTCATCTGACTGTTGAACGAGCACATCCCACAAGCGTTGCCAGACATAGTCCAGCATTTCGCGCGGCAGGGCGTCGAATGCCTGAGAATAGATCACGTAGCTGCACGGATACTTGAACAGTCGCTTTTCCAGGTCGAAATCGCGCAGTGAGCGGCCTTGACTATCATGCGGACCGAGCCCGGTAAACTTTTCGGCGTACCCCGAAGTGCCGCGGATCGCACCGGTCAGCTTCGCTTCATCCACAAACAGCAGGGCCTCAACGAGATCGTCACCGGCGCTTTGGATGCGGCGGCTCGTGCTATCGAAGCGATGCCCCGGCGGTTCGCCCAGCGCTCGGTTCATCTCCCGTTCGTAGAGGAGTGCTTGCCGGGCCGTGTAGTTGGCTTTTGTGATGCAGTTGTGCACGAGCGTCTGGTGTTCCAAAACCATTAGCGCGACGATATCGCTGTGAGGCGCCAAATACGTATCGAGCGACAGCCGGTCGCTCAGCTCTACGACGTTTTGTCCCTTTGTATTGTCGACGTCGCCCTCGACCTTCCGCCCGCGCACAATCATATTGCCCAAATGACGCTGGTTGCCGTGAGTTCCGGTGACATACCAGCCGCCCCAGCGTTGTTCCAGCGGCGTGGTGTGGTCCACCGAATAGCTGCCCGCGGAGAAAATGGGTTGTCCGCTCGAATCGACAAACATCGAGCGTGCGAGATGGCCGGGCACTCCCTCGGTCCGCGAGGAGCTATGGCACAGCAGGCAGTTGTCGGTTTGCCGTGACAGCTGCACTTGACCCGTGTCCTTCTGATCGAGTGTGTAAAACACGGCCCCCAACTGCGGGTCGACCGCGGAGATCTCCAGCACATCGCCCGAGCGGCAATAGCCGACGTAAACGTCGTCGCTGAAGTAGATGGCCCGCGGAGTGCGGGGCGAAATGCGGTGCCTCTGCAGGCTGGTCTTGGAAAAAACCAGCATCTGCGACTCGATCGGCACATCGAGGGCTTCGAGCAATGCGGCCAAGTAGCCGACCCGCTGGTCGTACTCCAGTCGCGACTCACCAGCTGCAAGCTGCACGGCCAGTTTAGAGACGCGATTCTCAGGCGTACTTTGGCTGTATTGTATGGGTGGTTGTTCAATCTCGTCCGCGGCCCGGCAATGTGATTGCCCAACCAGGAGCACCGCCACCGTCACGATCGTTCCAGCGCCCACATATCGCATTGCCGCCTCGCACCTGGGTCAGTTCACGTTAAGCCGTAGCCACTGGCCGGCCTGTCTACGCCAACTTTATCCATTGATTTCTACATGTCAAGGTGTAGAATAGAGCACCGAAGGAGAAAACCCATGTTGCCGAAGACTGCCGAATACGCGCTCCGCGCCGCAGTTTGCTTAGGTCGCAGTTCCCCTCAGACGGAATCCGCGGATCAATTGGCTGAGGAAACGAAAGTTCCCAGGCGCTATCTGCACAAGGTCTTGCAGGATCTCGTCCGAGCAAAACTGGTTCGGTCCCAATCGGGACCGGGCGGTGGGTATGCGCTGGCCAAGGCGCCCGAGAAAATCACGATTCTTGACGTGGTCAATGCAGTCGCGCCACTGGAACGCATTCGCCGCTGCCCTTTGGGATTGCGGAGCCATACGCGACTTTGCCCACTTCACGCCGAGCTCGACCAGGTTTTTGCCTCGGCCGAAAAGGCGCTTTCGCGCGTAACGATTGCGCAACTGCTTCGTTCTACGAGTCCAATCGTACCGCTTTGCGAAGTGGGCTGACGGCGCGGCGTTGACATTCGTGGCCAGGCACGGAGGAAAACTGATGGAATCCTCAACTTCTGTTGCCGGTGAGGTGTTGCCACACGGCGAAGCCCCGGCCGACAAGATGCCCGGCCATTGGCTGTTGGCCAAGATGGGAAAACGTGTGTTGAGGCCCGGTGGGCGTGAGCTCACACGCCAACTACTCGCCGCGTTGGCCATCGGCGAAGAGGATGATGTCGTTGAGTTCGCACCTGGACTAGGAGTCACTGCCCGCATGGCGCTATCGGGCAGACCACGCTCCTATGTCGCCGTGGAGCGGGATCGAGAAGCTGCGGCGACGGTCGAGGGATATCTCATGGGGCCATCTCAGCGATGTGTCGTTGCAAGCGCCGAAGACACTGGGCTGCCAAGTGCGTCGGCCAACGTAGTCTACGGCGAAGCGCTGCTCTCCATGCAGCCGGCCACAACAAAAACCCGGATCGTCGCGGAAGCTGCGCGACTACTCAGGCCGGGAGGATACTACGGTATCCACGAGTTGTGCTTGGTACCAGACGACTTGGATCAAGCCATCCGCGACAACATTCAAAGCGGCCTGTCGAGTGAGATTCACGTAGGGGTCCGCCCTCTAACGTCGAGCGAGTGGCGTGGTGTGTTGGAAACGGCCGGGCTGGCGACTGTCGCCGAACACACAGTGCCGATGCGGCTGCTAAACCCCGCGCGACTGGTGCGTGATGAAGGGCTTTTGCGCTCTCTTTTGTTTGCCTGGAACGTTGCTCGGCATCCTGTTGCCCGACGCCGCGTATGGAACATGCGAAAGGTATTTCACCGATACCGACACAACTTGGCAGCGATTGCACTCGTGGCCAGAAAACCGCTCATTTGACGCGTGTGAAGATGTCTCGCCCCTACTCATCGAGATCGATCCGCCCGGAAATGACCGTGCGGCAAGTCGCCGTCGATTTCCCTGCGTCGCGCGAAGTGTTCCTTCACCACGGTGAGCCAGAACGGCACCCCGGACAATTCGGCCATCTGGAGCCGCTAGCCCACTTTGCAAGGCGGATGGGCTTGGCACTCGATGAACTGCTGTTGGACCTGGCAGCCGCGACGGGAGCACCCATTGAGGCTCCAAGCAGGCCCGCCGAGACGATTCATCACGGTTACATCTTGTCGGCGCTCGCGATCACGCTCACTTTAGGGGCGGGCTGGGGTGGATGGTTGTTGTGGCGCATCGGAATCACAGCAGACTTTGACGCTGTCCAAGCTGCCGACGTGATCGCGCACGGCGAAGCTCAATTGTGGGGCTTCATCACACTGTTCATCATGGGCATCGCTCTTCGCACGGTTTTGCAGGCCGTTGCACGCCACAGATTGGGACTTCGGGCATGTCGGGGACTGCTACTGCTGGCACTGTTTGGCATCGTCGGCGGTTTCATTTGGTTTCTGCTTCCCGCAGCATCTGTGTTGGGTCTGGCCGCGGCCACAAGCCTCGTCTTGATGTCTGCGGGGTTTCTTGCAATGCAATTGGTCCTGCTACGCCGAAAGTGGACCGCGACCTGGGCACGCGCGGTCATGGCCTCAGGCATGTGGCTAGTTGCATGGGCCATCGTGACAGCCGTTCTCCGCTGGAGTTCCGGCTCGGTCGGCGCAGCCATTTACAGCGATTCTCAACGGTTGCTCCTGATCGAGCTCGCCGTCTTCGGATTCGCTTTGAACTCGATCTACGGATTCGGTCAGATGCTGCTGCCCGGACTGCTCCGAATCGGTTCGACACACAGTTGGGCAATCGAGACTTCCCATTGGGTACACAATGCAGGGACGTTCTTGCTTTGCCTTGCAACCGTATTGGGTTGGTCCGGAATCATATCGGCTACTGGCTGCGCGCTCTTGACGATAGGAGCCGTGCTGTTTGCCGTGGGCATTCGGGGCTTTATCGGCCGCCAACGCAAATCGAAGCGCGACGAACAAGGCCACGCGGCCCTCGATCTTTTTCCGCCAATGGCATTCGCCTGGTTGATCGTCAGTCTAGTTCTTATGACGTGCGGGTTCGCGTACGAGCAGCTGGCTCGTGTGGCCTTGCCTCATGCGTATATGGGAGCAGTCCGCCATGCCCTAACAGTCGGATTCATGACGACATTGATTCTCGGTGTTGGTCAGCGACTCCTACCCGTGCTTGATCGAACCGTCCTCGCCAAGCCACGTCTTGTCGTTCCGATTCTCGTCTTGATTGGCGTCGGGAACCTGCTTCGCGTGGGAACTGAGTTCGCCACCATAGGCACACCAACAGCGTATAGCGTGATGCCGGTGTCCGCTTTGTTCGAATGGGCCGCACTATTGCTGTTTGCAATTAATGCCATCGCAACAATGCTACACACCGATGCACTGTTCTCCACCGGGCAGGCGACGCTGAGGTCTTCGCTCGCAGTACTCTTGGGCGAGTATCCGGAAATCGAAGATCGGCTGATCGCCACAGGGAGTCAGTATCTCGCACGGACAAGGAGCGTTCCCAGCGAACTCACGATCGGTTCTTTCGCAGAGAGTGAAGGCTGGGAACCCTTGGATTTGATCGAGCAGATTAACGGTTGGCTTTCAGGAGGTATCCATGACACGGCTCAATCTGGACTCTACAGTCGGACAGTGGGTCGCCACGCATCCCCAAACATCGCGACTTTTCGAAGCGTCGCGGATTGACTATTGCTGTGGCGGCGGTAAGTCCCTCGGACAAGCATGTCGCGACAGTGAACTTGACCCACAACAAATCTTGGCACAGCTTCACGACGCGGTTCAGGCTGCTGGCAGCGAGCCGGCCGAGAACTGGACACAGACCAGCCTCACCGCGTTGTGCGATCACATCGAACAGACACATCATGCTTACCTACGGACTGAGCTGCCCCGGCTGACGACGCTGATCGCCAAGATTGTCGATGCTCACAGCGAAGGGCATCCTGAGCTTTTACAAGTTCAGCACGAGTTCGCTGCTTTGCGGGGTGAACTGGAACCGCACATGTTCAAAGAAGAGCAGGTTCTGTTTCCAGCAATACGACGGCTGGAGCAGTCGGAATCGCCACCAGTGTTTCCATTCGGGACCGTGGCGAACCCCATCCGCATGATGGAGCACGAGCATGACAACGCGGGCAACGGGTTGGCTCAGATTCGCGAGCTGACCTGCGACTATTGTGCCCCAACAGACGCCTGCAACACCTATCGCGCAGCGCTCGACGGTCTCCGCGAACTCGAACTCGATTTGCATCAGCACATCCACAAGGAAAACAGCATACTGTTTCCAAGAGCGATTGAGCATGAGAGATTGCTTTCTGGACCGCAAGGCCGCCGATAGCCCGAAAATCGTGTTGGCATCTGCCGGTAGTCAACGACGTGCCAATTGGTAAACTGGATGGCCGGTTGACCTGGTCACTTTGGCCGGGCAGTTGCGTGCGATGGCAGCGGAGAGACTCTTGGATCAACGAGGCAACAGCCCACGTCCCCGCTACACCCTAGTCGCGATCCTCAGCGGATGTGCGGCTACAGCCATCGTGGCCGGACTGATCGTAGTCGGATCGCGTCGCCTTTCGCATTTCGATGCGGCCCTTGTCGGCTACACATTCGCGACACTCTTTGCCACATTCGGTATTGTCTACCGCTATACGATGTGGCTTCACCGTCCGCCAACAGCGATGTATTGGAAGCGTGGTTGGCAGGTGTTTCTGCGGCCACAGGCGCTGCCCCGCAACGTTGTCTTGTGGTTCAAACGCTTGGTATCTGTCTTCCTCGCCAACAGCTTTATTTGGAAGCGGAGCGTTCTGAGAGGCGCGGCACACTGGTTGATCATGTGGGGATGCCTGATCGCTTCGGGGATCACGTTCCCGCTAGTCTTTGGCTGGATTCACTTCGAGTTTGCCAACGACGGGTTCGACGACTACACCGCTAGTGTTTTTGGTTTCCCTCTGTTTTCCTTCGGAATCGACTCGTTCCTGGGGTACTTGATATTCCATGGGTTGGTTTGGGCCTCGTTTCTCGTGATCGCCGGCGTGATGCTGGCCATGCGACGACGGATGCGCAGTCGGGATGCGTTGGTATTGCAGCGATTCGGCGAAGACTTTCTGCCGCTGATTCTCCTGTTCGCCGTGAGTGTGACGGGTTTGATGCTGGTAGTCAGCTATGAATGGCTCAACGGCTACGCGTACGAGTTCCTTTCGATCACACACGCCGTCACGGTGATCGGCACGCTCCTATGGCTCCCATTCGGAAAGTTCTTTCATCTATTCCAGCGGCCCGCTCAGTTGGGCGTTTTGTTTTACAAAGACGCTGGTGCCCGTGGTGAGCAAGCCCGGTGCGCTCGCTGCGAGGAGCCGTTTGCCTCGAGCATGCATATCGAGGACTTGATTGAGGTTGAACGGCAACTCGGATACCGATACGAGATGAATGGGAGCTTCACCGACCACTATCAGAGGATTTGCCCGCGCTGTCGGCGAGTATCGCTGGCCATTGCCCAAGGCCGGCTCTGGACTGCACCCGCCGCGCACAGAAACCCGACGGATGTCACGCATGGCTAAGCCGCCAACCCGTAGCCTCGACATTAACCAACAGTTCGGTCCGCATCTCGCGTATGCCGAAGGAATCCGCTTGGATCGGGGTGTTGAAGCAGATCGCCAGGTGAAGACGCATTGCTGTTTCTGCGGACAGCAGTGCGGCATTCAGTTGAGGGTGAAAGACAACGAAGTCATTGGGTTTGAGCCTTGGGAGGAGTTTCCGTTCAATCGCGGAATGCTTTGCCCCAAGGGCGTGAAACGGTACTTGCAGGGCGCTCATCCAGACCGCTTGACAACCGCTCTTCAACGCGACTCCACTGCATCTGGCGGGTTTCGCTCGATGCCCTATGACGCCGCGATTCGCCATGCAGCCGAGGCGATCGGGCGCATTCAATCAGATCACGGGCATGAAGCCTTTGCTGTACTTAGTGGCGCCAGCTTGACGACGGAAAAGACCTACCTGATGGGCAAGTTTGCGCGCGTATGCTTGAGAACGCCCTTTATCGACTACAACGGCCGCCTGTGTATGGTCAGCGCCGGCGCTGCCAACAAGAAGTCATTTGGAATCGACCGCGCGGCGAATCCATGGTCGGACATCCTGGGTGCCGAAGTAGTCTGGATTAGCGGAGCCAACGTTGCAGAGTGCGCGCCGATTCCGACCAATTATGTCTGGCAGGCTCGGGAGCAGGGCGCCAAGATCATCGTCGTCGACCCGCGGATCACGCCATTGGCCCGCACGTGTGATCTGTTTCTTCCGGTAAAGCCGGGGCGGGACGTGGCGTTGTTCAATGGAATCCTGCATTTGATGATTGAGCACGATTGGCTCGATCATTCGTTCATTGAACAGCATACCGTTGGGTTTGAGCCGCTTGCAGAGTCCGTGCAATCGTGGACGCCCGCCCGCACGGCCGAAGCGACTGGCATCGCCGAACGGCTCATCAGGCAGGCGGCAGAATGGTGGGGGACCGCGTCGACAAGTTTTCTGATGCATGCCCGAGGCATTGAGCACCACAGCCACGGGGTGCAGAACGTTCTCGGGGCGATCAACATTGTGCTGGCCTCGGGGCGCATCGGCCGCGAAAGCTGCGGGTACGCCACTATCACGGGCCAGGCCAACGGACAGGGAGGCCGTGAGCACGGTCAGAAGTGCGACCAACTCCCCGGCGCACGTGACCTGGCGAATCCGGAACATCGGGCCCATGTCGCGAAGGTGTGGGGCGTGTCGCCCGAAGATTTGCCGCAACCGGGTATCGATGCCTATGAGATCTTCCGCAAGATCGACCGAGGTGAGATTCGGGGATTGCTTTCGATCTGCTTCAATCCACTGGTTTCGTTGCCGGACAACAACTTTGTTGCCCGCATGCTCGACAAGTTGGACTTCTACGTGGCAATCGACTTCTTCCTGAACGACACGGCTCACCACGCCGATATCGTGCTCCCTGGCTCACTGCATGAAGAGGATGAGGGCACCGTGACCCAGATCGAGGGACGCGTTATCAAGATCAATCAAGCGGTCGATCCGCCGGGCGACGCCAGGCAAGACTGGCGTATCATTCAAGATCTTGCGGCCGCGCTCGGCCGCCCGCACGGATTCACTTTCCAGAATCCGCGCGCGATCTTTGACGAACTGCGACAGGCGAGCAAGGGTGGCATCGCCGATTATTCGGGCATCACGTGGGAGAAGATTGAGAAGCAGCATGGCGTCTGCTGGCCATGTCCGTCGGAGAACCATCCGGGCACGCCGCGGTTGTTTGAGCCCGGCTCCCACAACCCGATTGCCAACGGTTCGGGACCATTCTACTTTCCGGATGGCAAAGCAAGATTTAACGTCGCGGAGTACACGCCGCCGACGGAAGAAGTGGACGGCGACTATCCCGTGATCCTGACGACTGGACGCGTTGTTAGTCATTTTCTTTCCGGAACTCAGACTCGCCGCATTGGGCCGCTGGTTGACCAGTACCCCGAACCGCGTATAGAAATTCACCCACAACTAGCCGCTCGAATCTCCATTGCTGACGGCGATTGGACCACCGTGACGTCCCGGCGCGGCGAAGTTACATTGCGAGCCCAAGTGGTGAAAACGATTCGGCCGGACACCGTTTTCATTCCCTACCATTGGGCTGGCGCCAAGAGTGCGAATCGCCTCACGATCGCTGCACAGGATCCGATTTCGAAGATCCCAGAGTACAAGGTCTGCGCGGTACGGCTGTCAAAGGCGAGTGCCGCGCCGCAAGACGCCGAACGCTTTGAAATAGAATAAATAGAGGTCACCGGATGCCTGTCCCACACGACTATTTGTTTTTCATCGACCCGAATCGCTGCATCGGTTGCGAGTCGTGCGTGCAAGCGTGTTCCGAGTGCGACACGCACAAGGGGCACTCGATGATCCACCTGGAGTTCATGAACCGGCGCGAGTCACCGCAGTCGGTGCCAGTCGTGTGTATGCATTGCGATTCACCAACCTGCGCTGAAGTGTGCCCGGCCGATGCGATCAAGCGTACAGAGGACGGTGTGGTACAGACGGCTCGCAAGCCGCGTTGCATCGCCTGCAACAATTGCGTGCTGGCGTGCCCCTTCGGCGTGCCGAAGATGAACACGCGCGAAGAGCTGATGATGAAGTGTGATATGTGCTACGACCGCACGTCGGAGGGAAAGCGGCCCATGTGCGCAACAGTCTGCCCGAGCCAAGCGCTCTTCTTTGGCACCCAAGCGGAGATCGACCGGCTGCGCCCAAGGTCACGAGCCATCAATGATTTTCAGTTTGGTCAACAGAAGATTCACACAAAGGTTCGCATGATGGTCCCGCATGATGCGGCGATTGCGCATATCGACGTGGTGGATGCCATGTGCGCCGACATGGGCGAAGACGACCCGATGTTGTCCGCTGCCGTGTGCAGCCTTCCTATCGTGTCGAAGACCTAGGATGGATACTAATGAACGGCAAAGATCTGCAGGCCCCTGCGTTCCCTGACGGCCGATTGGAACGCGACCAGCCGAAGTGGCGGCGCGACTTTCCCATTGATGTGGAGGCCGACGAATACGGGGCTCGCCGCGATTTTACGAAGTTCCTCGTATTGACGAGCCTGGCGTTCGCTTGCGGACAGATATGGATCGTCTTCTTAAGTCTGTTTCGCGGTCGCCAGCCAGCGGAACAACGCATCGCCGCGATCACCGATCTGGAGATTGGAGAAGCCGTCAGCTTCCATTATCCAACGGACCGCGATCCCTGTTTGCTCATCCGCCAATCCGATGATGTGTTTCTAGCCTACTCCAGCCAGTGCACGCATTTGATGTGTCCCGTTCGCCCCGACCTCGCACACAATCGGTTGCATTGCCCTTGTCACGAAGGCTATTTCGACGCGACAACAGGGCAACCAACCGCCGGACCGCCGCGCCGCCCGCTGCCACGCATTCATTTGCGAATCGACCGTGGAATCGTCTATGCCACCGATGTCGAGGAGCGCGCATCATGACCAACTCGCGACGAACTCGCAGCCAGCGTCTGTCGATCATTTATGGCATCTTGTCGATTGTTGTAGTCCTCGTCGTGATGCAGTTGTGGCTGCTAACTGCCACGATGAATGCGTTTCTGGGTGGCAACCACACAGTTGTCGTCCCCGCGGCATTGGCAAGCATCGCCTGCCTGGGGCTGAATGCCGGGCTGCTGCGATACCTGGTTGTACTTGATCGTTGACTCCAGAAGGCGTAGCCAGCGTGATCGAATCTGCAAACGGTGGACGTTCGTCGCTCGTTTCTGAACTCTGGAGAAACATCGAGACGCTGAATCCAGCGTATTTCGCTCTGGTGATGGCGACTGGCATCGTTTCAGTTGCCAGTCATTTGGTCGGGATGTCGCGATTGTCGCTAGCGTTGTTCTGGTTCAACATCCCGGCGTTCGCGATACTTGTCGTGTTCAATGCGATCCGGTTGATCAAGTATCGCAAACAGTTTTTTGCTGACTTGACTGATCATAAGCGCGGAGTTGGCTTCTTCACGGCGGTCGCTGCGACTTGCGTTCTGGGTAGCCAGTGTGTCTTGCTTGTCGACCTGCATAGCGTGGCAATCGCGCTGTGGTGTCTGGGGACCGTGCTGTGGATCGTGCTCACCTACACCATCTTTACAAGCTTTGCAGTCAAAGAGACAAAGCCCTCATTGGCAGAAGGAATTCACGGAGGCTGGCTGGTATCGGTGGTCGCTGTTCAGTCAGTATCGCTGCTTGGCGGTATTCTGGCGGAGGGCTTCGAATCATACCGCGAAGAAGTGTTGTTCTTCTCCCTGGCGATGTGGCTCAAGGGAGGAATGCTCTACATCTGGATAATCTCATTGATCTTCTATCGCTACACTTTCTTTTCGATGAGTCCAGCGGACCTTGCGCCGCCGTACTGGATCAACATGGGCGCAATGGCCATCTCGACCCTCGCAGGCACGACCTTAATCTCGGCGGCGAGCGACTCGACGATATTGCTCCCGCTGCTTTCGTTTCTTAAGGGTTTCACGTTGTTTTTTTGGGCAACGGCGACCTGGTGGATTCCGATGCTCGTGATCCTCGGCGTTTGGCGGCATGTCTACAAACGATTTCGCATCATCTATGATCCGCAGTATTGGGGCGCAGTGTTTCCGCTTGGGATGTATACGGCATGCACCTTCCGCTTGGCCCATGCGATCGACGCACCGTTCCTAGTGATCATCCCCCAGTACTTCATCTACATTGCCATCAGCGCGTGGACTTTGACATTCGCCGGCATGATGTATTCCTTCGTTACCGTGCGAGCCATTGGAACAGGTGCGCGTCAGGGGGCCAACGGCGATCCTTCCTCATAGCTTTCGGGCCGCTGGTTGACGTCGTATAGAAATCGCACCAAATCAACGAGGTCTCTGCGTGCCAGTGTGGCAGCGACCTGGGATGGCATCAGAGATTCACCTTCGGTTCGAGCCTCGATCTCCGCCTTGGCGATTCGCGTGTCACCACGGACAGGATCACGAATCACGATCCCTTGTCCGTCGTCGAGTACTTGAATTCCTGTCAGCACTTCCCCGGTCGTGGTTTGCACCGTCACGGAGTGAAATCCCTCTCTTATCACTTTGTTGGGCAGCAAAATCGATTCAACGATGTGTTCGGGCTTAGTGTCGTTGCCCATCATTGCCAGGTCTGGACCGACATTGCCACCGTTGCCTCGGATAGCGTGGCACTTGGTGCAGTTGAGCGCCTCACGCCGGAAGATGGTCTCTCCCCGCTTGGCGTCACCCTCGGACAGCGCCTCTTTGGCCCATGTCGCTACTTCTTCGGAAGATAACTCCGAGACCATGCCTGCGATGTTTGGCGAACTCTCGGACATGGGCATCGCAGCGATCCACTCGCTTAGCAGGGCAAC
This sequence comes from Planctomycetota bacterium, assembly GCA_003389325.1. GTDB lineage: Bacteria > Planctomycetota > Planctomycetia > Pirellulales > PALSA-1355 > LB-PLM-3. The sequence continues at coordinate 35,781 of QQVE01000028.1, forward strand.
CCCTTCCTCGTCGACCTGTGTTCGGCCAAACTCTGGCATCATGATGCCAGACTCCGTCGAGCGGACGCGAAACAACATGATTGACAGATCCGGTCGCCCGGGCACGATGTCGAACTGCAGTCCGCCCGACCCGCGCCCCGCCGCAACCGGCGTCTTCATGACGCCATACTGGCTGGGCTCTTCGATGTCCACAGCGAGCTGCAGGCCCGAGTTGCGCGCCTTCCCTCGTGGGTTATGGCAGTGCGCGCAGTTTGCATGTAGCCAGGCGCGAGACCGCTGAGCGACCGTACCGCTCGAAGGATCGTTCCAGGATGCTAGCCGCGTAAGCCGCTCGCCTGCTGAGACTCCAGACAGGACCCCTTCGCGCCGCCACTGTGACAACTGAGACTCACCGGAGGTACTGTTCGGTGGCGGGCAATTCAGTTGTGCTTCGTCCATTGCAATGGGCGTCATCCGATCGTCGATCTCGTGGCATCGCTTGCAATCGTTGAAGTTCGGCACCACATGCATCTGATCGACCAATGTGCCGTTCGCCAACCGGCGGCTTACGGGAACGCTCCCGCCCAGGATTTCAAGGTTCGCGTCAGTTTGCTCCGCATTCCACAAGTAGGGGGCAGCGATCCAGGAGTCACTTCGCCGCAGTAGCACACGCGTCTCCACCAGTGTCCGACCGGTATCCAGGCCGTCGTGGGCATAGCTGAGGGTTTGGGCCAGGATCGTGCCCAATGGAAACGCGAGAGTTCCGTCCTCTCGGTATTCAATCGAGGCGCCCGGTGGCAATTTCAATACGAGTTGGTGGTCTGCGTAGTCGTGAAAAGAAGACGAATTGATCGTGTAGGTCTGGACGCCAGTCGACGGGATAAGCTGCCGCAGCTCACCTTCGAAGAGGCCGAACTCGGTAAGCGAGTCCGGCAACTTTTCATCGAGCACAGTGGTTTCTGGCTGCGGCGAACAACCGAAGACCGCCACCAGGACGATGGGCATCATCCACGCCGTCGCCAAATCCAGGGAAGTCACGGCATGAGGTGGGCGGAAAGCCGCGAGTATGCTGTACCAGGATCTTCCTTGCCTCGACGCGACCGTAGCGGTGCAGGCTAGGCGAAAACGTGTGGATGCCGACGCGGAGAACTTGTCCATGTCTGTACAACGAGTAAGGCCGGCCATTCGCCACGTCGGCAGCTCACTTCTTCGACACGATACCGATTACTTTCTCGATTTCCGCGACGTCAAAGGCCCGTGAGGTCTTGGTTTGCACGTTTCCCTCCGATGCCAGGCTCAGCATGGCTGCTGTGGCCACCTGGTCGTCGGGGGCTTCGAAGATGATCGCACCATCGAACGATCCTAGGGTCCAATAGATCCCAGTCACATTCACTCCCATTTTCTTAGCCGCAGCAGTGAAGGCAGCCGCCCTTTTCGGCGAATCCTGAATGTCTTTGACGCCCTTCGCGGTGAATTCGATCGTCGTGATGAAGGTTGCCATCGAGTGAGCTCCGTTTGCGTGCCTGCGAATGTCAGCTCGACTTCACGGTCAGTATGCAGCCATCATAAGTTCGATGGCGGGGCGCATTGCTTCGCGCCACTGCTGCTCCAGTTCAGGCGTGTACTGTGGGTCATGTTGTTTGATGGACTCACACAGTGCATCCAGCCAGAGGGCGTAAAGCTCGGGCTTGATGTTGTGTCGCCCGCGGCTGTGGGATTCCGCCAGTTCAGAAACGTACTTTCGTGCGACCGCGTCTCCGCCGGCCAGGCGGAGGGCCATCAGCACGGAGGCCATGACGTCCTGCTTTTGCCGTTCCATGTCGGTCTGGACAAACTTTGGCGGAATCTCCGGCGACTTGGCGAAGAATACGTCGTAGAAGGTATCGAAGAGTCCACCCGCAGTTTCACAACGGTGGTAGCTATTCAGGACGGCTTCGAATGCTGCGTTCTTGGTGTGTGTCATTGTTGTGTTCCTTGCGCGGACCTTGCCAGGCTGCCCTGGGCTTTCGCACGCATCCGCCCACCACTGCACACTCTCGGCACTTGCGAGCCAGCTCGCCCACGGCGATTGATCTCAGCACGATGAGGCGGAGCCCCTCTTCGACAAGGGTTGAGAGCAGTGGTGCAACTCGCGTACCGCGAACCGTACGTCGATGTCCACCGCCAAGGGTGCATCCGCCTGGCCTCCCAGGAACACGCGTTTTCGGCGCACCGGGCAATCGGCTCGGATCTCAAGTACGTGTTACAGGCTGATCAATTGAAGCGGTCCCAGTGAGCGAGTGTGCTCAACGGCTCGCAGTAGCGCGCAAGTTGGCGCGCGCAGCTGTCGTCCCGTATCCATTCATGCTGTTTATTCCTTGAATCCAGACTGCGCCCAGGGTTTGTGAATCTCGGCACAAAGATTGCACGCTGCTCACGCACCGCAGCTCACACGTCGACAATACTCGCGGGAGAGGATGCCATGGCTGCACGTAAGGCGGGCGTGGGTGCAAGGGGATGGACGTTCGTTGTGATCAGCGTGGTCGTGGCAGGTGGCTGTGCCGGACCCTCCACCGAACCCATTGGTGAACGCGACAAGGAAGCAACCGCTTCCCGCCAAAAAGCGTCCGCCGAGCCAGGTCCCCCAGAGCAGTCGGTCGCCAGCGGCAAAGAACTGTACGCGCAACACTGTGCCGCGTGCCATGGTGAGGACGGCAATGGTCAGGGGCTGGCAGCCCAATTCTTGTTTCCCAAGCCGCGAGACTTTCAAGCCGGCCGCTTTCGACTCGTAAGCACGTCCAACGGTGTGCCCACGTTGGACGATGTAGTAGCGGTTCTGCGCCGCGGCATGCCCGGCTCCTCCATGCCGCCTTGGAGTCATCTCGGCAACGCATCCATCCGGCGGTTGGCCGAGCATGTATTCGTGTTGCGGAGCGAGGGCGCGAAGAAGGCTCTGGCGGCCCAACTCGAAGAAACCGGCGATGAACTGCCACCCGACGAGATCGACGAGATCATCGCGAACTTGACGACCCCGGGTGCCATCGTCCAGGCGCCTGAGGATGCTCGGCCGACACCCGACTCAGTGGCACGTGGAAAGGAGCTCTACGTCAGCAAAGCCTGTGTGCAGTGTCATGGGCCGACGGGCAAAGGTGACGGCCAGCAACAGATGGTGGACTCCGAAGGGCTGCCCACCAGGCCCCGCGACTTGACGCGAGGAATCTTTAAGGGCAGCGCGGACCTGGCTTCGGTGTGGAGACGGATTCGCACCGGAATGCCCGGTACGCCGATGCCGTCGAGCGAGACGCTTTCGGATGGGGAGGTCACTGATCTTACCAACTATGTGTTGTCGCTTTCCGACGAGGCAGCTCGCGAAGCTACCGTGTTGTCGCGAGAGCACATTCGGGCTCGGCGAGTGAGCGAGCTACCTGCCACCATCGATGACACCGCATGGAAGGAGGTTCCCGCCGTCGAGCTTCGCATGGTTCCATTGTGGTGGCGTGACGATGCCGAACCGGATTTGACTATTCAAGCCGCCCACGATGGGAAGTCCATTTGCTTTCGCCTTTCTTGGGCGGATGCGACTGCGAACGAGGACGCCGCCCGCAGTGAGGATTTTGAAGATGCTGTCGCCGTGGAACTTTTCCGCGGCGCGAGCGAGCCATTCCTTGGAATGGGTGCGCCGGGCGCTGTCGTCGATATGTGGTTCTGGGATGCCGATCGACAGTCGGCACCGGGCATTGAGGACATTAATCCGAATATCATCGTCGACGTAGACCCATTCACGACTGGGCCTGTGGCCAGCGCCGAGTATCAACGCGGCGGTACCAGGACCGAGGCGCAACCCTCCATCTCGCTGACCGCCGCCGCGGCAGGAAACCCCATCGTCCCCGGCAAGGACGTGCCAGCAGCGAGTTCCCTGGAGACCGCCGGGCCCGGCTCCGCGACGTTCCGGCCACCGACCAGCCAACTGGTTTCCGCTAACGGGCGTTGGAAGGACGGGCGCTGGATCGTGGTGATGAGTCGGCCGCTAGGTGTGGACAATCCTTCCGAGGGTGTTTCGTTGGTGCCCGGGGAAGAGGCGTCGCTAGCCGTCGCGGTTTGGGACGGGGCTGTCAATGACCGCGACGGCAAGAAACTCGTGACGATTTGGCAGGACTTGGAGTTGGAGCGATGAGCAGCCACTGCCTCGGTACCTAGGAAATCACGCCGACAAGGAGCCGCAAAGTGGAAGTTTCGCGAAGACGCTTTCTGGAATCATGCCTCTCCGCAGGCGGCGCCGCGCTGTTGGCTCGAGGTCCGCAAGCGTGGGCCTTTACGCCCTTGACCGTCGAAAATCCGTTGGGCGCCTATCCGAATCGCGGGTGGGAGAAGGTCTATTTGGATCAATATGCCTACGACGACTCGTTCACTTGGATCTGCGCTCCCAACGACACGCACATGTGTCGTTTGCGGGCATTCGTGCGCAACGGCGTGATGCTCCGCAGCGAGCAGAATTACGACCACGACCGCTGTGGCGACCTCTACGGCAACACGGCCACCAAGGCCTGGAACCCCCGCGGCTGTCCGAAAGGCTTCACCATGCAGCGGCGCATCTACGGCCCATATCGGCTTAAGGGTCCCGTGTTGCGCAAGGGCTGGAAGCAATGGGCCGACGATGGGTTTCCGTCGCTCTCCGACCAGCCCGAATTGCGGTCGAAGTACAAATTCGACGACCGCGGGAACGACAGCTACGTGAGGCTCAGTTGGGATGAAATCTTTCCGTACGTGGCCGGCGGTCTGGAAGCGGTCGCTCGCACCTATAGTGGTGCTGAAGGCGCTGCTCGGCTGACAAGCGACGGCTACGAACAATTGATGATCGATCAGGTGGAAGGCGCCGGCACGCGGGTCATCAAGATCGGCTCGAATCTGCCAATCCACGGCATCATCGGCAAGTTCGGCATCTATCGCCTGGCAAACTTGCTGGGCCTGTTAGACCATCACGTCCGCGATGTTCCGGCAGAGGAAGCCCGCGGGGCGCGCGACTGGAACGAATACACCTGGCGTGGCGATCAGGCTCCCGGCCATCCGTATGTGCATGGATTGCAAACGTCCGACATGGATTTCAACGACATGCGGTTCTCGAAGCTCGTGATCCAGATCGGCAAGAACCTGATTGAAAACAAGATGCCGGAATCGCACTGGCTCAACGAGGTCATGGAGCGCGGCGGAAAGCTCGTCGACATCGCGCCGGAATATAACTGCCCCGGCACGAAGAGCGACTACTGGATCGGTGTGCGGCCGGGGCTTTCCGACACGGCAGTACTGCTGGGCGTGACCAAGATCCTCATCGACGAAGGATGGTACGATCCGAAGTTCTGCCGCCGGCACACCGATTTTCCCCTCCTGGTGCGGACCGATACGCTGAGGCGGCTGCGGCCGGAGGACGTGCAGGGTGACTATCGGCCGAAAGACATCTCCGCCGGTCCTTCCTATAGGATCCAAGGACTGACGCCGGAGCAGCGCGAGCGAATCGGCGATTTTTGCGTCTGGGATGCTGACAACGACGGCGTTGCCTTTGTCAGCCGCGACGACGTCGGCGACCATGCGCTCGCCTCCGCCGCGCTCGAAGGGGTATTCCAGGTCAAGCTCGCCGACGGCAGCACGGTCGAAGCCATGCCAATCCTGGAAATGTACAAACGTCATCTAGTCGACTACGACCCAGCGACAGTCGAAGAGATTTCCGGCGCGCCTGCGGCCCTGGTCCGCCGCTTGGCGGAAGACATCTGGAAGACCACCGTAGCCGGCGGCCCAGTCGCCGTTCACATCGGCGAAGGCATCAATCACTACTTCCACGCCACACTCCATAACCGAGCCAGCTACCTGCCGATGATGCTCACCGGCAACATCGGTAAACATGGCGCGGGTGTTTTCACCTGGGCGGGCAACTACAAAGGTGCGCTGATGCAGTCGTCCTCCTGGAGTGGACCGGGAGTCGGTGCGTACACGCACGAGGACCCATTTGATCCGGTACTCGACGAGAACGCCAAGATCACGCACGAGAATCTACGCCATTTAAGCGACGGCGAAGATCCTTCCTACTGGGCGTGTGGCGAACGGACGCAGACGGTCAAACTGCCCAAGGGCGGTGAGCGCACGTTTACAGGCCAGACGCACATGCCAACGCCCACCAAGGTCATTTGGTACAACAACGCCAATTTCCTCAATCAGGCGAAGTGGATCTACAACATCATCGTCAACGTTCTTCCCAAGGTCGACATGATCGTCGACCAGCAGATCGAGTGGACCGGCAGCGCCGAATACGCCGACGTGGTCCTGCCGGTGAATTCCTGGGTCGAGCAACAGGACTACGAGTGCGGAGCGTCCTGCTCCAATCCGTTCTTGCAGGTTTGGAAGGGCGGCATCAAGCCAGTCCACGATTCGATCGACGATGCGGCGGTCTTCGCCGGCACGGCCCGGGCGTTGGCCGAGAAGACGGGGGATGCCCGTTTCGCTGATTACTTCAAGTTCGTTACGGACAAGAAGGCGAAGGTCTACCTTCAGCGCGTCTTCGACGGTTCCACGACGACGCGCGGCACAGATGGGCCCTACAACGTCGATAAGCTGCTGGCCGGCGAGTATGGCGGTGAGCCTGGAGCGGCACTGATGCTCTTTCGGTCGTATCCACGCGTCGCGTTCTGGGAGCAAGTCCAGGACTCGATTCCATTCTATACCGACAGCGGTCGACTGGCGAGCTACTGTGACCTGCCGGAAGCGATCGAGTTCGGCGAGAATCTGGTCGTGCACCGTGAGGCCGTGGAGGCGACGCCTTACCTGCCGAATGTGATCGTTTCCACGAGCGAGTTCGTTCGCCCCGCCGACTTCGGCATTCCGCATGATACGATCGATCCCGACTTGCGGCAGGTTCGAAACGTGAAGATGGGGTGGGCCGAAGTTAAGGAGACGGTCAATCCGCTCTGGGAACAAGGCTACCGGTTCTTCTGCTCGACGCCCAAGAGCCGGCATTCGACGCACTCGTCCTGGTCGACAGTCGATTGGCATTGGATCTGGAGCGACAACTTCGGCGACCCGCACCGCAAGGATAAGCGCGCGCCAGGCGTCGCCGATCGGCAGATTCAACTCAATCCCGAGGCCGCGGCCGCCATGGGACTGCACGAAGGCGACTACGTCTATGTCGACGCCAACGAGCTGGATCGGCCCTACGTCGGCTGGAAAGACGACCAAGGACCCCGCCACAAGGCGTTTCGCTGCATGGTTCGGGTCAAGATCAACCCCGGACTGCCGTACAACTTCTCGATCATGAAGCACACGGGTTGGATTGCAACCGAGAGGTCCGTCAAAGCCCACGAATCACGGCCCGACGGCCGAGCGCTTGCCGCCGAAACGGGCTATCAGGCCAGCTATCGCTATGGCTCGCACCAGAGCATCACTCGCAACTGGATGATGCCCATGCACCAGACCGACACTCTGTTTCACAAGAAGACCGGTGCGATGGGATTCGTTTTTGGGGCCGACGTGGACAACCATGCCATCAATACCGTGCCGAAGGAGACATTGGTGCGCATTACGAAGGCCGAGGACGGAGGTTTGGGAGGCAAGGGCGTCTGGAAGCCTGCCACAACCGGCTACGGTCCGACGGGCAAAACCAACCAGAACGAGCTGTACCTGAGCGGTGCCCTGGTTCGCATCGAGGAGTGAAGCCGTGACCGATTCATCCAGCCAGTACGTGCCAAAAGTTCACCCGGCGACTCGACCTGTCGAGCCCGAGGATCCGATGAACCTGTTCGCCGTCGAGGTTCCCGGTGATCCTGAATTGATGCTCCGTCTGTTGGTCGAAGAGTACGCACGCATGGGTTGGGGGCTAGACGAGCTGCTGCCCTTGTTTCGCGATCCATTCTACGTGGCCGCCCATGGATTGTGGCTGCACTATGGCGAGGAGGACTTGCGTCGTCGGTTGACAGACCTCTTAGGTCGCGTGGCCGTCGTTCGAGTGAAAACCACATTCTGTAGCCCGCCGCCAGAACAGTTGGTGCAGATTCGCACCTCTGGAGCAACGAAAGGAAACAATTATGGCTGAGGTGTACAACTGGCAGCTGGGGCGCGAGATGAGCTATCCGCACGAGGCTCATTTTCCCGAATGGCAGTTTGCTTTCGTGTTCAACCCCAATCGCTGCATTGGGTGCCAGACCTGCACGATGGCCTGCAAGAGCACTTGGACGTTCTCCAAAGGCCAGGAGTTGATCTGGTGGAACAACGTCGAGTCGAAGCCGTACGGAGGATATCCGCAGAACTGGGATAGCAAACTGCTCAACATGCTTGAGGAGGCGAATCCCGGCCAGCAGGTCTGGAACATTGCGGAGAAGGATTCGGATACCAAGCCGTATGGCACCTTCCAGGGGATGACGATCTTCGAAGCCGCCGAGAAGCGTCCAAGTCCAGACGGTCCGCAGGCGGCACTGGGCTATCTGCCGACGGACGACGAGTGGCGGCATCCCAATATCCACGAAGACACCGCGACCGGCGGACCCTTTAAACAGGATGGCCAATACGGCGCGTCGGCCCAACTGCCTGAACACAAGGTGTGGTTCTTTCATCTGGCGCGGATCTGCAACCATTGCACGTATCCCGGCTGTCTGGCCTCCTGCCCGCGCCAGGCGATCTACAAACGGCCCGAAGATGGCATCGTGCTGATCGACCAAAGTCGCTGTCGCGGGTATCGCAAGTGCGTGGAAGGTTGCCCGTACAAGAAAGCCATGTATCGGCCCACCACCCGAACCAGCGAAAAGTGCATTGGTTGCTTTCCGCGCATCGAGGGAAAGGACCGTACGCTAAGTCCGACCGGCGCCCCGGCCGAGACCCGCTGCATGGCGGCCTGCGTGGGTAAGATTCGACTACAAGGGCTGATCAAGAAAAACCCGGACGGCACTTGGGCCGACGATCCCAAGAACCCGCTCCACTACTTGATCCGTCAACGGCAAGTGGCGTTGCCGCTATACCCACAATTCGGCACGGAGCCCAACGGTTTTTACATCCCGCCGCGCTGGGTGCCACGCGACTACCTGATTCAGATGTTCGGCCCGGGCGTCGATCACGCGATCGAGCAGTATAGCTGTCCCGATCGCGAGCTGCTGGCCGTACTGCAGTTGTTCCGGGCCAATCAGCAGATCGTCTTCCGCTATGAGATTGAAGAAGGCCCCAAGGTCTGCGAGATGGAAGTGACCATGCCCTCGGGCGAAACGAAAGTTCAGGAACTCTACAACGACACGGTGATCGGCTTCAACAAGCTCGGCGAGGAAGTGGTGCGTGTCACGATCGAGGAGCCAACGTTCGAGCGGCCGGCTGAAGCACACGTGAACTCTATATGAACAAATGAACTTCAGGCCGATGGATGGCAAGAAATGAATATGCAGTACGCCGTTGCGACCAGATCAGCTGGCGAGGCTGAGTTCGATCCCGTGCTGTGTTCCGCGCGGCGGACCTTGTATCGCTTTGTGGCATGGACATTGGCCGATCCTCGTGGCGGCTCATGGGATCAGCTCGCGCTTGACTCGACCGCGCAGTTGGTAAGCGCCGCTGCGGCGGTCGTTCGTGGCGAGCCAAGCGCCAGCGCCCACTCACTGGGCCGCGGGGAACTCCCGCTTGTCGATCTCGACCCCGCCCCTGTGTTCGCGCGGTTGCCCGCCACCACAGAGGCTGCCAATGCCGCGTACGAGCAGACATTTGGATTGCTGGTTTCGAGCAACTGTCCGCCCTACGAAACCGAGTACATCAACAGCAAATTCACCTTTCAACGCTCGCATGGGCTGGCCGACGTCGCGGGTTTCTATCGGGCGTTCGGGCTCGAACCTTCCGCCACGCATCCCGAGCGTCAAGATCACCTCGTGCTGGAGCTGGAATTCATGGCCTTGCTGTTGGGCCTCGAACAAGCGGCCATGGAAAGTGATCACCCCAGTCGAACGGAGCATCGAGACGTTTGTGCTGCCGCCGGGCGCAAATTCCTTGAAGAACACCTGCTGTGGTGGGTGCCAACGTTTGCCCGCCTGTTGAGCAGGCAGGATCCCGATGGATTCTACGAGGCCGTATCGCGATTGCTCGCGGCGCTGGTGGCCGCGGATCGGTCGATGGCCGGGCTACCGACGCTATCGGCACAGGTGGCGCCCACCATGGTCGAGCGACCCGAAGAATGCGCAGGATGCCTCCTGAATCCAGATTGAATCGAACAATGGGGAAGAATGCCATGAGAACGATCGGAAAATGCGTCTCGCTTTGCGCTGCCAGCTGCTGCGTTGTTGTGCCGGCGATTGCAGTGGCGGCCGATGGCTGGGCCACACTTAAGGGGCGCTTCGTCTACGACGGTTCGCCGCCTGCTGTGAAATTCTTGTCTACTTCCGGCAAGGACTCGACAGTTTGCGACAAGCATGAAATCCCGGACGAGTCACTGATTGTGGATTCGGCGTCGAAGGGAATCGCGAACATCGTTGTCTATCCTCGCAAGGTGAGTCGCGTGCATGAGTCGCAAAACAAGCCAGCCACCAACGAAGTTGAGTTCGACCAGAAGGATTGCGTGTTCCTGTCGCACGTGCTGCCCTTGCGTGTCGATCAGACCCTTGTGATCAAGAACAGCGATCCGATCGGTCACAATACAAACATCAGCCCGCTGGCCGATACTTCCATCAACCCGCTGCTTCCGGCGGGCGGCCAACTCAAGCACAAGTTCAATCGCGAACAATCCTTGCCCGTACCAGTTACGTGCAACATCCACCCCTGGATGAAGGCATATGTCCTGGCGCGCAATGACTCATATGTTGCCGTATCCGCCAAGGACGGCAGCTTCGAGACCACCAACCTTCCGGCCGGCGAGGAGATCGAGATTCAGGTGTGGCACGAAAAGGGCGCAGGCGCTGGAGGCACTCTTGAAGCCAAGAAGGATTGGAAGAGGGGGCGGTTCAAACTTAAGCTTAAAGATGGCGAAACCAAGGATGTGGGCGAAATCTCCGTCAGCAGCAGGGCATTCAAGTAGCGAATGGGCGAGCGAAGTGTACGAACGATGGCATCTCCAGCCGGTAATCTGGTCGCCGTGTGTGTCTCCTCCGGGAGCATTCCCAAGCGCTCGGTCGATGGGGCACGAGTCACGACGAACGGCTTAGAAGGTGACGAGCATGCGCATGACAAACATAATCGTCCCGACCGCGCGGTAAGCTTATTCGACTGGGAGATCCTGACGCAGTTGCAAGGCGAAGGCTTTCACCTCTATCCCGGCGCGATCGGGGAGAACCTGACTGTCTCTGGGCTCCACGTGCAACACCTACCCCCGGGCACGCTGCTGGAGATCGGCAACGTGTTGCTGCGGCTCGAGCAGCCGCGCAAACCGTGCTATGTCTTGGACTCTATCGACCCCTCCCTCAAAGATGTCATTGTGGGCCGTTGCGGCTACATGGCCTCCGTCGTCCGCGAAGGATTGGTCAACAGGTCGATGCGGGTCCAAGTGTCGCAGCCAAACTCACGGGCGAGCTAGCTGCTGGCATGACTGACAGCATCCGACGCGTGACATGCTCGCTAAGCGGTACTGGTCGAGGGGACAATACCGCCTTTCACCATGTTCCTGCTGCGATTCATAGCTGCCGACCGACGCAATTGATATAGTGTGAGATTCTCCAATCCGCGCTTGCCTCGTGCCCATCCCCCACCCGGCTCATCTAGGCGGCTGAGCCGGGTGGGAATGGCCAGAATTCGCCGTTAGCTGCGTGCAAGTCCTGCACTGGACTACACAAATGTCACCGGCCATGACTCTCGTCTCAGCGCGAATGTCGCGCTCTTTGGACACACGAACAGCTCATCGACACTTCAACCCGGCTGAGCGCAGCGATTGCGGTCGGCGTGACTGCTCGCTAGTAGGCGCGAGCCCGACGCCAAGAACAATCACAACCGATGCAGCTATTCAGGCAGGGTGTACCGGGCTTCGATCAGAGCACGGATCAATTGGCGGGTTTCCGCTGGCTGAAGATCCTGACGCCGCTCGATGCGTTCTACCTGATCTGCCAGGTACTTGTCCTTCACGGAGTCGCGGAACCAGCGCGAGTAGTCTCCCCGTCGCAGATGGAACAGCCAGGTATCCTGGTCAATTCCCTCGGCAATCTGGGAGAACATCACCAGATTCTGGGATCTGAGATTGTGGCGGTTCCCGGGGCCTCGAAAGAAGAAGCTGCGATGCCGCATGTTTCCTTCGGCGTACTTGCGATGATGCCGGATGCGCTCAGCGCGCCCCGGAAGTACCTCAGCCGCGAACGGTGCTTCATTCTGCCTTGGGAACCAGAATACGGCTCTGCCGCGTTGATGAACGAGGCCGTTCGGCCAAGAGATTGACTGCCCGATCGCGCTGGCAAACCTTTGGATCGTCCTATCGGGTGCGGGTCCAACTGCGACCACTGCATCGACCATCGAGAGCACTTCGGGAGCGAGATGATCGGGATGAACGGTGACCAGAACCGTTTCCCCCAATCTTTGCGGCAATGCGTGGCCGAGGTGCGACCACTCGATCGGGAGCATATGATGAGCCTCGTCTAGCACAATCCAATGGGGACGACCTGTCCGGGTGCGCATGGCCTGCAAATTGGGGAACAATTGACCGAAAAACTCCGGTCGATCGGCCAGCGGAATACCGAGCAAGTTGACATTCAGTGTTATCTTGGGATCCTCCAGCAATGCCAACACTTCATTTACTGTGACGGCGTGTCGCTGATTGCCAAGAGTGATGATGTCCTGCAAAGTACCATAGTCACCCTCAGGATCGACAATGCATAGCTGGTAGGCCAGTTCAACAAGCCGCTCAACAATCCCCGATGCGACGGTAGACTTCCCAGTGCCAGACGGGCCAGCAATCAAAATGTTGAGGCCGTAAGGAGGAACGGTCACCAAAACCCCATCTTCGCGCTTGCCGATCGGAATGAGATGCCGCTTGACGCGGCCTCGCATCCGATGCAAGTCGTCGGCAACGAGATGATCAATCAATTCTGTCACTCCGTGACCATTCTCATGCTCGGTAACGATGTCCGCAATCTTCTGAGTCGAGGGCAACGCATTCGACACCGCCACAGCGCACTCGCTCGCCTCGAGAAAGGAGTGATCGTTCTGCGCATCGCCGATTCCCACCACCTCGTGCGGCGACAATCCAAGCTTCCGTAGCGCATGGTCGACACCCGTGGCCTTGTTCACTCCGCAGGGCAAGACCATTACGGCCGACTTGTTGAAAATAATCTGCAATTCGAGACCGGCCTCCTGGATTGCGTCAAGCACGGTCGTATGGTGAGGCAGCCAGGTCGCGACAATGACGCGGCCGATCTCGAGCGGGGCGACTCCCAGTTCTTGCAAGCGTTCAATGAACTCCGCGGGTGGCGCCTTGGCTAGAAGTGTTTCCTGACGAGAGCGCGGATCAAAGAGCACAGCTCCATTCTCCGCAACGACGTAGTCGAATAGGGTTAGATTCCCACACACCCCCAAAAGATCCACAAGCCGCCTGCCCGTAACCAGAATAGCGCGTCGACCAGACATCCGCAGTCGCTCGATTGCTTTGACGGTGGCTAGCGACATTCGGCCGTCGGTAGCGACCACGCCATCGTAGTCCGTGACAAGAGCTAGGTAGCGCACCGCAGAATCCTTATGCCGACTGATACCGAGGCGTGCAACTTGAGTGCATTGAGTCTACCGACCCACCCCATCGCAGATGTTCGGCGTTGGCAACCTCTATAAGTCAAGCACTCCGGCGCGTTCAGGCTGAAAAATTACCTGCTCGACCTTCAATCGCCTCCATCCAGCGGGCACACGCCATTTAAGTTCATCACCAACTCGGTAGCCGATAATGGCCGTGCCGATCGGCGCGAGGACCGAGAGTTTATAGTTAGCGATATCGGCGCGATCTGGGTAAACGAGCGTGTAAGTTTCGAACTCGTTCGTATCTAGATCTCGCAGCGCGACGGCGGAATTCATCGTCACCACGTCCTCGGGTACTTCCTCCTGCGGCACGACCTGCGCCCGGTCCAATTCGGCCCGTAGTTCGTTCAATCGCTCCTTGTCGCCAGCTATCCGAGCCAGGTTCGACGCTAGCAGCGATTCGAGCCGTTGATAGTCTTCGGTGGTCAATATGATTTGTCGGCGCATCATTGCAAGCAACCATGAGAAGGAGGAAGGGAAGCGCGGAACTATCATGCAATTTGCGGGCCAAAGACAGTAAAAGACGACGTTGCAGCGGCGGTGCAGAAATGACGGCGGCGATTGCCGAACCTGCTTCGCCGCAACTCTCACCGGTGCTGTTTCGGAGGTTTCAACACACAATTGTTGACAGTGTCGCCACGCCGTGACGCTGTGATCTACTGGCGAAATTCGCCGGCGTCGAGATTGTGCTTTTTGAGAAGCTTGTGGAGCCCTTGTCGGGACATCCCTGCTTGCTTCGCCGAACCGGCCACGTTGCCTGCGTTCTCGCTCAGCAGGGCCACAAGATAGTCACGCTCGGCCCCCTCTATAGCCTCCGCGCGAGATCCGTACGCTGGATAACCTGAAGTCGAGGCATTTGTGTTCAGAGCACAGCGTTGAAGGGCCGCCGGGAGGTCACTCGGAACGATCACGTCGGTACAGGCCATCGCCAGGCCATGTTCGACGGCATTGCGAAGTTCGCGAATATTCCCGGGCCAAGGATAGCGTTTGAACAAGTCAATGGTTTCGGAGGCGAACCCGCCAACACGGGAATCTGCCGTTTGAAGCTGCTCGAGAAAATGGTTCGCCAGCAGCACAACGTCATCTCCGCGCCGCCGCAGCGGCGCCAAGTCTATGTGGATTACCGCCAGCCGATAGAATAGGTCTCGGCGGAACCGCCCGGAATTGACTTCCAGTTCAAGGTCACGATTGGTGGCGCAGATGAAGCGCGTGTCGATTTGCTCCGGAACCCTCATGCCGAGTGGAACAAAGGTTTGTTCCTGTATCACTCGAAGCAACTTTGCCTGCAGCGGACCCGGCAATTCACCGATTTCGTCAATGAAGGCTGTGCCGCCATGGGCCTCGCTCAGCAGTCCAACCTGGTCCTTCACTGCGCCGGTGAACGAACCCTTGGCGTGGCCGAACAGCAGTGATTCAAAGAGTGTCTCTGGGATAGCGGTGCAGTCGATTACCTGAAACGCTCCTTTCGCCCTAGAGCTGCGGTTATGAATGGCCCGCGCGACGACTTCCTTGCCAGTGCCGCTCTCGCCTGTGATCAGAACGTTGGCGTCGTTGCCGGCCACGCGCTCGATGATCTCAAATAACTCCCGCATCGGCGGACTATCTCCGACCAACTCCGGAAACCGGCCCACTTCGGCCGAGTCTTTCGGTAATCTCGGGGGCCGACGGGCGCGGTGGGCCAGAGCGCGTCGCACGCTGGAGAGCAAATCGTCGTACTTGACGGGCTTAAGCAAATAATCAGCAATCCCAAGTCGCACGCTTTCGATCGCTGAGGGGAGCGATGGGGCTCCAGTCACAACGATCAATGGGGTATCCGGCCATCGTTGTCGTCCGTGATGCAGGAGTTCCAGCTTCAGATTCCCTGGCATGTTAAGATCGGAAAGAACCAAGTCGATTGGCTGACTTGACAGCGCCTCGAGTGCCGCGTGTCCATCCGCGGCGCAGGTGCATTCGTAGCCAGCCTTCCGCAGTAATTGGGCGGTGGTTCTCAAGAAACGCGGCTCGTCATCGGCAATGAGGATGCGCGGCACCTTCTCAGCCATTCGCTACCCCCTGTGACGAACCAGTACGTTGAGGAAACACGATTGAAAAGACGCTCCCCCGATCGGGCTCGCTAGTAACGTCGATGCGCCCGCCCATGGCTTCGACGAGATTGCGCGACACTGAAAGGCCCAGACCCATACCCATTTGCGCGTCGCCGTCCTTTGTGCTAAAGAAGGGATCGAAAATGCGGTGCTGGATGTCGGGGCGAATGCCGGGCCCTTGATCCTTGATGTGCAGCAAGACTTCCGTCGCATCCTGTTGAAGCGTGACGATAACTTCGTCACCGGGCGACGATACCTGAATTGCATTTTTGACTACATTGTAGAGGATCTGCTTGACTTCTCCTTCAACAAGGCACACACGAATCGACTCATCAACCATGTCAAAGCGCAAGTGAACCTGGTGTTTGGCGGCGGTGCTTTCCAGCATGTCGATTACTTCGCGAACCGTCTGTGCGATGACGAACTCGGACGGCTGTTGCGGGGCACGTTTGTATAGCTGGTACATCTGGTGCGTAATTCCGCTAATCCGCTCGATTTCCTTGTCGATCTGCCCGAGCAATTCGAAATGTTCGTGGTCCGGAGTAAGCGACGTCCTGATCAGCTCGAAGGCGTTGCGCATTCCCGCCAGTGGGTTATTGATTTCGTGTGCAACGCCGGCGGCGAGCTCGCCCAAGGCAGCCAGCTTCTCCATCTGCTGCTGACGTCGTTCGAGTTGCCTGAGTTTCTCCGTTCGCTCCTGGACAAGCTGTTCGAGGTGCTCGGCATAAAGGCGGAGCTGTTCGCGAAGCGCTTGTCGCTCGGTGATGTCGCGCACACTCGTCCGAAAGCCCAAATGTCGGCGACCGCTGTCATACATTGGTTGCCATGAAAGCGACATCCAACGTGACTCTCCGGTGCGGGACAGACTGCGGAAGTCCAAAAACTCTCCCGACTTTTGCTCTCGCGCCGATGCAAGCGCTTCAGCGACGATGTTTCGATCTACCGGTTCGACGATCGGCATTGGATAGTCGGGCATCGACAGGCAGTCGTCCACTGTGTAACCGGTGATGCGCTCGACAGCCGGGTTGACCCACACGAGCCGCGCATCTGGCGCGTGCCAGCTCTCCCAGTCCGGCGTGTAATCGGCCACCGCGCGAAAACACTCGAGATCATTGGCCGCGATTTGGGAGTCGACAGACCTGCCTGCCTTGTTCTGAAGTCGTTTGTTGCGCACTTGAGGGGACGCCACAGGGGCCACAAAAAAAAATGCGAATAGGGTCTGGTCCACTCTCCGCCCCAGCCCGATTGTTCATAAGTACCAAGCGCCCGTTTGCTCAGGCTGGCGGATGACTTCGGCAACACGGAAGCGGCGATGACAGTGCTCGGCTGGGCATTGTATCACATCGCCCGCCGTGCATCCGAGTAGCGCCACCCCCAGCGGCTCAAATACTGAAACGCCGTCGCAGACCAGGTCTATATCGTCGGGATAGACGAGTGTGACGGTCCGCCGCTGGTTGGTCGCGAGGTCCGCCAAAACTACCGTGGTGTTCATCGTCACCAGGTCTTTCGGTGCGCCGCACGGGTCTACTGCCTGGGCTTGTTCAAGAGCCCATTCGAGATTCGATCGCCAGCGAGCCTCGCCCCACGCCCGGCTCTCCTGACTGGCCAGCAATCGGCCGAGGCGGCATCGATCAGTGTCGGTGACACAAGAATGACTAGCGCCAGACGGCTTTCCAACGTAGGGGTTGCGAGAGTTCATTTTTGGACAACGTCGAAGGCTGGAAACGGAGTTACTTGTCTCGATGTCGCATAAAGCAGTTCTTATGCCAACACGCACACGTAGTATGTGCCGTTCATACGGCGGCTAAGGAGGTAACGGGCGTCGACACTGTCAACATACGGTGACGCTTCCACTTGGTTATGACGCTACCTCCTGCATCTGGACCGCGTGATTCCCATGGCCTACGGGCGGGCATACCTTTGGCGCGCCGATTGCTCAAGTCACGAGTGCCGTCCGGCGGCCAGCGAACGACCGCACTGACGGCGTTGGAACAGAATCGAGGCACAAGATGGCAGCCGGTGAAAGTCGCGATTAAGCCCTGGGGCGTCGCCGACACCGGAAGTACCGAATCGAGAGGCTTGTCAGAAATGAACCGAGAGCGCGAACCTAACCCGCAACAAGCAGATGTTATTGGCGCCAATCGGATAAGGCACTTCAATGGCTGGCTGCGCGCATATGATTTCCGTGTACCGAGTCGCGAAGAAAGTTCTGGGCGCTGGGTCGTTCCCTTCTCTCGACTCCGCTCGCTCGTTGTCCCGTTGGACGGCACCTCGTTCGCCGAGCACGCCCTTCCGCATGCGATAGCGATCGCTCGCCGATCGGGCGCGAAAGTGCGGCTGGTTCAGGTGCATTCTCTGCGGGATTCCGTCAGTTTTTGGGAGCAATACTACAGCGACAGCTTGATCAACCGACTCAGGCGCAAGAAGCAGGAGTATGTGCAGTCCATCGCTGGCAGAGTACGCCGATTGGTCGATACCGAGGTCGCTGGCATTGTCGTTGAGAGCGGCGAAATCACGGAATCTCTCAGCGAGGCCGCCGCCGGCGCTTCTGCTGTTGTGATGGCCACCCATGGTCGAGGACTCGTGGGTAGGCTGCTGCACGGCAGCCTTGCCGATTCGCTGATTCGGCGATTGAGCTGCCCGGTGCTGCTGGTCGGCGGATCCCGATTCCCGGTTGATTTGACACGCGACCCGATGCCGCGGCACGTCTTGATTCCGCTTGACGGCACACGCTTCTCCGAAAACGTCTTCGACGCTGCCGTTGACATCGGCTCGCTGAGTAGTGCGCGGTTCACGCTCGCTCACTTGCAACATGTTGGCGAGGCTGAATTCTGGCCCGACCGGTCTGGCGCACGTGGTCACCTACAAGGAGCTGCAATGCGACTCAAACAACGGGTGCCAAACGTCAATACTGAGTTCATAATCAGCAACCAGCGGACCGCCCCGGCAATAGTATCACTCATCAAGGAAAAAGGGATCGACATGGTCGCCTTGACCACGCATGGGCGGCACGGATTGGCGCGACTGGTGAAGGGGAGTGTTGCGGCCTCGGTGGCGCGCACGGCCAAGGTACCAGTCTTAGTGTTTCGCCCATTGGATCAGCCGGCAGAATCGCACGGTCGCTCGCTGGCGCGCTCACTTTGGCGTTGGATGCAGACGATAGCCACGGAGTGACCTACGCATACGGGTTCGATGAAGGACGGCCGATGTTCAAGACAATACTACGCGCTTTCGGGATTGGCGCAGATCCGTCGGAATTGGACAAGTTTGAACCAATCTACGGATTGACAAAGCGATCGCTCGATGAATGGCTCTCCCGCAACCCTGAGCTTAGGAAGAAGTACGACATTGAGATGGCGGCCAGATTGCAGCGTAGTCGCGCTGCTCACACTGGCTGGTCGCCATACAACGAATGGGCACGGAGATCGCGGCGATACTTGGTTCTCGTCACTTGTGCGCTCCGATTGCTTTCCCTAAGAGTGTTGTTGCGATCGATTAGTCGCAACCCACTATTCCCTCATGCCTCAAGTTCGAGGATGGTAAGCAAGTGGCGGTGTCCCGAGAAGTTTACAGTGTCACCTCGCATTGGCGACTCGCGGTGCCTCCGATGGTAGAAACTCCTAGATCGCTGTCTCACTACGATGCCATCGACGGCGGCACGGCCTTTGCAATTGTCGTTGCAAGATTGACCTCGCCATTTGTGAAGGAGGAGACGCATGACCGCCGCCACGATGACTCTAACTGCGAGCACCGCTCGGGGGCCGATGACGTCGAATCCGATTTCCATCGATGCACATGCAACGCTAAAAGACGCCGCCGCGTTTCTGACCAAGCGCAGCATCAGTGCCGCCCCGGTCATCAATGATGCTGGCAAGCCGGTCGGCGTGTTGAGTCGCACCGATATAGTCCGATTCTCAAGTGGCGACCTCGAAGCGCCGCAGATGCTTGGCGACTTCATCAACGAGGCGAAGGCGCAGCACGATTCAACACGGCCCAACTCGGTCACAGTGGACCAAGTGATGACGCCATTTGTGGTGTCGGTGAGTCTTGATGCATCACTGGCCGAGGCCTGTGAGAAGATGGTTGAGCGCAAAGTGCGTCGACTGTTCGTGATCGATCACGATGGCGTAGTGGTCGGGGTAATCAGCGCGTTGGATGTACTCCACTGCCTGGGACGGAAGCCGTTGACTGTCAGCAAGACTAAAGGAAGTGGCCATGCACCTCTGGGTCAAAGGACGCGATCGAAGGCTTAATGAATCCGTGCGCGAACTCATAAAAGCCCGAGGGATCAGCAAGCTGTTGCGGACATCGAAAGGAATTCGGTCAATTGCAATTTCAATACGAGACGTCAATGGGCCTCGCGGAGGATGCGATCACGCCATTGGAGTCGTTGTTCGTCTAGAACCGGCGGGCAACATTATTGTTCGCCATCGGGACTGTGATGCCTTTGTCGGGGTTCCAATCGCAATCAAACGCGCTATCCGAGCCGTGCGGCGTGAGCAGGGGCGCCGTCGCAGCAAGCGATTAGGGGCGCAACGACGCAGTCTCGCAAGTAGGCGGCGCGCAGCGCAGACGCCCTTAGATGATCGTGGTCTGTTGACATTCACGGAGGCGGATCAATGAGGGAACGCGGAAGAGTTGGCAACTTGTGGGACGCGATTGCAAAGACGCTCGCCACGGACTCGCTTAGCGGCGTGCGACAGTATTGCCTTCGTGTGTTTCGTATTCGGCAGCGGAATGGCGGCCGAATCGTGTGTGCCCTCGTCGCAATGGGCACAACCTCCGCAAGCGATCCGGCCGCCCGAGTGCAGAACCTGGTGGAGTTGGCTCAAGGGCAAAGACTAGGCGAGTGGGAAAGTGAAGACGGTCTTGTGGCAGCCATGGTGTTCGAAATGAACTCGGTGCCAACGGAATTCTGGCATGAGTGCATTCGAACGCCAGGGCCGAATGATCGGTTGCATGCTCACAGCTAGAGTCGCGCTTGCCGTCAAAGTGGCATGCGCGATGGCTCCATGCAGTGCCTGTGGAGGATGGCGGTATGATCGGACGCGGACAATCCCTCGACGGCGAAGCGGTCGTTGCAGATGAAATCGAACTTGTAATGGAACATCTGACGAACCATCTGCGCGGTCGCCTGCATGGCGCAAGCATCTCTGTACACCGCGACGGCGTCGTAATCCGCGGCAAGGCGGGATCTTACTACGTCAAGCAGTTGGCGCGACATGCCGTCATGAAGGGTGTGTCGCTACCAATTGCGGCCAACACAATTGAAGTGCCGGAACCGTACCGTGTCCACGGACACTGATCCACATTGAAACCTTGAATTGCTTGTTCGGCGCGCTCATGTGCCCAATGAGATCATCTCGCTAGGAGGATGTGAAATGTTCATGAAACCGCTTTGCATAACGGAACAGGACCATCGGAGCCTACAGGTGCTGATCGACGCCAGCCGCGAGCAGCCCAATGGACAGAGACGTTATTCCGACGCTCTACAGAGCGAGATAACACGTGCCCGCATCGTGGACGGGAGCTCCGTTCCGCGTGACGTAGTGACTATGAACTCCAGGGTTCGGCTCCGCGATCTGGACACTGGCGAAACCGAAGTCTACACGCTTGTTTATCCGCGAATGGCCGACCCTGGTGAGAATCGAATCTCTATCTTGGCGCCCGTTGGCACTGCGATTCTTGGCTGCAGCATCGGCGACGTGATCGAGTGGCCGGTCCCGGCCGGTGTTCGGCGATTGCTTGTAGATGACATTCTGTACCAGCCAGAGAAGGCGGGCGACGCGGCACTATGAGCAAGCCTGTCCATTGGCGCACGAGCGTGCTAGAGGAGAAACCACAAATGACATCACCGTTGACAGTCGATGCCCTGAGCCGTGCAATGAACGCCCTCAAATACTCGCTGGCGAACTATTTGCAGTTCGCGCGACCGTGGGTCGATGGCGACTCTCGCGCGATCGACGACACTGTCGCGCGTGTGGCGACAAATCACGATGACCGTGCCACTCGAATCGGCGAACTGCTGGTGGAGCGTCATGGGCATGTCTTGTCGCGAACGTTTCCAGCCGCCTTTGCGGCGCTGAACGACCTATGCATCCGCTACGTTCTCCCCCTCGTTATCGAAGATCAGAGGCAGATCGTCCGCCTCCTAGAAGCAGTGGCCGTCGAGTTGGCAGGTGACGTTGAGGCACACGATCTGGTGTCTGGATTCATCGACCAAGAGAACAGACAGTTGCGCGCTCTCCGACAATTGTCAGGCGATCACCCCGTGACGAACAGGGGCGCACGCATTCACACGGTCCCTCACGCGCGTATGTGGTCAACCTCCGTCCACCGTCCAAACAAACGAATCCCGCGCATAAATGAGCCAGTTCCTGAAGCTAGTGTCAATCTAGATCGTATTGCAAGGAGGACTTTTGCCATGCTAGTGTTGTCGCGCAAGGCCGATCAGCGAATCGCCATCGGAAACGACGTATGGATCACGGTGCTGAAGATCGTTGGGAATCGCGTGAAGGTCGGCATCGATGCGCCAGATTCGCGGCAGATCATGCGAGGCGAGCTCGTTCCCGAACGTTCGGTCGGAGCGGTTAGGCCGATCGCGCGCCGCGCGAAATGACCGACCGCCATTTGCAGGCTTCCTCATCACCTACACCCGTGCCTTGCTCTCGAAGTGTATCCGAAACACGAATGAAGCGATGGACGTATTCGCACATCGAGTATGCAACACATCGTCCGATGTTCCCCACGGCCACACCTTCTGATGCGATGCGAAAGCTCGGCATCGACGCAAGTAGCATGAACCCAGCCATGGCATGAACGCGTTCGAACTTGTCTGCCGTTACCCAACGTAAACCACATAGCGACAGGGAGCCGTCGTTGGCGACCAAGAGCACGTTAGCGAGGGCCTGGCCGATCATTCTCCAACAATCCCAAGGAGCACAGAAAGATGATCGACTGGATCGAGACTCCAAATGAGTTCCGTGAATTCGTCGCTAATTGCATGCGGCTGTGTGTTGCCGTACTACTCGGTGGACTGTTAGGCCTCGAGCGAGAACTACATGGGCGATGGGCAGGACTAAGAACGCACATGATGGTGTCTATAGGCGCGGCCATCTTCACCATCGCCGCTTTGGCAGTCGCGCCGAACGATTCGAACGAAGTAACTCGTGTGATCCAGGGAGTCGCAGCAGGAATCGGCTTTCTCGGCGCGGGCACGATTCTCAAGCTCAACTCTCAATTAGAAGTCAAGGGACTTACGACAGCAAGTTCCATTTGGCTGGCGGCGGCTCTCGGCACCGTGGCCGGCCTGGGCGAGTACACCTTGGCAGCCGCATCTGGCTTGGTGTCACTTGTTGTCCTGGCCGTGCTGCGACCACTCGACAAAGCCATTGCGCGCGATTCGAATTGGAAAGATCAGAAGAAGAACTCTGATGCGTAGCCGAAGGAGGCCGCGTGCAGGTTAGCCGAGCGATGTGATTGTCCACGGCTGAAGACGCCGCGCGCATCGCACTCAACATGAAAACGCTTCACAGCCCGGACTCGCGTCCAAAGGGCTCACGAGTTTTCTCTTTAGGATGTCGTTACGGAATCCACCCGCCTCATGATGATTGATTGCAATAGATTGATGTCGCCCAAGATCCGCCCAGTACATATGCGACCGTCCCTAGATCTGGCCAACGATCTCATCGAATCCGGCCTCCCAGACAAGAAAGGCATAGTGTTGCGGAGTGAATCGTCATCGGTGTCCCTGTGAGCACGTAGAAGGTGCCGGCAGAGCAAGCATCTCGGCAAGGAATTTCGCCGACGCACTTCGCCTACTCGGGTTCAGCTGGCAGAATGTCTACGCGATGATCGAATTGGGTGCGATTGACAATGGAACGCTGAATCTGGTGGCGCAGCTGAGGTGCCGGATGACGCGGCGTTGGCCAAATTGCAGCAACTGCGAGGTGTGGGTCGATGGACCGCTGAGTATGTGCTCTTTGTGGCCTCGGTCGATGGCACGTATTTCCGGGCGACGACGTAGGGCTCGCAATATCTTGACAAGGTGGCTGGGGTTAGGCGAGGAACTGGATTACGAAAGCGTGCGGCGCGTACTGGCGTATAAGTGGATTGATCTTATTCAATCAAGCTACGTTGTCGCAATCGCTACGGGATGCCCACATTGAATACGTGCACATCCCGGGCCTGGGCGGACTGCGCCGCCATCAACTGAATTCACCGAACACGGGCTGGAAGAATGCGCCCTTTCAGGGCATGCGGATTACATGCTGACGGCACAGTTTGAGGAACGTCTCTTGGAAGTCCTTAATCGATCGCGAGGCCATCGGTCCGTACTGATGTGCGCGGAGGCGTTGCCCTGGCGCTGCCATCGGTGCTAATCGCAGCCGTATTGGCAGTGCGAGGTATTGCCGTCGAGCGCATCCTGAGCGCTTCTATGGCTCAATTGCACTTGATAAGGCCCTGGGCGCGTGTGCATGAAATGCGCATCACGTATCCGCCTCGAGCAGTAGGGGATTGAAACGATGCGAAGGATTCAGCTGCCCTAGCCTTAGATCTCCGCTACGTGGCTGAGAGAAGTGAGCTATGTTTGAACATGAAACAGTGGGTTCTCTCGCAGCTCCGATACCTCGACGAATTGGCTAGGCATCCCGATTTGCAGCCCTGCCACTTCGACGAGCTGCGCACGATTGTAGCTCAGGCCACGCGCAAGGCCGCGCAGGTCGGTATCTCCGTGCCGCGTGTTCGACAGGGACCGATTTCGATCGACCTGTGCCGCAGGATTCTGGCAGGCGTAGTTGCAGAGATCAAACCAGCGAGCGATCTGATGACCGTTGCAGAAGCTGCCGAAAAATTCAATGTGTCGAAACGTACTTTGTACAGGGAGATTGAAAGTGGCAATCTCCCTTGTGAACGAATTCGCGGCACGATCAGGATTCGACCGGCTGATCTTGAGCGGCATCTGGCCCAGCGTCAAGCGTCGGGAAGCCTATTCGACTAGCTTCATTCGCGAGATAGTCTCGATTAGCGCTCAAGTGTCCGTATCGTCGCGCCACCATTCGAGTGTCTCTGTGATTTAATAGCGTAGCCACAGTCAAGGCGTCCTGCAGCGGAAGCCGATAGTGGGCGAATGAGTGGCGCAGTGTCGTAGCGCAAAGTTTCGGCATGCCCATGATTCGTTTGAGGCGGCGAAAGCGACATCGGATTGAATTCTTGTTCCACTGCACGCCCCGGCGATTACGAAAAAGTTTTCCCGTAGGGTATTGTTCTGCCAATCGCTTGACGACCTCCAGCGCGATCGGAGGCAGATAGACCACGGTAGAGTGCTTCTGGCCCTTGCTATCCACGATCGGCAACACCAGGCGATCGCCGTCGAGGTGCTGAGCCTCGAACTTCGCCATCTCCTGTGGTCGTGCTCCGCTGGCAAGCATAACCAGTGCATAGTCTCGGAATGTATCGTTGCATGCATCTAGTAACTTGGGCCACTGTTCAACCGGTACGAACTCTTGGCGGACTGCAGGCGTTGGCTTCTCCATCTTGGCGATGGGGCTGTACGGCGCGTAGCCCATCTTGACGCCCCAGTTGATGGCGATCTGCACGACCGTGATCCGGGTGTGCCGCGTCGTCGGTCCCCAGGAATACCCGTCTACCCACCGCTGGACGTGATACGGCCGTAAGTCGCGGACTCGTAGGGACGCAGGGATCGACAGGCCAAAGGACTTCAGGACCGGCTCGCGCCTCTTGCAGGTTTCGGTGGACCTGTTGCCTTGGAGCCACTTCCAATAGGCATCAAGGACTTCCCGGACCGTGCGGGTACCCAGTGGGACGCCGCTGGCCCGGTCGCTCATCAGGCGGTGGTACTCATCTTCGGCCGCCTTCTTGTCCTGGCCGAGTTTGTGCTGCGTGCCGTCGATCTGGCAATAGTAGGTCTGGTTCTGCTCGCGTAGCCACATGGCAACCCTCCACAGTGAATCTAGGTCACTGGTGGGCTGCCGTGCATGAAACGTGCACCGAGCGTGCAAAACTAGAAGGGGTTGATCGTAACCCCTTCCCAAAAAAGAGCCAGCGGTGGGAGTCGAACCCACAACCCCCGCATTACGAATGCGGTGCTCTGCCGATTGAAGCTACGCTGGCGAACTGGTTCGAATTTAAGATTTTACGACAGATCCCCCTGGTCGGCTAGAGGGGCTGCAGGCGGCCACGATGAGGCCGAAAACCGGGGACGCTTGCCGATGCGGCGTCCCCGCCGAGAGAGCCAAAACGACCAGGATGCCCCCAGCAGAATCAACGATCCCAGCATGACAGACACCAGGAACAGGGTCGCGGCTCGCTCGGTTCGCAGCCATTTGGCGTCGTAGAACAGCGCTAGAGCCGCATAGCCGATAGCGAGGCTGGCCAGCACGATGCCATACGGCTCGCGCGACGGCACGCGGACCGCGGCGAACGCCACGGCGAACAACAAGGTCGCCAGCAGCAACCGGCGGATCGAGAGATTCCACATGTCGGTGATTCTACCGGCTCGGCGTGGGGCTACGCGACAATCGCGGTCCTGGGGCAACTTCCCGCCGGTCTTCGACAGGCTGCTGCAATCTCGGCAACAGCGCAACCACTACCCGTCATCGCCACTTCCACGTCTTCAACACCTGGCCAAACGCGGAAGTAATCTCGGGCGTATCCTTTCCCGCTGCCGTGAGCAGGTAGACCTGTCCGTCGCGAAAGACGGCTGCGACGCAGCGGGGATGCGACCAGTCGACGCTGCTCGTCTCCATTACGAAACCTTCGATTCCGTCAACGTGGATGGCCTTCGGCGGAGTGCTGCCGCTGTCTTCAAAGTGTTGAACGAGTTCACGGGCTGTTGCCATGCGGGGCTTACCGACGTCGACCATCAACACACTATGCGACGAGTTTTGGGCCGCATCAGTCGATAGAAGCATCGCTTTGCACACGTCACTCTTGGGCCGCACGCAGACCCAGCCCGCTGGTACTTCGAATCCAAACTCGCCGAAATTCGTCGGCCTTTCCCGTCCGACCAGCACTAGGACGCATTGCAACGCCAGCGCTAGCGTAAAGCAGGTGCTCGCCGCACGCGTTGACCGTCGACCGATGCGGTATGCGATCCACGCAACGGTCAGGGGAATTACGGCGCTGCCCAGGAGTCGGCCGAATTCAAAACCAACCGCATCGGCCGGAGTGGACGCACGACGCATCGCCTCGGACCAACCGATCGGCAATTCAACGGCAAGCCAACCGGCGACGGGCAATAGGCACCACCAAGCCAACAATCGCGGCTTTCGCGGGCGCTCCTCCGGTACAGTCGCTTCCGGCGGTGCCGTGCCTTCCATTGTCCAAAATCCCTCGGCAAGGTGCACAAACTGCGATTTCAACACCCAACGTGCCGGCCCCTGGACGCTGCTACCGGGTTGGCCCGACGCCAATAGTCGGGGAAACCTCGAGGCGGCCCACGGCCTTAGCGCACCGCGCTGTGGCTCGTATTCACCACGGCCCCATGCCGGTTGCCGCGCGGCGGGGAGGTTTCGGCGACGGAGGTCGTCGCGGCGTCGGCTTTCGGGCGCTTGTGATTCCAGGCAAACAGCTTGGGCGGGTGCACGGCTTTGTCGCCCTTGATCACGACCACGTGGTCGACGGTCTGCGCGGGGCCATAGTGCACTTCGAGTTGCACGTCGGTGCCGTCGGCGATCGACTCGACCGGAATGCCGACCACTTCCCATAAGCCGAACGTGGCCACGTCGGCCGCGCCGTGGGCCAGGGCCCGAGCCGCCTTGGTGCCTTTGGAGTAACCCTGCTTGAAGGCAAACACGTCGACGCTCGTGCCCACTTCGCGATCGCTCCACACGGGCGATCCCAGCTCGGCAATCACGTGCGTGCGCGGCACGCCGGCATTCAGCACGTCCATATTTCGCTTGTCGGGTTGTTCGGTGGCCTTGATGGCCGCGCAGCTCGAGAGACCGACCGTTGACAACAGCAACACCGCGGCCGCTTGGCCAAGCATGCAGGCTTTCATGGCGAGGGCTTCCATGAAGAGAAAAAGGGACCGGACTGAACAGCCCGGAAGAAGGGGGGCGATGTTAGTGTTCATCGGCCGAAATCGTCAACAGCATTAGCCGCACGCATGCCATCACCGCTAGCGTCGAGGAATCGTCGCGCGCCATGAAAAAGCCGCCCGGAAGCGGCTTTGCGAGCGAGTGCCCCGGCGCGCACCCCGACTTGGGCGAGCTCTTTCAAACCCGCCCAAGTCTTTTGGGGCGTCCTTCTGGCTCTGTGAAGAAGCCAGAATGCGCAGGCGAGGGTTTGTAAAAGGCCGGCGCCGCCGCAACCCGGCGACGCCGGCCTTTCGATCGCAGACGATTAACTGGTTTCGCTGGCGAACTGGAAGCCGTGGTAGGCCTCGTTGCCGTGTTCGCCGAAGTCGAGACCTTCGGCTTCCTCTTCCGGCGTGACACGCAATCCGATCGTGTACTTGATGCCGAAGAACGTGATCGCACCGGTGACGATGCACCAGCCGAAAACGGCAGCTACGCCGATCGCTTGATCGATCAACTGCGTGGCGTCGCCACCATAGAACAGGCCCGGGTACGGTGAGCCCTCGCCGGTTCCCGTCGAGAACAGCCCGACCGCCAGCGTTCCCCAGGCACCGCAGGTGCCGTGCACCGAGATGGCACCGACCGGGTCGTCGATCTTGAGCGTGTGCTCGATGAACACCACCGAAAGCACCACGACCACGCCGCCGATGGCACCGATCGCCAGGGCGCCGGGAACGGTGACCCACGCACAGGGCGCGGTGATCGACACCAAGCCGGCGAGAGCACCGTTGAGGGCCATCGTGGCTTCCCACTTCCCGAACATGGCCTTGGCCGTGAAGATCGCGGCAATCGCGCCGGCGGCAGCCGCCGAGTTCGTGGTGACCGTAATCAACGCAATGGCGTTCGCATCAGCGGCCATCGTGCTACCGGGGTTAAACCCGAACCAGCCGAGCCACAGGATGAACACCCCCAGGGCCACGAGCATGATGTTGTGACCCGGAATCGCCTTGGGCTTGCCCGACGAGTCGAACTTGCCGGTACGTGCACCGAGGGCAAACGAGCCGACAAGCGCCAGCCAGGCTCCCACGCTGTGCACCACGGTCGAGCCGGCGAAATCCCAGAAGCCCAGGTCGGCCAGCCAGCCACCGCCCCAGATCCAATGCCCCGAGATCGGGTAGATAACCGCGGTAATGATCAGGCTATAGACCATGTACGAGACGAACTTGGTCCGCTCGGCCATGGCACCCGAGACGATCGTCGCCGCCGTGGCGGCAAACACCAACTGGAAGAAAAACTTGCTGTACAGCGGGACCAGCGCCCAGTTGATCGGGTCGAAGTTCGACGTCGGCGTGCCTTCCACGTCCACCATCTCCTCATGCAACATGAAGCCGCTGGTGCCCATGAACTCATTGCCGATGCTGAACATCAGCCCGAAGCCGACCAGCCAGAACATGATGCTGCCGAAGCTGAAGTCGAGCAGGTTTTTCATGCAGATGTTGGCCACGTTCTTGGCCCGCGTCAGTCCCGCCTCGACCAGGCAGAAACCGGCCTGCATGAACATCACGAGGAAGGCGGCCACCATGACCCAAATCGTGTCCAGGGCCACACTGATCGAACCGGTGTCCTCATTCAGCCCCATCGTAGGGCCGCTGATCTCTTCTTCCTCGGCCTCGGCAGCCTCCTCTTCGGCCGGCTCTTCGCTCGCATCTTCGGCGGGCTCCTCTTCCACGACCGCCTCGGTCTCTTCGACCGTGGTCTCTTCGGCGGGCTCTTCATCCTGGGCCCGAGCGGTGGTGGTCACCGCGACCAGGGCCGCGACCATCAACAGCATGGCCCACAGACGGGGACTCAATAAAGTACTCATACGACCTCCAACACAGTTTGACAGAAGGACTTGAATCTCGCGGGAACCCACAGGCGCCCTAGGGACATCGCTCAACGTTGACTCGCCGTAACTAACAGGGAGGCTCGCGCTCGCAACCCACACGCGCCCGAGACCGTTTTTGCCGCACCCGGTGTGCGGCGACTCGGGAGAGCCGAAGCTCCCACGCCTCCGCCGTTGCTGACGCGAGTCGTGGGGTACATGCCCGCGCTCATTCGCCCGCGAATGCCGCGAGTTGAGAGACAAGGACCGCGCACCGCCTCGACCCACCAGCCACCTGAACGGAGTCGGGCTCCCCTCGAAGCAAGCACCGTGCCAAGGGGCACATTTCGCCTCCAAGCGATGCGCGTAACCTACTTATGACAATAGGTTTACAGATCGGATTGCGTCGCGAGCAAGCCGTGGCTCCAGCGACGCGATGCCAGCAGGTTAGGCAACCAAGGATGAAAAACGCAGCACTCGCGATTTGCGCCCAGACCCAGCGCACCAGAACCCGAAACGCGGGAAAGCCCAGAGTGGGAATCCCTGCCGCAAAGTGTCACAAGAGCCATCCGCGGCCAGGCGTCAGAAGGCCGACCGAGCAATCGACCGCTCAGCTCGATCAACGGCGCGCAAAAAAAAGGGGCCTCTGATGCGCCAAAAACGTTTGGCGATGCCGGATGGTTAGGGGCAAGGTAACTATCCCGCTACACTCATCAGAGGCCCCACGGGCCGCATAGTAAGGGTGCCTGTCCGGCACCGCCTTCCTTTAATAGCAAGCCGAATGCCAACAGGGGGTGGCCCCGGCCAAGTCATGACAGCATTTTTTTATGTCCAATGAAAACAACGACTTAAAAACGATTCCAGATCTTGGAACATCACTTTGCATTGCAAACCACCCTGAGGCGTTCTGCGCCACTTGCAGCATATCGATACAGCGCGCTCGCGGTCGTGCGCGCCAAATTCCAGAATCCAGACACGCCGTCCCCCCCGACGGGATAGCGTGGTAAATGGCGTCTCATAAGGATTTAATGCAATGGGAATCCCATTGCCGCCATCGCCAAGACGCGCATACTTCGCACCATGACCGACCAGGTCCTCATTTTGAGCAATCCCGGTGCCGGTTCGCGGTTCCGTACCGATGTGCTCGCCGAATTGACCGCCGCGATCCAGGCCGCGGGGCTCGCGTGCCAGGTGATCGATCGCATGGATGCCCTGGCCGAAACCGCGGCCGGATTCCACGCACAGGGGAAACTGCGGGCCGTCGTTGCGGCCGGCGGCGATGGCACCGTGGCCGCGGCCGCCAATCACGTGGCTCCGGAAGTACCGATCACCGTCTACCCGCTAGGAACCGCCAACCTCTTGGCCGGCTACTTTCGCATCGGGCGCGATCCCCAGGCGATGGCCCGCATGCTGCGCGACAACTGCCGGGCACGGTTCGATGCCGGCCGGGCAGGCGGGCGCCGGTTCCTGCTGATGGCCAGTTGCGGGTTCGACGCCGACGTCGTGCGCCGCCTGCACGAGAAGCGTTTGGGAAAGCACATCACCTATTGGACCTGGGCCCGGCCTCTGCTCGAATCGATACGCCGTTATCGCTATCCCGAGTTGCGTGTGTCGTGCTTCGCGAGCGACGGAACCCTACTGGACGAGGAGCGCCGCGTGCGCTGGGCCTTTGCCGTCAATTTTCCCGTTTACGCCGGCGGATTGGGCGTGGCACCCGAAGCCGACGCCGCGGATGGCGTGCTCGACGTGTGCACGTTTCGCCAGGGCTCGCCCTGGCATGCGCTGCGCTACGCTGCGAGCGTGGCGTTGGGCTTCCATCGCCGCTTCGCCGATTTCCACTGCATGCCGGCGGCGCGCGTCCGGATCGAGTCCGACGAACCGATCCCCTATCAACTCGACGGCGACTATGGTGGAGTGCTCCCGCTCGAGATCGAATGTATCCCCGGATGCCTGACGCTCGTCGTTCCGCGGCAACGCGCTCTCGAACTGGGACTCCAGTTGATCGAACCCACCCACGCAGGAAGCTAGAACGTGCCAAACAATCCCGCCACGGTTGGACCCTATCTGTGCGGCCGCGAACAACGCCTGCTGATCATCGCCGGCCCCTGCGTGATCCAGGACGAGGCCCTGGCCTTGGAGATCGCCGAGACGCTCAAGGACGTGGCCCACCATCTCTCGGTGTCGCTGGTCTTCAAAGCGTCGTTCGACAAGGCCAATCGCACCAGCCTCAGCTCGTACCGCGGGCCGGGACTCGAGAAAGGGCTCGAAGTGCTGGCCGCCGTCAAGCGTGCCACCGGATTGCCCGTCACGACCGATATCCACGAGCCGCGGCAGGCCGCGCCGGTGGGCGAGGTGTGCGATTTGCTCCAGATTCCGGCCTTTTTGGCCCGGCAGACCGATCTGCTGGTGGCCGCCGCCCACACGGGCCGGCCGGTGCACGTGAAAAAGGGCCAATTCATGGCTCCCTGGGATATGCGGCACGTTTTGGGCAAACTCGAAGGGGCCGGCTGCCGTAATATCTTATTGTGCGAGCGCGGTACGTTTTTCGGCTACGGCCGCCTGGTCAACGACATGCGCTCGATCGTGCAAATGCAGGAACTCGGCGCCCCGGTCGTGTTCGACGCGACCCACAGCGTGCAGGAACCCAGCGCCGCGGGCGGCACCACCGGCGGCAACCGCGCCATGGTCGAACCGCTGGCCCGGGCGGCTACGGCATTGGGTGCCGACGGACTGTTCTTCGAGACCCATCCCGACCCCGACAGCTCGCCGAGTGACGGGCCCAACATGATCCCGCTGAGCGAATTCGGCCACTTGATATCGCGGCTCGTCCGAATTCGCCAAACCGTGGAGAGGCTGGATTGAACCAACTCCCTGATCGGCACCTCATCGCTCCCTCACGATTTCTGTTCGTGCTGGGCGCGGCACTCCTGCTATCTGTCGGGCTCGCGGCGTCCGGTTGCGACAACCCCGCCGAGCGCTCCCAGCGCGGCCCGGCCAGCGACGCCGGCGCGCGCGGCGGCCTGTTCGATACGGTCGCCGAAAACATCAACCAGCTCGAACAATACGAGACCGGCCAGATCCTCAAGCAGGTCTGCGACCGCCTCAACCAGTGGTACCAGCAAGAGCAGCCCGAGATCGCCTGGCAGCGTGATCCGCTACTCGACACGCTCAGCGACGAGCTGCGCGAGCAGCCCGCGGTCGAAGACCTCGGCGTCGTGCGGTATCAAACTCCCGACGACGCCTGGTTCTTGCAGCAATGCGTCTGGATGCGCGACATTTCCACCGGTGCCCGCGCCGACCAGTTCGAAGATCTTGGCATCGCCCGGCGGTTGTTTGACTGGACGGTGCGCAACATCCGGCTCGAACCGGATCCCGTTTCGGGCGACACGCAGACCAACCGCCATCGACCGTTCGAAACGTTGCTGTTTGGCCGCGGCACGGCCGACGAGCGGGCTTGGGTCTTCACCTTGCTCGCCCGGCAGCAAGGGCTCGACGTCGTGATGCTGGCCGTCGCCGACGAAGACGGCGGCAATGCACGCTCCTGGCTGCCGGCGCTGGTGCTCGACGATGAACTGTACTTGTTCGATACCCGACTCGGCCTGGCCATTCCCGGTCGCGAGCCGGATAGCGTGGCCACGCTGGCCCAGGTCGCGGCCGATCCCGAATTGCTGCGCAACCTCGATCTGGAAAACGAGCCGTACCCGATCACCGCCGACGACCTGAAGCACGTCGTCGCTTACGTCGAAGGCAGCCCGGCGAGCCTGTCGAAGCGCATGGCCCTGGTCGAGGCGGCCCTGGTGGGTCCCTATCGCATGAAGCTCATGTCGCCCGGCTCGACGCTTGCCGCGCGGGTCGAGGCCTTGCCGCACGTGGCCGAAGTGAAGCTGTGGCCGCTGCCGTTCGAAGTCTTCAAATGGAAATCGGAACTGACGCCGCAGACGGCCCAGCGCGCCGGCGAGGAATTAGTCGTCTATCAGGCCGTGCCGCCGCTCAAGGTGGGACGCGCACTGCAGTTCAAGGGTCAGATCGACGGCCAAGAGGGAGCGAAGACCCAGTACCTTAACGCCCGACCGCCGGAAAGCTTGTTGGAAAACTACCAGCTTCCGCCGGACCTGGCTGAAAGGATCCCGCCCCGTCGCTGGGCCGAAGTCGAAGCCGCGCAAATCCTCTGGATGCGCGAGGCCAAGCAGAACGCCAGTTACTGGCTCGGGCTGATCTTCTTCGAGCAGGAAGACTATCCCAACGCCATCGACTTCCTCGACAAACGGACTCTGCAAAGCGAAGGCAAGAACCCCTGGCGGGATGCCGCCCGCTACAACCTGGCCCGCACCTACGAAGCCCAGGGCAAGCTGGACAAGGCCATCGAACTGTACGAGGCCGACGGCGACAGCCCTCAAAGCCACGGCAACCGCCTGCGAGCCCGCCGGCTGCGTGAGCAGATGGAAGCGGCGGCCGGCGAAACCGAAGTGAGCGATCCCGAGAAAGCGGCCGACGACGAAGCCTCGGCCCCCGAAGATAAAGACGCCGAGGCCGGCGACGAGGACCCTGCCGACTCGCCCGAGGCGGACAACGACGCGAACGACGACGCGGACCCGGCCAAGTAGCGCTTTCCCAGGTCCTGGGCTTCATCCGGCACGAGGGGGCCGGTCCCCCTTGTGGCGGCCCTAACGACTTGGTAGCTTAACGGTTTGCATCGAGCGGGCAGGGGCCCGCCTTGCCCTGGCGTCTAGAATGGACGTGTCAGGAAAGCCCCGATAGAAGAGCCATGAAAAGCGACATCCATCCCGAATACTTCGTCACCACGGTCAAGTGCGGCTGCGGCAACACCTTCACCACGCGCAGCACGCGCCCCGAGCTGAAGGTCGACATTTGCAACGTTTGCCATCCGTTCTATACGGGCAAGCTGAAGTTCGTCGACACGGCCGGCCGCATCGAGAAGTTCAAGAACAAGTTCGCCTCGTCCGGCTATGCCAGCCTGAAGCGCGGCAAGAAGAAGGCCGAAGCCGAGGCCAAGAGCGAATCGTAGCTGCCAGGATTCTCGCGCCGTCGTTGTCGACCACCGATGTCGGCCGGCGGCGTTGTCGTTGGATGACGTCTCGCGTCCAATCCTGTTGACTTGCCGCATGTGCCACGGAAGGACTCAAGGCAGGCGATCCATTTCGGAGGACACCCCCGGTGTCGCTGCGCAAAACGCTCGATGACAAACTGGCCCGCTTCGACGCGTTGGAAAAACAACTCGTCGATCCCGAGGTGTTGGCCGACCCGGCCCGCATCGCCGCGGTGGCGCGCGAACACGGCACGCTCGCCCGGTTGGCCAAGAAGTATCGCCGCTTCAAGGAGCTCAATTCGCAGATCGGCGAGGCCCAGGAGATGGCCGACGGCAACGACGCCGAGATGCGCGAGATGGCCGAGGCCGAGTTGGTCGACCTGCGCGCCGAGCGCGAATCGCTGTGGGACGACATTCTCGGCCAGACGATCGGCGGCGAAGACGCCCAGCGCGACCGCGTCGTGATGGAAATCCGCGCGGGCACCGGCGGCGACGAAGCGGCCCTGTTCGCTCGCGACCTCTACGAAATGTACAAGCGCCACGCCGAACCCAAGCGTTGGAAGATCGAAATACTCGACATGAACTCCACGGAGTTGGGCGGCTTCAAGGAAATCATCCTTGGCGTCGAGGGCGAGGGCGTCTTTCGCGAGTTGCAGTACGAGAGCGGCGGACACCGCGTGCAGCGCGTGCCCGAAACCGAAACCAAGGGGCGCATCCATACCTCGGCCGCCACGGTGGCCGTGCTGCCCGAGCCCGAAGACGTCGAAATCGATCTCAAGCCCGACGACTACCGCAAGGACATCTTCTGCGCCAGCGGCCCCGGGGGGCAACACGTCAACAAGACGGCCTCGGCCATCCGGCTGACGCACCTCGAAACCGGCATCGTCGTGCAGTGCCAGGACGAGAAGAGCCAGCACAAGAACTTCGCCAAGGCGTTGCGCGTGCTGAAGACACGCCTGTACGAAGCCAAGCGCAAGGCCGAACACGACAAACGCGCCAGCGACCGCAAGACGCTGGTCGGCTCGGGCGACCGCAGCCAGCGTATCCGCACCTACAACTTCGCCGAGAACCGCGTCACCGATCACCGCATCAACCTCACGCTCTACAAGCTCGACTCGATACTCGCCGGCGACGTGCAACCGCTGACCGACGCGCTGATCGACTACGACCGGCAACAACTGCGGCGCGAAATGGGATCCGACGACTGATCCCTCGTCCCCCCGGGGCATGCCCGGCCGGCGTGCTCTCGCCACGAAAGAAGCTGCCATGGCCGAAGACTGGACCATCGGGCGCCTGCTGCAGTGGACGACCGACTACCTCAAGCAGCACGGCTCGGAAAGTGCGCGGCTCGAGGCCGAGGTGCTGCTGGCCCATGCCCGCGGCTGCCAGCGGGTCGAGCTCTACACCAGCTTCGAGGAATCGGCCGACGAGGAACTGCGGACGTCCTTTCGCGCGCTGGTCAAGCGCCGCGCCGAGGGCGTGCCCGTGGCCTACCTGGTCGGGCATCGCGAGTTCTTCTCGCTCGACTTTCGCGTCACGCCGGCGGTGCTCATCCCGCGGCCCGAAACCGAGTTCCTGGTGATGACGCTGTTGGACCTGATCCGCGCCCGCCCGAGGGAACAGCAGGGGGTCGACGTGGCCGACGTCGGCACGGGCAGCGGCATCGTGGCCATTTGCCTGGCCAAGCACGCCCGCCAAGCCCGGGTGACGGCCATCGACAGCAGTGCCGCAGCTCTGGCCGTCGCCCGCGAAAATGCCGAGCGGCACGGGGTCGCCGAGCAGATCGAGTTCGTCGAGAGCGACCTGTTTGCCCGCGTCGCCGAGGACTGCCGGTTCGACTTCGTGGCCAGCAACCCGCCCTACGTGAGCGAGGACGAATACGCCAAGCTGGCCCCCGAGGTACGCCAGCACGAGCCGGCCGCTGCCCTGGTGGCCGGGCCCGCAGGCACCAGCGTCATCGAGCGGCTGCTGCCGCAGGCGGCCGAGCGGCTGCGTCCCGGCGGATCGGTCTTGCTGGAAATCAGTCCCATGCTACAACAACGGGTCGAAGAGCTAGCAGCGGCCGAAGCTGGCCTGCACGTTCTTCCTACGGTCAAGGACTTGGCCGGCCTGGCCCGCGTCGTGCAGGCCCGGCGAACCTAGCGCGTAGCACCCACTACGCGGCCTCGATGGAACGAGCCATGGATCGTCTTCGCGTTGCGGGCGGAGTCCCGCTGTTGGGCTCGGTGGCGGTCAGCGGATCGAAGAACGCGGCCCTGCCGATCATGGCCGCCTCGATTCTCGCCGACGGACCCTGCACGCTTGCGGGCCTGCCCGCGGTCACCGACGTCGAAACCATGGCCCAATT
This sequence comes from Planctomycetota bacterium, assembly GCA_003389325.1. GTDB lineage: Bacteria > Planctomycetota > Planctomycetia > Pirellulales > PALSA-1355 > LB-PLM-3. The sequence goes on from QQVE01000028.1 coordinate 72,826, forward strand.
GCTGGAAGCCTTGGGCCTCGATGTCCAGCAAACAGGCGGCAACACGCTCTGCATCGCCACCGTCGACCCGTGCCCCACGACGGCACCCTACGAATTGGTGCAGCGGATGCGGGCCAGCTTTTGCGTGCTGGGTCCGCTGCTGGCGCGGCGGGGCCGGGCGGTCGTGTCGCTGCCCGGCGGCTGCAACATCGGCACCCGGCCGGTCGACTTGCACCTCGAAGGCCTGGCTGCCTTGGGTGCGGTCATCCGCCTCGACCGCGGCTACGTCGTCGCCGAAGCGCCGCGTCTGCGCGGAGCGACGATCGACCTGCGCGGGCCGATGGGCTCCACCGTCACGGGCACGGCCAACGTGATGGCCGCTGCCTGCCTGGCCGAAGGCACGACCGTCATCCGCGGTGCCGCGGCCGAGCCCGAGATCGTCGACCTGGGCCACTTCCTCATCTCCGCCGGTGCACGCATCGACGGCCTCGGCACCGACGCGATCGAGATTCGCGGCGTCGAGAGCCTTTACGGCACGCAGCACCGCGTGATTCCCGACCGCATCGAAGCCGGCACCTTGCTCTTGGCCGCGGCCATCGCCACCGGCACGGTTAGCGTCGAGGGCGCGCGGGCCGATCATCTCACCAGCGTGCTCGAAGCCCTGGCCGAAGCCGGCGTCGACGTGGCCCGCGGCGACGACCGCATCACCGTTCATGCCAGCGACGGTCCAAAGGCGATCGACGTCATCGCCCGGCCCTATCCCGGCATCCCCACCGACTTGCAGGCCCAATTCATGGCGCTGCTGTCGCTGGCCGACGGCAGCAGCACGATCTGCGACGACGTGTTCCCCAAACGCTTTCTGCACGCCGCCGAACTGCGGCGGCTGGGAGCCCGCATCGAACAGCGCGCCGGTACCGCCCGGGTCGACGGCGTGTATCGCCTCTCTGGCGCAAAGGTCGTGGCCACGGATCTGCGCTCGGGCGCCGCATTGGTGCTGGCCGGTCTGGCGGCACGCGGCGAGACGATCGTCGGCGGCCTGGAGCACCTCGACCGCGGCTACGACGACCTGGCCGCGAAGCTGGCCGCGCTGGGAGCCAATATCCAGCGCGAGAGCCCCGCACTCGACGCGGCCTCGGCGCTGGACAGCACGACCGGCATCATCCCCTTACGAGCCCGAAGCGCGAGCGAGGGTCTTGGTGTGACGACGCCAAAAACCCTAGCTCGCGCTTCGGGCTAGTGTCACGAGAAGACGTCCGGTGGGCGTTATGCTTCGGGTGTGCCGCGATAGAGCTTCTGGCCTAAGACGTTCTTGCGCGAAGTGACGACGCCTTCGTTCTTGTCCTCGCGCAGAATCGTGGCCACCATCTGATACTTCGCGTCCAGATCGTCGGCGTAATGCACGATCAGCGCCTCGGGCGTCATCGGCGGCTTGGGCGAGCCCCACTCGGGCAGCCGCTGGTGCGAAACGACAATGTGCTCCAGCCGCAACAGCGTCTCGCTGTCGACGGGAAACTCGGCGGCCGCCTCGCGCACGATGTCGCGCCCTTGCAGCACGTGGCCGATCAGGTTGCCCTCGGCCGTATACTCGGCGCCCTGCGGCAACACTTCGATCTCGCGCAACTTGCCGATGTCGTGCAGCATCGCCCCGGCAACGACCAGGTCCTTGTTCAAGCGCGGCTGCATGTCCGGATAGTAGGCGTCGTACTTGTCGGCCAGGTAGACGCAGGTGCGGGTCACGCTCACCACGTGCTCGAGCCATCCGCCCACGAAGGCGTGATGGTTGTGCGTCGCGGCCGGCAGCGCCAAGAGCGCCTCGCGATGCTGCTCCAAGATGCCCACGACCAGCCGCCGTAGCTCGGCAGCCTCGATCCGCTCGCCGGCCGTGGCGATCAACTCGGCAAACATCACCTCGGGGTCGAAGCGCGTCCGCGGCAGGCACAACTCCGGCGAGAACCCATCGGCGTGATCGTCCTGGCTTACCTCGCGGATCTTGCGCAGGTCGAGTTGCGGGCCGTAGTTCGTCTCTCGGTAAACGGCCCGCAGCTTGTAGAACGCACCGGGCTGCCAGGCATCGCGGCAGTCGGCCCCCCAGGGGGAATCCTGCCAGATCGGAAAGGATACCTCGCGGGCATGATCGCGGAAGCCGACGCGGAAATACGGCTTGCCGTCGCGGGTGGTTAGCTCCTCCTTGGCCGTCATCAGCACGAAGATGTCCGCTTCCTGACCGTGCACCAGCTCAGAAAGCGTCGCGATCGCCATCGGTGCGTCTCGAGAAGCAAGCCTCTCTCCTGGCCGAGAGAGGGCCGGAGCAAGGTGGTTTTCACCGGCGAGCGCCGATTGCCCCTTCGGCACGCGCTTCCTCGCTCCGAGCCCTCGCTCGGCCAGGAGAGACAAACCATTCGCTTAGCGCCCCGCGAAGCCCTTCGCGGCGAGCCCCCGAATCCAACCACCCATCTTAGCGGAGTCGGCTTACCAAGACAAAAACTATTCGCTCACCCGCCGTACCCCTTGGGATGCCCCTGGTGCCATTTCCAGGCGGTGGCAACGATCGCATCGAGCTCCGTGAACTCGGGCTCCCAGCCGAGCAGCTCGCGGGCTTTGCGGGCATCGGCCACGAGCTCGGGCGGGTCGCCGGGACGCCGATCGCCGATCTGGCTGGGAATCGCGTGGCCGGTCGCGCGGCGGCAGGCCTCGATCACCTCCTGCACGCTGTAGCCCCGCCCGGTGCCGAGGTTGAGCTGCAGCGTCACCCCAGGGGAGAGCTTTTCCAATGCCAGCACGTGGGCCCGGCCCAGGTCGTCGACGTGGATGTAGTCGCGGATGCAGGTGCCGTCGGGCGTGGGATAGTCGTCGCCAAAGATCGTGATCCCGTCGCGTTGCCCAAGCGCCACCGAGAGCACCAGCGGAATCAAGTGCGTCTCGGGGTCGTGGTCTTCGCCCAGGTCGCCCTCGGGGCTCGCGCCCGCGGCGTTGAAATAGCGTAGCGCCGCGGTGCCGAAGCCATACGCCCGGGCGTAGTCGGACAAGGCATGCTCGACCACCAGCTTGCTGAAGCCGTAGGGATTGATCGGCTGCTGCGGCGTTTCCTCGGCGATCGGCAGCCGCTCGGGCACGCCGTAGGTGGCCGTGGTGCTCGAGAAGACGATTCGCGTGACGCCGGCCTCGCGCATGGCCTCGAGCAGGTTCAGGCTGCCGACGATGTTGTTCTGGTAGTACTTGGCCGGCTCAACGACCGACTCGCCCACGAAGGCAAACGCCGCGAAGTGCATCACGGCCTCGATGGTGTGATCGTTCATTGCACCGACCAGCCCGGCACGGTCGCCCAGCGTGCCCTCGATCAGCCGCCCCGCGGGCACGGCCTGGCGATGGCCGAACGACAGGTCGTCGTACACCCAGGGCTCGTGCCCGGCACGCTCGAGCAATCGCACGGCATGGCTGCCGATGTACCCGGCTCCGCCGGTGACGAGCACCTTCAAGGTTGTCTCCTCAGGAAAACGCGAAACTTTACCGGCCGCGACGCTTGTGCCGGATCGGCGACCGTTGCCGGCGCTCGTGCTGGCCGTCAATGCCCTTCGGCGCCCCGGCCGCGTGTGGCGCGAGCAAATGCGTGAAGTCTCGCGCGAGCTGCCGACGAACCAAGGATATACCGCATCGCCGCCGCCCGATAGAGTCGGGCTCTGTTTGCCCTTCAGGAACCGCCGATGGGTGCTCCCCGCCGCAAGCTGCTCAAACCGTCGGCCGTCGCCGCCAAGGCCGTCACTGGCCGCTGGCTCGAGTCGTTCGTCGACTACCTGCGCTCCGAGTGCCACCTGGCCGAGAACACCGTGGCGGCCTACCAGCGCGACCTGCGGCGGTTCACGTCCTGGTTGGGCGGCCGCGGCGTGGCCCGGCTCACCATTCAGGAACTGGCCGACTACGCCAGTTGGCTGCACCAGCGCGATCTGGCCCCGGCCAGCATCGCCCGGCACCTGGCTTCGCTGCGGGTGTTCTTTCGCTACCTGCAACTCGAGGGCCTGCTGCGCGACAACCTGGCCGAACTCTTAGGCAGCCAGAAGCTGTGGCAGCGCGTACCGCAGGTGCTCACTTCCGGCATGGTCGAGAAGCTGCTCGAAAGCCCCAAGCCGGGCGAGCCCCAGTGGCGCCGCGATCGGGCGTTGCTGGAGTTGCTCTACGCCACCGGGTGCCGCGCCTCGGAGATCGCCCATCTCAAGCTACAGGACGTGCACTTGGACGACGGCTACTGCCTGTGCAAGGGCAAGGGAAACAAGGAGCGTCTCGTGCCGCTGGGACGCCGGGCCGTCGAAGCCGTGCGGGCGTATCTCGCCACCGAGCGGCCCAAGCTCGTGGCCAATCGCTCGCCGGCGCCGCCGTGGTTGCTTGTTTCGAAGCGCGGTCTACGATTGCGCAGGGAGCGAATCTGGGAGTTGTTCAAACGCTACGCGGCCGTCGCGGGGATCGCCGCCGACACGAGTCCTCACACGCTGCGGCACAGCTTCGCCACGCACATGCTGGCCGGCGGAGCCGACCTGCGCCAAGTTCAGGAGATGCTCGGCCATGCCAGTATCGCGACCACGCAGATCTACACGCACGTCGACCCCACGCGGCTCAAGAAAGTCCACAAGCAGTTCCACCCGCGCGGTTAGAGCTTGCCGGAAGCGGGGTCGCCGCCAGCGCAGATCTCGCGTCGGAAGGGCCGACTACGAGGGCTTCTTGGGGGGCGACAACTTGATCTTCTGGATCAGCTTGACGATGTGACCGTCGGCGGTGACATAGCCCGAGATGGCCGTCACGGCCGAGATCACGTAGCGATACTTGAGCCCGTAGTCGCAGTCGAGCTCGACTTCCATGTTGTCGGCGCCGTCGGGGCCCGCGTCGTTGCCGACCTGGGCCAGAATGAACTGGTGCAGATCGCTGAAGTTATCCAGCTTGCGATCGCCCGCGACGATGCCGGTGAGGTTGCCTTCGTCATCGGAGGTGAGCCGCACCCGGATCGGCAATTGCGTGTCGATCGAAGCGGCCGAGGGGCCCGCCACGGGCATGCGGATATTGAAGTCGCCTTCCTGCACGACGATCCGGAAGTTGAAGATGAAGAAGATCAACAGCAGAAACACGATGTCGATCATCGGCGTCATCTGAATGTCGACCTTGTCCGACAGCTCGCCGGTATTGCGCAGCTTCATGGCTCCTCCTCGGCCAGCTCTTGCTTGGCGCGGAGGGCGAAGATCTCAAAGTCGTTTTCCTGGCAAAGCTGCATCACTTCCTGCACGACGCCGGTCTTGGCGTCGCCGTCGGCCCGGATCACGATTGTGGCCTCCTTGGGATCGACGCCGTTGAGCTCGAGAAACCGCTTCTCGCGCGACAGCGGCTGCCCCAGCCCCGAAATCGGCAGCAGCTCGCCGCCGAAGATCACCTTGTCGTCCTTAGTCAATTGCAGCACCAACGGCGACTCGAGCGCCACTTCGGGCGGTTTGGCCAGCTCGCTGCTGGGCAGCTTGATCCGCGCGTCCTGTTCAGTCTCGGCGAAGTTGAGCAGCACCATGAAGAACGCGATGAGCTGAAACGTCATGTCGATCATCGGCGTCATGTCCATCTCGGCCTTGGCCAAGGTCTGTTTGGGACTCGGCATGCGCATCGTGGGGGCCCTCTCAGCCACGCCGGCAACCGGGTCGCCTGGCGTGAGCCTTTGGCTACGGCATCTTCTTGGGACCGACGTTCTGGAAGCGGCTCATCAGCCGCTCGCTAAAAATGCCCACCTCGAGCACCAGCCGTTGCAGCCGGTTGCGGAAGATGCCGAACGCGGCAATCGCCGGAATCGCCAGCATCAGCCCGATCAACGTCGTGATCAACGCCATCGAGATACTGCCGGCCAGCACCGACGGCTTGGGCTGGGTGTTGGTCCGGGCAATCTGCTGAAACGCCAGCACCATACCGTTGACCGTGCCCAACAGCCCGATCATCGGGCTCACCGTACCGATCAGGGCGATGTAGCTGAGCCGCTGCTCGAGCCGCATGTTTTCGTCCTCGCCCACCTCCTGCATCGCTTCGACCGCCTGCGGATAGCCTTCCTGCAGCTTGGCCAGCCCCGCGGCCAGCACGTGCCCCAGAAAGCTCTCGTCGTTGCGGGCCAGCTCGTAGGCGTCCTGGAACCGTTTTTCGTTGAGCATCGCCTCGAAGCTTGCCACCAGATCGGGCGGCACGACGCTCTGACGGCGGATCGCCATGATGTTCATCACGATCAACGCCACGAACACGAACGACAGCGAGAGGAACACCACCGTGTAGACGGGCCCCAGGGCGTCGTAGTAGAAGCGCAGGGCGCTCTTTTCCGGCACCGCTTCAGCATCCGCGGCGTCGGCATCCTGGGCATAGGCCGTTTGCACCAGGACCGTACCGGCCGGTGGACCGAAGGCCGCGCCGAACAGGATGGCGCCAATCAGCAAAGCGGCATGCCAGCGGACGCGAGCGAAGTACCGCATGGATTCTCCTCAAGAATGAGATGGGGTCGTGGAGGTGGTGGTGATGCGAATGTCGCAGGTTTCGTGCAATTCAAACGTCGCGCCAGGCACAGTGTAAACGTCGGTCGCCGTTTCCGCCAAGGCGAGCCCGAGCGACGCGTGTGTCTCACTTCGATGCCCACGAGCTGTTGGGGTATTTGTCTTTCAGCATCCGCCGTGCTTCGTCGGCTCGGCTGGCTTTGTTGTCGGCTTCGAACAGCTTGACCAGGTTCGAAAGCGCCTCGGCATGTAGTTCCGGAAATCGGGAGTACAACAAGTCGACGTGCAGGTAAGCCAGAATCGCCGGCTGCGTCTGACCCGCCGCCTGGTGGCAGCTTCCCAGCAGGTTGTAAGCGCGGGCGTGCAGCGCTTCGTCCTTGGGGTCGGCCTGGGCGATGATATCGTCGATCAGGGCGACGGCTTCCTCGCTGCGCCCGCTGCCGGCCAGGGCCGAGGCCTTGCCCAATCGGGCAGCCGCCTTATGCTCTTTGGCTTCGTCGGAGTCTTCACGCGAGCTCAACACGCTGTCGAAGCGTTCCAGGGCCGCCTCGTACTTCTTTTGTCCCACCTGCGCCCGTCCCATCAGCACAGCGGCTTTGAGCTTGTATTCGGGCCAGGGCGCGGCGGCCACCTTGCCGTAGTAGCTTTCGGCGGCCGCATAGTTCTCAAGCGCCGCCAGCAGGTCGCCCAGCACCTCGCACGCTTCAAAGTAGTGGTAGCTGTTGGCGTTGGCCCGCACGAAGTTGAACATCATCTTGCCGGCGTTGGCGATCGAGCTGCCCCCGGCCAGCGAATGCCGTGCGGCGGCCAGCGAACGGTAGAATTCGACGTCGCGGGCGATCTCCATCCGCCGCATCTCGGTCGGCGTCACCTTGGCCAGCATCCTGCCGGCATCCACGTAGCGACCGGATCGTACGAAAGCCCGGGCCTGCGTCAACTCGGTGGGCTCAGCGTCGAACTGCACGGTTTCGATCGCATTGACGTCGAATTCCCGCCGCGTGGCGCCGATCTCGAGCGTGACCTTCGTGGGCGACGTCTCCACGAGCTTGCCGGGATACTCGTTACCGGCCTTGAGCCGCACGCGGTCGTCGGACCAGGCCGGCGCGCAGGCGATGGCCGCGAGCAACAGCCCCAGCGAGATTTGCAGCGTTTTCTTCATGCCTCGTTCTCTCCGCGAGCAGGGTCACCCGGAGGCCGCGGCGGCCTGCTCGTCGCGTTTCTTGAACTCCTCGAGTCCCAGCGGTTCCTCGCCGAGCGCCTTCTGCATCTTCTTGAGCACCTGGTCGTACTGGGCCGCCGTTTCGGGGCCGCCCAACGCGCGATCACTTCGATAGGTGGACCACAAATCGCCGATGCCGGCTTCGAGCACCTTGCGGCGTCGTTCGGCGTCGTCCTGGCTGGTTGCGTAGCCGAGTCGCGCCTCGGCGATGTTCCTGCGCGCCAGGTGAAACGTCTCGACGAACTGCGGCTTGTTGTGCGTCAGTTGCGAGATCTTGGCCCAGCCCCAAATCTTGTTGCGGCCTTGCCGGTTCGGCTCGGCCCCCTGGATGGCTTTGACGTAGCCGGTCGGGTCCGAATTGCCGCTGGCCTGCAGGATCTCGGCCGCCTTCACCTGCGCGGTTAGCAGCGAAGGCTTCTTAGCGAGCACGTCGTTGATTACATCGACGGCCCGATCGAGCTTGCCGGCCCGGCCGTAGCAGTCGGCCAGCCGCAATTGCACGGCGATCAGCGTGTCGGGCTTCTCGCTGTACTTGGGATCGTTGGCTGCCATCTCGAGCATCGGCTCGTAAGCGCCGGCAGCCTTTTCGAAATACGACTGGGCCGTCAGCGAGACGCCGGGGCCGTCGGTGTCAAGGCTCGATGCCAGGCCATAGTACGTTTCGCCGATCCAGTTCAGCGTGGCAAAGCCGGCGTTGCCCGGCTGCTTGGCCACACGATCGAGAAACACCTCGAATGCCTTGGAGATGCGCTCGACCTCCTTGTTCTTGCCGCTCTTGCGGAGCGACTCGAGATTTTGCTGCAACTGCCGGCCCAGGCTGATGTAGATCGCCGTGAGGCTCTCGGCCGCGCCTTCGTCGCCCGATGCCTTGACCAACTCTTCCAGGGAGTTCATCGCCGCCTGGGCCTTGTCCAACTGCTGCGGCGTGGCCGCGATGAACGCCCGCAGCGCCATCTTGTACGTTTCCACGGCGAAACCGGGACGCTGCGCCGCGGCATGCTTCTTCTCGACCAGCGTCAGCGGCCCGAACCGCGGATGGGTCAGCCACTCGATCGCCTTCTCCGGCTGATCGGTCTCGACGTAGATCTGTGCCAGCGAGAACACGGCCGTGGCCAGCGTCGCGTCGATCTGATCCGACTTGTCGAGCCGCCCGATCCCCCGCGTCAGCACCTGCTCGGCCTGCGTCCTGAGCGCTTCGAGCTTGTCGCCCGAGGGACGCTCGCCCTCGGGCATCCGCAGCGACCGCAGATAGGTCGACCAGAGGGCCTGCCCGGCCCGCAACTCGGCTTGTCCGCGGCGGGGTGAGTCTTCGGGAATCTTGTCGAGGTAACTGACGGCCTGCTCGACCGACTGGGCAGCCGCGGCGAAGTTCACCAGCGTCAGCGCCGCATCCTCGGCCTCCTGCTGGTCGGGCCAACGCTGGAAAATCACCTCGGCGATCTTCTGGATCCGCTGGATCTCGAACGAGCGATCCTCGGCCTCGCTCTCGCCATACAGGCGCACCCACGAGGCCATCGCGATCTTGGCGCCTTGGCGTCCCGCGAGGCTATCGGGAAAGTTCTTGGCGAGGAACTCGCCGAGCACCGCGGCGTCGTAGTAGCGCTCGGTTTCCCAACAGGCAAAGCACAGATAGTGCCGCGCCGTGTTGAGCTCTTCGATCGGCGTCTCGTTGTCGGCCATCTGCATGGCCAGCCGCAACAGGTGAATGGCCCGCGAGGCTCCGGCCTGCCGCTGCGCTTCGAGCTTTTCGACGGCGACCGCGTCTCCCTTGCTTTGGGCGGCCGTCACCGAGGCCGAGGCGTCCTGCATCAGGGCCAGCGCCTGCCGGGCCTGCTCCATCGCCTCGGCAAACGTCTTGGGCTCGGCATCCTGCTGCGCGGCCTGGGCCGCGGCGCCGCCTCCGGCCAGCGCCACCAGCAACGTCTTGGCCGGACGCTGGAACGCGCCGGGTTGCTTGGCGATCGGCGAAACGTGCTCCCGCGCCGAACTGGTCAGACGCTTGCGGTTGGGATCGCCCGCGGGCAGCGCTCCGGCTTGCTTCTCGTAGGCCACGGCGGTCAGGTAGCGAATCGCCTGCGCGTCGGTACCGTCGACACCCTGTCCTGATTCTTTTTGCCACAGCTCGCCGCGCTCGATGGCCGCCTGGTACTGTTTCACTTGATCGCTCGTCCAGCACTCGAGCGCATGCCGCGTGGCTTTGGTCTTAATCGAGCGCATCTCGTTCGAGTCGGGCACGTCGAGCAGTTGCCGAAAGCATCCCAGGGCCTGCTGGAACGCGCCCAATTCCTGATGGCAGCGGCCTTCCCACAACCGCGCGAGCAATCCCACCGCGCGCGTGCGATACGTTTCGTGCAGCGCGGCGTAGCTCTTGGCCGCGGCGGTGTAGTGCTGCTTGGCCTGCTTGCTATCGGGCTCGTAGGTTCTTGCCACTTCGAAGTCGATACCGGCCTGCAGCAGCCGCGCCTCGGCCAGGTCGGCAGCCAGCTTCCATTTGCGCGATTGCAGCTCGCGATCGTCGTCGGGCACCAGCTTGGGCATCTCGCCTAGCTGCGCGTCGATCTGTTCTGCGGCGGCGGCGAACTGCTTGCGCGCTTCTTCGTAGAGCTTGCGCGCCGCGGCCGGGTCGCGGTCTTCCGGCTTCGAGGCCAGCATCTCGCTCCGCCCGCGCTCCAGCAGAATGTCGGCCAGTTGCGCCCGCGCTGAGCCCGCCAGGTCGTGCTCGGGCTGTTCGCGGCAGAACTGCTCGAATCGCTCCGTGGCCTCGGCCAGCTTGGTGCGTCGCCGGCGCGGATCGTTCTGCTCGCGGGCTTCGCTCAACAGGGTCACGGCCCGCTCGTAGCCGATCCGCTCGCGAAACGCGTCGTCGACGTGGGGGCTGGTGCGCAGTTGCTCGAGGTACGCGTCGGCCAGATCGTAGTACTGTCGCTCGCGCAAGGCGGAAAGAAACGCGTCGACCGGCTCGGTAGCCCGTGCGCGGCCGGCCGGAACCAGTCCGGTCAGGCAGATCGCAACAAGCACCCAGCAGCGGTAAGAACTCATCCCTTCCTCGATGCGGATTCCCATCGGCGCATGCTCGGACGTGACTGACGAATCGTCGGGGTCCGTTGTCGGTTATTGCCTCGAAACGCGGACCAGGCAGCCGGCGAGGAAACCAAGGCGGGATGAGAAAGGCCCTCTTCACCGTGAGCCACCGGCGGGTTCCGGACCGCTTGGGCTTGCCTCGTCCTCTATCTTCTCTTCTCAGATTATAGTCCCACGCGCGAGAACGCAACCCGTGGCACAGTCGGCGCTTGCAGTATCGGGGCAAATCCGCCCCGCGAGCCTCCCGATCATTCCATGCCGGCCTTGGTGCGGGCCAGCTCGATTCGGGCCAACCGCTGCCCCAGCGACGGCGAGAGGCGATTGACCCACCAGATGGCCCGCCACCAGCGCGGAATCACGATGATGCCCCGATTCTTGGCCACCGCTCGCAACGCCTGCCGGGCGAATTCCTCGGGCTCCATCGGATTGAGGTGATCCCAGAACTGACGCTGCCGTTCCGATGATACCGGTTGTATCAGCTTTCCGTACTTGCCGTAGTCTTCCAGCATTGCCGTGCGCACCGTACCAGGACAAAGGGCGCTGATGCGGACGCCGGCGGCGGCCGCCTCGACGCGCAGCGAGATCGATAGCCCCAGCACGCCGAACTTCGATGCCGCGTAGCTCACGCACCACGGCGAGGGCAGCAGCCCGCACACGCTCGAGGTGTTGACGATGTGGCCATAGCCCTGGCTCAGCATGATCGGATAGGCGGCCTGCACGCCGTTGGCCACGCCGCGCAGGTTGACGTCGAAGACCCTGGTCCAGTCTTCGGTCTGATAGTGTTTCACTTCGCCGCCGATGCTGATGCCGGCGTTGTTGAACAGGTAGTCCAGCCGGCCGAAGCGGTTGGCGGCGGCCTCGACCACGGCCTTGACGGCCGCCTCGTCGACGACGTCCACGGTGGCCGCCATCGCGTTGCCGCCGGCGGCGCGCAGCGACGCGGCGATCTCCTCGACGCGTTCCTGCTGCCGGTCGGCCAGCACGACCGACGCCTCGCGTTTCACCAACTCGCGCACGAGCCCGTAGCCGATGCCCGAAGCGGCCCCCGTGACGATGGCCACGGCGCCCTGGTAGGTGCGAAGCTGGTTCGATTTCATCGGAGTCTGACCGGCCGAATCGGCCCAAAGAACGTGCGCCGCGATTGAAACTGGAGAATCCAGTTTAGTTGGGCATACCGTGACGTGCATCCAGGCGGCAGCGATTTGGCGGGCGAAAACGCGGGAATCGCGTCCCCCAAGCCCGACAGGCACGGGGCCGACTAGCGCAGCCGGGCAGAAGTCTCGATCAACTCGACCAGCTCCCGAAAGTCGGGCTGCTTGGCGGTCTGAGCGTCGACTTGGCGGGCCAGATCGAGCAACTGCTCGAGCCGCCGCGAGTTGGGCAGAAAGTAGCTGCCCCGCAAGAACTCGGCCGTACGCGCGGCCAACACCCCTTGCTGCACCCAGGTCGGTGCGTCGGCAAACGAGCCGGCCAGGTGGGCATCGGTCAACGGGCGAACCATCCGGCCCGGCTTGCCCGTTTTCGGATCGCGCCACACGACCTCGACCGAGCCCAGCGGTCCCTTGGCATCCTTCGTGGGCGGCTTCACCCACAGCTCGTACATGCACGTGGCCACTTGCTCGGGCGAAAGCTCGATCCGTAGCGGATCGCCCGCCTCGCCGGTGAGCGTGGCCGCCTCGTGCCCCAGCAGCCGGTAGCTGTTGATCCGTTTCGGATCGAACTGAATCCGCACCGTAACGCCGGCCGCAACGCTCGAATCGCGCCCGAGGAGTTGCTCGAGCAACACGGCGTACAGGGCATCGGTCGATTGGGCGGCGCTGGCACCGCCGCGACGATGGCGGGCCAACTGCTGCCACCGCTCGAGATCCGCCTGCGGCGAGAGCTGGACGACGTGCCAGGGAATATTGGCCGCGGCCAGTCCGGCCAACTCGTCGCGGGCCCGGCTGAATCCGGCATCGTCCATCTCCGAGCGTCCGCTGGTGACGAACACCACGCGACGGGCTTCGTTCGATTCGACGGCCAGCACGGCATCGCAGGCCGACTGCACGGCGCCGGCGAAGTCGGCCCAGCCAGCAGTGTCCGGCAGCCGCCCCTCGGCGATCCACGAGGCGAGTTGGCGGCCGGTGAGGTCTTCGGCCAGCACCTGGGGCGATTCCGAAAAGCCGATCAGCGTCACGCGGTCTTGCGGGCCCATCTGCTCGGCCAGCCGCTCAAGCGCCCGGGCGAACGCCTTCCACCGCGCGTCGTATTCCATCGCCGCGGACGTCTCGGCCACGAGGATCAGTCGGGTGGGGGCATGTTTGCCTGGTCCCCGGCCTCCCTGCACGGCCAACTGCATCAGGTAGGGGCCCGGCACGCCCAGCGGCGAGGGACAGGCACCCACGTGCAGCGCGAGCGGCTGACGCGGAGCCTCGGGCAGCCGATAGTCTTGGGCTGCCAGAAAGTCTTCGACGCGAATCTCCCCGGCCTCCGGCAGCCGGCCCGATTGCGCGGCGGCGGCCGCCAGATCGTAGCTCGTGGTGCGCGAGGTAAACGGCACCCGGCTCACGCGCAGTTGCTTGTGGGCCGCGGGCGACACAAAAGGATGCTCGCCGTAGCGTAGTTGAAACAGCATGTCGTAGCCGCGGATCCGCGGGGGCTCCACCCCCCGGGGCACCGGCGGCTCGAGAAATTCGAGTTCCGGCAGCCGCTCGATGCGGCCCCCGGCCCCCAGCGTCGACTGGGCCTGCAGCTTGGCGTTGATCACCTGCTTGAGCGAGGCACCAACGTCGGCCACTTCGCGAAAGGCCCCGGGCAGATCGGCCGTCGTTTCGGACGCGGGCGTTGGACCCAAGCGCACGGTGACCGGTTTCTGACGGCGCGGCCGCTGCGGCGGGTTGGCGGCCACCTGAATATCGGCCACCGGGGGCGCGGCCTCTTGGGCCGGCGGCGCCACCTGGGCCACTGGCGCCTGGGGTGCGTCTTCGCTCGAACCTAGCGACAGGTAGACGGCGCCGGCGGCCACCAGCACCGATGCGGCCAGCGCGGCTGCTCCGTACGAACGCCGCCGGCTGCGCCAAGCCACGGCGCGCAACCGCTTGCCCAGCCCTTCAGGCACAGGCACGGCGCGCAGACTCTCGTCGAGAGCTTCGTCGGTAAGCTCCTGCGACGGTCGGATAGCCGACAAGCGCGCATGCAAGTCCGGCGGAACCGGAACGTTGCGCAACTGCCCATCGACCCAGTCGTCGAAATCGAATTCCGGCATGGCAAGCTAAAAAGGGTAGGACGATTCCAGCGGGATCATTCAGCCAGCCATCGATTTCGCCGCCACCAGCCAGTACTCGCGCAACCTTTGGCGTGCTCGGCTGACTCGCGAGAGCACCGTTCCCAACGGCACTCCCAACGTGTTGGCCACTTCCTGGTGCGTCAACTCGCCGACGACCACCAGCAACAACGCTTCACGCAGCTCCAGGGGGAGCCGAGCAAGCGCATGCTGCATTTCGTCGGTGAATCCTTGGGCCGTCGGGTCAGCCCCTTCGACCTCCACATCCAGAGTGAATTCGCCCCCTGCCGCCGGCATTGGATGCCGACGCCATCTGTCCACCACACGGCGCCTGAGAATCGCTGCCAACCAGGCCCGTTGACTGTGGCCCGATTGATACCCCCGACGGCTGGTCCACGCCGAACGGTAGGTCTCTTGAACGATGTCCTCGGCTTCGTGTCGGTCACCAACCATTCGATACGCCATGCGGTACAAGGCGGAGCCATGTTCCGCTACCAGGCGGTCGAACGCTGCCTGTGTCAGTGCCACTTCTTGCACTCCCATCCAGGAGCCAAAATCTTCGCGAAGGCCCTGGCACAGGCTCCCTTGAATTCGCCCCACACAGCCAGGATTATTCCAGTCGAGAGACGACTGTTCGTCGAAGAAAGGCCAAACTCGCACGCAGTTCCGAAGCGATAGGAGTCCCTTCGCGTGCCTTTAATCTAATGCATTCGCGCTAATTAGCACAAGCAGTTCGCGGAATTATTTTCAAAGTAAGGCGTTTTCGGACAAGCATTTAGGTTACCAAACGGTCGGTCGGCGATGGACACTTGGGCCCCGCCTCGAGTGCGATTGCCCCATGCCGCCGGCGGGGCGCACCGCGAAGCGTGCATATTCCCGCCAGAAAAGCGGCTAGAACAGCGACCGCTGCCCGTCGCCGTCGCTCTCCTCCACCGGCGAGAGCGACAAGTGCTCGAATCCCCGAGCGGTCACCCGGCGGCCGCGCGGCGTGCGAATCAGCAGCTCGCTTCGCAACAGATAGGGCTCGATTTCGTCTTCCAGCGTGTCGACCGCGAGGTTCATCGTGTGGGCCACGGCACCCACGCCCACCGGTCCCCCCTTGAACACCCGGGCGATCGTTTCCAGATAGCGGCGATCCTGCCCGTCGAGCCCCAGGGTATCGATGCCCTGCATGTCGAGCGCCGCGCGGGCCAGTTCGAGCGTCACGGTGCCGTCGGCCTTGCTGGTAACGTAGTCGCGCACCCAGCGCAAGCGATTGTTCGCCAGCCGCGGCGTGCCCCGGCTGCGCGAAGCGATCTCGGTGGCCGCCTCGGGCACGATGTCGACTTGCAGCTTGCGGGCGTTGCGGACCACGATCTCGGTCAGCTCCTCGATGCTGTAAAAGTCGAGATGCTCGCGAATCTGAAACCGATCGCGAAGCGGCGCCGAGAGCAGCCCGGCCCGCGTCGTGGCGCCGATCAACGTGAACGGCTGCAAAGCCATGTTGATCGTGCGGGCATTGACGCCTTCGCCCAACAGGATGTCGATGCGAAAGTCCTCCATCGCCGGATAGAGGAACTCTTCCACGGCCTTGGGCAGCCGGTGGATCTCGTCGATGAACAGCACCGACTGCTTTTCGGCGTTGGTCAGGTAGGGAATCAGGTCCTTGGGGGCCTGCAGCGCCGCGCCGCTGGCGATCTGCAGCGTCACGCCCATGTCGCGGGGAATGCAGGTGGCAAAGGTCGTCTTGCCCAGCCCGGGCGGGCCGTCGAAGAGGATGTGCCCCAGCGTGGCGTCGCGCTTCTGGGCGGAGTCGACGGCGATCTCCAGCCGGGCGAACACCTCGCGCTGCCCGACCATGTCGCGCATCTGCTGCGGGCGCAGCGCCAGATCGGCGTCTTCCGGCGTCGGGCTCCCCTGCAAGACCGGCTCGCGCACGCGGCGACCCTCCGTGAAACGAAACGTTGGAACCCCGCCAATATACCGGCAGAGCGGGAGGGGCCGTCAAGCGAGGCTATCCGTGCGCCTGCTGATACACCGCTTGCAGCAATTCCTCCACGCTCTTGTACTTCTTCTTCTGGCCAAGGGCCGCGTCGAGCAGGCGGCGGGCGTCGCTTTCGCTGTGGCCGAGCTTGCGCAAGACTTCGAACGTCTCGCCCACCACGTCGGTGGCCACGTCGGCTGCGGTGGGCACGTCGCGGGCGACGATCAGAGCGAACTTCGGCACCTTGCGGCGGAGCTTGGCCACGATCCGCTCGGCCGTGGCCGGCCCGATGCCCGGCAGGCTGGAGAGCGTTTTGGTGTCCTGCTCCTCGATGGCCGTGGCCACTTCGCGCACGGGGCGGACCATGGCCCGCAGCGCCTTGCGCACGCCCACGCCGTCGACCGAACAGAACAGCTCGAAAAACTCGCGCTCGGCCTGCGACAGAAACCCGATCAGCCGCGGCGTCATCCGGCCCTGCATCGGGTTGCCTTCCAGATACTCGATCGTGTGCAGCCGAATCTCTTTGCTGAGCTTGTCCTGCAACTGCCGCCGCGAGAACTCGGGCACAAGCACCTGGTATTCGAACGCCGCCACGCCGAGCGTGGCCGTGTCGTCGGCAAGCTCGAGCAACTGGCCGGTAATTTTCGTGATCAAGGTTGGACCTGTGGTTGACGTATGTATCCGGCCAAAGTGAGCGTCAACACCAGCCCGAAGCGCGAGCGAGGGTCCGTCGAATGGTGCGCGACGGACGAAAACCCTCGCTCGCGCTTCGGGCTGGTGTCATTTACGGAACACGACTTGTCCCGGATTGTCGGCGCTACGCGGGGCGCTTGCCGACGCGGTCGGGACGCACCTGAAGATAGTAATGACACAGGGCAATCGCCAGGGCATCGGCCACGTCGGGCGGGTCGGGCACCTCGGCCAGGCCCAACTCGCGGCGGATCGCCAACTGCATCTGCCCCTTGGGGGCCCGGCCGCTGCCGGTCAGGATGCGTTTGACCTGCGTGGCCGAGTAGTGCATCACCGGCACCTCGGCCTCGGCCGCCGCCAGGCAGATCACGCCCCGGGCATGCCCCATCAAGATCGCCGTGCGGGGGTGCTTGTAGTGCGAATAGAGCTGCTCCAGCGCCATGGCACTCGGTTTGAGCGAAGCGATCACGTCGGCCACGCCGGAGCGGATTTCCACCAGCCGGGCCGACAGCGACTGCTTGGTCTTGCCGCGCACAACGCCGGCCTCGAGCGTCGACACCCGGCCGGATTCGACCTGCAGCACGCCGTAGCCGGTGATGTTCAGCCCGGGATCGACGCCCAGAATGCGCACGGCAGGCGCGCTCATTTCAGAGTCCATTCGGTGCCGCCGGGGCGATCTTCCAGTACGACGCCCGCCTCGCCCAGCACGTCGCGAATGCGGTCAGCCGTGGCAAAGTCCTTCGTTTTCCGCGCATTGGCCCGCAGCTCGATCACCAGTTCCATCAGCTTGCCGACCAGCTCGCTGTCGCCGCCGGCCTGCGGTCCGGCCGGCGCGGCGCGAAACAGCCCCAGCGTGGCGGCCAGCTCGCGCAGGGTGGTCGCTGCCTGGCGCAGCACAGCCAACTGCGCGTCGGTCGGTTTCTTGGCTTCCAGCTTTTGGTCGTCCGCGTACTTGTTGGCCGTGCGCACCAGCTCGAACAGGTCGGCCACGGCGCCGCCGGTGTTGAAGTCGTCGTCCATGCTCTCCAGAAACCGCTTTCGCAGTTCGGCCACCTGCACCAGCGTCGGCTCGTCGCCGGGGTCGAAGTCGCCGGCCGCGCGATGGGTCGGATAGTCGACCTCGTAGAAGCTCGCGCCGGTGATCCGTTCGTACCGCTTGAAGAAGCGGTAGAACTGCTCGAGCCCCGTGTGCACTTCCTCGATGCGGCCTTCGCTGAAGTCGATCGGCCGGCGGTAGTGGGTCGACAGCAGGAAGAAGCGAATCGTCTCGGGCGCGTGCCGCGTGAGCAACTCGCTGAAGGCCGAGGCGCCTTTCGACTTGCCCATCTTGCCGGCTTCCTGGGCCTGCTGATCGCCCGGCTGCGCTTCGCGGGTGGCGCGGCCGCCGATCTTGCCCACCTCGTTCGAGGCCTGCATCAGGCCGTTGTGCATCCAGTACTTGGCCTGCGGCTTGCCGTGGCAGCACTCGCTTTGGGCGATCTCGTTTTCGTGGTGCGGAAACACCAGGTCGAGCCCGCCGCCGTGAATGTCGAACGTTTCGCCCAGGATGGCGTGGCTCATGGCCGAGCATTCGATGTGCCAGCCGGGTCGCCCCTTGCCCCAGGGGCTATCCCAGGAGGGCTCGCCCGGCTTGGCGCTCTTCCACAGCGCGAAGTCGATCGCCGAACGTTTGCGCTCGGCCATGCCGCCGCCTTCGCCCTGCATGCTGGCCACGTCGCGGTTGCTGAGCTTCCCGTACTCGCGATCCTTCTCGACGTCGAAATACACGTCGCCGTCCGACTCGTAGGCAAAGTCCTTGGCCACCAGCTTTTCGATAAACTTGATGATGTCGCCCATGCACTGCGTGGCCCGGGGAAAGTGGTCGATCGTATCGACGCCCATCGCTTCCAGGTTGTGCATGTAGTCGGCCGTCATCTCCTCGGCCAAGGCGGGCATGCTGATGCCGCGCTTTTTCGACTCGGCGATCAACTTGTCGTCGACGTCGGTCACGTTCACCACGAAGGTGACCTGGTAGCCGCTATAGGCCAGATAGCGCTTGATCGCGTCGAAGATTACCGGACCGACCATGTGGCCGATGTGGCTCGGCTTGTAGACCGTGGGCCCGCAAAGGTACATGCCGACCTGGCCGGGCTTGACCGGCTCGAACGGCTCCTTGGTCTTGGACAGCGTGTTGTAGACTCGCAAAGACATCCCAGGTTGGCTCACGTTGGCGACGATCGGGTTTTCCTTGGTCTTGAGCATCTCAATCCTTTGAGAACAAAGTGCCGTTGGCTGTTTCGCATGGCGGCGCGTCGCGGCGATTCTCGTGCCGGTGCGGCTCGTCGGTCCGTCTATCTTGTCGATCCGTCCGTGTGGCGATCCGTCAGTGTTCGTCGGCTTCCAGCAGCACCACGCACTGGGCCATGATGGCTTCGTGCTGGCCGACCGGGCCGAGCGATTCGCCGGTCTTGGCCTTTACGCCCACGCACTCGATCGGCACGCTGAGCAGGCTGGCGATCCGCTGGCAAATTCGGTGCTTGTAGGGCGACAACTTCGGTTGCTCGGCAAACACGATGCAGTCGACGTTCACGACGCGAAAGCCCTTCTCGCAGACCTGGCGCCAGGCGGCCGACAACATCTCGGCCGAGTCGCGCCCGCGGTTGGCCGGATCGGTGTCGGGAAACATCTCGCCGATGTCGCCCAGCGCCGCGGCTCCCAGCACCGCATCGGTCACGGCGTGCAGCAGCACGTCGGCGTCGCTATGGCCGACGGCGCGCGTTTGGGAAGGAACGTCGATCCCCCCCAGCCGCAAGGGCCCGCCCGGCTCCAGCCGGTGAGTATCGTGCCCGATGCCGATGCGTTGACCTGCCGTGACTCCGTCTCCTACCTCGTGGAGGACAACCGGTCCTGCGTCCCCATCTTGGCGCGGGATTATAACCCAGGGGCATTCCACGGACAACGCGAGCACCGCTGGCAGCCGCGCGGCGCTCTCGCCCGGCATACGGGATGCTTTCCCGACGTCGGGGCACTTCCTATAATCCGTTCACCTATGGCCATCATCGAGATCGAAGGGCTGGCGAAGTCCTACCGCATCTACCAGAAACAGGAAGGACTCCTGGCGGCGGTGCGGGGCTTGTTCCACCGCTCCTATCGCGACGTTCAAGCCCTGCGCGGCATCGACCTCTCCGTCGAGTCGGGCGAGTTCGTGGCGTTTCTCGGACCCAACGGCGCGGGCAAGACCACCACGCTCAAGCTGCTCTCCGGCGTCATCACCCCCACCAGCGGCACCGCCCGCGTGATGGGCCACCTGCCCTGGCGGCGCGAAAACGCCTATCGACGCCGCTTCGCGCTGGTGATGGGCCAGAAGAACCAGCTCTGGTGGGACCTGCCCGCGCAAGAGTCGTTTCGCCTGCACCAGCAGATCTACTGCATCGAGCCGGCCGAGTTCGACCGCCGCCGCGACGAGCTGGTCGACCTGCTGGGCGTGCAGACCCTGTTGCGCCAGCCGGTCCGCGAGCTGTCGCTGGGCGAGCGGATGAAAATGGAGCTCATCGCGGCCCTGCTGCACTCGCCCGAGGTGCTGTTCCTCGACGAACCGACAATCGGCCTCGACGTCATTGCCCAGCACAACATTCAGTCGTTTCTGCGCCACTATCAGCAGGTGCGCAAGATGACCGTGCTGCTCACGAGCCACTACATGAAGGACGTGGCCGCCCTGTGCCGCCGCGTAGTGATCATTGCCCACGGGCGGATCATCTACGACGGCTCGCTCTCGGGCATCGTCGACCGCTTCAGCGGGCACAAGATCATCACGCTCATCTTCCCCGGCAACACCGTCCCGCACGGGCTGGGCCAATTCGGCGAAGTGCTCGAAGAGCAAGGGCCCAAAGTCAAACTGCGGGTCGACCGCGGCGGTATCGCCCAGGCGCTTTCCGCCATTCTCGATCGCCACACGATCGAAGACGTCAGCGTCGAAGACCCGCCGCTGGAAGAAGTGATTGCCGAGGCCTTTTCGATCGCCGCCGAGGACCTCTCCGACGGAGCGCCCGAAGACGACGTTCCCTCGCCGCTGGCGGGCCAAGGCTAAAGAGACCCCAGGCTAAACAAACACCGATGGCCGACTTCCACTCCAGCATGCACGGCAGCGCGGCGGCCTTGCCCCGCCGCAACCCGCTGCACACCTGGTGGACGATTCTGCGGATTTCGATCGAAGAGCGGCTGATCTATCGCGGCGACTTCGCGCTGGGCACGCTGATGCGGTTTCTGCCGCTGTTGACGCAAATCTTCCTGTGGGCCGCCATTTACCAGGCCGTGCACCCCCGCGAGACGATCGCCGGATATTCCTATCACGAGATGGTGGCCTACTACCTGCTCACGCAGATCAGCCGCGCGTTCTCGAGCATGCCGAACCTGGCGTCGCAAATCGCCCTGCAAATCCGCAACGGCGAAATCAAGAAGTACCTGATCCAGCCGGTCGACCTGATCGGCTTCATGTTCCTGATGCGGGTGGCCCACAAGCTGGTCTACTACGTCGTGGCTTTCGCGCCATTTGCACTGGTGTTCTTCCTCTGCCGCGACTTCTTCAGCGGCTGGCCCGACGCGACGACGATGGCCGCTTACCTGGCCTCGCTGGTGATGGCCTTCCTGATCGGCTACTTTCTCGAGGCCACGCTGGGCCTGGTCGGCTTCTGGTTCCTGGAAGTCAGCTCGCTGTTGTTCATCTACATGCTGTTCACGTTTTTCTTCTCGGGCCACATGTTCCCGCTCGACATGCTCGAGGAACTGGGTGGACCCTGGGCCACGATCGTGCGGGTGATTCCGCTGCAGTACCTGGCCTATTTCCCGGCCGCGGTCTTTCTGGGGAAGATCCAGGGGGCCGATTTGGCCTGGGGGCTGGCGATGCAGTTGTTCTGGGTGCTGTTTTTCATCGGGCTGTGCCGGCTGACGTACTATCTCGGCGTCCGACGATACAGCGGGTATGGGGGCTAAGCCGCAAGCGATGATCGATCAGAACCGGCAACACGAGCCCGAAACGGTACCGGCCCCGGCGGTGCACCCGTCGTACCTGCGGGTGTTCATGACCTTCGCGCACAATAGCCTGGTGCGGGACATGACGTTTCGCTCAAACTTCTTGATCGAGTGCGTGACGTCGCTGTCGTGGATGGGGCTGAACCTGGGTTACTATCTGCTGATCTTCCGGTTCACCGATTCGATCGGCGAGGAATCCGGCTGGGGCGAATTCCAGTACTTCGTGTTTCTGGCCACGACGCTGTTTGTCAACAGCATCGTGCAGGCCCTATTCATGCCCAACTGCGAGGAATTCAGCGAGTTGATCCGCACCGGCGGGCTCGACTTCGCGCTGCTCAAGCCGATCGACACGCAGTTTCTGGTCTCGCTGCACAAGATCAACTGGTCGGCGCTGGCCAACTTCTTCTTCGCCCTGGGGCTGTTGGGCTACTCGGTGGTGCGGCTGCCCGAGCTGCCCGGCGTGGCCCAGGTGCTGCTTTATCCGGGGTACGTGGCCTGCGGCGTGGCGATCATGTACAGCCTGATGATTACGCTGGCGGCCACCAGCGTATGGCTGGGGCGCAACCAATCGCTGTACAACTTCTGGTTCTACATCACGAACTTTTCGCGCTACCCGATGGAGATCTATCGCGGCCCGATCGGCGGTCCCTTGCAATGGGTGTTCACGTTCATCGTGCCGGTGCTGATCGTGGTGAACGTGCCGGCCCGGCTGATGGCCAAGCCCCTGGAAGCCCAAAGCTGGCCGCTGGCGGTGTTCGGCCTCGCGGCCGCCGCCGGTTCGCTCTGGTTCTCGCGGTGGATCTTCACCACCGCCATGGGCAGCTACCGCAGCGCGAGTAGCTAGTCGCTACCTGGGCGCCTACGAAGAGAGAAACGCAAAGACGCTAAGAAGCAAAGGCGCAAAGAAAATAGGAACGAGAGTTAGCAATGACTCTCTCTTCGTTGCGATTCCTTCCTCGTCTTCTTTGCGCCTTTGCCCCTTGGCGTCTTTGCGTTTCCTTCCCCCGTCTTCTCTTTCCTACTCCGCGTCTTTGCGGCTTGGCGTCTTTGCGTTTCCTTCCCCCGATCCTTCCTCCGGCTCAAAATCCAGCGACGCCGAGTTCATGCAAAACCGCACGCCGGTCGGCTGGGGGCCGTCGTCGAAGACGTGGCCCAGGTGCGCTCCGCACTTCTTGCACATCACCTCGGTGCGGACCATGCCCCAGGAGCGGTCTGCTTCGGTGTGCAGGTTGTCGGGCTGGTCGGCCGCGTAGAAGCTGGGCCAGCCGCAGCCCGAGTCGTACTTGGTCGCTGAGGTGAACAGCTCGGCCCCGCAGCAGACGCACTTGTACTTGCCCGGCTCCTTGTGGTTCCAGTACTTGCCCGTGTAGGGCCGTTCGGTCCCTTTTTGGCGCGTGACTTTGAATTGCTCGGGCGTGAGCTCGGCCTGCCATTGTTCCTCGGTTTTGTTGATGTCGGGCACAAAATCCTCCTCGCTATGGGTCGTCGCCTCGGGCGTCATGGCTTCGGCCGGGGCATGGGACCCTGCTTGCAGCCACTGCCAGCCGGCCGCGGTCACCAGAACCAGTCCCGCGGCCATCCCAATGGGTGCCCATCGCCGGGCGGAAACGCTCGTCGTTGTGTCTTCGGCCTGTGGGGGCATCGTGCCAATCCGCTCCTGCTAAGAATTGTCTGCCAAGAATCAAGGCCGCCGGACGAACCACCCAGCAGTCCGGCAGCGGCGCTGTCCATGGGAATTGTATCGCCTTGGTCCAGATGCGGCTGCGGGAGTTTTTGGGAGGGTCCCCGCCAGCTGGCAGCCGGGCGAAAACGAAAAAACCCCGCGCGCGAAGCGAAAAACTTGCACGCGCCTGGGGGGCGGGTATCTTGTTTGTTGTTCTCTTTTGCTCGCTGGCCGCCCGGCGGTGTGGCCGGTCTTGTCTCAGCGTGCCGCAAGTCCATCAAGAAAGTTTGGGGGAGGTTTCTATGAGGAATCTTGTTCTGTCTGTGGCCGCGCTCGCGGCCGGCACTCTTGGCGCAACGTCGGTCTTGGCCGAAGACCTCGAGATTCTCGATCCGCAGATCGCCATGGCGTTTGCTCAAGTCCTGACCGAAGAGGCCGAAGGGGACGAAAAGGCGCCGGTCAAGATCGAAGGCGACATCGAAGCCGCGACCGGCGTGCACCGCGAAAACATCGGGCTGATTCTGGTGCCGCAAAAGGATCTCAAGCCGGAAGAGATCCCCGAGGCAGTCAACGCCGATCCGGGCGCTCCGATGGCCCACCTGTTCATGTCCTACGGCTTCGCGCCTGTCGTCGACGGCGAGCCGCTCGACAAGTCGAAGATGAAGACGCTCACCATGACCGGCCAGGACGGCACCGAGCAGAAGGTCAGCTACCTGGCCCTGACGGCCCGCCACACCGACGACGACGTCTGGCACCTGTACGGCTACGGCACCGATGAGAAGCCCGTGCTAGACGTGCAGATCGGCGAAGGCATCGGCCCGGGCACCATGCCGCTGGCGCTGGAAGTCAAGGACGTCGAAGAAGACACCGGCACGGCCTACGTGACGATCTACGACCGCTTCCAGACCGCCTTCAAGGTCAACTACAAGGCCGACGAAGACTCGGAAGAGGCCGGCAACTAACCGCCTGTTGAAGGTTTCGACAGGCTGCGTGATTCGATGGATGCGATCGGCACTGCTGAGCCGCTCCTGACAACGGCGTCGCCGCCGATGGCGACGCAACCAGACGCAGGCACGCCACGGCGGCCCGGGGAGAATGCACCTCGGGCCGCCGTTTTTCTTTGAGCCCAGGAAAAGCGGCATCCAGGGCAGGGGGCCGCCGCGAAGCACATCGATGTTAGAATGGACAGCGGAGCGTCGCAGCCCAGCGTCGACGGCTCAACATCGCACCTATCCCCCTGGAATCGAGGCAGGCCCCATGGCCCGCGGCATTCGCCCGCACGAACGGACGACGCGCCCGGCCCGGCAATGGAGCACGGCGGGCTTGCTGGTCGTCCTGTCGCTGTGCCTGGCCACCGCCGCATTCGCCCAACGGCCGGGCAAGCGCCGCGCGGTTCCGCCCGGCCCGGCGGAGGTTCCCCCGGCCAAACGTCAACCGGCCGAGCCGTCCGACTATGGCTCGCGGCACTTCCTCATCCACACCGACCTGCCCGCGGCCGAGGCCCGCGATCTACTCAAGCAATTGGAAACGATGCTCTCGCTGGTCGCCTCGTACTGGGGGCAGCCGCTCAAGGGCCAGATCGAGTGCTACATCGTCCGCGACCTGAACGTCTGGGGCGAAGACGCCTTGCCGGCGGAAGCTCGGGCCAAGATCGCCGCCAAGGCCGGCATCACCACCACCGAAACCCTCAATCGCGGCCGCCGGTTCATCTCCGGCAAGTCCGTGGTCTATGCCATCGCCGACGGCGGCACGCCGCAGCACGAGGCCGTGCACGCCTATTGCGGTCAGACGTTCGGCAACGTCGGTCCCTTGTGGTACTCCGAAGGCATGGCCGAGCTAGGCCAGTGCTGGCGCCGCGACGAACAGGGCGTGTTCTGCAAGCAGCACGTGCTGGACTACCTGCGCAGCCAGCGGCCCAAGGGCATTCGACAGATCGTTTCCGAAGACGGCGTCGCGCGGCGGCGCGGCCAACCGGCGGCCCGCACCGGCGACTCGTGGCAGAGCTACGCCTGGCGCTGGGCCCTGTGCCATCTGCTGGCGAACAATCCCAACTACTCCGTACGGTTTCGCTCCTTGGGGCTGGGATACCTGAGCGGATCGCGGCTGCGCTTTGCCGAAGCCTTTGGGCCCATGCTCGACGAGATCGATTTCGAGTACCGCTTCTTTCTCGCGAATATCGAAAAGGGCTTTCGCGTCGATCTGGCGCGCTGGGACTGGGACGCTCGGTTTCGCGAGCCCGACAGCACCGTACGCTCGCGGATCATGGCCCAGCGCGGCTGGCAGCCTTCGAGCGTGCGGGTCGAGCAGGGCCAGCGCTACGCATTCCAGACGGGCGGCCGGTGGAAGCTTGATGCCGACGGACCGGCGGTGTCGGCCGACGGAGCCGCCGACGGACGCGGCGAGCTGCAAGGCGTGATCTTTCGCGACTACACGCTGGGCAAGCCGTTTCGCTTGGGCGCAAGTGGAACCTGGACGGCACCGGCCGACGGCGAGCTATATTTGCGATGCGGCGAGGCTTGGAGCGAGATTGCCGATAACACGGGCTTTGTGAGCGTGAAGATCAAGAAAGCGGCCCCCGGGCCGACTGACGAGACGACGCCCACTCCCGCCCCGGCGGCAGCCAGTGTAAACTAGTCGCTTCACCCGCCCCACGAACGCCCCGTCACCACGCCCGCGGCGCCCCATGAAGCTCGCTTTTAGCTCCAACGCCTACATGCATTTCTCGATCGAAGCCACGATCGAGAAGATCGCCAGCTTGGGCTACACGGGCATCGAAATCCTGGCCGACGTGCCGCATGCCTGGCCGGCCGGCCTGCTCGAAGAGCGCAAGCAGTCGATCCGCGACGCGCTGGCGAAGCACAAGCTCTCGATCGCCAACGTCAACGCCTTCATGATGAACGCCGTGGCCGACCCGCGGCAGCCGTACTGGTATCCCGGCTGGACCGATCCCGATCCGCACTATCGGGCCATCCGCCGCGAGCACACCAAGCGGGCCTTGAAGCTGGCCGCGGAGATCGGCGCCCCCAACATCACCACCGAGCCGGGCGGCCGCCTGGAAGCAGGCTGTTCGTTCGCCGACGCGGCGAAGATCTTCTACGAAGAGCTGATGCCTTGCGTCGAGTTGGCCGAGCAAACCAAGGTCCGCCTGTTGATCGAGCCCGAGCCGGGCCTGATGATCGAGAAGTTCGACCAGTATCTCGAGTTCATCGAGCGCATCGACTCGCCTTGGGTGGGGCTGAACTTCGACGTCGGCCACGCCTACTGCGTCGGCGAAGATCCCCAGCTCTGGGTCGAGCGGATGGCGCCGCACACGGTGCACTACCACTTCGAGGACATCGCCGACACGCGCGTGCACCGGCACCTGATTCCCGGCCACGGGGCCATCGACTTCGAAGCCACAGTGCGGGCCATCGCCAAGACCGGCTACGACGGCTGGCTGACCGTCGAACTCTATCCCTACATCGACAACCCGGACGACGCGGCCCGCGAAGCCCATCGCTACATGACCGGGCTGCTCGAACGGCTCGGGCTGGGTTAGACTGGCACGGCACCTGCCCCCGGCGGTGTGCCGAGTCCCTCGCTTCGAACTCCTGCCACGGAATCCTGCCCGGCGCATGCGAGCCTATCTGCAACTCGTGCGGCTACCGAACGTCTTCACGGCGATGGCCGACATCCTGCTCGGCTACCTGCTCACGCACCCGAGCCTCGAGCCGGTCGGCGAGTTCGCGCTGCTGCTGGGCGCTTCGAGCCTGCTGTACATGTCGGGCATGGTGCTCAACGACTACTTCGACCGCCAGCAGGACGCCGAAGAGCGCCCGTTCCGTCCGATCCCCTCGGGCCGCGTCTCCGAGCGGCAGGCGCTCGCGCTCGGCCTGGGCATGATGGCCGCCGGAGTGGCACTGGCCTGGGTGGCCAGCTTCGTCGCCAGCGATCCTCGCCCTGGGCTCGTGGCCACGGCGCTGGCGGCTGCGATCCTGGTCTACGACGGCGTGCTCAAGCAGACGCCCGTGGCGCCGATCGTCATGGGGGCCTGCCGCACGCTGAACATTCTGCTGGGCATGAGCCTGTCGCTGTCGGTCTGGTCGGCCCCGTACTTCGTGATCGCGGTCGGCGTGGGCCTGTACATCACCGGCGTGACGATCTTCGCCCGCTGCGAAGCCCGAGAAAGCGCCCGCGGGCAACTGGCCCTGGGCGTCGTCGTGCTGCTGGCCGGCATCGGCGTCGTGGCCTCGCTGCCCACCTGGATCACCGGCGGCGAATGGCCGGCGTTTCGCCTGCCGAACACCTGGTACCTGTTTTGGGCACTGCTGGGCACGATGATCGGCTACCGCTGCATGCGAGCCGTGCTCGATCCGCAGCCGATGCGCGTGCAGGCTGCGGTGAAGAACGCGATCTTTTCGCTGGTGATCATCGACGCCGCGGCCTGCCTGGCCGTGCAGGACATGATCTGGGCGGTCGTCATCCTGCTGCTGCTGATACCGACGCTCACGCTGGGACGGTGGATTTACTCCACCTGAGAGCGTTACCATTCAAGCTCGCTCCCCGACTCGCCAAGAATCGTCCGGCAAGGAACCCGAGATATGACCGATCGCGTCGTGCTGCTTTCGATTCCCGGTTTGCGAAGCGCCGATCTCGCCGCCATGCCCACGCTGCGGCGTTTGGCCGGCGAGGGCGACGTGGTGTCGCTCGTGCCGAGCTTTCCGGCGGTGACGTGCCCCGTGCAAGCCAACCTCACCACGGGCAAGCTGCCCAGCGAGCACGGCGTGGTGGCCAACGGTTTCTACTGGCGCGACAAGCACGAAGTGGAGATGTGGACCGCCTGGAACGACGCCATCGGGCAGCCGCAGATCTGGGACCTGCTGCACGAGCACGACCGGGCCCTGACCTCGGCCGTGTGGTTCCCGATGCTCAGCAAGGGCGCGGGGGCGAACTACATCTGCACGCCCGCCCCGATTCACAATCCCGACGGCACCGAAACGCTGTGGTGCTACACAAAGCCCACGGAACTGTACGGCACGCTCCGCGACGCGCTGGGGCACTTTCCGTTGCAGCACTTTTGGGGGCCGCTGTCGAACATCAAGTCGACCGGCTGGATCTGCGACTCGGCCGTCTGGGCTGCCCGGGAGTTTGCGCCGCGTTTCACCTACGCCTATCTGCCGCACCTCGACTATGCGGCGCAGAAGTTCGGCCCCGATAGCGAGCGCGCCGTCGCGGCGCTAGGCGAACTCGACGAGGCCATCGGCCGGCTGGTGAGCGGGGCCGCGGAAGCTTTCGGCGGCGAGGAGCCCCTGTGGCTGGTGGCCAGCGAGTACGTCATCACGCCGGTCGATCACGTCACGTATCCAAACCGCGTGCTGCGCGAGGCCGGCTTGCTCGCCATCGACGATACGCCTGAAGGCGAACAGCTCGATTTCGCCGGTAGCCGGGCCTGGGCATTGGTCGATCACCAGTTTTCGCACGTGTTCGTGGCCGACCAGGCCGACGTGGCCCGGGTGGTCGACCTGTTTCGCGGCCGCGAGGGCATCGAAGAGGTGCTGGTCGGCGAGGAAAAGGCCCGGCACGGCCTGATGCATGAGCGCTCGGGCGAGGTGTTGCTCGTCTCGTCGCCCCAGAGTTGGCAGGCGTACTACTGGTGGCTTTCCGACGATCGCGCTCCGGCCTATGCCCGCACCGTCGACATCCACCGCAAGCCGGGCTACGACCCGGTGGAGATGCACTTGGACATGGCCACCAAGACCACGCCGCTCGACGCGTCGCTGGTGCGCGGCTCGCACGGCGCCCCGCCCCGCGACGAGTCCCAGCGCGGCATCTTGCTGGCCAGCCAAAAAGGCACCCTCGTCGGCAGCGCCATGGCCGACACCGACGTCTGCGAACTCGTCCTCCGCCAGTTCGGGCTGTAACCGTTTAGCCCTCTATGAAGGGTGATTGTTTGTCAACGAGTTCATCGGTGGTTCCCTTCCTCTATCCGAGCGTCGGCTGGGGAGCCTAGCCCCTGTGGGTTTTTC
>QQVE01000006.1 GCA_003389325.1 Planctomycetota bacterium
CCGCTCCGCAATCGCGTACAGTAAATCCCAGAGTTCGCGTTCCATAATCAAGCTCCTTGTAAGTTGACCTATCCTACAAGGTGGAACGCGAACTCCTTTCTTTCCAGACCTGCTAGCACTTGCATAATGCTGTGGCGCTTCGGGCTGGTGTGGCGATCGGGTAGGTACTCTACTCGACCACCAGTACTCGTGCCCAACCGGGCGGCACGTTTGTGATGCTCGCTTTGCCGCGCGGCGTGGGATACTCTTTTCCGGGCTCGAGCCGGTCGACGAGCTTTCGGCCGTGGCCGCCGGGCACGTCGAACTTGACCGTAGCCGGCTGCTCGGAGGCGTTGACGACTACGACCACGCGCTGCTCGGGCGTCGTGCGGGCGAAGGCCAGTTGTTCGTGCGCTACCGCCAATTGCTGGTAGTCGCCGTGCCGCAAGGCCGGTAGCTCGTGCCGCAACGTCGCCAGCCGGGCGATCGCGTCGACCAATGCCGGCTGCGGGCCGTTGGCCATGAGCTCGTCCAGCTCCAGGCACGGACGCAGCACCGAGTCGTCGTGCGCGCCGCGCTTGCCCTCCACTCCGAACTCGCTGCCGTAGTACACGCTCGGCACGCCGGGCATCGTCAGCAACAGGCAATACAGCGGATACAGATGCCGCGACTCCTTGAGGCTGCTGGCCACGCGGTCGACGTCGTGATTGTCGGCAAAGCTGTACAGCGGTAGATCGCGATAGATGCCGTTGGGCCCGAACTGGCGATCGAGCGCGTAGGCGATCTCGAAGTAGTTCTTGTCGACGTGGCTCGAGAACAGCCCCTTGTAGCACTCGTAGTTGGTCACCGAGTCGAGCACCCCGGGCTTGGCCCAGCGGCGATAGTCGCCGTGGATCACTTCGCCCATCAGCCAGAAGTCGCTCCGCTGCGCCCGGCAGGTGGTGGCCAGTTCCTTGAGAAACGGCATCGCGACCTGGTCGGCCACGTCGAGCCGCAGCCCATCGATGTCGAACTCGCGGATCCAGGTCACCACGGCGTCGAGCAGGTGCTTGCGCACGTCGGGATGCCCAAGCTTGAGCTTCACCAGGTCGAGCGCGCCGTTCCAGCCGTCGTAGATGAACGGATCGCCGTAGGGGCTCTGCTGGCCGAACTTGAGCCCCGCGAACCAACTCGCGTACGGCGACTGTTCGCCCTGCTGCTGAACGTCGCGAAAGGCCCAGAAGTCGCGGCCCACGTGATGGAACACGCCGTCGAAAATGACGCGGATGCCGGCCGCGTGCAGCTCGGCCACCAGCGCGGTCAGGGTGTCGTTGGTGCCCAGGCGGCGGTCGAGCCGGTAGTAGTCGGCCGTGTCGTAGCCATGGGCGGTCGACTCGAACAGCGGGCCCAGGTACAGGGCGTTGACGCCCAAACGCCTGAGGTGGTCGATCCAGGGGGAAACCTTCTCCAAACGCGCTAAGGGGGGCGCCTGCAAGTCGTTACGCGGCGGCGCACCACAGAATCCCAGCGGATAAATGTGGTAGAAGAACGAATCTTTGGCCCAGTGCGTAACCATAGGATAGGTCGGGCATACCATGCGGCCCGCCCTTCTGGCAAGGGAGAATCGCCGTCCTCGGCTCATCGGCCGGGGGATTGCAGGGAGTGGTCGGGCACCAGCGGCATCGGATAGACTATCTCCCCGCATTCTTCACCACCCCTACGAGGACAGGTTGCGATGAGCAAGAAGTGGACCCGTCGTGGATTCGTGCGGACCTCGGCCGGCGCGCTGGCCCTGGCCGGCACGCCCTATGTTTGGACCAGCCGGGCCGCGGCCCAAACCTCCAAGAACGACCGGCCGCTGATCGGTTCGATCGGCTTAGGCGGCCAGGGCACGGGCATCGCGCGCCGAGCCAAAGAGTACGGCGACGTCGTCGCCGTGTGCGACGTGCAGCGGCAGCATGCCGAACGGGCCAAGAACGAACATTTTGGCGACGCCGAGATCTACGGCGACTATCGCAAGCTGCTCGAGCGGAAAGATATCGACGCGGTGACGATCGGCACGCCGGATCACTGGCACACGGCGATCGCGCTGGCGGCGCTCGACGCCGGCAAGCACGTCTATTGCGAGAAGCCGCTCACGCTCACCATCGACGAGGGCAAGCAACTCGTGGCGGCCGTCAAGCGCACCGGCAAGGTGATGCAGGTCGGCACGCAGCAGCGCGGCGATCAGCCCGAGCTGTTCGGCCGCGCCGTGGCCACCGCCCGCAGCGGCCGGCTGGGCAAGATCCAGAAGGTGACGGTGTTTCTGCCGCTGTCGACCGAAGTGGGCGGGCCGTTTGAAACCCAGAGCGTGCCCGAGGGGCTCGATTGGGACTTCTGGCTCGGCCAGGCACCCAAGGTGGATTACTGTCCCGAGCGCTGCCACTATCGCTTTCGCTGGTGGTACGAATACTCCGGCGGCATCGCCACCGACTGGGGAGCCCATCACATGGACATCGCCCAATGGGTGCTCGACGTCGAGAATTCCGGCCCGCACACGATCGACGGCTCGCAGACCAAGCTGCCTTCGATTCCCGGCGGGTTCAACACGCCTAAGCTCGTGACCGTCGACTACGAGTATCCGGGCGGCGTGCAGGTGCAGATGCGGGCCCAGCCGCCGGGCGACGAAGGCGTGCTGGTCGAAGGCGACCAGGGACGGATCTACGTCAACCGCGGCCGCATCACCGGCAAGCCGATCGAGGAGCAAGATGCCGACCCCGCGCTCAAGGACGAGATCATGGCGGGCGTCGAAAAGCTCTACAAAGGCAACACCGCCAAGATGGGCGACCACATGGGCAACTTCTTCGAGGCCTGGATGCACGACAAGTGGCCCATCTCCGATGTCGAAAGCCAGCACCGCTCGGTGAGCGCGTGCCACTTGGGCAACATTTCGATTCGTTTGGGACGCAAGCTCACTTGGGATCCCGAGGCGCAGGACTTCGTCGACGATAGCGAGGCCAGCGCCATGCTCAAGCGGCAGCAACGCGAACCTTACACGCTTCCCGCGACGGCCTGACGTCGCGACGGCGCACGCGCTGATGAACTACTGGCAGGGAAAAGTCGCGCTGGTCACCGGCGGCTCGAGTGGCCTGGGCCAGGCCATCGCGCGCGAGCTCTGCCGGCAAGGTGCGAAGGTGGTCATCGCGGCGCGGACGGCCGACAAGCTGGAAGCGGTCGCCAAAGAACTAGGCGCCGAGGCGGCGGGCCATGGCGGCGACGTGCTGGCCGTGCCGGCCGACATTCGCCAGCAGGCGGACGTCGACGCCCTGGTCAAAAACACGATCGAGCGCTTCGGCCGGCTCGACGCGCTGTTTAACAATGCCGGCAGCTCGGCCCGCGGTTCGGCCATCGATACCACGGCCGAAGAGTTCGCCGACCTGATGGATCTGAACGTCACGGCCCTGGTGCGCTGCACCCGCGCGGCGATGCCGCACTTGCTGGCCTCGCAGGGGCATCTGGTGAATATCGGCTCGCTAGCCGGCAAGACGGCGGCCCGCTACATGGGCGCCTATTCGGCCACGAAGCACGCCGTGAGCGCCTATTCGCAGCAGCTTCGGCTCGAGCTCGACTCGCAGGGTTTGCACGTGTTGTTGGTCTCGCCGGGGCCAATAGCGCGGAGCGAGCCGCGAACATACTCCGAGGAGAAGGTGGCCTCGCTGCC
Source organism: Planctomycetota bacterium (assembly GCA_003389325.1). GTDB lineage: Bacteria > Planctomycetota > Planctomycetia > Pirellulales > PALSA-1355 > LB-PLM-3. The sequence goes on from QQVE01000006.1 coordinate 3,659, forward strand.
CGAGAGTGCTCGTAAGCCGGGCGGCGGAGCCAAGGTGAACTTGTTGCAGCCTGCGGCTCTGGCGGCGAGAATCCTGCGTGCGTGCGAGAAACGCCAACCCGAGCTGGTGGTGCCCGGCAAGGCCCGGCTGGTGTTCGCCATCTCGCAACTGTGGCCCAGCCTGGGCGACTGGATCATCCGCAAGATGACGTAGATGCCGCGCGGCCTCGGTACGGTTGAACCCGGAGACTAGCCATGAATGCTCGACGCGTGCCGGTTCTTTGCGTCTGGGGACTCGTCGCCGTAGCGGGACTTTTCGCCGCGACCGCGCGAGCCGACGAACTCGTCGAGAAGGCCAAGGTCGACGCGCTGGTTCAACCGCTGGTCGATGCCGGCTGGATTGACGGTGTGGCGATCGGTTTCATCAGTGAAGACGGCACGCAGCAACTCGGCTACGGACGTATTTCCGAAACGAACGACGCCGCCCCCGGGCCCGACACGCTGTTCGAGATCGGTTCGATCACGAAAGTGTTCACCGGCACGATCCTGGGCAAGATGGTCGTCGACGGCGTCGTGAAGCTCGACGATCCGGTGCAGCCGATCTTCGGCACGGCAATGCTCATCCCCAAGGGGGAGCGGCCGATCACGCTGGTGGACCTGGCCACGCACACCTCGGGCTTGCCGCGGATGCCGACGAACTTTTCGCCGGCCGATCCGATGAACCCGTATGCCGACTACACCACGCTGCAAATGGGCCAGTTTCTGGCCGGGCACAAGCTGCGACGTGAGCCGGGCGAGAAGTCGGAGTACAGCAACCTGGGCATGGGTCTGCTGGGCCAGGCGCTCGCGGTGAAGAACGGCTACGACTACGAGTCGCTGGTCGAGAAAGAAATCTGGGGTCCGCTCGAAATGACCGACACGCGGATCACGCTCGACGACGACGATCGCAGACGCCTGGCGCAGGGGCACGACTTCGACGGCAATCCCGTGAAGAACTGGGACCTTCCCGCCATGGCCGGCGCGGGAGCGATTCGCTCGACCACCGGCGACATGCTGAAGTTTCTGGCGGCCAACCTGGGACTGAAGAAGACAGACCTCGACGAGGCGATGGCGCTGGCGCAGCAGCAGCACTTCGAGAGCCCCGATCAAGCCGCCAACGATGTGGGCCTGGCCTGGCAACTCCAGCGCAAGGGCAACGTCATCTGGCACAACGGCGGCACCGGCGGCTATCACACGTATGCCGCGATTCAGCCTGAAAAGAAGATCGGCGTCGTGGTCCTGGCCAGCACGCAAACGGGCAAGGTCGACGAGCTAGGGCGGAAACTGCTCGCACTGTTGGCCGGCGAAGACGTCGAGCCTGTCAAAGTACCTGCGACGATCGAGCTAAAGCCCGAAGACCTCGAGCCGCTGGTCGGCAGGTATCAGATTCCCGGTTTGGCCAACGCCGACGTCACGCGCGACGGCGACCGGCTCTTCCTGCAAATCTCCGGGCAGCCCAAGATCGGCATCTACCCAACCAGCGAGACGCACTTCTACTGCCGTCCGGTCGAAGCCTCGTTCGATTTCGAGTCGGACGACGCTGGCAAGATTGCCCGGATGGTGATCCATCAGGGCGGGCGAGATATTTCCGCCAAACGCGTGGAGCCCAAAGAAGAAGCGCCCGCGGAATCGGCGAGCGACGCACCCGCCGAGCCGACCGAGAATTGACGCCGAGAAATAGCCGGCGGCGCGACATCCACGGCGAGGATCAACCCCGTCGCGGGCCCCTTGCCGGGGCCTGCGCAATCTGCCACGATAACGCGTCTACCCTCCCCCCATTTCCAAGTCCCAGGCAGGAAAGTTGACCGATGGCTGCGTTTCCCGAAGTCGAAAAGATCCGTTTCGAGGGCCCGAAGAGCAAGAACATGCTGGCCTTTCACCACTACGACGAAAACGAAGTGGTCGAAGGCAAGCCGATGAAGGATCACTTTCGCTTCGCGGTCGCCTATTGGCACACCTTCCGCGGCGCCGGCTCCGACCCGTTTGGTCCCGGCACGATGGTGCGGCCCTGGGAAGGCGCGCAGGACACGGTCGAGAACGCGCAGAACCGCGTACGCGTGGCGTTCGAGTTCATCGAGAAGCTGGGCGCCGGCTTCTACTGCTTCCACGATCGCGACGTGGCGCCCGAGGGCGCCACGCTGGCCGAGACGAACAAGAATCTCGACGCCGTGGTGAAGGTGCTCAAGGAAGAGCAGGAGCGCACCGGCATCAAGCTGTTGTGGGGCACGGCCAACCTGTTCAGCAATCCGCGCTACATGCACGGTGCGGCAACGAGCCCCAACGCCGACGCTTTTGCCTATGCGGCGGCGCAGGTGAAAAAGGCCATCGAGGTCACCCACGAGCTGGGCGGCACCGGCTACACGTTTTGGGGCGGACGCGAAGGCTATCAGAACCTGTGGAACACGGACCTCAAGCGCGAGTTCGACCACCTGGCCGCCTTCATGCACATGGCCGTCGAGCATGCCCGCAACATCGGCTTCACCGGGCAGTTCTACTTCGAGCCCAAGCCGAAAGAGCCGACCAAGCACCAATACGACTACGACGTGGCCAACTGCGTCAATTTCCTGCGCACCTACGGCCTGACCGACCACGTGAAGATGAACATCGAGACCAACCACGCCACGCTGGCCGGCCACACGGTGCAGCACGAGTTGGAGTACGCCGGCGCCCAGGGCTTTCTCGGCTCGATCGACGCCAACACCGGCGACCTGCTGCTCGGTTGGGACACCGACCAGTTTCCCACCGACATCTACCTGACCACGACCTGCATGCTCTCGATTTTGAAGTTTGGCGGGCTGGCCCCCGGCGGCATCAACTTCGACGCCAAGGTGCGGCGCGAGAGCTTCGAGCCGGTCGACTTGTTCCACGCCCACATCGGCGGCATGGACGCGTTTGCCCGCGGACTGAAGATCGCGGCGGCGATTCGCGCCGACGGCATCCTCGACAAGATGCTGGCCGAGCGCTACGGTTCGTGGGGCACCGGCATCGGCGAGCGCATCGAAGCCGGCAAGGAAGACTTCGCCTCGCTCGAGAAGTACATGCTCGACAAGGGCGAAGCCGAGGCGAACCAGAGCGGGCGGCAGGAATTGATCGAGAACATCATCAACACCTACATCTAACCGTCGGTCGATGCATGCCGCGTCGTGCGATGTTCCTGTGTCGCGCGGCAGCCCCGCGCGAATACTTCGGCAGCCTGCCGAAAATTCCCTTGCCTGCGCGGCTTCAACATTTCTGATACGTGGCGCTGCACGTCGTGAGGGGCGCTGCTGTTTTTTGTCGCAGCTAGCGAGGCCGCGACTGCTCAAGCGGCGTGCATGCGGCACCACGCAAAACGACTTGCGTGGCTCCGGACGTTAAGTTGGCGCGAGTTGGTTAGAAGTTCGTGTCCCTTCTTGCCCGCTGGCACATCCGTTGCAAGGATTGCCGCGCGTGATGCGACTGCGCCCGTGCGTTGTGCAGCGCAACATTCGAGTTCCTACATGCAGGATCTGACGGACATGAGACACGGATTTTTGATTGACATGGATGGTGTGATCTATCGCGGCGGCGAATTGATCCCCGGGGCGGCCGAGTTCATCGCCCAGTTGCAAACCTCGCAAACGCCTTTCGCGTTTCTGACCAATAACAGTCAGCGCACCCGCCGCGACGTCGTGACGCGGCTGGAGCGAATGGGAATCGACGTCCAGGAACGGCACGTGTTCACCTGCGCCATGGCCACGGCGCGGTTCCTGGCCCAGCAGTTACCCGAAGGCACGGCCTACGTCATCGGCGAGGGCGGCCTGCTCCAGGCCCTGCACGCCAACGGCTACTCGATCGTCGACCACGATCCCGATTACGTCGTGGTGGGCGAGGGCCGGGCGTTCACTTTCGAAATGCTCGAAGCCGCCACGCGGATGATCCTCGCAGGCGCCAAGCTGATCGCCACGAACATGGACCCCAACTGTCCCACGCAGCACGGCACCCGACCCGGCTGCGGGGCCATCGTGGCCATGCTCGAAACGGCCACGGGCCTGTCGGCCTTCAGCGTCGGCAAGCCCAGCCCCGTGATGATGCGTGCTGCCCGCAAGGAACTCGGCCTGGCCACGGCCGAGACGACGATCATCGGCGACACGATGGAGACCGACATCCTGGGCGGCGTGCAGATGGGTTATCGCACCGTGCTGGTCCTCTCCGGAGGCACCCGCCGCGAGGACCTGTCGCGCTACGCCTACCGTCCCGACGTCGTGGTCGATTCCATCGGCGACCTGGTCGGCATGGACCCCGCGATGATCGGCCTCGACCCGGCCAAGTCGTCCGAATTGGCGATCGCCTCGGCGTAGACGCCACGGCCGACGCACGCCAGCAACACACCAGCCCGAAGTGCCAGCGAGGGTCGCATCCGCGCAGGCGCCCTCTTGCAGAGGCGCTCTCGGGAAACGCAAGGTCCGACGGCGCGCTTCCCTCGCTCGCGCTTCGGGCTAGTGTTTCGCAAGCAAACTCGAGCCTAGTAGTTGAACTCCAGCCCGCGCTCGTGCAAGTTGGCCGCCAGCGCGGCGGTGTTGGTGTACTGCACGGCGTCGAAGCCGGCGGCGCGGGCTCCCTCGACGTGGCCGGCGACGTCGTCGACAAAGAAGATGTCGCCAGGCGCTTCGCCCGCCAGCTCGGCGGCGCGCTGGTAGATCTGCGGCGCCGGCTTGCACGCGCCCAACTCGTAGCTCAGCGCATAGACCTCGAAGCCCCGGCGGACGATCGAGTACTGCGCCGTCGAATACGACCAGTGCCCCGGGCACGTGTTGGAAAGGATGCCCATCCGGTAGCCGGCCGCCGCCAGCCCGCCGACCAGCGGAAAGATCGACGTGTTGGGTTCAAAGATCGCGCTGCCGGCCAGCAGCAGCTGGTCGATGTCGGGCTGCGAGTCGGTCTGCTCGCAAAAGATCTGGTAGAACCCGGCGTTGTCGATTTCGCCGCTCTCGTAGCGCAGCTCCAGGTCGCCGCCGAACACCACGTCCCACACGCGCTGGCTCGACACGCCGGCCACCTCGGCCATTTGCCGCGCGGCCAGTTGATGGTCGAAGTTCAACAGCACGTTGCCCAGGTCGAAGTACAGAAACCGCGGCCGCGCGACTTCGGGCCGGCGGGCGATGGCAACGTCGAGAGACACAGCGGGCATAACGGGCCTTACAGCTTCTTGATGCGTACGTCCTTGTACCAGGCCTCGCTCGGCGGGCCGCCGTGGATCTGTAGGCCGATCACCCCGCGGCGCGCGATCTTTTCGTCGGGCTCGGTGTAGTCGACCGTTTGACGGCCGTTGATCCAAAGTTGAATCCGCGGTCCTTCGCAACGGATCGTGTAGTCGTTCCACTCGTCGCGCTTGAGCACTTCGGCAATCACGTCCTTCTCGGCCGCGGCCAGGATCTTGTTTCGCCGCGACTCGTCGTACAGCGAGCCCCACCAGCCGTCGCCCAAGTCGGCCTGGTAGCCGCTCACCTCGTGATGGTTCGGGATCCGCCGGCTGCGAAACTGCACGCCCGCGTTGGCCCCTTTTCCCAGCACCTTGAACTTCAGCCGAAGCTCGAAGTCTCCGAACGCGTCGCGCGTGCAGAGAAACTCGTTGTGCGGGATCCGCTCCTCGAGCGTGCCGGCCACGATGGCCCCCTCGTCCACGCGGAACATCTCGGCGTTACCTTCCCAACCGTCGAGCGATTTCCCATCGAACAGCGGCGCGAATCCGGTTTCGTCGGCCCCGCGCACTAGCGCCGTCATCAGCAGCGCGCAGGCGAGCCCCATCAGTAGGCGTTGGCAATGAATCATCAGAGCGTTCTCCCGGATTCGGCATCTGGCCGCCAGCATATCTCGCCGGCCTCCCCCCTGCCAGGGCCGCCAGTGCCGGCGACCCGACGTCGGCGGCGCCTGGCCACGTGCCGCCGACGAACGTTAAGATGGCCCTCCTGACCGATCGCTCCACTTCCCGCTGCGAGGAAACGGCCGATGAGCACGATTTCGATTCTGATCACGAGCTACAAGTTCAATCGCACCCGCACGCTCACCACGCTGGAAGAGATCGAAAAGCTGGCGGATCCCGCAGCGGCCTTGGCGTTTCGCCTGGGGCCGGGTCGGGCGCACATCGCCTGGCAACTGATGCACGTCGCCGTCACCGAAGAGATCTTCGCCACCGAGCGACTCCGCCCGGAACGTCCCAGCAAGTGGACCGACCTGTGGCCGCGGTTTCGCGGCGGCAGCAAGGCCGACGACGACGTGCCCGCGCCTGCGTTCATTCGCCAGGTGCTCGAAGAGTCGCGCGCGAGCCTGCTGGAAACGCTCGAAACGTTCAGCGATGACCAACTTCGCGACATTCCGCCGGCCCTGGCCGAGCGCGGCTGGTCGCTGCGCGACGTGCTGCACATCATCTCCTGGCACGAATCCCACCACCAGGGCCAGGCCCACGCCATGCTCAACTCGTTTCGCGCCAGCCAATTGTAGCGTTCCCCTCCCCCGTTTATCCCGGAGCCAACGGCGACCGCGCGTGGCATACCGCCAACCATCGCGTGCGCAATCCGATCGAAACACCCCGAACGCTCGGCCGACGCGCAGTCGCCGGCGGCTCCGGCTAAACGGCGAAAACGGCGTGTGCATGTTGGGTGTGTGGCGGGACTTGGAACGACGGCGTGCGTGCGCAACTTGGCCCGGGTGCGCGACGCGCTATAATCCCTTGACCCGCGTGCCGCTGGCATGCACGCGGTGAGCAAATGGATTACGCTACGGGCATTGTGACTCTCCGACGCGCGCCCTCCCTCTGGCTGACTTCCCACTGATGACCACGACCACCAAACCCGCCAACCTGGCCGAGCTTCGCGCCAGCGGCTGGACTTCGAAGAGCGTCAAGCAGGAAATCTACGACAACTTCATGCGGATGTTGGCGGCCGGCGACGAGTTGTTCCCGGGCATCATCGGCTACGAAGATACCGTGATTCCCGAGATCAACCTGTCGCTGATCGCCAAGCACGACCTGCTGTTCCTGGGCGAAAAGGGGCAGGCCAAGAGCCGCTTGATGCGGTCGCTGACGCGCTTTCTCGACGACGAGATCCCGTACCTGGCCTTCCCCGAGGCACCGCTGCACGACGATCCCTTTCACCCGATCACCAGCGTCTGCAAACAACTCGTGGCCAGCCTGCCCGAGGAGGAAGTGCCGATCGGCTGGTGGCCGCGCGAGGGCCGCTATGCCGAGCGGCTGGCGCCGGGTACCAAGTTCGCCGACATCATCGGCGAGATCGACCCGGCCAAGCTGGCCGGCGGCACCAGCATGTCGGCCGAAGAGGCCCTGCACTTCGGGCTGATCCCGCGGATGCATCGCGGCATCTTTGCCATCAACGAGTTGCCCGAGCTCGACGAGCTGGTGCAGGTGGGCCTGTTCAACATTCTGGAAGAGCGCGACGTGCAGATTCGCGGCTATCCGATCAACTTCGACATCGACGTGATGCTGCTGTTCTCGGCCAACCCGGCCACCTACAACCGCAGCGGCAAAGTGATTCCGCAGCTCAAGGACCGCATCGGCTCGATCATCCACACCCACTACCCGCTCGAGCGCGACCTGGGCATCCAGATCATGGAGCAGGAAGCCGACGTCGACCTGGACGGCGACTTCCCGGTCGTGGTGCCCTACTTCATGCGCGAGATCGTCGAGCAGATGAGTGTCGCGGCCCGAAAGTCGAAGTACATCGACCACCAGTCGGGCGTCAGCGCCCGGTTCAGCATCGCCAACTACCGCACGATGGTCGCTAGCGCCCGTCAGCGCGGCGCTCTGTTGGGCGAGAAGCCGGCCGTGCCGCGAATCAGCGACCTGGGCCACATGTACAGTTCGTCGCTGGGTAAGCTCGAGTTGGACATGATGGGCAGCCACCAGATGTCCGAGCGGCAGGTGCTCGATGCGATCGTCGCCGAAGCGATCCGCACGGTGTTCGAGGAGTACGTCGATCGCCACGGCCTGGAGGAGATCAGCGAGATCTTCTCGCAAGGCGTGAAGATCGAAGTGGGCGACATGCTGCCTTCGGAACACTACGCGGAACGGCTCAGCCGCGTGCCGCCGGCCTGGGAGAAGGCCTTCGAAGTGAACGCCTCGAGCGATCCGGCGGTGCGGGCCTCGTGCGTCGAGTTCGTGCTCGCCGGACTCTACGCCTCGGACCGCATCTCCCGCGCGCAGCATCGCGGGCACATCGTGTACGAGATCAAGTAGCGGCGCGGTAGGCGATTCTTCAAAGCGGGGCCCTGCCCTGCATGGGAACGAGTGCATGAGCAGTCGCAAACGACTTGGCGGGGTGATCCACACCTACCAGAAGTTCGATCCCAAGAACCTGCCCAGCCCCACGCAACCGCCGCCCGACTTGGTATCGCCGGCGTTCGAGCATCTGATGATGTTCGGCGACATGCGCGAGCTTACCGACGAGGAGCTGGCCCGCGCGGTGAAGCTCGACCCCAGCCAGATCGCTGGCTTCGGCCCCAGCATCGACGCTCTGCGGGCCATGCTCGAAGAGCGCAAGCGCAAGATCCTTGAGAAGTATGAAACCAAAAAGGTCGTCCAGGACGCGGCCGACCGATACTTCCGGCAGGGCAAGTCGATGAAGCCGCCGGGCCGGCTGGCCAAGCGGTTTGCCCAGAGCTTTCGCGACGAGCAGATTCGCGAACTCGAGCGGCTGTGGTACCAGACCGGCGACGACCGTTCGCGCTTTGCCCGGCAACTCGTGCAACTGGCCGACCTGCTGGGTGACAAGTACCAGGTCGAAGAGCTGGCCGGCAAGTACGAGTTCACCGGCCACACGCCGATGACCGTGCCCGAGGCGCTCGAGATCAAGGACGAGCTGGAAACGATCGACCGGCTGCTCAAGCAGTTGGAAGAAGCGCAGGAGAATGCTCAGATCGGCGTGATCGACCTGGAAGAGCTGGCCGAGTTCACCGAGCCCGGCGAGGTGGAGAAGCTCAATCAGTTGCAGCGCCAGGTCGAAGAGATCATGCGCCAGATGGCCGAGCAACAGGGCCTGGAACGCGGCCCCAAGGGCTACGAACTCACGCCCAAGGCGTATCGGCTGTTTCAGGGGCGGTTGCTCGAAAAGATCTTTGCGAACCTCGAAGCCTCGCGCACCGGGCGGCACCAGGGGCCCGTGGTGGGCGAAGGCGCCGTCGAGATGCAGCGCACCAAGCCCTACGAGTTCGGCGACTCGATCGCCAACATGGACATGCCCGGCTCGCTGGTCAACGCCATGGTCCGCTCCGGCGGCGGGCTGCCGGTGAAGCTCAAGCAGGAAGACATCGAGATCCATCGCACCCGCAACACGCCCAAATGCGCCACGGCCGTGCTGATGGACATGAGCGGTTCGATGCGCTACGGCGGCATCTACGTGCACGTGAAGCGCATGGCGCTGGCGCTCGAGGGCTTGATTCGCCGCGAGTACCCCGGCGACTTCCTGCAGTTCATCGAAATGTACTCGTTCGCCAAGCCGGTGCGGGCTCCCGACATCGCCCGGCTGATGCCCAAGCCGGTGACGATCTTCGAGCCGACCGTGAATCTGCGGGCCGACATGAGCCGGGAGGACATCAGCGAGTACTACGTGCCGCCGCATTTCACCAACATTCAGCACGCCTTGCAGATGGGCCGGCAGTTCCTCTCCGCCCAGGACACCCCCAATCGCCAGATCATCCTGATTACCGACGGGCTGCCGACGGCCCACTTCGACGGGCCGCACCTGCGGCTGATCTATCCACCCCATCCGCTCACCGAGGAGGCGACGCTCACCGAGGGTCTGCGCTGCCATCGCGAGGGAATTACGATCAATATTTTCCTGCTACCCAGTTGGTCGCAGTCGAGCGAAGATGTACAGTTTGCGTATCGGCTCGCCGAGAGCACTCAGGGCCGGGTGTTCTTCACGGCCGGACGCGATCTGGACCGCTACGTCGTCTGGGACTATCTCAACCGGCATCGCGAGATCGTGGCCTGAAACCGCCGCACTCCGCCAACGGGAAGCACGATGAACGACTCGCCTCGGGCGATGATCTACGGCGCCAACGGCTACACCGGCCAGTTGATTGCGCGCCTGGCGGTCGAGCGCGGCATGCGGCCCACGCTGGCCGGACGGAATCATGAGGCGATTGCCGCGCTGGCCGGCGAGCTCGATTGCCCCTTCCTCTCCTTCAGCCTGGAAAACGCCGCTCAGATCGCTCCACACTTGAAGGACGTCGCAGCGGTGATGCACTGCGCGGGCCCGTTCTCGCAAACGGCCCGGCAGATGATGGATGCCTGCATCACGACCGGCACCGACTACCTCGACATCACCGGCGAGATCGACGTCATTCTCGCCGGCGTGGCCCGCAGCGAGCGGGCGATCGGCGCCGAAGTGGCCCTGCTGCCGGCGGTGGGTTTCGACGTCGTGCCCAGCGACTGCCTGGCGGCGATGCTGGCCGATCGGCTGCCCGGCGCCAGCGTGCTGCAACTGGCGTTCGTCGGCGGCGGAGGACTGAGCGCCGGCACGGCCAAGACCATGTTCGAGTCGCTGCCGCACGGCGGCCGCGTGCGGATCGACGGCGAGATTCGCGACGTGCCCAACGCCTGGAAGACGATGGAGGTCCCCTTCCGCAGCGGCAAGGTACACTGCATGACGATCCCCTGGGGCGACGTGGCCAGCGCCTACTATTCGACCGGCATCCCCAACATCGAGGTCTACACGGCCGCGTCGCGTAAGCAGGTGGCCCGCGTGCGGCGGTTCGGATTCCTGCTGCCGCTGCTGGGCTTCAAGCCGATTCAGAAGCTGGGCCAAAGCCGGATCGGAAAGAAGGTCAAAGGGCCTTCCGACGACGTGCGGCTCAAGGCGCGTTCGAGTCTATGGGGCCGGGTGAGCGACGATCAGGGCAAGTCGATCGCGGCCACGCTCGAGACGCTCAGCGGGTACGAGCTGACCGCCCAAACCTCGGTGGCCGCCCTCGAGCGGACGCTTGCTCGCGAGGTGCCGCGGGGCTTTTCCACCGCCTCGCAGGCCTTCGGCAAGGAGTTCATCCTCTCCTTTCCCGACACCGACATCGTGTGGGCCGAGCCGGTGGCCGTTTGAGCCGCGGACCGATCAGGACTCAGGCGGCGGGCCGAGCGTGTTGAGCCCCACGGCCAGCAGCAGGCAGACCAGATCGGTCGCCCACACCACGCCGGCGGCCAGCGCAATCCGATCGAGCACCAGCGCCGCGGCCCCGTCCTCCATGGCCGAAAGCAAGCGCGCCACGGCCAGGATGACCACGATCGCCACGGGCAATAGAAAGGCGGTTGTGACCAGAACCGTCAGAATACGGCGAGAAACCACGGGGCACGCTCTGTCAGGCCAATTCTCCTAGTTTTCCCAGTTATGTGAGATTGCTCGTCAACCGTCAATGCCGCCGAGGACTTCGGATACGCGGCAGTTGCCCCTGCCCCGATCGATGTTGTTGACTGTGCGGGTGCCTGGAACACAATGGAATGGTAGAGAAGAGCGCGGCACGGTCGACGTCACTGGCAGCCTGTCCGCGGCTCGCAAGCCCGAGGCATGCCGGCTCCCTTCGCCACTGCACTGGCCGGCACGGACGAACCCCTTCGAGGGAGCGCGAAATGAGCCGACTGTTTCCTGCCCGGCCCAGCCGCTGGCGCACCCTGACGCTGGTCGCCATGTGTCTGGCGGTAGCGTTTGGGCCGACATGGGCCCAGGCGGCGGTGATCGTGCTCAAGGACGGGCGGCGCTTGCAGGGCGAGGTCGGCAAGACGAGCGGTCTGGCCGACGACCCGCTCTCCGACGATTCGGGCCGGCCGGCCTCGATCACGCTTCTCGACGACCAACTGCGGCGCGTGTTCATTCCCACCACGCAGATTCGGGCCATCGACGAGGTGAACTCCGGCGAGATCCCCGAGCGAATTCCCATCCGCCAGCGCGTGGCCGAGGCCGGCGATCACGTGGCCAGCGTGGGACCGATTCTGAAGGTGCAGCCGTTCGACGAGTACGGCCGCCGCGTGCTGACGATGATGACCTCCGACGGCCCGAAGGACGTCGTACAGGGGATTACGCTCATCACGCCCACCTGGACCAAGGTCGAAGGCCTGCTCACGTCGGCCCTGACGCCGGTGGTGTGGGACATGCGCATCGCCACTTCGTCGATTCCCCGCGAGACGCTGCACAAGATCCTGACCAATAGCACCGATCCCAACAACGTCGACCAGCGGCTGCGTATCGTGCGGTTGTTGCTGCAGTCGGAACGCTACGGCGACGCCCAGCAGGAACTGCAAGAGCTGATTGCCGATTTTCCGAAGAAGAGCGACCTGGCCGACCAGGTTAAGGCGATGAAGCAACTGCACGCCCGCAGCATCGTGCAGGAGATCGATGTGCGCCGGGACGCGGGCCAGCACTACCTGGCCTACAATCTGCTCGAGAACTTCCCCACCGAGGGCGTGGCCGGCGAGACCTTGCAACAGGTCCGCGAGATGTTGGTCGAGTACCAGGACATCCAGAAGAAGCGCGACGGCCTGGTCGCCGACCTGAAGGAGCAACTGGCCGCCGTGAAGGACCCCTCGCGCCACAAGCGCTGCGAGGAGCTGCTCGCCGAGCTGGAACGCGAGCTGAGCATGGGCAACTTCGACCGCATGGCCGCCTACTTCGTGCTTTCGGGCGATCAGAAGCACGACCCCGAGCAGAAGCTGGCCCTGGCCTTTAGCGGCTGGCTGATGGGCAGCGACTACGCCTCGACCAACCTGGGCTATACGCTCTCGCTAGCCGAGATACGCGACCTGGTCATCGCTTACATGAACGAGCCGGTAAAGCTCAAACGCGACCAGTTGCTCTCGCGCATGCGGGGCCTGGAGGGCGCCGATCCGCTGGCCGTGTCGCGGCTGATCGGGCGGATGAAGCCGCCGTTGGAAACGCCCGTGCAGCCCGACAAGCCGCCGGGCTTCTATCGCTTGCAGGTGCCCATCGGCATCGACCGCGAGCCCGATGCCGTGTACTCGGTGCAATTGCCGCCGGAGTACGACCCCTACGTGCGCTATCCGACCATCGTCACGCTCAACGGCACCGGCACCACGCCCGAGAACCAGGTCGACTGGTGGGCGGGCACCGCGGGCGAGAACGGCAACCGGCTGGGCCAGGCCTCGCGCCACGGCTTCATCGTCATCGCCGTCGATTGGCTGGCCGACGGCCAGCGCGAGTACCGCTTTTCGGCCCGCGAGCATGCCACGGTGCTGGCCAGCCTGCGCGACGCCTGCCGGCGGTTCTCGATCGACACCGATCGCGTGTTCCTCTCGGGCCACTCGGCCGGCGGCGACGCGGCCTGGGACATTGGGCTATCGCATCCGGACCTGTGGGCCGGCGTGATCCCGATCGTGGCCACCTCGCGCAAGTACGCCTCGCACTATTGGCAGAATGCCGAGCTGCTGCCGTTTTACGTCGTGCAGGGCGAGAAGGACGGCGACAAGGTCAAAGAGAATGCCCGAGACCTCGACCGCTACATGACCCACCGCTTCGACGTGACCGTGGTCGAGTACCAGGGCCGCGGCCACGAGGACTACTACGAGGAGATTCAGCACCTCTTCGACTGGATGCTCCGCCGCCAGGGACGCGACTTCTTTCCCAAGGAGTTCGAGGTCTCGACCATGCGCACCTGGGACAACTACTTCTGGTGGCTCGAAGTCGGCAAGCTGCCGGAACGCTCCATCGTCGAGCCGGCCAACTGGCCGCCCGACCGCGGCACCCGCGCCGCCACGCTCGAAGGCAAGCTGCGGGTGACCGGCGACATCGTCGTGCCGACGCGCGGCGTGCAGGCCACGGTGTGGCTGTCGCCGGGCATGATCGACCCGACGAAGCAGGCGATCACCGTCAGCATCGGCGGCCGGCGACAGCGCGTCGAGATTCTGCCCGATCTGGGCGTGATGCTCGAAGACGTCCGCACTCGCGGCGACCGCCAACACCCCTTCTGGGCCCGGATCGAGCTCTGAGCATGGCCCGAGGCTCGAGACCGCGGCTTGAGGCAATGACTCGGCCGCGTGGGTGGCCGATCTCGTTTTCCAGAATCAGGCCGTTTTGGCGTTTTGGCTGAAAACGTTTTTCGTCGCTGCTGTTCTCGAGGCCGAGAAACGCGGCCGCGGGGCGCAAGTGTCCGGGCTGATGGGTGTTGGGCGAAGGTGGGTCGGGCGGCTGTCGAGGCGCACAAATTGACAAAGTCTCGTGGCGCGTAGAAGGGCCTGCAGGCTCCCATCTTCGCGAGGGGAAGCTCGCCGGCAAGGCCGCTTTTCGGCCGGGTGCGGGGGGGGCGGAAAACGCAATGAACGCACGCGCTCGATCTCGCATCCCTCACGCATCAAGCCGCGCGTCTCGGGCCTCACTCCTCCGGCAACTCTTCGAAGTCGGTAAAGCCGAAGCGGCGCCCTTTGCGGAAGGCAATGGGGCGCAGTTCGTTGTCGCCTTGGGAGATGCCGCCGGGCTTGAGGCTGTCGTCGTAGACGGGAATGCCCACCCAAAGCAGGCCGGGAGTGTGATCGGCGGTGATGAAAAAGAACGAGGCGGTGGCGTCGAGGTCGAACGTTTCGGTGGTCCCGCCGCGGCGCATGAGCCACTCGCCGGCGCGCGTGCCGTCGGCCTTGAACTCGCCGATCGTCACATCGGGCCAGCTCTCTTTCCACCGGCCCGGGTCCAACTCCCACACGTCCATGCCGATCGCCCGCAGGGCATACGCGCGGCGTCCGTCGGAGGCGGTATACTCGCTGCCCATCAGGTCGAATCCCTCGTCGCGGGCCCAAGCCAGGATCTCGTCCATGTGCTGGGCGATGTCCTCGGCGCGGCGCCATTTCTCGGGCAGCTTGCCGACGCGGCCGGTGTCCATGTCGCGAAAGACGGTCTCGGCCTCGGGAGCGAGGACCGACTCCATCATCCAGTTGCTGCCGCCGCCGGTGGTCTTGTAGCGGACGGCGTCGCGGGGCGGGCCCGTGGTGTCGGGCTCCAGCGGCGGCAGGTTCGCGTGTGCGTATTGCGGGTCGGCCGTAAACTGGCCGGCGTGTTCGTCCCACCAGGCGGCCCAACCGGCGGCCGTGCGATGAAACAACCGCTGCTTGGCCCGGCGTTGCGATTCGACGCCGGAGAGGAACGTGTGGAACAGTTCCTCCTCCTGCATTTCGTGGCCGGTGAGCTTGCGGATCGCGCCGAAAATCTCGCGCACGCTACGGCTGAAGTCGTAGTTCAGGCCCGTGTTCTTGTCGCCGGGCAGTTCGTGCTGCTGGGCCCAGGCAGCCAGCGTCTCGTCGCCTGCGCGTGCCCCGTAGTCCGAGCACGACGGCACCAGCGTCTTGGGCACGGCGCGCACCAGCGCCGGCACCGCGCGCGGATCGCCGATCGCGCGGAGCATGAATCCCAAACAGCGGAGCATCTTGTCGTCGTCGGTCGCATCGAGCTCCGCACACAACTCCGGCACCGCCTGCGGCCCCAGCTCAACGATCTCCTTCATCGTCGTCAGCCACGGATCGTGCAGATAGTCGCTAGCGTTTCGCCGCTCGAGTTGATCGAGAAGTTGACCGACGGGCGTGTCGGGCCGCTGGCGAGGTTCGGCGGCAGTCAGTACGACAAAGGTCGTGAGGAGACAGGCCGCGATCATAGCGCGTAGGCTGATGTGAAGCATGCCACAACTCCCAGAGAGCTACTAACGGAATTCTGCGCTAGCGCCCAAAGTGACTTGTATAATGCGTGCTCTCGAAATGGCACTAGCGCATGGAGTTTAACATGTTTTCGCGCATTTCGCCCGGCTTGCTCCGTCGGACCATGAGCGTCGTGGTGGCGGCTGGTTGTCTGGCAGGCCTGGGCGGTTGCCCGGGTTCGGATCAAACGGGCGACGTGTCGGGCACTGTCCGTTCGGCCGCGGTACAGCCGGGTATCGATTGGAATCCCAAGCCGATCGAGTTACCCAAGGCCAAGGTGGTCGAGTGGACCCCTGCGGACAAGCTGCACGTCGAAGCGGGACCGGTCTGGCCGGGCGTGAGCTCACCCAGCGAGCACCTGGCATTCACGCTGCAGGGAGACGCCATGTTGGCCGTGCTGGCCAACGGCGAGTGTCACTTGCTGGACCCCAAGACCGGGGAGAGCCGCGCCCACTGGAGCACGGAGGCGAAGTCGAAGGTCGTTGATCTGGCGATCACGATGGACGGCAATCGCGTGGTGCTGTTGCACGAGCAGGAGCCGGCGCTGGCGGTGCACGAGCTATTGAGCGGGAAGTTGGTGCGAACGGTTGACCGCGCCGGGGCCAAAATCACGAGCATTGCCGTGGCGGCCGATCCGTCGCTGCTGGCCATCGGCGACGAGGCCGGCAAGCTCCAGGTGTGGGACGTCGACACCGGCAAGATGCTGCACGAGGGGACCATCGCCGAACAGCCGGTACCGGTCACCGCAATGGCGTTTGCCAACGACTGCTGGCGGCTGTATGCAGCCGACGCAGAATCGGCCACGATCGGCGTCTTCGAACTGCCGGAACTCACGCGCACCGGCACGATGCCGATGTCTTCCGACGTGCCTGTGCGGCTGGTTCCCACGTGGGGCGGAGCAGCAATCATGGCGCTATGCGCCAATCGCGTCGTCGAACTGATTACGACGCCGGCGCCCGGCAGTGCCCCGTATCAAACGGTGGGCGGGGCCGCGATGCGACGGGGTGGGCTGGCAAATTGCTTTCCTCTGCCCGGCTCCAACCAGGTGTGTTGCTATCTGGGAGGAACGGCATTCGACTACTACGGGCTGCCGTCGGGCGGCACCGAGGGCAGCGCCTCGTCGGAGCAAGCGCCGTCAGAGCGCGTGGCGCTTTCGCCGGACGAGACTACGGCGGCCACCGCACTGGACGATGGTCGAGTGCAGTTCTACCGCCTGCCCGGCCCGGGCAAATCGCTGGCCGTCGAGCAACGCGAATTCGCCGAACGACTGCGCTCGGCGCTCGAGGCAGAAGACTACGACGAGCTGGACAGGCTGGCCAACGAAGCCATCCTGCAGAACGAACTCGACCGCTCTCGCCGATCGCCGGCGATGACGGCGTACTTTGCGCTCGGAGATCCGGAAAGCGCGAGCGACGAAAACTGGCAAGCGTGGGTGGCGGGCCTGCAAAAATGGTTGGACGCCAAACCCAAGTCGCCGGCAGCACACGTGATGTTGGCCAACGCTCACAATGGGTATGGGTGGTTCTTGCGCGGCAGTGCGCTGGCCATGGAGACGACACAGCAGCAGTTTCAGGGGTTGAACGATCAGCTCGTGCAAGCAGACGAGTTGTTGGCGGCAGCCGAAAAGCTAGGCAACCCTTCTGCGGTCAGCTATGCCATTTGGATGAGCGTGTCGCTTGGATTGAACAAGCCCCACGCGGAGATCCTCGGGCTGTGGGAGAAAGGCCTCGAGGTGGGACCGGAACTCTCGCTCTTGCACCAAGCGGCAGTCAGGGCTTTCCTGCCGCGCTGGGGAGGTCGGACGGGCGACGTGGTCAAGTTGGCCGACCGCGCTCGCGCCAAGCTCGACCCTGAACTGGGACTGTTCTGCTACGGTCTGATTGCCGAATCGTACCTGGTTAACGAAACGGCGGCGGGCCTCGCGCAGGAAGGCTTCGACCTGGAGGTAGTGGACGAGTCGGCGCAATTCATGTTGCGGTCCTATCCCGAGAGCCGCGTGAGCCACAATCTGGCCGCCGTCGTCGCGGTGGCCCGGGCCAATCACGCCGCCGCCGCCGATCGCATGCGATTGATAGCCGGGGGTGCCAACGAACAGATGTGGGCGGGTCGGGGCATCTATGAACGGTTCTGCCGCTGGAGCCGCGGCAAGCACGTAGCTGCCGACGACGCCCACCAGTGGCTGGGCTCGTGGAAGGGACTGCACCAGATCGAGTATGCCCCCGCAGGGACGAAGCTCGTTACCTTATCGTTCGATCCCACCCGCGAAATCCATGTTTGGGACACCACGGAGGACAAACTCGACCTTGTGCAACCTCTGCCGCTTCGCACTCGGCCTATCTCGATGGATCGCGCGGGCACCGTGGTGATGTTTGCCGCGAGAACCCCGGGTCAACGTGTCGCCCTGTTCGACCGGAAGAGGTTTCGCACGACGGCCTTGCCGCACGTCGACGGGCAGCAGCCGTTGAGACTCTCGCCCGACGGGAGCCAGCTAGCCGTGTACGACCGGGCCGAATTGTTGGACGTGTACGATTTGGCAGAGAGCGCGCAGCAGCCCGCGCATACCCTGACGCTTGAGCGCAAGATTGGCGCGCTGGCGTTTCCCAACGAGCAGGATGTCTGGTGCGTGATGATCGCCGAGACCGATGGCCGCGTGCGGGTGGTGGATGAGAAGCAAGTGGATTTGATTCCCCCACAACAAATGCGGGGGCCGGTAATCTACTCGGTGGCTGTCCCGAAGTCGCCGCGCGTCGTGGTCGCCGGGGCGTCGTTTCTGAGCGTGATCGATATCGCGGCCAAGACCACGATCCGTCTGCTAGGCGAGGGCGCGGACTCACTGCCGGAGATGACCGCATGCGTGACGAATCGCGCCGGCACGCTGCTGGCGATCGCCCGGCAACACGCCAACCCCGAGGAGGTCGCGACGCCGTATGAGGTTGAAATCTGGGACCTCACGAGAAACAAGAAAGTGCACGTTCTCCCCGGCAACGACGCGCGGGTTTACACGATGTCGTTCTCCACGAACGACGAGCAGCTTGCCACCGGCGACGCCTACGGGTTTATCCGCGTTTGGGATCTGCCGGAGTCGTTGCGCGGATCGTAACAAGGACCGAGCGGGTTCGAATTCCGCGAGGAAGTCTCGCCAGATTGCCGCCGCAAACGTTCGACCTCCTCCGCACGGACGGATAGGCTGACGGTAGTCCTGAGGATGGGAGGCTTCGGGTGCGACATCGTGGACGTAGTGCGGCCCGGCGGTTGGGCGTCGAGGGGCTCGAGCAGCGGCAGATGCTGAGTGCGGTGCCGCCTGTCGAGTTGGACCTGCACCGTGACCTCGACATCGAGCTGGTGAATCTGTCCCTGCTCGGGCAGCCCTGGCACAACGAGGACTGCCGGGCGACGTCAACGGGAATGGTCTGATCGACCCGGCCGACGCGGGACACGTTATCGGCCACTTGCTTGAGCATGGCCCGCACCGCACGGACATCGAGCGGTACCATCGTGGCTTCGTCGATGCCGAAGTCCTGCACGCGGACTGGATTGGCTTTGCCAGGGGACTCAGGTTCTATGACGCTAGGGAGCAACCTTGCTGGTAACGACGCGTAGCCCCTCCAGCATCCTTGGTGCGGCTTCCGGGCCGACCGATGTCATGTTGAGGTATTCGGCGTGCGGGTACTTCTCCGGATGGACGAAATAGTCGGGTTTGGAAATATAGCCCAATGCGTCGAGACCCAGGCCGATGACCATCGACTTGGGCGTCCCGAGCATTTCGCGGGTGATGCGTGAATGCTCGGGAGCCGTCTCGCCGGGGTGCGTGGCAATGCCTAGATCGCCGACGCGGACGGCCGCGACAACCGTCTCGACGCTATCGCCAATCTTGACGGGCAGCACGCCAATCTGCGCGAGTTGCTTCCAACCCTCGTTCTGCACCGGAATCGAAATTGTCGTGCTGGCAAATTCGATTCGCGGATTGGCAGCCGTGGTCGCCTGCTCAAGTGCCGATTGGGATTCTGCCGCGATTTCCCGGCCGTAGCGGTCCGCCAGCTCGAAGCTGCGATTCCCCTTGACGGGCTGAACCCAGCCGCCGACCGCTCCCTGAAAGAACAAATGTTCTCCGTCGAGCTTTTCGGACATGCCTCGGTAAAGACCGCCGACCCAATCCGCTGAGACGACATTGTGGACCCCATCGAGAATGGTGGGATGACACGCGAAGTTCGTAATCGTGGCGATGCAGGTGCCGTCCTTGGACTGCAGTTTCAACACCGTGAGCGTGCGATCCAATTCACCGGGTTCGCACTCGTTGAGCACCCAGTCGACTTTGCTTTGAATCTGTGCCGTGTGCAAAGTAGCCGGCACGAGTGAAGCCGCCGCCCGCTGAACTTGCCGCGCCGCAGTGTCGATCAGCCGATCCATATACTCCGGGTCGACGCCGCTGGTTTGCAAGTCGGGGCCCCACAGTCCGACGATGTCCGGCCCGTTGTGACAATGGGTCGATGCGACAATGATTCGCTCAGCCGTCAGTCCCGGAAGTTTGGCTCGCTTGGCCGCCTCGTGCTGAATCTGCTGGATTGTGTGCGAGAGCAAGCCGAGACAATCGACCACAACAAACGCCACCGCCGACTGGCCGTCGTGGACGATCACGGCTTTCGCAAACAAGTCATCGTGCACGCCGGTGAACTTGCGATCTTGCGCGTCCCCGGCAATGTAGCTGCCGACTGGCGGGTTCACCACGGCCGAGGCTGCTCCCGCTCGGAATGGCGTCTTGTCTTCAGCAACGGCGATGGAACAAATGACGCATAGCGAAAGCGTCAACAGCATCGAACGGATCATCGATAACTTCCCAAGGGGTGGTTCAGATCGAAAACATCCTTCTCGCAACACGATAGAGCCGCCCGTCGGATCTCGATTTGGAAGCAAGTCCCGTGGGCGTCTACCGCAATTATTGTACCGTACCCGAAGACGCATTGCCCCATCGAGCCTTCGCCAGGCAGCCTGGACGTGACTGACCTCCTTCGATTACGTCCGGATGCCTGGAATGTCTCTCGATACATGGACTCGTTCAACGGGAGAGGTGCCCCTGCTCCGGCTCGAAGAGCAACTTCGCTTCTAGTGCGCGCTCGACGAGCGTGTCGCGCGAAGTGGCTTCGTCGTGGCCACCGAAGTCGCCCTCGAGGCCCGCGCTGTGCGTGAGCAGGTGGAACAGCAACAGCTTGCCTGCGCTTGCGCGCAGCGGCAGCCGATCGACAGAGTCCTCGGTAGTTCACGTCGTTTCGCTTCCGCAGGACGAATCTCGGCTAGCCGCGGCTAGGCGAACACATCCAGCGTCGGGTACTCGCCCTTGAGCACGGCCGAGTTGCCGTCGAAGCCCATCCAGCGCTCGAGCATTGTGCCGTAGACGGAGCGGAAGTCGGTCGTCATTTTCAGGTTGCCTTCGTCGAGATCGGACAGGCTGGGATGCGCGCCGTAGAATCCGCCCTTGACGTTCTTGCCGAGAATGTACATCGGGGTGGCGGTGCCGTGATCGGTTCCCTTGCTGGCGTTTTCGCCGACGCGGCGGCCGAACTCGGTGAAGACCATCATCGCTACGTCGTCGCCGCGGCCGATCCGCTCCAGGTCGCTGAAGAATCCGTTCACCGCGTCGGACAGGTAAGTTAGCAGCAATTGCTGGGCTCCGGCTTGCGCGGCGTGGGTGTCGTAGCCGCCCTGGCTGACGTAGTAGATCCGCGTCGGCAGTTCGGCGTCGATCATCGCGGTGACCTTCTTGAGGTCGAGCGTCAGGTCGTTGTCGCTGCCGTAGTCGACCAGCGTGCGATACTCGGCACAGGCGTTGCGCACCATGGCGGCGCCCGAGGTGGCGGTCTTGGAAACGACGTTCACGAAGTCGAGCGACCGGTTCTCTGTGGGGTACACCTGGCCGAAGGTTTCGAACACCTTCTGCTGGGCCTCGTTGCCGATGCGGCCGAACTTCTTTGGATCTTGAAACACGACCGGCGAGTGCTTGGCGCTCTTGACGGCCATCGATTGCTGCGAGGCGATGTTGACGATGTAGTTCTCGATCGCCTCGGGCTGGTAAGCGTCGGCGAATCGCCCCAGCCAGCCGTAGGGATCGCTGCCGTGGGGCGTGGCGGTGTGCCACCACTCCATGGCGGTGAAGTGCGACAGGTTCGGGTCCGGGTAGCCGCAGCCGTGCACGACCGCCATGTGCCCGTCCTTGAACTGCCGCTCCAGCCCGATGCACGAGGGGTGCAGGCCGAACTCGTCGTTGAGCTTGAGCACTTCGCCCGACTTGACGCCCAGCGTGGGGCGGGCCTTGTAGTAGTCGTCGTTGGTGTAGGGCACGATCGTGTTGAGTCCGTCGTTGCCGCCGGAAAGCTCCAGCACGACCAGGATCCGATTGGGGTGCTGTTCGGTATCACCGGCAAAGGCCCGGGCCGTTTGCACGAGGCTCAACTGCTCGAACAGCCAGGGCAGTCCGGCCGAGACTCCGACTCCGTACATCCCGGCGCGCAGGAAGTCGCGGCGGTGGCAAGCGCACGCATTGCGTTTAATCAACATGGTTTGGTTCCTTATTCGAGCGGTCCGCGGGGACCGCGCTTGGTGATCTTGGTGATGGTTCGTACTAGCCCAACTGGTATTCCGGCGCGCTGAGAATCAGATGGACCGTGCGCCGCAGGGCCTCTTCGGTGGCAGCTTGGGTGAAGTCGAGCGGCTTTCCGCCCAGCTCACCGGTGAGGAAATCGACGATCGCCGCGCGGCGCTGGTCGGCCAGCGGCACGCTCAGGAATCGGCGGGCAAAGTAGTCGACGGCCTCTTCGGCCGTCTGCACCTGCCCCTGCTCGGCCAGCGCCGAGAAGTTGACGTTCACCGTGGTGCGTGGACGCGGCTTCACCCGGTCGAACGCCTGCACGTAGCCGGTGTACACGCCGACGGCCAGGTTGAACTGCTCGCCGTGGGCGATCTGCGACATCCGCGACTTGGGCTGGCTGTCGTCGGGCTTCATCATCTGCGGCGCCCGGTCGGGTTTTTCTGCGTCGTTCTTCTCCTTCTTGGCCATCATGCCGGCACTCAGGCCGGCCAGATGCCGGTCGTATTGGGCCAGCGAAACGGGCTCCATCTTCTGCGACTCTTCGCTCCACACGTGCGGCACGATGTCGTACTCGGGAAACATCAACGGAATCTTGCGGTAGCCTTCCGGTCCCACCTTGTCCGGAGCCGGATAAGCCTCGGGATCAGGGAACAGCATGGCATAGACGTAGTTGCCGCGGGACAGCAGCGTGGCCGGGTTGATCCACGACCGGTCGCCGGGCCAGCCGGCCACGTTGGGCGGATAGAACAACAATTGACCGAGTTGGGTGCCGCTGGTCTCGACATAGTCCGGCACGCCCGGCAGGCGGTCCAGTTCCAGCTTGCGGCAGGTGGACACCAGGAAGTGCACCGGGCTCTTGATCTGCGTGCCGACGGAGGCATCGCTGTAGAAGTCCTTGGACAGCAGAATGGTCTTCAGCAGCGGCTTGAGGTCGTAATTCGCCTCGACCAACTGCCGGGCCAGTTGTTCGTTGACGGTCTGGTCGAGCTCTTCGCGGACGAAGTACTTGTAGAGCTTGCCGGCGATGTAGCGGGGCGTGGCCGGCTGCTCGAGAATGATGTCGATGGCGTCGTAGCCGTCGAACTTGCCGCTGCGCCCGAGAAACGTCTTCTCGCCGTCGTCGTGCAGTTTCGGGTTGTCGATGAATTCGGCCTTGTCGTCGACGGTTTCCACAGGCTTTGTCGTCCAGCCGGTGAAGGCCCGAGCCATTTCGCGGATGTCCTGCTCGGAATAGCCGCGGCCCTCGCCCATCGTGAACAGTTCCATGATCTCTCGGGCGAAGTTTTCGTTCGGCTTGCCTTTGACGTTGTCCTTGTTGTCGAGCCAGATGAGCATGGCCGGATCCTGGGCCACGGCCACGAGCAGCTCGCGGAAGTTGCCGTTGGCGTGCCGGCGCAGCATGTCGACGTGGGCCAGCATCAGCTCGTAGTTCATGAGCTTCGACTGGCTGGTGGCGAAGTGATCGTGCCAGAACAGGGTCAGCTTCTCCTCCATCGGACGCGGGGTGTTGAGCATCCGTTCGGCCCACCACAGGGCGGCCCGCTGCATCTCCATGTGCTCGCTCCACAGCAGCGTGTAGAACTCGTTGATCGCGGGCTGAAACCGCAGCGGGCCCTCCTGGCTGGCTTTGATGCCGAAGGCCATCCCGGTCAGCAGCGCCTTGGGGACGATTTCCTGCAGCGAGCGAAACTTGTGGCCGTTGGGGTAGATTCCCGACGGCTCGAAAGCGGGCAACTGCGAGGCGTCGACGTCCTCGTAGTCGACCAGCGCGTCGACGGCCTCCGCGGGCGACAGGGCCGACAGCTTCTCGATTTCGGCCGGCGTGCCGCCGAAGCCGGCCCGCTCGAGCAGATGCGCGGCCCGGTCGTAGTTCCAGTCGCCGGCCTCGATCGGCGCCAGGTCGTTCGTCCAGGCCGACGTCGTTTCGTCGGCCGGAGCGCTCGACAGTAGTGGAAGCAAGACTGCCGCGCTGCCCACACCCCATGCGATCCGCCTGCTCATGGCATTCTCCTTTGGTCAACTTGCCTGGTTGGAATCTTGCCCTAGCTCGCTATATGTGCGAATGATCTCTCTCGATTGTGCTACGAAGTCCTCGGTCAACGGACCGGGCGGCGCCGAAATGCCGGCCGTGATGTACTCGATGAAATAGTTGGCCGCCTCGAGCGATCCCGGGGTGCTCATGTCGCCAAACGGCGAAGTCTCAAGCGCCAGCACATCGCTCATGCCGTTGATCAGATTGATCAACGAAAACAGAATCCGCATCTTCAACACGCGGGGAGGAATTTCCGGCAGCGCTTCGATCAGCATTTCCAGCACGTATTCGGCCAGCGGGCCGGTGAACTTGTTGGCCAACACGCGCAGCTCTGGACCTGTGTCGGCGATCAGTCGCGACAGGAAGCGGATCCCGTGCAGCCCGTACTCGGCGTGAAACATGAGCCCCATCACCGGTCCGTATGCCGCTTCGATGATTTCGCGCGGCGTGGGCCGGTCGGCAGCCGGACGTGCGCGGAGTTCGGCCATCAGCGGCTGGCGCACCATGGCCACGTCTTGCTCGAGCGCTTCGACGATGGCTTCCAGCAGGCCGAGCTTGCTGCCGAAGTGGTAGTGGGCCGCCGACGAGTTGCGTGCCCCCGACGCGGCATTCACCGCGCGGAGCGAGACGCCGTCGATCCCCTCTTCGGCCATCTGTCGGATGCCGGCCAGGATCAACTGCCGCCGCGTGCGGGCACTACGTTCCCGCGCCCAAGGACGTGTGGCTTCGATCGCCAAGCGAATCGCCTCCCGGAGATAAATCACGTGACTTAATTCACGTGACTGATGCTAATCGGGCGGGATTCCCCTGTCAAGCTTCCGAAGCGGCCCGATGGCGAGGGCCGCGGTTCATGCGTCGTTCGTTTTAAATACGCCCGCTGGGGCGGCGTTTGTTGCGCGGACGCGATTTCGTTTTTCGCAATCCCTAACCCGAGACACCGGCGAGACCGATCGATCTGCTCGCGTGGGCTCGTAAGGTGAGGCCGAAACGGCCGGCAACTGCTTGTTCAACGCAGGTGGGCGGTAGGGCACGGCGAGGGCGGCATGGCTCGATCCTCAATGAAGATGGTGGCAAATCGGGTGGGGGCAACTAGAATCGGTCTTGAGAGCGCCGGCATCGGCGGGCATTGGATTGGGCTTGTGGGAGGATTGCACGATCATGAGGCGACTGATTTCGGGCTTGGCCTTACTGACCATCACTTGCACGGCGCTCGGCCAGCAACAGCAACCGGCGTCGCCGGGCTACGAGCCGGCGGTGCCGGCGCCTTCGGTGAACGCCTACGGCGGCGGATACGGCTACGGGGGATACGGCGGCGCCACCACGGCCGCCGGATCGTCCATGAACGGCATGGCCAACGTGATCAGTTCCAAGGGCGACTACAACCTCAGCACGTCGGCCGCGGCGGTGAACATGACCCAGGCCGAGAAGCAGGAAATCGAGAATCGCCAACTGTACACCGATACCTACTTCGAGATGCGTGAGACGAACAAGGCGGCGCGCGAGAACGAACGCGGCCCGAAGCTCACCGCCGAACAATTGGCGCGGATCGCGCACGAGAAGGCCCCCAAGCCGCTCAGCCCGGGCGAGATGGACGCCGTGAGTGGCCACCTGAACTGGCCGCCGGCGCTGCAGCAGGATAGCTACGCGCTAGAACGCGCGCAGGTGGAGCGTCTGTTCGCGTCTTACGCGCGGTTGGGAGCCTTGAACTACTCGGACCGCACCAAGGCACGCGACCTGATCAACGGGATGAATCAGGAATTGAAGGATCAGGTGCGCGACATTCCGGCCCCGGACTATACGGAGAGCAAAAACTTCTTGAAGAGCCTGATGTACACGACCTGCAAGTGCCAACTCAGCTAATCCGCAAGCCAACCCTTCACGATACGAAGCCGACCATGATCGCACATCTTCCTGTTTCGCTTGCCTGCCGGGCGGCGGCTCTGCCCGTGCTCGCGTGTCTGTTCCTCTCCGCTCCGCTCTTGGGGGCCGAGCCCGACGATCTCGAGGCCTTGGTGGCCGCCACGAAGTCCTCCAGCGAAGCCACGAGTCTCGAAGCCATCGGCAAACTCGGGCAACAGGGAGCGGCAGCCGTGCCGGCGCTCGAGAGTCTGTTGCAATCAGATTCCCCGCGCGTGCGGGCCTACGCACTGCGAGCGCTGGGAGAGATCGGCCCCGAGGCCAAAGGGGCGGCCGACAGCGTCATTCCGCTGTTCAGCGATCCCGATCCGCTCGTGCGGCGGCAGGTGATCGAGGCCCTCAAGGGCATCCGCCCCGGGCCGAAGGTGGCCGTGCCCCTGTTCGTGAAGCTGATGCAGGATTCCGATCCGGGCGTGCGCCTGCGGGTGATGAGCGCCGTGGCCGACGCCGGGGGAAATGCCGTGCCGGCATTGGTCGAGGCGCTTAAGAACCCGGATGCCACCTATTGGGCCTGCCTGATTCTGCGCGATATCGGTCCCGAGGCGGCTCCCGCAGTGCCGGCGCTGAAGGCGGCGCTGGAGGACCGCCGTCCGGAAGTACGCCGCGAGGCTACGCTGGCGCTGGCGACCATCGGTTCTCCGGAAGCGGTCGAGGCCTTGGTCCCGATGTTGAAGGACGAGCACGCGCGCACGGCGGCCACCTTTGCGCTGGGCACGATCGGCAAGATCCCGCCGCAAGCCCAGTCCACGGTGCGGGCCAATGCCCAGAGCAGCGATGGGCTGCTGAGCACGGTCAGCCTGTGGGCCCTGGCCCGGGCGAATCCCGACGACGAGGCGTTGTTGAAGGAAGCGGGCACGCGGCTGGTCGAACGGTTGAAGGACGACGATCCTTTCGTGAGAGCGGGCGCCGCGCGGGCGCTGTCGGCGCTGCCGCCGAATCCGAAGATCGCCGGCCCGATCTTCGAGAAGGCCCTGGCCGACGCCGATGAGAAAACCACGCACTACCTGCTCGACGCCGTGGCGGGGATGGGCCCGCCGGCCGTGCCGAAGCTGATCGGGGCGCTCGAGCACAAGGCTCTGCGCGGACCGATCGCGGCCATTCTGGGGCGCATCGGACCGCCGGCCGCTCCGGCGACGTCGGCCTTGGCGGACCTGTTGCAGGATGAAGATCCGAATGTGAGCACCGAAGCGGCTTATGCCTTGGCGAAGATCGGCCCGGGAGCCAAGGCTGCCGTGCCCGCTCTGGCCGCGGCGCTTGCCAATCCCGACGAAGGCCCGGCCCACGGCGCCGCCTTCGCGCTGGGACAGATCGGTCCGGCGGCCGCGGCGGCCGAGCCGGCGCTAGTGCAGGCGATGGCCAAGGACGACAATTCGCTGACGCTGCTCTGCGCCTGGGCGCTGGTGCAGATCAAGGGCAAGTCGCCCGAGACGGCAGCCGAAGTGCTGCCCGAGTTGTTGGCCGGTCTCGAATCGCCGTTGCCGAAATCGCGGCAGATGGCAGCCGAGACCTTGGGCAGCCTGGGGCCCGCGGCCAAAGACGCACTGGCCCAACTCAAGACCGCCACCGAAGACCCGGACGCCTCGGTTCGCGACGCCGCCGAACACGCCATCGCGTCGATCCGCGGCTAAGCGACCCAGTTGCGATCGGATTCGCTTGAAATCCGCGCTGGCCGTCCGCGGCTGGACCGCTGCGTGCAGCGCGGCCAAAACCCATAAGTCGCTTTTTGGCGCCGGTCCGGACGGAGAACGCGGGAAATTCTTGAACGCGTGACCCGAGGCCTCGACCCAGGGACCGCGACGGTGGGGGGCTGCTTGACGATCTTACCCAGCGGAGGGGAAACTGGCTGCAACCGAAGGGATGCTGTCGGTGTCCGCTTCGCTTGCAAAAAGGGAACTCATGGCTAGCAGCAGTTCGCGTCGCGAATCGGGCGAAGCCTCTTCTGGCAAAGGGGATCCTGTCGAGCAATGGATCGTCGAGGCGCGGGCCGGGTGTCCGGGGGCGCTGGCGAATCTGGTCGAGCTTTGCCGGCAGTATCTGCTGTTGGTCGCCAACCGCGCGCTCGACGGGAGGATCCGCAGCAAGACCGGTGCCTCGGACCTGGTGCAAGAGACGCTGCTGGCGGCTCAACAGTCGATGGGAAGCTTCCAGGGGCGCAGCGAGGGAGAGCTGCGGCTGTGGCTGAAGCGAATTCTGCTGCACAAGGTGGCCACCACTTCCCGGTCGTTTTTGCGCACCGCGAAACGCGACGTCCGGCGCGAGCAGGACCTGAACGGTTTGAGCGACTCGGATGGGGCCAGGCAACTGATCGCCGTGGACGACGCGCCGACGCCCCAGCGCCGTGCCGTCGTTCAAGAGGAGATCCTGGCTTTGCACGAGCGCTTGGGCCGTCTGCCGGAACACTATCGAGAGATTATCCAACTGCGCTCGTTCGAGCGAAAATCGTTCGTGGAGATCGGGGCCGAATCGGGCATTTCCGCCGACGCGGCCCGAAAGCGGTGGTGTCTGGCCGTCAAATACCTGCGGGACCAATGGACGATGGACGATGAGTCGCGATGAAAACGGCCACCGCGCGCAGGCGACCGACGAGCTCTTCGATGCGCTGCTGACGGCCTACGACGATGCCCTGGCCGCCGGCACTCGCTCCCCCACGGTCGATTCGACGCAGATCCCCGCAGAGATGCTCGAGGAGTGGGAAGCGTCGCGGGCCATGCTCGAGCTGATCGAGGCGGCGCGTTCCAGCTCAGCCGACCCGGCCGTTCGGGATGCGGCACCGCCGCCGATCGATTCCCTGTGGGACGCGACCGAGGTGCCCGAGTCGGAGCTGCTCGGCAGCCGCATGTTGGGCCGGTTCGAGCTCGTGCGGGAGTTGGGCCGGGGCGGCTACGGCGTTGTGTTCCTGGCGATCGACACCTCGCTCGGCCGGAAGGTGGCGCTGAAGATTCCCCGGGCCGAAGTGACGCTCACGCCGGAGCTTTCCAGTCGCTTCCTGCGCGAGGCCCAAGCGACGGGCGCCTTGTCGCATCCGAACCTGGTGGCGCTGCACGAGGTGGGCCAGGTCGGGCCCGTGCGGTACATCGTGTCGGACTATTGCAGCGGCCCGAACCTTGCACAGTGGCTGGCTGCCCGGGGGAAACCGCTCGACGTGCGCGACGCGGCCCGGCTGGTGGCCGAATTGGCCGACGGCGTGGAGCACGCGCACCAGCACGGCGTTTTGCATCGTGACATCAAGCCCGGCAATGTGCTGCTGGTCGATCGATCGGCGGACGCGTGCGAAGGTTCGGCGAGCGACCCGGAGGACTTCACGCCCAGGCTGGCCGACTTCGGGCTGGCCCGGCTGGAGAGCGCCGACGCGACCATGACGCACAGCGGCACGCTGCTGGGCACCGCCTCGTACATGGCGCCCGAGCAGGCGACCGGCCGGACGGACGAGATCGGCAAGGCGACCGACGTCTACGCACTGGGGGCCGTGCTGTACGAACTCCTGACGGGGCAGCGGGCCTTTCAGGGAGCCAGCGACGTGGATACGCTGCGGCGGGTCGTTCACGATGATCCGCTCGGTCCGCGACGCCTGCGCTCGGCCATCCCCCGCGATTTGGAAGCGATCTGTCTGAAGTGCCTGGAGAAACGTCCCGGCGATCGGTACGGCTCGGCAAGGGCGTTGGCCTCTGATCTGCGGCGTTTTCTGTCCGGGCAGCCGACCGTGGCTCGTCCGCTTACCCTCGCGCAGCGCACGCTGCACTGGACGCGTCGTCGGCCGGCGCTGGCGAGCCTGGTGGGCGTGAGCGCGGGGGCCGCCGTGCTGTTGATGGCCTTGGGCACGGCGTATCTGCTGCACTTGCGCGCCTCGCGCGATACCGAGGCCCGGCTGCGCCGCGACGCGGAGCAGAGCACCGCGACGGCCCGCGAGCTCCAGGCGCGTGCCGAGCAGTCGCTCTATGCGTCGCGGATGCGCGCGGTCGATCGGGCGCTCAGGCAGGGAAGCACGCCGGAGGCCAGGCGGTTGCTGGCGCACTACGACGACGGCACCGAGCACGCGGGGTTGCGCAGCTTCGACTGGTATTACTTTCGCAACCGTCTGGACGACGCGTGGCTCACGATCGAGCCGGGGGGCGGCGAGGTCAACGGCGTGGCGTTCTCGCCCAACGGGCGCGTGTTGGCCACGGGCACCGGGGACGGGATCATTCGGCTGTGGGATCCGCACCGCGGAGGCCTGCTCGCTGAGATCCGGGGTCACACCGACTGCGTCAACGAGCTGGCGTTCTCGCCCGACGGCCAGATCCTGGCCACGGGGAGTTGCGACAACTCGATCAAACTCTGGGATGCTCACACGCACAAGCTGCTGAGCACCCTGCCCGGGCAGGCCAAGGTGACGCACACGCTGGCGTTCTCTGCCGACGGCAAGCGGTTGGCCTCCGGGGGAATGGAGCCGGTGGTCCGCGTGTGGGACGTGGCGACCGGCGGGCTGCTGAGGACCTACGACACGAACGATTACACGGTGAACTCCGTGCGATGGATGGGCGAGCAGGTGCTGATCGGCTCGGTGAACAAGCTGACGTTTCTCGACCCCGAGCAAGGGACGACGCGGGAAATCGCGGGGGCGGTCGATAGTATCGGCGTACATCCCGAGCATGCCGAAGTGGCCGTGGCGGGGCCGAGCCTGACCATCCTGGCAGGCGAACCCGCGACGCCTGAAGAGTCGCTTCACGGTCACTTCGGCCGGGCGTTTTCGGCGGTCTATTCGCCCGACGGCAAGTGGCTGGCGACCGGCGGCGGCGATCAGACCGTGCGCATCTGGGACCGCGAACTCCGTCCGTTTCAACAGGTGCTCAACGGCCATGCGGGCCCCAACCGCGTCAGCAGCCTGGCGTTTTCGCCCGGCGGCGCGTTGCTGGCCAGCGGAGCTTTCGACGGGTCGGTGAAACTGTGGCGCGTCGCGGAGATCATGCCGAAAGCGTTACCTGACTTTAATGCGCTGGCCCTTTCGCCCGATCTGGAATGGCTGGTGCTGCGGTACCATGCCAGCAAGTTCGAGTTGTTCGAGACCCGCACCGGCCAGTGGCGCTCCTCGCGGCATCTGGGTCCTTCATCGCGGCCGTTTCATTTTCTGACGCGAGACGACGACACGCTGTTCATTACCGAGGGCGACGATGCCCGGCAATGGAGGCTCGACGTCGACAGGTTCGAGGGGCACTTTCCGCAGCCGCAGCCGCCCGAGGCGTTTCTGGCCCTGTCGGGCGACGGACGGCATCTCATCACGAGCAGCGCAGCGGAGATCGCCGTCACCGATCTCGACACGCAGGACAAGTGGTTTACGTTGATTCCCAAGCGACCGCCCGCCGTGCCGTACTTGCGGTATTCTCACAGTCGGCAGTTCATGATCATCAACACGTCCGAGAAAGCGCACTGGGTGATCGACTTTTCCAAACGCCGCGCCGACGCCGTGGAGTGTGCGGATCCGCTGGCGATTACCGATGACGGGCGACTCCTGGCTTCCAGCAAGCCCCATACTTCTTTTGTGTTGATCGATGTGCAAAGCGGCCGGGAGGTCGCCACGCTGGGTCACTCGTTGCCCACACACAGCGAATGTGCCTTTTCGCCCGACGGCCGCGTGTTCGTCAGCGTGACCCATGACGGTACGCTGCACCTTTGGCATGTCGCGTCCGGCGAGGAAGTGGCGCAACTGGAGACCGGTCCCGACGAGAAGTTCTATGCTTTGCAGTTCTCGCGCAACAGTCGCCAGCTGGCCGCCGTGGTCGGGCCCCCCAATCCGAACGCCGAAGGCCAGGTTGCCGGCGCCCGCCTGTTCTTGTGGGACGGATCCGACCGGCCGGACAAGCCAGCGCAGGCGGCAGAGTAAGCCGCTGCGCGCTGCTCAGGCTCCGCGCAAAGCCTTGGCTTGCTGTAGCAGCAGTTGCTGCACGTCCTCGCGGAGTTGGTCGATCTCGAAGCGGAGGTTCGACAGGGGCGACTCGGAAGCCAAGTGGCGGGCTTTGACGACCTTGACCTTGGCCAGCTCGAGCTGGGCTTGCAGTCGGGCGACTTCGCCGCGGCTGATCGTGCCGGCCCGCTGGCGGTTGACCGCCGCGGCACGCTGCAGCTCGGCTTCGGCGGCACGCACTTCGGCTTCGGCTGCCAGTACGTAAACGGCCGACTCGTTGGCTTCGTCGCTTTGCGCCGCGCGGAGGCGCTCGCGGGCCTTGGCCACGTACTCGGCGGCCAATTGCATGGCCTCGGGGCGAATCGTGTTGGGCGATCGCTGGTTACGCTGCTGGAACTCGGCCAGTTGGGCTTCCATCAACTTGAGGTACGCCTGCGCGTAGCGAACGTTGATCTGCTTCTCCTCGGCCTGGTCCTGGTCGGAACCGACGGAGCTTTGGGGCGTGCCGTTTTCTTGAGCCGCAAGCGGCAGCACGGCGGGCGCGGCCATCAACAGGGCCAGCGCACAAGCGAGGATCGTTCGTCGCGTCGTCATGGAGGGGGTCCCCCGATGGATAGTGAGCCGATAGTTGGTGCAGGCGAGTCCGGCGCGGCCGCCTACTCCAGTTTAGCCGCCGTTTGGGGGACAAGCTGGCTCAAACGCCCGCGGAGCAGCCGGGGGTTCGACCGGACTCGTTAGTTTTTTGCTTTATTCAGGCAAAAGTCTTGACGGCCCGGGGGGGCCGCCATTAGCTTGGGGGCCATCGGTATTCTTCTTCCGACGGGTCGGGTGCTAATGACCTGCTTCTTGTCGCCGTAGTTGACCGCGGGCTCCGAGCGGAGCTCCTGCTGGGCAACGTGTTCTTGGGCGACGTCCGCGCATCGGTGTCAGCGATCGGGGCGTATCTGTGCCCTGTCGAGCTTTGGCTGCGCGGGTTCGTGCAAGCGACAAGGAGCATGCCCGCGCGTGGGCGCGCGGGGACAGGTGTCATCCATCATGCATTTTCAAGGAGCTTCCATGACCATCGACCGTTTGCCTCGACAGCCCCGCGTTTGGCATGTCCTGACTCTTGCCGTCGTCCTGGCAGGCGCCTCGTGCGGCTGGCAGACCGCACGGGCGGCGACGCTGGAGTTCGAGGACCTTCTGCTGGGCCAGCAATACGATCTACAGGCCGCCACGCCTGCCCCCGACTCGTTCGTCACTGACGGCGTGCCGGTTCAATTGAGCGAGTTTTTCTTCCTCCCCGCGGGCAGCACGACCAGCGGCGCGGCGATCGTGTTCGATTCGGTCGCCAACGCCGGCAGCTCTCCCGGCGGATCGGGCAACTATCTGTGGCCGAGCAACGTCAACCTGAACTTCGACTTTGGCGGGCCGGTGACGACGGTGAGCTTCTTGTACGGCGAGTTCGGCGGCAATCTCAATCTGCGGGTCAATGGCGATCTGGCCAACGTGAACACGTTCGCCGCGCTGCCCGCGATGTTGGGAGGGGCGACCGTTCAACTCGATCCGGGGCGCGTGACGCTGGTCGGCACGATCAACTCGTTTGCCGTGGGCGGCCAAGAGTTTTCCATGGACGAGTTGCGGTTCGTGCTGGTCCCCGAACCGGCCAGCGGGCTGTTGGCGCTGGCGGGCCTGTCCGGCTGGATGCTCGTCTGTCGTGGGCGGCGGTGTGGCCGGTGGGGCACGCCGGCGCGGGCGTAGGCTAGCGAAGATCGTCGTCCGGCGCGAGCGGGTCGACGTCGGGGCGCGGTGAGGCGCCGTCGCCAGCGGCTCCGGGTTAATCGGTGAGATCGTGGCCCGACGGTCTGCTGGGGAGAGGCGTCGGGCCTCGCCTGCGCTACTTCGTGCGCTCGATGGCTTCTTCGAGGAAGTAGTTGAGGTCTTCGGCCGCCTCGGCGTGCAGCACGTCGTAGGCGAACGCGGCGCTGCGGGCGTGGTAGAGCTGCTCGCGCAGGTTGACGTCGCGGGTGATCGCGTTGGCAAAGGCGGCCAGCACCTCCAGGTGGCGGCGGCGATCCGACTCGGGCGTGGCCAGCAGCAGCACGGCGTGCACCGGGCGACCATCGGGGGCCCCCAGGTCGAGCCCCTGCGAGCTGATGCCCAGGATGCCGGTAATGTCCTCGCCCTCTTCGAGCACGGCGTGGGGAACCATCAGGCCTTCGGAGAGGCACGTCGTGGCCTGCTTTTCGCGCTCGAGCACGCGCTGGACGAACTCTTCCTGCGGAATAGGCGGCGCGTCGACCGTGAGGTACAGGCCCGAGGCCAGCATGCGAATGACTTCTTCTTTCGTTTCGGCGGTGATGTCGACGATGATGTGGTTCTCGTCGAGAAAGTCGAGCAGCCGCGGCAGGTCCTTGCCGGCCTCGCCCGCGCGGGTGATGGCGAAGCGCGCGGCGCTGGGTCCGACGAGCTGGTTGATCGCCAGTGCGGCCAGGCCGATGGTGGTGACGGTTTGGGCGATGTCGGTATAGCGCGGATCGCCCTGCACGAACAGGATCAGCCCGACCGCCACGCCGCCGTGCGGGATGAGGGCCAGGCCGAGGTAGTTGCGCACGCGTACCGGCACTCCGCCGATCGTCATCGCGGCGTACGCCCCCGCGTACTTACCGACGACGCGGGCCACGAAGTAGACGAACACCAGCCCGGCCGCGGCCAACACGAGGGTGAAGTCGAGGTTCATGCCGGCCAGCGTGTAGAAGGCCGCAAACAGCACGCCGCCGATCGAGTGCAGGTAGGCCTCGGTCGAGCGGACGGTTTGGTGCCGCACGTTCGAGACGACGATGCCGGCCAACGTGCAGGCCAGAATGCCCGAGGCACCCAGCCCCGAGGCGGCGCCGAACGAACCGAGGATCACGGCGACCATCGTGGGGCCCAAAAAAGCGGGGCTGACGACCAGGCGGATCAGTGCCAGGGCCCCCAGGGCCCACGCTCCGCCCACCAGCAGCGCCAGCCCGAACTCGCGGCCGGCGGCGACGAAGGCCGAAGGCCAGGTGGTGTGCCAGCCCTGGTCGCCTTCGCCGATATAGGACGTGACGAAGGCGAAAGCGCAGACCGCCACCATGTCGATCAACGCCACCGCGGCGATCAGCGTGCGGGTAAGGATGCCGCGCGCGCGGATCTCCTGGGCCACGAGCACGGTGGTGCCCGGGGCGCCGGCGATGGCCACGGCGGCCAACAGCAGGCTGGCCTTGATGGTGATTTTTTCCGGCGCCATCCAGCCGCCGATGAAATACATCGTGAGCACTACCAGCGTGGGCGTGATGAGGGCTTCGCCCAACAGCAGCAGGCCCAGCCGCGTGCCCGAGTTGCGCAAGCTGACGATGTGAAAGGCGGCCCCCACGGTGAAGGCGATGTAGCCGAGCACGAAGTTCATGTACGGCTTAAACATGGGGACGGTGTCGGCGGTGAGCCCGGTGAAGGCGCTGTGCTGATCGGCGACCGCGCGGATCAGAATGCCGGTGGCGATCCAGCCGGTCACCTTCGGCAGCTTCAGCATGCCGAACAGCTCACCGCCGATGATGCCGGCCACGATGACGATGGCCAGTTGGAAGAGCGGATCGCTGGGAGAGAATTCAAGACCCATGGCGTAACAGCGCCGTTGCCACAACGAGAGTCAGCCCGAAGCGCGTCTCGAGCGGGACGCACGTCGACGTTGGGGGCAATGATACGGGGTCCGGCCGATTTGTCGACAAGCGGAGTGGGATTTTTCTGCGCAGAAAGCGCGGAATTTTTTTCGCGGTGCCGCTGGCCGCCACATTTATGTGGCGCGCTTGTCGGCGCCGGGACGCGCCCCATGAATGTGGCGGCTAACCGACGCGGCTGGGAAAAAGCTGCTGGCGGCTAGACGACGCGGCTGGGAAAGCTGCTGAACGACGCCGTTGAAAGAACGCTGTTGGCGGCCCGAGAACGCCGCTTTACGGCTTGGCGGCGGTGTCGATCTTGGCTTTTTCGCCGGCGGGGGCCGTGCTGGGGGCATCCTTGTGCAGCGTGAAGCCCGTCAGCAGCCAGCCGGTCTTTTCCGAGGTCATCGTCATGCCGGCCGGACCGAGGTAGCGGCGCACCATGTCGTAGCTCGGCAGCTTGCTGCCGTCGATCCGCTGCTCGCGGAGCGTGCCCTCGGTGTCGTCGCCCAACAGGCCGTTGAGGATCTTGCCGACCATCGACTCGCTCTCGGGCATCTTGCCGGTACGCAGCAACTCGTACACGCCGCGATACGCTTCGTCGGTGCGGGTGAACGTCTGGCCAAACTGCTCGGGCTGGGCGAGTTGATTGATCTCGGCCTCGACCCGCAGGTAGTCGGCGCTGCCGGCCAGCTTGGCGCCGTTCTCGTACTGGGTGAGCACCTTGGTGAGGATGTCGATGTGCGTGGCCACGAACAACTGGCCGTAGGCCACGGTCACGGCCGAGTTGGGCGGCAAGGCCCGCTCTTCTTCCTCGAACGCTTCCTCTTCGGCATAGGGCTCGGCATCGAGCGGGCTGCCTTCGATGGTGACCATCGGCAGCTCGGCCTGCTCGTCGACGATTTCCCACACGACGTGGCCGGCGATCTCGCGCTTGCGCGTGTCGGGATCGGTCTCCATCCACTTGCGGATGACCTCGGCCATCACCTTGTCGTCCTTCGTGTCGACGGCGAACAGCAGGCGTTCGCTCTTGGGCGTGATCGGCACTTGCAGGTCGGAGATCATCGTCAGCCGATCGCCCAGGTATCCGATCAGATCGCGGCGGATGTCGATGCGCGGGCCGTTCTCGTCGGTCTTGATCGACTCGAGAACATCCTCGAACACTTCGTCGCCGACGATCTGGTTGACGAGGGTCTTGGAGTTTTCGAACGCGTTCTTGGTGTCGATGTTCATCGCCGCATAGGTGGCCAGGTCGCGCGGCACCCAACTGGGCGGCAGGAAGTTGCCGCCGTTGGGAAACTTCAGCATCCGGGCCGAAAGCTCGAACCGCTCGGCGCCCTCCTCCTGGTTGCCGGGGGCGTAGATGAACGTGCGGTGGAGCATCTCATACTTGTCGACCGAGAAGTTCACGAACCCGCCAATGCCTTCGATGGCAGTGAACCCCTCGGTCTTGAGGATCTTGAGCATGTCGGTGCCGCGCTTCTTGGGCTTCTCCAGCCGGATGGCGTCGGCGTAGCCGAACGGCTCGAGGAACCAGCGGGCGTGCGGTTCCAATTCGCCGCTGGCCTCGCGACAGCGCTTGGTGATGGCTTCAAAGGCGGGCAGCGCCGCCAGGCGATCGCTCTGGGCGCCGCCGGCAAGACGCGCGACGACGTCCTCGAGCACGTCCACTTCGTCGCAGGCTGCCAGCAGGCCGCTGTGCACCACGTACACCACCTGGCGGGCCGGCGCATCGTCTTTCTCGGGAATATCGAACACCACGGCCGTGGCGCCGTGGAGCGGACGCTCCGAGCGGCGGGCCTTGTTCTTCTCCATCTCCTCGTCGACCTTCTTCAGCAGCGCGTCGGCCTGCTGTTCGTGCCCCGTCACGTCGGCCAGGATGATCGTGGCGTCGCGGGTCTCGCTGGGCATGACCAGGGCGATGGCGATCTCGCCGGTGGGCACGTCGTCTAGATCTTCCCAGGTGAGGCCCAGCTTCTCGTGCGTCTGGGTCCACTTCTCGCTCAACTGCCGCTTCAGGTCCTCGACGAAAGGCTCCATCTGGGGATCGGCGGCCAATTGCCCGATTTGCGTCTTGTTGAACGCCTGTTCCAGGGCGTCGAAGTCGGCCACCGAGACGTAGCCCTTGGTCGTGCCCGGCAGCAAATCCTCGGACGCCGGCACGTCGCCCAGCGCCACTGCCTGCGTACAGAGGAGGAGGATGAAGCCGGCAAACGAGACCCTGGGGAATTGCACGATATCTGCTCCTTGGCTGCTCGAGCGGGGGCCAAAGTCGGTAATTGGTAGAACCCGGGTAAGTTTATGCATGGGCGCCCGATGTTACTAGATCGGCACGCCACCCGGGGCGGCATGACCGCCGAATGCCGCCGCACTACGGCTTGCCGAGCACGTACTTCCAGCCGACCCCGCACGACTCGCGAGCGTGGTCGACACTCCGTAGCGAACAGGCAAACTGTAACGCGCCCCCAGTCCGTTGAAGTGGGGCCATCCTGGCCAACTTCAACCTCGCGGGGTGCGAAGCGAAGCTCCGCACGGCTCGCAAAAATAACGACTTGCGTCGTCATTTTGAGATCGCATCCATGCGATCAAGCAGCCTGTCGAACTTCGACAGGCTACTCAAGCGAATCTGGAGGAGCTCTACCGGCGGTGAGTCGCAGCGGGTCGCCCGTGGGCCAATCCGGGCAACCACGTAGTTCGTTCGACGCTGAGCGGTACAATAATCGTTTCGCGCACTGGGGCGCGGCGGTCGGCTGTCAACGGTGCGGGCACCGGGGGCGTGAGACCGACCGCAGAAAGGGGGGAAGTACTCGTCGAATGCGGAACTTTCAAGGCGAAAACCTTTGCCACGATCCGGTCCACGGCTACATGCCCTTCGTGGCCGCCGGCAGCGAGCCGGACGAAGTCGCCGAGCGCGCGATCATCGACCATCCCTGGGTGCAGCGGCTCCGCCAGATTCATCAATTGCAGACCGCCTGGTGGGTGTTTCCCACCGCCGAGCACACCCGATTCCAGCACGTGCTGGGCGTGATGCATCTGGCCAGCCGGGCCGCCGACACGCTGTACGACAGCCTCAAGGAAGTCTGCCCCGACGCCCCCAGCCGCGGCTACGTCGAGTCGCTTCTGCGGATGGCCGGATTGCTGCACGACGTGGGCCACGGGCCGTTTGGACACTTCTTCGACGATCACTTTCTTTCCGGCTTTGGGCTGACGCACGAGACGCTGGGCGGAGCGATCATCCGCGACGAGTTGGGTCCGCTGCTGGCGCGCATCCGCCGCAATCCCAACAGCCAGCTCGAGCCCGGCGAGAAGCTCGACCCGGCGCAGATCGCGCTGCTGATCGCGCGGCCCAAGGCGGGCGAAGTCCCCCCGCCGCGCTGGCTGGCGCTGTTGCGCTGCCTGTTCAGCGGCATTTACACGGTCGACAACATGGACTTCGTGCTGCGCGACGCGTACATGTCGGGCTACAACGCCCGGGCGTTCGATCTCGACCGCGTGCTGCACTACAGCTTCTTCACCGAGCGGGGGCTGACGATTCACAGCCGCGGCGTCTCGGCCCTGGTGCAATTCATGGCCGTGCGAGCC
The DNA here is from genome assembly GCA_003389325.1 of Planctomycetota bacterium. Classification (GTDB taxonomy): domain Bacteria; phylum Planctomycetota; class Planctomycetia; order Pirellulales; family PALSA-1355; genus LB-PLM-3. The sequence continues at coordinate 42,977 of QQVE01000006.1, forward strand.
GAGTTGTTTCGCTCGATCTATTTCCACCGCACGGTGCGGGCCATCGACCTGACGCTGGCCGACCTGTTTGCCGACAGCAAGCAGTTCGTTTTCCCAGGCAATCCGCTGGAACACCTCGACGCGTACCGCGAGTTCACGGAGTGGTCGCTGCTGGTCGACGTGTCGCGGTGGCGCAGCTCGAATGATCCGGCGCAGCGGGCGCTCGGCGAGCGTTGGCAGGCGATTCTGGCTCGCCGCGTGCCCTGGACCATGGCCTGCCAGCGCAACCTGGTGTTCGAGGAAAGCGAGACCGAACGCAGCAGCATCTTCAGCCGCGCGGAGTTCGTCGAGCGCGAGCTGCGGGCCCAGCTTCCCGCCGAGCTGCGCGACTTGCCGCTGCGGGTCGACCTGGCCCGGCACATTCACCGACCCGACACGCGGGGCCCGAGCACGGGGCAGAATTTCCTGTGGGATCCGTCGCGAGGCGAACCTCGGCCGCTGGGGTTCGATCAACTTTTTAGGCAGTTGCCACTGGCGCATCGGATCTGCCGCATCTATGTGGAAGATACTTCGCACGCCCCGCAGTTGGCCGCGGCGCTCGACGCGGTGATCGGCCCCGGCGGCAGCGACGACTTGACGAATATGTAGCGAGGGCTTCGGGGCACGATGGGGTCGTGGTAGGCTAAGCCGTGTCAGCAGAACGACACTAGCCCGAAGCGCAAGCGAGGGTCGCGCCGACGGGTGGTTCTCCCTCGCTGGCGTTTCGGGCTAATGTGGGTCCGCGCCAACGCGTGGTTTTCCCTAGCTGGCGCTTCGGGCTCGTGTAGTTGGGTTCCGCAAAGGGCGCGATGAGCAATTCGAGTACGTATCAGAATCCTTTGATCGAGCGGTATGCGTCGGCGGAGATGGCCACGCTGTGGGGGCCGCAGCGCAAATTCAGCACCTGGCGGCGGCTGTGGGTCGCGCTGGCCGAGGCCGAAGCCGAGCTGGGGTTGCCGATCACGAACGCGCAACTCGACGAGCTCCGCAAGCACGTCGACGACGTCGATCTCGTCAAGGCGGCAGCTTACGAGCGGAAGCTGCGGCACGACGTGATGGCCCACGTGCACACCTACGGCGACGCCTGCCCGGCGGCCCGGGGCATCATCCACCTGGGCGCCACCAGTTGCTATGTGACCGACAATACCGATCTGATCCTGATCCGCGAATCGCTCGAGCTGGTGCAGACGCGGCTGGCGGCGGTGATCGAAGCGCTTTCGGACTTTGCCAGGCAGCAGCGCGACCTGGCGTGTCTCGGCTTCACGCACTTGCAGCCGGCGCAGCCCACCACCGTCGGCAAGCGGGCCTGTCTGTGGATCTACGACCTGGTGCAGGATCTGACCGAGGTGGAGCATCGCCTCGCCGAGCTCAAGGCCCGCGGCGTGAAAGGCACGACCGGCACGCAGGCCAGCTTTCTGGAGTTGTTCGAGGGCGATCACGCCAAAGTGCGCAAGCTCGACGAGCTGGTGCGGGAGAAAATGGGCTTTGCCGCTTCGTACCCCGTCACGGGTCAGACCTACTCGCGCAAGGTCGACCAGCAGGTGCTCGACGCGCTGTCGGGCGTTGCCTCGAGTGCCCACAAGGCGGGCACCGACCTGCGGTTGTTGCAGAGCCGCAAGGAAATCGAGGAGCCGTTCGAGAAGGAACAGATCGGCTCCTCGGCGATGGCCTACAAACGGAACCCGATGCGGTCGGAGCGGATCTGTGGGCTGGCGCGTTTCGTGACCAGCCTGCAATCAAGCGCCGCGGCCACGGCGTCGACGCAGTGGATGGAGCGGACGCTGGACGACAGCGCCAACCGCCGGCTGGTGCTGCCGCAGGCGTTTCTGGCGATCGACGCGATCCTGCTCTTGTACCAGAACGTGGCTTCCGGGCTGGTCGTGTATCCCAACGTGATCGCCAAGCACCTGGCCGAAGAGCTGCCGTTCATGGCCACCGAAGCGATCCTGATGGCCGGCGTGGCCGCCGGCGGCGATCGGCAAGAGCTGCACGAGCGGATTCGACAGCACAGCCAGGATGCCGCGGCACAGGTGAAGCAGCACGGCGCGGCCAACGACTTGCTCGAGCGGCTGGGAGCGGATCCCGCATTTGCCGGCGTCGACTTAAGCGGCACGCTGGACGCGTCGCGTTTCGTGGGGCGAGCGCCGGAGCAAGTGGATGAATTCCTCGCCGAAGTCGTGGCCCCGATCCGCAAGCGCTACGCGGGGGCCACGAAGAAGTCGGCCGAGTTGAAAGTGTAAAGTAGCCGGCTCACTCCGTGAGCCGCAAGCAGTGTCACAGCACCGTTGTCCAAGGTGAAAAGGTGTGCGCGGTGAACGCATGTGCGACCAAGAAGACCTTGCATACCAACAGCGAATAAAAGGGCTGATTGACAAGAAGTTCGGCGGGACTTCCAAGTACTGGAGCGATCCGCACTTGCTCGTCGGGCGGTGGCGAGCTTACTTTCCAAATGGCGAAGCGACCATGTCTGTGTTCGAGGCCTCAGGACGCTCTCGGTCCTGGCTGTGCAGTGACCCGGACGGCGAGTTTGGGGCTCGCATCGGGCGTTGGGAATTGGGGCCGGACGGGTGGATGCAGGAATCGAGTGAGCACAACGGCATCTGGTATCCCGACCTGTGGCGGCTCTACATGTTTGACCCGAATCGCTTTATCCAGGCGAACGAAGATGCGAGCATCATGCTTGAGTACACGCGCGTCGAGGAGACGTAGGACGTTCAGGTGCGGCTCGGAATCACAGCGCGACGCTGCGGCGCGCTGCAACGGCTCACGGAGTGAGCCTGCTACACCAAGTCCAGCTTCCTTGTGCGCCGCTTTTGGTTGCGGCAATCGGCGCAGAGGCCCGTGAAAATCAACCGGTGCCCCGTCACGCGGAACTGGTACTGGCGTTCGAGCTCTTCGCCGATCTTGGTGAGCTCGTCGGTGCTGAACTCGATCAGCTTGTTGCACTTCTGGCAGTGCATGTGGTCGTGTTGCGGGTAGCCATAGTCATGCTCGTAGACCGTGCGGCCGCCGAGGTTCATGCTCCGCAGCAGGCCCGCGTCGACCATCTCGCTGAGGGTGCGATAGACGGTCGGGCGGCTGACGCGGCGGGCTTCGCTGACGCCGGCCAAGTGCGAGATCAGATCGTCGGCGTCAAAATGGTCGTGGCGCTTGAACACCTCGTCGACGATGATCCGCCGCTGCTGCGTGGTCCGCTTGCCGCGGCTCTGCAGGAACTCCTCGAACCGCTCACGCGGGCTGAGCGCGACGCGTACCGACGGAAGCGAGAAATCTTGCGCCATGTGCAAAAAACCGAGGGCCCTACACCGAAGTGGGCATCGCCATTCGACCGCCGAGAGCGAGCGCTCGGGCGGTTCCAAACCAAGAATGATTCTTGATTGTAGGCGATTCCACGGCCGGTGTCAGCCCCCAGGGGACAAGTGGCGATTCGCTTGCGCGGGTCGCACTCGGCACATGCATGTGCCGGCTACGGTGCGAAAACGTGCCTCGCCGGACCGCTTAGGCGATCTCGTCCAGCAGTCGTTCGACGGCCAGGTCGAGCTTGTCTTCGGTCTCGTACGTGCCTTCCAAAATGGCGGCACGCAGCGATTCGACGCGGTCGGCCCGGATGTCGGGCACTTCGGCCATTTGGCTGGCGATGCGGCCGGCTTCCGAGATGTCGAGACGGTCGCCGACGCCTTGCGTTTCGGGCTTGGCAGCCTGCTCGAGCGAGCGCGTGGCGTGCGGACCTTGGACGTGTTGAGCGCCGTGAACTTGCGAAGGGCCGTAAATCTGCATGTCAATCTCCCCTGGCAACGATACTGCGCCGGAAGGCGGTCGGCAAAGACCGGGTCCGGTACAAGACGTATTTGCCAAAACGAACTTGGATTACTGGGAAATGGCCGGTTCAATGGCAACGCTCAGTTTCGTGCAGTTCCGATTCACTTGTTCGTCGGCAGACCCAGGCTCGAAAGAGCCGCGATTGGTTGAATGGGTCGGACGAACCTCCTGGAATCGGCACGCTGCTGTCACGATCCTTGCGTTGCTCTACGCTTACCGGCGCCGCAATCCATGTCGGGAGTCGACCTCGCGAGCGCGGAAGTGAGCACCCTGGTTATCGGCGCGCCGGGGGGGCGTCATTGAACGAAAGTTGGGCCCTCCATGTTGCGGCCGTGCCAGCAGGGGCGCAACCGCGGGGTTTTTGCGTGGCGTTTTGGCGACGTGCGTTTCACGCGCGCCCCGTTTGGGGCGGGGGATTATAGAAATGCCCCCAAGCGGCCGCAAGATCGAAACGCCGCACAACCGCCCTCGCAAATTCGACCCGTACAAGCGATGCCAGCACGTAGTAACCGCCCCGGCCGGTCGTGCTTGCGCAACCCCCCGATTTCTTCCGAAACTCAAGTGCCGTGCAGGGGTTTCATCTCTAAGACGCCCCCCGGCGTCGGCGACAGGCAAACTTTCCAGGAGTAGCAACCGTGACGCGATTGAGCTTACTTGTGGCCATGCTGGCGGTGATCATGCTGGCAGGGGCGGCGGCACCTTGGGCAGCCCGGGCGGACGATGCAGACTCGAGTGCTCCGGGGCCTGCCGAGTTGTTCGAGCAACTCGACGTCGACGGCGACGGGCTGCTGGGCGACGACGAGATTCCCGAGGACAAGAAGTCGCTGTTCTCGCGCTTGCTGCGGCGCGGCGACGCCAACGACGACGACAAGCTGACCGTCGACGAATTCGCCCAGGGACTTTCCGGCGGCTCGGCGGGTGCAGAAGAAGACAAGCCCGAGCGTCCTGCCCGCGGTCAGCGGGGGCGCGGTGATCGCGACGGCAGTAATCGCGGCCGCGGCGGCGAGTTCTTCAAGCGGCTCGACCGCGACGGCGACGGCAAGGTGACGCTCGAAGAAGTGCCCCAGCCGGGACGCGAACGTTTCCAGAAGTTGCTCGAGCGGGCCGACCAGGACGACGACGGAGCGCTCACGCTACGCGAGTTCGCCCGCGGTGCAGCGCAGGCCGGCCGCCCAGGAGCCCCCGCAAAGCGTACGCCCGGGCAGCCGGGGAGCGACCGGCGTCCCGATTCGGCGCAGTTCTTCGATCGGGCCGATCGCAACGGCGACGGCAAGCTCACCGCCGACGAAGTGCCCGAAGAACGTCGCGAGCGGATCGAGCGCCTGATCGAGCGGGCCGACAAGGACGGCGACAGCGCCCTGTCGAAGGGGGAGTTTGCCGCCGCGATGAGCGTCGTGCGGGCTCGCCAGGCGGGTCAGCCGCCGCGCAAGCGCCCCGACGCTTCGCCGGGCGACGCGAAGAAGCCGGGCCAGAAGCGTGATCAGAAAGGAGCGAAGAAGACGGCCCGGGCCGGCGGCCCCAAGCGTCAGCCGATGGGTGAGCGGATGGGACTGTTCGCGGCGCTCGATGCCGACGGCGACGGGAGCCTGAGCAGCGAGGAGATCTCCGCGGCGCCCGAAGTGCTCAAAAAGCTCGATCGCGACGACGACGGCACGCTCTCGCCGCGCGAAGCGCTGGGCCGCGCCCGGGCGAAAAACAAAAACTGAACAATTCGCCGTACGCTGACGAACCGATGTTGCCGTAGACGGGCACGAGCAGCGTCAGGTTCCGAACAGGCATCGGGCTGCACGCGGCTCGATGCCTGTTTCGTTTTCTAAGGGGGACGCAGGGCGAGATGAGGCGATTTGGCAGCAAGATCGTGCCGCGGCGACGCGTTTTGGCAGAGTGACGTCCCAAGTGTCCTGCGGAATTCCTGGCCCGCGGCGAGCGCGATCGGCCGTTTTTGCCGGCCCCGTTCGTTGCGACCGCGCGAACCCGAACCCAAAGTGCCGCTGTCCCGTATAAAGGGAAGGGAAAGCCGAGTTCTCGGACCACGTTTTGCAAAGATTGCTCGGCCATCGGGGAATAGAGGAATGAAGGCGAGCGACTCGTCCCACCGCAACCGAGGAGAAGGCACGATGGTCCACGACTTTCCGCCAGGCGCCAGAGCACGTGATGACGAAGCCAGCCGAGCGGCCCAGGCGGTGCGTTCGTACGCCGCGTTCGAACGCTGGATGGACACGCAGCTCGAGGAGTTGGTTAGCCGCTGGATTCACACCGCCGCCCCCAACGCCAGCCGCCCCACCCACTCCTGGCGGAACATGCGCCGCGATTGATCGACGCGGCCGTCCCCTTCTTGCATCGGGTACAGCCGCCAAGAGTAGCAGGCTCACTCCGTGAGCCGTCGCAGAAGTGCCGTGGTGTCGTGGTGCCGTAGTGCCGTGGGCCTAAGCGAGCGCTCGCTACGGTTGATGCTAACGACGGTGGGATATCCAGCGAGGTGCTGCTACGGCTCACGGAGTGAGCCTGCTACTTTACTCTTACGGCCGGGCGAGCCATTTCGCGGCTTCGGCGATGCGGCCTTCGGCGGGGCCGTTGTGGGCGTGCAGCATGCCGCCGGCGCCGCTGGCCGTGTAGGCGGCGCTGACCAGGCCCGGCGTCATCGGACTCTCATCGGCGAGCCATAGTTCGCCGGGCGCTGCCAGCGCCAGCAAGCCCGGCACGTCGCAGTACTTGACGGCGCCAGGAATGAAGTTCACGTCACCGATCGACGTGAGCTTGCCGAAACGGAACCCGCCGGTGTCGATCGCCGCCCGCGAGACCGCCTCCCGGGCTTGAGCTCGCGCGGCCGCCGCCCACGCACCGGCCGCGCCCGTGGCCAGCAGATCGACGCGCGGCTTTTCGTCGCGATAGTTCTGGAAGTACGACACCAGCGTGAGCACGTCGCCGGTGCGGTTGGCAAACAGCGTGGGGTTGTAGCCCCAGGTGTAGCCGGCGAATTGACGCGGGTTGTCGACGCGGCGGGTCTGCTCTAGTGGTTTGCCGTCGGCCAAAAACTCGCCCTGGAACAGCAGGTCGGCCCCCACCACCGCGCTGCCAGCGGCCAGAAGCTGCGCCACGCCGGGCGCGAGATTGCCGTCGCCGCCCCATAGCGCGGCCTTGCCTTGCTCGTCGACCCAGATCACCACGCGCTTATTCCATTCGGCGGTCGGATGCAGGATGACGATCGGCAGTTCTTCGCCGCGGCCCTTGTCACGCAGCAGCCCGAAAGTCACCTGGCCGGCGGGCTCGGTGGCTTCGCCCTTCTGCTCGAACTCGAGCGTTTCGGCCGGCGGGAGATCGCGGCCCAGGAGCACGTCCCAGCCGCCGCCCACCACTTGGCGAAACCGCTCGAGCGATGCCGCGTCGCTGGGGGTGAGCGCCGCGATCTGCTGCTTGGAGACGTCGGTCAGGTGCTTCACCAGCGAACGCTCGTAGTCGGGCCCGTCGGGCGGTCGCGGATGGTTCTCGTCCCAAACGGTCATCTCCGGCACGGATAGCAGCGCGAAGTCTTCCTCGATCACCGGCTCGGGCAGGCCCAGCCCCAGGTGCTTGTTCATGAACTGATACATCACTTCGCGGCTGACGAAGTTGTAGTTGTGGCCGAACTGCGGCAGCACCTTGCCCATCACCGCATCCGGCACGCCGAGCATGGCGTAGTGTGCTTTCAGTTGCGGCAGGCCCTTTTCGGCCAGTTCCTTGGTCCAGTCGTCGGCGCCGGTCATGCCCAAGGGGCGCGGAGCCGTGAGGGCCGCGAACTCGACGTTGCCCGTGCCGACCCGCAGGTGGCAGCAGTTCTCGCAGGTGCAGCCGCCCTGCATGGCGGTCGAGACCATCACGGCGGGAAACACGGCCGCGGGGCGCTCGTCGATCGCCGCGAGAATGAACGTCTGCGTGCCGCCGCCGCTGGCGCCGGTCACGGCGATGCGCGCCGGATCCACCTCGGGCAGCTCGCTCAGCCAGTCGAGCGCGCGCAGCGAGTTGTAGGTTTGCAGGCCCATCACGTTTTGCAGCCGCAGCTCGGCCTGGGTGCTGAAGAAGCCCCAGTTCTCGGGCGTGTCAAACTCGGGACGCTGCTCGGAAAAGCCGTGTGCCAGCGACGAGGGGATCTGCACGCTGTCGGCATAGCCCAGCATGTCGTAATGAAACACGACGCACCCCATCCGCGCCAGTTGCATGCAGCGGGCCTGCAACGGCGAGCGGCCGGAGTTTTCGAACCGCTCGGCCCCGGCCACGATTTGCTCGCGGGCCTTTTCCACCCCGGCGTCGTGAAAGCGCCCGTTGGCAAAGTGTCCGTGCGGCGAGAGCACGGCCGGCAGCTTGCCCTCTCTGCCCTTGGGACGGTACAGGTTGCCGGTGACGAAGTGGCCCGGGTAGCTCTCCAGGTACACGCGCTGGACGGTGTAGGTGTCGCGGTCCACCTTGCCGTGCACCACGGCGTTGGGCGGCGTGCGCTCGGGCATGGGCCAGAGGCCGTTGGCCACCAGAATGCGGCGCCGCACGTCGGCTGCGCGCGCGGACCAGGCTTCGGGAGTTTCCGACGGCGTGAACGGGAAGTAGCCGTTGAGATCCTTAAGCGGGCCGAGGCGCGCATCCGCAGGCAGCTCGCCCTCGGGAAGGACATCGACCGGCCCGGCCGCGGCCACCGACAACAGCAGCAGCCCGGCAGCGATCGAAAGCGCCGCGTGACGCGCATGCGAAATGAGAAGCAGCGACATGGGGAGAGCAACTCGCGAAAACAAGTTGGTTTTGGTAGGTTTCGGGCCGATGTATAGCTAAGTACCTGTCTAGAATATGCGCAAACTAGGATGATTACCAGTCGCCCGAGAGCCGGTCGACCTGCTGACCACGTGGGGAGCACGCCATGGAGAGGGCCCCGACCGTGAACGAAACCGATTGGGTCACGCTCGCGTCGACCGACACCCAACGCTCGCAACTGCTGCTGAACCTGCTAAAAGAGCACGGTATCGACGCCCAAATCGCCGGCGGAAATTCCGCGCTGGGCGATCTGCCCATGCGATCGGTGCTGATCCCCGCCGAGCAGTCCGAGGCCGCCCGAGCCGTGCTGACCGGCGTGGCCGAGTCGATGCGCGAGGGCAGTTCGTCGCCCGAGCTGGCGGAGTTGGAGAGCCTGGTGGGGGAGGACGACCCCTGGCCGGTGTGCATCCACTGCGGCCGGGCGCGAACGACTCGGTGCCCGGTGTGCTCGACTTCGGGCGAACATTTCGAGCAGGCGTTCATGCCGCATGTGCCGATCGAGGGAGCCAGCGCGCCGGAGCGAGCGCTGGTGATCTGCCCTACCTGCGACGAGGCGTTTGCGCCGGAGTATCTTTCGCGGTGCGAGTGGTGCGGGCATCAGTTCAGCGACGGCATCGCGCCGCCGCCGGAGGATTTCGCGCCGCCCGTGCCGTCGGCGTTCGCGGAGATCGGGTTGCGGGCGGTGGCGATGGCCGCGGTGCTGGTGGCGCTGATGGGCGCGCTGGCGGGGTGGTTTTATTTCGTGCTGCGGTAGGGAGCGCGCGGCGGCGAATGTGGGTCAGGGGAGGATGAACCGGGCGCAGGTGGAAGCGACGACTTGCGGCGCGACGCGCCGTCGCCGGTGGCTCCGGGCTAAGCGGGGACGGTGGACGAAGGGTCAGGATTTGGATTCGGCCGGGGTGAGGGAGCCGGCGTTGTCCATCTCGCGGATCTCTTCGGTGATCTTCATCGAGCAGAACTTCGGGCCGCACATGCTGCAGAAGTGCGCGCTTTTGAAGGTCTCCTGCGGCAACGTCTCGTCGTGCATCCGCCGGGCCGTCTCGGGATCGAGCGCCAGGCGGAACTGCTCGTTCCAGTCGAATTCGAAACGGGCCTTGGACAGCGCGTCGTCGCGCTTCTGCGCGCCGGGACGGTGACGGGCCAGGTCGGCCGCGTGGGCGGCGATCTTGTAGGCGATGACGCCCTGCTTCACGTCGTCGTTTTCGGGCAGGCCGAGATGCTCCTTGGGCGTGACGTAGCACAGCATCGCCGCACCGCTCCAGCCGGCCAGGGCCGCGCCGATGGCGCTGGTGATATGGTCGTAGCCGGGGGCGATATCGGTGACCAACGGGCCCAGCACGTAAAACGGCGCCTCGTCGCAGATCTCGATCTGGCGCTTGATGTTCATGTCGATCTGGTCCATGGGGATGTGCCCCGGACCCTCGACCATTACCTGCGTGTTCTTGGCCCAGGCCCGGCGGGTGAGCTCGCCCAGCACGTCGAGCTCGGCGAATTGGGCGTCGTCGCTGGCGTCGGCAATCGAGCCGGGACGCAGGCCGTCGCCCAGGCTCCAGGTCACGTCGTACTCGTGCATGATGTCGCACAAGTCTTCGAAGTGGGTATAGAGCGGGTTCTGCTGGCGGTGGTGCATCATCCACTTGGCGATCAACGAGCCGCCGCGGCTGACGATGCCCGTGACCCGCTCGGTGGTCAGGTGCAGGTGCTCGAGCAGCACGCCGGCGTGGATCGTCATGTAGTCGACGCCCTGCTTGGCCTGGTGCTCGACGATATCGAGGAAGTCCTGCGGCTTCATGTCGCAGATGTCGTCGATCTGCTGCACCAACTGGTAGATGGGCACGGTGCCGATCGGCACGGGCGAGGCGTCGATGATGGCCTGCCGAATCTCGTTGATGTTGTGACCCGTGGAGAGGTCCATCACCGTGTCGGCGCCGTAGTGCACGGCCGTGTGCAGCTTGTCGAGCTCGCCGTCGATGTCGCTGGTGACCGCCGAATTGCCGATGTTGGCGTTGATCTTCGTCTTGGAGGCGATGCCGATGCACATGGGCTCCAGACGCTTGCCGAGATGGACCTTGTTGGCGGGGATCACCATCCGTCCGCGGGCCACTTCGGCCCGAATGAGCTCGGGATCGAGCTCTTCGCGACGGGCCACAAACTCCATCTCGGGCGTGATCTGTCCGCCGCGTGCCAATTCGATTTGCGTCATGAGGGAACGGTCGCCTCCGTGAAGGGTCGAGAACGCTGTCGGCCGGCTTGCTGCAACCCGCGGCTTCGGCCGGCGAGCCGGGCGCGCGACAAAACGGCGCGCATGCTCGCTTCGAAAGCCATCCTATCGGTCGTGGCCCAATTGTCAATCGACCCGCGACGTCGGATGTTCCGCTGAGATAACGCTTTCTGATGCTGTGCGTGCGTCCCCGTGCGCGAGCCCGCCTCAGGTGATCTTCATTGCCTTGACCGGCGCCGCCTCGTATAGCTCGGTGGCGTAGTCGGCCAGCAGCTCGCGATCGGCCGGCGTGAACGTCGTGTCGCCGCGCACCGTGGCCAGGTTCTGCTCCACGTCGCTGGGGAGCGAGACGCCCACGTTGAGCATCGAGACCCGCGGGTCTTGCAGCACCCAGCGGATGGCCGCCCCGGGCAGCTTCTTGCGGCGGGCCTCGTCGTAGTCGGCCACCATGTTCTTCGAGTTGTGGCTCAACATGTTAGCGCCCATGATCTTCATGGCCACGATGGCCATGCCGCGCTCGTGGGCCGCGTTCATGCACAGATTGCGGTGCTCGACGTTGGTGTTGGAGAGCATCGTGTCCATGCCGCGGCGCATATAGCCGTAGGCCAAAAGCACCTGGTCGAAGCCGTCGGTCTCGATCATCTTGTGCACGGTCTCGAAGGCTACGTGCGTGGTGAGCCCGATGAACCGCAGCAGCTTCTCGTCGCGCAGCTTGACCAGCTCGGCGTGGATCTTCATCGCGCCGTCGGAGCCCACGGCCTCGATGGCCGGGCTGTGGACCTGCACGCAATCGACGTAGTCCATGCCCAACTCGTCGAGCGATTTCTCGACGGTCTCGCGGGTGCGCTTGGGATCGGCCACGTGGCACTTGGTGGCGATGTAGCAGTTTTCGCGCACGTCCTTGAGCGCCGTGCCGACGATGCGCTCGCTCTCGCCGTAGACCCGCGCGGTGTCGAAGTAACGGATGCCGCCGTCGTAGCCCTTGCGAACCATGGCCACGCGCTCGTCGAACGAGAGCAGCGGCACGCCGTAAGCCGCGTTGAAGATCCGCACGAAGGCCGATCCGCCCATGCCGAGCACCGGCAGCTTGTGCCCCGTCTTGCCGAAGGGACGTAGCGGAACGCCCGCGGGGCCAACGTCGATGCTCTTGGTCGCCGGCGCCGTGGCCTCGGCCAGTGGGCTGCCCAACAGCGTGCTGCCGGCGGCGGCCAGCGCTCCGGTCTTCAAGAAGCGGCGGCGATCCGACTTGTGCGTGCCATTGTGCGCCATGGCGTATCCTCCGAGCGATGAGATGGTGGGAGGCTGGTGCGATAGCACGCTCGCTGGTCGTGCGCTTGCAACGCTCACGGCCACCAGAGGCGCAATCGCTCCGAGACGCCGTCGATTGTAGGGCGCGCCTTGGCAAAACACAAAAACTTTGAGGCGGGGGGCTCTGCGCGCCCCGGGGCCGCTGCCGTGCAGGCTCGTGTGGCACGCGGATTGCCCGCGAGTTATACTCGCAAGTACGCGGGTCGATTGGGCACGGTCATTGCCGTTCCTTGTGGGAGAGACTGCAATGAAACTCGCACTTCTGGCTGCCTTGGTCGCGCCGGCCGTCTCGGCCGCCCCGGCAAGCACCGATGACTCCGAGCTCAAGAAGCTGGCAGGCAAGTGGACCGTCGAATCGTTCGATTTCGGCGGCGCCCCGGTCGAGTCGATGCAGGACGCCGTGCGCGAGTTCAAGGACAACACCTACACGCTCATTCCCAGCTCGGGCGCCAAGTACGACGGCACGGTAAAGCTCGACGCCACGACCGAGCCCAAGCAGATCGACCTGGTCCTGCCCGACCGCGTGCTCAAGGGCATCTATCTTCTGGAAGGCGACCAGCTCAAGCTGGCCTACACCCTCGAGGGCGACGCCCGCCCCACCGCCTTCGAAAGCAAGCCCGACTCCGGCGTCGTGCTGGTCGTGCACAAGCGCGCGAAGTGATACTAGCCCGAAGCGCAAGCGAGGGTCGCAAGATCGCGGTCGTTGATTCGCATTGCTTTGGAGCGGTTCGCCGAGCGAGCGACCCTCATGAACGAACGTGACGGCGTCATACTCCCGGAACCGCTGGCGTACTTTCTCACCTGGACGACCTATGGCACGTGGCTTCCCGGCGACGATCGAGGATGGGTCAAGTACCGCCACGGCCATCAACTTCCCGATGCGGTCCGCAACGAGAGCGCCAGGGCCCGAATGACGGAGGACGCTTGCCGTCTCTCGCCAGCCGAGCGGCAAGGAAACGATCGCTGAGCATTGCGAGATTCGCGGATGGACGCTCCATGCGATCAACTGCCGCGTCAATCATATGCACGTGGTGGTGACGGCGTCACAGCGTCCGGAGGAAGTTCGTCGACAGCTCAAGGCGTGGACGGCGCGCAAGCTGAATGAGGTGCGCAGACGAGACAATTGGTGGAGCGAGCGCGGGAGTCGACGGTATCTTAACGACGAGAGCAGCCTTGAGGCTGCGATACGGTATGTGCGTGACGCGCAGTAGGACGTGTCTGCGATGGGGCCGGGGGCGTGGTTCAGGCCCTTGCTACCCTCGCTTGCGCTTCGGGCTAATATGGCGAGAATTCCGTACACTAGCCCGAAGCGCGAGCGAGGGTCGTAGGATCGCATGGGAAACGTCGCGGACGGCTACAGCGTCTTGAGATACTCGAGCACGGCGCGTTTTTCGTGCTCGTCGAGGACGTCGGGGAAGGTGTGGCCCGAGGCGCTCTTGCCGAACTTGGTGGTGTCGAAGTAGCTGCGCTGCTCGTGGCCCGCGGTGATGCCCTCAGGCACGGCGTCGTAGGTGGTCACTTCGAGGCCCACGTTCGTTCGGTCGTAGCCGTTTTCGGTACGACGCCAGACCGTGGGACGCTGTTCGGAATTGAGCACGTGCCACAAGGTGGGCACCGAGCCGTTGTGGAAGTACGGGGCCGAGGCCCAAATGCCATCCAGCGGCGGCGCGACGTAGCCGCCGGGATCGGCGATCGTGCGGTGCTCGCCGAAGTGGTTGAACCAGCTTTCGCCGTAGCCGGCGCGATGCTTGGGCGACAGCGCGCCGAGCCGCACCGGGTCGGTGCCCACTTCGTCGATGGGCACGATGCGGTTGGGGTAGATCTCCGGATCGCCGTAGCTGCCGTGGCATTCGGCGCATTGATTGTTGAAGATCACCTCGCCCAGCAGCGCCTGGTCTTCGTCGATCGCGTGCGGATACGCCGGCGGCTCGAGCGATTCGAGCCAGGCATAGACCTCGCGGAAATCGTCTTCCCAGGCGGCGAAGTCCTCGGGGCCGTTCTCGGGAATCAGCATGAACTGCATCAATGGGCGATGCCCCTTGCTGGCGAAGCCGTCGCTGTACAGCCGGGTCTTCTTCTTGAAGTTCCACCAGGCCGGCGCGTCGTGGTCGTGGTGCGTCATCGCCGGCGGCAGCCCGGGCTTCAGATTCAACGCGGGGTCGCGGTTCGACATCAATGCCACGCCGAACATCACGGCGTTGGTGCTGCCGTTGGTCGTGCCAAGGGGAAACACGGCCGAGGCCAGGTCCATTCGCACCAGCCGCTTCTTCAGCTTCATCTTGGTGGCGCGGACGTCCTCGGACAGCGTTTGCAGGGCGAAGTGCGCGTTGGGCAGCCCGGGAATCGCCTGACCGGCGACCTGACCCTGATGGCAGGCCAGGCAGCTCATCGTCCAATTGCCGGCGGCGTCGACGACGTACTGCTGGGGTTTGGCCGGATCGTCGGGCCGCGGGGTGAGCCCGTAGCGCGAGAAGGCCATGCGGCGGCGCTCCTCGGGCCCGGCTTTCTCGGCCTGCGAGCGAAGCGGCTCTTCCCACGCCTGCCACAGGTTGTCGAACGTTTCCTGGTCGAAGTCGGGCGGCAGGAAGGCCTTGGTCGTGAGAATCTCGTAGCCGCGGCCCGTGAATGCCGGCGATGTGCGCGATTCGGCGGCGGGCAGGTTGTCGGCGGCCAGCACACATACGGCCGGCGTGGACGCGGCCACGAAGACGACCGCCCAGGCGAAAGCTCGCGTCATCATGCGTTCGCTCCCGGAAAGAAGAGCCAGGAAAGGATGGTGCCTAGTCTAGCAGGAGGCGGCGGCAAATTGAAGCTGACGCCGCGCGGTGCTCGACCGCGGCGGCGGCTTCGGGCATATTGCTGGCAAAGCCCACCGTGTGTTTCTTCCCCGCAATCGTCCCGTCTTGGAGTAGACGTTGAATCCTCCCGCCAACCCCACCGCGCAGATCGAGCCCGGTCTATCGGCCACCGAAACCACGGTCGTGACGCGCGAGATCACCGTGGCGCACTTCCACCCCGAGATGCCGGAAGTGTACGGCACGCCGTTCATGATCTACCTGATGGAGGTGGCCGCCAGCCTGGCCATTCAGCCGCTGCTGCCGCCGGGCTGGGTCTCGGTCGGTGCCGAAGTGAACGTGCGGCACCTGGCCGCCACGCCGGTGGGGCACACCGTCACGGCTTCGGCCCGCGTCACCGCGGTGGCCGACCGCCTGGTGCACTTCGCGGTCGAAGCCCACGATGGCGACGAGCTGGTCGGCTCGGGCACGCACGTGCGGGCCGTGGTGGACTTGGCGAAGTTTGAGCGCCGCATCGACAACAAGCGCAAGTAGCCGGCTCACCGGGTGTGAGTCTCGGTCGACCACGCTGATCGTGGCGCGACCAGAAGTTTGGTTGGCCGAGGGGCGCTTCGCCGCTAGGGCGGCTTGGCATTCGATGTGCTTCAGCAGGCCGGGCAATCCGGCTCGCGTTTCCCGTTTCTTTCGAGGGTCACTTTTCATGTTCGTGCGACGCAACATCCCCTGGACGTGGATCTTCTACTATGCCTGGCCGAGCATGCTGTACTTCTTCCTGCTCTCGGTGGTGGTGTACGTGCTGCGGCGGGCGATCGACGCTTGGGACCTCGAGATTCCGTTCCAGCCGGTGACGATCATGGCCACGGCCCTGGCCATTTTCCTTGGTTTTAAGAACAACGAGGCGTACGGACGCTGGTGGGAGGGCCGCATCATCTGGGGACTGGCGGTCAACTACAGCCGAGCCTGGGGACGCCAGGTGCTCACGCTGTTTGCGGCTCCGGAGGACGAGCGCGACGAGTTGGCCGCCTTTCAGCGACGGCTCGTGCGTCGGCACATGGCGTTCATCCATGCTCTGCGGGTTTACTTGCGCACCACGCAGTCGTTTCCGCAGGAGATCACCGACGACGAGCCGGGCGACAAGCGCAACAGCTACGGGGCCTGCCGACCACACCTGGATGCCGAGGAGTATCGCCGGCTGTGGCAGGCCGACAATCCGCCCGATTCGCTGTTGCGGCTGCAGGGCAAGGACCTGCACGTGGCCCGGGAGCGCGGCTGGCTGAGCGACTACACGATGGTGCACCTCGACCAAACGCTGGTGGAATTGAACCACGTGCAGGGCCGGTCGGAGCGGATCAAGAAGACTCCGCTCCCCCGCCCCTATAGCTACTTCACCCGCGTGATCGTACACGTGCAGGGGACGCTCTTGCCGTTTGCGTTCGTGGCGGCGCTGGGCTGGACGATGATCCCGCTGAGCTGCATCGTGAGCTTCGTGTTTCTGTCGCTCGACCTGATCGGCTCGCGCACCGAAGACCCCTTCGAGAACCGCGTGGACGACGTGCCGCTAACGGCACTGAGCTACACGATCGAGCGCAACCTCGAAGAAGCCCTCGGCGAAAAAGAGCTGCCGCCGGCGCTTGAGCCGGAGCACGGGGTGCTGTATTAGCACGTTGTGCGCGGCCGTCCCCGTATAGCCCGGAGGCATCGCCGACGGCGCGTCGGCGTTGCCCGGGCGATGTCGCGCGGTCGGTGGCGTTGCTTTGGCAATCGAGCGCAATCGCATGGTGAACCGCGAGCCGGTTCGACGCGCCGTCGCCGGTGGCTCCTGGCTAAACGGGAGGGCTACTTGCGCGGGTCGTAGCCGAGGTTCGGCGCCAGCCAGCGCTCGACGTCGGCGACGGACATACCCTTCCGCTTGGCATAGTCCTCGACCTGCTCGCGGCTGATGCGGTCGACGGAGAAGTAGCGCGACGCCGGGTGACCGAAGTACAGGCCGCTGACGCTGGCGGCCGGCAGCATGGCGAAGCTCTCGGTGAGCTGGATGCCGGTGGCTCGGGTGGCGTCGAGCAGGTTGAACAGGGTCTGCTTTTCGGTGTGGTCCGGGCAGGCCGGGTAGCCGGGCGCGGGGCGAATGCCGCGATACTTCTCGGCGATCAACTCGGCGTTCGACAGGCCCTCGGCGGCGCCGTAGCCCCAGTCGTTGCGGGCTTGGGCATGCAGGCATTCGGCAAAGGCTTCGGCCAGGCGATCGGCCAGTGCCTTGATCATGATCGAGCCGTAAACGTCGTGCTCCTTGTCGTGCCGGGCGACCAGCTTGTCGATGCCGTCGCCCGAGGTGACGGCGAATCCGCCGAGATAGTCCGCTCGCCCGGAGTCGAGCGGAGCCACGAAGTCGGCCAGGGCCAGAAATTGCGTTTGGCCCTTGCGCTGCCATTGCTGGCGGAGCGTATGGAACCGGGTGAGCTCTTCGGAGCGCGTGTCGTCGGTAAACAGCACGATGTCGTCGCCCACCGAGGCGGCCGGCCAGAAGCCGTACACCCCGCGAGCGCGCAGCAGCTTGCCGCCGACGATCTCGTCGAGCATCTTGCGGGCGTCGTCGTACAACTTGCGGGCGCTTTCGCCGAACTTGGGGTCGTCGAAAATCTTGGGGTACTTGCCCTTGAGCTCCCAGGTGAGGAAGAACGGCGACCAGTCGATGTAGTCGACCAGCGTCTCGAGCGGGAAGTCGTCGAGGACCCGGGTGCCGGTGAAACTGGGAGTGTCGATCTGGGCGGAAGCCCAATCCGTGGCGAAGCGCTTGTCGCAGGCTTCGGCATAGGGCGTGAGCGTGACCTGCTGCCGCTCGTGGAACGACTCGACGAGCGCTTCCTGCTCTTCGCGGTTTTTGGCTTCGAAGGCGGAGCGCAGGTCGTCGCTCTGCAGGCGATCGACCACGCCGACCGAGCGCGAGGCGTCGAGCACGTGCACGGTGGTGTTGCGGTAGGCCGGGGCGATCTTCACGGCCGTGTGCTTGGCGCTGGTCGTGGCCCCGCCGATCAGCAGCGGCAGGTCGAACTCCTGGCGATCCATCTCGGCGGCCACGTGCACCATCTCGTCGAGGCTGGGGGTGATCAAACCCGAGAGGCCGATCATGTCCACGCCTTCGGTGCGGGCGGTCTCGAGGATCTTCTCGCAGGGGACCATCACGCCCAGGTCGATCACTTCGTAGTTGTTGCAGCCGAGCACCACGCCGACGATGTTCTTGCCGATGTCGTGCACGTCGCCCTTGACGGTGGCCAGCAGCACCTTGCCGCGCGTCTGCTGGCTTTCCGCGCCGGCGGCCTTTTTCTCCTCCTCCATGAACGGCAGCAGGTAGGCCACGGCCTTTTTCATTACCCGGGCGCTTTTGACCACCTGCGGCAGAAACATCTTGCCCGAACCGAACAGGTCGCCGACGATCGACATGCCGTCCATCAGCGGACCTTCGATGATCTGCAAACAGCGGTCGTACTTCTGCCGGGCTTCTTCGGTGTCCTGCTCGATGAACTCGACGATGCCCTTGACCAGCGCGTGGGCCAGGCGTTTTTCGACCGATTCGCCTCGCCAGGCCAGCGCGGCCGAAGCGTCGGCGGGCCCCTTTTGCTTGACGGTTTCGGCGTAGGAGACGAGCCGCTCGGTGGCGTCGTCGCGGCGGTTGAGCAGCACGTCCTCGACCAGGTCGCGCAGCTCGGGATCGAGCTCGTCGTAGACGGCCAGTTGCCCGGCGTTGATGATGCCCATGTCCAGCCCGGCCTGGATCGCGTGATAGAGGAAGGCCGCGTGGATCGCTTCGCGCACCACGTTGTTGCCGCGGAACGAAAACGAGACGTTGCTCACGCCGCCGGAGACCTTGGCGCCGGGGCAGCGCCGCTTGATCTCGCGCGTGGCGTCGAAGAAGTTCACCGCGTAGTTGTTGTGCTCTTCGATGCCCGTGGCCACGGTGAGGATGTTGGGGTCGAAGATGATGTCTTCGGGCGGCATGCCCACTTGTTCGGTGAGCAGCTTGTAGGCCCGCTCGCAGATCGCGACCTTGCGATCGGTTTCGGTGGCCTGCCCTTGTTCGTCGAAGGCCATCACGACCACGGCCGCGCCGTAGCGGCGCACCAGCCGCGCGGTGTGCAGAAAGGCTTCTTCGCCTTCCTTGAGGCTGATCGAGTTGACGATGCCCTTGCCCTGCACGCACTTGAGCCCGGCTTCGATGACCGACCACTTGGAGCTGTCGACCATGATCGGCACCCGGGCGATCTCGGGCTCGGCGGCGATCAGGTTGAGGAACTTGGTCATCGCGGCTTCGCCATCGAGCATGCCCTCGTCCATGTTGACGTCGATCACGTTGGCTCCGCCCTCGACCTGGCTGGCGGCCACGGCCACGGCTTCCTCGTACTTGTCGGCGAGGATCAAGTTGGCGAAGCGCTTCGAGCCGGTGACGTTGGTGCGCTCGCCGATCATCAGGAAATTGCTTTCCGGGCGGATGGTGAGCGGTTCCAGGCCGCTTAAGCGGGTGAGCGGTTCGATCTTCGGGCGGCGGCGGGGCGGCTTGTCGGCCACGGCCTCGGCGATGGCGGCGATGTGCGGGGGTGTGGTGCCGCAGCAGCCGCCCACGATGTTGAGCCAGCCGCCCGCGGCGAACTCGCCCAGCACGCTGGCCATCATCTCGGGCGTCTGGTCGAAACCGCCGAAGGCGTTGGGCAAGCCGGCGTTGGGATAGCAACTGACGTAGATCGGCGCGATCTTCGACAGCTCTTCGACGTAGGGCCGCAGCATGTCGGGGCCCAGCGCGCAGTTCATGCCCACGCTCAGCAGGTCGATGTGCGACACCGAGTTCCAGGCGGCTTCGATCGTTTGGGCCGAGAGCGTGCGGCCGCCCTCGAAGATGGTAAACGACGCCATCACCGGCAGGCGGATGCCGTGATCCTCGAAGTATTTTTCCACGGCGAACAGGCAGGCCTTGAGCACTAGCGTGTCGAAGGCCGTCTCGCATAAGAGCAGGTCGACGCCGCCTTCCACCAGCGCGTCGATCTGCTCGTAGTAAGTTTCGACCATCTGGTCGTAGGTGGCGCTGCGATAGCCGGGGTCGGACACGTTGCCGGCGATCGAAAGCTGTTTGTTGGTCGGACCGATCGAGCCGGCCACGAAGCGGGGACGCTCGGGCGTGCTCACGGCTTCCACGGCCCGGCGGGCCAGTGCCGCGGCCGCCAGGTTTACGTCGCGGGCCCGGTCCGAGAGGCCGAAGTCGGCCATGGCGACGCTCGTGGCCCCGAACGTGTTGGTCTCGACGATGTCGGCACCCGCTTCGAGATACTGGCGGTGGATGTTCTCGATGGCGTCGGGCTGGGTCAGCACGAGGATATCGATGAAGTTCTTCAGGTCGTGCGAATGGTCGGCGAATTGGCTGCCGCGGTAGTCGGCCTCGTCGAACTTCAGCGCGTGGACCATCGTGCCCATCGCCCCGTCGAGCACCAGAATCCGCTGGGCGAGGAGCTTTTCGAGGGTTTCGCGCGATTGGGCCTGAGTGAGTACTGGCATAGCAATCTTATTGTAGCGGGGTGCGGAAGCGGTCAGAGGATGGCCCGAGCCGTATCTTTCGATCACCGCATGGTTTGCGCGGCGTGCAACTTCGAGACGGTTGCGCTTCGGGAGGGCGGAACGGCAACGACAACTATCGCACAGTCCGAGGCGGGCCGCAACCGCGGCACACGTATCGGCAAACCTCGTGCTGGCACGGATTTGTCTCTCGTCAAACGAGCCACCGCGGGGGCCTCAGGTTCGCGCTGCAGCGCATGGCAGGTCATTTCGGCTCGTTGATTTCGCCTCGTCGCGGGCGTTCGACTGCTCGACGACCCAGCATGCCCAGCATCGCCAGATGCCGCATTCCGGATAGGACTCAAGATCATTACCACCCGAACCGATACGAGATGCAGCCGCCGAAGTGCGCCCAGGGATCGGGTGCGCCAGCGGCGGGGCAACTTTTTCGAGCGGGGAACGCGTGATGGCCACGAGCGAAACCTATCGACCACGGCCGGCGATGCACGCCTCGGGCGACGACGGACCCGCGGTGGTGAACGTCCGTCGCCCGGGTGCGAAACCGCCCGAGTCGGGCAAACCACACCAGGTGCGGGTCGACGCCGGCGATGCCGAACATGCCGCCGTGCCCAAGACCTTGCTGCGGCTGCCCGATCTGACGATCGCCGTGCGCAGCCTGCAAGGCATGCGGGTCAGCTATTGGGAGATCACCCAGTGGGTGTTGATTGGCCTGGGAGCGCTCTTGGCCTTGTGGCTCAACTTTGGCGGGCGACGCGCGGGGAAGCCGGTCGAGGCGGCTCCGGCCTGGACGGCGCCGGGGGACGTCGACGGCGGCGCGAGCCCCCAGTGGAAAGCGCCCGCCGCCGAGGAGGCCAAGGCACCAGCGTGGGATTCGGGGGCGCCGCAGTACGAACCAGATCCGACGCCGCCGGAAATGCCGCCCGAGTGGGCCGAGTCGGCCGGCAATGCGAGCACGGCGGTGCCGGAATACGTGCCTGCCCAGGCCTACACGGCACAACGTCCCGAGAGCTCGGGCGGCGAGGCGCCGCGGTATGAGAACTCGAGCGATCCCCAACCCCTTGGAGTCACCGTGCCGGTGCAGCCATGACCACACTCGATCGATCGTTCATGAAAGCATTCGAGGCGCCGGCGAAGCTGACGACGCCCAAGCAGCACGTCGGGGCCGACCATGTCACGGTCGACCAGGGCGCCGCCGGAGGCTCGCAGTTCAACATCGAGGTTTCGGTCGAGGCCGAGGTGGTGGAAACGACGCTGGTCGACGAGACGGAGCCGGCACAGGCTCCGCCCACCGGAAAAGCGCCGGCGGCCGAGCCCTCGCGTCCGTTGTCGAGCTATGCGGCGCCTACGCCCAAGATTCACGATTCGAGCCAGGCGCTGTTGGAGGTCGACCGGCTGATCTGGCCGGAGAGCTGCGACGCTTTGCTCGAGCGGGCCAAGCGCCAGTGGCAGGGCTTTCGCAAGCACCTGGTCGAGCGGATGGGCCAAGGCCAGAAGTGCCTGGCGTTTTCGAGCCTCGAACGGGGCGACGGACGCACGACGACGACCTTGGCCCTGGCCAAGCACATGGTCGCCGAGGGATCGCGCGTCGTGGTGGTCGATGCCGACGTCGAGAATCCGGCCCTGGTGCGCGGTTGCGGGATCTCGGTCCAAAGCGGCTGGGACGACCTGGTCGGCAGCGAGCTGGCCCTGGGCGAGGCGCTGATTGCGGCGCCGCAGGACGGGCTGACGCTGATGCCCTGGCGCGGCGGACCGGTGAGCCTGATGGACCTGGCCACGTCGTTGCGCACCGGACGCATCTTTGGCACGCTGCGGGAGCAGTACGACCTGGTGCTGTTGGACACGCTGCCGCTGGGCGCCAAGGCGACGCTCGACGATCTGGCGGCGTTTGCCCGGACGATTCACCTCGACGCCTTGTACCTGATTCAAAACGTGCGCGGCACGTCGCGCGGCGAGCTGGCCTCGATGTGCGCCCGGGTGCGCCGCGCTGGATTGCCGCTGACGGCCATCATTGAGAACTTTGTCGCCCGACCCGAAGACGCGCCCAGCGAATTGACCGTTCACGGATAGTCGCGCAAGGCCCCGGGTCACCGAAGAAATACCAGCCCGAAGCGCAAGCGCGGGCTCCGACACTAGCCCGAAGCGCAAGCGAGGGTCGTGTGCTCCAACTGAAGCCCGACGAAGAACCCTCGCTTGCGCTTCGGGCTGGTGTTGGAAACGCAAAGACGATCGTGTGGCGGCACGACTGTGGCGGCGGGGGTGTGGCGGACGGAACTCAATGATGATGCGTATGGACTGGTAAAGGTCGCACTATGTACGAAGCTTATTGGCAGTTGCAGTCCCGGCCGTTCGAAAACTGCGCGGACGCGGCGTTCTACTATCCGAGCGAAGTGCACCAGGGAGCGCTGCTCAAGCTGCGCTATGCGGTCGAAAACCGCCGCGGGGCCGCGCTTCTGGCCGGCGCCGCGGGCGTCGGCAAGACGTTGCTGGTGGGGGCGCTGGGGCGGCAACTCGGCGAGGCGTATGCCCCCAAAGCCCACATCGTGTTTCCGCAGATGTCGCCCGGCGAGTTGCTCAACTACCTGGCCGCCGAGTTGGGCGCGCTGTCGAGTCCCACGGCCGTGGTGCGGATCGACGAGAGCATTCGCCGCTTGCAGCAGTTTCTGGCCGAGAACACCGAGCAAGGCAAGCACGCCGTGGTGGCGATCGACGAAGCCCAGATGCTGCTCGAAACCGAAGCGCTCGAGACACTGCGGCTGCTGTTGAACTTCGAGAGCAACGGACAGCCCGTGCTGACGCTGCTGCTTTCCGGGCAGCCGGAGTTGCTGCCGGCGCTTGAGCGGTTGCCGGGTCTGGAAGCGCGGCTGGGCGTGAAGTGCCTGCTGCGTCCTTTTACGCTCGACGAGACGTGCAGCTACGTCAACCATCGCATGAAGGCGGCCGGCGCCAGCCGCGAGATCTTCACCAATGAAGCGTTGCAGACGCTGTTTCACCTGACCGGAGGCAATCCGCGCCGCATCAACCGCCTGTGCGACCTGGCCTTGCTGATCGGCTACGCCGAAGAGCAAGTGCGGATCAACGCCCCGCACATCGAATCGGTGTGCAACGAGCTGGTGACGGTGACGCCGGAGTGAGGGGGCTGTCGTTTTCAGGTCTTGACGATCCTAAACGACGGCGCTTCTAAGAACTGGTAGTGGTGGCGATGCAGCGGTTTCCGGTAAGGGTCGTACTCGTCTGACGGCATTTCGTGGAATGGGCCGTTCCGCACGTAGAACGAGTCCTCACCTGCCGGCGTCGAGGTCCAATTCTCGCCCCCCCAATTCAACTCGCGCCTCCGTCGCATGACTGTCTCGAAGAACGCTCTCAGCTCAGCGTCGGCCGGCAAGCGAAAGCCCGCCCATTCGCAGAATGCGACCGCATCATCGTAGGTCACGCCGAACAGCGGAATCTTCGGCGACTGTCCGAAGTTGAGTTTGAAATGCCCGATCGTATACCCGAGGTATTCGATCGTGTCTGGAACCGGCGTGTAACCCGTGGCGTCCAGGAACTGGCAGAACTGCCCAGCGGTGACAGCGGTCAAGCTGATGGAAAACGCGGCGACGTGGAAGCTCTCTCCGTCGACGACAACGGTGCCCGCGGGCACGTCAAACCAGTCAATCCGTGCCATCGAGCCGCTACTGGTGAGCGCTCGACCGAGGCGTAGCTCGCTCACGAACGGGAACGCATCGGCGACAGCGCCGGCCAGAGATTCAATCTCGTCCGCAGGCATCAACTCGCAGAATGCTTCGATCGTGCCGCTTGACAGGACGGCCGCCTGGTACTCACAGAAGTGCCATTTTTGCGGATCGGCGCGCTCGCGCGTTCGCATCCACTCCACAACGAAGTCGGCCACCGCTTGGGAGCGTTTTGTCGTGGGCGTTCCCTTGACCAGGAATCGCATCTCCAGCGGTTCCCAGTCGACTTGGTCCTCGTAGATAATCTTCATGACGGCCGGCCGTAGGGCTAAAGCGACTTGGGCGCCGGAGCGGCCATGATACAATCGCCGCCGATGAACGCCAATTCACGTCTCCATCTCACGCTCGCTTCCTGTGCCGTCGCTGTGAGCAGCGGCCTGTTGCTGCTGGCGACGAGCGCGGCGATGCCGATGGGCTGGGACGAGGGCGACACGATCGCGCGAGCTGAGGCGATCGTCGCGGTCGCAAACTCGCAGGGTGGGGACGACGGGCCGGGCGGGCTGGCCGGGTTGGAAGCGGCGTGGCCGTTTACCGTCGGCCGCGAGGGGCATCCGCCGCTGGCAGGGCTGCTGATCGTGGCCAGCGATGCGATTGCGCCGCGCGGGCTCGATCCGCTCAGTCGGCTTCGCCTGGGGCACATGGCTCTGTTTGCCGTGGCGGCCGGGGCGATGTTTTATCGGCTGGTGCGCGATTACAGATTGTGGATCGTGGGCATCGTGGCCGTGGCGGTGCTGCTGACCATGCCGCGGATGTTCGCGCATGCGCATTTCACGACCTACGACGCGCCCGTGACTGCCGGTTGGGTGCTGGCCTGGGCTGCGTTTGCTCCGGCCTGCCGCGATTGGCGCTTGACGCCGGTGTTTGGCGCAGCGCTGGGATTGGCTTTCGCGGCCAAGTTCACCGGGTGGCTGGCGCCGGTGCCGTTCTTGGTTTGGGCGATCATCTACCGCGACGCCCGGGCGTGGCGGGCGCTGGTCGTGGGGGTGCCGCTGGCCGTGGCGGTGTTCGTGGCGCTGAACCCGCCGCTGTGGAGCGAGCCGCTGGCCGGGCTGCGGACGTTTCTGTCGCTGAACCTCCATCGGGCCGAGCAGCCGGGTCTCAACATCACGACGCAATTCTTCGGCTCGCGATACAACCTCGGCCATCCCCTGCCCTGGTACAACACGCTGGTGTGGACCGCGATCACGATCTCGCCGATGGCGTTGCTGCTGGGCGGGATTGGCCTCGTGGCGTCGGTGCGGCGCTGGCGGAGAGATCGGGTGTCGCTGCTGGTCGTGCTGTGCTGGGCGACGTTGATCGTGGTGCGTGCCCTGCCCTGGGCGCCGCCGCACGACGGAGTGCGGCTGTTTCTGCCCGGCTTTGCATTCTTCGCGGCCCTGGCAGGCGTGGGAGCCGGCCGGGCCTTGTATCGCGAGTCGCTGTTCGACCAGGACAAGATCGTCGCTCAGGGCTGGGCCAAGGTCGCCATCGCACTGGCGCTGGTCATGTCGACGTTCGACGCGATCGCCTATTTCCCGCACGGGCTTTCCTACTACAACCGCCTGATCGGCGGGCTGCGCGGGGCGGCGGCCGTGGGAATGGAGGCCACCTACTACTGGGATTCGCTCGACCGCGAGACGCTCGCCTGGCTGCGCGAGCACACGGCCGACGACGAGAAGGTGCGGTTTGCCTGGGGACCGACTGCGAATCTGGCGCTGCTCAAGCGATGGGGGCTGCTGGAGCGCGTGGAAAGCGATCCCGGCTCGTACCGCTGGTACGTGGTGCAGCGTCGCGGAGGCGTGTACCGTCCGCACGACGTTTGGCTGATCGACCACGCCAGGCCGGCGTATCAGCGGTCGCTGTTCGGCGTGCCGCTGCTGGACGTGTATTCCGACGACGACTACCAACACGCAGAAACGAACTGCGAAAGAAACGGACGCGAGTCGCCGGGAGCCGAGCGCTCGTGACTAGGAGCCGTCGAGGACGACGTTCGCGTACAGGTCGAGATCGGCCCGGTCGCCGATGATGGCGAACACGGCCCGCACCTGCTCGAGGCCCTGGGCGATTTGAAACGGCTCGTTGCGGCCGCCGCTTTTGGCGCCCAGCACGTAGTAGTCGGGCTCGGCCGTGATCACGCCGTGGCCCTGCTCGCCGGCGAGCGTGCGGGGGGCGCCCGAGCGGCCGCAGCGCTCGACGTGCAACTCGGCGAACAACTCGTCGGTCGAGCGGTAGCCCACGTTGGCGATGGCCCGATCGAACTCGAGCTGTCCGGGGTGCTTGCCGACCAGCTCGACCACGAACCGCTCGAGGTCGGGGTGCCACACGATCGATTCGACGGCCGTACCGCCGAAATGGGTGATGTGGTTGGCGTCGCCCACGGCCAGGCCGTTGGCTTGCAGGGCCACGCGACGCCGCTCGGGCAGCGGATCGTCCTGGAGCACGGGCACCGGCCCGGGCAACGACTCATCGGCATGGCCTCGGGTGACCCAGGTGATCCAGGTATCGGGCGTGGTGGCGGCCAATTCGGCCAGGTTCACCAGGCTGGCGGCGGCCGAATCGCCGTCGCCCACCAGCAGGATATTGCGGCTGGCGTAGCGGTCGTGGTCGGCCCCCAGCACGTCGGGCAGCCGGTACTCGATCTCTGCGGCGGCCGACAGCTCTCCGATCGCCGGCACACCGTCGGGGCCCAGCCAATTGTGCCGCCCGTACGTGCCGGTGGTGTCGATCACGGCGTCGGCCGTGGCGAAATACTCGCGCACGTGGCCCTGGTCTTCGATGGCCCGCAGCAGAATGCGAAAGTCGTGCTCGCCGCGCTGCTCGTCGTCGGCCAACTGCCCTTTGAGCAGCCCCGCACGCCCGATGGCCAGCACCTCGGTCTGTTCGTGCAGGCCGTCGACGATCAGATCGGACTGCGCGAGCGGCACGAGATAGCGCTCGGCGAACTCGCGGCCGGTGAGCGTGGCGTCGTCGTCGGGTGGAACCCAGTGCGGGTCCTGGGCCTTGAGGGCACCTAGCCCCAGCGTCGAGCGATTGTGGCCAAAGGGCGTGAACATCCGCACGTGGCCCCAGTGCCGCACGTTGTCGGCCACGCGTCCGCGTTCGTACAGATCGACGTTGTAGCCCAGGTACCGGGCATACAGGGCCGCTTCCAGGCCCAAGGGTCCGGCTCCCAGAACAGCGATCCGTGCCGGTGTTTCGATGGCCATGGGGCTCGCCTTATCCGAGCGAGACGGCGGGGCGCGTCTTGCTGGCTTGCGGGGCCGGGGAATCGTGGCTCAATCGGTCGACGCGAAACACGCTCAGGTCCACCTCGGGCGTCTCTCCGTCGATCAGTTGGCTCATCACCACCGCCGTGCCGGTCGAAAGTTGCAGGCCGCCGCGGAAGTGACCGGCCGCGATGAACGCGTTGTCCAGCGACGGCACGCGCCCCAAGTACGGCATGCCGTCGACGGTGGCCGGGCGCAGGCCGGCCCAAGATCGCTCGAGCTGCGAGTTACCCAACTCGGGCACCAGGCCCAAGGCGAAGTGCAGCAGGTCGCCGGCTCCCTGGGCGGTCGTGCTGCGATCGAATCCGACGTCGTCTTCGGTCGAACCGACCAGCACGCGCCCGTCGGGCCGCGGCACCAGGTATCGGCTGCTCTCGTTGATGATGTGCGACAACACCGGCCGAGGCTGCGAAAGCAGCAGGATCTGGCCGCGGATCGGTTTGATCTCGAGTGTCAGGCCGAGCTTGCGCGCCAGCGCGCCGCTCCATGCCCCCGTGGTGATACATACGGTGTCGGCCGACAGTCGGCCCGCGGGCGTGACCACAACCTCGATGCGGCCATCGCGAATCTCGAAGTCTTCGGCCGGCGTTCCCGGCAGCACCTCGACGCCGCGCTGCGCGCAGCCGACGAGCAGGGCCTTCAAGTGGCGCGGATTGCGAATTTGGCACTCGGTCGGCGCGTAGTAGGCGGCTTCGAGCCCGCCCCGCGGACGAACCGCGGGTTCGATTTCGCGGAGCGACTCCTGCGACAATGGCTCAACGACGATGTGCCGGCGGTGGGCGACGCTGGCCAGCGTCTGAAGAGCGCGCGCCTCGGTAGCGCTGCGGGCCAGGTAGATCGCGCCCGAGCGGCGAAAGCCGTTGTCGATGCCGGTGTCGTCGCGCAGATGCTCCCACCACTGGGCGTGCAGGCGGTTGCTCAGCGCGGCGAGTTGTTCCAGGGGTTCGTCGGAGTGGGAACCCGCCGGCGGCAGAATGCCGGCGCCGGCCCACGAGGCTTCGCGTCCCGGTTGAGCGGCGTCGATGACCCGTACGCGGCGGCCGCGGCCGGCCAGTTCGTAAGCGATCGAGAGACCGACGACGCCTCCGCCAACGACCAAACACTCCGACATGCTCACAGTTCCCGAGTCCACGCAATCGAACGAGCGGCAGTTTCGCGCCATTGTATCGCCTGCGTGCAAGCGCGACGAGGACCCGTCCCGCTCGCGCGGCGATCATTGTGCGTCGCCGTTACTTGAGAAGGCGGCGCAGGAGCCGCTCGTCGATGCGGCCGCGAAAACGCTCCTTGCCGTCGAACGTGACCACCGGCACGCACTCGTTGTAGCGCTCGCGCAGCTCGGGGTCGGCATCGACGTCGATGGACTCGAACGACAGGTTGTGGCGCTTGAGTACGTCGGCCGCCACCTCGCAAAGATGGCAGCCCTGGCGCGTGTAGAGCACGATTTGGGACATCGGAATCGGGGTTTCCAGGGAGGTCGGCCGCCCAAGTGGCCCTACGGCGACCGCGGTCCGGGGCCGGGCTGGCGGCACGAAATTTCCCTTAGCCTAGGCCTTGGCACGACTTCGGCAAGCCGGTCCCCGCGGCGAACGCCCCGGCTGGCGCTCTTTTCGGGGCTGCGAGGCGGGATTATTCTGCATGCGATGGTGGCTGCTCGGAGGACGAAAATCGGCGCGTTCGCGGCTTGCGCCGACGCGGAGATCGAGCGCCGCCTGCTAGACTTGCTCAAAAGGCGTTCATGGAGGGAGTTGGCGGCCCTATTGCAGATGTGTTTCGCGCTTCGGCCGCCAATTGGCTACGAAGCGTTGTCCCGGCGATCGAGTCATTCGGAATGAGCAGGATCGCAGTCGATCGATTCTTGGCCCTGGTCGAGCGGTGCGGACTGATCGAGTCCAAACGGCTCACCAAGGCCGTCACCGACTGGAAGAGCCAGGCCTCGGCCAGCCATCTCGACGACGCACGCGCGTGCGGGGCCTATCTGGTGCGCTTGGGCCTGCTGACGCCCTGGCAGTGCCACAAGCTGCTCGAAGGCCGCCACCGCGGCTTCTTTTTGGGCAACTACAAGCTGCTGGATCACCTGGGCTCCGGCGGCATGAGCAACGTCTACCTGGCCGAGCACGTGCTGATGCAGCGGCTCGTGGCCATCAAGGTCCTGCCCGAGAACCGCGTGGCCGACGCGGCCTATCTCGACCGTTTTCACCTCGAAGGGCAGGCGGTCGCCGCGCTCGATCATGCGAACATCGTGCGCGCCTACGACCTGGGGAGCGAAGGACGCATCCACTACCTGGTGATGGAATACGTCGACGGCAGCGATCTGGAGGCACTGGTCGAGCGCACCGGCCCGCTCGATTACTACATGGCCGCGCAATACGTGGCCCAGGCAGCCGCCGGCTTGGACCACGCCCACAAGAACGGGCTGGTGCACCGCGACGTGAAGCCGGCCAACCTGCTGGTCGACCGCCAGGGCACGGTCAAAGTGCTCGATCTGGGGCTGGCCAAATTCGACGCCCAAGTGCGGCCGTCGCCTGCCTTTGCGCAGCAGGAGCAAGTGCTGGGAACGGCCGACTACTTCGCGCCCGAGCAGGCCAAAAATAGTCGAACGGTCGACCATCGGGCCGATATCTACGGGCTGGGCTGCACGCTCTACTTTCTGCTTACCGGGCACGCGCCCTTTTCGGGGCGCAGCACGTCGGAACTGGCCACGGCGCATCAGCAGCAGGTGGCCGCCAGCGTGCGGCTCGATCGGCCCGACGCGCCGCTGGCGCTGGTGTCGATGTGCCAGAAGATGATGGAGAAAGCGCCGCAGGACCGTTATCAATCGGCGCGCGAAGTGCTCGATGCCCTCTCCGCGTGGCTCGACCAGGAACAAAACGCGGGCCGCTTCGTTCCCGCGGCCTGCGGTCCCACTTCGAGCGGCGATATCGACTCGGCCATGCGCGATACGGCACCGAATTTGCAAAAGACGGATCGTCTGCTGCGAGAAAGTTTGCGCGGCGAGGTGCTCGGGGCCGGCGCCTTGTCCGACGTGATCGCGCCGCCGGGCGCGACGCCGCCACCTGCGGGCGCGACATCGGGATCCGATGTGCTGTCGATGCCTCCGCCGCCGCCGGTGCCGCCGATCGTTCCCCCCCCGCGCGACGCGCAGCGCGCGCCGGTTTCGCCCGTCGCGCCGGCTTCGCAAACGCCCGTTGCAAGCGCTTCGAGCGAGGTCTCTCACGGCGGCTTGCCGCCTTCTTCCAGCGGCACGTTTCACACCGCGCCGCGCGCTCGACGAAGCACGCGCGCGACGCAATGGGGCTGGGCTGCCTTGCTCAGCGCGCTGGTCGTCGGCGCCGCGCTTTTGGCGCTGTTCGCGATGCGCGGCTGAGGGCCTCGCGCGCGTGCCGAAAAGGGCCTCTTGGGGCCGGTGGCCAACGGCATGAAATGGCCCCAGTCAAGACCCCCGATTGGCAGAAAAATCGGCACCCCGTCTAATCTGTAAGTGTAATGAAATAAGACACTTACATAATCTCGTTGAAAATGCTCTCCGCCGCCACGTAGGATAGATGTAGCCGTCTGGCACGGGCGGCTTCCCCAGGAGCTTCCGGCGGTCCCAGGAAGCAGGAAAATCGGGCTGAATCACCGGCTCGATTTGCCCCAACGGAGTGCCCGGTCCCACCGCAAATGTCCCTTCGGCGCGTCAGTTGGTACGGTCATGCAACGTCGTCAGCACAACTTCAAAGGTCGCATCCTGAAGCCCCAGTTTTACAACACGGTGGCCCAGGCAAAATCGCGCCGTCGCGTCGCGCGCGGACATAAGCGCACCCGGATCACCAGCCGCAACGAAAAGCTGCCGTTTGTACCCCCCGAAGACTGGCACGAACCGACGGGCCGCACCGACGGATACAAGGTGGTCGTCCAGCAACCAGGTCCCGGATATCGCCACATTCTGACCCCGCAGGACGTTCGTGACCGCCTGGGCGAGCTGCCCGAATGGATGACCCGCGAGTTGGAGGTCGTTCAACTCAGTTGCATGACTCGCAAGAAGCAGAGCTTCCCCTGCTATGGCATGCAGTGGGGGGCGAGCCTGTACCTTTATCCGATTGAGACCAGCCTGGTGGAGTACTACACCTGCCCGCCGACGCCGGCCCAGGAGAATGAGGCCCGCATGTACGGCGGCTGCTGGAAAGAGACGTCGCCCGGCGTGTGGGCGCTGGCCTGGAACGAACAGACCATCCGCGACTTCTACCTCAACAACATCCTGATCCACGAGTTGGGGCACCTGGTCGACACGCGCAATACGGGCTATGCGGCCCGCGAGCGGTTTGCCGAGTGGTTTGCGCTCGAATACGGCTACAAGCGCAGCAGCGCCGCGCGGCCGGCCAAGAAGATCGTGCGTCGGCACCATCGCCAGGGTTCGGGACGCCTGAAGCGCGCTTGATCGCTCACGATGCTTTCCAGCGTTTGGCTTGGCGGCGAACTGCCGTCGCTCCCGCGCCTGTCATCGTGCCGTTATAATAGGGCCGAAAGAACCGCCCGCAGGATGGGATCGCTCGCGGAGAAGCCAGGCCCATGACCCGACGCATCGCTCGCTTACTCATGGCCGCCGCCTTGGTGGGGCTGGTGCACGGTGCCGTGGTCGAGAAGGCCGAGGCCGATGCACCCACGAGCGAAGAGCGCACGCTGGTGCGGCTCGCGCAGTCGGCCATTCGCAAGGCGGGCGGCCTGTATAACGCCAAGAAATACGACGAGGCCGGCGAGGCCATCGTCGAGGCGGCCGGCAACCTGGCCAAACTGCCCGGCAATCCGTCGCCCGAGCTGGCCAAATGGGTATCTCCCCTGCGGCAACAGGTCGATCGAGCGCGGAAGATGCTCGCCGACAAGGGCGTCAAGGTGCCGGAGGCTTCTACACCGGCCGAACCCAACCGTGTACAAAGCGAAGAAGACTCGGTGTTGTTTGCCCGCGACGTGGCTCCGCTGCTGGTGACACACTGCGTGGAGTGCCACGGCGATCGCAATGCCCGTAGCGGGTTCAGCGTTTACACCTTCGCGCGATTGTTGCGCGAGGGAGCCAGTGGACCGGCGATCGAGCCCGGCGAGGCCGAAGCGAGCCTGCTGGTGAAGAAGCTGCTGGGCACGGCCGACGGCGACCGCATGCCGCAAGGCGCCGACCCGTTGCCGCGCGGCGAGATTGCCAAGATCGAGGCGTGGATCGCCGCGGGAGCCAAGTTCGGCGGCAACGCCTCGCTGCCGCTCGAAGAAGTGATCGCCCGGGCCGCGGCCGAGAGCATGACGCACGAGGAGCTGGCGGGGCGACGCTTCGACCAAGCCGAGAGGACGTGGCGGTTGATCCTGCCCGACGTGCAGCCTCGCCGCGAAGAGAGCAAGACGGTGCTGGTCGTAGGCGGCGTCGGCCAAGAGCAGTTGGCCGCGGTGGCCCGCGCGGCCGAAGAGCAGGCGGCCAAACTTCGCAAGCTGTTCGGAGTGCCCGACGAGCAGCCGCTCATCAAGGGCCGGCTCACCCTGTACGTGTTCGACAAGCGATTCGAATACGGCGAAGTCGGCGTGATGCTCGAACGCCGCGAGATTCCCCAGGCCTGGCGCGGGCATTGGCGCTACGGTCCGCTTGACACCTATGGGTGTGTGCTGCTGGATGAACAGGGACAGGCTTCGGCGGGACTGGTAGGCCAGTTGTTGGCCGGCGTGTATGCCTCGAGCCTGGGACAGGTGCCGCGGTGGTTCGCCGAAGGCACGGCCCGCGCCGTGGCCGAGCGGCTCGATCCGCGCGACGAGCGCGTCGCCGGCTGGGACGATCACCTGCGCGAGATTCTCGAGCGGGTCGACGATCCGGCCGGCTTTCTCACCGCCTCGCTGCCGCCCGAAGAAAGCGACGTGTTGGCCTACAGCTTCGTTTCGAAGCTGCTGATGACCCCCAGCCGGAAATACACGGCGCTGGTGAGCCAATTGCAGCAGGGCGCCGACTTCGACACGGCATTCGCCAAGATCTATCGCGGCAAGCCGCAAGAGTCGATCGATGCCTGGCTGGCCCGCGTCGGCAGACGGCGCTAGCCCGTTGAAGCAAGCGCGTTACCAGCCCGAAGCGCGAGCGAGGGTCTGCGGCCGTTTAGCGCTGACGGTGACGACCCTCGCTCGCGCTTCGGGCTGGTATTGAGCGCGCCCGCTACGGTGTCGGCTTGGCTAGCGGGGTGATGCCGACCAGGGCGTTGAGGCTGCCGGAGCGGAAGCCTTCGAGGTCGAGAGTGACGTACTTGAAGCCGAGTTGCTTGAGCTGGGCCACGAGTTGCTCGCGCGTGGCCGGCTCGCCCAAGGGCTGGAGGGCCTCGGTCGGCACTTCCAGCCGGGCGACGTCGCCCTTGTGGTAGCGGACGCGCACGCTGCGCAAGCCTTGCTCGCGGAGAAAGCGCTCGGCGGCGTCGATCATTGCCAGCCGCTCGGGGGTCACCTCCTCGCCGTAGGCCACGCGGCTGCTCAGGCAGGGCGCGGCAGGCTTGTCCCAGGTGGGCAGTTGCCAGGCCTGGGCCAGGGCCCGCACGTCGGCCTTGGTCAAACCGCACTCGGCCAACGGGCTGGCCACCTGGTGTTCGCCGGCGGCCCGCATGCCGGGACGGTAGTCGCCCAGGTCATCGACGTTGGCGCCGTTGACGATCACGGCCACGTCGAGCCGCTCGGCCAGGTTCTCGATCTGCTCGTAGAGCTCGGTCTTGCAGTGGTAACAGCGGTCCGGCGCATTCTGCACATAGCTGGGATTGGCAAACTCGTCGGTGGCGATCACCTGGTGGCGAATGCCGATCAAGGCGGCCAACTCGCGTGCCTCGTCCAACTCGCCGGCGGCCAGGCTGGCGCTGGTGCCGGTGACCGCAACCGCCCGCTCGCCGAGGGCCAACTGCGCGGCCTTGGCGACGACGGTGCTGTCGATGCCGCCGGAGAACGCCACGGCGCACGATCCGTAGCCGCGGATCAACTCGAGCAGCTTGTCGCGTTTGTCGTCGAAGGAAGCCATCGTCTGCGCTGCGGGGGCCGGCGAGGGTTTTCAATTGAGCAGCGTTCAATTCTACAACGGTTGTACGGCGACGACGAGCGAGCCTTGCTGGTCGCGTGGCCCTTACGGCGGGGCGTACCAACTACTTGCAGGGTCAAAATATCTGTGGGATATTTGCTGGATTGCCCCCGTTTTGTGGCTCTAGGACGAGGGATCGGCAATGCAGATCTGGCCCGCCATCGACCTTCGCGGCGGCAAATGCGTGCGCTTGCAGCAGGGCGACTATGCGCGCGAGACCGTCTTTGGCGAAGACCCCGCGGCCATGGCCCGGCACTGGGTGGACCAGGGGGCCGAATACCTGCATCTGGTCGATCTCGACGGCGCCCGCAGCGGCCGGGTGGAAAACTGGTCCAGCGTCGAGGCGATCGTCGCGGCCGTTTCCATCCCCTGCGAGCTGGGCGGCGGCGTGCGCGACGAAGAGACGATCGCCCGGCTGCTCGAGCTGGGTGTCGCCCGCGTCGTGGTCGGCACGCTGGCTTTGAAAAAACCCGACTGGTTTCGCCGGATGTGCGGCAAGTTTCCCGGCAAGCTCGTGCTGGGGATCGATGCCCGCGGCGGGCGCGTGGCGACCGAGGGCTGGCTGGAGACCAGCAGCGCCACGGCGGTGGAATTGGCCCAGCAGTTTGCCGAGCAGCCGCTGGCGGCGCTGGTGTATACCGACATCGAAACCGACGGCATGCTCGGTGGTCCCAACTTTGCCGCCTTGGAAGAAATGGCTCGCGCCGTCCCGTTGCCGGTCGTGGCATCGGGCGGCGTTACCACGGTGGCCGATATCGCCCGACTGTCCGAGCTGCCCCTGGCGGGCTGCATCGTTGGCCGGGCCCTGTATGAGGGAAACTTGAAACTGGCCGACGCGCTTCTGGCGTGCGGCCAAGACTCTTAAGCTCAGAAGGGAATTCCGCATGGCGCAGACCCAAGACATCCGCAACATTGTCCTTTGTGGCCATGGATCGGCCGGCAAGACGACGTTGGCCGATGCTATGCTCAACCTCACCGGAGCCGTCAAGCGGCCGGCCAGCGTCGACGACGGCACCAGCATCTGCGACTTCGACGACGAAGAGAAGCACCATCACCACACGATTGAGTCGACGCTCGTGCACTTCGACCACGCCGGCAAGCACTTCAACCTGATCGACACGCCCGGCTATCCGGACTTCATCGGCCAGGCGATCGGCGCCATGCGGGGGGTGGAGACCGCCGCGGTGGTGATCGATGCCCACTCGGGGCTGGGCGTGAACACCCGCCGCGTGTTTCGCGAGGCCGGCGAGCGCGGGCTGGGGCGCGTGATCATCATCAACAAGATGGACGCCGACAACGTCGACTTTCCCGGACTGCTTTCCACGGTGCAGGAGCTGTTCGGCCCGGCGTGCGTGCCGCTCAACGTGCCGCTGGGGCACGGCGGCGACTTCAAGGGCGTGGCCAGCACGCTCAAGCCGCCGGAAAGCGCCGACGGGGCATTGATCGATCCCAAGTCGATCAACGAGACGCTGATCGAGTCGATCATCGAAGTGGACGAGGCCGTGACCGAGCGCTACTTCGAAGGGAAGCTGCCCACCGACGAAGAGCTGTCGAAGCTGATCGTCACGTCGGTGGCCCAGGGCAGCCTGATTCCGGTGCTGTGCGTATCGAGCAAGACGGGCGTCGGCATGCAGGAACTGCTCGACGCCCTGGCTCAGTGCACGCTGCCGCCCGAGGCGATCGAGCGCGAGGCCAAGAACGAAGCCGGCGAAACCGTGGCGGTGAAGGCCGACCCCGACGGGCCGCTGGTGGCGCAAGTGTTCAAGACGCGGATCGACCCGTTCGTGCACAAGCTGAGCTTCGTGCGCGTGTTTTCCGGCACGCTGCACAAGGACGATTCGGTGCACGTCTCGGGCGCCCGCAAGGCGGTGAAACTGCATCAATTGCTTTCGGTGCAGGCGGGCGAGACCCATCCGGTCGACTCGGCCGCTGCCGGCGACATCGTGGCCGTGGCCAAAGTAGACGACTTGCACACGGGCGTCTGCCTGGGCGAGCTCGAGCTGCCCAAGATCAAGTTTCCCACGCCGATGGTCGGGCTGGCCGTCACGCCCAAGAGCCGCGGCGATGAGGGCAAGCTCTCCGGGGCGCTGCAGAAGATCGTCGAGGAGGACAGCACGGTCAAGCTGAATCGTGACGCGCAGACGCACGAGCTGGTGATGAACGGCATGAGCGAACTGCACCTGCAGTTGCTGCAAGAGCGACTCAAGCGCCGCGACAAGGTCGAGGTCGACACGAAAGAGCCGAAGATTCCCTATCGCGAGACGGTGCAGGCCAATGCCGAAGGCAGCTACCGCCACAAGAAGCAGAGCGGCGGCCGCGGCCAGTTCGGCGAAGTGCACATTCGCATGTTCCCCTTCCCGGCCGAGACCGATCCGGCCGAGTTCTGCACGAAGGAACGCTTTCCGAGCATGCGCGAGTATCACTACGACCCGGAGCACAACTTTCTGTGGGTCGACTCGATCGTGGGCGGCACGATACCCAACAACTTTCTGCCGGCGGTCGAGAAGGGATTCAAGGAGCGGCTGGGCCGCGGCGTGATCGCCGGCTACCAGGTGGAAAACGTGGGCGTGGAAGTGCACTTCGGCAAGCACCACCCGGTGGATAGCTCGGAAGCGGCGTTCAAGACGGCCGGCTCGATGGCCTTTCGCGACGTGTTCCAGCAGGCCCGGCCCGGCATTCTGGAACCGGTCGTGGTCGTGCACGTGACCGTGCCCGGCGACAAGCTGGGCGACATCAATAGCGACATGTCGGGCCGCCGCGGCCGCGTGCTGGGCATGGACTCGGCCGGGGCCGACCTGCAAACGGTCACCGCCGAAGTGCCGCTGGCCGAGGTGACGACCTATGCCCGCAGCCTGTCGAGCATTACCGGCGGCCAGGGCAGCTACACGATGGAGTTTTCCAAGTACGACCTGGTGCCCGGCAACGTGCAGAAAGAGATCGTCGACAAGGCGGTGCTCAAGGAAGAAGAAGAGGACTAGTCGCGAGGACGTCCGCAGCGAGCCAGCCCCGGGGAAGACCTGCCTTGGCGAGCGGCGAAAACCGCGCGCGGTAGCGGTGCTGCCATCGGGTGGCTTCGCGCGTCCCTGCTTTGCCTAAACTCGTGGGGCGAGCGCATCCGAAGACTAGACCAGGAATCTTGATTTTGCCCTTTTTGGCGCCTACGATTAGCGGCAATAGGCCACGCTAGCTGTCGCGTCATCGGCTGGTGCCGCTGGCCACCTGACCAGCCTTTTTTGAGACCTCCAGGCCACGTTCGGCGACGGGGTGCCAACGAATGACCACGATCCCAAAATATCAGGCTCGCGGTTGTCGCTGCGTGTGTACGGAGTAGCCATTACGGCTACCACTTCCGTCTTTCTCCGTACCGCACACGTTTCGTTTCTCTCCTTCTTTGGCCCAACGCCGCGCACACGCGAAAGCGTTCAGGAGCAATCGCCATGGCCTCGGATCTTCGCCGCAAGGAACAACTGCCGGAACTCACGGCGCGCATTGTCGGCACCTACTCGCAACTGACCGAAATCAGCCACCTGGGCCACTGCCCCCTGCCCAACTATAAGGTCGTCATCGACGCGATCGAGGACCTCAAGGAAATCATCTACCCGGGCTACCGGCGGCGCGAGGGGCTGCACGCCGGCAACGTCACCTACCACGTGGGCGACCTGATCGACGGGCTGCACGACAAGCTGACCACGCAAATCGGCCGCGCCCTGCGGCACGACGCGGGCATGTCGCACGATTGCGGCAACGACGGGGACGACTACGAGGCGCTGGGGCAGGCCAAGGCGATCCAGTTTCTGGAGTCGCTGCCCGAGATCCGCGAGGCCTTGGCGCTCGACGTCGAGGCGGCCCACGCGGGCGACCCGGCGGTGAAAACGCTCGACGAGATCATCTTTTGCTATCCGGGGCTCGAAGCGGTGACGATCTACCGCCTGGCCAACGTGCTGCTCCGGCTCGAGGTGCCGCTGATCCCGCGGATGATGACCGAGTGGGCCCACTCCAAGACCGGCATCGACATCCACCCCGGCGCCACGATCGGCCCGCACTTCTTCATCGATCACGGCACGGGTGTGGTGATCGGCGAGACGTGCGAGATCGGCGCCAACGTGAAGCTCTATCAGGGCGTGACGTTGGGCGCGCTGTCGTTTGCCACCGACGGCAACGGTAACCTGGTGCGGGGCCAGAAGCGGCATCCGACGATCGAAGACAACGTGGTGATCTACGCCAACGCCACGGTGCTGGGCGGCAACACGGTGATCGGCCACAACTCGGTGATCGGCTCCAGCGTGTGGCTCACTCGCAGCGTGCAGCCCAACACGACGGTGGTGCTCGAGAAGCCGAAGCTACGGATTCGGGGCGAAAGCGAACCGGCCCACGCCGAGGTAAACTTTCAGATCTAGCCGTCGGCAGGCACTTCAACAGCCGGTGAGGGTTTCGAGCGGCCGCGCCACCAGAAGACGCCCCCTGCGACGAGCAGCGCCAGCGTGCTGACGGTGCTGATGATGGCCCCATAGAGCACGCTTTTCGGCCGGTAGCGGTAGACCAGACGGTGCTTGCCGGCCGGCAGGACCGCGCCGCGCTGCACGCGATTGGTGCGCAGGATGGGATGGCGCCGCGGCGGCCCGCC
Organism: Planctomycetota bacterium; assembly: GCA_003389325.1. Taxonomy (GTDB): domain Bacteria; phylum Planctomycetota; class Planctomycetia; order Pirellulales; family PALSA-1355; genus LB-PLM-3. The sequence goes on from QQVE01000006.1 coordinate 82,124, forward strand.
GTCGGTCTCGACGGTGAGTTCCCAACCGGGATAAAACTGGTCGGCCAATATCACCAGGCCGCGCGAGGCGAGCGTGACCTCGATCTCGACGCGCTGGGGATCGACGTCGACAAGCGTGCAAGTCTCCGACGTTTCGGCGTCCTCGACCGGGGGATCAACCTCGACGGGCGTATCGCTTTCCACGACGGCGACGGTGTGCCAGTCGCGCGGCTGGTGGTCGGGAAACAGAAACTGCTGCGTGAACTTGAACGTTGCGCGCGGCGAGCGGCTGTGAAACTCGGGAATGACTTCGACGTTGTGCGCGATCCATGCCCGCGGAAGAGCGTCGCGCCGCGTGCCGAACGACATTCCTTCGGCGACCACTCTGGGGTGCACGATCTGGGAGGTCGCACCGTGTTGCACGATGGCCGCCCTGGCGGCGAGCAGATCGAGGACTGAGGGGTCGGGAATGTTGATCCTGTTGCGGCGATAGTTGTGCAGTCGGGCCGCGTCGAGCACGAGAGTGTAGTCGTGGCCCGCGACCGCTTGAAGCACCTCCACCAGTGCAACGCGGTAGCGCAGATTGAACTTGGGCGACAGCGTGTCTCGATTTCGCAGGAGCCATTCCTGGAAGCGGTTGGGCGACTGGATCTTGCTCCAAGACGAAGCGAACGTGGCGTCCTGGTGGTACACCCGGTACCGCGCTAGATCGGGGGGCAGCATGTCCACGACTTGCGGTTGGTAGCGCCAGTCGTCGCTGGGGGCGTATCTCAACAGAGGCTCCTGCGCCACGGCCAGCTCGAGCCCCGTGATGCCCAGCACGGCAAGCTGCATCAGCGTGCGATAGCGCGGATGGCGGCGGCCGGCCCAAACCATCGCCAGTAGCGCCGGTGCCAAGAGTGCCGCGTGTTGCAGTCCGCCCATGGCGTCGCCGGCGGCGCCGCTCCAGTCGAACGGACCCATCCAACGATCGGACTCGGGCGTCGAGGCACGCTGCTCGACATACGGCCGCCAGACGAAGGGGAAGGCCGCCACCAGCACGATGCTGACGAGGCTCGTGCCCGCCAGCCACAGCAGCACGCGCCGCTGCGACGACTCCCAGGCATCGCGCCAGCCGCACGCGGCCAGCATGCTCAAGGCCAAACTGGCGGGCACCCACAGCTTGGCCGGATAGCGGAACTGGACATACTTGGGCAGCAGCGTGTTGAGCCACCAGTAGAGGCCGCCCACCTCTTCGCCGACGCCCCAGCCTTCGGTCTCTCCGAGAGCCTGTCCCACGAACCAGGCCACGCCGAAGGAGCCGAGTCCTCCCACCACGCTCAACAGCGCCATCCAGGAAAGAAACTGGATTTCGACGGCTGCCCGGCGGCGCAGGCTCCAGGCGCTGAGTCCGAGCACGAGCGGGGCGAGTCCCAGGTAGAGCGAAGGTACCCAGATGTTGAACTCAGATCGCAGCGCAGCCAGCCAGCGGCGGTTGGTGGGAAAGGCGCGCCCGGTGACGTTCGGCCAAAACAGCTCAGCGACGCGCCACGGAGCGACGCTGAAGTAGTAGACCTTCTTGTGATGACCCCGCTTGGCGCTACCCAGCATAGCGGCGTACCAGGGCAGGCGGTCGTCGCCGTCGGGCTCGGTAAGCTGCGTTTCGGCCAGCTCGTAGATGTTGCGCGGGGCATCGTACTTGGCGCGGGCGCTGTAGGGTCCGGCCTCGAGCGTGGGCAGCACCTGCACCGCGGCACACAGGCCGGCCGTGGCAAGCGAAAGGCCCAGAAGCACCGGCCGCGCCGTAAGCACGCTTAAGCGAACTGGCTGGCCCGTGGCACGTGCGGCGCGCCGGTCGTCGAGCCACAGCAACAAGGCGTACAGCCCACAGAGCAGGACGATGTTGTAGGCCATGTGCGGATCGCCCCCCAACACCACCAGCGCCAGCACGACGCCAAGTCCCAGCGAGCTGGCCGGGCGCCTTTGTCGCAGCGTGCGGTCGGCCAGCAGAATGGCCAGCGGCAGCCAGGCCGCCCCGACCAGGAAGATCACGTTGCAGGTCTGGAACAGAACGTTCGCGGAAAAGGCATAGGACAGCGCACCTATGGCCGCGGCCAGCACCGAGGTGCGCAGGTGCCGGGCCAGCGCGTAGGCGGCGCCCGCGGCCAGTACGACGTGCGCGACGATGTAGGCGTTGTAGAGCCAGATGTAGTCGAGCGGCAGGGCGAACAGCAGCTTGCCGGGATAGAGCACGCTGGAGGTGTTCTCCGCCAGCAACGGTACGCCGGTGTTCTCGTACGGATTCCACAGCGGGAAGCGTCCCGCGCCCCACTCACTGCGGATGAATTCGAACAGCGGATGGTAGTAGTAGCCCGCATCGCGATAGACGAAGCTGTACGCACCGCTCAGGGCCGGAGCGAACAGCCAGACGGTGAGGATGGCGAACAGGGCAAGGACGAACAGGCGCTGCTTCAACGAATCGTCCCGTAGCGGCCAAGAGAGGAGCGAGCACGATACGCCTATCGTAGCAAGTCGGGCCGGGGCAGCGTTAACCTGGAGGCCCGCCGATCGCTTTGCGAAGCGGGGTAAACGCCACGGGCGGGAAAACGACCGTGCTAGCCGCGGGCCACGCGCAACAGTGCCCGGGCCTGCGATTCGAGCTTGTCGCGGCTTTCGAAAAGCTCGTCGGAGTTGGGCTTCAGCGCCAGGGCCTCGGACAATTGGTTGCTGGCGGCTTCACGATCGATCTTGGCCGCCGGAACGGCGCGGCTGGTGAGCACCGACACGACGTTGTCGGCGATCTGCACGAATCCGCCGTCGACGAAATAGCGATCGACCTGGCTGCCGAAGCGGAGCCGCATTTCGCCGTAGCCCAGCCGGCCGATCATCGGCGCCCGGCCGGGCAGGACGCCGAGTTCGCCGTCTTCGAGCGGCACGGCGACAAAATCGACGGCCGCTTCGAGCGCGGTTTCCTCCGGTGTGACGACAACCAACTGGATCTGTGCCATCGGTGACTCGCGCCCTTATGATTTCTCGGCCATTTTCTTGGCCTGCTCTTCGGCTTGCTCGATCGGGCCCACGTACATGAAGGCCTGCTCGGGCAGATGGTCCCACTTGCCGTCGGCGATTTCCTCGAAGCTGCGGATGGTGTCCTCCAGCGGCGTGATTTCGCCCGGTTTGCCGGTGAACACCTCGGCCACGAGGAACGGCTGCGACAGGAACCGCTCCATGCGGCGGGCGCGGTGCACGACCTGCTTGTCCTGCTCGCTGAGTTCTTCAACGCCCAGAATGGCGATGATGTCCTGCAGTTCGCGGTAGCGCTGCAGCGTGGTCTGCACGCGGCGGGCAATATCGTAATGCCGATCGCCCACGTACTGCGGATCGAGAATGCGGCTGGACGAGGCCAGCGGATCCACGGCCGGGTAGATACCCTTCTCGGTGATCGAACGCTCGAGGTACAGAAACGCGTCGAGCTGTCCGAACGCCGCGGCGGGAGCCGGGTCGGTCGGGTCGTCGGCCGGCACGTACACGGCCTGCACCGAGGTGATGGCCCCGTTGTTGGTCGAGGCGATCCGCTCCTGCAAGGCCCCCATTTCCGTGGCCAGCGTCGGCTGGTAACCCACGGCCGACGGCATGCGGCCCAGCAAGGCCGATACCTCGCTACCGGCCTGCGAGAAGCGGAAGATGTTGTCGATGAACAGCAGCGTGTCGGCGCCGGTCTTGTCGCGGAAGTATTCGGCCATCGTCAAAGCCGACAGCGCGACCCGCAAGCGGGCTCCCGGCGGCTCGTTCATCTGGCCGAACACCATGCAGGTTTGCTCGATCACGTTGCGGCCCGTGTCGCCGATCTTGGCTTCCTGCATTTCGAGCCACAGGTCGGTGCCTTCGCGGGTCCGCTCGCCGACGCCGGCAAACACCGAGTAACCGCCGTGGGCACTGGCGATCCGCGCGATCAACTCGGTGAGGATCACGGTCTTGCCCAGTCCGGCACCGCCGAACAGACCGGCCTTACCACCGCGGACAAACGGCGTGAGCAGATCGATCACCTTGATGCCGGTTTCGAACAGCTCGGTTTTGGTCGACAGGTCGGCCAGCTTGGGAGCCTCGCGGTGGATCGACCAGTGTTCCTGGGCATTGACCGGACCGCCGCCGTCGACCGGCTCGCCGATCAGGTTAAACACCCGGCCCAGCGTGGCTTCGCCCACCGGTACTTTCACCGGAGCCCCGGTGTCGATGCACTCCTCGCCGCGGACCATGCCGTCGGTCGAGCCCAGGGCCACGCAACGGACGCGTCCGCCGCCCAAGTGCTGCTGCACCTCGCCGGTGAGGTCGACTTTCACGCCCTTGTGCTCGGCGCTGACTTTCACCGCGTTGTAGATCGCCGGCAGGCGATCCTCGGGAAACTCGACGTCGAACGTCGAGCCGATGATCTGGGTCACGTGGCCGACCGTTCCGGCGGACGGCTGGTGATTCGTGGAAGTTGCCATGGTTTCTCGCGTCGTTGGATGCTGCGGGAGGTTATTTCGTGAGGCGCGGGGCCTGAAGTTCGGTCTCTCGGGGGAGCTAGTTGTTGAGGGCCTCGACGCCGCCGATGATTTCCATGATCTCGCCGGTGATCTGCGTCTGCCGGGCTCGGTTGTAGGCCATCGACAACTGGCGAATGCGATCGCCCGCGGCCTTGGTGGCGGCCTTCATGGCGACCATGCGGGCCACCTGTTCGCTCACGGCCGCGTCGAGCAGGCACTTGAAGAGCTTCACCTTGAAGCTGGTCGGCACGACCTCTTCGAGAATGCTCTCGGCCGAGGGCAGAAACTCGTACTGCAGTTGCGATTTGTTCTCCTCGGCCGGCTCTTCGCCGAGCGAGCCCAGCGGCAGCAGTGTCTCGACGACGACGGACTGCCGGCTGACGTTCTCGAACTGCATGTAAGCCACGTCGAGCCGATCGAGCTGGCCGGAGGAGTACTCGGCCAGGTAGCGCTCGGCCAGCACGTTCACTTCCTCGAACGAGGGCCTGTCTTCGAACTGCGTGTAGGTGGTGCTGGGCACGTAGCCGCGGAAGCGGGCCGCGGCGATGCCACGCTTGCCGGAGATCTCGAGTTCCAAGTTGGGAATCTCTTGCTGCAACTCGACGTAGCGGGCAAAACCGGCCCGCAACACGCTGGAGTTGTAGCCGCCGCACAAGCCGCGATTGGCCGTCAGCACCAACAACACGGCGCGGTCGGTCGTCTCGCGGGGTTCCAAGAGCGGATGCTTCACTTCGAGACCCGAGTTGGCCAGGTCGGCCACGAGTTGCGTCATGCGGCGCGTGTAGGCCGTGGCCGCGTGGGCGCGGTCCATGGCCTTCTTGAACCGCGCGGTCGCGATCAACTCCATCGTCCGCGTGATCTTGCGGATGTTGCGGATGCTCTTGCGGCGTTTATCGAGGGCTCGGGCTTTGGCCATGGTCTGTCGTGTTCGAGGAGATCAAGCCGGCGGTGAAAGCCGGGGTATGCGTCTGCTCACTGAACGAGCCGGATACACATCGGGTATCGATACGCCTCGCCGTTGCTGGCTTTCATCGCCGCCATGATGATCAGCACGGCATCGGCCAGCCACAACGCGGGCAACAGCACGACGCCGATACCGATACACACGGTCGGTATGAGCAGTATCGAGTAGATGATGATTGAAATCTGGAAGTTCAGCGATTCCTTTCCGTGCTCGTCGATGTACGGGTGTTCTTTGCCTTTGATCAGCCACAGCAGCAGCGGCCCGAGGATCACGCCCACGAAGGGCGGAATGAAGGCCAGCAATGCGCTTAAGTGGCAAAGCATGGCCCAATTCCGCACGTCGGCGGACAGTACCGGATATTCTTCCTCGTGCGGTTCGTGCGGAACTTGGCTCATGGCTGGTCCCTCCCTCTCGAGGCCAGCCCCAGGACCGCCGCATCCGCTAGGCGCTGGCGGTGGCTTCCTTCTGGCTGGCGTATTGTTGCTGGAATTCTCCGATGGCGGCGTTGATGGCCGCCATGGTCTCTTCGTCCAAGTCTTTGGCTTCTTGAATCTTGGCGACGATTTCGGACTTCTGGTCGTTCATGAACGTGAGGAACTGTTTCTCCCACGCGGGCACCTCGCCCGCGGGGATCTTGTCCAAGTGACCGCGGGTGCCGGCATAGATGATCAGCACCTGGTCGATCACGTTCAAAGGTTCGTACTGGCCCTGCTTGAGCACCTCGACCATGCGATAGCCGCGGTCGAGCCGGGCCTGCGTGGCGGCGTCGAGATCGGTACCCAACTGCGCGAACGCCTCCAACTCGCGGAAGGCCGCCAGGTCGAGTCGCAAACCGCCGGCCACTTTGCGCATGGCCTTGATCTGGGCCGAGCCACCCACGCGCGACACTGAAATACCCACGTTCATGGCCGGGCGAATACCGGCGAAGAACAAGTCGGGCTGCAGGTAGATCTGCCCGTCGGTAATCGAGATGACGTTGGTGGGAATGTAGGCCGACACCTCACCTTCGAGCGTTTCGATGATCGGCAGCGAGGTGAGCGATCCACCGCCCAACGCGTCGCTGAGCTTGGCCGACCGCTCGAGCAGGCGGCTGTGGGCATAAAACACGTCGCCCGGATAGGCTTCGCGTCCCGGCGGGCGTCGCATCAACAGCGACAACTGGCGATAGGCCGCGGCCTGTTTCGACAAGTCGTCGTAAATAATCAGGGCGTGCTCGCCCTTATACATGAAGAACTCGGCCATGGCCGTGCCGGCGTAGGGGGCCACGTATTGCAGCGGAGCCGGGTCGCTGGCACCGGCGACGATGACCGTGGTGTAGTCCATCGCACCTTTGGCCCGCAGCACTTCGATGACGCCGGCGATGGTCGATTCTTTCTGGCCGACCGCGACGTAGAAGCACTTTACGCCGCTGTCGCGCTGGTTGATGATCGCGTCGACGCCGATGGCGGTCTTGCCCGTCTTGCGGTCGCCGATGATCAGCTCGCGCTGGCCGCGTCCGATGGGGGTCATCGAGTCGATGGCCTTGATGCCCGTCTGCAACGGCTGCTTCACCGGCTGGCGCTCGGCCACGCCGGGGGCGGCGGTTTCCACTTCGCGCCGATCCGAAGTGACGATCGGGCCCTTGCCATCGAGCGGGTTGCCCAGCGGATCGACCACGCGTCCGATGACCGCCTCGCCCACCGGCACGCTCAGCAGCTTGCCGGTGCTTTTGACTTCGTCGCCCTCGGTGATCTGCAGGTAGTCGCCGAGAATGATCACGCCCACGGAGTTCTCTTCGAGGTTGAAGGCCAACCCGATGATACCGCCGGGGAACTCGACCATCTCGCCGGCCATCACGCCCGAGAGCCCGTACACGCGCGCGATGCCGTCGCCCACTTCGAGGACGCGACCGACTTCGCGGACGTCGATCTGGGATCGGTAGTTTTCAATCTCCGCCTGAATGACGGAAGCGATCTCGTCGGCTCTGAATTTCATGGACAGTCCTCATGATCATTTGCTCGCGGACCTGCTCCAGTTGGCGGGCCACCGAGCCATCGTAAACGGTATCTCCGACGCGGAGCACGACGCCGCCAATCAGGCCCGGCTCGACCGACGACGCGACCTGGGGTTCTCCGCCCAGGATCTGCCGCAGCGAGTTTTCCAGATTGCGCGACACGCCGGCTTCCATCGGACTGGCGGTGAGCACATCGACGCGGATCCGACCGCGCAGTTGGTTGTAAAGCGATTGCAGTTCGAGCGAGACGGTGGGCACGATGCCCAGCCGCCCGTTGCGCGACAGCACTTTGAGAAAATCGAGCACCTGGGGCGAGACCTTCGAGCCGAACACGCGGTCGAGCATCTGCACCTTTTCTTCGTGCGGCACCAGGGCCGAGGCGAACAACTCTTCGGCCCGGGGATACTCGCGCAGCACGTCGGCCACGGAGTGAACCTCGTCGACCATTTGGTCGAGCTGGCCCGACTTTTCGGCCGTGGCCAGGAAAGCCTTGGCGTAGACGGCGGCCACCTTCTGGGCGCCGACGTCGGCTCGCGGCTTGTCCTGTTTCGTCGAATCGATCATCGCGGGGGTCCTGCGATTTCCCGGGTCAGTTCTGGCTTGCCGAGGCCGCCGGGAAGCGGGCCATGGCTTCCTGGATCAGCCGGGCGTGATCCTCGCGCGACAACTGCGCTTGCACGATCTTGCCGGCCAGATCGATGGCCAGCTCGGCGCTGCGCTGGGCCAGCGATTCCATCGCCGCGTCGGCCGCGGCGTCGATGTCGCGCAGGGCCCGGGCCTTTTCGGCTTCGGCACCCTCTTTGGCCTCGGCCAGAATGGCCTGCTTGGTGTGCTCGGCGTCGCGCCGGGCCTCCTCGAGCAGGCCGCGCACTTCGTTTGCCGCACTGGCCAGCTTCTGCTCGTATTCCGAAAGCAGCAGCCGGGCCTGCTCGTGATTGCGCTCGGCCTGGGAGATGTGGTTGGCCACCGTCTCCTCGCGGCGGTCGAGCGCCTCGATGATCGGCCCCCAGGCGAACTTGCCCAGCACGATCAACAGGATCACGAACACCACCAGCGTCCAGATCGCCAGGTCGGGATCGAACGAGAGCGGATCGGGGCCCGTGGTCTCGGCCGGATCGGTGCTGGCCGCGTGCTCGGCGGTCTCTTCGGCGTGCTCGACCGCTTCTTCCACCTGGGCCCGGGCCGGACGCGCGGCCACGGCGCACGCGGCTCCGACCAGCATCACGCACATCAACATCCGCAGCCAGTTCATAGCTACCTCATCGAGCGTCTAGGGACCCCGTGGGGGGCCGCGACGCCAAAGTGCGTTACGGGGTGTTGAACAACATACAAACGATCAACGCGAAGAACGTGGCACCTTCGATCAGGGCCGCGGCAATGATCATCGCCGTCTGCACGTTGCCGGCCACCTCGGGCTGCCGGGCCATGCTCTCGACGGCCGCCGAGCCGATCTTGCCGATGCCGAAACCGGCACCCAGGATCACCAGGCCCGCGCCAAACGCAGAACCCAGGTTCAAGGCGTGCGCGCCGGTGCCGCCTGGCTCCGGATCGGGCGTTTGGGCCATGACCGGCGAGGCGATCAACATCACTGCGAAGCAGAGTGCCACAATTCGTACGAATCGGTTCACGGATCGAATCTCCTATACAACGTAGATGGAAAGTTTGCTTGGGTGAGGCCGCCCGCGGTCAGTGCGGATGCACGGCCATGCCGATAAACAAAGCCGACAAAAAGGCGAAAATGTACGCTTGCAGAAACGCGACGAACAACTCGAGCAGGCTCAAGGCCACCACGCCCAGCACGCTGGCCGGCGTGACCGCATACCAGACGGCTCCGGCCGAAGAGGCTGCGACGATGAACGTCAGGATCACGACCAGCACGAGGTGGCCGGCCATCATGTTGGCCAATAGACGCATGGCCAAGATGAAGTGCTTGATCAGCAGACCCATGATCTCGATGAAAAAGATCATCGGCTTGAGCAAGAAGCCGATGGGCTTGGGCAGGTCCATGTGCGGCACTTGCGCCAGCCAGAACTTCACCGGCCCCAACTTGGCCATGCCGGCGAAGGTGACCGTGCAAAAGGTGGCAAACGCCAGGGCCCCGGTCGTGGCCAGCGCTCCGGTGGCCGACCCGGCCCAGGGCAACAGCCCCAGCAGGTTGCAGGTCAGCACGAAGAAGAAGATCGTCAGCAGAAACGGCAGGAACTTCTCGGCGTCGTGATGTCCGATCGCCGGCCGGGCGACTTCGTCGCGAATGAACACGACCATCGACTCGAGCAAATTGGTCAGCCGTCCCTTGGGTGCGGTCGACTTCTTCAGCCGCTGCGCGAGCGCCGTGAAAAACACGATCATGATCACCGCGGCCACGACCTCGAGCACCATGAACTTCGTGATCTTCGCGTCCAGCGGCTCGATGCGGTCGTCGAGCGGTTTGAAGCCGACGCCGATCGTGGCGATGGGCTCCTCGATGTCGCGGATCTGGGGAATTTCCCAGTGGCCGCCCAGCATGCGCGGCAGGTCGAAGTAGGTCGCGTCCTTGACGTGCTCGATCAAGTGGTTCTTGTCGAACGGGTCGTGTGCGTGACCGTGCGCGTCGGCGTGCTCGTGAGAGGCGTGTTCGTGCTCGTGCTCCGCGGCGTGCGCGTGCTCGTCGGCCGCATGGCTTTCCTCGCCGCCAGGGGCGCCTGCCTGCTCTGCTTTGGCTTGTCCGTCGTCAGCCATGGCTCGGGTCACTCGCCGGATTGCGGCGGTTCGGGGTGTTCGGGATTTTCGCCACCAGCAGCAGCGTCTCGGTCGCTAGCGTGGCCATGTAGAACACGAGCAGGTAGAAGATCATGCCGGCATCGGCCAGGGCCGGTACTTTGAAGTGCAGCACCACGCCCACGACCATCGGCAACGTCGTGCGAAAGAACATGCCGCCGGCCAGGCCGTACAGGGCGGTTTGCGGCGTCGGGAACAGCGAGACAAACAGGAGCGCCGCCAGCGCTCCCACCCAGCAGGCTCCGCCGGCCACGCCCACGGCGGCCAGGCCGATGGTGCCGGAAACGGCTTGGGCGATCGGGGCGGTGATCAGGGCCAAACCAGCGATCACCAGCGAGACGAGCGCGGCCTGGCCTGCCACGCCCAGCCTGGCGAGCCTGCTCCAGAAGGTATTGCTGCCCGTGCTCGACATTACTATTGCCCGTCCCTTGGGCCGGACTTGGTTTTGGCGATTCGCATCAGTTGAGCGCCCGCCAAGGTGCCGCCGATGGCAAACCCCATCAGCAGAAAAACCGCTTTCGTTCCGAGCTTCTGATCGATCCAGTAGCCCAAGAGCCCCGGTACGACCATCTCCAGCGAGATGGTCATGATCGTCGCGGACCATTCGAAGGCGATGGCCATCGGCGATCGGCCGTCGTCGGGCTCGGGCACGTGTGCCATCTCTCGCGGCCCCGAAAACGACCCGGAAAGAAGCTCGAACTTGCCCCAAGTGGGCAGCAAAAAGCTGTATCCACACGCCCCTTACGACCCCGTAAGGCACGCAATCTAATCGAAGGCTTGCAAGGGGTCAACGGGCTGGGGGGCAGAATTCGTGTTTTTTTTCACAAAGTCATTATCGGGCCATAAGCTCTTTTTGTCAAACGCGTTATTAAGAGACCCTCGGCCGCCGCCGGAGAGCGTTTCGGCGCCCGAGAGCGTCGCCACGCGCGTATCTACCGGGCGGTCGGAAGGTTTGGGCAGTTTCGCAGGGTTGCCTGCGCCTAAAGCTAGCAACCACAAGGGGTGCCGCGCGGCCTGCTCCCCTTCGGGGGGACGTTGCGTTTTGGCGTCGTTTTGAGTAGACTCGTAGGAGCGAGGTTGATGTGCTTTTCCGACCACGGGAAGAGTACCCCACCTGGCGGAGTGGGCTTTGAGCAATCACCTTTCGGCGGCATCCCCCAGGCCGGCGACTTGATTGCAGGGAGGTCTTGGCACGCTTCGCTTCTTCGCCAAACCAACATCCGACCAACCGGCCGTAACTCGTTAGGGTTGCTGCCTTTTGCGTCACCTCTAATGCGGCTACGGACTGCCCAAGAGGGTTCGAGCGTTAACTCCAGTCAAGGACGACGCTCCAACCACGACTTGCTGCCTCGCGCAACGTTTACGAGAAGCGCTGCGCACTGGCGAACGCGGAGGTAAGTCCATTGATGACCCAAGCTGCTCTAAAGTCCTATACGCATAAAGATTTAGCGCAAATGGCGAAACGCGGAGGCGTTCGCGGTTGGCACAGTATGCGGAAGGACCAACTGGTCAAAGCTTTGCTCCAGGCCGGAAAAACGACCAAATCGCAAGCGTCCACGGCAAATTCCAAGAAACCCGCCCGCCGGGCCGGCAAGACTGCTCAGCAAACCAAGAGCCCCCAGGCTCGCAAAGCCAGCGCCCGCGTCCAGCGTCATCTGAGCAAGGTGCGGGCCAAGCTCGAAGAGACCAAGAACCTGGCCTCGCGCAACGGCAAGGCCAAGGGCGGCCGCGTCAAGGAACGCATCGTCGTGATGGTCCGCGATCCGTACTGGTTGCACGTCTACTGGGAAGTGCGCCGCAAGAGTGTCGAGCGGGTGCAGGCCGCGATGAGTCAGGACTGGCACACGGCCAAGCCCTACCTGCGGCTGCTCGAAGTGCACGACGGCGGCTCGGCCAGTGCCAGCGAGACCGTGGTGCGCGACATCGAAGTGCACGGCGGCGTGAACAACTGGTACGTGCACGTCGACAATTCGCCGGCCAGCTACCGGCTCGAATTGGGCTACATCGGCAGCGAGGGCCGCTTCTTTCCGCTGGTGCGGTCCAACGTCGTGACCACGCCCGAGCCGGGCTCGAGCGACGCGATCGACGAAAACTGGACCGACGTGGCCGAGAACTTCGACAAGATCTACGCCATGAGCGGCGGCTATTCGCCCGACAACAACAGCCTGGAGCTGCAAGAGCTGTTCGAAGAGCGGCTGCGGCGACCGATGGGCTCGCCGATGGTCACGCGTTACGGCGCCGGCACGCCCGGCCTGATGCCCGCGGCGCACGATTTCCGCTTCGAGGTCGACGCCGAGATGATCGTTTACGGCGTGACCAACCCCGGCACGCACGTGAGCTTGCGGGGTGAGCCGGTGAAGATTCGGCCCGACGGCACGTTTACCGTGCGGATGAGCTTGCCCAACCAGCGGCAGGTGATTCCCGTGGTCGCCAGCGCCGCCAACGGCGCCGAGCAGCGGACGATCGTCCTGGCGGTCGAGCGCAATACGAAGGTGATGGAGCCCGTGGTGCGCGAGGCCAACGAGTAGGCCCGGTACCGCAAGCATCGCCTCGCCGCACAGCGCACCTTTCCAAGAGTCGCCTCACGCGGTCTGCTGCGCCTTGGGGCCGCTTTTTGCCCGGATTTCGCGGGTCGGAGGGTCCGGCGAGCCCGCGGGCTGCACTCCCCCGGATTTGGCTTGTCGGATAGACTGACACTCCGTGCCAAGCAGGCGGGGGTGTTGCCGGCGACGGCAGTTCTCCACCTCTCTGGGAGTGTGAAGCGTGTCCAAGGATATCTCGAGTTCGCTTTCCGGCTGGGACTACGACCCCGACAAGGTCTCGGTGCGGATCGTCGAGGGAGACGACGGACGCGACAAGATCCAACTGCGGATCGACTTGGGACTGCTGCAAATGGAATTCGACGGGCGCCCCGACGGCAAGCGGGTCGCCGGCGGCTCCACCTGGCTCGACTACTACGAGCGGCAGCAGAAGAAGCACGACGCGGAGCACCCCGATGGCCCGCCGTTTCTGCTGGAAACCGAAGACTGCCAAAACCTGCTGCGCGAGGGCGTGCAGTACTACCACCGCTACGTCAGCTTCTGGCACCTGGAGCGGTTCGAGCTGTGCGCCCGCGACACGAACCGCAACCTGCGGCTGTTTGCCTTCGTGCGTCAGTTTGCCAGGCACACGAAGGATAAGCTGCAATTCGATCAGTGGCGCCCTTACGTAACCATGATGCACGCCCGGGCCGTGGCCACGCCGCTGTTGCAGTTGCGCGATTCGGTGGCGGCCCTGGGGGCGATCGACGCGGCGATCGAGGGCATTCGCGATTTTCTGCGCGAGTACGATCAGACCCACAACGCCGAGAATTGCAGCGAACTGGTATACCTCGAGCGGTGGCGCGACGAGATCGCCGAGAAGACCGACGGCAGCGGCGGCGAAGAGCCGTACAACCCGCTGACGCGCTTGCAGGCCGAACTGGAACTGGCGGTCAGCGAGGAACGTTTCGAAGACGCCGCGCGGCTGCGGGACACGATCCGCCGGCACTCGCACGGCCCCGACGACGGCAGTCCCGAATCGCTGTAAGCGCCGCTGGTGCCTACTGGTACACGCTTCCGCATCGCGTGTTTCCGCCGAGATTCGGCCGTCGCGCTCCGGCCGCGGAAGTTTGACACTCAAAAAGTGCCTAATTACAATGCACTTGCGAGTTTACGCTCGGCGCGCAGCGACCCGATCGAGGCCCCGGCCGAGCTGGAACGGAACAGCAGCGAACCCACTTCAAGCGCGCTAACCCCCGGCGGCGGTCGCGCTTTCGCAGGAGAACTTTGATGGCAGCTCGCGAGAACCAAGGCTTGCAGGCGGCGCTGATCGTGTTCGTGATGCTGACGATCATTCTGATCGTCACCACGTACCTGTTTTTCAGCAGCTACTCCGAACAGCGTGAAAAGGCCAAGGCCATGGCCGAACAGAAGTCGAGCGCCGACCAGGCGGCCCAGACGGCGCTGGCGGAATTCGATCGCATCAAGACCGTGATCGGGGCGGCCCAGACCGACCAGATCGAAGCGATTGAAGAGGCCGCGAACAAGGATCTGGAAACCCACGGCGAAGGCCTGCCCGACTCCGAGCAGAACTACCGGGCTCTGGTTGCGCGGCTGGCCGACCAGGTGCGCAAGAGCGAGGCCGAGAAAGCCGAATTGACGGCCGAGGCCCAGGCCCTGCGCGACAAGCTGGCCGCCAACGATCTGGCCGCCGAAGACGAAGTGGCCCAATACAAGACCAAGCTCGACGAAACGGCCGCCGACCTGGAGAGCGAGCGCGGCAAGTTCGGCGAAGACCGCGGACGACTCACCCAGCAGATGGACGCCATCCGCAAGCAGTTCGAATCGACGCAGGCCCAGGCCGAGCAGGAGTCGCGCACCTCGGGCGAGCGCATCGCTTCGCTCTCCAAGGAACTCGGCCGCAGCGAGTCGCTGCGAATCGACCTGCAAAACAAGGAACAGCGCGAGCGCGAAGCCAGCGAGTATCCCGACGGCAAAGTGACCCGCGTCAGCCAGCGGTCGCGATTGGCGTGGCTCGACATCGGCTCGGCCGACGGACTCAAGACGCAGACCACTTTCGTCGTCGTGGGTCACGACGAGGGCAATCCTAACCGCACCGAACCCAAGGCCAAGCTCGAAGTGATTCGCCTGCTCGACGACCATCATTCCGAGGCCCGCATCGTCGAAGACGATCTGTCGGATCCGATCATGCCCGGCGACAACGTATTTTCGATCGTGTGGGAAGCCGGGCACCGCGAACACTTCGCGCTGGCCGGCCTGATGGACATCGACGGCGACGGCGAGGACGATCGCGAGCGGCTGCGCGACCTGATCGCGCTGAACGGCGGCGTGATCGACGCCGAGGCGGGTCTCGACGGCGGCAAGACGGGCGAGCTTTCGATTCATACGAAGTACCTGGTCGAAGGCGAGCGTCCCCAGAGTGAAGGCGGCAACGTGCAGGGTTGGACCGACCTGCGCGGCGAGGCCGACCGGTTAGGGGTGCGTACGATTGGCCTGGCCGAGTTCCTCCGCTACATGGGCTACGAGCGCGAGCAATCGGCGGTGAACCTGGGCAAGTTTGCCGATCCTTCCGACTTTCGTCCCCGGCTGCCCAACGGCGTGCAGCGCGTGATGCCCGGCAGCGAAACGCCCAGGGACTTGCGCAAGCCGCGCGGCGCGGTGCGCGAAGTGCCGTACTAGGCGCCGCGTTGCCGTTTTGCGGCGGCGCGAGGGCTGCTTGATTTCGCTCGATGAGGCGGAGACACTCAAAGGGTCCCCGCACGCTGACCCGCCTGGAGAGACGCGGCCATGCCGATTCCGCTCGATGCCCCCGAAGTGCTGGACCGCGAGTTTCTCGAGATCCGCGCCCGCCTGCTGCAAGTGGCCGCGTCGCTGGATCGCATCGAACGCGCCGAGGGCGCGGTCGACGACGACCCCCGGCTGATGAAGATTCGCCAGGCCCTCGAGATTCTGGCCGGCGGCGACGAGCAGCGGGCCGAGAAGATCCAGTTGCTGTTCTCGCGGCCGTACGAAGCCAATTGGCTCGCCACGTTCCGTCCTACCCGATAGCCGGCTCCAAGCTGCCATGTACTATATCGATCCGCACATTCACATGGTCTCGCGCGTGACCGACGACTACGAGACGCTGGCCAGGATGGGCTGCGTCGCCGTGAGCGAGCCGGCGTTTTGGGCCGGGTTCGACCGCGGCAGCGTAGACGGCTTTCGCGACTACTTCCGGCAGTTGATCGAGTTCGAGTCGAAGCGCGCCGGTTGGTACCGGGTGCAGCACTACACCTGGCTGTGCATCAACGCCAAGGAAGCCGAGAACGTCAAGCTCTCGCGGGAAGTGATCGCCATGATCCCCGAGTTTCTTGATCGGCCCGGCGTGCTGGGCATCGGCGAGATTGGCTTGAACAAGAACACCAAGAACGAAGCGACGATTTTTCTCGAGCACCTGGACCTGGCGGCCAAGACCGACGAGCAGATTCTGATTCACACGCCGCACCTGGAGGATAAGTACCAGGGCACGCGGATGATTCTCGACATGCTCGGCGATGACAGCCGCATCGACCGCAGCCGCGTGCTGGTCGACCACGTGGAGGAGCACACGATTCGGCCCGTGCTCGACGAAGGTTACTGGGCCGGCATGACGCTCTATCCGGTGAGCAAGTGCACGCCCCAGCGGGCGGTCGACATGGTCGAGATGTACGGCCCCGAGCGGCTGCTGGTCAACTCGGCCGGCGACTGGGGCCCCTCGAAGCCGACGGCCGTGCCCGACTTTATCCTGGCCATGCGGCTCCGCGGTCACCCGGAAAGCTTGATCCGGCGGGTCGTGTACGAGAACCCGTTGAAGTTTTTCAGCCAGAGCCGCAACTTCGACTTCACGCCCCCGGAAACGTACGAGACGGTTTCCTGAGCCGTTTCCAATACCGCTTAGCCCGGAGCCAGCGGCGACGGCGCGTTTTTCTCTGGAATCGCCCCCGCAAAGACGCGCCGTCGCCGCTGGCTCCGGGCTAAACTGGGGCTAAAATAGCCGGCAAGCCAACCCACCATCTATCCGCCACGAGAGGTTCCCGCCATGCGCCGATTCGGCCCCCCTGCCCTGCTGCTTGGATTGCTGTCGTTGTGCGTGGCGCTCGCCGCCGCACGGGCTGTGCACGCCGACGACGAGGCCGGCTTCAAGCCGATCTTCAACGGCAAGGACCTCGACGGCTGGGAAGGCAAGCCCGAGTTCTGGAGCGTGGAGGACGGCGCGATCACCGGCCGCACGACCAAAGAGAACCCGACCAAGGGGAACACGTTCATCATTTGGCGCGATGCGCCGGTCGATGACTTCGTGCTGCGGCTGAAGTACAAGATCGTGGGCGGCAACTCGGGCATCCAGTACCGCAGCAAAGAGGTCGACGACTTTGTCGTCTCCGGCTACCAGGGCGACTTCGAGGCCGGCGACACGTTCTCGGGCATCCTCTACGAGGAGAAAGGCCGCGGCATTCTCGCCCAGCGCGGCCAGAAGGTCACGATCGGGCCCGATGGCACGAAGGACGCCGAGCAGGTCAGCGACTCGAAAGAGCTGCAAGCCAATATCAAGAAGGAAGACTGGAACGACTACGAAATCATCGCCCAGGGCAATCACCTGATCCACAAGATCAATGGCAAGATCACGGCCGAAGTGATCGACAACCAGGCGGACAAGCGGGCCGAAAGCGGCATCCTGGCCCTGCAATTGCACGCCGGTCCGCCGATGACTGTGCAGTTCAAGGACATCCGGCTCAAGCGCACCAGGTTGGAGGACGGTCGCAAGAAGATCGTGATGGTGGCCGGCACGCCCAGCCATGCCCCGGGCGATCACGAGTTCAACGCGGGCACGGCCCTGCTGAAGCAGTGTCTCGACGAAGTGCCCGGCGTCGTGGCCACGGCCTACTACAACGGCTGGCCGGCCGACCCCACGGCGTTCGACAATGCCGACGCGATCCTGCTCTACATGGACGGCGGCGGACGCCACCCGGTGATCCAGCGCAACCGCCTGGCCGAGATCGATCAGTTGATCAAGCGCGGCGTGGGCCTTTGCTGTGCGCACTACGCGGTCGAAGTGCCCAAGGAAAAGGGCGGACCCGAGTTGAGCAATTGGATTGGCGGCTACTACGAAACAGGTTTCTCGATCAACCCGCATTGGGACGCCGAGTTTTCGAAGCTACCGGAGCACCCGATCACGCGGGGCGTGGAGCCGTTTACGATCAACGACGAGTGGTACTACAACATCCGCTTCCCCGAGGGCAAGAGCGGCATCAAGCCGTTGCTTGTGGCCACCCCGCCGGACCGCACGCGTCGCACCGACGCGGCCGCGAAGCACCCGGGCCGCGAAGAGATCGTGGCTTGGGCCCTCGAGCGTCCCGACGGCGGCCGTGGCTTCGGCTTTACCGGCGGCCACCGTCATGCCAACTGGGGCAACGACGACTTCCGCAAGCTCGTCCTCAACGCCCTACTCTGGTCCGCCGGCGTCGAAGTGCCCGAGGACGGCGTCGCATCGAGCGTCACGCCCGAGGATCTCAAGAAGAACTTGGATCCGAAGTAGGGTCGTTTGGCCCGGAGCCAACGGCGACGGCGCGTCAGCGTTTCTTTGTACATGGGGCCGAAGAAGAACGCGCCGTCGCCGTTGGCTCCGGGCTAAACCATGCATGGGAGACGGCGGGATGATCCGCGCGTGCCATGTGATTTGGGGCGTGTATGGATTCTGGCTGCCGAACGATCCGCGGGGCTCGTGGTCGGAGTTTGTAGCGTCGTGGGAGTTGGCACGTCACGGCAAAGCGACGCGGGGTCAGCTCAAGAGCGTCGAGCGGGCGGAGCTCGAGAAATGGCGCAAGCGAGCGGTTGAGAGCTTGCGCTATCCGCCGGTGCGTCTGACGGGAGTGCAAGGGCATGCGGTGGGCGTTGGGTTCGGCAACGCGGTGCGCAAGAGCAAGTTCACGATCCTGGCATGCTCAATCCTTCCGGAGCATGTGCACCTCGTGGTTCGCCGACATCGCTTTTCGATGGAGCAGGTTTGCATCCTGCTCAAGGGCGAGGCCACCAAGCAGCTCCATCGCGAGGGCCGGCACCCGATGGCCGCATTCGCGCGGAACGGCAAGGTCCCGTCGCTATGGCAGGAAGGACTCTGGAAAGTGTTCTTGGAAGACGATGAGCACATTCGCGCCGCCATCGAGTACGTCGAACAGAATCCGGTGAAGGAACGGAAGCGTCGACAGCAATGGTCGTTCGTGAGGCGGATCGAGTCCGTTTAGCCCGGAGCCACCGGCGACGGCGCGTCAGTGTTTGTTTGCGAGCGAATACGACGAAGAACGCGCCGTCGCCGGTGGCTCCGGATGGGGATGGATGAAGGGCTCGTTGCTCCTTTGGGGTTTAATGCGAGCATTGAGCCCAAAACCCTGTTTCGGAGCAACGAGC
>QQVE01000040.1 GCA_003389325.1 Planctomycetota bacterium
CCAGCTCGCACAGCTGTTCGCTATGGACCATCCCGGTGGAGTTCGAAGGCACGTTGTAGCCGTCGAGTTCGTGATCGCCCAGCGCGGTGAAGGTGACCTCGCGGGACGAGACGTTCGCCAGCGAAACCTCCGTAGCGAACGGCAAAGCCAGCGCCGACGGGTCGTCGAAACCCAATTCGTACCCCGTGGACAGCGAGCTGTACAGGGCCGTGTAACGGGTCAGGTGTCCGCGCGGATAGCCGGGCTGCATCTCCAGCACCGAGACCTCGGTCTCGGCGCGGGCGAATCCGATGTCGAGCTGCGCGGCCCACACGACGACCACACCCCACACCAGTGCGACGACGGGCACGGCCACCCAGGCCCATTCGATCCGGCCCAGCACCAGGCCCATTCGATCCGGCCCAGCAGGCGAAATACCAGCCAGTTGACCGGAACGACCACGATCAGGTACAGGCCGATCATCTTCAACACGAACGAGCGCTTCGGCACGGAAATGCCCGCTGCGTCGCGCAACGTTGCCCGCGCGGCGGAGGCGACGGGGCTGAAGTCGTTCCAGCCCGCCACTCCGGCATTGGCCTTAAGCTCGTCGATCAGTTTCGATTCGGCGATCTGCGTCTGGAACTCGAGGTCCGTCACTCCTTGGAACCGCATTGCCGAGGCGTCGTCGAGCGCATCGGTAATTTCGTTGCGCGACTTCACGTTGGCGTCCGGCACGTCGCGGCTGAAAAACCGCACGCCGCTACTGAGCCTGGCGTCGAAGGCGTCGTGCTCGCGCGACCCCCGATAGGCGAATCGATCGCCGATCTCGGCATGAAGACGCGGCGGCCGCCCTAAAATGCAGGCGTTGAACATGCTGTCGAAGCTGCGCCACCCGGCCAACTCCGGCTCGGCCAGACGAAACGCCGTCACCAACACGCGGCCTCGTCCAATACGTCGCTCGACAATTAGTTCGGCCGTGTTCGGCACGGCGGTAGCTTCGGTGTGCTTGACGAGTTCCACTCCCGACCAGGTGCGCCCCTCGCGCGCTGCGAGCGATTCGCTCCCGTCCCCGCGCACGCGCCACGCGTCGTGCAACTCGGCGAGCTTGTCGGCCTGCAGCGGCCCCGAGCTACCCACCTTGGCGGGTAGGTAGTCGGCCAGAAACGACCCGGCGAGCTTGTCCAGCGAGTCGGGCCCGCTGACGATCAACGCGCCGCCCCAATGCAGCCAGTCGACCATCGCCTGCTGCTGCTCGGGCGTCAACGCGTCGGGCAGCACGTCGTCCCACACGATGTACGCGATGCTGGTCCAGCAGAGCGGATGACTCGGTAGCGCCAATGGCGCGTCGACCGGCGGAAACTCCACCCGATAGTAGGCGCGGTCGAGCGGACTGATCAGCGCGGCGTTGGTGCGGGGTCGCACGCAGCTCAGCCCGTTCAAGTAGCGATACCGCGCGGGCTGCGGCGCCAGAACGACCATGTGGTACTGGTAGCTAGGCATGTGCAACACGGGTTCCGGCTGCGCCTGGAGTCCCTGGCCCGAACCGCTCAGCCGATTAGCGATCCAGGTCGACGCCTTGGTGGTCGACTCCGGGCGGGGGCGGGGAGCGAAGAACAGCGACTCAAACTGCTTCTGCTGGCCCTTGGGTAACGTCACGCGGCGCATCGTCGATACCCAATAGGGGCTCTGCTCCAGTTCGAGCGGGCGCCGCTGCGCGTTCTGCGGGGCGCTCGAGAGCGTGCCGGTAAACTCCTTCGTGTTGGCCTGGGTCTGCAGCAGAATGCCGCTCCAATGGCCCGGCTTGAGCACATTGACGATCCGGGCGCTGTCCTTGGGACCGGGATTGAACGACGAGCGCTCGTTCGGTTCGACGAAGACGCGCAGCGGCTCGAACGGCGGCAACGGCTTCTTTTCCTTGACCTTGGCCGCGCCTGTCTTGGATTGCGACCGATTGCATCCGCTGAGTTGCACGGCCCCTATTGCGACGATGCACGACAGGGCGCAGCAAAGCAGTCGCGTGGCGGGATGGTGGGAGCCTGCATTCATGCGGCGTGCCCCGCGGGGGCCTCTTCTTTGCCTGGTACGAACAAGCGCGTCGGATCGCGGCGGAACTCCGTCATTATACGCCGATCGTCTGCTTGGGGGGGAGCTACGGTTCGAGCTGCGAGCGCAATCGGTCGTATTCCTGGGGCGTGTCGAAATCCTCGACAATCGCCCGGTCCTCCACGTCGACCGGCCGCGACTCGTATCGGTCCACCAGCACGTTCAGGCCTTCGTCGGGCCCCAATTGCGCGACCTCGGCGGCCAGCGACCACGGGAAGAGCACCGGGTGGCCGCGCTTCTCACCGTGCCGCGGGGCCCAGATGTGCGGCTTGTCGCGCCGGTCGTTCGCGTAGGCCTCGATCACACGGTCGATCAGCGACGAGCTCAGAGCCGGCATGTCGGCTGGCGCCGCGAGCCAAGCGTCGCCGTCTTCGAGACCGTAGTCTTCCAGCCGCTTCAAACCCCAAAGGATCGAGTCCTTCATCTCCGCCGGCGGCTCGCTAGGCTGGACGACGACCGCCCCGCCGGCCAGGCAGCGGCCCATCAGTTCTCGATCGTCGGGATGCACGACGGCAACGACGGCCTCGACGGCGCTGGCCTGCCAGGCTTCCAGCACGCGATCGATGACGGTTGATTCACCCCAGGGCATGAGGAGCTTCGGCTGTCCCATCCTGCGGCTGCGGCCTGCGGCGGGAATGATGGCGAAGCTGCGCATTTCGAGAGAACGCTCCGGCGCGGCTCAGCCGGCCACGGCGGCCCGCTGCCGCGTATGGTGGCCGGCAATACCCAGGTTGCGGTGAGCGATCAGTTCGGCGGCGATGCTGACGGCAATTTCCATTACGGTCTGCGAACCGATATCCAGCCCGACCGGTGCGTACACTTCGCCCAGCGACTCGGCCGAAATGCCCTCGGCCCGTAAGTCGTCGAAGATCAGCTTGATCTTTCGTTTGCTGCCAATCATGCCCAGGTAGCGGGCCTTGCGATCGATCAGGTGGTAGAGCGCCTCTTCGTCGTGGTTGTGGCCGCGGGTCACAATCAGACAGTAGGTGTTGGGCGTAATTTCCAGCCCCGGGAGCACGTCGCCCATGGTGCCGGCGATCCGCCGCTCGGCCTTGGGAAAACGCTCGGGCGTGACGAACTCGGCCCGATCGTCGACGACCCATACGTCGAAGTCCAGGTCGGCCGCCAGCGCCGCCACGGCCTGGCCGACGTGGCCGCCGCCGACAATCACCAGCCGGCACCGGGAGAGCAACGGCAGATATGCGATGCCGCCGGCGGCATACGGCCGCGGACGTTCCTGGAGCGATTTCAGGCCGTCGCGCACCGCTTGCGGGGCTGCGCCACCCTCGACTGGACCGCGAACGCTTGCCGCCAGCGCCCCCTCGGCGTCGAACAAGTAGCTTGCGCCGGCCGGCAATCCACTGGCCTCGGCGTCGAAGACAATCGCCTCGGTCGCCCCCATGCCGTCGCGGGCCAGGGCCTGGAGCCGCGCCACGTACTCGCGATCGGGGGTCGCGGCCAGCGGATCGATGAGCACCTGCATGCGTCCGCCGCAGATCAGGCCGTCGTCCCAGCCGTAGTCGTCGTCGAGTTGGAACTTCACCACCTCGGCGTTGCCGCGGCCCAGGGTGGCCAGGGCCTGACGCTTGACCTCGGCCTCGACACAGCCTCCGCCGAGCGTGCCCGCTTGCGAGCCGTCGGGAAAGACGAGCATCGCGGCACCCGGTTTCTGCGGGGTCGAACCGCGCGTCTCCACCAGTCGGCAGCAGGCCACGCCGTTGCCGCGAGCGATCGCAGCGGTGAGTTCATCGAGCAATTCACGCATGGAGTGGGCTTCGCCTAGGAGAATGGGAGCGCAGCGCGGCGGTGCTAGCGCCGTTGGGGACGCCGGTCCCCTGCGCCAGTCAAGTATAGGCAAAACGCCGCCGTCGGGTCACCTGCAGAGGTCCGGTGCTCGCCTACGGCGGGGAAAGTCGTTCCTTCTCAACTCCGCCGACGACGGATAGGATGGCAGGATTGCCGCCGCCCGCGAAGTCGTCGCCCCTAGCACATGAGCCGAATCGAATCCCAACCCACCGAACTGGCACCGGAGCCGCTGCCGGACAATCTGCGCAGCGCGCAGCCCGGCGGCGGATTCTGCTACTCGGTCGAGTTGGCCTGGGGCCGCTTGCGCCGCTGGTACCTGCAAACTTTTCGCCGCGGTTACGTCGCACGGATGGCCGCCCTGCGTCAGGGTTCCGACGAGGGCGCGCCGCACGCGATTCTCGATCCCCGCGATCTCAAGTACTGCCGCAACCAGTGCACCTGCGACTGGGACCCGGCGGACGATCCGTTTCGCTGGCGCGAGCGACTGCCGTTCGCCCGCTGGGGCCTGGCCGAGTTGCAACTCATGGGCTGGCCGCTATTCGTGCTTCTACTGGTGGGCGGATGGTTCCACCCGGCGCTGGCTTTGGTGCCGGCGGTGCTGTTGGCCTTCGTGCTCTACTTCTTTCGCGACCCACCGCGCAGCGTGCCCCAGGAGCCGGGTTTGTTGGTATCGCCGGCCGACGGCACGATCGCCGAGGTGGCCCGGCTGGACCACGATCCCTTTGTGGGCGGACCCGCCGTGCGGATCGGCATCTTCCTGTCGATCTTCAACGTGCACATCAATCGGGCGCCGGCCGCGGCGCGGGTGATTCGACTGCGCTACGAGCCCGGCTTGTTCCTCAACGCGCTGAACCCCGAGAGCGCGCTCAAGAACGAAAACCTGACGATCGGGCTCGAGACGACCGACTCGCCGCGGCGGCGGATGGTGGTGCGGCAGATCGCCGGTCTGATCGCACGCCGCATCGTCTGCAACTTGCGTAGCGGTGAGCTCGTCGCGCGGGGCCACAAATTCGGTATGATCAAACTGGGCTCGCGCACCGAGCTTGTTTTGCCCGACGAGGCCGGCCTGGAAGTGCTGACCCGCGTGGGACAGAAGGTAAAAGGCGGTAGCACCGTGCTGGCCCGCTACGCGGCGGGCACGAACGTCGAGGCTCCCAGGAACGACGCATGAATCGCATTCGCACCGTCGCCGTGTTCCCCACGGTGTTCACGCTGGCCAATCTGGTCTGCGGCTTCTTCGCGATCGTTGTCGCCGCGCGCGTCGATCGGCCCACGTCGACCGACATCCCCGCGGAGGTCGACAAGATTTCGTTCGTCAATCCGACGCGGGTCATGCGACAGCTCGATCCTGCGAACGACACGCACAATATCATGCTGAGCGGCTGGCTGATTTTCCTGGCCATGATCTTCGACGCGCTCGACGGCCAGGTGGCCCGGCTGGCCCGCTCTACCAGCGACTTTGGAGCCCAGTTAGACAGCTTATGCGACGTGGTGTCCTTCGGGGTGGCACCGGGGTTCTTACTGGTAAAGATGTGTCCGGCGTTTGCCTATTCACACGACACGATCTGGTTGATCGCGGCGGCATTCGCCGCTTGCGCGGCACTGCGGCTGGCGCGCTTCAACGTCGAAACCGCCACCGAAGACGACCACATGCAGTTCCAGGGCCTGCCCTCGCCGGCGGCCGCCGCGGCGATCGCGGGCTTTGGCATCATGTTCTACGAGCTGCGCCGCGATGGCACGCTGTTCGTCTATCACGAAGAGCTCGACCACGCCGTGCAGATGGGCTTGCCGTTTTTCGCGCTGCTCACGGCGCTGTTGATGGTCTCTCGGATTCCCTATCCGCACGTGGTGAACCAGGTGTTTCGCGGCCAGCGGAGCTTCGGCCACGTGGTACTGCTGGTGTTCGCGTTCGTGGCCATCATGTCGATTCGCTGGTATTCGGTGCCGGTGATCGGCTGTTTTCTGGTGCTCTACTCGCCGCTGCGATACGCCTGGGAACGCCTGTTCCTGAAGCGCCCGTCGCACGACCCGATTTTCTAGCTTGCACACGAGCGGGGTGTGACCGCGATGTTCACGGGACTGGTTCAAGCGCTGGCCGAAGTACGCGACGTCCAGGCCGAGGGCCTCGGCAAGCGTCTGTGCGTCGCGGCCCGCGAGATCGCTGCGCAGGCGGCAATCGGAGACAGCATCGCGCTGAACGGCTGCTGCCTCACGGTGGTCGCGCTCGATGGCGAGACGCTCAGCTTTGAAGCCGGCCCCGAGACGCTGGCACGCACAAACCTGGGGGAACTCAAGCCCGGCAGCGAGCTGAACCTCGAGCCGTCGCTGCGCGTGGGCGACACGCTCGGCGGGCACTTCGTCACCGGGCACGTCGAGGGCCTGGCCACGCTCGACGCGCGGAACGACGAGGGCGAATGGTCCACCTTCTGGTTCCGCTTTCCGCCTGAATTGGGTCGCTATATCGTCAGCAAGGGATCCGTGGCCGTCGACGGCGTGAGCCTCACGTTGGTCGAGGTCGAGGCCGATCGTTTCAGCGTGGCTCTGATTCCCCACACGATCGCGGCCACGACGTTGGGCAAGCTTTGCCCCGGCGATCGCGTGAATCTCGAGACCGATCTGTTGGCCAAGTACGCGCAGAAACAGCTCGACACCGCGCAGCCCGGCTAGAGCAGTCGCAGCCAAAGGCAGCCCCAGGGTCGTTCATGCCGCCCACTTCCAACACGCAAACGATCTCGTACCTCGCCAAGCGCTTCTCCGAAGCCGGCATCCGGCTCAACACCCGGCACGGGCAAAACTTTCTCATCGAGGGGAATCTGTTGCGGCTGCTGGTCGATCGCGCCGCGCTCGACCAGCGCGACGTCGTGTTCGAGGTCGGCACTGGCACCGGCGCTTTGACCGATCTCATGGCTCCGCTGGCAGGCGCCGTCGTAAGCGTCGAAATCGACCATCAACTGCATCAATTGGCCCGCGAGGAGTTGATCGCGCACCCCAACGTCACGCTGTTGCGGGCCGACGCGCTGAAGAACAAGAGCAACCTCAATCCGGATGTCGTGGCCGAAGTCGAGCGGCAGTTGGCGGTCCACGACGCCCGGCGGCTGAAGCTCGTGGCCAATCTGCCCTACAACGTGGCCACGCCCGTAATCGCCAACCTGCTCTCCTCGACGATCGTGCCGGCGGCGATGACCGTCACCGTGCAAAAGGAGGTAGCTGACCGTATGGTTGCCACTCCTGGCTCGAAGGACTACGGGGCGCTGAGCGTGTGGATTCAGTGCCAATGCCGCACCGAGATCGTGCGCACGCTGGCTCCGAGCGTCTTCTGGCCCCGCCCGAAAGTGACTTCGGCGATCATCCACCTCGAAGTCGACCGCCCGCGGCGCGACGCCATCGCCGACCTGGCATTTTTTCACGACTTCGTGCGGTCGATGTTCCTGCACCGGCGGAAGTTCTTGCGGGGTGTGATGCTCAGCACCTATTCGGGGCGGCTCGACAAGCCGCAAGTCGACGAGATTCTCGCGGCGCTCGATCTGCGGGGCGAAATCCGGGCCGAACAGCTCGACGTGCCGGCGTTCTTGAGGCTGGCGGCGGCCGTGCAATCCGCCTTGCCACCCGAGTAGTGGCGCGAGAAGTCGCCCTCGAAGTTGTTCAATCGGAGCGACCGATCGGATATCATGTGGGCACACGTCGGCCGAGCGCCGTCGCAACCCAGTCTTCTGGAAATTCACCGCATGAAATTCGTGGAAATCAACGGGGCCACGCTCTTGCAGCTCGTCGGCAACGACGAGGTTTCCGACCTGCAGGCCGCGGGCGTCGACAACCAGAGCAAGATTCGCATCAATCCCCAGGGCGATATCGAGATCTTCCGGCAGGGCGACTGGAGCGTCATTGGAGGGTTGATTGGGGACTACGAGAGCCGGATTCGCAAGCTTACGGGCCTCGACTGGTCCTAAGGGCCGATTGCGGCTAGCGCCATCTCCGAGGATTTCTGCGTGTCCCGCGAGGGAGTTTGAACAAAACTGGCAAACGTGGTATTTTGTGCCGATTAGCTTGGCTCGTCGGTATCTACCGGTTTTCGAGCCCGGGAATCGACACGGGTAGGTGGCAGTTTTTGACGCTTGTCGTGGACAGGCGGGTTGCCCGTATCGAACATACCGTGCGACGCAAGAGGCTTCGTGCCTGCGGTGGCAGCGGCCGATGGTAGGAATAGGTCATAGCGCGCCCGCATCCGGCCTTGGGCCTCCTCCCGCACCTGTGAATTGACGGTATCGCCGTGCATTTGGATCAATTGCCGGGATCGTTCTTCGGTCCTTCGAACCTCGTTGAACTCGTCCAGCACCGTGCGTCGCACCAACCGCGCGATCGGGCGTTCATCTACCTGCTTGACGGCGAGACCGACGAAGTTGAACTGACCTACCGCGAGCTCGATCGCCAGGCCCGCGCCGTCGCGGCCCGGCTGCAGGAAATGAACCTCGCCGGCGAGCGGGCCCTGCTGCTGTATCCGGCCGGTCTCGACTTCATCGCGGCGTTCTTCGGTTGTCTATACGCGGGCGTCGTGGCCGTGCCCGCGTATCCGCCCCGGAGGAATCGATCGCTCACGCGTATCCAGAGCATTGCCGACGATGCCGATGCCCGCGTGGCGCTGACGACGTTCGCCGTTTGGGAACGCGTGCAGCCGGTGCTCGACCAGACGCCGGATCTGACGAAGATCGAGTGGCTGTGCACCGACCAGTTGCCGGAGAAGATTGAAAACCAGTGGCAATCGCCCGACGTGCACGGCGACACGCTGGCCTTTCTGCAGTACACCTCGGGATCGACCGGCGTGCCCAAGGGCGTGATGCTGACGCATGCCAACCTGATGCACAATTCGGCCTCGATCGCCTATGCCTTCGAGCACACG
Source organism: Planctomycetota bacterium (assembly GCA_003389325.1). Lineage (GTDB taxonomy): Bacteria > Planctomycetota > Planctomycetia > Pirellulales > PALSA-1355 > LB-PLM-3. The sequence goes on from QQVE01000040.1 coordinate 8,783, forward strand.
CGCAGCGGCGGCGGCGTTTTCTGGCTGCCCAGCTATCACGATATGGGGCTGATCGGCGGCATTTTGCAGCCGCTGTACATCGGTCGGCCCAACGTGCTGATGAGCCCGATGGCCTTCCTGCAGAAGCCGCTGCGCTGGCTGAAGGCCATCTCGCGCTATCGGGCCACGATCAGCGGCGGGCCCAATTTCGCCTACGACCTGTGCGTGAAGAAAGTCACGCCCGAGCAGCGGGCCACGCTCGATCTGTCGAGTTGGAACCTGGCGTTCAACGGCGCCGAGCCGGTTCGGGCCGAGACGATCGACGCGTTTTCGAGGATGTTCGAGCCGGCCGGGTTCCGCCGCACAGCCTTCTATCCCTGCTACGGCATGGCCGAGGCCACGTTGATCGTCACCGGCGGCTTCAAGGCGGCCTTGCCGGTGGTGCGCACCTTCGATTCGGAAGCCTTGGAGAACAACCACGTCGTCGATGCCCTGTCCGACGAGGACGGCGCTCGCGAATTGGTCGGCAGCGGCGGCAAGCTGCTCGATCAAAGCATTCTGATCGCCCACCCCGAACACATGACGACGCAGCCGCCCGACCAGGTCGGCGAGATTTGGGTCAGCGGTCCCAGCGTTGCCCAAGGATACTGGAAACGACCAGAAGAGACCGAGCGCACGTTCAAGGCCTACCTGAAGGACACGGGCGAAGGCCCGTATCTGCGCACCGGCGACCTCGGATTCATCCAGGACGGCGAGTTGTTCGTCACCGGCCGGCTGAAAGACCTGATTATCATCCGCGGCCTGAATCACTATCCGCAGGATATCGAAGCCACGGCCGACCGCAGTCATGCCCGAGTGCGGCAGGGCAACGGAGCCGCCTTTGTGGCCGAAGTCGACGGCGTCGATCGTTTGGTGCTGGTGCAGGAAATCGAGCGCGGACCGCTGGAAGAGCTCGACGGTGTAATCGAAGCGATCCGCCGCGCGGTTTCGGCCGAGCACGAGCTGAATCTCGACGGCGTGGCGCTGATGAAGGCGGGCACGATCCCCAAAACCTCCAGCGGCAAGATCCAGCGGCACGCCTGCCGTCAGGCCTTTATCGATGGCTCGTTGCCGTCCGTGGCCTTGTGGCGCAGTTGGAGTGCCGCTCCGGCGGCCCAGCCGGCCGCCCAATCTCCCGCCTCGGACAAAGCCGCGGCAGGCCTCGCACGCGGCGCACGGCGCGACCCGGCGCACGCCTCTCCGGCCCGCGATGCCAATGGGAAGTCGACGCGGACCCAGGCGGAGATGACCACGGTGGAAATCGTCTTGGAGCATGTCCGCGCTGTGGCCAAGGAGCGCGCCGTAGGCCTCTCGATCGATAGCTCGATCGTCGAGCTGGGGCTCGATTCGCTGGAGCGGATGGAAATCGTCGCGGCACTGGAAGAGACCTACGGCGGTCGGTTCCCCGAAGACGTCCTGCCGCAAATCGAGACGGTGCGCGAAGTCGCCGCCGCGGTGGAGACCTACCTGGGCAAAACGCCCCGGGCTCGCGAAGAGCGCGCCGCCAGCGAGGAGATTCCCGAGGAAGCGTACCGCTTCGAATGCTTCCCGGAATACAAGCGGCTCAAGCAGCAGATGGAAGCATCGTACTCGGCCGGTTACCGCAACCCGTTCTTCACCGTGCACGAGCGCGTGATCAACGACACGACGCTGATCGACGGCCGGGAGATGGTTAGCTTTTCCAGCTACAACTACATCGGCACCTCGGGCGAGCCGCGCGTAGTGGCCGCCGTCAAGCGGGCCATCGAACGTTACGGCACCAGCGTCTCGGCCAGCCGGCTCGTTTCGGGCGAGAAGCCCATTCACGGCGAGCTCGAACAGGCCATCGCTGATTTCATCGGCGTCGATGCGGCCCTGGCCTTTGTCGGCGGACACAGCACCAACGAAACGACGTTGGGGCACCTGCTGGGCCCCGGTGACCTGATCCTGCACGACGCCTTGGCGCACAACAGCATCGTTCAGGGAGCGATTTTGTCCGGCGCCCGCCGCCGCGCCTTCCCGCACAACGACTGCAAAGCGCTCGACGCGCTGCTCGAGGAGCTGCGCGGTGCCTATCGCCGGGTAGTGATCGCCATCGAGGGCGTGTACAGCATGGACGGCGACATCTCCGACGTGCCGCGGTTCATCGACATCAAACGCCGCCACAAGGCACTGCTGTACGTCGACGAGGCCCATTCGCTGGGCATTCTCGGCCGCCGCGGCCGCGGCGTCAGCGAGCACTTCGGCATCGACCCCCGCGAAGTCGATGTCTGGATGGGCACGCTCAGCAAGTCGCTGGGCAGTTGCGGCGGCTACATTGCCGGCAATCATGCACTGATCGAATATCTCAAGTACACGGCCCCAGGCTTCCTGTTCGCCGCAGGCATGACGCCGTCGAACACGGCCGCGGCATTGGCCGCCTTGCGCGTGCTCGAGGCCGAGCCACAGCGCGTGGCCCGGCTGCACGATCGCTCCGAGTTGTTCTTGAAGCTGGCACGCGAGCGCGGCCTGAACACGGGCATGAGCCAGGGCTCGCCGATCGTGCCCGTGATCCTGGGCAACTCGCTCGACACGCTGCGGCTGGCGCAAGCCTTGTTCGACCGGGGCATCAACGTGCAGCCGATTCTGCATCCGGCCGTAGAGGAAGAAGCGGCTCGCTTGCGGTTCTTCATCACTTCGGAGCACTCCGATCAGCAGATCCGCGACACCGTCGAGGCCGTGGCCGAGGAACTGGCGCGCATCGATACGCGCTACTTGAAGCAGCCCGCCGCCACGACCAACGGCGTGCACGCCGGCAGCGCTTCGCCCGCCCGAGCGCGGTAGGCACGCGAGCACGTTCAGGCGTAGCCGTGCTGCCGAAACCAGCTCCAGGCGTCGGCGGCCGATTCACGCAGCGGCCGGATGGCGTATCCCAACTCCCTTTCCGCTCGCGCGCTGGTAAACCGCCGCTTTTGGGCTGCCAGGGCCGTGGCGGCACTGTTAACGTCGGGCTCGCGCCCGGTGATCCGCGCCACCGCGTCACCCACGTAGCCCGCGCCGCGCCGCACCAGCGGACCGATGGGAAACAGCGGTGGCGTCGCCCCGGTAACTTCGGCGAAGATCCGCCAGGCTTGGAAATAGGAGAGCGAATGGCCGCCCAAGATGTAACGCCGCCCGCTTTGACCGCGCTCTAGCGCAGTCTGAATGCCGGCGGCCACGTCGCGGACATCGCAAAAACAGTTGATTCCCAGCGGTGCAAACAGCCCCCAGCCGCAGGCCACCCAAAGCAACATGCGGCCCGACGAGGGCTTCCAGTCGTAGGGGCCGATCATGAAACCCGGATTCACGATGCTGGCGGACAGCCCCCGCTGGACATGCTCGAGCACGACCTGCTCGGCCTCGCGTTTGGTGACCACGTAGGGACACAGCACGCCGCCGGCCGGCTCGGTCTCCTCGTCGGCCGGTTCGGAGCCGCGGGGCATGCCCAGGGCATCGATGCTGGAGACGTGCACCATGGTCGCCCCCTCGGCCAGCGCCGCCTGGGCGACGTTGCGCGTGCCCTCGACGTTGACCGAGCGGGCCGTTTCGAGCCCCTTCCAGCCGATGTGCACGTAGGCGGCCGCGTGTACCACGCGGTGGGCGCCCCGGGTGGCCTGGGCGACTTCTGCGCCGTTGCGGACGTCGCCGTGGACGACCTCGACGCTGGGAAGGTCGGCCAGGCAGCGAGAATCGGCCTGGGGCCGTACTAACACGCGCACCCGGTCCCCGCCTGCGAGGAGTTGCCGAGCGACGTTGTTGCCCAAGAGGCCGGTGGCGCCGGTGACGAGCGTAGTCATGCTGGATTGCCTGATTGGCACGGTTGGCGCCGTCGGTGCCGGCCGGTCGGCGGCGTCACGGGGTCCAAGCATGACAGAGCTAGCCACGCGAGGCAATCGAAAATAGAATAGGGCAACAGGTTGATTGCCCTGGTGCCCCACGAGAGGTGAAAAGCGTGCTGACTGAGCAAGAAGTTTCGCGGAGCTGGTCCCGTCTGTTCAAAGGCGAGAAGACCAGCGAGACTTTCGACAAGGCAGAGGCGCTGCTCGAAGAGTTGCGTCCTGAGAGCCCCTTGCGTCATCGGCTGATGATCGAGCTCGACGAGCTGCGAGAATTGAGCACGCGGCAATAGCGCGTTGTGCGAGCAGTCGCACGGCTGGCGCGGCCCGGGAAACGCTTTTCCCAGGGTTCCCTGGAGCTTTTGCGCTTAGGGTGCGCGCCTAGCGATTGATCTCGAAGCCAAAGTTGATGCCGTTGACGAAGAAGATCTCGTTGAAGTTGTTGTCGCGGATGCCGATCAGATTGGGATCATTGTAGTCGATGCTGGTGCTGGCGCGCGAGACGTTGCCGACGACCATGCCGGTGTAGCCGACCTTCAACCCCACGGCACGCGTCACGTTGTACGCCACGTCGACACGCAGCTCACCCAGCGGCGAGAAGGTAGTGGTGTAGCGGCTTCTCTCAGACCCGATGCCCACGAAGTCCGTGAAGAAGTTGCTGTTGGACGCGGCCTGGTTCGCAATCGTGTTGGTGCCCAGGTTCGTCTTCATGTGCAGGTTCTGGAAGTTGGCCGCCGCCAGAAAGCGAGCGGAAGCGGACGTCACCCACCGGCCTCGTTGCTTAAAGAACCGCATCCCGATTTGAGGCCCGATCAAGTTGTTTTGCGTACGTAGACTCCAGAAACTCGCGTCCAGGATGTTGGTCGGAAAAGAAACTGTCACCGGGTCCACCGCGGTTCCGTTGATATTTTGCCCGGGATAGCTCACGGACGTCGTCCCTGAAGTGCCCTCGGCCTCGACGACCAGCGTATCGGCAAGCTGGAACCAGCGGACGCCGTACAGCAATTCGAAATACGCTCCGCTGTGCAGGCGCCGGGCTCGAAAGAACCGCGAGACCTCCGCACCGTTGAGGTAGGTTTGGTTCTCGAGCCGCACCTCGTCGAAGAGGAAGGGGACGATGCCGGCGTTGACCGGAAGAGTGTTATCGGAGACCGTTTCCGTAAACGCAATGGTTCCGTCCAGCAGCCCGTTGGGATCGCCCAGGAAAAACGCCGGGCGGTTGTCGATGCTGTATTGCCCCTGGCTGACGTGGTCGATGACGCTTACCAACCAGCCGTAGTCGTCGGTGTCGATGTAGCCCAGTTCCCACCGATTGCCCCAGGCACCCTCGGCGTTGATAAACGTGTTGTACAGGCTGGGGCCGTTCTTGAAGAACTGCGGAATACTAACCTGTTGGCCGGGCGGAATGATGTTGGGATTAATCTCACTGCCAACCGGTGCATGCTCCGGCGCCGCCAGCGACCAGAACACGCGCTCGTAGCTGAAGAAGTAACCGATGTTCGGCCGCGGACCGCGGCCGTAGGTGCTCGTCTCGGCCGGAGCGAACCAGTCCATCTTCGGCTCGAAGCCCACCGGGTGGAACGGCTGGACGAACTTGTCCTTTCCCGGGTACTGCACCGCAAATGGCGCCGAACCGTGTTCGTACGTTGGATGCGGAGTCGGATAGCTCAGGTTCGAGTGCGCTGGTTGCGCCATCGCTCGACCGGCCATGAAGATGGCCGCCGCAAGAGCTGTCAGCCAGATCACCGTACGTTTGCTCAACATCTTTCCCATCCACCTTGGCTCGCATTTGAGTTTGCCGCGCAGGCGCGCCTCCAACACGGAGTGCCCGCGCTTTGGGTGTGACGGTAGTATCGGCCGTGCCTGTCACGCGAATTAAGTAAGAAAGGCAAGCTCTTCCGAAAATGCCGGTCATTCCACCACTCCGGCTTCAAACTGGGTTAGATATGCGGCACGGCGCAACCATATCGGCCCCTTCGGCGGCCAAATTGCCTAGCCGTGAAGTCAGCAGGCACCCAGCTCTGGCCTCAGACTGGGCGTCCAAGTCATCCCAGTTTCACATATATACTACGGAATCCTCTCACTCCGACTCACGCAGTGCGGGCCGCAGCGAACTCCGTGGGCGATCCATGCGGTGGTTTGTCGCAGCCCCAGACCCCGCATATACTTTCGCTGAAGCGCTTGCGCGACGCACCGCGGCGTGGATCCTCCCATTTAAGGAAAGCCAGCCATGATCCGATCCCCCCAAGCCGGCATGACCACTTTGCTGTTCCTGCTGCTAGCTGCCTGGAGCGTGGCCGCCCGGGCCGAAACGCCCCCAGCGGAGGATTCCCAGGCGGAAACGCACAAATATATCCGCATCGATCGCGACGAGGCCGACGAGCCGCTATCGCTGCAAACGGTGATCGTGCGGTTCGTGCCCGCCGATGACAGCGGGGGAGTGTCGGTCGACCTGGTCGGCGCGGTCCACGTCGGCGAAAGCAGCTACTACGAGGCGCTGAACAAGGCGTTCGAGGACTACGACGTCGTGCTTTACGAGCTCGTCGCCCCCGACGGCACCCGCGTCGAGAAGGGCACCAAGCCGAGCAACCACCCGGTCGCCATGCTGCAGAACGGCCTGAAGGACATGCTGGAGCTGGAGCATCAGCTCCAGTGCGTGGACTACACGAAGGACAATATGGTCCATGCGGACATGTCGCCCGACGCGTTTGCCAAGTCGATGGAGGACCGCGGAGAGAGCTTTTTCGGGATGTTTTTCCGCATGATGGGGCACGCCATGGCCCAGCAGTCGGCGCAGAAGAACCCCACGTCCGATTTCGACCTGCTATCGGCGTTCTTCGACAACGATCGCTCGACGGCGCTGAAGCGCGTGATGGCCGAGCAGTTCGAGAGCCTCGAGGGGGTGATGCAGGCGCTCGACGGCCCCGACGGTTCGACGATCATTACCGAGCGCAATAAGGTGGCGCTCGAGAAGCTGCGCGAGCAACTGGACGCCGGCAAGAAGAAGATCGCCATTTTCTACGGCGCCGGCCACCTGCGCGACATGGAGCAGCGTCTGTCGGACGATTTCAAGCTGAAACGGGATCGCGAGCAATGGCTCGACGCCTGGAACCTCGGCAAGCCCCAGAAAGCCAAAAAGCCCGCGCGTGAGCAGAAAAAGGCTGCCAGCATCCGGCCGCCAGTGGCACCCTGGCACGTTGCTCCGCTGGCCGCGGGGCTGACGCGGTAAGCCGCCATCCGCCTATCAGACGGCGATCGGCAAGCCTGGCAACCGTTTCTTCCGGCGGCAACTCCTTCCGCGCCGACCGCGGCAAGTCCCGGCCGCCAGCCGCGCCGCTGACTCGCTTTACACGACGGGCGCGATTTCCGATACTAGCGGGCCGCACGCGACGGCCGGCCACGGTGGGACGGCTTCTTTGAGGATTCGCGTCCGGCGCGGGAGACGGCAATGGCAGGCCTGTCGATCAACGAGATGACCACCTATCGCTGGTCATTCGAGGAAGACCTCAAGCACTACAAAGAAGCCGGCATCGACGCCGTGGGCGTCTGGCGGCAAAAGATGGCCGATTGCGGGGAAGAGCGGGCCCTATCCCTGCTGCATCAAAGCGGGTTGCGCGTGTCCAACGTGCTCTGGGCCGGCGGGTTCACCGGCAGCGACGGCCACACCTACGAAGAATCGGTCGCCGACGCACGCGACGCCATCGCGCTCTCCTCGTCGCTCGAAGCCGGCTGCCTGGTCGTCTACAGCGGAGGCCGCAACGGCCACACGCAGAACCATGCCCGGCGGCTGTTCGCCAGTGCCTTGCGCGACCTTCTGCCCGTGGCCGAAGACCTTGGCGTGGTGCTGGCCATCGAGCCGATGCACCCCGGCTGCGCCGACGAGTGGACGTTTCTCACCGGACTCGACGAGACGCTGGACCTCATCGAAGGCCTCGGTAGTTCGCAGCTCAAGCTCGTGTTCGACACTTACCAGCTCGGCCACGAGTCGGGCATTCTCGACCGGATCGGCGATCTGGCGAGACATACGGCCATCGTCCATTTGGGCGATGCCAGCGCCCCGCCGGAGCACGAGCAGAACCGCTGCTCGCTGGGCGAGGGCAACCTGCCGCTGGGCGACATGGTCGCCGCGATTCAGAAGGCCGGCTACGACGGCTACTACGACGTCGAACTGATGGGCGAAGCCGTCGAGTGCATCGACTACTGCGAGCTGCTCGAACGCTCCAAGTGCGCGTTCCGCCAGTTGGTGTGCTAAGTGCGCCTCGCGCGCTGAAGCTCGCCCACCGTCACTCCGTTAGAACACGCGGTTCATGCCGTTGAGGGCCGCCACGCGATACGCTTCGGCCATCGTCGGGTAGTTGAACGTGGTGGTGAGGAAGTAGCGGATCGTGTTGTTCGGCGGCGGCTGGCCCATGATCGCCTGGCCGATGTGAACGATCTCGGCCGAGTTCTGCCCAAAGCAGTGAATGCCCAACAGCGCCAGCGTTTCGCGGTGAAACAACAACTTCAGCATGCCCGCGGTGAGCCCCGTGATCTGAGCCCGGGCCAGGTGCTTGAAGCTGGCCTTGCCGACTTCGTATGGCACTTTCTCCTCAGTGAGTTGCCGCTCGGTCTTGCCCAACGATGAAATCTCGGGGCTGGTATAGATGCCCGTGGGAATGTCTTCGACCAGGTAGTAGTCCGATTCGCCGAGATAGTGCCCGGCGGCAAAACGCCCCTGATCGTATGAGGCGCTGGCCAGCGACGGGTATCCGACCACGTCGCCCACGGCATAGATGTGCGGCTGCGTCGTCTGGTAGTGCTCGTTGACCTCGATCTGTCCGCGGTGGTTAGGCTTAACGTCGATATTTTCGAGCCCCAGGTCCTCGGTGTTGCCGCTGCGGCCGTTTGCCCACAGCAACACTTCGGAGCGGACCTTCTTGCCGCTTTCGAGATGCAGGATCACGCCATCGTCGGTGCCCTCGACGCGCTCGTAGTCCTCGTTGTGCAGTATGCGCACGCCGTTTTCGGAGAGATGGTAGGTCAGCGCCGCGATGATCTCGTCGTCGAGAAACGACAGCAGCCGGTCGCGCGTGTTCACCAGGGTCACCCGCGCTTGCATGTTGCGCCACATCGAAGCATACTCGCACCCCACGACGCCGGCCCCGTAGACCGTAATACTCGCCGGCGTGCGATCGAGCGAAAGCAGCGTGTCGCTGTCGAAGATGTTCGCGTGTGAGAAGTCGACGTCCTTGGGGCGGTACGGTCGCGAGCCGGAGGCAATGACGAACACGTCTGCGCTGATCCGCTGGAGTGCTGCGCCAGGCCGCACGACCTCGATCGTGTGGGGGTCGATAAACTTCGCCGTGCCGGGAATCAACGCCACGTCGTTGCGCTCGTAGAAACCTTCGCGCAAGTCGACCTGCTTGCTGATGACCGCATTGGCCGTGGCCAGCAGCTCGGGGAACGACAACCGGTTGTGCGATTCCAGACCGCGGTAGTCGGTGTGCTGGTTGCAGACGTTGGTGTGGTAGATGGCTTGGCGGAGGGCCTTGCTGGGGATCGTGGCCCAGTGCGTGCAGCCGCCGCCCACCATCTGAAAGCGTTCGACGGCGGCGACGCGCTTACCCCCTTTGGCGGCGCGCATCGCGGCGCCCTCTCCGCCGGGGCCGGTGCCGATCACCACGAAATCGAATTGCCGCGTGTTTGCCATAGCTTGCCGCGAGCGGAATTGCCGGCGTGTGATCAGACTTTTAACGCCCGGGAGAACCTGCCGCCTGCAAGCAACTGCCGCGTACCGTTCATTGTGCGCTTCGGCTGCCGGGGATCAACTCCAAACAAACCAGCCGGTCGACCCCGCGCACGTAGAGCAGCCCCTGCGAGAGGATCGGCGCCGCCCAGGCCGGATAACGCAGCAGGCGCGGCGGTTTGAAATCGAACGGATTCGGCTCCGTCGGGGGGCGATCCTGCAGCACCACTTCGGCCACGGGGTCGTACTTGTTCGGATTGGCGCGCACCAGCCGCAGCGTGCCGTCCTCGCTCAAGCACACGAAATGGCCGTCGACGTACAGCAGCGACGAGCGCGTCAGGTCCGGCTGGCTCCAGATCACTTTGCCGGTGTCGAACTCCACGCAGCGCAGCTCAGCGTTTTCGGTGTGGCGGCCGCTCGACGCGTACACATAACCGTCGACGTAGACCGGCGTGTTCCAGTGCGTCTGCAACGATTTGTCGCGCCGCCGCTCCGCATCGCTCCACACGACTTCGGGTTCCTGGCCCGGCCGTACTTCCAGCAGCGCTGCCCCGGGACCGTACGTCTCCGAAATCAACACGCGATTGCCGACCACAACCGGGTCGCTGGCATTGACGCTTTCCAGGAGCGAGGCCCGCCAGGGAAACTCGAAGTCCACTTTTCCGCTGGCCGGTTCGAATCCGACCAGACCGCCGCGCGCGAAGACAAAGCACCACCGCCGGCCGTCGATGGTCGCCAGCTTGGGCGTGGCGTAGCTGGCCAGTTGGTCGGTGATCGCGTACTTCACCTCGCCGGTCATCTTGTCGAACGCCACGATGCCGGTGCCGTTGCCCACCACGCGGTCGAGTTGTCCCGGCGGCACGCTCTTGCTCTCCGGCGGGCTGCCGCCCACCATCACGATCAGCAGGTCGTTCTCCACGACCGGCGTGCTGCCCACGCCGAAAAAGTTCTGAATCACGCCGAACTTGTCGGCCGTGTCGAGCTTCCAGCACACTTTACCGTCGACCGTGTTCAAGCAGTGCAGCATGCCCTCGGCGCCGAACGTGTACACGCGGTCGCCATCGACCACCGGCGACGAGCGCGGACCGTTGTCGTAGCCGTACAGATCTTCGAACTGGCTTTCGTAGGTGAATTCCCAATGCTGCTTGCCGGTGCGGGCGTCGAGACACCGCAGCCGCTCCAAGTCGTCGACGCGGTCAAATTGAAACAGCCTCCCTTCGGAAATTGTCGGCATGCAGTACCCGGTGCCCAACTCCAGCTTCCAGAGAAGGGGCGGCCCCTCGGCGGGCCACTTGGTGAGAATGCCCGTCTCGGGCGACTTGCTGTCGGCCGTGGGGCCCAGAAAAGCCGGCCAATCGCTCCCTTCGCCCGGGGCCGCCTGGGCCGAGGACGCTGCCGCAGCGGGCCGCGCGGCAGGCTCCTCCGCGCAGGCCGACGCCTGCGTGACGGCAAAAAACAGGATCCACCAACCGACGCGCTGCATGATCTGCTCCCCGCAACAGGCCGAACCATTCACCGAACCCAGCTCTCCAAGGTAACATTGCACCAGGCGTCTCACCAAGCACCCCTTGCCACGCGCGTTTTCCCATGTTGACCGTCAACTCGCGCATCCGCATTCCCGAGTCGGAACTCGAAACGACGTTCGCGCGCAGTTCGGGGCCCGGCGGCCAGAACGTCAACAAAGTCAACAGCAAGGCCATGCTGCGGTGGCGGGCACGAACCAGCGAGGCGCTGCCCGACGACGTGCGGGAGCGATTCCTGGCCCGTTATCGCAGCCGCATCACCACCGACGGCGATATTATCGTCAGCAGCCAGCGCTACCGCGACCAGGCCCGCAACGTGGACGACGCACGCAAGAAACTTTGCGCCATGCTCGCCTCCGTAGCCGTGCCGCCCAAGAAGCGCAAGCCGACCAAGCCTTCGCGTGCGGCCAAACAGCGGCGTCTGGAATCCAAGCAGGCCCAGGCTCGCAAGAAACAGCTACGGCGTCCGGTGCGCGACGACTGATCCCGCCCTTTGAGGGAGCGGTGCGGGAGCGTCGACAGGGAAGTGCGAACCATTTCTCGCGAGCGAGTCTCGCAATCATAGCGGCGCGGTTTGCACGCATATGCGGGTAAGCCAACGTGAAAAAACGGGCCGGTTTTCGTAACGTCGTGCGTCGCCTGGACCTCGACGCAGGTGGTCCCGAATTGGCCCAGCCGATATAATGAGGCTGTCGTCTCTGAACGAATTGTCCCTAAGAGCACGAGGTCGTGCATGCCTCGCAGATACGACATTGATCGCATCTTGCAGGAGTGGCCCTACGAGCCTGGCGAAATCAGTGCCCGACTCGTGCGGGCCTCCGATGGTCGTGAAGTGCTGCAAATGCGCGTCGAGATGGGCGTATTGCAGCTCGAGATCACCGGACGCCCCGACGGGCTGAGGCCCAGCGGTGCGCTGACCTACTTCGACTACCTCACCGAGCTGGCTGAAGTGGAGGGGAACGAGGACCTGGTGCTCAGCCCCACGCAGTGTGCCGAGGCCGATCGCGAGTTCATGCAGTACTATCACCGCCGCGTGTGTTGGCTGGCACTGCGCGAGTTTCGCCGGGCGACCGAGGACGCCGATCACACGCTGGCTTTCATGGACTTCGCCCGCGACCACTCGCCCGGCGAAGAATGGACGCTATCGCACGAGCAATACCGGCCGTTTGTGCTGTTTCACCGCACCCAGGCGGCCACGCTGGCCGTGCTGGAGGAAAAGAGCCCGGAGGCCGCCATGCACGAGCTGTCCGACGGCCTGCGGCGGTTCCACGACCTGTTCGTGCACTACGACGCCGAGGACCAGTACGAAGAGGACGACCTGGTTCAGCGTCTCTACGAGCTGCGCGATACGCTGCGCGAGCAGTACAACCTGAAGCCGAGCCTCTCGGAGCAACTGGCCCAGGCCGTGGCCGCCGAGCAGTATGAGCTGGCTGCGAAATTGCGCGATGAAATGACGCGGCGCAACAAGTCGGCGTAAGTGTCGCGGCGATCGCTTTCTTCTCAATCGTGAATCGCGGGTAACCGCGTTTCGCGCATGCTAGCGTAAGAGCGGCGCTGCGGGTGGAGATTCCGCGCAATCGCCGGCGGCTCCGGTTAAACGGTCGAGAAGCGACGTGCGCGGTCTCGGGAAACGAAGCTCTACCGACCGGGCGTTCGATCGCTGCAATAGCAGTTCGGGGCTCGGCGTGAAGATTTTGTAACTTCGACTTGTAAATTTGTACAGTACTAGCGGTGTACGCTTTCAGCAGCTCGTGGGCGCAAATCGTTGATTTACAGACGCATCGGCTTGGATTTTCGATTTCGTCGACTTTTGGCACGCGGGCTGCTTTATCCCCTAGCCAACGGAACAGTCACATCTGACAGCATCTCATCTCTCAATGCGACAAAGGAGTGTTCTCATGTTGGTGCTTACTCGCAAGGCGAAGCAGCAGATTCAAATCGGCCCGAACATCACGGTTACGATCCTGCAGATCAAAGGACAGGCCGTGCGAGTGGGAATCGAAGCTCCCAAGGACGTGACGGTGCTGCGGACCGAGCTGGCCGAAAAGCTGGCCGAGCGGCAGTTTGATCCGGCGCTGAGCGCGGCGGCGGAAAAAAGGAACGAAGAGTCGGAAATATCTTCGGGCCCCGCCAACGAACAGAAGGGTGGCCGAGCCAACAACTCGGCCAATGGGTCCTTGCGATGCCGGGCTCCTCGCGTCGATGTAGCACCTGTGAATTCGCCCTACCAGTCGACGGGCCCGGCATCGTTTTTACGTCCACGCCGCCGGCGAGTGGCGATCAAATAGCAGCCTGAATTGGCGGCGGACGGGGGCACGCCGAGAGGTCGCACGACCGCCTCGACGTCGATTGCCGCAGAAGACTGTTTGCTCCCCAAGAGAGCCTCCGTACGCACGAGTGCCCGAGAGGCGGTCGCCAAGCGCGGCCGCCTCTCGTTTTTTTTGCCCGCCGGGCACAGACGGCGTGGCCGATCACCGGTTGCGGTGGGAAAAAATGCTACACTCCAGACGTGTAGCGCTTTGAGCCGCCTCTGCCTTCTGCCATGACCACGACCCTCGAGAACAAACTCGCTCAGGCCCTGGCCGTGCACCGGGCGGGGAACCTCACCGAGGCCGAACGCCTCTATCGCGAGGTGGTGGCCGATCGCCCCGATGCGGCCGACGCCTGGCATCTGCTGGGCGCGCTGAGCGTGCAGGCCGGCCGACCCGCCGAAGCGGTCGACGCCATCGATCGGGCCATTGCGCTCAATCCGACCAATCCCGAGTACTACAACCACCTCGGCGCCGCCCATGGGGCCCTGGGCAACTACGCGCAGGCCGTCGAGCACTTGCGCCGCGCCGTGCGGTTGGCGCCGCAGTCGGCTTCGGTCCACTACAATCTCGGCACGGCCTTGCGCAACGACGGCCAGCTCGAACAGGCCGTCACCAGCTTTCGCCATGCGATCGCCGCCGATCCCGACTCGGCCGAGGCCCACTACAACCTCGCCAACACGCTGCGCGAGTTAAATCGGCTCGACGAGGCCGAAGCGGCGTATCGCGCGGCGCTGGCGATTCGGCCGCGGTATATCAAGGCCATGATCAATCTCGGCAACGTGCTGGGGCATCTCGATCGCTACGACGAAGCCATCGAGATCCTGCGCGCCGCCGTCGAGGCCGATCCCCCGTACGCCCGCGCGCACCTGAACCTGGGCAGCGTGCTCCGCGACGCCAAGCGCTACGACGAAGCGGTGGCCGTGCTGGAAACCGCCGTCTCGCTCGATCCGCACTCGGGCGAAGCCCGCAACAATCTCGGCACGGCCTACCAGGCGCAAGCCCGGCTGGACGAAGCAGGCGCGTGCTACGAAAGAGCGGTGGCGTTGAACCCCAATCTACCCGATGCACGCTTTTCGCTGGGTACGCATCTATTGCGGCGCGGCGAACTCGAGCGCGGATTCGCCGAGTACGAAGCCCGCTGGGAGTGCAAGAGCTTCTCGAACCGCACGTTCGACCAGCCGCGTTGGGACGGTTCGCCGCTCGAGGGCCGCACGATCCTGCTGTACGCGGAACAGGGTTTGGGCGACACGCTGCAGTTCGTGAGGTATGTGCCGCTCGTCAAGCAGCGGGGCGGCACCGTCGTCGTCGAATGCCAGGAACCGCTGCTTCCGATCCTCGCCGGCTGCGAAGGGATCGACCAGCTCGTGCCGATCGGCACGCCGCCCGGCGCGTTCGACGTGCGTTGTCCGCTGATGAGCCTGCCCGGCGTGCTGGGCTTGTCGATGGAACAACTGTGGCGCGGCCCCTATTTTTCGCCGGATGAGGAGCGTGTCGCTCGCTGGGGCCAGCAGTTGGCCGAAGTGCCGGGCTTCCGCGTGGGTGTTTGCTGGCAAGGCAATCCCAAGCATCTGTTCGACGCCCAGCGTTCCTTCCCGCTGGCAGAATTGGCGCCGCTAGCGGCCGTTCGACCGGTGCAGTTGGTGAGCCTGCAGAAAGGCGCCGGCACCGAGCAGCTCGAAGACAGCCAGTTCAAGCTGCATGAGCTTGGCACCTGGGATGAGGACGGTGCGTTTCTGGACGCGACGGCGATCCTTTCGCACCTCGACCTGGTCGTGACGGCCGATACGGCCATCGCCCACGTCGCCGGCGCCATGGAAGTGCCCACCTGGATCGCGCTGTCGGCCCACGTCGACTGGCGGTGGTTCCTCGACCGCGACGACAGCCCCTGGTATCCCAGCATCCGTCTGTTCCGGCAGTCGCAACTCGACGTGTGGGACGACGTCTTCCAGCGCATGGCCGAAGCGCTGGCTCAGAAGATTGCCGAGCGCGCCTGACGAGCGAAGTCTGGCAGGCGCCATCTAGGCTCTTGTGCCTCGTGCGATTGCGGCTTGCCGCAACGCGCGTGGATTCTCAACGACTTCGTCGCGCGCGGGCACGTCGCGTCGTGCAGCTCTGCGCAAAAAAAGTCCCCAGAACCCGCCGCTGAGAAGGTTCTGGGGAACGTGCACAACTGGCGTTGCCGCCAGCAGGGACGGACGTAGTGTACCAACTGGGTCGGCGAATACAACTTCGCGGCAACCGTTTTTCTTGAGGCGGTTTACATCGTGTAGCGCCACGTTAACGAAGCCCGACGTCTCGGGCCGCATGCTCGCTTTTCCGCTTAAAAGCGTTGACGGTGCTTTTCCCAAGGGGCTATACTGCACGCCCGTTGGTAAGTGGTTTTGCCGTCAGTCGTTACAGTGGGTGTTGCCCGTGCGATCGCAAGTCCTGATCTCGACGCTGGCATGTGCAGCGTGGACCGTCGCGGTCCCCGCGGCGCTCAACGCCGCCGATTTGCCCGTGACACCCGCGGCGGACGGCGAGAAACCCGCCGCCCGGCTGACCGTCGAACAACTCGATGCGCTGATCCAGAAGCAGCCCGGCGCTGCCCAGCAGGAGGTTTCCCAGGACGATCGGGGATTCTTGCGCCGCCTGAGCTTCGATCTGATCGGCCGCCAGCCCACGCTGGCCGAGCAGCAGCAATTTGCCGACGAATCGAGCGACGACAAGTACGACGCCGCGGTCGATCGTTTGCTCGCCAGCCGCGAGTTCGGCGAGAATTGGGCAAACTACTGGAGCGACACAATCGCTTACCGCGTGCCGCCGCCCGAGCTGACCTACCTGAACTACAAGCCGCTGAAGCACTGGCTCACCAAGAACTTCAACGTGAACACGCCCTGGAACCAGGTCGTCCATGAGTTGCTCACGGCCAAGGGCAAAGTCGACGAAGTGCCGGCGGCCACGTTCGTGGGGTATCACGCCGGCAACGCGACCAATCTGGCCAGCGAAACCAGCCGCATTTTCCTGGGCCAGCAGATTGGCTGTGCCCAGTGCCACGATCACCCGTTCGATAGCTGGGAGCGTCGGCAGTTTCACGAGATGGCCGCGTTCTTCGCCCGGGCCAAGAGCAAGCTCTCGCAAAACGACGGCGGCGGCACGGTCGTCACCTCGGCCGAGAAGGGCGAGTACCTGATGCCCGACATGGACGACCCGCGCAAAAAGGGCAGCCAGATGACGCCCAGTTTTCTCGACGGCGACTCGCTCGACAAGGGCGAAAGCGACGAGCGCCGCCGGGCGGAGCTTGCCGCCTGGGTCACCGGGCGCGAGAACCCCTGGTTTGCCAAGGCGTTCGTAAATCGCATTTGGGCCCGCACGATGGGACGCGGCTTCTACGAGCCCGTCGACGATCTGGGCGAATCGCAATCCCCCGTCTGGACCGACGTGCACGAAGCGCTCACCGGGCACTTCAAGGCCACCGGCTACGACGTGAAGGACCTGTTTCGACTGATCGCCACCAGCGACGCCTACCGCCGTGGCGTGCGCACGGTCGACACGGACCTGCCGGCCGACCAGACTCCGTTGCGGCTGCGCGGCGATGAAGTCTTCGCGGCCCTGGCCGTGGGCATCGAACTGCCTAATATCGTCCCGCCCAAGGTCGAGCCGACCGGGGCGATTCGCTTTCCGCCTCCGCCAAAAAGCACGCGCGATCTGGTCAACGACGTGTTTGGCGCCGATCCCTCGTTCTCGGCCGTCGATGCACCGCGCACGATGGCCCAGGCGCTGTGGATGATGAACAACGAGCAGTTGCAGGCGCAAATCGATGCCTCGCCCGAGAGCGACACGATGCTCGCGCGGCTGCTGGCCGAAGAGACGGACGACCGGGCGGCCTGCCGCGTGCTCTACGAGCGCGTGCTGGCCCGTAAACCCACCGACGACGAGTTGCGCGTGGCGTGCGAGCACGTCGAGTCCTTGGGCGATCGCGGTGCGGCGTTCGAAGACTTGCTGTGGAGCCTCGTCAACTCGGCCGAGTTCACCACCCGACGGTAGCCATGAATCACGAGAATCCGATTGTCGACGTGCACATGTCGCCCCAGGGCGTTGTCAGCCGCCGCGGCTTCCTGCGCCGCTCGCTGGGCACCGGCGTCGGCCTGGCCGGCGCGATGGGCCTCGGCTGGCACGACCTGCTGATCGCCAAGGCCGACGAGGTGCGCAAGGCCGGCAAGTCGATGATCCTGTTGTGGATGGACGGCGGCCCCAGCCAGTACGACACGTTCAATCCCAAGCCCGGCTCGAAGTACCAGGGTCCGGCCCACGCCATTCACACCAAGATTCCCGGCGTGCAGTTTGCCGAATACTGGCCGAAAACGGCCCAGTCGCTCGACCGCATCGCCATGATTCGCTCGATGTCGAGCGACGAAAAGGATCACGAGCGGGCAATCGCCCTGGTGCGAACCGGCTATCACCTCAACCCCGCGGTGCGCTATCCGACCTGGGGCGCCGTCGTGGCCCGCGACCGCGAGCGGTTCGAGAGCGATCTGCCCAGCTTCGTCCGGATCGGCAAGCCACGGATCACCACGCGCGACGTCGACGCCGGCGTGCTGGGCGTGCGCTACAACCCCTTCAAGGTCGATACGCCGGGCGCCCTGCCGCCGAACGTCGCAGCTCCCGTCGAAGCCGACGTGGTGCGCCGCCGCCTGGCCCTGGCCGAGCGTCTCGACGCCGAGTTTGCCAAGACCGGCGCCACGGCCGCCGTCGACGAAAAGCAGGACGTCTACCGCCGCACGGCCCGCATGGTGCTCAGCCCGCAGGTGGGCGTGTTCGATCTTTCGGGCGAGCCCGACAAGTTGCGCGACGCCTACGGCCGCACGGAATTCGGCCAGGGATGCCTCCTGGCACGGCGGCTGGTCGAGACGGGCGTCAGCTTTGTCGAAGTGATCAGCACCGGCTCGACCGGCGACCAGGGTTGGGACACGCACAAAAAGGGCTTCGCCGAGAACCCGCTGTTGTGCAACGAAGTCGACCCCGCCTACTCGACCCTGCTGGCCGACCTGGCCGATCGCGGGCTGCTGGAAAACACGCTGGTGGTGTGGATGGGCGAGTTCGGCCGCACTCCCAAGTTCAAGCCCGACGGCGGCCGCGAGCACTACTCCGAAGGCTGGCAGGTCGGCTTCAGCGGCGCGGGCGTCCGCGGCGGACAGATCATCGGGGCCACCGATGCCGACGGCCTGCACGTGACCGACCGGCCGGTGGGCGTCAGCGACCTCTTCCAGACGTTCTGCCACGTGCTGGAAATCAACCCCGACGAAGAATACGTCACCGCCGACCGCCGACCCATCAAGATCGTCGAGCACGGTGAAGTGATCCGCGAGCTATTCTCGTAGGGTGAAGTCCCGTATCGAACCTCGATACGCGCGGCGCGGCTGGTACGCCACAGTCGACTCATAGAAAACGGCGTGCCTGCCAAGCGCAGTGCCAGAGCAGGCACGCCGATTTTGTTCACTTTTGTTCACTACCGCGCTCAGTCTGCTGCCCCGGCAGCGGCTTCCACCTCGACCGGCGGCGTCGGCTGCTCGTACTCGAACGGCAGCTCGTCGGGCACCACGTTGACTTGCGTGGTCACCTTCAGCGGCGGCGAAGGATTGTTGTCGTAGGTCAGTTCGACCATGAACGCCGTGAAGCCTTCCTCGGGCTTGTCCACTTTGCCGACGTAGGTGCCGTCGGCCTGCGGCTCCAGATCCTGGCTCTTCCAGACTTTGCCGATCGTGTCGACGCGGAAATCGCGGGCGTCGGGGTTCGTGGCGTGCCACAGCTTCACCGCCGCCGGCTTGTCGGCGGTCGTCACGTGCAGCGAGTTGTCGTCGCCGACCTTCCAGGAGTACTCGGGCAGCTTCTTGCCAGCGACGACCGAGTTGTAGAAGGACAGCAACGTGGCCGGCACGTCGGTGCCCCGCATGCTGTGATCGGCATTGGGCACGTACCGCAGCAACTTCGGCTCCGGCAGATCGTCGTAGTAGAACTGCGACGAAGTGGGCAGGAAGAATTGGTCTCCGGTGGCGTTGAGAATGTACTTGGGCATCGTGAAGCGATGGCGATACGAGTACGGCTCGACGATCTTCATCAACTTGGCGTACTGCGGTGAACCGCTCCAGTCCATGATGTTCTCGGCCACGTAGTCGCCGACCGCGGGCGCCCAGAACCCATAGGCCCGCCAGTGGTGCTCGAACGACGGCACGACGTTGAGCATATCGATCACGATCGGCGCGATGCCGATTACGCGCTTGTCGACCGCGGCAGTCGTCCAGGTCGTCCAGCCGCGCTTCGAGCCGCCGGCCACGACGAACTTGTCGACCTTGATCTTGCCGCCCTCGTCCGAGGCACAAAACGCGGTGATCGTATCCAGCGCTCGCACGGCGGCCTTGGTCATCGGCAACCGCAGCGGCCACTTTTCGTCGCCCGTGCGAAGGTACTTGTCCCAGGTGTAAGCGATGATCGCGTCTTCCTTGCGCTTCCGGGTCTCGCCTTTAAAGACCAGAGGCTGATTGGGAACCATCTTCAGTTCGGTGATCACCGATTTGCTGCCCAGGGCCAACTGCGCGGTGAGCGGATCGGCACCCTTGGGCGGATCGCCGCCGTTGGAGCCGCCGCCGATGACCAGCAGACCCGTCGAGTTCTGCACGTCGTCGGGCTTGGTCATCACCATCCAGTGTTTCCACTCGGTGCGGTTGACCTCCTCGGTCGTGAGATACGTCTGCGACACCATCTCGATCACATAGGTCGTAAAGCCGCGGCCCTCGATCGTGTCAACGAGTTCCCAGCGGTAGGCCGGGTCGGGCTCGGCCACGTACTTGTCGAGTGCGGTCGGCTCCTCGCCGCGGGCGGAAGCTACAAACATCAGGCCGACCAACACGGCCAGGGTGCGGACTAGATGGAGAGGCAAACGGGACATGAAAACGATCCTCGTGAAAGTCGTGGACAAAAGCGATGCGTCTGCGGACACGCAGAGCTATGCAATGTAACTACCGGCGGCGCAAGGCTCAACACACTGCCCATGCCGCCACGGTGGGGTGGGGTTCATCGCCGAACGACCGCCGAGTCGCCAGATTGACTTTTCAAATCGCGAATTGCTAGAATCCGCTTCCGATCAAAGCGTCTTGATATGTTTTTGATCGAGCCGCATCCGAGCCAAGGGGGGAATCCATGTTCAGGGTGCATGCTGGAACGACGCGCAAGTATTGCGACGGATTGACGCGGCGGAGTTTCGTGCAGTTGGGCATCGCGGGCCTGGCTTCGGTCGGCCTGCCGCGGATTCTGGCGGCCAAGGAGGCCTCCCAGCAGTTCGGCCGTCCGCAGCGCGACACGGCCGTCATCATGCTCTGGCTCGATGGCGGGCCCAGCCACCTGGACATGTATGACATGAAGCCCGAGGCTCCGGCCGAATACCGGGGGCTCTGGAACCCGATTCGCACGAGTGTGCCGGGCATCGAGATCAGTGAGCTTTTCCCCCGACAGGCCAAGGTGGCCGACAAGTTCTCGCTCATCCGCTCGCTGCACCACGACAACGGCGACCACTTCACGGGCGCACACTACTTGCTGACGTCGCGCGACGGAGCCAGCGGCGGCGACACCACCGGCAAGTATCCCTCGATCGCCTCGATCGCCACCAAGCTGCGCGGCCCGCGGCGCGAGGGCATGCCCGCCTACGCAGCCGTGCCCTACGCGGCCAGCGTCGGGCTGCGGCCGGGGTACTTCGGGGCCAACTACCTGGGCCACGCCTATAACCCGTTTGAAACCAACGGCGATCCCAACGATCCCAACTTCAAGGTCGACAACATCCAGCTCAGCGACGCGCTCACGATCGATCGGCTCGAAGACCGCCGTGCGCTGTTGTCGCACTTCGACCGCCTTCGCCGCGACATGGACTCAAGCGGTGCCATGGAAACGATGGACCGCTTCGACCACAAGGCCTACGAAATGGTGGCAGGCGGCGCGGCCCGCCAGGCGTTCGACATCGGCGTCGAGGACGAGGCCACGCGCGAAATGTACGGGCGGCATCCCTGGGGTCAGAGCACACTCTTGGCCCGCCGCCTCGTGGAAGCGGGTTCCACCTGGGTCACCGTGCACATGGGCGGCTGGGACCACCACTGGGATCTCAAGGCGGGCTACGAGCGCAACCTGCCGATCGTCGACGCGCTGGTGTCCGCGCTGTTTACCGATCTCGATCAGCGGGGGCTGCTGGACCAAACGCTGGTCATTCTCTGCGGCGAGTTCAGCCGCACGCCGCGCATGAACGACGGCGGCAACGGCGGACCGGCGGGCAGCATGGGCACCCCGGGACGCGATCATTGGGGCAATGCCATGAGCGTGCTGATCGGCGGCGGCGGCATCCACGGCGGACGCGTCGTCGGCGCAACCAATAGCCGCGGCGAAGTCCCCCAGGATCGGCCGGTCGAAGCGTGCGACCTGCACGCCACGATTTATCGCTGCCTGGGCATCGATCCCTCGGTGAGCTTCCTCAACCACGCCGGCCGCCCCGTGCCGGCGATCGACCGCGGCGAAGTTATCACCGAGCTACTCTAGCGGCCTCGCGGAGTCGAGTGTCCCGCGGGCCTCCACCGCCCCGGCGGGCGTTCACGCCACTTGGGGCTTAGCCCCCAGTTCGGCCAAATACCCCGCAATCTGCTCCCGATGCTCTGGCCGAAACCGATGAAACGGCTCGGCCATGAAATCATCGCAAACCCCGAGGCACGACAGCGCACACTTTAGCCCCTTGATAAACGCCGAGCCGTGCTTGCCAACCGAGTAGATCGTCTGGCCGATATGAATCACCCGAGCATGCAACTCGGCCACCTTCTCCAGGTCGCGCGCCAGCGCCGCCTCGTACAGGTCGACGTACAGCCGCGGAAAAAGATTCGCTCCGCCGTTCACGCCGCCGTGGGCGCCGAACAACACCGACTCGCCCAGCAGCTCCTCGGGCCCCACCAGCAACGAAAAGTCGGGACGCTCAGCGCAGATCGCCTTCAGCTTGTGAAAGTAGATCATCTGGGCCGAGCTGTCCTTCATGCCCACTACGCCGGGAATGTCGAGCGCCGCGGCCACGGTCGCCGGATCGAAGGTGATCTTGGTGTGGCTCGGCATGTTGTACAGAAACATCGGCAGCGGCATCTCGGCGGCGATGTCCTGCACGTACTCGAGCAGCTCGGGTTGTCCGGCCGGAAAGTAGTAGGGGGCCGACAACACAACGGCCTGCGCGCCCGCCTCGGCCGCGTGCTTTGCCAAGTTCACGCTTTCCACAAACGACGTGTCGGTCACGCCCACGAGCACCGGCACGCGCCCGCCGACCTGCCGGCAGACATGCGAAATGAACTCGCGGCGCAATCGATAGCTCAGGCTGGGCGCTTCACCGGTCGTGCCCAGGATGAACAGCCCGTGCACGCCTCCGGCCAGGATGTGCTCGACCAGCCGCTCGGCGCCGCCGGTGTCGAGCGTATCGCGATCGACAAGCGGTGTAACCACCGGCGGAATGACGCCACGCAGCGGCTTGGGGAGTAGGGTCGCGTTCACGGGTCAGATTCCTCGCTTGCGTGAGTTTCATGCGTGTTTCCGTCGAGTATGACCGCCGCCGTCGAGGCTGGCCAGCCCCGCGGCGCGCGATTCGCCGCGGCATTTTCGCGTGGCGCACTGATGCCCTTTAGCGCCGCGCGCCGGTGGGCTACGATTTGTTGGCGTCCCGCCGTTACGATTCCCATCCGTGCGAAACCTCGTGCGCTTGCTTTCCGGCCAAACCTGAACGGTTGACTACGAAACCGATTTCGCCCTACGTGTGGATGCTGCTGGGGTCGCTGGGCATTTCAGCCATGGCCACGCTGGTGCATGCGCTGGCCGGGCGCTGCGACTGGGAGGTGGTAGCCACGGTGCGCGCGGGCCTGGCCCTGATCATTTCCGGCGCGCTGGCCGTGCACGCCGGGGCTCCGCTGGTGGTCTTGCGTCCGCCGGTGATGTGGATGCGCAGCCTGGCCGGCACGGTCAGCCTGCTGTGCACGTTCTACGCGCTTTCGCGCTTGCCCAGCTCCGACGTGCTGACGTTGACCAACATGTTCCCGATTTGGGTGACTCTACTAAGTTGGCCGCTGGCCGGCATTGCACCAACCAAAGGGGCGTGGCTGGCCGTGGCCGTAGGTATCGCTGGGGTCGTGCTGGTGGCGCAGCCGCGCTTCGACGACGGCGGCCTGTTTCCAATTCTCGTGGCGATCACCGCCTCGTTCAGCACCTCGATCGCCATGTTCGGCCTGCACAAGCTGGGCCACGTCGATCCGCGGGCCATCGTGGCCCACTTTTCGGCCACGGCCCTGGTCGTTTGCTCAAGCTTGTTGGTACTCGGCCCCCACGACACGCCCAACCGCTGGCCGCAGTCGTCGCAAGCGCTCTTGATCCTCGCCGGCGTGGGCGTGTGTGCCACGGCCGGCCAGCTGTTCCTCACCAAGGCCTTTGCCGCCGGACCGCCGGCCCGAGTGTCGGTCGTGGCCCTGACGCAAGTGGCCTTCGCGATGATCTTCGAGACTATCTTTTTCGGCCACGCGTTCGCGCCGGAATCGCTGCTTGGCATCGTGCTGGTGCTCGCACCCACGGCCTGGTTATTGGCCACGCAGCGGCGGCCGAACCTGGCGGATCTTTCCAACGAGCCGCCCGCGCAATACGATTGAGGGGAGCCACGCACGACTCTCACCCGCTCGTTTGACCGTGACCTACCTGCAAGCACACCTGCTGATCGCCACGCCCGACCTGGCCGAGCCGTTCACGCGCAGCGTGGTGCTGCTGGTGCGCCACAACGAAGAAGGCGCCTTGGGGCTGATCCTCAACCATCGCACCAGCGCGCAGCTCGAAGAGGCCTGGAACAAGCTCAGCGACACGCCGTGTCATCGCCAGGCGCCGATCTATCTCGGCGGTCCGTGCGAGGGGCCGCTGGTCGCGCTGCACACGCAAGAGTTCCTGCTCGAGATCGAAGTCATGCAGGGGCTGTACTTCAGCGCCGAGAAGGACAAGCTCGAAACGCTCGCCGCGCAGACCGACGACCCGGGCGCGAGCGTCAAGTTCTTCGCCGGCTATTCCGGCTGGGCGGCCGGGCAACTGGAAAACGAGATCGCCCGCGGCAGTTGGTCGGTCATGCCCGCCAAGCCGGAACACGTCTTCTGGCACGAGGACGAACTCTGGAAGCGCGCCACGCGCTTCGTGGCCGATGCCGCCTGGCGTTCGACGCTGGGCATCAAGCACGTTCCGCCCGACCTGCGGGTCAACTAAACCCCGCTTCAAGACCTCTCCCGCGCGGGAGAGGTTGGCTTGAAGCGTGCTGTCGGCGAAGCGTTCTAGGCCGCCATGCGGTGCGGTTCGATCTCCTCGAACAGGTTGACCGTGCGGAGCATGTTTCCTTCCGAGTCGTAGAACTGCACGAGTCCCACGTCGATCATCCACATGGCCAAGAGCTCGTCGACGCGGTAGCTGCGAGCGACGTAGCGCCCCTCGTCGAGCATGATCCGCTCGTCCATGTCGTACAGAACGTCCTCGTCGACGTCCAACTCGAGAAACGTACGATGGACGATGGTACGGATTTCGTCCGGGGTCGGATTCAATGTCATGTTGGCAACCTCCTTGTTGCGTTTAGCCGCGACCTTCCATGTCGGGCTCCACTTGAGGAGCGTGAGTTTAGCGTGCGGCACAGGATTGATGAAGATGAAGTTTCCCGCGCCGCGCATCAGCTAACCTTCCGACTGATGTCGCGCCTGTGATATCAAGATCGGCTAGCGGCAAATCGGCTCTTGACCAAACTGCCAAGTTTGCGGTTCGTGCGGGCGCAGGGGGCGTTTGGCCGCGCGGCGCCGCCCGATTCTGGCCGTCGATTGACCAACGCTGGCAGTGCTGTCATCCTGATGGCAGCGACAAACTCAAGATTCTTCTGGAGCGTGGCGACATGGCAGGGCGAACCATTGGCGGCATCGACGAGCTTCGATCGCTCGTGGGGCAGGAAGTCGGACTGAGCGACTGGGTCAGCGTCACTCAAGAAATGATCGACAAGTTCGCCGACCTCACGGGCGATCACCAGTGGATCCACGTCGACGTCGAGCGTTCGAAAAGGGAAAGCCCCTTCGGCACCACGATCGCCCACGGCTTCCTCACGCTCTCGCTGCTGACCCGGCTGCATACCGATGCCGTGCAGTTCTCCGGCGAGCGAAAAATGGGCATCAACTACGGGCTGAACCGCGTGCGGTTCGTCAGTCCCGTGCGGGCCGGCGCGCGCGTTCGAGCACGCAGCGCGGTGCAGAGCGTCGACGACTTCCGCGGCGGCGTGCAAGTGACGTGGAAGATCAACGTCGAAATGGAGAACGAAGACAAACCGGCCCTGGTGGCCGAGTGGATCGGGAGGATGTACGAATGACCGCCGCGCCGTCGCCGCACGACCCGCACCCGCGCAAGCGCGTCGACGCCGCGGGAGTCGACATGGCCTACGTCGACACCGGCTCCGGCCGTCCCGTGGTGTTCCTGCACGGCAATCCGACGTCGTCTTACTTGTGGCGCAACGTCATCCCGCACGTCGCTCCCGAGGCCCGCTGCCTCGCTCCCGATCTGGTCGGCATGGGCGACTCGGGCCCGACACCCGACGGCTCGTATCGATTTGTGGATCACGCGAAATACCTGGATGCCTGGTTCGAGGCCGTCGTGCCGGACGGGCCCGTGACGGTGGTCGGGCATGACTGGGGCGGAGCGCTGGCGTTCCACTGGGCAGCGCGGCATCCAGACCGCGTGGCGGGATTGGCCTATATGGAAACGATCGTTTGTCCCATGACGTGGGACGACTGGCCCGAGGCCGCCCGCGGCATTTTTCAGGCCATGCGTTCGCCGGCCGGCGAAGCGATGGTGCTCGAAAAGAACGTATTCGTCGAGCGGATTCTGCCGGCCAGCGTGTTGCGAAAACTCAGCGAGGAGGAAATGGACGCGTATCGGCGTCCCTTTGCCGAGGCGGGCGAGAAGCGACGGCCCACGCTCACCTGGCCCCGCGAGATTCCGCTGGAAGGCGAACCGGCCGACGTGGTCGCCGTCGCCGAGGCATACGGCCGTTGGCTGCTTGAAGCGCCGCAGCCGAAGTTGTTTTTCAACGCCAATCCCGGCACGATTCTCGTCGGCCGTCAACGCGAGTTCTGCCGGCGTTTCGCCAATCAGCGCGAGGTCGAGATTCCCGGCGTTCACTTCGTGCAGGAAGACGCGGCCGAGGCGATCGGCGAAGCGGTCGCCGCGTTTCACCGCGGAATCGCCTCTTAGCGGCGAAAAACCCCCTGAAAAACGGCGGATTTCTGGGCTCGACCGCCCCCCGCCGGCGGCAGCGCTGGCCGGCACGAGCGTTGCCATCGGCCGCCGCTCTCGGCGCGATCGGCCAAATCGTGCGAAAGCGACGCTCGAATTCCCGCATTTCTTGCCTCCGCCCCAGGCGCGCCGCAAGCGTGACCTAGCATGTTCATAGTGCCGTGAGCGTCCGCCGGTCGCACGGCCAAGCGTTTTTCGGGCAGCGATGCCGACCGGCGCGGCGTGAAACCGGAACACTGAGGCTGACGCACCGGTAGCGTCGAAGAATGGACGGCCCAACATAGGAGGGGCACCTTATGCTCGTGTTATCTCGGAAGGTAAACGAGACCATCATCATCAATGACAACATTGTGATAACTGTCGTCGACATCCGCGGCGACAAGGTCCGGCTCGGCATTGAGGCTCCGAAGGACGTACCCGTACACCGACAGGAAGTCTATGACGCTATCAAGCGTTCGGAAGGAACTGGCGGCGTCAGTCGGGCCGACTCATCGAACTCGTCGAACTCTTAAAGGGGAGATCCCATGACCACCAAGACCAAAGCCAATAAGCCCATGAGCAAGTCGGAAATCACTCTGCGCCTGTCGGAAACGACCGGTTTGAGCAAGCAGCAGATCAATGGCGTGTTCGAGGCGCTGACCGAGCTCGTGGGCGAGCAATTGTCCAGCGGCCCGGGCGTCTTCACGTTCCCCGGTTTGCTGAAGATTAAGGTGGTTCACAAGCCGGCCACGCCCGAGCGCACCGGCATCAACCCCTTCACCAAAGAGCCGACCGTGTTCAAGGCCAAGCCGGCCCGCAACCAGGTCAAGCTGCAGGCTCTGAAGAACCTGAAACAGATGGTCTAAGGGGGCTCGGCCCACGGGCGGTGCAATACATAGGCAGCCGGAACGGACTCTGGCTAGCCAGGCCAAGGCTGTCCTCTCTGTCCGCATCATGCGGGGCAGGGGGGGCGGCCTTTTTCTATGCGCCTGATCGCGCGATTTGGGCAACGCGGATTTGTTGCCCGGGCGAGGTGAGCAACTCGGCTCAATTCGCTATCCTAGGCGGGCAACCGAACCACAGCCGTCGTCTCGGGGTCTAGTTACGCCAACGACACGGCGTGCCACGCACCGCCGCTCTAGCACGTACACATTGGAGGAATCGCTCGATGGCACTCGACGAAGCAAAGCTGCACGAACTGGTGATCAAGATGGTCGGCGACATGGGGGCCGCGGCCATCGCCCCGCTGGTCGTCGTGGGAGATCGGCTGGGTCTGTACCGCGCCCTGGCAGACAACGGTCCGCTCTCGGCCGCCGCCCTGGCCGACCACACCGACACCACCGAGCGCTACGTCCGCGAATGGTGTGCTGCGCAGGCCAGTTCCGGCTACATCGGCTACGACGCCAAGAACGACACGTTCGACATGACGCCCGAGCAACAGGCCGTGTTTTCCAATCCGGACAGCCCCACGTACATGATCGGCGGCTTCTACGCCATCTGTTCGATGTGCATCGACGAACCCAAGGTGACGCACGTGTTCCGCAGCGGCGAAGGACTGCCCTGGGGCGACCATCACGAGTGCCTGTTCTGCGGCACCGAAAAGTTCTTCCGTCCCGGCTACAAGTCGAACCTCGTGGCGCAGTGGCTGCCGGCCCTGGAAGGCGTTGTCGACAAGCTGCAGAAAGGCGCTAAGGTGGCCGACGTCGGTTGCGGGCATGGCGCCTCGACCCTTGTGATGGCCGAAGCCTTTCCCCGCTCGACGTTCATCGGCTTCGATTTTCACGAGGCCTCGATCGACCGCGCCAACAAGCTCGCCGCCGAGGCTCGGCTGTCGAACGTCCGCTTCGAAACGGCCACGGCCAAGCACTTCCCCGGCAAGGACTACGACCTGATCGCGTTCTTCGATTGCCTGCACGACATGGGCGACCCGGTCGGCGCGGCCGCCCACACGCGCCAGGCCCTCAAGCCCGACGGCACGATGATGTTGGTCGAGCCGTTCGCCCACGACGATCTGGCGGACAACCTGAATCCCATCGGGCGAATGTTCTTCAGCTTCTCGACGATGATCTGCACGCCGGCGTCGATCAGCCAGGAAGTCGGACTGGCGCTGGGAGCACAGGCCGGCGAGAAGCGGCTCCGCGAAGTGGCCACTGAAGCCGGTTTCGGCAGCTTCCGCCGCGCGACCGAAACGCCCTTCAACCTGATCCTGGAAGCCAAGCCGTAGGCGTTGTCGTTGTCGGCAGCCGCGTCACAAACGCCTGCGCCCGCCGACTAAGGGGGCTTCGTTGCGCGCCGGCCGCCACGCGCGAGAAAAAACCCCGCCGGCACACCTGCCCCGTGCGCGCCGTTGCGGGGCCGCCTGACCCGTCGTTGCCGACCGGCAGGACGTGTAGAATCGTATCGACGCCCGGCGCGTCAAAAATGAACACAATGTGTCATATCGCGCTCCCCCGGCCGTGGGTCCGGTCGCACTCTCTCGCGGCACAATTCGCGTAGAAAACCTATGCTTTTCCGAGCGCTTCGAGTCGGTCCACGATGCCGGTGATCTGCCGCTCCGGCTCGAAGTTGCGGTACTTGTCCGCAAACCCCCGGGCGGCCTCGACGCAACAGTCGCTGCTGATGAGTCGATGCAGTTGGACTTCGATTTCGCGAGCCACCGCGGGCGAAGCTCCCAGGGCCGCCCCCATGCGCATCATGGCGCCGGCCAACAGCGATTGCTCGACGTAGATCGGAATTTGCAGCGAAGGTTTGCCGGCCAGCAGGATCTGCACCGCCGTGCCGTGGTTGGCATTCAGAATCGCCAGATCGCACTTGCGACCCACCCGCGTCATGTCCAAGGGCTCGTTTTCGAACCGCAACGTTGGCGAGCGAAACTGGTTTTGCACGTCGGCCGCAATGCCGTCGCAGTAGACGATGGTCGGGCAAGCCGCTCGGTGCAGCGCCCCCAGCAGGGCGCTCAATTCGGGAAAGGGCTTGAGATAGGCGTAGATCTTCTTGCCCGGGGCCGCCGGCCACTCGGGCGGCTTGCCGAAGCCGGTGGACCACGCGCCCCAATAGTGAGCACCGGCGCGCCCACCGTAATGGTCCAACTCGGCAAAGGTGACCAACAGATGCTCGTCGCTGGGATGATACAAACCGGCCAGATGCCCAAGCGGCGGCTCGCTCCACGCCGCTAACACCGCGTTGGCGTTGTTCAACACCTCTTGCTCGTCGTGCGCCAACTGTACAGGGTCGGGCTTCAGCCAGGGCTGGAGGGTCGGCAGCGGCGATACATCGAGCGGACAGAAAAAGCCCGTACCCAACGTCACGCGCTTGGCCCGAAATCCCCGTGCGGCCAATAGCGCCGTCGGGCTGTGGTCGAACACGATCACGTCGGGATCGACCGCGCGATAGAGGTTGCGCCAGGCCTCGCCGTGTCCCTGCAGCTCGACAGGATCGCAAAAGCCGGCGTCGTACAGCACGTGGGCAAACGACAGCGTGGGAAACTTGCGCTGCGTGGTCCGATTCTTGAACGGCGCCTGCCACAACGTCACACGGTCGTGCGGGAAGAACGTCCAGGCCCGCGTCAAATCGCGAATCGCCAGCGCAACGGTGTGCCCGCGCTGGTGCAGCCCCGCCACCAATGGCTTCAGGTTCACCAGATGACCGAGGCCGAAACCGAGTTCCCAGGCAAAGAGATAAGTAGCCATGGCTCCCAGGATGATAGGCGGAGGTATGAAGCATGGCAATGAGCCGGTGGTCCGACCTCGTGGCCCGCTCCCCGATCCCCGTTCTGTGAGATCTTGATGTGATTCTTGACGACAACGGCACGTTTTGACCCAGGCTTCGCTCTGCTGCTTGCTACACCGCGAATGCGCCTGTACGCTGGGTGGGACTGAACCGCCTGGAACAGTGGGGCCGCCTGCCAATACTTCCTACCATCGTAGGCCGCAGCGTCTCTCGCGTGCGGCCGGTTCCCCCGTACCGCAACGCACTTGCCATCCGGCATCCTTCGATCCTCGCTAATGGCCTAAGCCGAACACGGGTCTCGAAAGCCAGTGCTGCCGCTTGGTCGCGGCAGCGCCCCGAGAGCACGTTCTGTGCGCTGCTTCGCGTCTGCCTGACGCCGACGAGACGGCCAAGCGGACCCAGCGGTTGCAGATCGTCGCTGGTCCTCCATCGTCACCTGTCGCAGCGATTCGCTTGTTCTCGCACTACGGCGCACGTAGCGATCGCGCGTCGTCACGCGCTTCGTCGAACATCTAATCCAAGGAGCTACCAAGATGAGATTTCAAATCACCGTCCGGCTGTTGGCTATCCTCTTGAGCATCGTGCCGAGTGTTGCCTGCGGGGCACAGTTCGTGACCGTCAACGCGAGCGTCAGGGACCTGGGATACTCTCCGCTCAGCGGACTGGTCTACGGATCGATTCCCAACAGCGCCCCGACGAATCCCAACACGCTGCTGCCGATGGATCCATTCTCCGGCGGACAGGAAACGGCCATCCCAATCGGCTTCGACCCCAACAAGGTCGCCGTCTCGTACGACGGCGCGAACGTTTGGGCAATCGTGGGCGGCTCCCGCGCCGTGCAACGGTATCACGTGCCGACGCAGACCAACGATCAGTTCTTCACCATCAATGGCGGCCCCCAGTTCAACGCCATCTACTCGATTCCCGACCGTCCGGATGCCGTGCTGATGCACAGCTTCAACCCGGGCATCAGCCCGCCGGGCGGCGTGAACGCCGTGTACGAGAACGCCGTGCGGCTGCCGACCGCCTGGGGCGGACCCGACATCGTTTCGGTCGACCCCACCGACGGCACGCGCGCCTTCGGCTACGTGAACTCGAATACCAGCTTCGGCAGTTCGCTCGGGCAGATCGGCCCGACAGGCATCCAGGGCGTTGGCGGTTCGCAGTTGAGCGGCGTGCTCACCGGGTTCGGAATCGGCCGCGTGCAACTGGTGGGCGATCGCTTGTTTACCAATCAAGGCGCGATCTACAGCGTCTCGCTTGGAATCCAGGTCGGCGCGTTTCAAGGTGCCGGCAACTTTGTCATCGATCCGTCTACCGATCGCTTCTTTTCCATCACCACCAACGGCCCGACGCAGACCATTCATGCCTACTCGCTGGATACGCTGGCATCCATCGGTACCGACACCGTAACGGGCGTTCCCGGTGGCACCTTCGCGCTGACGCGTTTCGGCGAAGACGGGCTGGCCTTCGCAACCGCCAACGAAGTCGTATTCGTTCGCTCGGTCCTCGTGCCCGAGCCGACCTCTCTCGCGCTGGCGCTTTGCGGCGCACTGGGTCTGGCCGCCGCGACGGTCGTCCGGCGACGCAAGGGGGCCGTGGTGAACGTCCCACGGTCGTGATCGTTGTGCTCGCGGGGCCACGGCGAAGAGTCGCCAAAAACCTGATTGACAACCGGCGCGGAAGCACGCCGTGCTCGGGCCGCGGGAGACGAAGCTGAACCTGTTCGGCTAGTCCCCGGCGGATCGACGCGGCGGCCGATGGAAGACGATTCCCGTGACCAAGAGCGCTAGCCCCAGCGCGGCCACGGATCCGAGGATCGCGTAGCGCGGCACCGCGTCGCCCTCGGAATTCTCCAGGATCGCGTCGTCGAGCTTGTTGATGCGATCGGCGGCCAAACGCTCTTCGAGATCGGCGCGATCGAGCTTGGCGGCCAGTTCCAGTTTCAACAGCCGCGATTGCTCGACTTCTTCCTGCAGCGCCGTTACTTCCGCCGCGGAGTCGCGAAGCTTGGCCAACGAGTCCGATTGCGCTTTGATCTGCTTGGCCAGTTCCGCTCGTTTCTCCTCCAGAAACTGTCGCTCGACTTCGAGCCGCCGCAGTGACGAAATGTTCGCGGTCTTGTCTTCGGCTTTCTCAGCTTCTTCCTCAGCCGGTGGGTCCGCGGTGCGCGTCTCCGGCGCTTTCGCTTCCAGCGCCTTCTCTACGTGGATCTCCAGCTCGTTCCGATCGAGACGGCCGGCGATCTCGCGCGCGCGAGCGAGCAACGAATCCAACTGCTCGGTGGCGACTCGTTTCTTGATCTGGGCCTCCTGCGAATCCTGCGTGCCGTGGACCGCTGCCAGCGTCTGGAGTGTCTTCATCAAGGCCGTATGTTTGGCCGCGTGCTGCTCGAACGCCCGGCGCAGCTCGTCGTTGCGGGCAAGCTGCTCGTTCTTATTTTTCTCGACTATCTCTTCGATGTACGAATCCACGACCGCGTTGACAATCTTGACCGTGTCGCCAGGGCGCGTCCCGTACATGCTGATCCGCATCAACTCGGCATTACCGGGATACTCGACCGTGAGTTCGTCGCGCAGCCAACTCGCGGGATCTTCCTCGTGAGCTTCAATCGTTTCCAGGCGACTGATGCCCGGATCGCGCAAGACGCTATGGAGCACGGGATTGCTGAGCACCAACTGCTCCTGCGTTCGTTTGAAGCGGTCGAACGCCTCCTTGTCGACCCTTTCTTCCTCATCGAGCACCGACGGCTGCGTGCCCGACATCTGTACCAGGGCGAATGCCTCGTACCGGACCGGCAGCAGAAACCACGCGAGCGCCGCGGCCACGAGCAGTAGTGCGCCGGCGGTGATCAGAACGTTGCCCCAGCGTTGCCAACGGGATGACCCAGCCATGACGCACCCTCCGATTCGCCTGCGAAATGATGTGAACTCACGCGGCAGCGGCATCGTCAGAGACAGGAACGTCTCTTACGAGTGAGTATAAACCGCCCGAAATGAGGGTCAAGCAAACGGCGCGGGTGGGTACTACTTGGCGTCGGGTGCGGCGTGCCCGCCGTCGGCGCTGCGGGTGAGGAACGGCTCGGGCTCGAAAGCGTTGGCCGCTTCGAGATCTTCGGCCGGGTCCGGTCCTTGCCGATAGGCGAGGCACTTGTCGCCGTCGTATTCGGGCAGCACGCTCAACATCACCGACGACTCGCGCTGCTTGGCCTGGCTCATCCGCAGCAGCACGCCCCCCCGGGGGACCTCCGCGATTTCGATGCAGTCGTCAAGCATCAGCCGCTCGGTCGCGTTGAGCAGGTGGCTGTACTTGCCCGTGATCTGCTCGCCCATTACCTGGCAGGCCTCGTCGATGCTGTCGGCTTCGACCAGGTACGAGAACTCCGCCTCCTGCGTCTCGCCGCGATCCGCCTCGAACTCGAACCGAAAGAACCCCACGTACAGCATGCCGACACCTCCCCGAGCTTGCGTGCAAAGCCGCAGTCTATGGCGTCAGCGGATCGCTGGCTAGCGGACGAATACAGGATGAGTTCGACGGCGCCGCGGTATCATCGCGACCGCCGAGGGACCTCGCTGGCAAGCGAGAATGGGTACGGAAGTGTTCCATGCCACGGGGTGCTCGCCCAGCAGCAACGGGAGAGGAAAGCTGCCCAGCTAGGATTCGAACCTAGACTAAATGGTTCAGAGCCATTCGTGCTACCATTACACCACCGGGCAGAATCGCCGCGGAGGAGAGATCCGCGGTAGGGGTGTGCTGAGGATTAAAGCCTAGAATTCCCGCTCTGGAGCGTCAAGGGCGACGCAGCCGGCAGCCGCCGTGCCAGGCCCCGCTCGAGGCATGGCTCCCGCTGCTACCCGCATTGGGGAGCTTCGGCTATACTGGAAGTTTCGCGGATTGTTTAAGGCATTGCGACGGGCCCTTTCCGGCCGTCAGGCACTTTTCGCACCGATGGCGAGCGCAGCGAACCAACAGCGGCGGGAAATCCACTTCTCCGGCCGCGTCCAAGGCGTAGGTTTTCGATACACGACGCGCCAGATCGCCAGCCGGTTCGACGTCTGCGGATTCGTCAAGAACCTGCACGACGGACGCGTGCTGCTCGTGGTGGAAGGAGAGGCCGAGGCCATCGACGGCCTGACCGCCGCGATCGAAGCTCAGATGGACCGCCACATTCAGCACAAACAAGTAAGTGTCTCGCCCTCGACCGGCGAGTTCGACCGTTTCGAGGTCCGACATTGACCCCGCGGCGACGACCCCGCGGCGGCCCGGCGCAAACCCTTCGGTCATCTCCCGCGTAATGCTCATATGCTCGCAAGTCCCGTATTGACCATCGGATTGCTCTACACCTGGATCACGCCGCTGTGGCTGATCAGCGTGGGGGTCGCCTTGGGCACGTGCCTGCTGGCGGTCGTCGCGGGCATTCTGTTCCTCGTGTGGCGCAACGGCTTCGACTACCTCGTCAGCAGCGTGCGCGAAGGAATTTTACTGCCGATCTTCTACCTGGCGGTCGTGCTTACCGGGTTTGCCGTACTGGCCCCGCTGTTGGTACCCGGGGTTCCCGTTCAAGGCGTATGGGATTCAGTGACCCGCATCCCCGCGGTGGGCACGCAGAGTTGGTCGTTCGAGGTGCCCGCTTCGTCGTCCGAGTTCGAGCTCGAGGAATTCCACTTTCCGCTTGCCGAGTTGTACGCGTTTTCCGTCAGCGCCGACCGGCCGGTGATGCTCAGCACGAACATCACCTCGAATCTCGGCCAGCGGTTGACCATGAAGGTCGTGCCCGGCGACGAGGCCGTCTGGCAAAAGCCGATCGTCGAAGAAAAGCGGCGCGCCGCCCAGGACCCGTTCACCGAGTGGGTGGTGACCAACACGAACACATCGCCGGTCAAGCTGGAACTGCGGACAATCACCGACATCGAATTTCCCCAGGTGCGCGTGGTGCCGTACACGGCGCTGGCGCTGCTCGGTCTGGTGGGCGCCTATTTGGCGGTGCGTCTGGCCTCGCCCAAGGTCGGGGCGATCGCCGTGACGACCGCGAAAGAAGCCATGAGCCAGCCACTGTTCTACCTGGCCCTCGGCGTGGGTGCCGTCGTGCTCGTGGCCTTCATTTTCATCCCGTACAACACCTTCGGCGAAGACATCAAGATGCTGAAGGACTCGGGCCTGATCTGGATCATGATCTGCGGCATCATCGTGGCCGTGTGGTCGGCCAGCGTTTCGGTCTCCGAGGAGGTCGAAGGCCGCACCGCGCTCACAGTACTGTCCAAACCGGTCAAGCGCTGGCAGTTCATCCTGGGGAAGTTTCTGGGCGTGCTGGGACCGGTCGTCGTGCTGTTTATCACGCTCGGCTTCTTGTTCCTGGTGACGGTTTCCTACAAGGTCGTCTACGACGCCACGGAAACGGCTCAAACCGAGCCGCCCTGGCAGTATTGCTACCTCGAGCTGATTATGATCGTGCCGGGGTTAGTCCTGGCATTCTTCGAGACCGTGGTGCTGGCCGCCATCAGCGTGGCAATCTCCACCCGGCTGCCGACGCTGGCGAACCTGCTGGTTTGCTCGTCGATCTACGTGCTGGGCCACCTGGTGCCGATGATCGTCAACTCTTCGGTGGGCGATTTCGAGATCGTCCGCTTTTTCGGCCAGTTCATCGCCACCGTGTTGCCGGTGCTCGATCACTTCAATATCCAGGCCGCGGTCGCGGCCGGTGCCAGCGTGCCGCCCGCCTACCTGGGCATGGCCTTTCTGTACTGCCTGCTCTACACGACGATCGCGCTGTTGCTCGGCTTGGCGATGTTCGAAGACCGCGATCTGGCGTAAGCCGAAAGCAGGGCAGGGCGTACGTGCGTGCACACGCACGCCTTGACGCTCTGCGAAAGCGCCCAGGACGGCTAGCCAAGACAGTTAGGATTTTGCACTGCCAGAATGCCGCTCAGCCCGCTTCGCGGCGGACAGGGGTAGCGGGCGCACCGGAGCGATGCCAGTGCGGTCCGCGCAGAATCGGGTGCGGCGAGGCCGGGCGCGACTGCCAGCGATGCCCGCGCGCCGAAGCCAAGATCGCTTCGGCCACGGCCAGCGCATCGCGGCCTTCCTGGCCGGTCACGCGGGGCAGGGTGCCGCCGCGCACGGCGTCGACGAAGTCGCGCTGCTCGTCGGCCAACGCGTTGCGCGGCTCGACGTCCACCGTTTCCAGCCGCAGCACGTCGGCGAAAACGCGCTCCTTGAAGCCGGCCTTCGCTTCGGCCGAGAGCGACTGGTAGTCAAACTCGCCGGCCTGTACCTCGGCACTGGGGACGACCACTCGCACGCTGCGATCGCCGAAATCGATCGCGGCAAACCCTTCGGCCGACCAAAGGTGCATGCGGCGATTGGGGGCTTCGCTGTAACTGACGCGCGATGCGCTCAGGTTCGCCACGCAACCGTCGGCAAACTCGAGCCGCGCCTGCGCCGCGTCTTCGCGCTCGCCCAACACCGCCAGGCTGATCCCGTCGACCCGCACCAGCGGAGCCTCGACGAGTGAGAGCACCAGGTCGATGTCGTGAATCATCAGGTCGTGAACGACCCCGATATCCATCGAGCGGCCGGTAAATCCGGCGGCCCGCACGGCGTCGATGTACTTCGGCTGGCGTACGTGGGCACAAGCGGCGTTGAAAGCCGGGTTGAACCGCTCGATGTGGCCCACCTGCAGGATCGTGCCGTGGCGACGCGCGGCCTCGACCAATTCGTCGGCCTCGCGCACGGTGGCCGCCAGCGGCTTTTCGACCAACAGCGGAATGCCCCGGCCGAGAAAATCGAGGGCCACGGCGTGATGCGTCCGCGTGGGCGTGACCACGACGGCCGCATCGACCAGGTCGAGCAATTCGCGGTGATCGGCGAAGGGCCGCGTGCCGTACTCGGCGGCCACTTTCTCTCGCGCGGCTTGCACCGGATCGGCCACGCCTACCAATTCGACGTCGGACATTTCGGACAACAGCCGGGCGTGAATGCGTCCCAAGTGGCCGGTGCCGATAACTGCCAGCTTGAGCCGGGTCACGCTGCCCTCCTTCGCTCGCGCGAGCGGCCGTGCTTGCCTTCCTGCTGTGACTGCACGAAGCCCAACAATTCATTCACTTGCGGAACGAGTTGATCGTTGCCGCGGAGGATCTCGCGGGCGTGGTCCAGACCCACCTTGGCCCGATACAACAGGCGATGGGCCTCCGCCAGGCAGTTGATCACCTCGGGCGTGAAGTCGTTCCGCTTAAGCGCCACGACGTTGATACAGCGCGGCCTGGCCGGGTGACCCTCGACGAGCATGAACGGCGGCACGTCGTGCAGCACTCGGCTGCAGCCGCTGATGAAGCTGTAGCTGCCCACCGACGCGTAATGGTGCACTGCCACGGCGCCCGAAAGCGAAGCGTAGTCGTGTACGTGAACGTGCCCGCCCAACAGCGTGCCGTTGGCGATGATGATGTGGTTGCCCAGGCGGCAATCGTGTGCCACGTGGCAGCAGGCCATCAGGAAGTTGTGATCGCCGATCGAAGTGACGCCGTCTTCCTTTTCGGTGGCGCGGTTGATGGTCACGCACTCGCGGATCACGTTGTGATCGCCGATGACCACGTGCGTGTCGCTGCCCCGATAACTCAAGTCCTGGGGCTCGCCGCCGATGACCACGCCCGGGTAGATGTGGTTGTGCTGGCCGATCGTGACCTGCCCCATCAGCGTGACGTTGTTTTCCAGGCGGGTCCCGCGTCCGATGCGGGCGTGGGGACCGATCACACTGAACGGGCCGATCTCAACGTCGACGTCGATTTCGGCCTGGGGATGGATCGATACATTGTCGGCGACGATGGTAGCCATGAAAAAGCGCTCCGCATCCTTTCGATTCGCTCCAGCGTCGAGCTTCCATGCCCGTCCGCCCGGCCAAACGCCTCGGCCCCCGTGTCGGCGTCTAACACCTCCGGCCTACGCGCTGCGGCGCCGGCCTTCCACGATCTCCTCCTCGACCAACAAGGCCCGCACCAGCTCGGCATTCAGCCGGTGCCCGCTGCGATGCGCGATGAAGTGCCCGTGCAGGTCGCAACCGGCCAGCGCCAAGTCGCCGACCAGGTCGAGCGCCTTGTGCCGCACGCACTCGTCGCGATATCGCAGGGTATTCTCCACCGGACCATCGTTGTCGAAAACCAAAACGTTTTGATACGTCGCTCGCCGCCCCAAACCGCGGCTGATCAGCCAGTCGGCCTCGGCGGCCAGCACAAACGTGCGGCTGGGCGCCAGCTCGCGCTCGAACGAATCGGGTGAGACGGCCAACTGCAGCGTCTGGCGTCCGATCGCGTTGCCGCTACCGTAGTCGAGCCGGAATTTCACGCTCAGCCCGCTGTGGTTGTTCGGCCGTGCCTCGACCCAGGCGTCGTCCGTGCCCAGGCGGGTCACGTTGCGCACAATCAGGCGCGCTCGCAGGGCATCTTGGTCCACGGCGCCTGCCTCGCGCAAGGCCTGGACGAACGGCAGGCTCGAGCCATCGCAGCCGGGCATCTCGGCCTCGTCGACCCACACCTCGCAATTGTCGATCTGCATGCCGGCCAGCGCCGCCATGACGTGCTCGACCATCTCGACGCTGGCCCGGCCGGCCGTGAGCGTCGTGCGCCGCGGAGTCTCGATGCGGTTGGCCACCACGGCCGGAATCCGCGTGTGCCCCAGGTCGGTCCGCACGAACACAATGCCCGTGTCGGGCTCGGCGGCGCGAAACTCGAGACGCACGTCGCGGCCGCTCCAAAAACCAAAACCGAACACCGAAACCGGACGGGCGATCGTGCGTTGTTTTCGTAGTGCGTGCATCAACTCGGTCTGTGCAGACTGTTTCGACGAAGTGGGAACGACCCGCCTTGGCTGCCGGGACCTAGGGCCTAGCGGCGCGGGCGAACTCCCGGCGGAGCGGCGATCGCCGCGGCCCGGTTCAGCTCGGCCAGTACCGGATCGGTGATGTCGATGCTCTTGTCGTAGTACATGACCATCTTGAACACTTCCATCTGCACCATTTCCCGGTTGTTCGGATCGATCGGGGCACCGTTGAAACGGAGCACCAGTTGAATGCCGTTGCGTTGGGCATACCGCTTGGTCACGTCGGCTAGCTCCTGGTACGCCCGCAGGTAGTTTTTGGCCTCGCGCTCGGCAAAGTCGCGGCGCTGGGCGGCAACCCGCAGCTTCCAGTCGCTCTCGGCCTTGGTGATCTCTTCTTCCAGCCGCTTGAATTCGTCGCTGCCCGGTTTGCGGGTCTTGAGCACCTCGGACTTCTTGACGATTCCGTCGCGCTCTTGCTTTAGTTCGGCCTCGGCCTTTTGTGCGTCGCGCTTGTAGACCTCCATGGCCTGCTTCAGCCGCGAGTAGTGCTCGAGAATGTAGGTCACGTCGATCACGGCGATGCCGTGCTGACTGGCAGCTTGCGAGGCGGCGGGCTGCTGGGCCGTGGTGTGCGTGAACGCGACCGCGACGTAGGCAACGGCCACGAGCGTGGCCACGATGAGAGAGGTTCGCACGTTGAGCACTCCTTGCTGTAGACGGCTGGTCATCCGTGACCGCGTGCTGTCCAAAACCGGGCCGGGCGGCGAAGGCCGACCCCGGGGGGTGACTTTGAGGGCGGTATTCTGCCGAGAAGGCCCCCCCGCGTAAAGGCCAAAAAGACACGGCAATTGCCGAGCATCGCGCGTGCTGTCACGCGGCGCCACCATGCCTCGGCTCGGGTTTACGCCTTCCAATCGCGCGCCAGAGCCGCCGCCACGCGAGCGAACTCACGCGCTAGCGAGGTGGATCGAGCGTCACTTCCAGCGTCACTTCGTCGCCGTCGCGCTTGACCGTGACCGGCACCTTGTCGCCGGCCTTGTACTTGCGCAGGGCGCTGTCGAAGTCTTCCAGATTGCCGATCTTGCTGTCGCCGAACTTGACGATCGTGTCGCCGCCCTGCAGGCCGCCGCGCGCGGCCGGGCCGCCCTTGGCCACGCCGCTCAAAGCGTATCCCGGCTCGTCCCCCGCAAAATCCGGAATGCTGCCGAAATACGGGCGATCTCCGCCGCTACGGGCGATCTCACCCATGTCCTGCACTTCCTTGTAGGCGGGCCGGGTGTCGGCCTTGGCCAGCGTGACGCCGATCTCGGCCACCATCTCCGCGATGCGGCGCATGCCCGGAATGTTCAGCTTGTCGAAATCGTCGCTGGGCCGGTGATAGTCCTTGTGGCTGCCAGTAAAGAAAAACAGCACGGGCACTTTCGCCGAATAGAACGACGAATGATCGCTGGGTCCGAACCCGCCCGGCTTTTTCGTGATGTCGAATCCATAGTCCTTGCCGAAGCGATCGACCAGCGCGTCGAACTCCGTCGCCGTGCCGGTGCCGTGAACGATCAGCTTCTCGTCGGTGAGCCGGCCGACCATGTCGAGATTGAGCATGGCAACCGTCTTGTCGATCGGAAACAGCGGCTCGCGCACGTAACGGGCGCTGCCGACCAGGCCGCGCTCCTCGCCGGTGAACGCGATGAACACGATCCGCCGCGGCAGCTTGCCACGGGCCACGATGTCGCGGGCCACTTCGATGAGCACCGTAGTGCCCGAGCCGTTGTCGTCGGCGCCGTTGTGAATCTCGTGTACCCCGGGTGCAGCCGAACCGCTGCCGCCGTAGCCCAGGTGATCGTAATGCGCGCCGATGACGATCGTTTCGTCCGCGAGCGGACCTTCGCCTTCCCAGACGCCCACGACGTTCTTCACGCCAACTTCATGCCGCTCGACGTGGGTCTCGCCCACGGCCCGCCAGCCTTCGAGCGGCGCGCTGCGGGGGGTGGGCCCCTTGTCCATCTCGACCTCCAGCTCCGCCAAACTCATCCCCATCGCCTGCTTGACGATCTGGTCGAGCACACCGCGCTGGCACGACAACACGGGAAAGCTGCGGCCTTCCGACGCGCTGGGGCCTGCGCCGCGAAACGGTAGCAGCGGATCGCGCGCTTCGTCGAGTTGTTCAGCATATTTGCCGACGTCTTCACAGAGGTGGGCGATCTTGTTTTCATAGGCCCGCCATTCGTCGGCGGAAGGCTTTTCGATCTTCTTAAATCGCTCGCTGGCCTCGGCGATCTCGTCGACAGCCACTTGCCACCGCTTGCGCAACGACGCCAGTTGCTTGTCGACCTCGAACTGATCGTTGCAGAAGATCACGGCCGCGGCCCCGTGCTCGAACGCATTCGAGACCTTGCGCCGAAACGGCGCGTGCTCCGAGTGATCCGTACCGTTGAACACGCTGTGCGGGTTGGCCTGCTGCGGTTCGTGCCGCAGGATCACGACGGCCTTGTCCTTGACGTCGATCCCCTCGTAGTCGTCATAGTTTTCGTCCTTGCCGGTGATTCCGTAGCCCACGAACACCAGCGGCAGGTCAAACGTGCCCGAGCCGCCAATGGCCAACGGCGTGAATTGCTCGTCCAGCGCGAGTTCGATCTTGCGCGGCTCGCCATCCTCGCCCCCGGGTCCGACAAAGGTCAGCGTGTTGGGCGATCCCAGTTCCGAGCCGGTGGTCATCTCGAAGGTCTGAAAGGGGCCGCCGTCGACCAGCTCGGTCTTCAGGCCCAGCGTGCGAAATTGCTCGGCGATGTAGTCGGCCGCCAGATCGAGGCCCTTGGTGCCCACGCCACGCCCTTCGAGCTCGTCGCTGGACAAGTATTTGGCCGTAGCCGAGAGCCGACCTTCGACCGCGGTGGCGTCTTCGGCCACTACCGGCGCTAGCGGTACGGCAACCAGCGCGATCCACGCGGCCGCCAGGGTGCATCGAGAGAATCCGCGTGCCATCATCCAACGAATCATGAAAGTTCACCCGAAAAAGCGATGAGGTAGGAACGGCCGCGGAGGCGCCGGCGGACGCATCAGGGGCATGATAAAGACGCGACCCAATTGATTCTTTGTCGCGAATGCGCGGTCGTCAAGCCGCGATCGAGCGCGAAGCAGAA
This sequence comes from Planctomycetota bacterium, assembly GCA_003389325.1. Lineage (GTDB taxonomy): Bacteria > Planctomycetota > Planctomycetia > Pirellulales > PALSA-1355 > LB-PLM-3. Next base: position 51,176 of record QQVE01000040.1, read on the forward strand.
ACGCTGGCAGCGATTGTGCGGACGCGCATGTCGAAAAGCCCTTCGAAACACCTTGCTGCGGCGGTGCGCCGAGGTGCGAAACTCTATCATTGGCCCGTGGCAATCCCTAGAATAAAGGGGTTGCCGGACGCGGCCCGGGCGACCCGCGCTCGGTCGTCTGCCGCCCAAGCGGCTGCAAGGCACTCGGGCTCGGCCAGCGCCTCCCGGCCCAACTCCTCGACGGGTGACATCGCGTGCAACTGGAGCTTTCACGTGCCCTCGCTCTACGTTCTCAAAGGCCAGGACTACGGGACGTACTTTGACATCGACGAAGGCACCGTAGCGCTCGGGCGCGATGCCTCGAACCAGATCCGCCTGCACGACACGGAAGTCTCCCGCCGCCACGCCGAGATGCAGTTCGACGGCGAATCCTGCACGATCGCCGATCTCGAGAGCTCGAACGGCACCTACGTCAACGCGCAGCGCATCGAAGAAGCCACGGTCCTGCGAACCGGCGACAAGCTGCAGCTCGGCGGCACGGTAATGCTCTTCACCAGCGCCACCGACAAGACCCCCGACGACCTGTCCGACAAGGTCGACATCATCACCTCGCGCGAACTCACCGGCGACAGTTCGCGCATCGTGCGCTCGATGAGTCAGCACGAGGGAAGCAACCTGCTGAACCTCGATTTCGAGTCGGATGCCGCCAGCCCCTGGCTGGCGCGGGCACGCAGCAACCTGCAGATCATGTACCGCACGGCGCTGGCGGTGAGCCATACGCTGGACATCGACCAACTGCTCGATCGCATCATGCAGCTCATCTTCGAGTGGGTCGAGGCCGACCGCGGCTGCATCATGCTGCTGGACGAGCAGTCCGAAGACCTCGTGCCCAAGGTGCGCCGCAACCGCCGCGGCTTCGACTCGCCCGAGCGGCTGGCGATCAGCAAGACAATTCTCGACTACGTGATGCAGCACAACGAAGGCGTGCTCACCAGCGACGCCAAGGAAGACAAGCGCTGGGACCACGCGGCCAGCATCGTGCAGATGGGCATTCGCGAGGCGATCTGCGTGCCCATGCAGGGCCGCTACGACGTGGTGGGCGTGATCTACATCGACACCTCGATCACGCCGCAGCAGATCATTCAACAGAAGGGCCAGCAGAACAAGTTCACCGACGAGCACCTGAAGCTGATGATCGCCATCGCCCACCAGGCCGCTTTGGCCGTGGAGGACACGCGATACTATTCGGCGATGATGCAGGCCGAGCGGTTGGCCGCCGTCGGCCAGACCATCGCCATGCTCTCGCACCACATCAAGAACATTCTGCAGGGAATCAGCGGCGGCGGCTACCTGATCGAAAACGGCCTGCAGAAGCACGACGAAGATACGGTGCGCAAGGGGTGGACGATGGTCGAGAAGAACCAGGGCAAGATTTCGACCCTGGTGATGGACATGCTCACCTTCAGCAAGGAGCGCGAGCCCGATCCCGTGCCCAGCGACTTGAACCAGGTGGTGGGCGAAGTCGTCGAACTGGTCGAAGCCAAGGCGGCCGAGCAGGGCGTCGCCGTCGAATACCACCCGGCCGAGAACATTCCCACCCTCACGTTCGACCCCGAGGGCATCCACCGCGCCGTGCTGAATATCGCCAGCAACGCCGTCGACGCCTGCGAGGATCGCTCCGACGGCCGCCCCCCCGGCAAGGTGATCATCTCCACGCAGTACGACGCGGGCTCCGGCATCGCCAACGTGATCGTCGAAGACAACGGCACTGGCATCTCGGAAGAAGACCTGGCCAAGATCTTCACGATCTTCGTGTCGACCAAGCGCGGCAAGGGCACCGGACTGGGATTGCCGGTGAGCCAGAAGATCCTCAAGGAGCACGGCGGCGACATCCACGTCACCAGCCGCATCGGCGAGGGTAGCCGCTTTACGCTCGAACTGCCGGCAGTGCCCTCGGGCACCCTGGCCGACGCCGGGCCGATGGCCGAAACCGGCGAACGCCAGCGGCCCTAGAACAACGCAACCTCGCCGGGCGCGGCCGCACGCACGTGCTGCTCTCTCAGCCCTCGTACCCCGACGGCGCGCCCACGAAGGGGTTGTTGCGTTTTTCCTGCCCGACGGTCGTGCCGGGGCCGTGCCCGGGCAGAATGACGGTCTCGTCGTCGAGCGTGAACAGCTTGGAGTGGATGCCCTCGGCCAGTTGCTCGAAGCTGCCGTCGGGGAAATCGGTGCGCCCGATGCTGCCAGCGAACAGCACGTCTCCGCCGAACACCAGCATGGGCTTTCCGGCACGCCACAGGTAGACGATGTGGCCGCTCGAGTGCCCAGGAATCTCGAGCACCGACAGGTCGAAGCCCGCGGCGCTGTACTCGTCCCCCTCGCCGACCAGCACGTCGCCCGGCGGGCTCACGAGTTGAGCTCCAAAGGCAGCCGATAGGTTCAGCGTCGGATCGGTCAGTTTCGCGGCATCGCCGCGGCTGACGACGATCGGACAGCCAGGAAATTCGCGCTTCATCGCCTCGTTGCCGGCGATGTGGTCGCTGTGCCCGTGCGTAATCAGAATGGCCGCCGGCGAAAGAGTCTCGCGTGCCAGGTATTCGAGAATTCGGTCGGGCTCGAGGCCCGGATCGACGATCAGGCAGTCGTCGCGATCGCGCTGTCGCGCGATGTAAGTGTTTTCCTCGAAAGGAGCTGAGACGACGACAGCCATTTCAATTTGGGAAGCGTCCACAAATCGCCCTTTCCGAAGGCCTGTCCGATCTAGTAAAAGCGGGAAGAATTTGCGGCCCTCGCGGTGACTTCGTACCCGTCGAGGGTTAGGCAAACAGGGCCGGTTTACTGAAGCAATGTAATATATGCGCGAATGCCCGGGCGATAAACCGTATAGGCGGACGGACGGGCGGCTCTGCCCGCGGTTTTTCCCATTTCCCTTTGTGCCGATTCTCCGAACGCCGCGTGAAAGCTAGCAGTATCGTGCCGTCGGTCCGTGCACTTCCCTTGCTCGCCGACGTGAGAAGAATTGAGCCGAAGTGGCTGTCGCGTTCGAACAGGCGTGCCTTGAAACGCGTAGCCAAACTTAGCTCGAAATGGTTTGTCAGGAGATCACGATGATCCGCGGTAAATGGCTTTGTACGTGGGCGGCGGCTGGAGTCGCTACCGCGCTATTCACTTCGACGACCGTCGCGCAAGCACCGCGCGACGGCCGAGACCAGTTGCCTCGGCCCGTGTATCGCGTCGGCCAGCAGCAACCCAACCCGCGGCTCGCGGCCAATAACAACCGCCCGGTCAACCCGCCGAATCCCAACGAGCACCCGCTCGAGCCGGCACTGCGGATGGCCCACTCGGCCGTGCAGCAAATCGAGAACAACATCCAGGACTACTCCGCCGTGCTGGTGAAGCGCGAGCGCATCAACGGCAAGCTCAACGAGCAGGAGTTCATGTACATCAAGGTGCGGCACGAGCCGTTCAGCGTGTACATGTACTTCCTGGGCCCCGAGCGGCTCCGCGGCCAGGAGTGCCTGTACGTCGAGGGCCAGAACAACGGCAACCTGCTGGGCCACGGCGTGGGCATCCGCAAGATCGCCGGCACCGTGCCTTTGGATCCCAACGGCCCGATGGCCATGGCCGGCCAGCGCTACCCGATCACCGAGATTGGCTTTCTCAATCTGGCCAAGCGGCTGATCGAAGTCGGCAACATGGACAAGCAATTCGGCGAGTGCGAAGTGAAGTTCTACAAGGGCGCCAAGATCAACAAGCGCGTCTGCACCTGCATCCAGGTCGTCCACCCGGTGCCGCGATCGAACTTCCGCTTCCACAAGGCGCTGATCTTCGTCGACGACGAGCTGAACATCCCGATTCGCTACGAGGCGTACGAGTGGCCGGCCAAGCCCGGTGCTCCGCCGCCGCTGATCGAGGAGTACACCTACACCGACGTGAAGATCAACAACGGCTTCACCGACGCCGACTTCGACGAGAACAACCCGCAGTACAATTTTCACTAGTCGCGATTCGAGCACGTCGACGAAAAGGGCCTCCGACTGCCTGCCGAGCCGGAGGCCCTTTTGTATGCGCGATTTTTTCGGCGCTGACCCGCGCTCAGCGCTGGTACTGCGTGCCGGCGGCCCGCGACACGCGTCGGGGCGAGCGCGAGCCGGGGGGCATGACCAACTCGGTCCCCGGACGCAGGTAGTCGAAATCCTCGCCCAGCAACTCGCGGTTTAACTCGTAGATCTCGGCCCAACGCGAAGCCTTGCCCAGCTCGTAGCGGGCGATGTCGAACAGCGTGTCGCCTTCGGCCACGATGTAGACGTCCCGGCCCGGCACGTTACGCCGCGGCTGAGACACCGCGCCCGCCTGCACCAGTGCGCTCTTGCGCTGCTTGGGGCACAACGAGGGATAATCGCTCTCCAGGTCCTCCACCGGCGGCACCATCACCTTCTGGCCCACGGTCAGTTCGTGCGAATGCGGCAGCAGGGCCCGATTGTGCTCGGCCAGCGCCTTGAAATAGCCGCCGGTACCGTACACGGCCTCGGAAATGCTCCACAGCGTGTCGCCGGGCTGCACGGTGTACTGCCCGTTGGAGACCGGCAGCGGCCGTGCAGGCTTGGGAGTCTCGCTTTGCCAGCCCGAGTCGTTGCGAGCGGTTGTCGCCGGCACGGGCTGATAGCGGCCCGAGTCCGCGGGCTCGGCCGGCTGCACCTGGGTCGGAGCGGGCTCATAGGCTTCGTCGGCGTCTTGCTCGAACCGCGGGTCGTAGCGACGGTTGACCGGCGCCCCGTAGCGATCGTTCGCTGCCGGCGGACTCGTGCTCTCGCCCGCGCGGGCGGGGGCAGCCTGCGGAGACTCGTCGTAGTACGCGGGGCCTCCGCCGGCAGCGGCAGGGTCGACGGCCGGGGGATCGCCAGCGGCGGGCGTGTTGGCCGGGGAAGTAGTGGCAGCCGCGTCGCCAAAGGGATCGGCTTCGGCAGCGGGCGCCCCGGCGGGCGGCTCGGCGCCGTCGTGACCAAAGAAGTTCACGTCCGCGGCCGGCTCGGCGGCGTACGGATCCTGCACTGGGGCCGTTTCCGCACCAGCATCATAGGCCGCGGCCGCGGGCTGCGTTTCGGCATAGCGATCGTCGGCCGCCGTCTGGTTCGGATTGTCCAGCGGCAGTTCCGCGTTGAGTTGGCGTAGCGGGTTCTCTCGCGACTCGGCTGCAGCCGTTTGGGCAGGCGCGTCCGGAATGTCGTCGTCCATCGGCACCGCGGCGCCGGAATCGACAAACGGACTGGTACCTGCCGAAGCGGATTCGTTTGCGACGGGCTCGGCGTAGGGGTCCTGCGGCAGCGGTTCCGGCTCGCCGGCCGGTGGCATGTACGAATTGCTGGGCAACCGGTCCTCGGCCGCCTCGCCCGTGGCATCGTTGCCCGTGCCCCACATCGCGCCGCCGGCACTCGACGGGTCGTTTTGGGCCACGACCACGTTGGGCTCTTCGCTCGCCGCCTCGGTCGGCAGCGGCTTGGCCTCGGCCACTTCGGCCTCGCCTGAGTCCTCTGACTGACTCCCGACAATGAAGTGCCGCGCCAGCAGCACGCCAAACACCGTCAACAACACGCCGATGACGGCCAGTCCAATCTTGGTTTCCTTCCCCATGGATAGAGCCTCCTGCTCATACGGCACGCGTCGTCTGCGGCACCGGTCAACTTGCCGTTCGCCGCGCCACGCGCAACCGGGCGCTACGCGCCCTCGGATTTCTAAGGACTTCCGCCTCGCTGGGGCGAAGCGGCTTCTTGGTCAGGTTCTCAAATCGTGGGTTTTCGCGAAATGCCGTTTTTACGATCCGGTCTTCCAGCGAGTGAAAGCTGATGGCAGCCACGCGACCGTTTTCGCGCAGGCAGTCGGCAAAACTCGCCAACGCTCGCTCGAGCGACCCCAACTCGTCGTTGACAGCAATTCGCAGGGCCTGAAACGTCCGTGTGGCCGGATCGATGCGTCTGCTATCGCGCGAGCGTGGGACGCAGCGACGGACCAGGTCGGCCAGTTGCGTGGCCGTGCGAACCGGCTCGGTCTTCCGCTGCTCGACGATCTTGCGGGCGATTCGGCGGCTGAACCGCTCCTCGCCGAACTTGTAGATCAGGTCGGCCAGATCATCAGCACTGAGCTCTTCGATCATCTGCCAGGCCGGCTGGCCCTCGTCGGGATCGAACCGCAGATCCAGGGCGCCGGAGGTGTCAAAGCCGAATCCCCGGCCCGGGTCCGCCAGTTGGTCGCTCGAAAGCCCCAGGTCGACCAAGATGCCGTCAACCGCCTCAATGTCCAACTGCCGCAGAACCTCATCCAGCTCGCAGTAGTTCGAGTGCACGAGCTTCACCGGCTGCCCCTTGAGCTTCCTTTCGGCGGCCTCGAGCGCCGCCGGATCGCGGTCCAGCGATAGCACCAGACCGCTGAGGCCCACCTTTTCGGCCAGCGCCAGCGTGTGTCCTCCGCCGCCCAGGGTGCCGTCGACCAGAATCTGCCCCGGCTGAGGATCGAGCCACTCGATTACCTCGTCGAGCATCACCGGCACGTGCATCGGCGAAGACGAATCCATCAGCGAGCCGGCGGAGAGAGAAGGCGGGGCAGGCGAGCAGGGGTCCGAAAACCAAAACCCCGACCGGGGACACTTCCATGTGTCCCGTGAGGTGGGGGTTTGCGTTTCGTGACCCCAGCGCCACGAAACGCGGCCGTTCGCAAACCCGACTTGCAGTCCGTGCGTCGGGCCTGTCGAGCCTCCGGCGGTCCGTCGGTGGCCATTGACGGACGACCGTGCCTCGACAGCGAACTTGCGAACTTTCGGACGGACAGACCTGCGTGATTCTCCTGCTTCGTACTTGCGGCGTTCCTCAAGAGGCCGGCTTCTGGAACGCGGCCTCGGCAATTTGATCGAATTGGCTCTGACGGTCGGCCACGTACTGCTCCCAGCGAGCCCGGTCCCACAACTCCAGGTGATCGTGGACGCCAACGACGACAGCCTCCTTCTCCAGTCCCGCCAAAGCTGCCAGGTCGGGCGGAATTCGCACTCGTCCTTGCCCGTCCAACTCCACGCCCTGAGCTCGTGCGTAAAACAACCGGCTAAAGGCCCGTACGTCCTGGGCATTGGGGGATGCCTGAGCCAGCCGCTGGGCCAACTCGGCCAGAGAGCTCTCCGTGTAAATCGCCAACGATCCGTCCGTTCCCGGCGCTACGTATAAGACTCCTTTTGCCAGGGCACCAAGTGCCTCTCGCAGGGGCTTGGGGATCGGTACGCGAAGCTTTTCGTCCACCGCTCGGGTGAATGTGCCGGTCAGCAACATGCTTCACCACAATTCCCCACAAGCCACCATAGGAGCCCAAAGATATCCAGTTCCCGGTTTGGGTCAAGCGCGCTTTTCCCCGGCAAAATCGCACTAATGAGAATCGGCGCGATCACAACGTGTTGCCACTTCGCCGGAAGCGTCGAATCGGCCGGTCGGGATATTTTTTCCCCACGGGGCGTTTAGCCGTGGCCATCAAGTAGCGACGAATAGAGCCGCTCGTAGGCCCCCACCATGGCCTCGAGACTGAAGCGCTCGGCAGCCCGGCGGCGATTGGCCTCGCCCAATGCGCGCCGTCCGCTTTCGTCGGCCAACAGGGCGATCGCGCGCTCGGCAAACGCCGCACTTTCGCGCTCCACCGTCTGCCGCTCCGCCTGCGGTCCCAGTTGCTCGTCAACGCCCTCGACGCGCGTGGCCACGATCGGCTTGCCCGCGGCCATGGCCTGCAGCACGACGTTCGACATGCCTTCCCACAGCGAAGGCACAATGACCAACTCGCTGGACGCGAGGATCTGCGGCACGTCCTGGCGGTAACCCACGAAGTGCACCCTTCCGGCCAGGCCGAGCTGCGTCGCGGTCGCCTCCAGGTTCCGACGCTCGGGACCTTCGCCCGCCACGATCAAGTCGTATGCGGGAAACTGCTTGAACAGCCCGCGGCTGCCCTCGAGAAACAGCGAGAGCCCCTTCTGGGCATCGAGGCGCCCGACGAACGCGATCAGTCGCCGCGCGGGTGCGATGCCCCAGCGCTCGGGCGATTCGGCCGACACGTCGGCATAGCGCACAACGTCGACGCCGTTGGGAATCACCAGCAGCTTTTCGGCCGGCAAACCGCCACGCTGCTGGGAAAAGTCGCGCACCGACTCGCTCACGCAAACGTGCCGCTCGACCCAGCGATCGACACGGCGGGCGCCCGCGAGATGCCAGCGGTGCTCGTGCTCGGCCACGCGAATGCCGCCGACGACGTGCGGCACCCGCGCCCAGCGAGCCGCGACGGCCCCCGCGACGTTCGCGTGAAACAAGAACGTCTGCAAGAGCACCGGGGCATCGGCCGCCAGTTGGCGACGCAGCCTCACCAGCAACACGGGCAGTCCGACGACCTGCCGAGCGCCGAAACAGCGCACGGTGACTCCGGCCGCTTCCAGCCGGTCGGCCAGCGAGCTGGGATTGCTCGCCGGGCGCGGCCCGAGACAATACACCGTAGGCTGAAACCGCTGGCGGTCAAGCCGCGTGGCCAACTCGACCAGGCACTGCTCGGCGCCGCCGGGATCGAGCTCCGTGATGCAGAAGCCCAGCGGCACGGGCCCGCTGCCGGGAGCGGTGGTTTCGCGTGAGCTCATCAGGCCAAAGGCGTTTCGACAGACAGGATAGGATGCGACGCGCTGCCGCAGACTTGTATCGGCAGTCGCGCTCTCACGTAAAGACCGCGCAGAGCACGAGCCGTGACGAGCCACATCGCCGACTACGACTACGAGTTGCCCAAGCGTTTGATCGCTCAACACCCGATCAGCCGCCGCAGCGACGCCCGGCTGCTGGTGGTCCGCCGCGCGGACGACAGCCTGGAACACCATCATATTCGCGATCTGCCCGGATTGCTTGCAAAGGGCGATTGCCTGGTGATCAACGACACCCGCGTGCTGCCGGCCCGGCTGGTGGGTTTTCGTACGGCCACCGGCGGACGCTGGGAGGGGCTGTTCATCTCCTGTGACGAGCAGGGCAACTGGCGGCTGTTGGGAAAAAGCCGCGGCAAGCTGGAGCCCGGCGAGCACATCGCCCTGACCAACGAGCAATTGCAGGAGGAGTTTCGGCTGCGCCTGCTGCTCAAGGAACCCGAGGGCTCGTGGATCGCGCGGCCGGAGGTGCCAGGCACGCCGGTCGAGCTGCTCGAGCGGGTCGGGCGCGTGCCGCTGCCGCCGTACATTCGCCACGGCGAGATGGTTGATGCCGATCGCGATCGCTACCAGACCGTATTCGCCGAGCGGCCGGGCGCCGTGGCAGCCCCCACCGCCGGGCTGCACTTCACCGAGGCGCTGTTGAAACTGCTCGAAAACAACGGCGTCCAGATCGTGCGCGTCACGCTGCACGTGGGTCAGGACACTTTTCGCCCCGTTTCCACCGACAACCTGGAAGAGCACCAGATGCACAGCGAATGGTGCGAGATCACGCCCGAGGCGGTGGAAACGATCGCCAAATGCCGTGCCGGTGGCGGCCGCAGCGTGGCGGTGGGGACGACTTGCGTGCGGGTGCTGGAAACGGCCGCCCGCAATGGCACGCTTGCGCCGTTTAGCGGGCCGACCGACTTGTTCATCCGCCCGCCGTACGAGTTTCGCGCCGTCGACGCGCTGCTGACGAATTTTCACCTGCCGCGCACCACCCTGCTGGTATTGGTACGCACCTTCGGCGGCGACGCGCTCATGCGCCGCGCCTACGAGGAAGCCGTTCGTGAAGAGTACCGCTTTTACAGCTACGGCGACGCCATGCTGATTTTCTAGCCGTTTCGCGCGGCGCCACCGCGACCGTGCTTCTGCTTCTCTCACCCCCGGAGAACCCCATGGATTCCTTTCTGCAAGCCGCCATCGAAGAAGCCGAAAAAGGCCTCGCCGCCGGCGGCATCCCGATCGGATCGGTGCTGGTGATCGACGACAAGATCGTCGGCCGCGGCCATAACCAGCGCGTGCAGCAAGGCAGCGCCATCCTGCACGCCGAGATGGACTGTCTCGAGAACGCCGGGCGCCTGAAGGCCGCCGACTACGCCCGGGCCACGCTCTATTCGACCCTTTCGCCCTGCGACATGTGCAGCGGAACGGCCCTGCTGTACAAGATTCCACGGGTCGTGATCGGCGAGCACGCGACGTTTCAGGGCCCCGAGGACTATCTCCGCTCGCGCGGCGTGGAGCTCGACATTCGCCACGACTCGCGCTGCATCGAGCTGATGCGCGAGTTCATCGCTGCCAAGCCCGAGCTGTGGAACGAGGACATCGGCGTCTAAGTCGCGGCACAAAACGCGAAAGCCCTTGACGTTGTTCGCGCGGGCACCCTATATAACGAAGTAAGAACGCGCTTCGGTGTCGGCGGCCGCGGGGCCGTCGCTCTCCGGGGCCCAGGCAGACGATTACTGAGGTACTCCACCGTGACGATCGTACGCGTCGGCGCGACGAAGAAATACTCCGATGGCTGGGAATCCGCCTTCGGCAAAGGCAAGAAGAAGAGCGCCACCAAGAAGAAAGCCGCGACGAAAAAGAAGCCCGTCTCGGCCAAGAAAAAGCCGGCTAAGAAGTCGGCCAAGACCAAGCAGGGCCGCAAGTAGACGCCCATGCTGCCGCGAACGGGCGAGCCGCCGCCGTGCGTCTCACGCCCGCGAGACGAACTGTCCGGTGCGCGTGTCGACTTTCACAACCTCGTCCTGCGAGAGGTACTCGGGCACCTGGATCACTAGGCCGGTTTCGAGCTTCGCCGGCTTGGTGCGGCTGGTGGCCGAGTTGCCACGCACGCCGGGATCGCACTCGACGACCTTCAGCTCTACGACCAGCGGCAGTTGCAGGCCGACGCATTCGCCGTTGTAGATCATCGTCTGCATGCCTTCGAGCTGCTCGGTGATGTAGGGCGTCTCGTCGGCTACGTCTTCCAGCGGCAGGGCGTACTGGTTGTAGTCGGTTTGGTCGAGAAAGTGCATGTGCGTCGCGTCGGCGTACATGAACGTCACGGCACGGCGCTCGAAATCGGCCTCGTCGAGCGACTCGCCCCCGCGCAGCACGATGTCGGTCTTCTGCTTGGTCACCAGGTTCCGCGCCCGATACTTGTAGAGCGTGGCGGCGCCGCGGGCCGAGGGGCTTTGCACGGTGACGCTCTCGATCAGACACGGGGCGCCGTGGTAGTTGACAACCGCACCGTTCTTGATTTCCTTGGCCAGCATCCTTCCCGCTCCGTGGGATCTACAGAAACGTGCCCGACTGCGGGTCGACGCCGATGCCGCCGGTCATTTCCACCATGGAATCCAGCACGATCAACAGCGTGCTGGGGTCGAGCATTTCGTCGGGCTCGTCAGCCGCGATCGCTGGGCCGTCGTCGGCCTGCTGCTCGAAGTGCAACAGGTCGAACCGCGCGTCGCATTCCTTGATGCGGGCCAGCTTGCGCCGTTCGTCGGCATCCAGCGGTATCTCCTTGAGCTCCTTCTCGAGCGTTTCGTTTTGCTCCAGCACTTCCTCGCCGGCCAGGAAACTGATGTCGAGCGCCGCATAGTCGTCGGGCGAAAGCACCGTGATCGACTCGAAGCGGCCGTCCTCGTCCGCCCGGGCATCGGTGAGCTCAAAGCGGTCGCTCAGCGCCGCAAGCACCTCTTCCACGTGCTTGAGTGTCGGGCGCTTGCTGGAGTCGAACAGCACGAAATACGTTTCGCGCCATTTGAACTCCTCGCGTTCAAAGGTGGACATGGCTACGTCCGGGCCCGTTGGGGACCGCTTTCAAGAGTAGATTCCGCGGCGCTGGGTCGCGCGGCTCTAGCGCTCCCATTCCTCTTCCGGAGGTCCCAGGCCGCCTTGCCAGGCCTCAAGCGCCTGCAGGATGTCGTCCCGCTCGCGCTGCTTGGCCCACACGCTCTCGCCTTGTTCCAGGCGGATCTCATATTGTCCTTCGCGCTCGCAATCCTCGGCGCCGCAGAAGTGCGGCGTAGCCGATACCCACATCACGCGATACAAGGGGACGTGCTTGTCGTCGATCGTGCAAAAAATGGACATACTCATCCTCCCCTGTTCGGCGCGGTCGCTATCTCACTTACAATTATACTCGACCCAGTTCGATCGAGCGGCGTGTTGCCGATTGAACGGCATTTATCAGCGTGCCTCGCAGCTTGCCGGCCTCGAGGGCTTCCAGGCCCGCGATCGTCGTTCCGCCGGGACTGGCCACGCGGTCTTTCAGCACGCCGGGGTGCTCGCCGGTTTCCAACACCATTTGTGCGGCGCCGCGCAACGTTTGGGCGGCCAGCGCCAACGCCACGTCGCGTTTCAGGCCCATCGCGACGCCGCCGTCGGCCAGGGCCTCGATCATCACGTAGGCGAACGCCGGCCCGGAGCCCGAGAGGCCCGTGACGGCGTCCAGCAGCGGCTCGTCGACCTCGAACGCGATTCCCACCGATTCGAGCAACTGTTTGACCAGCGCTGCGTCGTCCTGTGTAGCTCGCGGTCCTAGGCAGTAACCGCTGGCGCTTTCGCCGACCAGGCACGGCGTGTTGGGCATCACGCGCACCAGCCGTGCCTTGCCGAGCGACTTTTCGAGCGTCGCCAGCTTCACTCCCGCGGCAATCGACACGACGAGTTTTCCCGCGGCAGCCTTCACCATCGGCGCGATGGCCGATGCCAGGTGCTGCGGTTTCGTGGCCAGCACGATCACCTCGGCCTGTTCGGCCAGGCTGGCATTGTCGCCAACCGTCTTCGCGCCGGCCACGCTTTGCGTAAACGCGTTGAGCGCCTCGCTCGACGGGTCGGCCGCCAGAACCGCGGTTGGCTCGGCCAGGCCCGCTTTGACGAACCCCGCGGCCAAGGCCCGGGCCATCTGTCCGGCACCGATAAATCCGATCGATTTCTGCTGCATGCGTCAAGTCGGGTGGAAAGGCGAAACGAGGCAGGCAGCCGAAGCTGCGCCTCGACCCATCGTACGGCTCGACCTATTTGGCTGCAACCAAGGCTTACGCCCGGTGCGCAGGGAATCTGAGTGGTTTTTCTGAAAACGGTCCGCAATCACCGCTGAAAGGTCGGCTGCGACGCGGCTGTTGCTAGCCACCAGATGGACGGGGCGAAGCTGTCTGGACACGCGACGGCGAATCTGCGATTCTTCGCCCCCGCGCCGGCTGAGGAGCGTGCCGGCGTGTCCCTTCGCCCGAGGAGTCTCTCATGAAAACCGCCGCCATCATGACGTTGGCCATTTGCGGGGTCATGCTCTGCGATTCGCCCGCTTGCGCCGCCGAAGGCTCGTCGCCCTTGTCTTGGATCGGGTTCAAACCCAAGTCCGCCGCCACGGCCAAAGGGCCCTCGTTGTTCGAGAAGATGAGCTCCGGGACGAAGCGGTTCTTCGGCGGCACCAAGAAGATGTTTGCCGACGACGAACCGACAGTAACGAAAAAGTACGGCACCCGCCGCGTCCATCGGGCCGAAAAGCCCAAGCAGCCGCAACAAAGCTTCTTCGGCCGGCTGTTCAACCCGCAGCCCGCTCCGCCGCCGCGGACGATCGAAGAGTGGATGGCACTCGAGCAGGTGCATCCGTAAACACACGGTTCTGTTTCGACGACGTCTCATGCCCGTGCACCCATCGAATCTGGCACGCGTTCGCCGCTCGCTGGGCATCCTGGCCCTGTCGCTTTGCGTCGGATTGCCCGGTTGCGCGCAGGGCCTGACCTCGCTGGGCGACGTCGAGACGCGGCGCAGGATCGAAAAAGCCGCGGCCGACGATTCCATTCCCTCGGCCGCCGAAGTGGGGCTCGCCGCGGGCATGCAGCCGACCGCGGTCGTCGAAGGGCCGTAACGGGCCGGCGCGCTCCCCGCCGCCCATCGCTGGGCATCCCCCCAGAAAGTTTGGTCTGCGCTTGCCTTGCCGCTAGAATGGCCCCGTGCCCCAATCCTGGGAAGCGAGGAGGCCCTTCGATGAAGTATCGCCTGGCAATCGTATGGTTCGCCGCACTGCTGGTGGCGCCGACGGTCCGAGCCGCGAATCTGCCCACCGCGATTTACGTGATGCGTGTCGACGGCAGCGATGTGCGCAAAGTGGCTGACGTCGAGGGCCACACCGACCACCGCAACCCGCGTTTCTCTCCCGCGGGCAAGCACCTGGTCTTTTCGGCCCGCGAGCCGGCGAGCGGACGAACCGTCTGTTACGTGATCGGCATCGACGGATCGAACCTGCGCAAGATCGGCTTCGGCGACCTGCCCGACTGGTCGCCCGACGGTAAGCAGATCGTCTACGACGACCGCACGTCGCCGGGCAACATCATCGTCGAGAATCTCGACGGCCAGGGCACGACCCTGGTCACATCCGGACTCAGCCCCCGCTGGTCGCCCGATGGCCGGATGCTGGCCTTCCGGCGCGACAAGAACGTGCAGGTGCTCGACCTGATCAGCGGCGAGCAGCACGCGCTGTTGGCTCCGGGCATCTCGCAAGTGCTCAGCGGCATGGACTGGTCGCCCGGCGGCGACACGCTGGCCGTGATCATCCGCGAGACCAAGGGGGGCGTGCGCAAGCTGCTGTTTCTCGACCCGACGAAAGACAACCAACCCTCCACCGGCCGGCTGGGATTGGGAATCGGCGGACCGATCGCCTTTTCGCCCGACGGCAAGCAAGTGGCCTACGACTTCAACTACAAGATTCGCATCGAGGACGTCGCCGGCGGCGGGCGGCCTCGGCTCATCCCCGGCCAAAAGGGGCACAACCTGCATCCCGATTGGTCGCCCGACGGCGAGTGGATCGCCTTCGGCAGCGATCGACATACCGTGCCGTAAACCCGGAGGAGCCACGGACCATGAAGCGCGGACTATCCCGGGGCGTTGTGGCCATTGCTGCTCTTGCGCTCTCCGCGTCCCTGGCGGCGGGCGAAACGCTTGCGACGGCGATCTATCTGATGGACGCCGACGGCGGCAACGTCCGCAAGTTGATCGACGTCGAAGACTACACGTTTCTCCGCGCACCGAACTGGTCGCCCGACGGCAACCACCTGCTCTTCTCGGCCGAGTCGACCACGACTGGGCTGCGCGAGTGCTTCGTGGTGTCCGCCGACGGCACGGGGTTGCGCAAGATCGGGCAGGGCGATCAACCCGACTGGTCGCCCGATGGCAAACAGATCGTCTACCAGGAGCAGTCCGGGCAAAGTGGAATTGCCGTTCAGAATTTCGACGGCAAGGGCACCTCGCGCCTCGGCGACGGATTCTCCCCGCGCTGGTCGCCCGACGGCCGCAGCCTGGCCGTGTGCACGGGTAACAACGTGCAGGTGCGCGACATGATCAGCGGGGAACAACGCGCCCTATTGGCCGATGGCGTTTACGGCGTGTTCAAGGGCATGGACTGGTCGCCCGACGGCAAGCATCTGGCCGTAGCCATTCGGCCGCAGCAAGGAGCAAAACGCGAGTTGGTGATTCTAGACACCGACAAAGAGAGCCAGCAGGCAGCGCCACGCTTGCAGAACGCCATGGGCGGGCAGATTTCGTATTCGCCCGACGGCAAGCGGGTCGTGTTTGCCAACGGCTATCTGATGTACTTCCTCGAGCTCGACAAGGACGAGTGGCCGCGGCTGATTCCCGGCCAACGGGGCAAGAACATGCACCCGGCTTATTCGCCCGATGGCAAGACGATCGCGTTTGCCAGCGACCGCGAAGAGTAGGACCACGCGTGCGGCCCCCTCTCGTTGCCAGCCACCAGCATGGCCGCACCGGCCGCCCGCTACTAGAATGACGCTTACGCCGAAAGGCGGCTTCGGCACCTTCTGCTTCGTAGATTTGCCAGGACGTTTCGTGTGGGGCCCTTTCGCTTGATGCTTGTCCGACTGCTTGCCTTGTTCCTGCTGGGATCTGCCGCCGCGGCGGCGCACGCCGCCAAGCCGGACACGTCGTCGGCCGTGTTCGTGATGCAGCGCGACGGCTCCGACGTGCGGCGCGTCGTGTTCATCGAATCGTTTCCCCGACTCAGCCTGCCGCGCTGGTCGCCCGACGGCGAGCGGCTGCTGTTTGAAGCCGGCGGCGACCGCTCGCCGCGCTCGTTGGTCGTCGACGCGACGGGGCGCAACCTGCTCGACCTGGGCTTGGGCGTACAGGCCGACTGGTCGCCCGACGGCAAGCAGGTCGTTTACGCGGTGCCCAGCGAGAGCGGACCGAACGTCTGGGTGCAAAATGCCGACGGAAAGGCGGGCACGCGTCTTTGCCCCGGCTCCGCGCCGCGCTGGTCGCCCGACGGCGCCTCAATCGCCGTGTGCGGTCCGCTGCGCCTGTTCGATACGTTCAGCGGTACGCTGCGAGCGCTGATCGATGCGGCGGCCGGAGTCGAGCGCACGCTCGGCTGTGCCTGGTCGCCCGACGGCGAGCGACTGGCGGCGATCGTCGAGCGGGGCGACAAGCGCGAACTGGTCGTGATCGACCCCACGCAGGTGACCCGTGCGCTCGACGCACGCTGGCAGGCCGAGTTCGATGGCCCGCCGGCCTGGTCGCCCGACGGCAAGCACCTGGCCGTGACGATCCATGATCCGGTGGCCGATTTACGCCGCATCAACGTGCTAGAGGTCGAGGGCGACGAGCCTCCGCGCCTG
Source organism: Planctomycetota bacterium (assembly GCA_003389325.1). Taxonomy (GTDB): domain Bacteria; phylum Planctomycetota; class Planctomycetia; order Pirellulales; family PALSA-1355; genus LB-PLM-3. The sequence goes on from QQVE01000040.1 coordinate 67,739, forward strand.
ATTGCCGGTCAGCAGGGCGATAATCGCGATCCCAGCTGGTCGCCCGACAGCAAGCAACTGGCCTACATCGGCACTAATCCTCCTTAGCCTGCGCGTCATTCATCAATTTGTCGAAGTCTCTGCTCGACTCGCCCGGCTTGATGACGCGGTGGCTGCCGTTGTTGCGAATCACGTACGACTCCCCCTTGATGCCGTCGTTCACCCAGGTCGCGGCCGGAAACTCGAGGGCAAAGTCGTCCTGGGGCACATCCTCGTTCAGGGCGTAGTTCGTCACCTCGACTTGATTCGACTGGGCGGGAAGGTAGCTGGCCAGGCCGAAGGTCGACTGCCAACTCGACGGAATCCACCCGACGTGAGCGTCTTCTTTGTACTCGACTACGATGTCCGTAATGGTTATTCCCTGAGGGCTCTTCACCGTGTATTGCAGAGGGAGGAAGCCGCGGTCCTGCGATACCCGAAGCTCGACGGGATTGCCCGCGGGTGGAAAGGTAAGCAGAAGCGCATCCTCAGCATCGGGCGCGGGGGCCACCTTCATGTTGCGTGGAACGAAGGAGATGAACTCCGGATCCAGGGGTCGATAGCACAATGCAATCGGCAGAGTCGGCACGTAGTTGACCAGGAATCTCAGCGCGGCGCACTTGGAGATCTCTCCCAATCAAAGTCGGCTCGCTCCTTTGTCAAAAAGCGTCCGTTCAACGTTGTTCTTGTAAACGGTGACAAAGCGTTGGTCCACGACCTTGCTCTGTTCCGTCGACCACAGGGAACGCGCGTCGATAAAACGCCCCTCGGTGCCGCGAGCGTTCAATACATAGTCGCCAAAGAACACGAAATCGCGCGGCGGTTTTCCTTCGGGAAACGACCCCTTGGGAACGGTCCGTTGCTCCGCCATTTCGAAGTACAGAGAGTGAACTCGATCCTGCCGCTGCTTCCAGGCTGCGAGAATCGTTTCGGGGCCACGAAGTTCGTCGGCCGCTACCAACGCGACGATAGGGCCGCCCGCAAGGAGCACCGCCAGAAACCAGCGATGGAGCCACCGGAATCCGCACGACCTGCTCGCACTACTTGGCTTTCGCACGAAATCCATCCTGGCTTCCTCCATTTCTCTTAGGCCCGAACAGGGCCAGCGTCTGCAAAGCCTTGTGACGATTGCCTTCCATTGTGTCATACTAGCTGGTAGGCCTGATGTCATCAAAAGAGGGCTGTTCCAGAGACAAGCCGTGGCGAAACCCTCAGTGATGTGGAAATGGCGGTGGTCGACGATGACGGGAGTCATGGGAGGCTTGCTTGTGGCGACGGTTGTGGCCGGGCTTACAGACGCACTGCCCACGCAGTGGCTGTTCGTGGCCCTAATAGCAACCGGCAGCCTGTGCGGGCTTGTCGTCCACTGGTGGATCAGGCGTCCGAGAAGCTTGCAGGAGGTCTATCGGGACCTTTGAGCCGGAACGCCCGGATAAGACTGCGACAGGCTTTAGCGATCACTCCCGGTCGGTGAACACCGGGTTTGCATCTGCCGAATTGATCTACGGCGACCGTGGAAAAACGCGTATGATAGGGCCCCGTTTTTCCCAGCTGGCAAGTTTCCCTCGCTCGCCGGCGGGACTACGATAACGACATCGCACGCCAGCATCTCGCCAGGGGTGCAGACCGCTCAATCGCTTGGAGAATGCCCCAAATGATGGGCTCCCCTTGGATTCGCTATAGTGCCATCCTCGTGATCCTGGCCACCTGCGTCGGGTGCGACCAGGTGACCAAGCACATTGCGCGGCAGCAGCTCGACGGCCGGCCGCCGCGCAGTTACTTCTCCGACGTGGTGCGGCTGGTCTACGCCGAGAATCCCGGTGCGTTTCTCGGCCTGGGCGGTGGATTGCCGCCGGGGGCCCGCTGGGCGCTATTGGTCGTGGTCAACGCCGTGGTGGCCGGCGGAATCGCCGCGGTCCTGCTCTGGCACTCGAAGATGCCCTGGCTGCGTGCGGCGGCCTGCGCGCTGTTGCTGAGCGGCGCGGTGGGCAACCTGATCGATCGCGTGCGGTTCGACGGACTCGTGATCGACTTCATGAACCTGGGCATTGGGCCATTGCGCACCGGCATCTTCAACGTGGCCGACGTGGCGATCACTACCGGGGCCGTGCTGTTGATTCTGCCGCAGCTAGCGCCGGGCCGCTCGCAGCCCGAGCCCGCCGAAGCCGGCTGAGTGGTCGCCCGGCTGCCAGCGGCCCCTCCTGCCACCCGGCCCGCCGGGAGTGTACGCAAGCCCCAAACCCGCTATCATGACCGGTCACGGTGCCGACATTTGACGGACCTGGGAGTCGATAGGTTGCGCGAGGCAATAGGTTTCTGTTCGCGGATGGTTCGACTGGGGCTCGCCCTGCTGGTGGCCCTCGGCGCCGCGGCGGCCTCGGCGGCCGAGAGCGACGCGCTGCTGCGAGAGTCGCACCCCTGGGCCCGCTTCGGCAAGGGCGCCTGGCGGCAGGTCCGGATCATTACCGAAAGCTTCGACGAAGACGGCAATCCCAGCGACGCCAGCATCACCGACAACAAGACGACCGTCGAAGAGGTCACCGCCGACCGCGTCACGCTCAAGGTCGAGGTAACGGTGGAGTTGGGCGGGCAGCGGTTCGCCTCCGAGCCGCAGATCGTCACCCAAGGCTACGCCGGCGAAACGGTCGGCCAAACGGTCTCGGTTCGGGCGCTCGATCCTCAGACGATCACCATCGACGGCGAAGAGATCCGCTGCGAGACGCAGCAGCTAGAAATCGCCGGCGGCGTGACACGCGAAAAGACGGTGATCAACTACGTCGTGGACCGCACGCCGGCGATCCTGCGCCGCGAAAGCACCATGACCAATGCCGACGGCACAAAGACCATGCAGCAGATCACCAGCGAGGTCCGGGCGGTCGACATGATTCGCCGCGTGCTCGACGTCCTCGAGCCGAAGACGGCCTACCTGGTGCGGGTCGAGCAGAAGAACGACCGCGGCACGACCAGTACCTGGAGTTGGCACGTGACCGACGTGCCCGGCGAGATCGTCGACGAATGCTCGAAGAAGCTGGACAGCGAAGGCCGTCTGGTGCGGCGCACCACGCTGGAGTTGATCGACTACGGCAGCGTGGAAAGCATGCGCAGCAGCGATGTTGAGTTCTCCGGCCCCCAGCCGCAGTATCGCAACCGCCGGGCCCGCCGACGGGCACGCCGATAGCCCGAATCGAGGTCCCAATCGGGTTCGTTCCGCAGGAGCGTTGCCTGGCGGCTTACCCTGCTTTCCCTTGCAGCCCCAACTCGCGCCCCCCCGCGCTCTGCTTCGCTTGAACCTGCCCGGGGGACGTCTATAATAGAGGACCCTGACTGCACAGGGAGGAAGCGCCGTTGCCATAAATCCCTCGCTGACATGACCGATTCGTTCAATGGCTATCACGTTTGGCTGGGCATTCCGCCGAGTGAGCAGCCCCCGAATCACTACCGACTGCTAGGAATCGGCATCTTCGAGACCGATCTGGACGTGATTGACCACGCCGCCGATCGGCAGATGGCACATGTCCGCACGTTTCAGGCCGGCCGTCACAAGAATCTCTCGCAGCAGATCCTCAACGAGCTGGCCGCCGCCCGGGTGTGCCTGCTGAACGCCGATCGGAAGCAGGCCTACGACGACGAGCTTCGCGCCCGGCTGAACTCGGCGCCCAAAGTGGCACCGGTGCCGGTGGGCAAGGCGGTTCCGGTCACGCCCACGGCCGTGGCAGCCACTCCCGAAGCGGTGCCCGAGGCCATGCCCGCGGAACCGGAAGACAGCTACGACGTCGAAGACATCGATCCGGAGTTGCTCAATCGTCACCCCCGTTCGCTCGACGAGGAGTTCGTCGGTGGAGAGGACTTTACGAACAGCCCAGTCCCCTCAATTCAACTGGGGGCGCCGCGGCGCCGGGTCGATCGCGACGCGGACATGCAGAAGTGGATGGTCTACACCTTCGCGGCGGTGGCCGCCATCGTCGGCTTGATGGTGGTCTACCAGATCGTGAGCCGCCGCGTTGCCCCCGACGGCTGGAAGAAGCTGTTTACCACGCCGACGACGCCGGTCGAAGCCGAGGAAGTTCCCGGCGAAGTCAAGTCGACCGCACCGCCTCCTCCGGAACCTGTCCAAGCCCTTGAACACTAAGTTGTGCACCGATCGGGCTGCCTCTTCTGCGGGGGACCCGAAGGCGCGCAGCGGCTTGGGCAAGCGACGACGCCGCTCGGTTGTCGTCCGCTGGAGCAGCCCCTCGATTGCGTCCTGCCGCGCCCGGTTGCATCCGTGGCGGCTCATTGTCAATCCGCACGCGAGCCTGCATAATCCCTGATTCCCCCCACCTACGATCGCGGAGCCAGAGTCCATGCGAGAAAAAATCAGTTCCACCGGCATCACCTTCGACGACGTGCTGCTCGAGCCGCGGTACAGCGAAGTCGTGCCCTCGCAGGTCGACGTCACGACGCGGCTCACCAACCGTATCGGGCTCAATATTCCCCTGCTCAGCTCGCCCATGGACACGGTCACCGAGAGCGACATGGCCATCGCCCTGGCACAGGAGGGGGGTCTGGGCGTTATCCACAAGAACATGTCGATCGAACGCCAGACCGAAGAGGTCGACAAGGTCAAGCGCAGTGCCAACGGCATCATCACCGACCCAGTCACGCTACCACCCGACGCTAGCGTCGGCCGGGCCCGCGAAGTGATGGACCAGCACAACGTTTCCGGCGTGCCGATCATCAGCGGGCGCCGCCTGGCGGGCATCATCACCCGCCGCGACCTGCGGTTTCTCGAAGACGCTTCTCTCAAGGTGTCGGAGGTGATGACCCGCGAGCACCTCGTGACGGCTACGGGAACCGTAACGCTTGAGGAAGCTGAGAAGATTTTGATGGCAAAAAAGGTCGAGAAACTTTTGCTGGTTGACGAAGATTACACACTGACCGGGCTGATCACGATCAAAGACATCGACATGATGAAACGCTTCCCCCAGGCCTGCAAGGATCAGCAGGGGAGGCTTCGCGTCGGTGCCGCGATCGGCGTCCACGACTTCGAGCGGGCCGAAAGCCTGCTAGCAAAGGACGTCGACGTACTGGTGGTCGACAGTGCCCACGGACACTCGTCGAACGTGATCGAAACGGTCAAGAACTTGAAACAGCGTTACGACATCGACGTCGTGGCCGGCAACATTGCCACGGCCGACGGCTGCCGCGACCTGATCAAGGCCGGCGCCGACGCGGTCAAGGTCGGCATCGGTCCCGGCTCGATCTGTACGACACGCATCATTTCCGGAGTGGGAGTTCCGCAGATTACGGCCATTTACGAAGCGGCGCAGGTCGCGGCCAAGGCGAATGTGCCCATCCTCGCCGACGGCGGCATCCGTTACTCGGGCGACCTGACCAAGGCCCTGGCGGCCGGTGCCCACGCGGCGATGATCGGCGGCCTGTTTGCCGGACTGGCCGAGAGCCCCGGCGAGCAAATCCTGTATCAAGGCAGAAGCTTCAAGGTCTACCGCGGCATGGGCTCCCTCGGCGCGATGATGCAAGGCTCGAGCGAACGTTATCGTCAACGCGGCAGTGAAAAGAAACCCGGCAAACTCGTGCCCGAAGGAGTCGAAGGACGAGTACCGTTCAAAGGGCCCTTGAGCAGCTTTGTGTATCAGCTCGTGGGCGGTTTGCGAGCGGGCATGGGTTATTGCGGCGCGCAGAACATCGACGAATTGCGCACCAACACGCGATTCATTCAAATCTCCGCGGCAGGAGTACGGGAGAGTCATCCTCATGACATCGCGATCACGCAGGAAGCATCCAACTACAGCACCCAGCATCCCTCCGGCGAGGGCTAACCGCTCGCGCCGCACGCTCGTCGCAGCCCTGGGGGCTGCGGGCCTGATCGCGCTGGTGCTGGCGCCGCCGACTTTGGGCGGAGAAGAACGCCTTCAACCCGGCGCAGCCACGTTGCGTTGGCGCGCGCGGGGTGCCTCGTCGGCGATAACGTCAAGCGTGGGCTTCGTGGAAGTGAATCCGCGCCCCGTTCAGCGTCCGGCACGTCCAATTCTCGAGCCGACCCCCGCCTCACCGCAGGCCACGGCGCCGCAGGCGTTGGCCACCGACGACGAGGCCAAACCGCGGGCGAGTGCCGAGCCAAGCATCGCCGACCGGATGGCCGCCTCGCTCGGCGCATCGAATGATTCTCGCCCGGCCGCGCACGGGAAGAACACCGAACGGGCCGCGCAGACGTCCCCAGCGAAATCCCGGGTGACAGTCGCGCGGCAGATCTCGAGCCAGGAATCGCGAGCGCGCCTGCGCAACTCGATCATGCAGGTCAGCGACTACCGCGAGCCGGAACCGCGACCGCTCGAATCGCGCGTGGAGGCGCAACCGGCCACCCAGCCGGACGACAATCCGCCGATCCCGGCCGATTCCGATCCGTTCGGATCCGCCGATCAGGGATTGCCTTTTGAGACGCCACCTACGCCGCCGGCCGACAGTGCGCTTCAGCCAACGGTACCGTCGACCGAACCTACCGACGCGGCGCCGCTGCCGGAACCCTCTGATGATCTTTCGCCGCCTACCGAGCCGGCCGAAGAGATGTACAGGGATCAACCGATTCCGCCGCCACGCGAGGACAACTTCTTTGACAGTCCGGGTGACCTGAGCGATCCGGGCCTGGCCACCGATCCCGGCGGCGTCGGCTGCACGGACATGAAGGGGCAATGCACCCGCGCCCTGGCCGAACTGCAGAAGCGCGACATCACGACCATCATGGTCGGTCTGGACATCCAGGGAGTCGAAGGCACCGACTATCCCTGCGATTGCAAGATCGGCCGCGACTTCGAGACGCCCGCGTACCAGGGACGCAACTTCCAGCCCACGCTGTTCACCTGGAAGGCCGCCGGCACGTGCCACAAGCCGCTGTACTTCCAGGACGTGCCGCTGGAACGCTACGGACACTCGTGGAACCCGTTCCTCCAGCCGTTTGTCTCGGGTGCCCACTTCTTCGCCTCGGTGCCGCTGCTGCCCTACAAGATGGGCCTCCGTCCGCCGGGAGAATGCGTGTACACGCTGGGCTACTACCGCCCGGGCAACTGTGCTCCCTACATGCTCGAGCCGATTCCGCTCAGCCTGCGGGGTGCCTTGTTCGAAGGCCTGGGTGCGACCGGCTTCGCCTTCTGGTTCTGGCCGCCGAACTAGTCGCAAGCGAATCGCAGCCGCTCACGACCGCCGCACGAACACCGTTTCGCGCGGCGGTCTTTTCATGCGCGACCTGCCGAAGCGCGATACAATGGCCGTCTGCACGCCGCGTCGAACTGGACGGACTTCATGACCCGCACGATCACTCGCGAGCAATCGCGCCGACTCGACAGCCTGGCCGTCGAGCAGTACGGCATGGCCAGCGTCATGCTGATGGAGAACGCCGGGCGCGGCACCACCGACGTGCTGTGCACGCTGGGCATCGACGGTCCGGTCGTCGTGTGCGCCGGGTCGGGCAACAACGGCGGCGACGGCTACGTCATCGCCCGGCACCTCGATCTCCGCGGTCACCAGGTGCGCGTCCTGCTGCTGGCTCCGCCCGAAAAGCTCAAAGGCGACGCGGCCACGAACTACCAGATCCTGACCAAGAGCGGCATCGCGGTCCGTCAGGTCGATGCGGCCGAGCTCGCCGGCGATCTCTCCGGAGCCGCCTGGGTGGTCGACGGCCTGCTGGGCACCGGCGCCACGGGCGATCCGCGGCCGCCGCTGGACGCGGCCATCGACGCGATCAATGCCAGCGGATCGCGCGTGCTGGCGATCGACGTGCCCAGCGGTCTGGACTGCGAATCGGGACAGGCCAGCGAACACACGATCCGCGCCGAGCACACCTGCACGTTCGTGGCCAACAAGCCCGGATTTGTCGTCCCCGGCGCCGATGCGTACACCGGAGTGGTGCACGTGGTCGATATCGGGGCCCCGCGCAAGCTCGTCGAAGAAATCCTGACGCAGACGAGCTAGCCACGTCACTCCGACGGCGGCGGCTCGTACTCGAAATCCTTCCACTTCATCGGGCGGCGGAAGGGCTCAATGCGCAGCGTGACTTCGCCATTCTGGAAGATCCGCACGGTGCCGTTCGACTCGCTCACGGCCACGGCCACGGCGTTCGTCTTGCGGCTGATGGCCGCAGCCGCCCAGTGCCGGGCTCCCAGGCCCTTGGGCAGCGTGATACCGTCCGCCGGAGCATCAATATAGCGGGCCGAAGCCTCGACGATGCCGTCGGCCGAGACGATGATCCCGCCGTCGAGCTGCGAGACCTCTTTAATCCCTTCGCGCACGCGCGGGTCGTCGAGGTTGCGCTCATCGCGGCTGTAGCCCCGCACCGGGTCGAACCCCACGGGGTGGCTGCTGTTGAGCACGTTGCGCGAGTCGCCCACGACAAACAGCGCGCCGACCGGCTTGCCCTCGCGCCCCTCGCGGCCGATTTCGACGGCCATGTCGACCACCATTTTGAGCGTGTCGAGCGGCACGCGCGTCTCGAGCTGTCGCAGGTCGCGCGACGTGAGTTGGCCCAGGTGCTCGCCGAGGTGAATCAGGCTGATCGAATCGATCACACCCCCCTCGAACCCGCTGTAGACGGCCACGACTTGGGCTCCCGCGGCCAGGATGTCGTCGGCCACGGCCTCGAGAATGGCCTGGGTCAGCTTCTCGTAGACCGGCGCCTCGGGCATCTTGAGCACGACGGTTTCCATGCCGGCAGCCGAGGCACCCTCCAACTGCGAGGCAAAGTCGGCCGCCACGAGGATCTTTTCGCCGCCGCAGTGTTCCTTGAGCCGGTCCCACTCGGTGGGGCCTTCCAGCAAGACCAGGATCGCGTCGGCGTCGGTCGCCTGCGAAAGCCGCGCCGCCGCGTCGAAAACCGTCTCGAATTGGTCCGTAAAGCGATACGTCTTCACAGGCTCACACCGCAGAAAAGCGCAGCAAAAAGAGGGCCGCCCGGGCGAAAAGCGCACAGGTTGCCCTGCAATCCTAAGCGTTTTTCACCGCTTCGGCAACGGCAAGCGGATGAAGCGGCTTGTGCACTGGCGCTTTGCCGTGAGACAGGGGCAAAGCGACTCTTTCGCCGCTAGTGCGTCAGCCGGCACCGCCGTAAACGCGCGAAGCTCTCGCCACGGCTGGGCGGCATCCCCGATTCTCGCCTAGCGGCGGGCTTCGCGATCGCTGCCCGTGGTGTGCTCATCGGCCAGGGGCTGGTTCGCCGGAGGCACCACGCCCTTGAACACCCGCGCGTCGTACAGCGCCATGGCGTGCACCGCGTGACCCAGCGGGCCGATCTCCCACGTGTGCGAGGTGTTGTTCAGCATGATCGTGGCCAGGTAGTCCACGGCCTTGACCATTCTCGGGTCGGTCAGTTGCTCTTCAGGCAGCGAGAACGTGATCCACTCCAGAATGTGGCCGCTGGTCTTGATCCGCCGGTCGATGCTCGGCTCGTCGGCCCGGCGCTCGAACCAGGCGGTGCTGAAGCTGCCGTCGGGATTCTGCAGACTGAACGTGTAGCGGTGGTAGTCGTTGATAAACTTGCGAGCCCGAGCGAATTCGCCCTCGATCGGCTTGCCCTGCTTGTCGCGGCGGTTGAGGGCATAGCTGAATCCCATCAGGCGATGCGTTCCGCCGCAGGCCGCGCCCCGAACCGGCTGGGCCAGTTCCTCGCGAATCAGCCGCTGAATCGACCACTGCTGACCGGTCGACGAGATCCACGTGGCGTCCGAGTCGAGGTAGTGGGCCAGGGCGATCAGCTTGAACGTCAGCTCTTCGCCCGAGAGGCACGATTCCTTCTCGCGCTCGATCAGGTCCTCGATCGTGAACGATTTGCCCTGGACGCGCATCGGGTAGTCGCGCTGCACGTGCGACTGAGCCAGGATCGCCAGAAACTGGCCGCCGTGTCCCTGCACGCCGACGCCCTTCTCGGCGTCGATCTTGCCGCGGTTGAGAAACAGCATGCGCTGGCCGCGGCAAGGATAGTTGTAGCACATGTACCCAATCGCGTTGATCTTCTCGCTCCCCGGTCCCTCCTGGTAGATCATCGTGTCGACGCCATAGCCGATGATCGCGTGCATCACTTCCCAGGGCGAGTTGTCCCGAGCGCTTTGATGCTTGGGATAATAGGCCGCCAACACGCGGCGCACTTTATCACACAGCGCCATCATCTGAGGCGACAGGTCGGGCGTTGCGGACGTCGCGTCGAGGTCGCCGGTGGGCAGCGTCGGTCCCGCGGCCGTATCACTCTCGGTGACCGGAGCCTGCAGCAGCGCGTCGGTCGTCAACGCGGCCAACGGGTCTTGCCCGGGCAAGTCCACCAGCAAGCGCCGCGCCTGGTGCAACACCTCGGCGCGAGACGGTCCGTCCTGGGCCGTCGGACTTTCTTGCGGCTGGTCTGCAAGCGCCACATTCGACAGAGACAACGCAAACACACTGGCCAGCACGGCCGGGCAAACTCGAGACAGCGCGAAACCGCTCATCCATCGTCCTCGGGAAGCAGCCGCGGCGGCGAGGGAAGGTCCGCGACTACGTTATTGTGGGTTGTTAAGGCGGGTTACGTCAAAGGGTGGGTCGCGCCGGGGGTGGTCGGCTGCATCGTGACAGCATCCCCGACGGAGTATTCATATCGGTCGAAAGTCGACCAGCATTTTGCCTTCACCTCGAAATGAGGCTCGTGCGGCGCACGCCATCCGCGACCGTGACGAAGGCTTCCGCCTCACTGCCGATTGAGAAAACGCTGCGGGCTGTAGCGTGTGAAGCGGCCGTCTAATAAAGCGCGCGACGCAGCTTTTCGGCAAGGCTGATTTCGCTGGCGTCCGTCTTGCCCGTTTGGGCGAATTCGCGCCACGCCTCGATGTCGCTGCCGTAGTCGCGGCCGCTCACCGCCACCAACGATTGCTGAGCTTGTGCCTGCAGGGCAGGGTTGCTGTCGTACATCGCCTCGGCCAGCGGCACCAAGGCCTGCTTGTTCTCCGAGAGGCCCAGCGCCTTGACGGCCGCGATCCGCACGTTGGGGTCGGTTTCGGCGGAGATCACGCGGGCCAGCTCGCGCACCGCGATGTCGTCGCCGCGTACTCCCAGCGCCCGACAGGCCGTGCGGCGCGTTTCCACGTCGCCGTCGCCCAGGGCTCGCACCAGCACCGAACCCGCGGCCGGCTGCGGAAACTCGGCTAGCGCCCGCAGGATCTCGCGCCGCACCCAGGGATCGCTGGCATGCCCGTATTCGTCGGCCAGCCGAGCCACGATTGCTTCCTGTTCGGCCGGCGGGGTCTTCTTGGCTTTTTTGGCCAGATCGCGGAACTCGTCCACGCGGTCGGCGGGCGACTTGATGCCGTACAGTTCCTCTTCCGTTTTCTGGAAAGGCTTTGATATGGCGTAGCTCAATTGATCGGCGGTTTCGGCGCAGCCGCTGACCACGAGCGTCAGAAGCGCCACCACCAGCAACAGGCCACTAAGCCGGCTGTGCATCGCGGACCCGAGATGGAAGAAGGGAGCAAACGTGAGAAGCACGCGGCGGCTTGTAGCAAATCGGCCCCGCTCGATCCAGACCACTCCTCGCCAGCGGGAATGTCTACGTGCAAGAAAAAGCACTGCTGGCACGCACCGCGGGTAAAGGGGCGGCAACTGAAATGGCCGCGGCCGGCGGCGGCATGATATGATGGATCGTGACGGCACTTCTCCCTTCTTCGCAATTTGCCAGGACTTACGCGTGCGGCGAATCCTCGTCTGCTTGCTGCTGCTTGTCGGTCTGCCAGGCCTGGTCCGCGGCGTGGAGCACATTACGCTCGACCGCGACGAGGGGCCGCGCGTTGCCAGCGGCCGGGTGCTGGTAACCGCTCAGGACGGCGGCGTGCTGCTGCAATCGGCCGACGGCGTGCTCTGGAGAATCGAGCCCGACGAAATCGTCAAGTGCTCCGCGGACGACGCGCCCTTCGAGCCGCTCGAGCCCGACGAGCTGGGCCGGCAACTGCTCGAGGAGTTGCCCGACGGCTTTAACATCCATACCACGCGGCACTACGTGATCCTGCACGACACGTCGCGCGCGTACGCCCAGTGGTGCGGCGCGCTGCTGGAGCGGCTGTTCATGGGCTTCTACAACTACTGGTCGCGCAAGGGCATGAAGCTCGACGAGCCCGAGTTCCCGCTCGTGGCCGTGGTGTTTGCTTCGCGCGAGGCGTACGCCAAGTACTCGGAGGCCGAGTTCGGCACGCTGGCCGACGCGATCATCGGCTACTACAGCTTGCGCAGCAATCGCGTCACGATGTACGACCTGACCGGCGTCGAGTCGCTGCGCAATGCCGGCAACCGCCGCGGCAGCGCCGCTCAGATCAACCGCATGCTCGCGCGGCCCGAGGCCGCGATGGCGGTGGCCACGATCATTCACGAAGCGACGCACCAGATCGCCTTCAACAGCGGTCTGCAAACGCGCTATGCCGACATCCCGCTCTGGGTCAGCGAGGGCATCGCCGTCTTCTTCGAGACCCCCGATCTGCAAAGCGCCCGCGGCTGGCGCACGATCGGCGCCATCAGCCCCAATCGCCTGGGGCAATTTCGTCGCTACCTGCCGAAGCGCGGAAGCACCTCGATCGAGTCGCTCATTTCCGACGACAAGCGCATTCGCGACACGCGCACCGCTCTGGACGCGTACGCCGAAGCCTGGGCGCTGAGCTACTACCTGCTGAACCGTCATCCGCGAAAGTACCTGGCTTATCTGCGGATGCTCTCCGAGAAGAAGCCGCTCCTGTGGGACGATCCCCAGACGCGGCTGGCGGAGTTCAAGGCCGCCTTCGGCGACGATCTTCGCGAGTTCGACGCCGACTTTTTGCGCTACGTGGAGAAGATGCGCTAGGCCGAGGACTCCGTCCCGCGACCCCACGCATGCCGCCGGCACGGCACCGAGACCTGCCAAAGGCCACTTCAAGTGGGAAGCCGCCGCTGCTTATAATTGAAGGCACTGGCGCGCCCCACCGCGCGGCAGCGACCGACTCCCACCCCAACCCACCGCAAGGAACTCACCATGTCCCACGAGCACTCCTCCGCTGCATCCTCCGCCCCATCTCGCCGCGACTTTCTCAAGACGTCGTCCGCCGCCGTGGCCGGAGCCGCTGCCGCGAACCTGCTCGTGGCCCGCAGCGCTCACGCCGCCGGCAGCGACATCCTGAAGATCGGGCTGATCGGCTGCGGCGGACGCGGCACCGGAGCCGTGGGCAACGCGTTTGCCGCCGACAAGCAGACGCAACTGGTCGCCGTGGCCGACGCTTTCGAGGATCGCGCTCAAAACAGCATCGTGCAGTTGCAAAAGTCGTTCGCCAGCCGCGTCGACGTGCCGCCCGAACGCTTCTTCGTGGGTTTCGACGCGTACGAGAAGCTGCTGGCGACTGACTGCGACGTCGTGATCCTGGCCACGCCGCCCCATTTTCGCCCGGCGCACCTGAAGGCCGCCATCAACTCCGGCAAGCACGTGTTCTGTGAAAAGCCCGTGGCCGTCGACGCCCCCGGCGTTCGCAGCGTGCTGGAAACCACCGAGCAGGCGAAGGCCAAGAACCTCACGCTCGTTTCCGGCTTGTGCTACCGCTACGATCCGCCCAAGGTCGAGTTGATGAAGCGCGTGCACGACGGCGCCATCGGCGACATTCAGGCGATGCACGTCAGCTACAACACCGGCACGCTCTGGCACCACGGCCGCGATCCCAACTGGAGCGAAATGGAGTTCCAACTCCGTAACTGGCTGTACTTCACCTGGCTCTCGGGCGACTTCAACGTCGAACAGCACATTCACAGCCTCGACAAAGCCTCGTGGGCCATGAACGATCAGCCGCCGGTCAAGGCCACGGGCCTCGGCGGACGCCAGGTGCGCACCGACGACAAGTGGGGCAACATCTACGACCACTTCTCGGTCATCTACGAATACGAGAACGGCACGCGGCTGTTTGCCAATTGCCGCCAGATGGCCGGCTGCTCGGTCGACGTGTCGGATCACCTGTTCGGCACCAAGGGCACGGCCGAAATGATGCGGGCCAAGATCGAAGGCGAAAACCCCTGGCGCTATCGCGGCGACAAGCCCAGCATGTACGAGGAAGAACACCGCGCGATGTTCGGAGCCATTCGCTCGGGCAACCCGATCAACAACGGCCTCTACATGGCCAACAGCACGATGCTGGCCATCATGGGCCGCATGGCCGCCTACACCGGCCAGACGCTCACCTGGGACCAGTGCATCAACTCGTCCGAGGACCTGAGCCCCGAGAGCTACGAGTGGGGCGAAGTGAGCATCAACCCCGTGGCCATGCCCGGCTTGACGCGGTTCGCGTAGGCTAGCAGCCTGTTGAAGTATTCGACAGGCTGCCAGATCGCATGGATGCGATCTCAAAATGACGACGCAAGTCGTTATTTTGCGAGCCGTGCGGAGCTTGGCTCCGCACTTGGCGAGGTTGAAGTTGGCCAGGATGGCTTACTTCAACGGCCTGCTAACCAGCCCGCAGGTGTTCCTCGACGCGGCGCATCGACTCCTCGAGGCTCAGCGGCGTGTCGGCCAGCTTGAGCGCCGAGTTGCCGGCCATCCAGGCCTCGACCTTTTTCTGCGCCGAGATCACCGTGCTGTGGCTGCGGCGTCCGAAGTAGCTGCCGATTTCCGACAGCGGCGCCCGCGTGTACTTCCGCGCCAGATACATGGCCAGCATTCGCGGATGGCTGACTGTCTTGCCCTTGCGCTTCGATTGCAGGCAATCGGGCCCCAGGCCGAACACGTCGCACACGGCCTTCTCGATATCGGCCAGCTTCACCACGCGGCCCTGGTGATCGATCAACTCGGCCAGCGCTTCTTCGGCCAGGGCTCTGGTGATTGGCCGCCGATGCGCGAGACTCGTGGCCTGCAACCGCTTGAGCGCCCCGATCAACTCGCGCGACTGGCTGGTCAGTTGCGACGCCACGTATGCCTGCACGTCCTCGGGCACGTCGTAGCCCAACTCGGCCACCTGGCTGCGGACGATGCCCAGCCGCACGGAGTACTCCGGCGGTTCCAGTCGGCAGGTCATTCCTCCCGACAACCGCGAGGTCAACTCGGGGCCCAGCAGCTTGAGCGCCGCCGGCGCGCGATCGGCGGCAAACACCAGTTGCTTGCCGCGGCGCAGCAGCGTGTCGATCGTGTGCTGCAACTCGCCGATCGTGGCTCGCTTGTTCGCCAGAAACTGCAGGTCGTCGATGATCAGCAGTTCCAGGTCGCGATACTTGGCGCGAAAACTGGCCATGCCGCTGCGGTGCAGCGCTTCGAGAAAATAGCTCGTGAATTGCTCAGCCGAAAGGTACACCGCCGCGGCACGAGGGTGCGCCTTGCCGAACGCCGCGTAGATGCCTTCCAGCAGGTGCGTCTTGCCCGTGCCCGTCCGTCCGTGGACCAGCAGCGGCGAATAGCCTCCCGGTTGGGCGACGGCCATCTGCGCAGCCTTGTGCGCCAGGCAATTGGAATTGCCCACCACGAACCGTTCGAGCGAAGCCATACGCCGGCGCGGCCGCGCGGCCGCCGGCGGTGCCGCGACGCTGGCAGCGGGCTTGTGGCCGTTGGTGCCGCCAGGGCTGGGAAGGGGCTTCGTTGTCGCCGAGCCGTTGGCCGCCGGCAGCGTGGCCGTAGCGACAATGCGGAATTCCAGTTCCAGCGGATCGCCGTACGCTTCCAGCGCCGAGGCCTCGAGGTCCTTGCGAAAGTGCGAGCGGAGCCAGTCTTGAAAAAACCGGCTGGGGACTCCGACGATCAGTTGATCGCCCTTGACGGCCAACTGGGTGCTCGAACCGAACCAGACTTCGTAGCGCTCTTTGCCGACCCGCTCCGCCAGACGAGCGCGAATCGCTGAAACGATTTCCCTATCGTCCCTGATCAAATCCTGCGCCTCCCAACCTGCGCGGCACTCCACAGCCAAACGGACATGTGAGAGCCACTAGCCACAAGCAGCGCGGTGCTTCCGATGCGTGCCACCTCCGAGCTTCCGGCTGCCAGTGAAGCGACAGGCCGCGGGGCTCGGTTTGTTTTCCCGAGACGCCGATTGTACGACCGCTAGCGTTGCTGTCAAAGGCCTGCCGACCGCGCTTCCCACTTGCGCGCCGAAGCGCGCGCAAGCGACTCGGAAAAACTCGGCAATTGCCATGCGCGCGGGCTTCCTAAGTCGTTCGAAATTTTTTCCCGCGCTGCGACGCGCTGCGTGGAAAAACTGTTTGCTCTCTTGCGCGCCCGCGCGGCGCGCCTGCGCAAGTCGCCATTTTCTCAGACTTTGATCGTCATGCTGAACCGCGCGCAAAAAAAGGCGCCCGCTCGCACGTTCATTGCGTGCGAACCAGAACGCTGCGATGGTCCCAGGCCACAAAACCCGCAGCAGCGTACGCGTCCTTCGCTGGGGCGTTCGCTTCGTCCACGGCCAACACTAGCCGCGCTCGGCCGGCGCCGCGTGCCAGCCATTGGGCGTGACGCGTCATCGCCAGCCCGAAGCCTTGACCGCGTGCCTCGGGCACGACCCCCATGTAGGTCAGCTCCCATTGACCCAACGCCGCGTCATCGGCCAACAGCAGGCAGCCCACATCTTGGCCCGCGCTTTTCACCAGCAACCAGCCCTTGGGGTCGAACGCACGGCTGGCCCGATATCCAGCCAACACGTCCTCGACGCTACGGGCCGATTCCAAGGCTGGACAATCGAGCGATCCGGCGTAAGTGCGCTCGACGATCCGCACGAGCCGCGTATGTTCGCTCGCCCGGTAGCACTCGAACTCCAAATGCGCCGCGGGCGGGGCGTCGGGAAACGTCCCGGCGAGACTGACAAGATAGAGTAGATCGGTCACGTAGCGAAAACCGCCCGCCGTGAGCCGCTCGATGTCGGCACGGCGGTCCGTCTCCAGCACGGCCTGCACGAGTTCGACGCCCTCGCCACGCAACGCACCGAGGACGTGCCTCAGGAGTTCGCCTGCCGTTGTTTCCGGCTCGCCGGGGGCAATTGCCGGCGGTGTCACTAGCGCCGCCCGTCCCGCTCCGGCGGTAGCCCTGAGTGCCCCCACCAGTCGCTCGCCGCGGTAGGCGGCCCACACCGTCCCAGGCAACGCATCCACCGGTAGCGAGCGCAGCTTCGCGATGGTCCGCTCCCGCGCCGCGGGCTCGAGATGGGCCAACAGCAACGCAAGCGCCGCGGGCTCGTCGGCCGGCGCCGAGGGTGCAAAGCGTAGCGGCTGGCCACTTTCTCGATTCATCGGCGTCCAAGGTTGTTCGCGCGCGTCGCCAACGTGTTATCCTAAAGATGTGCCGGCGACCTGTCACGCACGGGCAATCTCACCGTGCAATCATTTCATGCACCGGGTACCAGACGATGAACGTAGGCAAGTTTGTGGCGGCAAGCGTGCTGTTGGGATCGGCCTTGGCGGCCAGCGCCCAAGGGCAACCGATTCTCGAGCGCGTCGAAAAACTCGTCCGCGACCAGTTGCAGGCGGCCACCGAGCCTCAAGCGACTGAGCCGCAGGCAAACGAACCGGGATATCTGGGCCTGGTCGGCGACGATTCGCAAGACGCCGGGCGGGGCGTACGCGTGCTGAAGGTTAGCCCCAGCCAGCCCGCGGCGGCGGCCGGCGTGCAAGTGGGCGACCTGGTTACTCGAATCGACGGGCAAGCCATCCGCTCGACCGACGACATGGCCAGCGCGCTTTCGGGCAAGACGGCGGGAACCAAGATCACGATCTCGCTTATCCGCGACAACGCGGAGCGACGTTTGACCGCGACGCTGGGGCGCCGTCCGCCGGTAGCGCAGCCGCCGGTCGCCGCAAAGCCGCTCGAGTTGCCCCCGCCGCCGCAAGCGGCACCCGCGCCACAGCCGGTGCCGGCCGAAAAGATGCACACTCCGCCGCAGAACCTCGCCACGGCCGACCGCCCGCGGCTGGGTGTGCGCACGGTGCCGGTCTCGGCGGACGTGCAGCGGCAGAACGGGCTGCCCGACCGGCGCGGAGCGCAGGTGATCTCGGTCGCGGTGGGCTCGCCCGCCGACCGCGCAGGCCTGCCGCTGGGCGCCGTGATCCGCAACCTGGACGAACAGCCGATCGACACTCCCGAAGGGCTGGCCGCCGCGGTGCAGTCCGACGAGGATAATGTGCTTTCGCTGGGATACGTCTATCGCGGGAAGTCGGAGCGTCTCGATGCCGTGCTCGCCTCGGCCGAGGAACCCAAACGCGAGATTCGCGCGCGGCAACCGCTCGATGATCCCTTCGCGGTGGACGCCCAAGCCGAAGAGGCCCAGTCCGCCGTCCAACCCGCGAGTGTCGAGCCCGCCGACGAATCCGGCCGCGTCGAAGCACTGGAACAGCGCGTGCAGCAACTCGAAGCACGGCTCAAAGAAGTCGAAGCCAAGCTGGCCGAACAGAAGGATTCGCCGTAGAGCGTCGCGCCACCGGCACGCTCTCTCTTGATACGAGCCCGAAGCGCGAGCGAGGGTTTTTCGTCTGACCAACCGAAGAACCCTCGCTCGCGCTTCGGGCTGGTATTACGGACGCTTCAGCGCCAACTCGACTTGAAACCGGGTATACGGCTGCGCCGCGCGCACGACGCGGGCGGTGCGCACCTGCAATTCGCTCACGGGCTTGCCGTTCCACTTCAGTTGGTAGAGCTGCATGCTCGGGTCGGGCGTCGCTTGGGGCTTGAGCCCGTAGCGCGACATGACGAGGCTCACCAGCTTGTGAGGGTTGCCGGTCGTGCCGCGAAAGTGGATCAGCTTCACGTGCTGCTTGTCGTCGAAGTAGTAGGTGAGCGATCCGGCCAGGTCGTCTTGCGCGGTTCCGGTGACCAGCGGCACGCGGTAGCCCTGCATGTCGAGCTCCGCCAGCCCGACTGTAACGCGCGGCCAGCGCGACATGACCCAGCCGGGCGAGCCGTTGAAATTGAACACCTCCGACAGATCGTGAGCGCCGTAGCCTTCGACCGGCGGCAGTTTCTTGGTCGCCGCCAGCGTGGGAACTTCGCGATCGTCGAACATCGTGCGCGCTTGCGGAGCGCTGGCAGCCGCTTGTACGTTGACAGCCGCCGGGTCGGCCGGTTCGCTCGTCGACGAGGTGAAGCTCGACTTGGCCGACCGCCACCAGCCCGACGCCGACGTCACAATGTACGGCACGCCGATGGCGCTGGCGATCATGCTGATCATCATTACTCGCCGAATCATTGCTCCGCACTCCGCCAGAAGCCTTGGTGATCGACCGGCATGCTCCGAACAGGATACCGGCTCATCGGAAAAGATCGGCAGCAGCAGCCCGGCGACTTGCTCGCGGAATTGGCGGACGCGGAGCCTTGCCTAACGCGGGAAACCCGTGCGCGGATTTCAACCTGCACAACCGAAAGGGCCCAACGCGCTCTAGCGCCCCAAGGTGCCCGAGGCCACGGCCAGGGCGGCCAGTCCGACCAACCCCGCGACGAACGGCCCCCATACGATCAGTAGATTCCGCGCCGTCGGCCTGGGCCGGTGGGAGTGCTCCCCGCTCGATCCACTCGGCCGGGCCGCGCCGTTGGTCGCCGTCGCTTTCTCGGTTCGGCGCGTCGGGTCGCTGGCCAGCACGTCGGGAATCGCGTCGACCCGCGTGTTGAGCAGGGCCGCGGCATACTCCATGTCGGTGAAGTACGCGGCCCGCTCCTGGCCCATCTCGATGCCCAGCGAGTGGACCATATGCTCGACTTTCTCGGGCGAGTAACGGCGGCGCAATTGCTTGAGATGGGCCTTGAACGCCTCGGTCGCCAGGGCATCGCCGATCGTGGGCCACTTGCGCACCAGGTGCCTGGGGTTTTGCGCGAGGATCTGGTGGCGGCACAGCGCCGAGATCGCATCCAAGCCCATCGATTGGGCCTGCACGCCTGCCAGCACCAGTAGCTTGGCCCGCACCATCGGCTGCCTGCGCATCTTGCTGGCACGCGCTAAGTGTAAATACATTCCCAACAAGCGATCGGCATCGGCCATCAGCGGCACCCCAAAGAGGCAACCATCGAACCCGCCGGGGATGCTCCCGGGGCTGACGCTTACCTCGTTTCATGAGTAACATATTGCGCATCGACCCACAAGGAACGTGCCGATGACCGCGCAAACCCTCTCGCCTCCCGACACAATACTCGAACAAGCGCGCTGGCTCACTTCGCCCGACGCCGCGCGGTGGCTGAACCTCGCCGCCGAATCCACCGACGACGTCACCACACTGGCGAAGCACCTGCGCCGCGACCTATCGGCCGAGCAGACGCACCTGGTACTCGAACAAGTGCCCTTGCGAAAGCGAGCCCGCGAAAAGTTCGCGGCGGCCGACGCGATGTTCTTCACCGCCAAAGGTCTCGAACAGGCCACCGACGAGATCGTTGCCGACTACAAGAGCCGCCGATTCGCCGAAGCCCGGCGAGTGTTCGACCTGTGCACCGGCATCGGCGGCGATCTTTTGGCGCTGGCCGGCAAGAGCGAGACGGTCGGCTTCGATCGCGATCCGTTTTGCGCCGAGCTTGCCGCGGCCAACGCCCGGCTGCTGCCGCGTTCGGCCGGCGCCGTCGAAGTGCGTGCCGCCGACGTCGCCGAAGCCGACCTATCGCAATGCGACGCGTGGCACATCGACCCCGATCGCCGCCCGCAAGGCAAGCGCACGACGCGTGCCAGCGGCTACGAGCCCTCGGCCGACGGCGTCGATCGCCTGTTGGCGGTCAATCCACACGCCGCCATTAAGGTTGCCCCGGCCGCCGAGCTGCCGCGCCGCTGGACCGAGAAGGCCGAGCTGGAATGGATCTCGCGCGGCGGGCAGTGCAGGCAACTCGTGGCCTGGTTCGGCCGCTTGGCCGGCGAAGGGTCGTCGCACCGCGCTACGGTGCTCGGCAGCGAAGGCGCGGCCCGCTCGCTTGCCGGCATCCCCGGCGACGAAGTGCCCGTGGCGCGCGAGATCGCGCGCTACGTGTACGAACCCGATGCGGCGGTGCTGGCCGCGAAGCTCACCGCGGCGCTCGCGGCCGAGCACGCGTTCGCGGCCGTCGCTCCCGGCGTGCCCTATTGGACCGCTTCGCAGCAGATCGACGACCCCATGTTGGCCTGCTTCGAGGTCGAGGAGGTGCTGCCGCTCGACGTGAAGAAGCTCAAGGCGCTCGTCCGCGACGCAGACCTGGGCTCGCTGGAAATCAAAGTCCGCGGCGTCGACGTCGATCCGGCCGACCTCCGCAAACGCCTCCGCCCCACCGGCGAACGTCCCGCCACGCTGCTGCTGTTCCGCGGCCCCCAGCGCGCCCACGCGCTCG
>QQVE01000035.1 GCA_003389325.1 Planctomycetota bacterium
TCCGGAACCTGGCAGGTAGGCGCTCTTGTCGGTGGCGATGGCCAAATCGTCGCTGGCGTTGATGGCCGTGCTGAAGCCGTCGAACTTCGATCCGTTGTAGAAGATCTGGCGTCCGAGGACCTCGGTGACGGCATCGCTCTGCCTGGTCAGCACGACGTCGTTGCCGTCGCCGCCCATGTAAGAGATCGTGAAATTGGCACCGCCGATGGAGAGGCTAGCGCCCTCGCTCAGTCCGGCGAAGGTGCCGACGACGGCGTCGGCGCCGTCGTTGTTGACGATCGTAAACTCTTCGCCGACGGTGGCGGCGAAGCCTGCGCTCAAGCTACCGTCGAGCGTCGCGCCGCCCAAATTGACCGTGCCGGTCACATCGAGCTGTCCGGCCGGGATGCTCGAGGTGCCGATTTCCTCGACATTGAACGCCATCGGCACGTTGAACAAGCCGTTGGCGTTGCCCTGATCGCCGCCGAACACATAGCCCGAAATCGTCGACAGATCCATCTGGCCGTCGGGGCCAGTCAAGTCGATGCTGGGAGACAGCAGGTCGATCGAGACGGTCGTGTAGGCCGTGGAGTTGAGCTTGGTCAGGTCGACGCTGTAGACGTTCGCGTTGCCGCGAATGTCGAACAGGCCGAACCAGAGGGTCTCCGACACGTTGCCGGCACCAAGCTTGATGACGATGTCGAGATTGGTGTGGTCGTGGATGTCGGTCGGGATGAGCTGGAACTGATTGCCTCCGATCGGCACGTTGTTGCCGCCAAACAGGAAGTCGTAGCCGTAGCCGTTAGTGGCGCCGCCGCCGACGACCAACTGGCCGGAGCCATCCTGCGTGACGTTGCCGAACCAGTTGAACAGCGCGCCGTAGGGGGACGGCACAACGCCGTTGACCGGGGCATCGGGCGGCGTGGCGAAGGGGTAGTTCGCAGCGCTCTCGAAGTCGAACAGCACGGTGGAGCCGGTCTCGTTCGTCAACAGCGGAGCGAACGTCGCGCTGGCACCCAGCGACACGTTGCCGGTCTGGATGTCCGTGGCCTTGGGAGGCGTAAAGATCGGGGTGGCGGCGTTGCCGGGATTGTTCTGGTAGAAGTTCTCCCAGTTGGTGTAGCGGGCTTCGAGGCGACCGGTGCCCGTGACGACCACGTCGGTCAAGGCGGCCGGGTTGCCGCGCAAGACGCTGCCGTTGCCGACCGAGATGGCCGTGCCGTTGCCCAGGACGTTCACGCCGTCGAGCAGCACTTGGTTGACGGCCGCATCGCCCGGGGCGACGGCCTGGTTGACCTTGATCCCGGTCTCGTAGCCGGTGACGATGCTGCCGGCGACGATATTGGCGCTTACCGAGTTGGTAAATTCCACCGAGTTCTCGACGAGGATGCCCACCGAGCCTGCGACGCCCGTGCCCGGGCCGGTCAGCTTGGTGCCGAACAGAATCGTCGGCCCGCCGCCCTGGTTGAGCGTGGCGTTCTGGATGTGCATGCCGATCTGGGCACCGTCGATCTCGAAGCCGGCCGGATCGGCATCGCCAAAGTTGATATAGACGCCCGTGGCCGTGTTGGCGCCGGTCCAGTTGGCAACGTTGGCGAAGATGTCGAGCACCTGGCCTTCGATAATTTCGTAGGCCCTGACGGCGGCGTTGTTGACCGTCGTGAAGACAAACCCCGGACGGCTGCGTGCGGCGGAATCGTTGCCATAGCTCGAGGTTCCGAACGTGCGGGCCGAGAGGCCGATCCCGACGTTGCTGATCGTGTTATTGATCGCCTGCGAGTCGGGTTGTCCGCTCGCCTCGCTGGTGTTGTTGAGATTCTGCATCAGAATCCCGATGGCGTTCTCGTTCTTCGTAGCGCCGACGTTGTTGACGGTCGAATTGAGAATCTCCAGGTCCGTGGTACCGGGATTACCGTCTTCGATGATGCCGAACGACTTACCCGCCAGCGCCGAGAGGGTCAGGCCGTGCCAGTAGACATTGTTGACCGTGACGTTGTCGATCCGCAGATCGGGAACCGAACGGTTGCCGCTAATCGCTCCCAACTGCACCAAGGGCAGATTGCCGTTGTGCAGCGAAGCATAGTCGCCGCCGTTCTGCGAGTCGTACAGCGTCGTGACGCCGTGGTGGTAGTTCAAGCTGCCGGTCAGCGAGCCGTTGCCATTACCGTCCAGCGTCAGGTTCGAAACGGTAACGCTCGGAGAGTAGATGATGATGCCCGAGTGCGTGCCTACGCCGAAGTTATTGTCGTCGCCCGAGGATTCGGTTTCCGGAACGATAAGCGTTGTCGCTCCCACGGCACCGGTCACGATCATCGGGCTGTCGATAATGATGTCTGATTCGGTGTAGGTACCTTCGAGAATCTCCAGCGTGCCATCCGCGTCCACGTTGGGGATTGCGTCGCGAATAAACTCGTTGCCGACGACGGACGACCCGTCGACGGTGCCGAACGCGTCGACGCCGTACTCGGCGAAAATGCCGCCCGGGTTGATCGTGTCGTTGCCGTTGGTGACGAAGTCGCCGACTTCGACCGGATTGCCTGGGTCGCTGACGTTCACCCAGTTGTCGTTGACGTATACGGTCGCCGCGAGCATCTTCCGATCCTCGAGCGGCTCCAGTTGCATGTTGGAATAGCGCTGCCGATCAGCGATGTGATTGCTTCCAGTTGAGTCAAGCAAGCGGGCGACGAGAGACTTGCGGTTCATGGAATGCTCCTACCAAGGGATCGGAAGATTGCGTTAGGGGAACTATTTCGCTTGACGCGGTCGTAGCGACTGGCGACCGCGAAACTGTCAAGACTGTGTGGGGAGTTGGATTCCGCCTTTCCGCTACGATTGGAGCCCAAGCCGAATGGAAAGTCAACAAAAATCAAAAGAAAAGAACAAATCAATACTTTCCGTCGCAAAGGCCCAGGGGGGGGAATCCGGCCGGCAACAGGGTGGGGTAATGTCTGCCCAAGAAAATGCGGCAGGCGTTCGCCCCGGAGAAAATGGGGCAAGAGCGTCAGCAGGCCGCTGCCGATGCGGGACGGCGAGGCCGCAGAGCGAGCGTGAGAGGGGGCGCAGCCTGGATGGCTGCGCCGCCGCAGGTCGCCCGTGAAACGGGAACTAGCCCTTAGCGCGCCGGAGCAACGGGGCGGTCCGCCTCGGAAGCATCGCCCCGTGCGTCGTCGTCGACCCGCGGCTCGGTCTCTTCATCGACCTCGGTCGCGGCCGGTCCCTCGGGCCGGTTGGCGATGCGAGCCTCTTGCTCGGCATTGAATTGCTGGATCGCCTCGTCGACCGCCTCGGCGGCGAGTGAGAGCGGTCGCCCGAGGTTGGGATTGCCGGTGCCCCCGGAACGCGAGGGTCCGGCGGTGGGAGATGCGAAGCTGCTGATTCCCAGCGTGTTGGCGCCGGTAGTGCGCGTGAGTTGCCCCAGTCCACTGTCGGCACCGTAGCCGGTCGGATCGGCGGGGTTGGCCGGTCCGAGCCAGATGTTGCCGAACTGCGGAACGTAAGCGGCGGCGGTGGGCAGTGGCTGGTCTTCCATGCCGATGCCGGCGACACCGCCCCCCTCGTTGCCCACGGTGGCGAAGTAGATGTCCTGCACCGAACCGGTCGTGATGGCCGAGGCCTGCATGGCCGTGTTGGCCAGCATCGCGCGTTCTTCAAGCTCCTCGAGGATCAGTCGCTTGACGATTCGTTTACGCCGCTCTTTCATTGGTGTCGGGCCTCAGTCGGTGAACGTGTGCAAGTGTTTTTCCGATCCGCGCAGCACATCCCGCGGGGCGAGAGCCGCGTCTCTAGGTGAAACCTAGGTCGAATTTCATGCCGGCGCAGCATCGGCGTGACAACCGGCGCAAGCCCTACCAGCCGACCTGCGCTTTCGCGCTGCCGATCGACTCGGCTGTCGGATGCATGAGCAACCTGTTAGCCTGGAAGGCGAGCGAAACTCTCAAAGCGCCACAGCGGAATCGCGCATGCTGACGCCGGCTGAAATCCTGGGACCCGGCGGCCGCGTGGCCGCCCGGCTGGAACGCTACGAGCGGCGCGGCGAACAGTTGGCCATGGCCGAAGCGGTCGACGACGCGATGCGCAGTTCCCATCATCTGATTGCCGAGGCCGGCACGGGCGTCGGCAAGAGCTTCGCCTACCTGGTGCCGGCCATCTTGGCCGCCTCGGGCCAAGGCGATGCGGAGGCCGGGCCGCCGCGGCGGATCGTCGTCTCCACGCACACGATCAGCCTGCAGGAGCAGTTGATCGGCAAGGATCTGCCCCTGTTGGCCAGTGTGATTCCCCTGGAATTCACGGCCGTCCTGGTCAAGGGCCGCCAGAACTACCTGAGCAAACGCCGCCTGCGGCTGGCACAAGAGCGGGCGACGAGCTTGTTTCGGCGCGACGAAGAGTTTGCCGAGTTGCGCTCGCTGGCGAACTGGGACCGCCAGACGAGCGACGGCTCGCTGGCCGATTTGGACCAGCGGCCGAACGTGCAGGTCTGGGACGAGGTGGCCAGCGACAGCGTGAATTGCCTGGGACGCAAGTGCCCGACCTACGAGGAGTGCTTTTACTACCGAGCCCGGCGGCGGGCGCAGCACGCGCAGATTCTGATCGTCAACCACGCCCTGTTCTTCAGCGACCTGGCGCTGCGCCGCAGCGGCGCGAGCATCTTGCCCGACTACGACGTGGTGATTTTCGACGAGGCGCACAACCTGGAGAACGTGGCCAGCGATCACCTGGGAGCGCGCGTCACGAGCGGCCAGGTCGACCACGTGCTCGCCAAGCTCTACAACGAGCGCACGCAGCGCGGGCTGCTGGTGCACCACCAGCTCGACGCGCCGAAGCAGCAGGTACAGGAGTGCCAGTTCCTGGCCGAGGAGTTCTTCGCCGACCTGGCCGACTGGGTTGACAATCAAGGAAAGTCGACCGTGCGCGTCAACCATGCGGGCCTGCTCGAAAACCCGCTCTCGAAGGCCTTGGAGCGGTTGGGCCGAACGCTGAAGTCGTGCGCGGTCGACGTGCCCGAGGACGAGCGGCCCGACTTCATCGCGCCGGCCGAGCGCTTGCAGGCGCTGGCGGGTTTGCTGGAGGACTGGCGGCAGCAGCGGTTGGACGACAGCGTCTACTGGATCGACGCCGAGCGCCGCCGCGGCAGGTGGCGCGTGAGCCTGGCCGCCGCGCCGTTGGAAGTGGGGCCGGCGCTCCGCGAACAGCTGTTCGATCAGGTGTCCACGGTCATCGCCACCAGTGCCACGCTGTCGGTAGGCAGCCAGGGATCGTTCGACTACTTCCAATCGCGGCTCGGCATGACCCGGGCCACGTGCCGCCGCTGGGGCAGCCCGTTCGACTATCGTAGCCAGGCCGAACTGGTGCTCTTGGACGGCATGCCCGAACCCACGGGCGACCGCGAGCGGTACGAGCGACTATCGGCCGCGATGATCCGCCGCTACGTGGCCCGCACCGACGGCCGGGCGTTCGTGTTGTTCACCAGCTACGAGATGATGCGCCGCGCGGCGGCCGAACTGCGACCCTGGTTCGAGCGGCAGGGCATGACGCTGCTCTCCCAGGCCGACGGTCTGCCGCGCACGCAGATGGTCGAGCAGTTCACGCGTCGGCCGCGCAGCGTGCTGTTCGGCACCGACAGCTTCTGGCAGGGCGTGGACGTGCCGGGCGATGCCCTGGTGAACGTGATCATCACGAAGCTGCCCTTCGCCGTGCCGGACCGCCCGCTGCTCGAAGCGCGGCTCGAGGCCATTCGCGCCGCCGGCGGCAACCCGTTTGCCGACTATCAACTACCCGAGGCGGTGCTGAAGCTGAAGCAGGGCTTCGGCCGGTTGATCCGTTCGCGGAGCGACTCGGGCATGGTCGTGATTCTCGATCCCCGCGTGCGCAGCCGCTCCTACGGGCGGTTGTTTCTCGACTCGCTGCCGCCCTGCCGGCGAACGATCGAATCGGTCGACGCCGACGAGCCGGCGGCCGAGGGGCGGTAGCTGCCGTTCTGACAGCATCGCGACGAAAATCTCTGTCGTAACCCCAGTGTGTCCGCGTTGCGGATATCGCCCGCACGCCGAAAGCCGGGCCGCGTAGACGGACAACTCGGCGGATCGGGGAGGTTCACGAGCGAGAATTTGCTTCGCCGATGGTCCGTCGCTAGGATAATCCCCGTCTAGCTATAAGGTAGGGGGGTTCCGGATGGCCATCCGAGTCAAATGCGGCCAGTGTCAGGCGCAGTTTGTGGCTCGGGTCGAAATGGCCGGCAAGCGGGGCAAGTGCCCCAAGTGCCAGGCTCCGATCACCGTGCCGCGGCCGGCGGCGCCTCCAACGCCTGCGGGCAAGCCGGTGAACCGAGCCGCAACGGCATCGGCGGATGCTGCTGCCCTGGCCGGGGCCGGATCGCCCAAGCCGCGTCCCGCGAATACGCCCAGAAAGCCGCGTACGGCGAAGCCCCTTCCGGCCAAAAAGCCGCGCACCGCAAAGACGGCCAAGTCGCCTCGCTCCCAGCGCGACGCGGTTGCGCGCGAGTTGCTCTCGGCGTTCACCGGCGACATTCGACGTGTGCGCGTGCCCCTGTTCTATCGCCTGGGAATCCTGATCACGGCCGTGGTGATGGTGCTGCTGCCGTGTCTGTACGTCGCGCTGATCGGGTTGGCGGGCTACGGCGTGTATTACCACGCGAGTCATCACACGGGCCTCTTGGAGATGGGGACCGGTCGGGCCAGGATCTTTGCCGTGCTGATCTACGTGGGACCGATGGTTGCCGGCGGCATCATCGTGCTGTTCATGCTCAAGCCGCTCTTGGCACAGCCCTCGAATCAGGGACGCACGCGCTCGCTGACGCGCGGCGGCGAGCCCCTGTTATTCAGCTTCGTCGATCGGATCTGTCGAGCCGTAGGCGCGCGCGAGCCGGCGCGGATCGAAGTCGACTACCAGATGAACGCCTCGGCCAGCTTCGACTCGACGGCGCTGAAGCTGGTGCGCAACCGCCTGGTGCTCACGATCGGAGTTCCGCTGGTGGCCGGGCTGAACACGGCGCAATTCGCCGGGGTGCTGGCTCACGAGTTCGGCCACTTCACGCAGGGTGCGGGGCTGCGGGTCACTTACGTGATTCGCTCGATCAACCATTGGTTTCTGCGCGTCGTGTACCAACGCGACGCCTGGGACGAGTGGCTGGAAGAAACGGCCGGCGAGCTCGACTTTCGGATCGGCTGGATGTTGCTGCTGGGGCAATTGGGCGTGCTGATCTCGCGCGGCGTGCTGTGGGTGCTGATGATGCTGGGCCACTTCGTCGGCAGCTTCATGCTGCGGCAAATGGAGTTTCATGCCGATGCCCACGAGGCACGACTCGTCGGCGCCGGCGTGTTCGAATCGACCACGCGGCAGCTGGCCCGGCTCGACGTGGCGCAGCAGGCGGCCTTGAACGATATCGGCGAGTTTTTGGGCTCGGGCCGCATTCCCGACGACCTGGCGATGTTGGTCGCGCTGCGGTGCGCGAGCATGCCGCCGGACTTGCTGGCCAAGCTCGACGAGTACGTGGAGACCGGCAAGACCGGCTGGTTCGACTCGCACCCCGCGCCGCGGGCCCGCATTCGCTACGCGGCCAAGCAAGGCAAGGAGCACGTGTTCGCGAGCGAGCGCCCGGCGGTGGAGCTGTTCAGCGACTTTCGAGCGCTGTCGCGCAACATCACGGCCGATCTCTACCGAGCCCATTTCGGCAGCCGATTCCAGCCGTCGCTGATGCATCCGACCGAGGAGTTGCTCAACCCCAGGCCGAAAGCGGTCGAGCCGCCGCGAGAGATCGAGATCTAGCCGTGTGAAGGCCGCGCTGCGGCGCGACCGCCGCGACGACGCTCGGCGAGCAAACCCGCAAGACCGATCAGCGCCAGGCATCCACTGCTCGGTTCGGGGACGGCGAACACGTGGAAGCCCAGCGAGGCGGGTCCGCCGGCATTCTGGGCCTTGATGGCGATCAGATTCTCGCCCGTGGTCAGGTAGCTTGTGATATCCAGCGGGCCGATGCCGGTGGCACGACCGTTGGCGTCGCTCACCACGAGCTGTCCGTTGATGTAGATCAGGGCGTCGTCGTCGACGGTGGCGAGCAAGGTGGCGTCGGAGAGAGGCTGGTCCACGGAAAAGACGTGGCGGAAATACACCGGACCGGCCGGCGTCGCCCCCCAAATGTCTTCCGCCGTTACCAACTGGGCCTGCTGCCAGGTGCTGGTGTCGAAAGCCGGGTCCGAGTTCCAGTTGGGGTGCGCCGCTTCGTAGGCCAGCCCGACCGAGTGAATGGGTTGCCCGGTTTGATCTCCCGCGGGGGTGAGCGTTAGCCAGTCGCTGTTCGCGTCGAGTGAGAATGGTGGGACGTTCGAATCGGCGGGGTCGATCTCGACAACGCCGCCGAACGGGAGGCCGATTGGATCCAACGAGCGATGCTGCCAGTCGTTCCACAGCGACTGCTGGCTGTGCCCGGGATAGTAGAGCGCGGTGAAGTCTTCGTCGCCGAAACCGTTGTTCGGTTCTCCGGCGGCCCAGGCCGTGTAGGCGACCGTCTCGCCGCTGGTCCATTGATACTGGCCTTCGGCCAGGTTGTCGTGCAAGCCGATCCAGAGCAGCCGCGGTCCGGCGAAACTTCCGAAGTTTTGATAGATGAAGTCCTGTTCGGCCTGGTTGCGAACCGTGGCCAGATGGCCTCCCAGCCGAATGGCTGCGACCTCGGCGTCCACCCAACTCGAGGCGTCGAGCAAGGCATATTGGTGGCCGTTGCCGGGGTTGGTGACCCATCCGCTGATGGGTGCGGCTGCCACAGCGACGTGGCCGATTCCGCCGAGCAGCAGGACGGCGCGGGCCAGGGAGCGATGCACGATTGGAAGCCCTCGGATTTTGGGAAGCTGACCGTATTGATTGTGCATGCTGCGCGTCGCTGCATCCAGGGTGGGCGGGATGAAATCACTCGAACCCGGGGGAGGACGTGCCGGGTTTACCCGACCGTTGACCCCCTGCTGGGCGAAGTTTAAATTGAAGGCTTGCAAAATGCGCGGGTACCCCTGCCCCGGTACCTAGCGGGTTTCTACGGAACAGGTTACGACCCTCCCGCCCGGCTGTGCTGCGATGCTTGCCAAGCGCGTGATTCCTTGTCTCGACGTCGATCGTGGACGCGTGGTCAAGGGAACCAATTTCGTCAATCTGCGCGACGCGGGCGATCCGGTCGACGTGGCGGCCCGCTACGAGCAAGAGGGGGCCGACGAGTTGGTGTTTCTGGACATTGCGGCCAGCCACGAGGGGCGCGACATCATGCTCGACGTGGTGCGCCGCACTGCCGAGATGGTGTTCATGCCGCTGTGCGTCGGCGGAGGCATTCGCACGCTGGAAGACATTCGCCAACTGCTGCTGGCCGGCAGCGACAAGGTGTCGATCAATTCGGCCGCGGCACACGATCCGGAGTTCGTGCGGCAGGCCGCCCGGCGATTCGGCCGGCAGTGCATCGTGGTGAACATCGATCCCAAGCGCGTGAAGAACAACGGGCACGAGGTGTGGGAGGTGTATACCCACGGCGGGCGCAAGCCCACGGGGCTGGAGGCCGTGGCCTGGGCCCGCGAAGTGGAACGGCTGGGGGCCGGCGAAATCGTGCTGACCAGCATGGACGCCGACGGCACGAAGAACGGCTACGATCTGGAGATCACCCGGGCGGTGAGCGACGCGGTGTCGATTCCCGTCGTCGCTAGCGGCGGAGCCGGAAAACCGGAGCATTTGGCCGACGCGATTACCGAGGGCAAGGCCGACGCGGCGCTGGCGGCCAGCATTTTTCATTACGGCGAATACTCGATTTCCGAGACAAAACAAGTGATGCGGGAGCGGGGTGTTCCGGTGCGCGGCCCCCGATAGGGGGCGCGGCAACCCACGCACTAGCCGCCTCGATCAATTAACATAGATACCTAGGAACCGGAACCGAGAAGGAGACCTGCCGTGGCTACCACTGTAGACCCGAAGCAGTCGAGAAAGCCCACCGTGCGACGACGAGAACTCGAAGTTGACAAGCTGTTTACGGCGCTGGTGAAGCTGGAAGGAAGCGACCTGCACCTGAAGGCCGAGTGCCCGCCCCACGTCCGCGTGAAGGGAAGCCTGCGCCCGCTAAACCGCGGACCGATCGACGACGAAGAGATGGAGCGTCTGCTGATGCCCATGCTCGACGAGCGGCAGCGGAAGATCTTCGACGAGACCGGCGGCGCCGATTTCGCGCACGCGATGGAGGTGGACGGCGTGCGGTGGCGGTTCCGCGTCAACATGCTCAAGCAGATGGGCCACATGGGCCTGGTCGCCCGGCGGGTGAGCAACTGGATTCCCGACTTCGAGGGCTTGCACCTGCCGCCCACGATGGAATCGCTCTGCAAGTTCGATCAGGGCATGGTGCTGCTGGCCGGCGTCACCGGCTCGGGTAAGACGACCACGATCGCCTCGATGCTCAACTGGATCAACGCCCACTACCGCAAGCACATCCTCACGCTCGAAGACCCGATCGAATTCATCTACACCGAAGACAAGTGCCTGATCAACCAGCGCGAGATCGGGCTGGACGTGCTCGACTTCGAAATTGGCATGAAGCATGCCGTGCGTGAAGATCCCGACGTGATGCTGGTGGGCGAAATGCGTGACCGCGAGACGTTCATGACGGCGATTCACGCCGCGGAAACCGGCCACCTGGTGTTCGGCACGATTCACGCCAGTAGTGCCTCGACCACGATCGGCCGTATTCTCGACTTGTTCCCCTCGGACATGCACCCGGCCTTGCGTAGCGCGATCGCCTTCAACATGCGGGGCATCGTGGCCCAGAAGCTGTTGCCCTCGATCAAGCCGGGGGTGAGCCGCGTGCCGACGGTCGAGATCATGACGTTCAGCCCGACGGTGCGGAAGCTGATCCTGGAGGAGAAGGACGACAAGCTTTCCGACGCGATCCGCATGTCGGCCCGAGACGGCATGCAGGACTTTACGATGAGCCTGACGGACCTGGTGAACCAAGACCTGATCGACCGTGCCGTCGCATTGGAGGTGGCGCCGAACACCGAAGCCCTGAAGATGGCCTTGAAGGGCATCGCCGTTTCGACCCCCGGAATCCTCTGATGCTTCGTGCGTTGTTCGTGTGCACCGCCGTCGCGGTCGTGTGGGCCGCCGACGCGCAGGCGGTTTTTGCGGCCGAGGCCGAGCTCTGGCCCTCGACCGGACCGTTCTACCGTGACACCGGCTACTACCTGAGCCCCTGGAAGATCCTGGCCTCGTGGCTGGTCTTTCTGTGCTGGGTGCGCACCACCGATTGGGTCAGCCAGGACACGCAGGACCTCAAGCTGCGCTGGAAGATGTGGAACGCGATCGTGTTCTTCACGTTCTTCGTGGCGCTGCTGCTGTTCTGGATCATTCCGGTGTTCTTCGTCGGCTTTCCGGTGTTGCTGCTCGCCTACGCGGTGCCGCTGGGCGTGTACATCAACTACCGCAACAAGCAGGTCAAGTCGACGTACGACAAGGTGCTCAGCGGCAAGCACACGCGCCGCTGGTTCGCGCGAAAGATGAACGCCATCGGCATCAAGATGGAAGGGGCCGACATTGACCCCCGCGATCTGGGCCCCCAGATCACGTACCGGCCGATGGGCGCCGCCTCGGAGCGCGACGACAACGTCAATCTGCTCACCGTGCGGCAGCACCCCGCCTACATGCCCTCGCGCGAGCTGCTCGACGACGCCGTGAACCAGCGGGCCACGCACGTCATGCTCGACTACACCTCGCAGGGCGTGGGCGTCCGCTACCAGGTCGACGGCGTCTGGCACGACCGCTCCTCGCTGGAGCGGGCCGACGGCGATCCGGTGCTCGAGGTGTACAAGACGCTCGCGGCGCTGAAACCCAAGGACCGCCGCTCGCGGCAGTCGGGCAAGTTCGGCGTCGACGCCGGCAAGGAAAAACTCACCTGCAAGATCGCCAGCCAGGGCACGCAAAACGGCGAGCGCGTCGTGCTGCAGCTCGAACAGGACAAGGTTCCCAAGCTGTCGCTCGACGATATCGGCATGCGGACCAAGACCCAGGAACGTCTGGCCGAGCTGATCTCGCAACCGGGGTTGATCGTGTTTTCCTCGATGCCCGGCGGCGGGCTCACGACGACGATCGACCAGGTGCTGTCGAACACCGACCGGTTCACGCGATCGTTCAGCGAGGTGATCGATTCGGACAAGCCGCACCACGACATCGAGAACGTGGCTCCCGCGAAGTATTCCAGCGCCGCGGGGCAAACCCCCGCCTCGATCCTGCCCAAGCTGATTCGCGAGTATCCCGACGTGATCGTGCTGCGCGACGTGGCCGATCTGGAAACGCTGTCGATCCTGTGCGATCAACCCGGCGAAGACCGCACGGTGATCACCAGCACCCGGGCCAAGGAGGCGGTCGAGGCGCTGCTGCGGATCATGATGCTCAAGATACCGCCGGCCGAATTCGCGCAGGCCGTCACCGCGGTGGTGAACGTGCGGCTGGTGCGCAAGCTGTGCGAGAAGTGCCGCGAGGCGTACCCGCCGCCGGCCAAGGTGTTGCAGCAGATGGGGCTGCCGGCCGGCCGCATCGAGGCCCTCTACCGTCCGCCCACCGAGCCGATCGACCCCAAGCATCCCGAAGTGGTCTGCGACGCTTGCAACGGCGTGGGCTACGTGGGCCGCACCGGCATTTTCGAACT
This sequence comes from Planctomycetota bacterium, assembly GCA_003389325.1. GTDB lineage: Bacteria > Planctomycetota > Planctomycetia > Pirellulales > PALSA-1355 > LB-PLM-3. The sequence continues at coordinate 12,656 of QQVE01000035.1, forward strand.
GCTGGTCGTCGACGACCTGATGCGCAAGATGCTCACCACCGCGCCCAAGCTCGACAAGCTGCGGGCCGCGGCCCGCAAGTCGAAGCATCGCTCGCTGCAGGACGAGGGGGTGCTGCTCGTGGCCCGGGGCGTCACGTCGCTGCAGGAACTGTTGCGCGTACTGAAACAATAGAGTCGGGGAAATAGCGCATGTTGGTTGCCGTCATTCTGGGACTGGTGTTCGTCACGGTCTTCGCGTCGTTGATGACGCAGGGCTTGTGGAGCAACACGATCCACCTGGTCAACGTGATCACCGCGGCGCTGATCGCCACGAACTACTTTGAGCCGGTGGCCGATTTTCTCGATCGCCAGGAACCCTCCTGGACCTACGCCTGGGACTTTATCGCCCTGTGGATCTTGTTCGGCTTCATGATGATCGTGCTCCGCATGCTCACCGACTTTGCATCGCGGTTCAAAGTGCGTTTCTTCATGCCCGTCGAGAAGGCCGGCGGCATCATCATGGCCCTCTGGGTCAGTTGGATCGTGGTGTGCTTCACGACGATGACGCTGCACACGGCGCCGCTTGCGCGCAATTTCCTGCGGGGCGGCTTTCAGCGCGATCCCGAGGCCACGATGCTGTTCGGCCTGCAGCCCGACCGCGTCTGGCTGGGCTGGGTGAACCGCGAATCGCGGGGGACGCTGTCCCGGTTCCGCGGGATTAACGAGTTCGACGATCGCGGCGAGTTCATCCTCCGCTACGGCAATCGCCGCGGCGAGTTCGAGGGTCAGATGACCTTCACCAAGAGCGCCGGCCAATAGTCGCCCGAGCCCGTGCGGCCCATGGCGGCGCGGCCAAGAGCCAATTCCGGCCCTTGCCAGGCGAATGACTCCCAGACTGCTCTTGCGCGTTGGGGCCTGGATGCGTAAGTTAGTCTTTCCGTGGGGCGTCGACAGCCCTGCTGATCGAAACCGGTCGCGCCGGAGGAAGGGCCGCAGATGTCTATCGAATTTCGCTGTGAGAGTTGCGGCAAGCTGCTGCGCACGCCGCCGGGAACCGAAGGCAAGCAAGCCAAGTGTCCGCAGTGCGGCAGCGTCCAGACGATCCCCAGCGAGAGCGCCTTTACGCCGCCGCCGCGCGATCCGGAGTTCATGAAGGCTCCGGCCATGCCCTCTTCCGCGGCGCCGCCGCCCGAGGCGAGCGCCAATCCTTACTCGTCGCCGACGGCGATGGCCGATCCCGAGGTCGCTGCCGGCGGCTTCCATCCTTCCCGCATCGACCTGGGAGAGACCTTCAGCCGCACCTGGCAGATCTACAAGAGCCGGCTGGGGGCTACCCTGGGCGGCGCGCTACTGGCCTGGTTTATGATGGCCGTCTGCAATGGACTGACCAACGCCCTGATCGCACCGATTGGCATGGCCATCGGCGACGACGCGGGCCTGGCCGTGAATTTCATTCTGACCCAGTTGGCCTCGATTGCGGTCTCGGCTTTCTTCCTCGTGGGCATCGCTCGCTACACGCTACAGATCGCCCGTGGGCAGCCCGCCGAGATCGGCCAGATCTTTAGCGGCGGACCGCTCTTTCTGCGGGCGTTCGCGATTCAACTGGTGCTCTTCGTCGGCACGGCGATCGGAATGTTGCTGCTGATCATTCCCGGCGTTATCGTGGCGCTGATGCTCTCGCAGAGCATTTTCGTACTGGCGGACCACGGCACCGGCGTCGGCGATTCGCTGCGGCTCTCGATGACGGCCATGAAGGGCAACAAGCTCACGCTGTTCGCCCTCTACCTGGTAACCGGGCTGTTGGCGATCGTGGTGATCGTGTTCACCTGCTTCATCGGCTTCTTTTTTGTCGTGCCGTTCTTCTTCCTGATGACCGCCGTGGTCTACCTCGGCGTGACCGGGCAGGCGACGATGCTCGACGTTGCCGCCGGATACGAAACCGAACGCGGTTTCTCGGCAACCGGGGCGATGCCGCCGCCCGAACCCAACGCCTGATCGCCCGAGGGTAGCTTGCGCACGATCGCCGGGGGCCGTCGTCCCGACCGGCGTGAAGGAGCATTCTCCGCAATCGGCCTGTCGCTACGGATCATGGCCAAGAATCTTCTCACGGGCATGGCGCTGCTGCTGGTGGTTGCGCTCACCGGTAGCTTGTTGAACCTGGTTACTTGCGGACTGGCTGGCCTGCTGACGACTCCGTTCCAGTTTCTCTTGCTGGCGGTGATCTATCTGCGTGCAACGAATCAGCCCATCGTGGGCGATCGCGCATCCGCATGACCTCGAGTGGAATCGCGACCCCGATCCTACCGCGGCTTGGCCGCGATGGTGCCGGTCTCGGGGCTGCTGGCCGTGGCATAGAGCTTTTTGGGGATGCGGCCGGCCAGGTAGGCCAGGCGGCCGGCTTCGACGCCGGCTTTCATGGCCCGGGCCATTCGCAACGGATCGGCCGCGTGGGCGATACCCGTGTTCAAGAGCACCCCGTCGACGCCTAGTTCCATGGCAATCGTCACGTCGCTGGCCGTGCCCACGCCGGCATCGACGATCACCGGGTAGTCGGGATCGCCGTCCTTGAGGTATTCCAGGCAGATGCGGATGGCATTGGGGTTGAGGATGCCCTGCCCCGAGCCGATCGGGCTGCCCGCGGGCATCACGCTCGAGGCGCCGGCCTCTTTCAGCCGCCGGGCGACGATCGGGTCGTCGCTGGTATAGCACAGCACCGCAAAGCCTTCGGCCACCAGCCGCTCGGTCGCTTCCAGCGTGGCCACCGGATCGGGCAGCAGCGTCTTGGTGTCGCCCAGCACTTCGAGCTTCACCCAGTCGGCGCCGGGGTTCTCCAGGCCCGAGAGGATCTCGCGTCCCAGCCGGGCCACGCGCACCGCGTCGTCGGCGCTGAAGCAGCCGGCCGTGTTGGGCAACAGCGTGTAGCGGCGGGTGTCGATGAAATCGAGAATGTTCTGCCCGCGGCTGTCGATCAGCCGCTCGCGACGCACGGCGACGGTGATGCACTCGGTGGCCGAGGCGGCCAGGGCCTCGCCCATCAGCTCATAGCTGGCGTACTTGCCGGTGCCGACGATCAGCCGGCTGGAAAAAGTGTGCGTGCCGATGCGCAGGCCGTCGTCCTGCTGCGGGGAGGTTTCGAGCTGCGTGCTGCTGGCGGTCATGCGTTCGTGGTCCATCCACTCGTTGATTTCGAAGCGTTGCCCGGGGCACCCGCGCTTTAGCCGCCGCCGACCAGGGTCACGACCTCGAGCTGGTCGTCTTCGTGCAGCTTGTGGTCGGCGTGCTGGGCGCGGGGCACGAGCTGTAAGTTTACCTCGACGGCCACATGTCGGGCAGCCATGTCCAACGCGTCGAGCAGCGCTGAGATGGTCGTGCCCTCGGGCACGTCGTGCGGGGTGCCGTTAACCAGGATGTTCACTTTGGGCGGGGGTGCGTGGGCTGTAGGGTCGATCTGCAAACAATGACTCAAGGTTCGCCGCGGGGCTTTCGGGCTGGCGGCAGCGCCGGCTGGTTGTCGCGAATCGGCGTGGTGCGGAACTGCCAGTGATCGAGCTTCTCCAGCGGCAGGCGCATCGGAATCGGCGACGTGTAGCGCCCGGCGACCCAGGGCACGCCGTAGGCCACGACCTGCCCGGTGGACATTTCGGCGACATACACGGCCGTGCGTCCCAATTGGCCGGCCGAGACGATCTGTCGAAAGTTGCTGATGCCGGTCACGATCCGATACTGCGGACTCTTGCCGGCTGGCAGCGGCAGGTCGCGCGACACGTTGTATTCGTACCAGGTGTTGAAGCGCCGCGTCTGCACGTTCAGCGCCGCGGCTTTCAGTTCGCCGGTCACCGAGTCGAGCACGAAGATGCCTTCGACGTTCTCGTCCAGCGGCCCGGTGGCGATGGCAAAGTTGTCTTGGCCGTGCGTGGCCACGGCGTGCACCGGCACCTGGGGCCAGTAGCCGCCGAGGTTCAGCCCGAGCACCAGTCCGGCTGCCAGACCGACCAACAGCCACACGCTGCGTGAGTTCGCCATGTTTCTGAGTCCTTTCGCCAACTCCGTTTGGCAGAAAAGTGTCCAGCGGGCGCCCGTCCGGCGCGGCCTCGGCAGGCGCCGCGCGGCGGTGCGAGCGCGAGAAACGCACGCTCCCTGGATCGTACCGCTTCACCCCCCCAAAAACCAGCCGAACTCCGGCGTTCTCGGCGCTGGTTGGCCCTTTTTCGGCTAGCTGCTGGCGGCGCGGAGTGCATTTGCTAAAAAAGAGAACTTCCAACTTGCCAGCACCCTACTGACAGAGCGAGCGATACGACATGTCCACCAACGGAGCCTTGAATCGGAAACTGCGCATGGGCCTGGTCGGCGGCGGCCAGGGCGCGTTCATCGGCCGCGTGCACTGCACGGCCGCTGTGCTCGACAACCGCGCGGCGCTGGTGGCCGGAGCCCTCTCGTCGAATCCCGAGAAGGCCAAGGCCTCGGCCCCCGATTACGACATTCCGCCCGAGCGGGCCTACGGCTCCTACAACGAGATGATCGAACAGGAGTCGAAGCTGCCGGCCGAAGAGCGGATCGACTTCGTCTCGATCGCCACGCCCAACTTCACGCACTTCGACATCGCCAAGACGGCGCTGGCCGCCGGGTTCAACGTCATCTGCGACAAGCCGATGACCTTCGACCTGGCCCAGGCCGAAGAGCTGGCGGCGCTGGTGGACAAGTCGGACGCGGTGTTCGCTGTTTCGCACAACTACACCGGCTATCCGCTGGTGCGGCAGGCCCGCGCAATGATCCTGGCGGGCGAGTTGGGCGAGATCAACGCCGTGCGCTCCAACTACATGCAGGGCTGGCTGCGGACGCGGATCGAAAGCGACGACCAGAAGCAGGCCGCCTGGCGCACCGACCCCTCGAAGAGCGGCGCGGCCGGCTGCTTTGGCGACATCGGCACGCATGCCTACAACCTGGCACGCTACATGACCGGGCTGTTGCCCGAGAGCATGAGTTGCCACCTGAAGATCTTCGAGTCGGGCCGCAAGCTCGACGACTACGGTCAGGCCGTGATCCGCTTTCAGAACGGAGCGCTGGGCTGTGTGACCGCCTCGCAGGTGAGCCACGGCCGCGAGAACGACCTGTCGATCGAGATCGACGGCACCAAGGGCTCGCTCTCCTGGCGGCAGGAAGAGCCGAACCAGATGATCGTCCGCCGCAACGGCGAGCCGCACGCCATCTACACCCGCGACCCGAACGCCCCGTTCATGAACGAGCTGGGCGCGGCCGCCTGCCGGCTGCCGGCCGGGCACCCCGAGGCCTTCTTCGAGGCGTTTGCCAACGTGTACCGCGCAGCGTTCGACCACATGGCTGCCCGGGCCACGGGCGAAAAGTTCGACCGCAACGATACGGTTTACCCCAACGTCAACGACGGCGTGGAAGGGATGTATTTCATCCAGCAGTCGGTTGCCAGCAGCGCCGAAGACGGCGCCTGGCTGCCGCTAGCCCACAAGCGGGCCCGGCGGTAGGGGGAGCGGGGCAGCTTTGCTGCGCCGACACAGGGACGCGACCCATGGATGTGTCGGCTAACGGGCGGGGTGGAGTGTTTCGCTGGACCCGGGGTGGGGGGAGCACTAAAATGAACGGTCCGCCCGTTTCTGCCGACGCCGTGTACGATCGCCCTGATCCGAGGGGATCCTAACTCGATAGGAGTCTTTGCCATGCTGCGTACGCTCAGCATCGTCTGTGCTTTGCTTGTGGCCGCGCCGGTCGCGCTGGCTGCGGAGCTCAGCCACACGCTCAAGGGAGATTACCTCGAAACCCGTACGTGCGACGTCTACACCGGGCCCTGCTTCGCCAACGGCCAGATTGGCCTCTCGGGCTTCGACGCGCTGATGGCCTGGAACATCGAGCGCGGCAGCTACGAAGGCGTTTCGCTGGCCGGGTTCAAGGTGGTGGTAGCCACCACGGCGAGCGACACGCTCAACTTCGGCAGCACGCTCGAGGCCAAGCCCAAGAACATTCGCTCGGTCGTCATCGTCGACAAGCAAGCCAACAAGCAACAGCGCGACGCCCTGCTGCACTTCGCCATGCAGTATGCCCCGCACGCCGGCAAGGTGGTGAAGGTCGTGTCGGCCCCGATCGAGATGAGCGCCGACCACTTCGACATCGTCGGCAAGCTGAAGGCCGGCGACTATGCCGAAGTGACGACCCGCAAGCTGCACAAGGGCGACTGCGTGTGCTCCAACGAGAGCACGTTTTATCCGCCGCTGGCGGAAGTGAAGAACGCCGTGCCGGCATACACCGTGGCCGGCAACTTCGCCGCCCCCGGGCTGGGCACCACCTGGTCGAACCCCGGCACGCGCAGCGCGTTTTTGGCGAGCTTCTCGTACTGAGCAAAGTTGCCTAATACGCACAGTCATCAAAGCCCGGGCAGGTTCCCTTGCCCGGGCTTTCGCGTGCGCCAGCGCGTTGGCGTGGCACCTGACGCGTGGAAACCGAGAAATGGTTGCCTTTGAGAAAAGAAGTTCACGGGCCCCCTCTCCTGCTCACCTGTTCTCCTGATCTGCGGCATCGCGTAAGGTCACGGTCAGAACAGGAGAGCAGGTGATCAGGAGAAGCGAGTGCACGGGCCCTACTCACGCGATAGAAAACGTGAGCCCCGAGCGAGAAACGGGCGTTTTTGCCCACCCCCGGGGCTTCGGCCTATAATCTTTCCAGGGGCCCATCCCCGACGAGGGTGGCGCCGGAGCAGCGGCGGCGAGGCGAGAGATCTTCCAACTCTGACTGTGGAGCGACGAATATGATCATGCGGATGGCCGCCGTGGCGGCGGTGATGTTGTGGGGTTCGGTGACGCTGGCGGCCGACGAGTACCGCGTCGAGAAGTTGGAAGCCGGGCCTCCGGCCGACGCCCTCTCCGCCGAGATCATCGAGAAGCTCACGCCCACCGGCTTCCGGGTGCTCGGCGAAGACGACCAGGTCGTCTGCGAAGTGTGGCCGGTCAAGCAATTGGACGTGAAGCCTGACTTTCAGCCCACGCTGTCGATTCTCTATCCGCTCAAGTCCGGCTCGCTGGTCGGCGCGCTGCACTTTCCGCACAAGGGCACCGACTTTCGCGGCCAGGAAATCGAAAGCGGCACCTACACGTTGCGCTACGGCCAGCAGCCGCAGGACGGCAACCACATCGGCACCTTTGACACGCGCGATTTCGTGCTGATGTTGCCGGCGGCGGCCGACCGCGACCCCAAGACGTTCGAAGGCGAGGGCTTCGTCGAGACCAGCGGCGAAGCTTCCGGGTCGACGCATCCGGCCATCATTCCGCTGCTCGAGCCGCTCGAGGGTGACGAGGCCACGCTGACCCACCTCGAGGAACCCGAGTGGTGGGTGCTGCACATCACGTCCAAGGACGCCGAGGGCAAGACCGTGCCCGTCGAACTGATCGTCGTGGGCGAATCGGACGAATGAGTCGTCGCGCTGTGCCAGGTTGTCTGCGCGTTACTCGCGCCTTTCTCGGCGTGCTCGTTGTCGCGCTCGTGGCTGCTCTGCCGTGCGCGCTTGGGGACGAACCCGCGGCAGACGTGGCGGCGGCAAAGCCCAAGTTCACCACCGAAACGGTGCACGGCAAGGTGGTGTGGCTCGACGAAGCCCTGCAGCGCTTGTACGGCGTGGGCACCGAGCCGGACGCGGCACACAAGTCGGTCGTGCTCGAAACGCCCGAGGGCGAGCTGTTGCCGCTGGTGCCCGATACCCGCGGCTGGGCGTTCGCGGTCGACGAGCGGCTGCGCGACATCGAGGTGGAACTGTTAGTGCGCCGTTACGCAAAGGTTCCGCTGCTGCAAGTGATCCGCCTGCGCCGGCCGACCGACAAGGGATTGGTTCAGGTCGACTACTGGTGCGACATCTGCGCGATTCCGATGTACATCAAAAAGCCCTGCGAATGCTGCCAGGGCACCACCCGTCTGCGTGAGCGTCCCGTCGACGAAGTGTTCGAGCCGTAGGGCTTCGGAACCGGCGATTCGGGGCGTTTCTTCCTCAACTTTGCGCCGCTTGCGTCGCGCGCGCAGCGTGCTTATAACACTTCTGGACGTTCGTCCCGAAAAGTCGACGCAAAAGGACCATTTTTTCAATCCCCAGCCATCGTAAGGGGGTCTCGATGACAACGCCCGAGCAACTCGCGCACGGCAAGTCCGGCTTCAGCCGCCGCGCATTTTTGAAGGGCTCCGGAGCCGCCGCTGCCGCCACGGCTATGGCCGGCGGACCAGGCCTGGCTGCCGAGGAGGAGTCGTCGGTCATATCCGGTATGACGACGATCACGCTGGACGTGAACGGCAAGCAACACAAGGTTGAAGTCGAGCCGCGCACGACGCTGCTCGAAGCGCTTCGCTACGGCTTGAACCTGACCGGTGCCAAGCCGATCAGCGTCGACGGCTCGAGCGGCGGCAGCACGGTGATCATGGACGGTAAGCCGGTGAGCTCCAACTCGGTGCTGGCGATGGAATGCGTCGGCAAGCCGATTCAAACCGTCGAGAGCCTCACCGGCGATTCCGGAGTGCCCCACGCGTTCGTCGACCAGGACGCTTCGCAGTGCGGTTTTTGCACGCCGGGCTTCGTGATGGCGGTGACCGCCTTCTTGAAGAAACACCCCAACGCCACCGAAGAGCAGATTCGCGACGGACTGAACGGGAACCTCTGCCGCTGTGGTACCTATGCCAACATCATTCCGGCGGTTCTCGACGTCGTGAAAGGAGGCGGAAATGGTTGAGTACGTTTGGCCCGACAAAAAAGACGCCTCCGTGCTGGGCGGCAGCTTCGACAAGATCGACGGCCCGGCCAAGTGCACCGGCACCGCGAAGTACAGCTACGACATCAATCCCGAAGGCGTGCTGATTGCCCGCGCCTACGGTTGCCCGCAGGCGCACTGCAAGCTCAAGTCGCTCGACCTGGAGCTGGCCGAAGGCGTTCCCGGCGTGGTGGCCGTGCGAAAGATGAAGGAACTCGGCGACGAGATCCACTGGCAGGGTGACCTGGTGGCCGTCGTGGTGGGCGAAACCGAAGGCGCCGTGGCCGAAGGCCTGGCCGCCATCGTGGCCGACTACGAGCCGCTGGACGTGTACGTCGACGACGAAGACCTGCAGGCCGCCGAGGCCGCCGGACGCACCGCCGATAGCGGCGGCCGCGTGCAACTGGCCAACGAGCCGGAGGGCGACGACGAGGGCTTCGAGGACAAGGAACTGGAGCGGCTGTTCAAGGAAGCCGCCGCCGTCGTCGAAGGCTACTACGGCATTGCAGCCATCACGCACATGTGCCTCGAAACGCACGGCTCGACCTGTGAGTTCAAGGACGGCAAGCTGCTGGCGCACCTCTCCACGCAAAACGTCTCGGGCACGCCCGGCCAGTTCGCTTCGCCCTTGAAGCTGACGGCCGACGACGTGACCGTGCATTGCGACTACATCGGCGGCGGTTTCGGCAGCAAGTTCGCCGTCGACCGCTGGGATTCGCTGGCCGCGCAGCTCTCCAAGGACCTGGGCCGCCCGGTGAAGCTGATGCTCGATCGCGATCTGGAGTTGAAGAACGGCGGCTCGCGTCCCTCGGGCTTTGCCGACGTGAAGATCGGCGCCGATGCCAACGGCGTGATCACCGTTTGGGATTCGCACCACTGGAGTGCCGGCGGCTACGGCGGCGGCGTGCTCAACCAGTCGGTGATGCCGTACGTGATCGTACCGCCCAACTATCGCCGGCGGGTTACAAACGTGAAGATCAACGCCGCGCCGGTGCGTGCCTGGCGGGCGCCCAACCATCCGCAAGGCTGTGCCCTGTCGCAGACGGCCATCGACGACATCGCGGCCAAGATGGGCTTGGACAGCTACGACGTCTTCGAGCGCAACCTGGTGAACGTTGCCGATGAGGACCGCCGCGGCGTCTACGCCGAGGAAATGAAGATCGCCGCCAAGCTGATGGACTGGAAGGCCAAGTGGCATCCCCACGGCAAGGGCGACAAAAACGGCTCGATTGTCTCGGGTCTCGGCATGGCGCTCCACACCTGGGGCGGCGGCGCCCACCCGTCGAGTTGCATGGTCAAGATCCATCCCGACGGCGGCGTCGAGGCCTTCCTGGGCAGCCAGGACCTGGGCACCGGCACCCGCACGGTGATCGCCGTCGTGCTGGCCGAAACGTTCGGTCTGCCGGTCGAGGCGATCAAAGTGAACATCGGCAACTCGAAGTATCCGATGAGCGGCCCCTCGGGCGGCAGCACCACGGTGGGCGGCGTTTCCGAATCGTCGCGCCGCACGGGGCTCGACGCCCGCGAGCAATTGTTCGAAAAAGTGGCCTCGAAGCTCGGCGTGCCGGCCGAGTCGCTCGAAGCCAAGGACGGACGTATCTTCTCGAGCGAGGACTCCGACAAGAGCCTGAGCTGGAAAGACGCGTGCAGCCTGCTGGGCATGTCGCCGCTCGAGGTCTCGGGCCGCGGTTATAGCCGCGGATCGAAGCTTTCGAGCAACGGCGTCGGCGGCGTGCAAATGGCCGAAGTCGAAGTCGACCGCGAGACCGGCGTGGTCAAGATGAAGAAGTTCGTCGCCGTGCAGGACATGGGCCTGGTCGTCAATCGCAAGACGGCCTCGAGCCAGATCTACGGCGCGATGATCATGGGCATCGCCTACGCGTTGTTCGAAGAACGCCTGATGGACAAGAACAGCGGCGCGTTCCTCAACGCCGAGATTGCCGATTACCGCCTGCCGCGGCTGGGCGACATCGGCGAGCTGGTCGTCGAAATCTACGAGCCCGAGAGCGAGCGCGCCCGCGGCGTGATCGGCTTGGGCGAGCCACCGGTGATCAGTCCAGGCGCGGCGATTTCCAACGCCGTGGCCAACGCCTTGGGCATTCGTGTGCCCGTGTTGCCGCTGACGCCCAAGCGCGTACTGGATTCTCTGAAACTGCAAGCGAGGAGTGCCTGATGAAAGCCTTTGAATATGCCGCGCCCCGGAGCGAATCGGAGGTTTTGGAGCTCCTTTCCGGCGAAGCGGGACACACCGAAGTGCTGGCCGGCGGAACGGACCTGGTCGGCCTGATGAAGAAGATGATCGTCACGCCCGATCGCGTGGTGAGCCTGTCGCGGGTGGCGTCGCTGAAGAAGATCGAGGCCGACTCCACCGCCGTGCGCGTGGGGGCGATGGTTTCGCTCGACGAGCTGGCCGAGAACCCCGTCTCGGAGTTCTACCCGGCCATCCGCCAGGCCATCGATGAGATCGCCAGCCTGCAACTGCGTTCGCAGGGCACGCTGGGTGGCGAGCTGTGCCAGCGGCCGCGCTGCTGGTACTTTCGCGATGGCCATGGCCTGCTGGCCGCGCGCGGCAAAGACGTCGTCGAGGGCGACAGCCGCTTTCACGCCATCTTCGGCAACGCGGGCCCGGCGAAGTTCGTCTGCCCGTCGCGGTTGGCTCCGGCGCTAGTGGCCCTGGATGCCCGATTGCGGATCCTGGGTCCCCACTCGAACGACGAGACGTTGATGCCCTTGGAAGCGTTCTACCGCACGCCCAAGAGCGAGCGCGAACGCGAGTTTCTGCTCGATCCCAACCAGTTCGTGGCCCAGGTCATCCTGCCGCATCCCGAAGGCCGCCTAAGCGCCAGTTACGAGGTGCGTCATGGCGCGGGCCCCGAGTATCCGCTGGTGTCGGCGGCCTCGTCGATTCTGGTCGAGCGCGGCCGCGTGGTCGAAGCCCGAGTGGTGTTGGGCCAGGTGGCTCCGACGCCCTGGATCTCGCGCGAGGCGATCGACGCGATTGTCGGGCGTCCGGTGACTCCGGAAACGGCCGAAGCCGCGGGCGAAGCCGCCGCGAGCGTGGCCACGCCGCTGCGCGACAACGAGTACAAGGTGCGGTTGGCCAAGGTGGCGGTGAAGCGTTCGCTGCTCAAGGCCGCCGGCCTGGAGACCGGAGGATTCTAAGAAAGTTTGCCGTCTTGCGACCCCTCCCGCGCCAAAGCATGCGCGGGAGGGGCAGCGCGGCCCACGGGAGCCCACGACATGCCCTACTCGCGATCCTTCGGCGAACAAGCCGGCCCCATCCAACCCATCTGCCGGCACATGCGCTCCAAGGCCATTTACGTCACCGGCAAGATGGAGCCCTCGGCCGAAATGGTCGACATGGGCAGCGGCCACTGTTGGTGCAACCACACCCAGCACATCCTCGGCCCCGATTCCGAGTTGGTCGAGCGCCGCGCGTGTAACAGCTCCCGCGATTGCTACGAGTCGGTGTTGTAAGCGGAAGAGCCCCCGCAACGCGTCCCTGCACTCTTCACGTGAACCGCGCGGCCGGCATTTGCAACGACGGGACTGCGCTCGCAGCTCGGCCAGCCGCTCGTCGCCCCCGGGTTCGGGTCGTACCGGTTGTTCCGGTTAGGCGAGCTGCGGGCACCTTAGCGGCAGGCGGCGACTTTTTCTAATCCGGTGCCAGTGCGGACGATACGTATTCCAACGGATGTTCCGCATGTGAGGGTTCTGCCGGTGGGCCGCGGCGAGCTGAAACGCTGTTTCGGCCGCGATTTCTCGACAGCTCGCCCCCGGATAAACGACGCCATGATCCGACGTTCCATCACCTGTGCCTTGGCCGTTCTGCTGGCCTGCTGCCATGCCGCGCGGGGCGGCGAGATCGGCGGGCTCGTCGATTTCGACCTGTTGGGCTTTTCCGGCCGGCATGCCGCCCGTGGCTGGGACGTCTGGGTCGGTGCCATCTTTCTCGACCGCTCGAACCCCGGCGCGACGCCGCTGGTTTCGGTCGACGGAGGACCCGAGCTGCTCGACGCCTCGGCGCTTAACTTCAGCACGCAGGGCGGTTGGGACATCAACGCAATTCGCTACGGCAAGTCGGTCGACCTCGAGTTTCGCTACTTCCACGTCAACCACATCACGGCCGAGCAAACGCTGTTGCCGACCGGCGATATCACGATCGACCTGCGCGATCCGCTGCCGATCTCGACCTCGCAGTTGGACGTGTACGACGTGACCGGCCTGCAAAGCGTGGAGCTCAACCTGCGCACGGGCAAGCACGCGAACTTTGCCCTGCTGGCCGGCTTCCGTCACCTGACGCTGCGCGACACGATCAGCTTCCGCGGCGACGACGAGCTCGCGCTGGGCGATTTCAACTTGAATCTCAGCGCGCTCAACCGTCTGTACGGCGGGCAGATCGGAGTCGATTGCCTGTTGAGCGCTGGCAGCTTCTTCGGCGCCGGCCGGTTCGAGCTGAAGACCGCGCTTAAGGCCGGCGTCTACGGCAACACGGGCTCGGCCGGAGTCAGCCTCGGGCAGATGAGCTCGCTCGACGATGCGACGACCGTGCAGCGGCAGAGCACGGCGTTCGTCGGCGACATCACGATCTCGGGCCTGTACTACATCAACGACACCTGGGCGCTGCGCGGAGGTTACCAACTGTTGTGGATCTCGGGCGTGGCCCTGGCCCCCGACCAGGCGCAGCATTTCACCGTCACCGGCGACCCGCAACCCTACTCGGCCGACGTCAGCGGCAACGTCTTCTTCAACGGCGCGCTGGTGAGCGTGCAGGCCAGTTGGTAGGCCCGGGGTAAGGACCTCCGCGACTCTGCTGTTCTAGTTCGGCGCATCGCACAGCCAAGTGAACCGCTTGCCGTTACGGCGCCACGAATTTCACGGCCTTCTCGTAGATCAACAGCGCGATGCAGCCGTTCTTGCTGCCGGGCGAGTGCCGCGTGCCCGGCGGGTTGATGACAAAGCTGCCGGCCGGGTACGAGCCACGCTCGTCGTACTGGTCGCCCTGTAGGATGTAGATGTGTTCGTAGCCAACGTGCTCGTGCAGCGGCACACGCGCGCCGGGCTCGTACCGCAGCAGCACGGCTGCCGGTCCCCCGTTGGGCTCTTTGTACAGCCAATGGGCCGTCACTCCGGGCCGAAACGGCTCCCAATCGTCCGTCTCGCTCAACTGCTCGACCTGGTCGAGCAAGGTGTCGAAGACCAGCGGGACGCGCAGCGGCGATGCGCTCGATGCGGCGACGACCGGTGCGGTGGCATCCTCGTCGCGGGCCGAAACGCTTGTCGCGCCGGCCAGCGCGAGCGCGGCGGCCAGCATGGCTATCAAGACTCTCATCCCACGCCTCCTCTAAAACAAAGGGCTGGCCCGTGCGAAGGGCTTGTCCCGCTACTCGGGTTCCACGAAGCGAACGGCCTTCTCGTAGATCAACAACGCGACGCAGCCGCCCTTGCTGCCGGGCGAATGCCGGGTGCCGGGCGGGTTGATCATCAAGCTGCCGGACGGGTACGAGCCGTTCTCGTCGTACTGGTCGCCCTCGAGGACCAGCAAGTGCTCGTAGCCCACGTGTTCGTGCAGCGCCACGCGGGCGCCGGGTTCGTAGCGAAGCAGCACGGCGGCCGGCCCGCCGTCGTTCTCTCGGTAAAGCCAATGTGCCGTCACGCCAGGACGGAACGGCTCCCAGTCGCTTGCCTCCAGCCTCTCGACCTGGCCCAGGAGGTTGGAAAAGACGATGGCATCGGTCTGCACAGGCATGCGTGAAACCTCACTATCAGGGATGTGCGGAGAGCGACTCGCTCGACAACGCGGGTGCCGTGGGAAGGTCGAACCACTTGTCGGCGATCCAGCCCAGGCCCAGCATGAGCCAGGTGGTAAACACGTACGGCGCGGAGGCTGTCGGCAGGCCGAGGCTGGCCAAAGCAGGCACCATCATCGTGGCCAGCACCGATCCGAGGATGGCCAGCCGCAGCTTGCCGCCGCAAAAGATGAACACCGCCACGGCGGTCAGCACGCCGTTGAAACCGTACTGGCCGAGATTGACGCCGGCGATATCCACGTCGCGGTGGTAGTAGGACACGACCGTGCCGATCGCGGCACCGAACAAGGCGAGCAATCCGTGCCGCCAGTTGCTGAGCAGGACGCCGCCGAGAAACAGCAGCCCCGACCAGACCGTGCCCGCGAAAATCGCCTGACCCAGGCTCAGACACACCGCGGCGAATGGATGAAACGCCTCGGGCCCGGCCGGGCTCGAGGTGATCGGCTGCAGGACGTCGAGCCGGGGTGCCAAGGCAACCAGGGCCCAGAAGACGAGCAGGAACGGAAACGCCAGCGTCGGCACCGGCAGCAGAACGATCGACACGCGCGTCAGCACCATCGTGGCTGCCACGGAGACGACGAGCACGCCCCACATTCCGATGTCGCTAAAGCCCGTGTGGAAGGCCGCGGGCAAAGCGAGCGCGATCAGGCAGGGATTCAGGCCCGGCAGCCCGGTGGGGATGGCATCCCGTTTTCCCAGCAGCATCCGTCCGCCTGGTGCCATGATCGCGGCCACCAGCAGGTAGGCGAACGCGATGGGCGAGGCGATCAGCACGGCAACGAAGAAGATCAGCCCCGTCAGCTCGTTCGACTGGAAGCACGTTTGCGAGCAGCCGCGCAGCACAAGCCGCCAGTAGGGCACCTGGCCCGGCTCGACCGGCCGGAAGAAAATGTCAACGGGACTGTTCATCGAAGCGCTCCGCACACGTGTCATCTCGGCGGTATCGCGCCGCCGGGGTCGTCTACCGCGCCTGCTCCAAAGATTGCGGGTGGGTGGCATTCCAGTACTCTCGCCAGTCGCCGTAGGCCGAGATGTCACGATGCTTGCCCTCGGCGAGCTCGCGCGGATAGAGAACGCCGAACACCTCGCGTCCGTTCTCGAGGATGACCTTGCCCCGATACAGGTTGGGCGGCTCGCCCGCTTCAATCTGTTTCCAGGTGTTGTCGTTGACTCGATACAACTCGCCCGTAACGGCCACACCGCCTGCTTCGCCGTCTTCCAGGCGATACATGCCGGGGTGAATGTCGTCGATCGAGTAGAGACGGTACTCGGGCTCGGTTCGGAATTCACCGATGAACTCCGCGTCGCCCATGTTTGCGTGCAGCGGTAGGCCGCGCATCAACGTTCCGTTGACGAACAATTCGAATGCCATGGTTGGGCCCCTTGGGGGGACGCTCCCATTCGGATCCGGCGGACCTCGAGCATGGGAGCGTCCCAGTCAGGTTGTTGAAACGTCTTGAACAAGAACCGATGGATACGCTAGCGGCGGAGCCGGCGAATCACGTTGATTCAGCCGACCGTCGCGAGCGCCTCGGCCGAGTTGGGGTTGGCATCCGATTCGCCGCGAACGGTGGCCAGCAGCTCGTCGGAGGTCGCGTGAGCGCCAAACACGCCGCCCTGCATGGTGATCATGTTGAGCGCGGCCTGGTGGTTGTTGGGGTCCGTGGCGGCCGTGCAATCACTCAGCAACAGGCATTCAAAGCCGCGATCGTTCGCGTCGCGCATGGTCGTGTGAACGCAAACGTCGGTCGTGACGCCGGCCAGGATGAGGTTCTGAATGCCCGCGAGGTGGAGGATCATCTCCAGGTCGGTCGCATAGAACGAACCCTTGCCGGGCTTCTCGATGATGTGCTCGCCTTCCTGCGGGTAAAGTTCGGGAATGATGTCCCAGCCTTCTTCGCCGCGGACGAGGATGCGACCGCAAGGCCCGACGTCGCCGATGCCGGTGCCGCGGCCGATTTGGCGCGACCGCCACCGCTTGTTCTCGGGCAGATCGGACAGGTCAGGGCGATGGCCTTCGCGGGTATGCAGGATGTGGAAGCCCTGCTTGCGGAATTCCTTGAAGACGCGCTGAATCGGCTCGATCGGAGCACGAGTCAGCGAGATGTCGTAGCCCATCTTGTCCACGTATCCGCCTTTGGCACAAAAATCGACCTGCATGTCGATCACGATCAGTGCCGTGTTTTCGGGACGCAGGTCGCCGTTGTAGGGCCAGGCGTACGGATTCGCTTTAACGTAGGACATGGATTGCTCCCTTAGTTGATCGAAGGCATGTTTCCGATGCTCCCCTCCGTCCCCGGGCATGGTCTTCCGGCAGACGATTGCCGGAGCGCCGAGGCTCGTGGGTGTCGGAAATTCACAAGGCTACCGGCCCCTTGCCCAGGCGGAGCGCGTGAAGCCGTCGCAGTGGCGGCAGCGAAACGCGATCAGCGCGGCGATTGGCCGGCGATGAAGTATAGGTCACTCTGGCGGGCGAGCCGTGTGCCTCTAAAGGCGGGCCCGCGAGCGTCGCGGAATTCCCGGCGATTCCAGGCGGCAGCGATTTCAAGAGGCGGCAGCAGAAGCGTGAGAACGCCGCCGCGCCCCCGTGCATGGAGCGCCTCGAGCGGCGGTGCCTTACATCAAGCCCGGAATCGGGTCGGCGTGGTAGACGAAGTGGGGGCGGTTGGTGTGGTCGTGCCACGCGAGCTCGCGGGGAATGCCCAGGGCCTGGTAGATCGAGGCGGCCATGTTGTCGGGCTGCTGCGGATCGGAGTCGGGAAAGGCCCCGTTCTTGTCGGTCGAGCCGATGACGTTGCCCCCCTGCACGCCGCCGCCGGCGAAGAACACCGTTTGCGTGCCCCAGTGGTCGCGGCCCGGCTTGTCGTAGGCGTTGGGCAAAAGCGAAATCTTCGGCGTGCGGCCCATCTCGCCGGCCATCACCACCAGCGTCTCGTCGAGCAGCCCCCGCTGGTGCAGGTCGTCCAGCAGCGCCGAAACGGCGCGATCGGTGGGCGGAAACAGATAATCCTTCAGGTGCGGGAAGGCGTTGCCGTGCGTGTCCCACGTTTCGTTGTTGCCCAGGTTCACCTGCACCAGGGTCACGCCGGCCTCGACCAGTTGCCGGGCAATCAACAGCGACCAGCCGAACGTGTTGTGACCGTAGCGGTCGAGCGTCTTGGCGTCGGCGCCCTCGATACCGAAGGCGGCCTGCGTCTTTTGGTCGGACAACAGCGACACGGCCCGCTGGCGGTAGCGGTCGAACGATTCGTTTTCGGCCGCCCGCTCGAGCGACGCGGCCTGCCGCCCGATGGAGTCGAGCAAGTCGAGCCGCCGGCTGAACCGCCGCGGGTCCATGTCCTCGGGGAGCGACAGGTTGGGCGATTCAAACGTCATGTCGTCGGGATTCAGCCGGCCCTGGGCGTGGTGAAAGCCGTACTCGGGCCAGGCGCCGTAGGCCGTGGCGCTAAAGCGGGCGTAGCTGGCGAACATCGGATCGCGCTGCGGGCCCATCTCACCGGCGAACTGTCCGGGAATCACGCGGCCCGTGCGATGGACGAGAATCTCGGGCAGCACGACCGCCGGCGGCACGTTGTTGCGCGGCGGGCAGACCGCATTGGCGATCGCCGCGATCGACGGCCAGTCGCCGGGCTTGGGCCGGTTCGCGTCGAAGCCCCGCGGCAGCTCGCGGCGCCCGGTCAGCATCAGCAGATGGCCGGTCGAATGTTCGGGATAGCCATGATGCATCGAGCGCACCAGCGACCACAGGTGGCTCCGCTCGGCCAGCATCGGCAGGTGTTCGCAGATCTGGATGCCCGGCGTGCGAGTGGCGATCGGGTTGAACTCGCCGCGGATGCCCTCGGGCGCCTCGGGCTTCATGTCGAAGCTGTCGTGCTGCGCCAGGCCGCCGGAGAGAAAGATGTAGATCACCGCCTTGGCCTTCGGCGCCGGCGCGGCACTTCCCGGCGCCGCCAGGGCCCGCAATCCCGCCAGGTGGTTCATTCCCAATCCGAGCAGACCGACCGCTCCGGCCTGCAATGCGGTGCGCCGGGAAACGGGCGAATGCTGGGGCGCACTGGGACGTGGCGTCATCGTCGCACCGGTTTGGTTTTCGAGGCGGGTTATCGATGGCGGGATGCCGTCAAGCCTATCTGTTCGACGCCTCTGGTGCAAGATTTTGTGTCTGCGCCCGCGGCAACGGCTAGAATGCAGCTCTCCGCCGGCGCCTGACCCCGGATCACTTGCCCGGGCGCGCGGCGCGTTCTCCCGTTCATCCGCGAGGTGCCTCCTCCATGCCGTCCCGCCTTGAAGTGTCGCGCGGGGGCGTGGTGGCGCTGGCCGCGCTCGTGCTGCTGTTCGTATCGATTCCGGCGGTTCGTATCTCCCAAGGCCGGCAGTCGAAGAAAGTGCCCGTGCGGGAAGGCGTCACCGAAGTCGTCGTGCAGCTTCCGCAGCCCAAAGCAGCGGCCAACGGGCAGAAGGCGATTTCCGGTCGCGTGCTGGATCCAAACGGCCAGGGCATCGCCGGCGCCGACGTGGGGCTGCTGGTAGCCGAAGACGTTAACAACAGCGCTAACGAACACGGTTCCTTCGCCGGCACGACCAAGACCGACGCGCTGGGCAACTACCGCCTGCCGCTCGACGAGGGCCTGCTGCGAGATAGACGCTGGGGCACCCTTTGGGCCCATGCGACCGGCTTTGGTCCGGTGCGGCTGCGGTCGACCGGCTCGTTGGTTCATTTCGCCAGCAAGCCGGCCGTCGTGCTCAAGCTGGAGCCCGCCGAGGGCATGCGCGTCAAGCTCGTGGACGAGCGCGACCAGCCCGTGGCGGGGGCGCGCGTGCGCGTCGTGCGCGTGAAGGTGAAGGAAAGCATTGGCTGGCTGATCCCCGTCGACTGGAGCGAGCGGTTTGAGGCCACCACGGGCGACAACGGCCTGGCCGAGATTCCGTCATTTTTGCCGGCGTCGCTGAATCGTCTGCGAATCGATTCCGAGCTTGCGGGGCGCGTGGAGTACGACCAGAACTATTTCCTCAACGTGCGGCCCGAGGAAACGGCCCCGCATTTCGAGTTCCTCGTGCCCGACGCCGGTAGCGTGGAGGGAGTGCTGCAAGCCGGCGCCGACGCGCCGCAGGGGCTGACCGTCACCTTGCAGACGCGTGCCAACGTGCCCAAGTGGCCGTCGGGCTGCGTGTGGGGCATCGCCGAAGTGATTTCCGACGGCGAGGGGAAATTCCAAGTGCCCAAGCTTGCCGCCGGCCTGCTCACCGCGCGACTGGATCTGCCGCCCGATCGTCCCTGGCGGGCGCAGGTGCCGACGCGGCTAAAGGTCGAAGCCGGCGACACGCGCCAACTCGAGATCCCGCTCGAGCGCGGCGTGCGCGTGCGGGGGCTCATCCGCAAACAGGACACGGGCGAAGGCTACCCTGGTTTCCGCCTGGCCGTGATCTATGGACCCTCGGCCGTGATCCACGACGACATGGATCATCGCGTTGAGGTCGAGACGGACGACGACGGCTACTTCGCGGCCTACGTGCCGCCGGGGCCGATCGAGTTGCGGTTGAACAGCGCGCCGCGCGACTATCACCACATGGAATGGTGGGGCGGGCGCTCACAGGGCGGCATCTGGGGCAGCCGCCGGGAAGTGCCCGATGACGTCACCGAGTTCGAGCTGCCCCCGATCGATCTGGCTCCGACCGAGCACATCGAAGGGACGCTCGTCGACCAGGAGGGCAAGCCGCTTTCGGATTGGGTCGTCTTCGGCTATCCCGGCAAGGACATGATGAACAGCTTCGCCGGCGTCCACACCGACGCCGAGGGCCGTTTCTCCGGCTACGTGCCTCAGCCATATCCGCCGCGCATCTGGAAGGCCTATCACCGCGTCAACCGGCAGAGTTTCGAACCCAAGACCGAACGGTACGCGCTCGAGATTATCTCGGAAGATCCGCTGGTGCTCGAGGTCGGCGAGCCAATCGAGAACTAGCGGGCAGCTCGATTCGAAGCGTTTTAGCGACGCTGATCGACGAGCGTCCGCAACGCCTCGGCCATCCGCGCGAACACCGCGGCCCAATTGCCGTGTTCGGTCTGCCGAAACAGACGCATGGTCGAATACCAGGGGCTGTCCTCGCGCGCAAGCAGCCACCGCCAATCGGGCACGGCTTGCAGGGCCACCCAAACCGGCGCGGCCAGCGCTCCGGCCAAGTGCGCTAGCGCCGTGTCGGACGTGATCACCAGATCCAGATTCCGCACGATCGCGGCGGTGTCCATGAACGCTCCGCCCTCGGCATCGAGCCGCTCGCCGAAGTCGACCACTTCCCACGCCTCGCTCACCGCGGACAACTGGTCGGCGCCGGGGCCCTTTTGCAGGCTGAACAGCCGCACGCCCGGAACGCGGGCTAGAGGCTCAAACTCGGTCAATGGAATCGAGCGCTGGCGGTCGTGCGGAGCGCGGGGATTGCCCTGCCAGGCGATGCCGATCTTGAATTCAGGGTAGCCGGCCAGCTCTCCGCGCCAGCCGGCGATGCGCCGCTCGTCGGCAAACACGTAGGGCGTCCTGGCCGGAATCGTGGCCAGCGTCGTGTTCAGCCGGTACGGCAAACTCATCATCGGCACGCACGCGTCGGCCTTGGCGGCCTGTTCGGCGGGAGAGATCAAACGCTCGATCCCCGGGGTGCGCGACAGAATCGGGTGCAGCTTGTCGGCGCATTCGACCCACACGCGGGCCCCCTGCTCTTCCAGCAGCGGAGCGTAGCGGACGAACTGCAGCGTGTCGCCCAATCCCTGTTCGGCGACCAACACGATCGTGCGTCCGGCCGGCGGCGAGCCGTCCCAGGCGGTCCAGCGGGGCCGGAAGGGAGGAAAGTCGCGCGAGCGAAACCGCCATTCGTACTCGGGCAGTCCCTGCTCGAAGCGGCCCAGTTGCAATAGCGCGGCCGAACGATTGTGATGGGCCTCGGCGTAGTTGGGCAACAGCGCCAGCGCCCGATCGAACGGTTCGATCGACTCCAGCACGCTGCCCTGGCGGATCATCGCCACGCCCAGGTTGTAGTGCGGCTCGGGACTGTTCGGATTCAATAGCAGCGCCCGGCGATAGTGCTCCCCGGCCGCGGCGAACTCCTGCTGCTCGACCAGCACGATGCCCAGGTTGTTGTGCGCCTGCGGCAGGTCGGGTTTCAACCGCACCGCCTCTTCCAGCGCGGTCCGTGCCTCGTCGAGCTGGCCAAGCTTTTCCAGGGCGCTTCCCAGGTTGATGTAGGCTTCGGCGAACCGCGGGCGCAACTCCACCGCGCGCTGCGCCCACTCGACCGCCTGCGGGTACTGCCGTTTTTCGCAACAAAGCTGCGACAAGTTGACGCAGCTCTCGGCTGAGTCGGGCTTCAGCTCGAGCGTCTCCTGGTAGGCGCCGATCGCCTCGCCGAGTTGCCCCGCGCGGGCCAACGCCGCGGCCAGCTCGAACCGAGTCTTGGGATCGTCAGCCCGCATGCGCGCTAGTTGTCGAAAGTGAGGCACGGCCTCGGGAGCCCGACCGGCTTCGGAGAGTAAGCGGGCCAGCTCCGAGTGGGCCTTGAGCGATGAGGGCGCCAGTTGCACGGCCAGGCGATAGGCTTCGATCGCCTCGGCCGAACGGTCGCTACGCACCAGCGCCGCCGCATGGTTCAGGTGGGTCTGAGCGCTATTGGGGTTGAGCTGTGCCGCGCGGCCGAAGCTTTCGACCGCCTCGCCCATCCGGCCCTGCTTGGCCAACAGCACGCCCAGGTTGTCGTGCGCCGATGGGTGATTCGGTTCGATCTCGAGCGCCCGCGTCAGGTGCGCTTGGGCCTCGTCCCATTGCTGCAGGTTGATGCAGGCCGCGCCGAGCAGACTCAGCAGCGTGGCGTTGTCCGGGTCCTGGGCCAACAGCCGCTGGTACGTTTCGTAGGCCTCGCTCGGTTGTCCGGCCTGATGGCGGGCGATTGCGGCCGATAGCTCTTGGGGATCGATGGGCATGATTGATCGTCGGCCAAACCGAAGGGGACTGGGGGCGGTCGAGGCCGCCGCGAAATGGTCTGGCAGCTCACTCAAACTATACGCCCCACAAAGGATCGGGCCAGCGCCGGACGTCTACATCGCCGTCCCTGGCGTGTTGCACGTCGCTCGGGGCGAGCTAGACTTTCGCGCGCGATTTTACCGGCGATTTGCCAGGAGCGGCCCGAGGATTTCGCCGCTTCGGAACGCGGCGGCCGGCGCGCACCTTCGCGCCTTGGGAACGCGTCGCATGCCATCCTCCCCGCGTCACGCCTTCGGAGCCCCCGGGATCGAACCGCGCTGGACGCGGAGCGACAAGTCGGCCGTAGGCACCGCCTACTTCGCCGGCAGCCGGCTGTGGTTCACGCTGGCCGCGGGCATCGTCAGCGAGCTCTACTACCCGACGCTCGACCGGCCGCAAACGCGCGATCTGCAATACATGATCAGCGACGGCAAGTCGTTTTTTCACGACGAGCGCCGCGACACGACGTGCCACCTCGAGCAGCTTTCCGAGCATTCGCTCGGCTTCCGGCTGACGAACAGCAACGAGGAGTACGGCTATCGGATCGTGAAGGAGATTATCACCGATCCGCACTATGCGTGCCTGCTAGTGCACACGCGGCTCGAAGGAGACGAGAGCCTGCTGGAGACGCTGAACCTGTATGCACTTTTGGCCCCGCACTTGGGCGGCGGCGGGCGTGGCAACTCGGCATGCGTCGACACCGTGGCCGGCCGCGAGGTGATGCTGGCCCACAAAGACGGCGTCTGGCTGGCCCTGGGCGCCTCGGCGCCGCTGTTGCGGCGGTCGTGCGGCTACGTGGGCACGAGCGACGGCTGGACCGACCTGGCAAACAATTTCCAGATGGACTGGGAGTTCGATGCGGCCGACAACGGCAACGTGGCGCTGACGGCACAGATCGACCTGTCGCGCGGTTTCGAGTTCACGCTCGGAGTGGCCCTGGGCGACACGCGGCATCACGCGCAAACCAACCTGCTGCAATCGCTCGAAACGCCCTTTGCCACGCATCGCGAGCGGTTCATCGAGCAGTGGCAGCGCACTTGCGGTCACGTCACGCCGCTCGCGCGCCATGGCAGCGACGACGGCTGCCTGTACCGCCGCAGCCATAGCCTGCTGCTGGCTCACGAGGACAAGTCATTTCCCGGTGCCTTGATCGCCTCGCTGAGCATTCCCTGGGGCGAATCGAAGGGCGACGAGGATCTGGGCGGCTACCACCTGGTGTGGCCCCGCGACATGGTCCATAGCTCGACAGCTCTGTTGGCCACGGGTAACACGGCCACGCCCTACCGGTCGCTGGTGTATCTGGCCTGCACGCAGAACCCCGACGGCGGTTTTGGCCAGAACTTCTGGATCAACGGCGACCCCTACTGGCACGGCGTGCAACTCGACGAAGTGTCGTTCGCCATCCTGCTGGCCTGGCGCGTGAAGCAGGCCGGCGCCCTGCGCGATTTCGATCCCTACCCAATGGTGCTGCGAGCTGCGGGCTACCTGGTGCGGCAGGGTCCAGCCACGCCGCAGGAGCGCTGGGAGGAGAACAGCGGCTATTCGCCCTCGTCGCTGGCGGCGAACATCGCGGCGCTGGCGGTTGCGGCGCTCTTGGCCGACGAACGGGGCGATTGCGACGCGGCCGAGTACCTGTGGCAGTATGCCGACTTTCTGGAGGCCAATCTCGACCGCTGGACCGTCACCACCAGCAGCACGCTGGTGCCGGGAATCTCGCGGCACTACATCCGCATTCTGCCCAGCGACGTCGGCAATCCCGAGCCGCTGGAGGACCCGAACCAGGCCGTGGTGGTGATCAAGAACCAGGCGCCCGGCTCGCAGTACGAGTTCCCGGCGCGCGACATCGTCGACGGCGGATTCCTGGAACTGGTGCGCTACGGCATTCGCCGGGCGGGCGATCCGCTGCTGGAAGACACGCTGCACGTGGTGGATCAACTGCTGAAAGTCGACACGCCGTTTGGGCCCTGTTGGCGGAGGTACAATCACGACGGTTACGGCCAGCGCGACGACGGGGGACCCTTTGACGGTTGGGGCCGCGGGCGCGGTTGGCCGCTGCTGACCGGTGAGCGGGGCCACTACGAGTTGGCTGCCGGCCGCGATGCCTGCCCCTACCTGCGGGCCATGGAGCAGTTTTCCGAAGGCGGCCTGCTGGCCGAGCAGGTCTGGGACGCCCCCGACAAGCCCGAGGTGCGGCAGTGGCTGGGCCGCCCGACCGGTTCGGCGATGCCGCTGGTGTGGGCCCATGCCGAGTACCTGACGCTGTTGCGCTCCGTGAACGACGGCCAGGTGTACGACCTGATTCCGCAGGTGGCCGATCGTTACCCTTCCGGCCGCAAACGCGCGCCGATCGAGTTTTGGAAGCCGAATCGCCATGCCCGGCAGGTGCCGGCAGGCGGCACGTTGCGCGTGCAGGCCCCCACGCCGTTTGTGCTGCGATGGACCGACGACGAGTGGCAAACCGTGCACGATACGCATGCCCACCACACGCCGCTGGGCATCTCGTTTGTGGACTTGATGATTGCCAGGGATCAGCGCGCCCCGATCCGATTCACGTTCCGCTGGACCGAGGGCGATCGCTGGGAAGGCCACGACTATGCGGTGACGGTCGTCGAATCCGCATCCTGATCGCCCTGCTCGTTGCCTCGGCGATTGCTTAGAATGCGCTTCTTTGCCGGCGGCTGGTCTGCCGGATACATTGCATTCTGGCCGGGGCCGACCGCGGTCAGTCGCAGGAGATCGTCATGGCGTGGCTTATCCTGGTGATCGCGGGCATCTTTGAAGTCGCCTGGGCGATCGGCCTGAAGTTCACCGAAGGCTTCACGCGCTTGTGGCCCAGCGTGCTCACGCTTGGGGCGATCGCGATCAGCATGTTCCTGCTCTCGATTGCCGCCCGGAGCCTGCCGATCGGTACGGCTTACGCGGTTTGGGTCGGCATCGGCGCGGCCGGTGCCGCGATCGCCGGAATCTTGCTGCTCGGAGAACCGGCACATCCGGCTCGGCTCTTCTTCCTGGCCCTGCTCCTGGTGGCAATCGTCGGGCTGAAGCTCACTGCCTGACGGGGTGGCCGCGCGGTTTGTGCCGCCTTTGCTGTCGCGAAGGTCGGTCGCGTTGTGGCTGCGGATTCTAACCCTCGCCGCGAACGCGTCATCACGTCAGGCACAGCGTGCCTGACCTACACAGCCCGCAATCGCTTCGCGCATCTAGAGTTCAGGCCGGGCCCGGTCCGATCAATAGGGCGGGTCGAGCGTGGCCATGTTTCGCGCCAGGAAGGAGCCAGCCTTTGAAGTCGAATGTCTTAAGCGTGCTGTTCCCCGTCTACAACGCCCAGGCGAACCTCGAAGCCGGCGTCTTGGAGATTCTGGAAGTGCTGGCCGAACTGGCCGGACGCTTCGAACTGTGCATCCTCGACGACGGATCGATCGACGACACGGCCGACGTGGCCCGCACGCTCGCCGCCCGCTACCCGCAGATCCGCGTGCTGCGTCATCCGGTGCGGTTGGGCCTGAGCGAAGCGATTCAGACGGGCCTGGATCATACCCGCGGCGAGATGATTCTGGTCGGCGACGAGGACTATTGCCTCGACCCGGAAGACCTACGCACGCTGTGGCAGTTGCGCGATAAACAGTGGCGACTCAGCCGTCAGGACAAGTTGCCTGCGGCCAATCCCGCCATCGAAATGCTGCTGGCTTGGAAACCGCGCGTCAGCGGCGCCCGACGCGGATTTCAGTTCCTGTCGCGGCAGGCGTTCGAGAAAGGCCGCCTGCGCCAGGCGATCGACATGGTGCATCGCCTCGACATCGGCTGGCACCGGGCCGGAGCGACCGACGGCCCCAACTACCTGCACAAAGCCCCCGCGCTTCCTCCCCGCTCGACCTCCTCCGACGCCGGCTAGGTCCGTAGCTCGGCGCCGTGGGCCTTCTGGCAGGCCTCGACCACGCGCTGGTGCACGGTGTCGGCTTCGTCGCTGGTCAGCGTGCCCGAGTCGGAGCGGAGCACGAGCGAGAACAGCAGGCTCTTCTTGCCCGCACCCAGTCGCTTGGGATCGCGGTACACGTCTTGAAAGGTCAGGCTTTCGGCCACGGGGCCCGCGGCCTCGCGCGCGGTGGCCGATAGCTCGCCCCACACCACACTCTCGTCGACCACCAGGTTCAAGTCGCGCGACACGGCCGGAAACACGGGCGGCTGGTGGTATTGCGGGATCAGGTTGGCCAGGTCGATCAAAGGTGCGAGCTTCAGCTCGGCCACGGTCGCCGGGAAACGCAAGTCGAACTGCTCGAGTCCGTCCTGGCTCACTTCGCCCAGGTAGCCCAAGAGCACCGCAGCGCCGTCGCCAGTGCGCACGTGCAGCTCGGCGGCGCGCTGCGCGTGCAACAGCGGCAGCTTCGCCGGCTTGACCAGCAGTGCGGCCTTCTCGTTGAGTGCGGAGAGCAGCCCTTCGAGAGCGCCTTTCACGGCCGCGTAGTCGCCGCCGCTGGTGATGGCAATCATCATCTCCTCGCGGGGCAGCTCGTTCGCGCCGCGCGGCAGGTAGACGTGGGCCACCTCGAAGAGTTCGATCCGCGGGTTGGCCAGCGACTCGTTCGTGTGCCGGGCGCCCAGCAGGCTGGGGACGATGCTCCGACGCAAGCGATCGGCCCGCCGCAGTACGGGCGTCGAGGCGCGCAAGGGCGCGGCGTCCGTCCAGGGGCTGAACGCGTCGGACCATTCCTGCTCGACGGCGCTGAGGGTCATCGCCTCGTCGAACCCCGCGGCGCACAGCGCCTGCCGCACGCGCGCGAGCACGCGGTCGCCGCGCGTGCGGTGGCTGGGGGCCATCGGCACGCTGACGTCCTCGGGAATCTTGTCGTAGCCGTGGATGCGGGCCACTTCCTCGACCAGGTCGATCTCCCGCGTCACGTCGCGTCGCCACGAGGGCGGAATGACCTCAACCCGCTGTTGGTCGTGCTTCACTTCGCGGCAGCCCAGGGCCGTGAGAATCCGCCGCGCTTCGGCCGCATCGACGTCGATACCCAGCACGCGCGGCAATTGGGCGAAGCGGAGCGAGACCGCTTCGCGCGGCTCGGGCTGGCGGCCGATGTCGATCACGCCCTCGGCCAGGTCGCCGCCGGCCAGCTCCAGAATCAACTCGCAGCAGCGGCGGCTGGCCCAATCCACGCCCTCGGGATCGATGCCCCGCTCGAAGCGGTACGACGAGTCGCTGTGCAGGTTCAACTGGCGGGCTGTGCCGCGGATCGAGACCGGATCGAATTGGGCGCTTTCGATCAGCAGCTCGGTCGTCTGCTCGTTGATCTCGGTATCGGCCCCGCCCATCACGCCGCCCAGGCCGATGGCCCGCTTGGCGTCGGCGATCACGCACACCGTCTCATCGAGCGTGTAGCTCTTGTGATTGATGGCCAGAAACGGCTCGCCCTTTCGGGCTTGCCGCACGACGATCTGCCGCCCGTCGAGCTTGGCCAGGTCGAAGGCGTGCAGCGGCTGGCCGCACTCCATCAGCACGTAGTTGGTGATGTCGACCACATTGTTGATCGAGCCGATCCCTACGGTCGCCAGCCGGCCAACCAGCCACGCCGGGCTGGGACCGATCTTGACGCCGCTAACGACGCGCGCCGTATAGCGCCAGCATTGGTCTGGGTTTTCGACCTTCACGCTGGTCAGCTTGGTGACGGCATTGCCGGTGCCTTTCGGCTCGGCCGGCGGGATCTGCAACGCAGTTTCGGTCAGCACCGCGGCTTCGCGCGCCACGCCGATGTGGCCCAGGCAGTCGGGGCGGTTGCTGGTCACTTCCAGGTTGATGGCCAGATCGCTGCCTACGGGGTGCGTGCCCTCGTGGTTCAGCCCGGCCATCATCAGCCGCTCGGCCAATTCGGCCGGCGTGATGTCGAGCTGCACGTACTGTTTGAGCCAATCCCAGGAAACGAGCATCGGTCAATTGAGGCTTTGGGTCCGCCGTTAGAATTGGTGCAAGAACCGCACGTCGTTGCGGTAGAACTCGCGAATGTCGGTTACGTTGTGTCGCCGGGCACAGACGCGCTCCACGCCCAGCCCGAAGGCGAATCCGGTCACTTCCTCGGGATCGTAGCCCACGGCCCCCAGCACGTTGGGGTCGACCATGCCGGCGCCGCCCATCTCGATCCATCGCAGGTTGCCCTGGTCGTCGTGCCAGCTCATGTCCACTTCGACGCTCGGCTCGGTGAACGGAAAGAACGACGGCCGGAAGCGAATGTGCACGTCGCCTCCCAAAAAGCTGCTGGCGAACAGCCGCAGCACGCTCTTCAGGTCGGCCATGGTGGCGTGGCGGTCGACCAGCAGGCCTTCGATCTGCTGGAACATCGGGTAGTGCGTGGCGTCGGCCGTGTCAGGCCGATAGACGCGCCCCAGCGAGATGATCCGCACCGGCGGCGGCATGCTTTCCATCACGCGAATCTGCACAGTGCTCGTCTGGCTCCGCAGCAACAGGGGCGCCCCCTCCTTGCCGGCCACGACGCCCGCGGTCGACAGGTAGAAGTTCTCGAGCGGATCGCGCGCCGGGTGCGAGGCCGGAATATTCAAGGCCTCGAAGTTATGCCACTCGTCCTCGATCTCGGGGCCCGTGGCCACGGTGAAGCCGAGCCGCCCCATCAGGTCCTTGAGTTCTTCGATCGTTTGCGTGAGCGGATGGACGTGGCCTAAAGGGAGCCGGGGCCCGGGCAGGGTGAGATCGAACGGGGCTGCATCGTCCTGATCGGTGCCGGAGGAACTGAGCCGCTCTTCGGCCGCCGCGAAGGCGGCTTCGATCTGGCCCTTGGCCTCGTTGAAACTCTTGCCGGCCGCCGGCTTGTCTTCTTTGGGCACTTTGCCGAGCTGCTTCTGCACGGCCTTGAGACGGCCGCTCTTGGCGCCGAGGAACTCGACGCGGGCTGTTTCCAGCGCAGCAGCGTCGGCCGCGGCCGAGAAGGCGTCGGCCGCCTCGGTGCGCAGGGCTTCGAGTTCGGATTGAAACTGCTCGAGCGACATGTCTTGCCCATTAACACCGCGCCCGCCCGCGGGCACAAGCCCGAATGCGAGGAACGCCGGGGCCGGGGTACGCCATGACGAAGTGAGACCGGAATCGCGCCGTCGCCGATGGCTCCGGGCTAAACGGGTGCCCCCGAACGATCGCAGGATCGCAAAGCGTGTCGGCCGGCTAAGCAGCCAGCGCGGCTTTGACCTTCTCGACCACGGCGTCGAAACCGGCCGGATCGTGGATGGCCATTTCCGACAGCGACTTGCGATCCAGCCCGATGCTGGCCTTGTCGAGTCCGTGGATAAACTCGCTGTACCGCATTCCGCGCTCGCGGCAGGCGGCGTTGATGCGGATGATCCACAGCTTGCGGAACTCGCGCTTGCGGACGCGTCGATCGCGAAAAGCAAAAGCCCCGGCCCGCACCAAGGTTTCCTTGGCGCTGCGGAGCATGTTGTGGCGTCCGCCACGATAGCCTTTGGTCTTCTTGAACAGCCGGCGCTTGGCTTTGTTGCGCGCGGCACCTTTGGTGGTTCTCATCGCCGTCTACCTCGATCGTTGGTCGCCCGCCAGGCCCCCGCGCGGTCAGTCCGCGCGAGCGTTGTCCTGCCCGCGTGCGTGGCTTGGGCCCCTAGTAGCTGTTGCCGTGCAGGGCCTCTTTCATCTTTTCGGCGAACTGCTGGGCCAGCGTGGTCGTGCCGCGCAGTTTGCGTTTGCGCTTCTGGTCCATTCGCGCTGCCAAGTGGCTGGTGCCGCTCTGGCGATGCTTCACCTTGCCGGACGCGGTGGCGCGGAACCGCTTCTTGACGCCCTTGTGTGTTTTCTGCTTAGGCATGATTCCCGCCGGTGGCTGGTCTGTTGGTGGTTCGCTTCCGAACAGAATCCATCATTATAGGGCCTGGCGCTCAAACCGGAAGGGGATTCTGGGAGCGAAACGTACCCCAAGCGGGGGTATGCCAGGGGGCGGCTCGCCGTTTACCCGCCGGACCTCGATCTACTTATCGTTAGACCCGGCCACGATCGCCATCAACTGGTCGGCCAGCACGCGGGCGGGCGCTCCCCGCAGGTTGGTCATCACGGCCACGGCGGTCTTCTGGGCTGGCGAATAGGTGAGAAACGTCGAGACCTTGGGCTGGCCGCCCGAGTGGCTGATGCGGCGGTCGCCGTCGAGGGTGCGGATGTTGCAGCCGTAGCCGTAGCCCGTCTCGTCGCCTCCGGCCGTCTTGCGCGCGGTCCACATCTCTTCCAGCGTCTCCGGCTCAAGCAGCTTGCCGTCGCACAGGGCACAGGCAAACCGCACCAGGTCGCCGGCCTCGGAGCACCAGCCGCCGCCCGGGATCTTGTTCGACACGTCCACGGAAATGTCGTTGACCAGCACGGGCCCACTCATGCGATACCCGGCCGCACGGTGCGGGATCAGCTTGTAGGGGCTGTCGGGCCGTAGCGTCTCCATGCCCGAGGGCTTGGCGATGTGCTCGAGCACGTAGGCGACGTACCGCTGCCCCGACGCGCCTTCGATGGCCGCCCCCAGCACGTTGTAACCGTACGTCGTGTACGAAAATTTCTCGCCCGGGGCGAACAGCAGCGGGTCGTTCGCGAAGACGTGGAACGGGTCGCTGACGTTGGCATAGGCGATGTTGCTGCGGACCTCGTCCCCCTTGTAGTGGCGAATGCCGCTTTGATGCGCGAGCAGATGCTTGCAGGTGATGGGGGCCTGCTTCTCAGGGAACTCGACATACTCTTGGATCGGCGTCGCCAGGTCGAGCTTGCCGGCTTCGACCAGTTGCAGCGCGGCCACGGCGGTCAGCATCTTCGAGATCGACGCCAGCCGGTAGACGCTTTCGGCTGTGGCGGGCACTTCGTTTTCGACGTCGGCCAGGCCGTAGCCCTTTTCATAGGCTGGCTCCAGATCGACCGCCACGGCGATCGAGAGCCCCGGCACGCGCTGCTTCTCGCGAAAGGCCTCGGCGGCCTCATCGATGGCCTGCTTGGTCTCGGCCGAAAGGTCTGCGGCTGCGAAGGGGCAGGCCACCAGCGCGATCATCGTGCCCAGGCATGCGACCAGCAGCCGGCGCCGAGCGGGGTGTCCAAGGCCAAAGCCTATTGCGAACATCTTCGATCTCCCGAGTGAGTTGCAGATAGCCTGAGGGAACCTACGGGTCAATAAACCATAGTCGGCCTTGCGTGGCGTGTCACGTTTCTGGGTTGGGCTTCCGCTCGAGCGCGTAGATGCCGAACTTCAGCAGCCGGCATTCGATAGGTCCGTTGAACAGCTTGATCCGCGCCGCGGGGCGCAGGCCGATGAACTTCGCGGCCTCGCGATTGCCGGTCAGGATGTGGGCCGTGTATCCGGCCCAGTGGTGCTTGAGCACATCGCCGATGTGGCGGTACAAGGCGACGATGTCGTTGGTCTTGATGCGTTCCTCGTAAGGCGGATTGGTAAGCAGGATCCCGCCGGGGGCCGGCGGCCGGGCCTCGGCGAAGTCTTGTACCTTCCAGATAACGTCGTCGGCCACGCGTGCCCCTCGGGCATTCTCCCACGCCACGTTCACTACTTCGCCATCGCAGTCGGAACCTTGGATCGGGAACGAAAGATTCGGCAATTCCTGCCCGCGGGCCGCGGCCAGCACTTCCTCGTGCGTGGCCGGGCAGTAGTCCTTCCACCGCATGTAGCCGAACGTCTCGCGTAGCGTTCCCGGCGCGATGCGCCGAGCCAGCAGGGCCGCTTCGATCAGAAACGTTCCCGAGCCGCACATGAAGTCGGCCAGCGGGCTGGCCGCATCCCAGCCCACCAGCCGCAGGATGCCGGCGGCCAGCACTTCGCCCAGCGGTGCCTCGCCGGCGGCCTGACGATAGCCGCGCTTGTGCAGCGAATCGCCCGAGGCATCGAGATACACGGTCACCCGCTTGTGGGCGATGTGCAGATTGATCCGCACGTCGGGGTCTTCCAGATCGACGCTGGGCCGCTGCCCGGTGCGCTTGCGGATCTGGTCGACGATGCCGTCCTTGGCCACTTGGGCCGCATAGAGCGAGTTGGTGAACACCCGGCCGTTCACCACTGGATCGATGGCCAGCGAGCCCTCGGGCTCCAGATGCTTGAGCCAATTGGTGCGGCCGATGCGGCGATAGAGGGCATCGGTGCCATCGGCCGGGAAGCGCGCGATCGGCTTGAGCACGCGCACCGCGGTGCGACATTCGACGTTGGCCCGATAGAGCATCCGCAGATCGCCGCGGAAGGAGCACATGCGGTTCCCAGTCTGCACGTCGAGAGCGCCCAGCTCCTCGAGCTCGGCGGCCAGCACGTCCTCCAGGCCGAAGAGCGTCTTGGCGATCATCGGAAACGCGTCAGTCATCTGCTTGCCAGGCTCCCGATGCGAGCAAAGCGACGAGTTGCGGCACAAGCGCCCCCATGGCCCGAGCCCGATGGCTCAGGCAGGCTTTTACCGCGGGGCTCAGCTCGCCGAACGTGCGATGATACTCGACCACTTCGAACAGCGGGTCGTAGCCGAATCCACCGCTGCCCGACGCCTCGAAACGAATGCGTCCCGAGCAGCGTCCCGCGGACGTGAGCCGCACATTGCCCCGCGGGTCGGCCAGTGCCAGGTGGCAGGCGAAATGGGCCGTGCGGCGTTCGATCTGCCGCACGTCGACCAGCGCCTCCAGCAGCTTGCGTCGGTTGTCGGCGTCGGTGGCTTTTTCGCCGGCGTAGCGCGCCGAGTAAATGCCCGGGGAGCCATCGAGCGCGTCGACCACCAGGCCGCTGTCGTCGCCGAGCACCCACTGGCCGAGATGTCTTGCCTGAGCGGTGGCCTTTGCGGCGGCATTCTCGGCAAACGTGCTGCCCGATTCGTCGACTTCGATCGCGTCATCGAAGTCGGCCAGCGTGCGCAAGGTGACGTCGATTCCGCAGAGCAGGTCCACCAGCTCGGCGGCCTTCTTGCGGTTGTGCGTGCCGAACACGAGCACGGGCATCGGGAGCGCCTGCGGGTTGAAGCTTCGACTACAGAATCGCCAGCGGATTACGGCGCTCTTCCAGCGTGCCGCGGGTCACGCCCACCCGGTTGGCCGCCTTCAGCGTGCCGTACACGTCCTTGCCGCGCAGCTCGCCGGCCAGCAGACGGCGATAGAGATCGATCACCCGCGCGGTTTCGTCGCGCGGGGTACCGGCCAGCAGCTCGACGCGGAAGTCACGTACGCCGCGCTTGCAGAGTTCGGGCACGGCCTCGGCGGCGCTTTGCGGCACGGCGTTGAATAGCGTGTTGCGGCAGCCCACGTCGGCGGTGAGCGCGTGCTCCATGCCCACGCGGTCGCGGAGCCGCACCTGGTGCACGTCGCAGGGACGTCCGCAATTGTGCTTGTTCTTGCCGGGCGAGAGCACGGCGCAGAAGACGCAGTGCTCCATGTGGAACATCGGCATGTGCTGGTGGATCACTACCTCCAGCCAGGCCGGCGGTACGGCGTCGACCAGCGTCATCAGTTGATCGCGATTCATGTCGTACGAGGCGGTGACGCGACCGGCACCGGCCGAGCGCAACAGCTCGACGGTCAGATCGTTCGTGGCGTTGAGTGAAAAATCGGCTACCGTGGGCACGCCCTGAGCCGTGTAGAATTCGAGGCCCGCCAGATTGCGCACGAGGATACCGTCGGCCCCGTGCCGCAGCAGCACGCGGAGGATGCCCATCTCGTCGGGCTTCTGGATGCGCGGCGTGGCGATAGCGATCGTGGCACCCGATGCGTGGGCCAACTCGACGGCCTCGCCATACTGCCGGATGTCCTGCAAGTCGGCCATCACGCTTTTTACGTTCGCGGCAAGCACGTCGCTCAGTTGGTCGAGCGAGCGGGCCAGCACGTGCAGCCGCGGCGCGTCGCCGGCCGGAGTGCGGTCGTGAGCCTCGATACTGCTGCGCAGCCTGGGTAATACGCTCTGGTCGGCAATCTGTCGCGCGGGAGTTGTCGCGGCCGTTTCATCGAGCCGGCGGACCATCTCGTGCCGCAGCTTGCCCAGCACGCTCAACGGGATCATCGGCTCGCCGTCGATCGTCGCCCGACAGGAGCGCAGCTCGTAGTTGGTGCCGCCCAGCCGACCGAGTTGCTCGGCGAGCATCTTCTCGGTGAGCGGGTGCTTGCGGGCCGCGGGCAGAGCATCGGCAGACTCGAGCCGCACGCGCGTCCCGGTGTCAGTTTGGGCATCGATCGCCAGCACGCGTCCCACGGCCGCCTCTACCCTGACGTCGAGCGGCACGCGCCGCTGCGGGTGCTTGGAGTCGAACGTCTTGCGCAGCCGCGAAGTCAGTTGCGGGTCGTCGGTCTTCCACACGCGCTGGCCGGAACGCAGCCGCTTCGGATCAATCGATCCGTGGGCAAACGTGAGTTGCACGGTTCCCGAGTCGATCGGCTCGGTGAGCGAACGGCCGTGGTGGAAGACCTCGAACACACGCCCGCCCTGCTCTTCCACTTGGGCGCTGGTCTCTTCGAACGACACGCCGTCGCCGCGCTTGATCGAAGCTTCCAGCTCGACGGTCACTCGCTGGGCGCTGGCCCGGACGATTCGTCCCAGCGGCACCCCGCGCTTGGCCGAACTGGTGGCCGGCACGAGCATCTTGTGGTCGCAACCGCCCAGCCAGCCGGGCGAGAATCCGCGCGAAAACGACAGCTCCATCTCTTCGACCTGCCGAGGAGTGAACTCGACCGGGCGCCCGGCTACGGCCGAATCGATCGCCTGCCGATAGTGCCGGGTGATGTTTGCCACGTACTCGGGAGTTTTGAGCCTTCCTTCAATCTTGAAAGAGCACACGCCCGCGGCGATCAACTCGGGAATCAGGGCGTAGGCGGCCAGGTCCTGGGGGCTGAGCAAATACTGCTGGTCGCCCAAGTCGACGTCCTGGCCATCGCAGATCAACTGATACGGCAGCCGGCAGGCCTGCGCACACTGACCGCGATTGGCACTGCGGCCGCCGAGGGATTCGCTGGTGAGGCATTGCCCGGAATAGGCCACGCACAGGGCCCCGTGGGCGAAGACTTCCAGCGGCATCGTCGATTGACGGCCGATCGCGGCGATCTCGTCGATCGACAGCTCGCGCGCGGCCACCACGCGCTCGACGCCTAACGCTTCGACCAAGCGGATTGTCTCGGAGCTGGTGAGGGTCATCTGCGTCGAGGCATGAATCGGCAGATCGGGGCACACTTCGCGCACCAGCCGCACCAGGCCCAGGTCCTGCACCAGCACGGCGTCGACGCCGGCCGCGGCCACGCGGCGCACGATCTCCTCCACGCCGGCCAACTCGTCGGCAAACACCAGCGTGTTGAGCGTCACGTAGCCCTTCACGCCGCGACGATGCAGAAAGGCCATCAACTCGTCGAGCACGTCGAGCGAAAGGTTCGTGGCCCGGGCCCGGGCGTTGAAGCCGGCTTCGAGACCGAAATAGACGGCATCAGCGCCGTTTTCCACGGCGGCCCGCACGCAATCGAGATCGCCGGCGGGGGCAAGCAGTTCGGGCCGGGCAGGACGGCCGGCAGCGGTTGGCGGTGAAGGCGACATGGGCCGCGAGAATCCTCTCTAGGCCGAGGCGATCGTGCTGCCGCGCGAGGAAAGCATCTCGGCGATTTCGGCCATCGTGATATCGCGCCGGCTGGGGTCGACCACCAGCGCGCGACGCAAGATCGTGTTCAGCGGCTCCGGCGCACCGTCGGCCAGCCTGGCGGCGTCGATCGTTTCGATCTGCTTCAAGGCGTCGAACAGGTTGTCGCCGCCGATGGCCCGCCGGCCGCTCTGCATTTCGAACAGCACCAGCCCAAGAGCGAAGACATCGCTGCGCCGCGTGGCCGTCTCGCCGCGAGCCTGCTCGGGCGACATGTAGGCCGGCGTGCCCGAGAGCCCGGTGGGATCGGCCGCGGGCCAGGAGCTCGTTTCGTCGGTGGGCGAGCTCATCTGCCGGCGGTGGGCCAGCCCGAAGTCCATGACGCGGGCCGAGTCGTCGTCGGCGACCATGATGTTGGCCGGCTTCAAATCGCCGTGCGAGACCCCCGCCGCGTGGGCCGCGGCCATTCCCGAGGCGACCTGCCGGCCGATGCGGCGGATTTCGGCCGGGGACATCGGCCCCCGGGCGAGTCGATCCTTGAGCGGCTCGCCGCTGATGTGTTCCATGACGATCATCGAGATACCGTCGCTTTGGTCGACCGCGTAGACCGTGCACACGTTGGGGTGGTTGAGCGCGGCGGCGGCGCGGGCCTCTTCCAGAAAGTTGCGCGAGGCGCTGAAGCTGCCGGGGCGAAACACTTTCAAGGCCACCGTGCGCTCGAGCGTCAGGTCGCGACCGCGGTAGACGACGGCGAAGGTGCCGGCGCCCAGTTCTTCTTCGATGCGGTATTGGCCCACGACACTGCCGGCGCGGAGGGCGCGCGTGGGGTCGAGCACCGGCTCCGCGGGGTTCCAGCTTTCGGGGCAGAGCCCGCCGGTCTGCAGGCCGTCGAGCACGCGCAGCACTTCCTCGCTCCGCCGGCCGACGCTCAGGTTGTGAACGACCTGGTACTGCAGGACGCCGTTGGGATCGATGATGAACAACCCGCGCAGGGCCACGTTCTGGCGCGGGGCGAGCACGCCGTAGCGAGCGCAGACGGCGCCGTCTTCGTCGCTGGCCAGCGGAAAAGCCAGCCCGCCCAGTCCGCCCTGATCGCGCGGGGTGGCGATCCACTTCTTGTGGCTGTCGATCGAATCGGTGCTGATCCCCAGGATCGAGCAGTCGCGGCGTTCGTACTCGCCGTAGTGCAAGCCGAGGGCCGTCAGCTCGGTCGGGCAAACCATCGAGAAGTCGCGCGGATAGAACAACAGCACCAGCCAGCGGTCGCGGTAGTTGTCGAGCGACACGTGGCGAACCTGGCTATCGGGCCAGGCCGTGCTGGGAAGCGTGAAGTCCGGGGCGCGCGTGCCCACGATGACCCCCGGGGCGGCGGCAGCGTGGTTTTCGTGAGGCGGGTTCGACGATGGCATACGTCCATTGTAGATGGGTGCCCTCGGTCGCGTCTATCGGTTGCGCTGTCCTGCAGCGCCCGCTACCGTCGACCAATTTAGCGGACTTGCCACAGCAAGAGGCTCGCGAAACCGGTCAAGGCGATCAACAAGCCCGTGGGCTCAGGAACGACTTCTAGTTTCACAAGATCGATTGCCAGTTGGTCGCTGCCGGCCGCGCGCCATATCTCAATTCTCAAGGGCTGACCGGTTTCGGGGTGCGAACTGCCAATCGAAGCCACTGCTTGATCTGTCACCCACTGACCGTCGACCAGCGTGCCGGTCGCGATGGCGAGCTCTGTGTTCCCTGCGAACAATTGCATCCGATACTCGACGAGCCCCGTACGATCTGCACGATCTCCAAAGGATGCCGTAAGCGTGTACTCGACGTTCGTCTGCAGCGTTGCCCCTAAGACTTGGTAGATGCCCGTACCTGGCGAAGTCTCGATGAAGGCAACGTTCTTGCCATCCGGGATGGGGGTATCCAAGTCAGGGTCTTGATCGGATGCGCCGGCAAATTGAATATCGGATGGGTTGTAGATCCCTTCACGGTTCCCAAAAGCGCTCCAGCCTGGAATCGTGAAGGAAACTGTGTTGGCGTCGGACACAACATGATCAGGCAAGAGTGGTTCTTCGAAAGAGGCATTCTCAATGTAGATCGACGCTGCCTCGATGCGGACCACAAATAGAAACGAGCACATCAGCAGAACCGATAACGACGGGCCGATTTTGCTTGATATCATTAGCGACTCCTCTCACGTGAGCGGTTTAGCGATTATTGATGCGAGCCATTGTAGCACGGAGCTCACCCCCTACTGCCGCGTCGGTTGCATCTCACGGTCGGCAAAGACCAGCTTGCAATGGCCGTCTCGGCGGAGTTGAATGGAAGCCAGACGCCGCCCGTTTTTCCCGCCCGATACGAAGGATCCCGCCATGACGCTCCCCTTGACTCATCGTCGTGATTTCCTGGCCCGGTGTGCCGCGGGAGCCGCGGGCGGTGCCTTGTTGTACTTGCCGGGCCGGGGGGCGCTGGCGGCCGATGCCGACAAGCCGGTGCGCGTGGCCGCGATTCTGACGACGTTCTTCTTTCGCAGCCACGCCCACGTCATTCTCGAAAACTTCGTGCAGCCCTACCTGTTCAACGGCCAGGCCACCGAGCCGGGCATGGAAGTGGTGAGCATGTTCGTCGATCAGATCGGCGAGAACGACATGTCGCGCGGCGTGGCCAAGCAGTTCGACATTCCCATGTTTGGCACGATCGAAGAGGCCCTGACGTGTGGCGGCGACGAGCTGGCGGTCGACGCGGTGCTGTCGATCGGCGAGCACGGCAACTATCCGACCAACGCCAAGGGGCAGGTGGAGTATCCCCGCAAGGAGTTCTTCGACCAGATCGTGGCCGTGTTCAAGAAGAGCGGCCGCGGCGTGCCGGTGTTCAACGACAAGCACCTGTCGTATCGCTGGGATTGGGCCAAGGAGATGGTCGACACGTCCAAGGCGATGGGTTTTCCGCTGATGGCCGGCAGTTCCGTGCCGCTGGCCCAGCGTCGTCCGGTGTTGGAGCTGCCGGGGGATGCGAAGATCGAAGAGGCCGTGTCGATTCACGGCGGAGGCGTGGAGAGCTACGACTTTCACGCGCTGGAAGTGCTGCAATCGCAAGTCGAAGCCCGGGCCGGCGGCGAGACGGGGGTGGAGCGCGTGCAGTTTCTCGAAGCCGAGCCGCTGTGGAAGGCGGCGGCCGAGGGCCAATGGTCGCCGGACTTGGGCGCCGCCGCGATGGCCGCGGAGTTGGGAGCCGATCACGATTACACGCGCTACGTGGCTTCCGGCGGAAAGGCCGAGGTCGACGACAAGCCGCAGGTGCACGGCATCCTGGTGCACTACAAGGACGGAACGCGCGGCCTGGCGCTGAAAGTGGGCAACAGCGGCATCCGTTGGAACTTCGCCTGCCGTCTGGCCGGCCAGAAGAAGCCGCTGGCCACGGCCTATTACGTCGGACCGTGGCAGAACCGCAACCTGTTCAAGGCCCTGTCGCACGCCATCCAGACGCACTTCCGCCAGAAGCAGGCGCCCTACCCCGTCGAGCGGACCCTGCTGGTCAGCGGGATTCTCGACGCGGCCATGGATTCGCGGCTGGCCGGCGGCAAACTGCTCGACACGCCGCAACTCGAGGACGTGGCCTACGCCCCCCGCGATTTTCGCGACATGCGCGAAATGGGCTGCACCTGGAAGATCATCACCGACGAAACGCCCGAGCCGGCCGGAATCGAGCCGGTGGCGATCCCCGATGCGGGCTGAGCCTCGTCTCCTTGGAGTTTACGCGTCGATCTCTTCGACCTCGCCGCCACCGGCCTCGTCGATGGCGCGGCGGATCAACGTCAGCAGCACGTTCGGATCGTACGGCTTGCGGACGTAGTAGTAGCAGCCCGCGGCGCGGCAGCGGCGGATGATGCGCGGATGCTCCATGCCGCTGACGATGATCACGGGAATGTCACACGTGTTCGGCGAGTCGACCAGATCCTGGCAGAGCTCGAAGCCGTCGACGTCGGGCAGTCCCAAGTCGAGCAGGATGCAATCGGGCTGCTGGTGGCGGGCCTGTTCCAGCGCCGCTTTGCCCGAGCGGGCGACCAGCGTATCGAATCCCTGATGGCCAAGGCGGATGCTCAGGGCCTCGGAAATCGTCTCGTCGTCGTCGACGATCAATACAAGATGCCGGGCGCTTGCGCGCTCGGGCGACGCCAATTCCAACGGTTGCGCTAGCATGGCAATCGTCCCTGATGGTGGGTGCAACTCCGCGGCGGGTCAGACACGCGGAAGGCGGGGCGGGAGTTCATTCACGCGCCGGCGAGCACGAAAGGCTACCTCGCCAGCAGCACCGGTCAAATCCGGCCGATCCGGTGCGAGCGGAAATCCGCGCAAACGATCGCCCGCCGGTCCGGTTCTAGCGGTTCTTCCAGTCGATCCCGGACATCTGAGCCAGCGCCAACTCGAGCGCCTGGGTGCCGGCCCGCCCGTGCCCGCAGGCCTTGAGCGACATGTAGAGCTGATGCGCCAGGGCCAGCCCCGGCATCGACAGGTCCATCCGCTTCGACTCGGCCAGGGCGATGCCCATGTCCTTGATGAAGTGCTCGACGAAGAAGCCCGGATCGAAGTTGTTGTCGATGATTCGCGGCGCGAGGTTCGACAGCGACCAACTACCGGCCGCACCGGAGGCGACCGACTGCATGACGACGTTCAGGTCGAGCCCCGCCTTGTAGCCGTAGAGCAGCGCCTCGCAGACGCCGATCATGCCCGTGGCGATGAGCGTTTGGTTGACCATCTTGGTGTGTTGGCCCGCGCCGGGACCGCCCTGGCGGACGATCGTCTTGCCCATGGCCTGCCAACACGGATCGAGCGCTTCGACCACTTCCTTGTCGCCGCCGATCATGATCGAGAGCCGCGCTTCGCGGGCTCCCACGTCACCGCCGGACACCGGCGCGTCGACGCTGTGTACTTTCTTCTTCGCGGCCGCTTCGGCGATTTCGACCGCCAACGTCGGCTCGCTGGTGGTCATGTCGACCAGAATCGTGCCCGGTTGGCTGCCGGCCAGCGCGCCATCGTCGCCGAGAATCACGTTGCGCACGTCGGTGGGGAAGCCAACGATCGAGAACACGACGTCGGAAGCTTCGGCCACGGCCTTCGGCGTGTCGGCCCACTTGGCGCCCTGGTCGACAAGCCCCTGGGCCTTGGACTTGGTGCGGTTGTAGACGGTTGCCGAAAAGCCCTTGTCGATCAGGTGGCCGCACATGCTGGAGCCCATCACTCCGGTGCCGATCCAACCGATGCGCGTGGTGCCGGGAACGATCTTGTCGATTGCCATGGAAAAAACGCTTCCTGAAGAGTTCGCGGAGCCGGGCGCACGCTTTGGCCCGAAAGAGGCATCGCATTCTACCAGCGATCCACCGGGCGCTCCAGGATCTCCTTGAGCAGCACGGCCTGCTTGATGCTCTGCGGGTTGGCCAACAGTCCGGCCATGGCCTTGGCCGTCGACGGCGAGGACTTGTCGACTTTGAGAGCGTGTGAGTCGGCGTCCGCGTCCGCGTGCGGGTCGGGCTCCTGGCTTCTGCTGCGGAGCGACCCGAGGGTGTGGTCGAACGCCTCGTGCAGATGCCGCTCCATCTCCTCGTCGGCCTGAGAGATCTCTTCGGCCAGATGGTCGACGTATTCTTCCCGCTTCTGCGAAGAAAAGTGTTTCTGCACCGACGTGGCGACCGAGTCGAACGAGTGCTCCAGCGGCTGCACGTCGAGGGGCTCTTCGCTTGCGGCGGGCTGCAGTGGGCGATCGGAACGCGGCGCCGGCTCGGATCGCTGGGCAGGTTGCGGACGCTGTTGCTGCTGCGGCGCCGCGCGGCGGGCCTTTTCCTTGCGCCGCTCGTTGGCCCGACGCAGGAACTCCTCAATTTCGCTTTGCAGTGGATCCTGGCCGGGCTGTTGCTGGGCTTTTGCCGGCTGTTGCCCTGGCTGCTGCGGAAACCCGCGCTCGCCTTGTTGCGGGCGGCGGCGCTGTTGTTGTTGCCGCTGCTTATCGCCGGGCCCCATGGCGCCGGCCAGCATGTGATTCAGCGCGTAAATCACCACCACGATGATGGCTGGGATGAGCCAGCTCCACATACTAACTCCTGCCTACCGGTTGTCCGGCGATGCTCTTGCGCATGTCGGTGTCGGCCTGCACGTTGCGCAGCTTGTAGTAGTCGATCACGCCCATGTGGCCGTCGCGAAACGCCCGGGCCATCGCCTTGGGCACTTCGGCTTCGGCCTCGACGACCTTGGCCCGGCTCTCTTCCATCTCGGCGATCATTTCCTGTTCCTGGGCCACGGCCATCGCGCGGCGCTTCTCCGCTTGGGCCCGGGCCACGCGGGTGTCGGCCTCGGCCTGGTCGGCCTGCAAGCGGGCGCCGATGTTGTCGCCGACGTCGATATCGGCGATGTCGATCGACACGATCTCGAAAGCGGTCTGCGAGTCGAGCCGGCGGGCCAGCACGGCCTTGGAGATGCGGTCCGGGTTTTCCAGCACCTCCATGTGCGTCGCCGACGAGCCGATGGCGCTGACGATGCCTTCGCCCACCCGAGCGATGATCGTCTCTTCGGTGGCCCCGCCGATGAGCTGCATCAGGTTGGCCCGCACCGTGACGCGGGCTTTCACCTTGAGTTGAATGCCGTTCTTGGCAACCGCGTCGAGCGACTCGCGGGCCGCGCCGCGCGCGGGGCAGTCGATCACCTTGGGATAGACGCTCGTCTGTACGGCTTCGAGCACGTTGCGGCCGGCCAGGTCGATGGCCGTGGCCTGCTTGAAGTCGAGATCGATGGTCTTGGCTTTCTTGGCCGCGATGATCGCCCGAATCACCAGCGGCACGTTGCCACCGGCCAGGTAGTGGGCCTCGAGGCGTCGGCTGGTGATGCCCGAATCGTCGGTCAGCCCGGCCTGCACGGCCATGATTTTCGAGCGAACGATGACGGTGGGATTCACCTTGCGAAACGTCATGCCCAAAAGATCGAAGATGCCGATCCGCGCTCCCGTGGTGACCGACTGGATCCACAGCCGGAAGTAGCGGGCGAACACCGCAAAGAAGATCAACATCACGATCACGCCGGCCAACACCAGGACCAGCACGATTAGATTCGTGACGTCGTTGTTGTCTTGGGCGAGCAACTCGAACATGGGACATCTCCCGCAATGCCACGTGAAACAGGAGGAGCCCGGCAAACTGCACGGCTTGCATCCCCCTGCAGGTATTGTCCCGGTTGCAGCGCGGCAGTGTCAAGCCGGGGCCGTGTCGCAAGGACGAGACGGCGACGCGCTGGAGCGCCGGAGACCGTCAGGCCACGTCGAGCGTGATTTGCTCGATTTGGGCGCGGCCCGACTTGCGCGAGGGACGCGGCAGGGGCTGGCCGATGCCGTTCTCGTCGACGGCCCGCACGCGCAGCGTGTAGCGGCCCGGCTCCAGGCCCGGGAGCACGCCGGCCCAGTGAGCGGCACACAGTCGCAGGGGCCATTTGAGCGGGCGACCGGTTTCGGGATCGAAGCCGTGGATCGGCAGCGGGAGCTTGTCGTCGGGCAGCCCGCCGCCCCACTTCTCCGGCGGCGGCAGAATCTCCACGTCGGTCCAAGGCGCTGTGGTGAAGTAGGGATCGTCGTCGGGACGCGAAGCGCCTTTGGGCTCGATCCACACTTGCACCTTGCGCAAACCGCTGATGCCCACCTGGGCGTAGCCGGAAAGTGGCAGCGGTTCGCCGGCTTTGTGCTTGCGAGGCGCCGACAGGAATGCCGCAAACGATTTCAGCGGGCTGTCGACGTCGTTGCCTTCCTCGGCATACGTATCGTTGGCATGCGGCAGGTTGGTGAGCACGACGTGCGTGATCCATTTGATCGATTTGAAACCGTATCCCTCGGGCACGACGATGCGCACCGGTCCGCCGCGCTCGGGGCTGAGCCACTGGCCGTTGAACTTGTAGCAGGCGATCACCGGAGGCAGATCGTAGTAGTCTTCCAGAATGCGGCCCATCGGCAGCGAACTGCGAAACATCTGCTGGGGGTCGTCGTTGTGATAGCCGTAGTAGAACACGCGGCGCACGTCGTACCGCGGCTGGGTCATCATCACCAACTCGCGCAGCGGCACGCCCTCCCAAATGCCCATCCCCAGCGGGCAGCCGAGATTCAGGCAGGTCATGATCTTGGCAAAGCGCACGGCGTGCTTCTCGGCCAGCTTCAAGAGCCCCGGAAAGTCGAGCGCCGTGCCGTCCTTCTGGGTCAGTGGGCTGCGGAGCCGCACTTTGTGTTCCGGGTCGGGGTCGGAAATGATTTCGAGCTTCCACGTGTCGCGCGTCATGCCCACTTCGCGTTTTTTCTCGTCCGGCAGCCCGTGCGGGACCGGGTTGCCGCGCGAGACGTCGGCGAAGCGTTCATCGGGCGTGAGATAC
Source organism: Planctomycetota bacterium (assembly GCA_003389325.1). Lineage (GTDB taxonomy): Bacteria > Planctomycetota > Planctomycetia > Pirellulales > PALSA-1355 > LB-PLM-3. The sequence goes on from QQVE01000035.1 coordinate 57,133, forward strand.
GACTCGAATCGTTCGACCTTCTCGGCGTCGTTCGGCGAGAGCGATCCCGATGCGCTGACCGTACGCGGCAAACTGAGCAGTCCGGTTGCGGCCAGGCTGCTTGCGCCCACTTTCAGGAAATAGCGCCGCGTCAGCTCGCGGTGCTCGGCGAGAAACGGATTCGGGTCGCGCATGTGACGGCCTCCGGGACGAGTCGGGCGAGGGCCCTATTGTGAGTCGGCGACCTGGGCGATGCAAACGGCGCGCGGGCGAGAAAGCGCAACGCCCCTATCGACAAAGTAGCCGAAGCGCATCGACCACCAAGCACGAGCGATGCGCCTACGCTAGCGGGTCCTCGAGCGAATCGAGCCCCAGCGATTCGATGGGCTGGCTCAGCACGTCGTCGGAGGCCACCGCGGGCTGCTCTTCGTCTTCGTCGAGGGGGCGCACCACGACGCGCGAGCCGCTGACCTTGATCACCTTAATCGGCTGGCCTTCCTCGATGGAGACGCCTTCGCTGATGGCGTCGAACGTCTTGCCGTCGACCACGACGGCGCCGCTGGGCATCATCAGGCACCTGGCCACGCCGGCCCGGCCCACCAGCTCGCGCAGTTGTTGCCGCCGCGGCGAGTCGGGCAGCACGTCGGTGCTCGTGGGCACCTGCAACAACAGCCGCCGACCCATGGGGGTCTTGGGCCAATAGCGAAACGCCAACACGATGGCGATCGGCACGACCACGGCGGTGATCGCCAGGAAGATGAATCCGGCCTCGGGCCCGCGATGATAGAAAGCCAGCACGATGCCGGCCATCAGCGACGCGATCGACAGAAAGCCCAACACGCCGCCCGAGGGGACGAATACTTCGACGCACACCAGGGCCACGCCGATGAACAACAACAACACGGACCAGACGAGAGGATCCATGGCAGGGTGCGAACTTGGGGGAACTTGACCGCTCAATTCCGAATATCGAGCTTAGTCAATTGTAGCACAACCGGCTACGCTCGACCGGCGGCCGAGCGGACCACGACTCGGGTGCCGTGCACTTCGCTGACCACGACTTCGGCGCCGCGATCGATCACTTCGCTGTCGGCGATGACGTCGACCAGCTCGCCGGCAAAGCGGGCCTTGCCCGAGGGAGTGAGCTGGGTCATGGCAATGCCGTGCATCCCCAGCAGATGGGCAAAGTTGGCCATCGACTCGCGCTGCGAGAGGTCTTCCAACTCGGCGTGACTGGGCGGTTCGAGCATCATCATGCTAAACAGGGGGGAGTGCGGAAGGTAGCGGCGCATGATCATAGCCGCCACACCCAGGCAGACCCCCACGGCCAGCAGGCTCAGCAAGCTGTTGCGCAGCTCGCGCATTTCGTAGGCGTTGTGCGGGATGACGAACGTCTGGCTCGCCAGCACGAGCGAGACGATGACCAGCAGCCCTCCGCCCAGGCCGAAGATACCCGTACCCGGCAGCACGAACAGCTCGAGCAGGACGCAGCAGATGCCGGCGGCAAACAGCAACACTTCGAGCCAGTTGGCCGTGCCGTCGAGAAACCGGCTCCAGAAGAACAGCAGGAAGCAAATCCCCGCCACGAAGGCCCCGATGCCGATGCCGGGCACCTGCAGCTCGGCATACAGCGCCGCGCCGCCGATCAGCAGCAGCATCCAGGCCACGGCCGGAGCGGCCAGCGCGTCGATCCGGTGGTCGGCCCAGCTCGGCTCGGCCAACGCGATCTCGCCCTCCAGGTTGTACTGCCGTTTCAAGTCGGCGAAGTCTTCGACGACGTGGCGGGCCATGCCCAGCTCGCCCGCGCGATCGCCCGTGACCCGCAGCGGCTGATCTCCCCGGGTGACCTCGGCGCCCTGGTTCCATTCCTCGGCATCGTCGCGTTCGGCGAGTTCTTCCGGCGAGAAGTAAGCCACGCTGCCGGTTCGGCGGTTGGTGTAGCGGTAGACGCGCACGCTGGGGTCGACCAGCGCGGCGGTCAACGACCAGTTTTGCGCGACGCCACGATCGACGTTATCGCGCAGCGGCTCCCGCACCAGTTCGATCTCTTCGGGCGAGGCATCCAATTCGCCCTTACCGCCTAGCACGGCGTCGTGCTTGACCACGAGTTGGTCGGCCGCCATGGCTACTAGCGCGGCATCGGCCTGGGCCGAGACCGGCACATAGGCCACGATCCGCACCTTCGCCGGATCCTGGTTGGCCAGGAAGTCCACCAGGCTCATGCTATCGGCCAGCGAACCACCGGGGCTGTCGATTTCCAGACAAACGAAGTTCACGCCGCGATCGCGCACTTGCGTCGCGATCGTGCGCCGTACGTCTGAGACGGCGCGGGGCGTGATCGGGCCTTCAAGCAGGACCCGCACGGGTCGCCACTCGCCGCCCAGCGAGGGATTGTCGTCCAGGGCCGAGAGCGGCAGATTCAGTTCCTCGGCCAGCTTGGCCCGGTCGGCCACGAGATACTTGGCGAACCCGTTTTGACGGGCTTCGTTGCCCGAGAGCAACAGCAACTCTCCCGGCGGGCTAAGTACGGTGATGTCGGACTCGCCGAACGTGCGGCGCTCGCGCAACTCGTCGAGCTCGGAGCGCAACGCGAACTCGGGGCCGAGATCCGTTTCTACCTTGAGCAGCTCGAGATTCTTGTCGAGCATCGCCAGGGCTACTTCGGGAGGAATCGTGCGGCGGCGCTCGGCGGTTTCGCGATAGCCGCTGCGCAGCGTGGCGTTGGGCGATTGCTCCGGCGGCTCGTCGATTCCCGCTTCGCCGATTTGCGAGCCCTCGCGGCCCATGATGATTTCTTCGCAGGCGATGGCCGGCAGCACGGCGTGCCCTTTGAGCACTTCGGGGACATACGCCACGGTAAGCGCGGTGCTGGCGTCGGGGTCGGCCAGATAACGGGCCAACGCAAGCGAGCGTCCAAAGTCGCTCCCCTCTCCCGTTTCGCCACCGCTGGAAGAGAACTCGAAGATGAGCACGGGCCGCTCGGGCCCGTCGGGCATGTCGCGCAAGGCCTCGTTGGCGGCAGCGATGACCTGCGTGTCGACGGCGCCGGTGATCGGCAGCGGCACGCGAATCAGGCGACCATCGCGGCGTCCGGCGCGAACGGGTGCGACATCGACGGCACGTTCGGCGTCGGCCGCTTTTTCGGCATCGGCCAGAGCACGCGGTTGAGGAGCGCCCGCCAGCAGAAGCAGGCCCAAGATGGAGGCCAAGGCACCGCCTACACGTCGCGTGTGGCGTCGCAACTGATCACGACGAACCGCGCTGGCAGGCGTCATGGATAAGTCGCTGGCAGCACGAACACCAGCGCAAAAGTCAACTCCGTTAACCTCTTGGCATTGAGATTATAGCGCGGCCCGGGGTGGAGTCAAATTTGCGCTCTTTGCGGCCAGTTTGACGATTGGGCCGGCCGCGACATGCGGTTGCCGCAGGGTGCTGCGCGCCGAATAAACGTTGCGCAGGACGCGTGCGCTGTGTGGCGCAGCGAGCGCGCGTGATTGCACCGCCTGCTACCCGGGGAACGAAACTACCGCCGGCTCTCGGGTGGGGCCACGCGTTGTGCTTGCTGCTCGCTTCCCGGCGGCGGTTGCACGACGCGCTGCCAATTCCAGGGAGTCAGCGGCGGGGCGAAGTCGAGCTTCAAAATCGAGAGAGGATCGTTGACCTGAATGTTGACGAATTGATAGTCGAGGCTGTTCTGGCCGTCGGGCTGAATGATCCGCAACGCCCAGGGCCGGAAAGTCGCCTGGTCGAGAATCACGATCGCATGGTGGTAGTTGGCCGCGTCCTGTTGAAACTTGGGCCATGCCTCGAGCCAGACCTGCTTGCCGGCCTGTTCCGGCGGCGTGACGTCGCGCATCCAGTAGCGCCGCTTGAGCTCCTGCGCCTTGGCCCCGAAGATGAACGGCAGCGGCCCGTCGGTGATCGCCTTACCCTGCATCTCGGGCGCGAGCTGCCGCTCGATGAGCTGGCGCTTCTCGTAGTTGAACTCGAAGATCGCTTTTCCGTCGCAGACCCAATGGTCGAGGTTGCCCGTCTTGGGCACGTAGACCTGCTTGTTGCCGTCCCACTCCGTCAGTTCGCTGACGCGGTAGATGCCGCGGTCGGGGGCCTTGTACTTGATGTAGCCCTTGCCGTCGGAAAGGATGTAATTGTTCTGCTTGGGGCCGAACTGCTTGTCGACCTCCCAGTAGCCGAAGTTGCACTTGAACGTGTTGATGCGGTTGCTTTCCTGCTCCCAACGCTGCAGCACCTGGTCGAGCAGTTGCAATTGCGCCGGCGTCAGTTGAAAGTTCGGATTGCGCGGCTGGGGTGCCGGTCCGGGTGCAGCGACCGGCCGTCCGGAAGAAGCCTGCGCCTGGGCGCCGGGGCGCGGCGCCGCCGCTTGACGCGCCGGCGGCTGTTGCTGCTGCTGTGTGGTGGGCGGTAGCTGCCGATTCGGTTGGTTCTGCGTCGTCGGCGTGCGGCGCGGAGCCGGCTGCGTGACCCGCGGCGCGGGGCGCGTCGGTTGCTGGGCTTCGACCGTCGTGGTCAGCACCAGGCACACCAGGGGGGCGGCGATCAGAGACAGGCGGAAGGTGGTCGCGTGCATGTCAGCCCATGAGGTTCGGAGGCCCGTAGCGAATGCGTTCGTGGCCGGCCGCTTCGCTTTGCCGGCGGGGGCGGAATATTAGCAACATGCCCCGGAGGCCTAAAGGGCGATTTGCCATCTCTCGGGGGGGCTGCAAGCAGCGACCACGAGCATCGTCTGGGGGGTCTGCGGAAAGTGCGGCGTGCCGCATCAACCTGCACGCGCAAGCGGCTCGCGCTGGCGAGCGGCGCAGCCCGGGCGGCCTCACCCTTCGAGATAGGTGTAGCCTTCGATGCCGTCTTCGTAGAACCGCAGGAATTGCCCGGCCTCTTCGTAACCGATGCGGCCTTCGCGCACCGCGCGTTCGACCGAGGCGCGGAACTGCGTGCGAAGCGCCTCGACGTTGAATTCGACGTAGTCGAGCACTTCGCGCACGGTGTCGCCCTTGATGACGGTTTCGAGGACGGCCTGGCCGCCCTCGTCCATGCTGACGTGCACGGCGTTGGTGTCGCCGAAAAGGTTGTGCATGTCGCCCAGGATTTCCTGGTAGGCGCCCAGCAGAAAGGCGCCCAGGTAATAAGGCTCGCCGTTGAAGGGGTGCAGCGGCAACGTCTTCTTGACGTCGCGGCGGTCGATGAACTGCTCGAGCTTGCCGTCGGAGTCGCAGGTGATGTCACCCAACACGGCGTGCTGCGTGGGACGCTCGTCGAGCCGATGGATCGGCATCACCGGAAACAGTTGCTTGATCGCCCAACTGTCGGGCATCGATTGAAACAGCGAGAAGTTGCAGAAATAGGTCTGCGATAGCAGCGCGTCGAGATTCTCCAGTTCCTCAGGCACGAACTCGAGCTGCTTGACCAGCCGCTGGATCTTGTGGCAGATGGCCCAGAACAGGTTCTCGGCCACGCTGCGCTGTTCGAGCGGCAGGTATCCGCCCGAGAAGAGGCTCATCGCCATGTCGAGCGCCTGGGAGGCGTCGTGATAGCCTTCGAGCACGTTGCGCACGGTGAGGTGTTGGTAGGTATCGAGCAGATCGTTCAGAGGCTGTTCGACGTCCTGGGGCAGCTCGAGCGGCACTTCGCTCTCGCCCTGACCGGAGACGCCCAGCACGCTGAAGACCAGCGCGCTGTGATAGGCCACCACGGCCCGGCCGCTTTCAGAAACGATGGTGGGGTGCGGCACGCCGGCCTCGTCGCACACGCTTTGCACGTGATAGACGACGTCATTGGCGTACTCCTGCAGCGTGTAGTTGGCGCTCGATTCGAAATTGGTTTGCGAGCCGTCGTAGTCGACGCCCAGCCCGCCGCCCACGTCGAGATACGAGAGCCCGGCGCCCTGCCGGGCCAGGTCGACGTACACGCGCACCGCTTCGTTGAGCGCGGCTTTGATATGGCGGATGTTCGTGATCTGGCTGCCCAGGTGGAAGTGCAACAGCTTGAAACAGTCCTCCATGCCGCGCGATTTGAGCACCTCGAGAGCCCGCAGGATTTCGCTCACCGTCAGCCCGAACTTCGAGCGGTAGCCGCCGGAGTGCTGCCAGCGTCCGCTGCCGCGGGCGGCCAGCTTGACGCGCATGCCGATCGTCGGCCGCACGCCGATGCGCTCGGCCGCGTCGAGGATCAGCTCCAGCTCGGTGTACTTTTCCACGACCGGAATGATGCGGCGTCCGATCTTCAGGGCCATCATGGCCATCTCGATGAACTCGGCATCCTTGAAGCCGTTGCAGATGATCGGCGTCTCTTCGTCGGCCATGGCCACGACGGTGAGCAGCTCGGGCTTGCTGCCGGCCTCTAGCCCGAAGTGGTAGGGCTTGCCGAAGCGGACGACCTCTTCGACGACCTGCCGCTGCTGGTTGACCTTGATCGGGTAAACGCAGCAGTAGGAGCCGTTGTATTTGTGTTCGGCGATGGCCCGGTCGAAGGCTTGGTAGATTTCGCCCAAGCGGTGCTTGAGGATTTCGGCGAAGCGGATCAGGATCGGAAGGCCGATGCCGCGCAGCTCCATCTGGTCGACCAGTTGTTTCAGGTCGAGCCAGCGCTCGGGATCCTTCTCGGGATGCACGCGCAAGTGCCCGTCGTCTCCGATGGAAAAGTAGCCCTTTCCCCAACGAGCGATGTCATACAACTCGGCGGCATCGGTGGCCGTCCAGCGTCGTACTTCTTGATCGAGCATGTTTCGTGCGCCCTCGCCACCGAGCCAAGAAATCGAACCGGAAGATGCATAAGTAGTCTGATTATTGGCGGCACGGCTGGAAAGGACCATGCCAAAAACGGTCTATGAGGCCGATAAATCTTGGCCCCGCCAGACGCTCGCCGGGGTAGCTCTCGCCAGGCGGCGGCGCGATAATCGTGCGCCACGTGCTGCCAACAGAAGCGCCTGGCGGGAGAAGCATGCATGCCCGGTGATACGCGGTGGATTGTCAGCAAGCGCGCCAGCGCCCTGCACGCGGCTCAAGCGCTGATCGCAGGCCACACGCCGGTCGATCCCAAGATGAGCGAAGCGCTGGCCGACGAAGCCTCTCGTCTGGCGACCGAACTGGAGTCCGTCGGGCTGCCGGCCGACAAGTTCTTCGATCATGCCATTCCGCTCTCGGCGCAGCTCGATTCGCACGCTCGGCTGGTCGAAGTGACGTTGACCAAGACGCTGGGGCCGCGGCAAACCGGCGGCGCCGACACTGTGTTGGCCGGCCGCCTGGCTTCGTTGGCCGCACGCATGCACGACGCCTATCCCAGCGGCGTCGAAGAGCTCGAATTGCGCAGCGGCCCCTTGCGCGGGCAATGGGAAGCCCGCGGCGCGGGCTTGCTGACCACGCTGCGCCGGCTGACCGAGCCGGATGTGGTGGTCGATTCGGCGCACGTGATCCTCGTGCAGCCGGTGTTGGGCGGCGGCGGCGCGGCGCATCGGCTCTACAACTCGCTGCATTTCGAAGCCGTGCTGACCAATCCGCATCCCACGCTGCCGGAAGTGGCCCGGCTGGGCTGGCTGTGGGCGCAGTTGAATCTCGATTTGCCCAAGTACCAGGAACGCCTGGGCCGCGATCGCCTCGACCGCATTGGCCCGTTGGCGGTGCTGCCGCCCCTGCTGGCCGCGGCCTCGGAATTGGAACTGGCACCGGCGGACCTGGCCGGGTTGGAGCGTGCGCTCGATGCCTGGTTTCCGTGTCCCGACCGCGCGGATGCACGAGGTCTGCCGCCCGGCGGACCGGGAATTGACGCGCAGACGCTCTCGAGTTGGTGGGAGACGTATCTGGCCTCGAGCCCGCCCTGGGCCGTGGCGCTGGCGGCGCTCGATCAGATGGTTGCCTGAGGCGTCGAAGGTCCATTGCGCGAGTCTTCGTGCTATCGAGTTAAAGGACTTCGCCGACGGCCGGCTGCTAGCAGTGCCCCCGGGGCTTTGCCATTGCCCCGAAATCGCCTGCCCCGTTATGATCCCGCCCCGCATCGGCCCGGCGGCGGCACCTACGTCGGCGGGGCGAGCTGTGCATGGACGCCGACAACGCCCTTTCGAGGCAGCAATGGAATCCTCGACGGTCCTGGCTTTTCGCATCTTCGTGATGCTTAGTTGCCTGATCATCGTGCCAATGGCCGCGATTTTCGGCAGCGCTTTTCCCGACGTGGTCAAAACGGTGCTGGTCGACCGAATCGTGGCCTGGAGCACAGGCGAGCCGGTCGAGGACACCTCGGAAGATCCCGAGGGCTTTCGCGAAGTGACGCCTGGCTCGACTGCCCCGCGCGACATGGGGCAGTGGCAGGCGGCGCCCCGTTGGGGCACGCCCGCGGAGACCGCCTCGTGGCAGACGCCGGGCTCCGGTGCCAACGGCGCGGACGTCGTGGCGCTGGGCGGCGCCGCAGCGTCGCCGGGCATGAATCAGTCGACGAGTTATACGGCTCCGGTCGGTCAGCCCGGTCAGCCGGCCCGGCCGTTACCCGGCGGTCCGCCGGAGTCCTACGGCGCGGCTCCCTTGCATGCCGCAGACTCGTCTCCGCGCAACCTGTCGCCCGCGAGTGCGATGGCCGGATGCGACCATTTTTCGGAAATGGAGCGCAAACTGCGGGAATATGGTGCCACGTACTACTTGTTGGAGACGTGGGGCAACAACGGCGAGCTGTATCGTTTTCACTGTCGCATGGCCGTCGGCAACAATCCGGCCTACACGCAACCGTTCGAAGCCACGCATCGCGATGCGATGCAGGCCATGGCGCAGGTGCTTCAGTCGGTCGAGGCCTGGCGTGCCGGTCGGGCACCCTAAAGCCCGATTTTGCCGTGTTTGCCAGGCCCTCGAGTGTGCGTTTTCTGGCACGATTCTCGTCCGCCCAAGCACCCTGTTCGCCCCGCTGACGCTCGGTGGCAATCGGCCTCGGCGAAGCTCTTGCCAGGGAAAGCCTCGACACTTACCTTTACCGTTTACTGTGCTGGGTCAAGACGCGCGGACTACGTGGCGGGCCGTCATTTGTATCGCTTGGGAAAACCTGTTCGAACTCCGGCCCAGCAGTTGCGCTCGGTGGCGCTGCACGGCGCGCGCGGTTGGGACCTGCCCTGGGCTCGCCCGTTCGCGGCGGGTGCAGCCGGCAGTTGGCGGCGGCGGTTGGCCCCGCGAGCGTCGCGCGACGATGGGCCGCCCGACCCTTGGCGCCGCGACGAAAACACGGCACGCCTCGAAGCGGTGTTGTTTCTAACGCGCGAGCCGCTCAACACGCGGAAGCTGGCGGCACTGGCCAACCTGGCCGACGGTACCGAAGCGCGAACGTTGATTCGGCGGCTCAATCAAACTTACAACCAAAGCGGCAGTGCCTTCGTAGCCGAAGAAGTCGCTGGCGGTTTCCAGCTCATGACGCGCCCCCGATTTTCCGGCTGGCTGCGGCGGCTGCATGGTGGGCCCGGCGAGATCCGCCTGTCGGCCCCGGCGCTTGAGACGTTGGCCGTCGTGGCGTATCGCCAACCGGTGATGCGGACCCAAATCGAAGCGATCCGCGGCGTCGACTGCGGCGAAATCCTGCGACAACTCATGGAACGCAACCTGGTACGCACGGCCGGACGCTCGAGCGAGCTGGGCCGGCCCTATCTGTACGCCACTACCAAGCGATTCCTGCAGGTCTTCGGACTGAAACATCCCGACGACCTGCCCCGGGCCGAGGCGCTGCGCGTGGCGGACGCGGCAGCCTTCCCCGGCGATGCACCGGCCAACGCTTCTCGCGATAGCGGGAACGAAGACGATTCATAACCACCAGACCACTGCCCGTGACAACGAGGAGGATTTCGAACGTGATCACTACCGCTTTGCCGGAAGACGCACTCAAAGAGCTACTCGAGCTGAGGGGTCGCTCGCGCGCGACCTGTATCAACGAGTTTCCAGGCGACCACCTGGCGGAGCTGCGCGCGTCATTCGATGACGACGAAGACGACGACGACTACGAAGACGACGACGACGATGAAGAGGAAGACGACGACCCAGAAGACGACCTCGAAGAAGATGACTGGGAGGAAGTCGACGACGACGACGAGGAGGAAGAAGAAGACGTCGACGACGACTGGGACGACGAGGAGGATGACGACTGGGACGACGAGGAAGACGACGACTGGGAAGACGACGAGGACTGATCTCGCCCGCGCCGTGGCCGGCCAAGTCACTGGTCGCCGATGCCGCCGCCGGCTTCGATGAAATAGAAAAGGGCCGAGAGTCGAACTCTCGGCCCTTGCTGTTTAAGGTGCTTGTCGTCGCTCATCGGCGAATCGACAGGAGCTGATGCAGGCACGTGACCGCCAACGAGCCGTCGCCGACGGCAAAGCCGACGCGCTTCGTCGATCCCGATCGAATGTCGCCGGCGGCCAGGATCCCCGGAATCGTGGTCTCGAGCGGGCACGGATCGCGGTCCGCCCGCGGCCATTGGCCGGAACGCACGACTTCGGTGCCCGTCAACAGATACCCGGCACGATCGCGCCCCATCGCGGCAGGCAGCCACTCGGCCGCCGGCTCGGCACCGATGAATACGAACACGGCCGCGCAGGGCAATTGGCTGGTTGCTTGCGTGACTTTGTTCGCGATGTCGATTGTCTCGACGTGCCAATCGCCGCGCAGAGCTTCGATCTCGGTGTGCTCGTGGATCACGACATTCCCAGCCGCGCGGATGCGCTGCGCCAAGTAGCTGGACATGCCCGTTTCGAGCGTGCGACGGATCAGCAGGTGGACGGTGCGCGTGGGGCAGCACTCGGCCAGAAACATCACGGCCTGCCCCGCTGAATTGCCGCCGCCCACGACAGCCACGTCGGCCTGATCGTACAAGTCGGCCTCGACCATCGTGCAGGAATAGTGAATGCCCGCGCCGAGAAAGCGCTCGGCGCCCGGGGCGTCCAACTGCCGCCAGCGCACGCCCAGGGCCAACAGCAGCACGCGGCAGCGGATCTGGGCACCGCAGTCCAGGTCCAGCGTGTGCCAGGCGTCCGTCTCGGAGCCGGGCAGCAGGTTTTCGACGCGGACCGGGGCGATCATCCGCGCGCCGAACTTCAGCATCTGCAGCACGCCCCGGGTCGCCAGGTCGGTCCCGCTTAGCCCTGCCGGAAAGCCGATGAAGTTCTCGATTCGCGAGGAGCTGCCGGCCTGCCCGCCTGGCCCCAGTTGATCCAGGATCACGGTCGAGAGTCCTTCCGAGGCTGCGTACACCGCCGCGGCGATGCCCGCGGGTCCGGCGCCCACGATGGCAAAGTCGACCTCTTGGCTCGGGCAATGCTCCCACACTCCCGCCTCGCGGGCCAGCTCCTGCAGCGGCGGATTGATCAGCACCCGCCCGCTGCCGCACTCGACGACGGGCGCCTTGGCCGGCGATCCCATCTCCGCTAGCGCCTGGCGTCCGTCTTCGGATGCGGAGTCGAACCAGGTGAAAGGCACGAAATTCTTGTAGAGGAACTCGCGCACCGTACTGGTGGCGCGACAGCGGCCCGGCCCGACGACCCGCAGTCCCAAGCTACCAATGCTCGAAAGCAATTCGCGCCGCCGGGTGAACGCGGCGATCATCTTCTCGCTCAGGCTGGGGATGCGGCTCAACAGCACGCGCACCTGGTCGTTGGAGACGCGCAGTAGCCGCGTCGGCCCGCGGGCGACGCCCGTTACAATGACGGGCCGGCCGGTCAGCAGGTCGATATCGCCGGAGAACTCCCCCGGCCCGTGCGTCACGATGACGGCCCCGCCTGCGGTCGGATTTTGGATCTCGAGACCACCCGACTCGACGACGAACAGATCGATCTTCGGCTGGCCGGCGCGAAAAACGACCTCTCCTTCCTCGTACTCGCAGCGAGCGGCAATCACTTTGACCACCTCCAACTCAGCAGCCGTAAGCTGCGGAAACGCGACTTCTTCGACCTGGAGCATGTGACGGTTTCCTGTGGCCGTGTCGTTGCGGGTCTACCACGTGGATTATATGGGGCGCAGCAAGAGGTCCAGAAAAGGGGCACAGGAAAGGACGGTCAAGCGAGACTGCGCCGCCGCTGGTCTCGACTCCCCACCTTCGAGTGGCGTACCATGGGGCGGTTCCGGTCCACGTTGGGATCGAGCAGCGGGCCAACAGCACCTCGGGAGGCGTTGAGATGGAAATCTTGTCCGGAGTAGTCAACGTGGCGGCGGGCATCGGCAGTTTGGTTTGCTTCATCATCGTCTTGATTCACTTCTTTCAAAGCGACCAAACGGGATTGGGAATCGCCTGCATCGTGCTTTTCTTTGTGTGCGGCATCGGTGCCCTCATCGCCTTCGTCAAAGGCTGGATGGATGGCCTGGGAACGGTGATGTACGTCTGGACCGCGTGCATCCTGGTCGGTCTGTTGAGCGGCTTTGCTTTCAGGGTGGGAGGCGCCTTCTAGCCCGATTCGCGCCCGCAGCCAACGCGTCGTGCCCCGTGGCGAAAACTCGGGCTGCGCCCATTGTGCCGGCGCTCGAGTGCCTGAGCCCCGCGAAATCGCTGCCGATAGTCGCAGCCCGAAGGGGCGTTTGAACCCGTTCGCCGGCCTCGTACTGCCGGCTGTCCTAGGCTTGTATCAGCCGGGACGGTTTCGGCGCCTGCCACCTGCGTGGCTCGGGCCTCGTCCGAGCTACGAACGCCCGGCACGGTTCACTGACGTGGTCCCCGAATCGATGCTGCCATGCCTGGACTTGCCGAATTCGATCAGCGCGACAATCCGTATCGCGCGTGTGCCGTAGAAGCCGAGCCGTTTCCCGTACACACCTCGCTCGAGGAAGAGGTCCAGTTGTTGGGTGCCTTCGTCGGGCCGCGCGCCAACTACTATTTGCGCCGGTGGTTGCCCAAGCTCGAAGATCCGGAAGCCGGCGACGTGAGCATGAACTGGGCCGCGTTCTTTCTTGGCGGCTGGTGGATGGCCTATCGCAAGATGTACCGCAACGTGTTCCTGCTCGCGTCGTTCCAAACGAGTTGCACGGTGGCGCAGCAGTTTGCTTTGGCCCTGATGACCGGCAACGCGTTCCTGATCGCGTGCATGGGCTTCCTTGTGAGTGTGATGACGATGTTCGTTGTCGGTCTGTGCAGCAACGCGTGGTACCTGGGGCACGCCCGGCGGCAGATCGCCTCGATGCGCCGCCAAGGCTTCCATGACGAGCAACTGCTGATGGCCCTGTCGCGCCAAGGCGGCACCAATTTCTGGGCAGGCGTCGGTGTGGTCGTGCTCTGCGGAATGGCCATGGGCACGGTGATCATGATCGCCTCGGCCGCCGCCATCTCCATGGGCCGCGGGCTGCAATAGGCCCCACCGAGGTCGGCACCGCAGCGCCGCGCAGCGGCCACTCAGTCCTTCAACTGGAACAGCCGCTTCAGCGCCTCGAGCAGGCTGTGCGGCGTGCCCTGCTGCGACTCGGTACGCAGCGATTCCAGCGGCGGGTGCAGCAGCTTGTTGACCAATCGCTCGAACGATTGGGTGATCTCGGCCCGCGTTCGATCGTCGAGCTCGGGGAGCTTGTTGAACAGCCGTTCGAGTTCGTCCTGCTTGGGCTGTTGCCATCCCTCGCGGAGCCGCTTGATGATGGGGGCCGTGGCCCGGTGATGCAGATCGGCCATGAAGCGGGCCGTTTCCTCTTCGACGATGTGGATAGCCCCCGGCAGCTCGCGATCGCGCTGCTCGCGGTTCTTCTGGCAGGCCGCCTCGAGGTCGTCGATCGAGTACAGGTACACGCCCAGGCAGTCGCCGATGGCCGGCTCGAAGTCGCGCGGAATCGCCAGGTCGAGCACGAACAGCGGCCGCTGGTAACGCTGCGACTCGATCCGCTGGAAGGCCGGCAGCGTCACGACCGGCTCGCCCGCGCCGGTGGTGCTGATCACCACGTCGGCCCGCACCAGTTCCTTGGGCAGCGCGTCCCAGGCGGCGGCCCGGCCCTGCCAGCGAGCGGCCAACTGCGTGGCCCGTTCGAAGCTGCGATTGATCACGGTGACGTCGTGGGCGCCCTCGCCTTGCAGGTAGCGGAGGGTTTCCTCACTCATTTCGCCGGCGCCGATGACCAGCACGTGCTTGTCGTCGAACCGCTCAAAGATGCTGGCCGCGAAGTCGCCCACCGCCACGCTGGGCACGCTGACGCGGCGCTGGTGCAGGTTCGTCTCGGTGGCCACGCGCTTGGCCACCCGCACCGCGGCCTGGAAGATGCCGTGGGTCAGGGGGCCCGCGCTTGCGAAGTTCTTGGCGGTTTCGTAGGCCTGCTTGACCTGCGAGAGAATCTGCGGCTCGCCCACGACCATGCTGTCGAGGCTCGCCGAGACCATGAACAGGTGCCGCACGACGTCTTCGCCGGTGCGTTCGAACAGGTCGTCGAAGATCTCGTAGATCGGCAGCCCGTGGAAGTCGGCCAGGAACTGGACCACCTCCTCGTGGCTGGGCGAGGCATCGGGATCTTGGGCCGCGGTGTAGATTTCCACGCGGTTGCAGGTCGAGAGCAGCACGGCCTCGGATCCCGGGAATCGCGTGCGCAATTGATCGAGCGCTTCGCCCACTTGCGTGGGGCCGAAGGCCAGGCGCTCGCGCGCCGAGACCGACGAGTAGTGATGGCTGCAGCCGATCATTTGCACTTTCATGATCGGCCCTCGCATGCGAGGAACGAGGCGGCCGCCTGGTCGGTCGCATGGGCCGGGCGCCCCTCGCCCGTACCGTGCCCCCCTTCGACGAACAGGAACACGCACAGCGTGAGCACCAGGAAGCCGAAGCTGACCAGCGTCAGGTAGGCCACTTTTCGGCCGCGCCGGGCCGGGCGATAGACCGCGCCGAACAAGGACGCGAGCAACAGCCAGACCAGCATCGAGGCCGACGTCCAAATCACCGGATCGGTCCACGGCAACGGCCGCCCCTGGCCGCGGCCCACGAGAATCAGGATCACGCCGGCGCCGAAGCCCACGCCGATCATCGCCGCCGAGAGGATGATCACGCGGCTGTTGACATTCTGCAGCCATTCCAGGCTGGGCAGGCTGAAGCCCGGCTTGGCCGGCACCTTGTTCTTCAGTCGGTACGACTGCACCAGGTACAGTAGTCCGGCCACGAAGCCGACCATCACGGTAAGCGTGCCGGCCAACAGCGCGAAGCCGTGCACGGCGCCCCACACCTGCGAGGCTTCGCTGGCAGCCAAGGGCTCGCTGTCGGCGAAGCTTGCCGCCACGACCAGCGCCACGGCCATGGGAAGCATGTAGAGTCCCAAGGCCGCCCGGGGATAGTAGTACGACAGGTACAGGAAGGCGACGATCACGAGCCAGGCGGCCACCAGGAACCAGTCGAAGCCGCTGGAGAGCGGCGTGGCCGAGTATTCGACGGCCCGATAGCCGAGATAGAGCGTTTGCGCGACCAGTCCGGCCACGACGAAGGCCATCATCAGCAGCCGCCGCACGCCGCTGCGCAGGAACAGGCGCACCAACTCCAAGCACCAGGCCACGGCATAGCTGGCGCCAAAGCAAACGAGGCTGATGCCGGAGATGAAGGTTCCCATGGCACGGAGCGCTACTGCTCGCCGTCGAGCTGGTACTCTTTGAGTTTCTTGTGCAGCGTGTTGCGATTGATGCCCAGCTTCGTGGCGGCCTTCGTCTGCACGCTTTCGCAAGAGGCCATCACCTGGGCGATCAACTCGCGCTCGACGCGGTTGACGACCTTGGCGTGTAGATTATCCTCTTGCGGTCCCGCCGCGGCGACCCCCTGTTGCACCAGCTCGAACGTGAGCGTCTCCAGGTCGGCCGTGCGGGGGCGGCTGTTCGTGCGGGCTTTCGGCCCGCGCAGCACGGCTTCGGGCAGCAGTTCGCAGGTCAGCTCGTCGCCCTCGGCCATCACGACGGCCCGCTCGACGTAGTTTTGCAGCTCGCGGACGTTGCCCGGCCAGTGGTAATTCTGCAGGGCCGTCAGCGCCTTCGAATCGATGTGCGTCACGTAGCGGTCGTTTTCTTCATTGTAGTAGGTCAGGAAGTGCCCGACCAACTCGGCGATGTCCTCGGGCCTTTCGCGCAGCGGCGGCAAGGGAATAGGCACGACGTTGAGGCGGTAGTACAGGTCTTCGCGAAACTCGCCCGACTCGATGGCTCCCATCAGATCGCGGTTGCTGGCGGCCAGCACGCGCGTGTCGACGCGCACGGTTTGCGTGTCGCCCACGCGCTCGAACTCGCGCTCCTGCAGCACGCGCAGCAGCTTCACTTGCAGCTTGGGCGTGGTGGAGTTGATCTCATCGAGAAAGATCGTGCCGGTGTGCGCGGCTTCGAAGCGGCCGGTGCGATTGGCCACGGCTCCCGTGAACGAGCCGCGGACGTGGCCGAACAACTCGCTCTCGAGCAGGTTCTCGCTCAAGGCCCCGCAGTTGACGCGCACGAAGGGGCCGCTTGCGCGGAGGCTGGTTTGATGGATCGCCTTGGCGATCAATTCCTTGCCGGTGCCGGTTTCACCCAGCAGCAACACCGACGCGTTGGAGCGCGCCACCCGCCGGGTGAGCGCATAGACCTTCTGCATGGCGGGGCTGGACCCGATCAGCCCCGGGATCGGGGGCCGGCCGGGGTCCGCTTCAAAAGGTCGGTAGGACGTACTCATAGTAGGGAGCCCTCGCGCCCGACGCTGACGTTGCCAGCAGGCTAGGACTGGGGCGGCGGTTCGCCTTTGTTCTCGAGCGTATCCAACACCGCGCCCAGCACCTCGTGCGTCTCGGCGTTGCGGCCGGCGTTGGAGTTGTAAATGTCGTACTGCCGGCGAATCTCGTTCGTCGTCAGCAGAATGCCGTGACTGCGGATGCTGCGCGCCAGGGCCGCCACCGCCGCCTTGCGCATGGCCAGCGGCTGCGTGGGCGAATCGGCCAGGCCCAGCAGCGCCTGCTGTCCCTGATCGGTGCCGATCTCGCCCAGCAATTCGATCGCGCGGCCGGCCAGTTGCGGTAAGTAGATCAGCGGGAGGATCGTCGACTCGAGTTGCCGCAGATCGAACACCCGTTGTTCCGAATGAGCTAGCTCGACAAGCCAGTCCATCGCCGCTTTCGCTTGGGCGTTGCGCTCTGCGGTGGTCACGTGCGAACGGCCGGCCCGGGCCAACAGGTCGCCGACGAACAGCTTCATTTCCGCATCGTTCTGCGGTTGCAAGAATGCTTCGGCCCGATCGGCGCGGCGGGCGAAGTCCTCCACGCGCACCAGATCGTTCAAAGGCGCGATGAATCCCACCGGCAAATCGGCCGTGCGGCGATCGCGGCGCAACTGCGCGAGCAGTTCATCGGCCGGCGGACGGTTGATGGCCGAGTGAATCATCACCAGCTCGTAGTCGGGCGACTGCACGGCCAACTCGTAGGCTTCGCGGCCGTTCGTGGCCACGTCGGCGTCGTAGCCCAGCGCAGCGGCCAGGCCGGCCAGCTTGCCGCCTTCGGCACTGAGCGGATGCGCGATCAGAATGCGCGGGGTGCCATACGAGCCGGCAAAGAAGCCCAGCCCCTCGGTGACGTGGCTCGAGCCGGCAAACGGTTGCCGCGGATCGAGATGCATGATGGCGGCCGTGGCCGCGAATCGCAGGCGGCGATCGGCGTGATTGGCCGCCCGGGCCAAGCCGCTCGGCGCGGAGCCTCCGTGGGCCAGCAGGTCGATCGTGCCGATTTGGCCCAGGATCTCCGCGGCGGCCGTGGCCGCGGGAATGTAGTCATGGTTCATGGCGTAGACCATCACGTCCTCGACGACGCGAGGACCAAACCCGGCGGCGATGGCGTAGGCCGTGCCGGGTTCGGTGGGCATGGGCTGGTCGAGACCCGCCGCCAGGCGAGCCGCCTGCAGCAAGGTCGTGAGATACAGCCTTCGCCGCTGGGGGCTCTTGGGGTCGACGACGTACCAGTCGTACGCCGCCCGCACGGCTTCGGCCAGCGTGGCCCCGGTCTGGTCGTAGAACAGCGGCACGCTCTGATTTTTTTCGGCGTTCCAGTGCCAGACCTCGATAGTTGGCGGTCCGTCGCCGGCCTCGTTGCGCGACTGGTTCAAGCGGCGCTTGGCGGTGTACTCCAGCAGACGCGATGCTTCCACGGGGCTGGGCGTATGCCCGCTGATTTGCTGGAGCGCCGCGCCCGCCGCGTTGCGCAAGGCCGGTGTGCTTTGCGGCGACAGGTAAACGCCCAGCAGCGGAGCCACCGCCTTGTTCGATCGCAGTGCGCCGAGGACCTGTGCGACCTGTGTTTTCAACGCGGCATCGGGCGACTCGAGCACGCCCAACAGCGGCGGCACAGCCGCCTGTCCCAGGCGAACCAGCAACCGCTTGGCGCGGGCATGCTCGCTCGTGCGCCGGGGATCGGCCAGGACATCGACCAGGGGCGCCACGGCCGCGTCGCCGGCCCGCAACAGAGCCTGTATGGCCAAAGCCCGTTCGTTCTCATCGGCGTCGCTGAGCTGCCTCGCCCAGTCACCCAGCCGCCCGGGATCGCGACGATACGCCTCGGCCGCTTGGAACAAGTCGTCGATGAACGGACCCAGTTGCTTGCCGAGTACCGGATTGCGGGCCAGCCGCATCAGCGCGCCCGAGGAAAAGTTCGCCGCCAGGGCCGCTTTTTGCTCCTGGTCGAGTTGCTGGTTGGTCAGCTTCTCGATGATCGGTTGGGCAAGCTCGGGGTGCCCCAGGTCGGCCAGGATGCGGATGCCCTGCAACAGGTCGTACGGTTTCTGCGAGCGCGACTCGAGTACGGCCTGCACGGCCGGATCTTCGAGCGCCGCTTGCGACGCGGGCGCTGGTTCGGCAGCGGGCGCCGCATCGTCCTCGCGCCGCGGGGGCGCCACTTCCGCGGCCGGCGGCGGCTCTTCGGCGGCCCCGAACGCGTCGGCCGCAGGGTCCGCCGGTCCGAACAGGTCGTCGCCAGAATCGGCGGGGCCGAAGGGATTGTCGGCAGGGTCGACTGCTCCAAAGGGATCGTCTGCCGGCTGCGCGTAGACCGCCGACGAAACGAATCCGGGCGCGATCAACGCGGCGAGCAGAATGAAACAACGCATGGCAACATCTCGGCGGGGAATCATAAGGGGCGTCGACGTCTCACCTGTCGGCAGTCGCTCCATCCGACCGGGCGACCGCAAGTTTCTGTTTCCAACGGGCCAATTGCTCGGCAACGCGCTCGGGCCCGGACGACCCGTAGCTCGTAAAGGCGCCCACGGCGTGCTGCACGCCCAGCACTTCGAACACCTGCGTGTCGAGCGTGGGTTCCGCGGCCTGAAAGTCCTCGAGCGAAAGTTTCGACAGCGGCACGTCGCGGTCGAGCGCCGTGCGCACCAATTGACCGACGATGCCGTGGGCGGTGCGCTGGGGGATACCGCGCTGAATCAGGTACTCCATCAGCGTGGTGGCATCGAGATGCCCCACGTCGAGCCGGGCGGCGATGCGGTCGCGGTTCAACTCGGCGCCGGCCACCATGGGCGCGGCCATCTGCAAGCAGGCATGCACCGCGTCGAACGAATCGAAGATCCGCGGTTTGTCTTCTTGCAGGTCGCGGTTGTAGGCCAGGGGTAAACCCTTGACCAGCACCAACAGCGCCGTGAGGTTGCCCACCACGCGGGCGGTCTTGCCGCGTACCAGCTCCAGCACGTCGGGATTGACCTTTTGCGGCATGATCGACGAGCCGGTGCAGTAGGCCTGCGGCAGCTTGAGGAACCCGAACTCGGAGGCGGACCAAAGAATCCACTCCTCGGCCCAGGTGCTCAAGTGTTCGGCGATCAACGTCAGGACAAACGCGAATTCGATGGCAAAGTCGCGATCGCTCGAGACATCGATGCTGTTGGCGGCCACGCTCTCAAATCCGAGCTGGCTGGCCACCCATTCGCGATCGATCGGCAGGCTGGTGCCGGCCACGGCCGCCGAGCCCAATCCCAGCACGTTGACCCGCCGGCGGCAGTCGGCCAGCCGCGCCCGGTCGCGCTCGAACTTTTCGCAGTAGCACAGCCAATAGTGGGTGGCCAGCACGGGCTGGGCCCGCTGCATGTGCGTGTACGCCGGCAGAATACAGCCTTGGTCGGCGTCGGCCCGCCCGACGAACGCCGTTTGCAGCGCCACCAGGGAGGCGTCGACCTGGTCGATGGCATCGCGGACCCACATCCGCAAATCGGTCGAAACCTGATCGTTGCGGCTGCGAGCGGTGTGCAGCTTGCGGCCCACGTCGCCGAGCTGCTCGATGAGCGCCGCCTCGATATGCATGTGGATATCTTCCAATTCAGGCTTGAATTGAAAGTCGCCTTGCTCAATTTGCCGGCGAATCGTGCCCAGGGCCTGTTCAATTTGGCCGCGCTCGTCCTCGGTGATGAGTCCCACTCGCGCGAGCATTTGTGCATGAGCCAGTGAGCCGGTGATGTCGTGCGCATAAAGCCGGCGATCGAAGCTCACGCTTTCGGTGAACTGTTCGACCCGCGCATCGGTGGCCTCTTGAAAGACTCCCGCCCATGCCTTCTTTGCCACGCGCGCCTCACATGCCCAGAGAATGGGCATCGTCGAAAGTCGAAACTACGCCAACATATTCAGAGTAAATGGCTTACGAAAACGTGTCAACGAGTCGCCCCGTGGCCACGTGCGCGGCATTCCGATGCGCATCCGCGCCACGAGGTCGGATTGCGCGGGTCGTTTCAAATCTGCCGCCGCGGTGTGCCTGCGATTTAGGCTTCCAAAGGTAATCTGTGAGCGTATTTGCGACCCGACAACGGCATGCGGTAGGATGACCGCCCCGTTTGCCACGACCTCGTCTTCTCCAAGTGCAAGGGCTCGCAACCAACCATGAGTAGTCTCAAGGGAAAAACCGTCTTTATTACCGGCGCCAGCCGGGGCATCGGCAAGGCGATTGGGCTGCGCGCCGCGCGCGACGGAGCCAACGTGGTCGTGGCCGCCAAGACCAGCCAGCCGCATCCCAAGCTCGAAGGCACGGCTCACACGGCCGTCGAGCAATTCGAACAGGCCGGCGGCAAGGGACTGGCCTGCATTACCGACATTCGCTTCGAAGACCAGGTTCAAGCCGCCGTCGCCAAGACCGTCGAAACGTTCGGCGGGATCGACATCCTGGTGAACAACGCCAGTGCGATCAGTCTGACCGGCACGCTGGACACGGAGATGAAGCGCTACGACCTGATGCACGGCATCAACACCCGCGGCACGTTTCTCACCTCGAAGTGCTGCCTGCCGCACCTGCTGAAGGCCGAGAACCCGCACATCCTCAACATCTCGCCGCCCTTGTCGATGGAAGCCCGCTGGTTTGCCGGACACGTGGCTTACACGATGGCCAAGTTCGGCATGAGCATGTGCGTGTTGGGGATGGCCGAGGAGTTCAAGGAGCAAGGCGTGGCCGTCAACGCGCTGTGGCCGGTCACAGTCATCGCCACCGCGGCAGTGCGCAACCTGCTGGGCGGCGACGCCATGATCCAAGTGAGCCGCAAGCCCGAAATCATGGCCGACGCGGCCCACGCGATCCTCACCCGCCCCAGCCGAGAATGCACCGGCAACTTCTTCCTCGACGAGAAGGTGCTGCGCGATGCCGGCGTGACCGACTTGGACCAGTACTCCGTCGAGCCGGGCGCGAAGCTACAGCCGGACTTTTTCGTCTAGGGGGAACGAAAGTTCCCCCGGGCCTTCAGACATCCGACGCAACGGCAAACCTGTGGTGACACTTTTCCGTCGAGATCGCGCTCTTCGGTACTCAATGCGGACGATGCTGATACTCGTGGCAGTGGTTGCCGGTGCGCTAGGATGGCAGGCTCACATCGTCCAAGAACGTAGAGAAGTCCTGGCATACGTCGCGGCTCATGGCGCGGTGTTGGGAGAGAAAAAACACCCGAATCTCCTGCGCCAATGGTTGGGTGATGTGACCGTTTCTGGGCTAGTTGTGACGCGCGGCGATAAAGTCGTCCAACGCGTGGAGCGAACTTTCCCCGAAGCGCGAATCTGGGCGATCGCTCCAATCGGCGGCGGACGGATCAAAGGGGAGCCATGAGTCAGCACGGCTATCGGTAGGGCATTGCGGTCGGCGACCCCTGGCGCCGCTACAGCCGCCAGGCCACGATCGCCAGCACGACCATGATGGCCAGCATGAAGCCCGAGATCATCACGGCCAGCCGGGCCGCGTGGGTGAGAATAGGCCGCATCGCTTCGTGGTGCGTTGCGGCATACACCAGACTGATCACGATGATCAGCGGCACGGCGAACCACATCAGGTTCACTTGCGCAAGCGGCAGAGCCATTTCGGACACGACACGTCTCCTTCTATCCGCCGGGTTCGGTGTCAGGTTCTTTGTCGGGCTTTTTCTTTCTGTCGTCCTCGGCCAGTTGCACAGGTCCGCCCCAGGCGTCGTACACCGCCAGCACGTTCAATAGCCCCGCGATCATCGTGTACACCGTGCCCAACTCCAGATAGCGGTGCAACTCGCGGTACCAGTCGTTGAGCTCTTGGGGCGTGGAGGGCGGAGCCATGACGCCGCCGAACAGCGGAGCCTTCTGGCTGCGCACCAGAAAGTTCTGCACCAGGGCCGGCAGCGCCGGCAGCCCGACTCCCACCTGGCACAGGTAGGGCAGCCGCCGATCCCAGTCGGTCCACGACGCGTAGACGGCGCGGCCTTCGCTGATCGACAGCCCGAACACGAACGTGCTCAGGATGCAAATCATGAACAGCAGGCCCTTGGCCGTGCGTCCCTGATAGAGATGCCCCAAGCCCGGCACGAGCCAACCGAGCCCCGCGGCAACCAGCGGGTCCTTCAGGTCGATCGTCTCGACCTGCCCCGAGGCATCAGTGACAACAGCGGCTGGAGACACGTTCGACCTCGCGCGTGGGGATCCGGGGGCGTAGCTCACGCCGACCGCGATATTCTAAACGCGGAGGGTCCCCGGGGCCAGATCGGCCGAGAGAGCGCCTGATGGCACAAGACAGCGGCGTCAGGGGGTCGATTCGGCCTGCGGCGCGGTAGCCACGACGCCTAGCTCGTCGTAGACCAGTTCGATCATGTCGGCTTCGATCTGCGACAGATTAGACCCGGCCCCGCCCAGCAGCGCCAGGTCGGCCATCTGGGTGATGCGCCGCGGCACGCCGCCGGAAAGCTCGTGCAGCCGCCTTACGGCCGATTCGCCGAAGATCGGCGTCGAGCGGCCGGCGCGCGACAGCGATTGCTTGAGAAACGCCGCCGTGTCGTCCAGGTCCCAGCATTCCAGGTCGATCC
This sequence comes from Planctomycetota bacterium, assembly GCA_003389325.1. GTDB lineage: Bacteria > Planctomycetota > Planctomycetia > Pirellulales > PALSA-1355 > LB-PLM-3. The sequence continues at coordinate 80,311 of QQVE01000035.1, forward strand.
GCAACTCGGCCAGCTCCAGCAGCTTTTCGCCGAGGCGGCCCAGCCGACGCGTACGGCCCGCCAGCACGATCGTCAGACCGGCCTTGCGGCTGTGGTTGAAGTGTACCAGCCGCGCGATCTCTTCCAGCACGTCGCAGTGCGCGTCGTCGGCGTCGTCGAGCAACAGGACCGTGGTGATCTGCTGGTGGCGGTTGGCCAGCAGGTGGTCCTCCAACGTGCGGCACAGCGGAAACGCCCCGGCCGAGGCCGTCGATTCGATGCCGAACTCGCGAATCAAACGCCACAAGAACTCGCGGCGATCGACCCCCACCAGGCTCAACAACGCCGGCTGTCGCTGAATCGTTCCCAGGCCGTTGGCAAAGACTTCCAGCACGAGCGACTTGCCGCTGCCGGCGCTGCCCAGCAGCAATCCCAGCGTGCGTTGCTCGTCGACCAGGAAGTGCAGCCGCGCAATCGCTTCCTCCTGCGTGGCGCCTTGATAGAATGAGCCCGGATCGAGATGGCCGCGAAAGGGCGATCGGGTCAGTCCCCAATAAGCTTGGTACATACGCGACTCGCTCGTTGAATGCGCGCAAGCTAGCACGCGGCGACGAAGGGTGCCCTGCGGTTGTCATCTTCGGTACGAGGGCCGCAACCGCTTGAGCCAAACACGCCTGGACCCACTCGGGCCGGCCAGCCGCCTTATGTCTCAGCGCTATTTCGTCGAGAGTCCGATCGAGGGTCCCACGGTCCGGCTCACCGGCAGCGAGGCACATCATCTGGCCCACGTGATGCGCGCCCGAGCGGGGGATGACGTCGTTTTGTTCGACGGCGGCGGAGCGGAATATGCCGCCCGCGTCGAGCACATTGCCCGGGCCGAGATCGGGCTGGCGGTGCTCGAGCGGCGCGACGTCGACCGCGAGCCGGCCGTGCACCTGACCCTGGGAGTGGCCTTGCCGAAGCCCGACCGAGCCCGTTGGCTGGTGGAGAAAGCGACGGAGTTGGGCGTGGCCCGCCTGGTACCGCTAGTGACGCAGTTTGCGGGTCAGCGTCCGGCGCCGGCGACGCTGGTGAAACTGCGGCGAGCGGTTATCGAGGCCTGCAAGCAATGCGGCCGCAATCGATTGATGGAGATCGCCGAACCCCAGCCGTTCGACGCTTGGATCGGCACGGTAGAAGGAGCGCGGCTGCTGGCTCATCCGGCATCTGCCGACCCCCGCAGCACTACGAGCCCGCCACTATCCCATCCCGGTCCGCTCACCATCGCCGTGGGGCCCGAAGGAGGATTCAGCCCACAGGAAGTTGAGAGGGCGTTGGCGGCCGGTTGGCGTACCGTGGCGCTGGGCGAGCGCATCCTGCGCGTGGAAACGGCCGCGCTGGCTCTGGCCGCGCTGTGCCTGTTGCCCGGCGGACGTGCGCTGCCTTAAAGCATGGTCGGCGACGGGTTGTGCGGCACCGATTGGGGGCCGTCGCCCTCGCGCGGCTCGGCCGAATGCGACCACGCCTGGTAGCTCGCCAGGGCGCTGCCCTGCTCGAACTTGCTGACGCCTTCTTTCTCCGACAGCGTGGCCCAACGGACGTAGGCCAGCAGTTGCTGCTCGGAGTCGAACGTGGCGACGAGCCTGGGCGGCTGGTCTTTCTTGGAGCCGTAGAGGTACTGCACGCGATTCGCTCGCTCGGTTGTTGGTATCAGTTGTCGGCAGACTTTTCCGTCGATGCCTCGGCCGGCACGATCTTGCCGAACATCTGACCGCCGTGATCGCTGCCGCTCCAGGTGCCGGCGTACTGGTCGTCGTAGACCAAGACCCGCGCCGTGTAGGTTCCCAAACCGGGAAACGCGACCTTGGTGACGGTGATCACCGGCGTGTCGCCGGCCCATTCGACCGTGAGCGCCAGAGGCAGCTTCACGTCGTGGTCGCCGTATTGGATGCGAGCCTCGAACGACCACAGTCCGTTCTTAAGCTTGTAGACCTTGCCCAGCGTGTAGCGGTCTTCCTTCAGCGGCTCGCCGTCGTTGACGCCCGAGATGGTGAAGCGGCCCACGAGCGTGGCGCCGCTCATGGTTTCGGCAAACTTCTTTTCGAGTTCTTCCTGGCTCGGCTTGGCGTCGGCGGCGGCTTCTTGGGCTTCTTGCGCGGCGACCCAGGTGGCGAACAAGCAAAGGCAGACCAGCAGGGGCGCGAGGAGCGACTTGGTCATG
>QQVE01000010.1 GCA_003389325.1 Planctomycetota bacterium
GAGATGCCGCGGCGGGCGAACATGCTATCACAACTTTCCGGGGGCGATCCCGAGAAGCCGGCCAGCTAAGTGACGCGCCAAGCTCCCTTCGCTCCTGCGGCCGCCATCGAGCCACCCTCAAGGGGCCCATGACTTGATCAGTGAGTCGGTAACCACGCTGGTCGACGAGCTTTCCAAGCTGCCCGGCATCGGCAAAAAATCGGCCGAGCGACTGGCCTATCATCTGTTGCGCGTCCACGAGTCGGAGGCACTGGCCCTGGCCGACGCGATTCGCAGCGTGAAGGAGAACGTTCGCTACTGCCGCAGTTGCTATAATCTCACGGAGCACGACGAGTGTGAGATCTGTCGCGACTCGAAACGCGACACCACCCAGTTGTGTGTGGTGGAACAACCGCGGGACTTGATCGCGCTTGAGCAACCGGGCACTTATCGCGGGCTGTATCACGTGCTGCTGGGGCGAATCGCCCCGCTGGACGGAATCGGCCCGGAACACCTGACGATCGACGCCCTGGTCGAGCGCGTCCGCGGGGGCACGTTCAGCGAAGTGATCATGGCCACCAACCCGACGCTGGAGGGCGACGGCACGGCGCTGTATATATCGAACTTGCTGGCGGACATGCCCGTGTCGATCACGCGGTTGGCGCGGGGCATTACGAGCGGGAGCGTGCTAGAATTTGCTAACAAGGAAATTCTGGCCGATGCCCTGGCGGGCCGCCAAAAACTGTAAACTAGAACGCGGGTGACGTGCCGCCCCGGCACCTCGCGCTCCATAGCGGAACACACGGCGACACAGACGTAAGGCTTTATGCGACTTTCATTCGGTCAAGAACTGCGGTTGGTTCAGAAGCAGGTGCTCGCACCGCGGATGATCCAGTCGATGGAGATCCTGCAACTGCCGATCATGGCCTTGCAGGAACGCATCGAGCAGGAGATCCAGGAAAACCCGGTCCTCGACCTGACCGAAGAGGACGCCGACCTGCCTGAGGAACCCGTCGAGGCCGAGAACCCCGACGCGCCATCGGAAGAAGAGCGCGAGCTGGTCGTCGACGAAGCCAAGAACAACGAGGACGATTTCGAGCGGCTGCTCAACATGGACGAGCAGTTCCCCGACCACTTCGAGGAGCGCTCGCGACCCTCGAGCACGCGGGTCGAGGAAGAGTCGGCCCGCAAGCACGACGCCATGGCCAACATGGTGGCCCGGCCGCAGTCGTTGCAGGACTACCTGCACGATCAACTGGGCTGGTTCAATCTCAGCCCCGAGTTGCGGGCCATGTGCGACCGCATCATCTACAACCTCGACGCCAATGGCTACCTGCAGTCGCGGCTCGAGGATCTGATTGAACCGGATGCCCCGCCCGAGCAGCTTACGCTCGCGCGTCAGGCACTGTCGATCGTTCAGAAGCTCGATCCTCCTGGCGTGGCGGCGCGCGATCTGCGCGAGTGCCTGCTGCTGCAACTCACGCCGGGAATGCCGCACTACGAACAGCTCCAAACGTTGATCTCGAATCACCTGGAAGACCTCGAGCACAACCGCCTGCCGGCCATCGAGCGCAAGACGGGCTATTCGATTGCCCTGATTCAGCAGACGCGCGAAGAGCTGCGCAAGCTGAATCCCAAACCCGGCGCGAGCTTTGGTGAAGCGTTCGTGCCCAACGTCACGCCCGACGTGTTCGTCGAGTTGGGCGACGACGGCAAATACCAGGTGCGGCTGGAAGACGGCCGGACGCCCACGCTGTATATCAGCCCGTATTACCGCAAACTGCTGACCACCGGCGAGGCGAACGCCGAGACGCGCGAGTACATCAAGCGCAAGATTAACTCGGCGCAGTGGCTGATCGAATCGATCGAGCAGCGGCGCAACACGCTGTCGCGCGTGGCCCAGGCGATCGTCGACCACCAGACCGAGTTTCTCGACAAGGGCCCCGAGGCGATCGAGCCCCTGAAAATGCAGCAGATTGCCGACAAGGTCGGCGTGCACGTCACGACCGTCAGCCGCGCCGTAGACGACAAGTGGATTCAGACGCCGCGCGGCATCTTTCCGCTGAAGCGTTTCTTCTGCGGCGGCACCGTCAGCGCCGACGGCGAGGAAGTCGCCTGGGACACCGTGCGGTTGAAGCTGCAAGAGATCATCGACAACGAAAACAAGCAGCACCCCTTGAGCGACGACGAATTGGTCAAGGAACTGGCCAAGCACGGCCTGACGGTCGCTCGGCGCACGGTCACTAAGTACCGCAAGGCGATGAACATCGCCAGCAGCCGCCAGCGCCGCGACTGGAGCGCGGTGGAAGACAGCGCGCAGCCCGTTGCAGGCACGAACGGCAAGCACGAAGGCAACTAGGTGGCCCACTCCGGCTTACGTCAGGTGGTCGACGTTGCTGAAGTCGATCCGCCGGCCGCGGCGTAGCTGCTCGCTCCGCCGGGCCTTGTCGATCTCCGTGGCCACGCTTTCTACGTTCTCGATGCCCGGCAGATGCAGTTGGGGATGCGTGCGATCGGCCGACGAGATCGTGACGGTGCCCACGTTGACGACCCGCTCGACGAGGCCTTGCCGCCAGGTGACGTCGTGAATCTCGATCAACTCGATGCGGTCGGTGGTGCGCGTCATCACGCCGCGGCGATGATAGAACATGTGGTTGGTCAGCTTGTAGGAGATGCCCAGGCGTTTGGCGGCCAGCCGCAATCCGGCGAACAACCAGACCAGCAGAATCGATAGCAAGAGGAGCAGTTGCCACACGCCGGAGGCGAAACCGATGCCCAGCACCAGCAGCACGAGCGTGAGCAGGCCGCACCCCACGCCCACGCCCAGCATGGCCTTCGGCGAGTAGGAGCCCTCCCACAGCGTCGTTTCGCTCACGTCACGGCGCAAACCGCGATCGCTGGTCGGTGCCGGGTCGGAGTCTGCATCAGGCCAGGGCTGGGCTTCGGTCGACGCCGCACGCTGCGGCTGGGTTGCCGATCCGCCCTGAGGTATTTGGGAGGTGTCCCCCTCGAACATCGGCAGCTTGGCCCCGCAGTGCTGGCAAAAAGAGGCACCTTCGGGGGCTTCCGCTTTGCACACCTGGCATTTCATTGTAAGGCGTTCCTGACGTTGGATCCTTCGGTTCGTGCGAGCCGGTTGCTGTTGCGCGGCCCATTATAGCGCTCGGCCCGCTAGCCACACCAGCAGCAATCGCGCTGCGCGCATCTAAAGTGCATTCGTTGCCCGCGCAAGGATCTTTTCGGGCGGGTGCTATCCAAGACCGTATGGGTGTTGGCTGTCTGCGATCTTGGTATGATAGAGAGGGTTAGGCTGGCCAATCCGCGTTCCAGCGGGCGAAGGGTCGTTCGTCCCCGGAGTGCTCCATGAAGTGTCCCAATTGCGGTGTCGATAACGATCGCGTGATCGATTCGCGCGCCAGCCAGGACGGGTTCGCCATCCGCCGCCGTCGTGAATGCCTGGGCTGCCAATCGCGATACAACACCTACGAGCGCGTGGACGACCCGATCAAGTGCCCTTTCTGCCACGAGGGAAGCAACCGCGTGGTCGACAACGAGATGAGCGAAGGGGGCTTCGCCGTGCGCAGGCACCGAGAGTGCCTCTGCTGCCGGCGGCAGTACACGACGTACGAACGCAGTGAAGAGCGCTCGATCAAGGTCGTCAAGAAGGACGGAACCCGCTGCCCCTTCGACCGGCAGAAGATCCGCATGGGGCTCGAGAAGGCTTGCTGGAAGCGGCCCATCAGCGACGAGCAGATCGAGAGCGTGGTCGTGGCAGTGGAACACGACGTGCATGCCCGCAGCGAGCCCGAAGTGCCCTCGACGTTCCTAGGCGAGCTCGTGATGCAGCACCTGCGCAAGCTCGACCAGGTGGCTTTCGTCCGCTTCGCCAGCGTCTACCGCCAGTTTCAGGACGTGCAGGATTTCGTCGACGAATTGGACGAAATCATGGCCCGGGCCAAGGTTTCGACGCCTGAATGACCGCAGCACCGGTGCCGTGCTGCTCTGGTGAGGCCCACCACTTTGCGTCAGTCCTGCCGGCTGACGACCAACTCGCAGAGCGTTGCCAGAATGTCTCGCGCGGGGCTGGGTGCCAGATGCTCGATGTCCCGCTTCGCTTGCGCGGCATAGTCCTGGGCCTTTTGCCGTGCATATTCTAAGGCATCGGACCGCTCGAGCCACAGGTTGACTTGGTTACGGTCGGCGCGGCTTTGCGAGGAAAGCAGCTCGATGACTTCCGCCCGCTCTCCCGCGCTTCGTTCGGCAAGTAGCCGAATGACCGGCAAGGTCAGCTTTTGCTTCTCCAAGTCCGTGCCCAGGCTCTTGCCCATAGAATCCTCGTCGCCGACCAGATCGAGCATGTCGTCGGCGATCTGGAAAGCGATGCCCAGATTGCGGCCGAAGCGATCCAGTGCGTCCGCGGTCTTTGCATCAGCGCCGGCATAGTGAGCGCCGAGCCGGCAACAACAGGCACACAACTCGGCCGTTTTGGCTTCGATGATCGAGAGGTACTCGGACTCGGACAGTTCAAAGTTTCCGCGGCTGTGAATCTGCCGCAGCTCGCCAGCGCAGACAATGTTCGTGGCGCGGCCGATCGTCTGGCAGGCATAGGTCGTCTCGAGCGAGCTGGCCAGGTAGAAAGCATGGGTGAACAGGAAATCGCCAACCAGGACGCTGGCCTCATTGTCGCTGCGGGCGTTAACCGTTTCGACATGCCGCCGCAGGCTGGCTTCGTCCAACACGTCGTCGTGAACGAGCGTGGCCGTATGGATCATTTCCACCACGGCCGCCAGGACGACGTGGGCCTGATTAATGTTGCCGATGGCCTTGGCCGACAGTAGCAACAAGGCCGGTCGCAGCCGTTTGCCGCCCAGGCGGAATGCGTGCTTCACGAGGCCGTCGACAAACAGATGATCGCTCGAGAGCTCACGCCGCAGCAGATCTTCGGCGGCCGACAACTCCTCGGCGATGGGGGCGTACAGTCGCTTCCATTGGCGAGCTAGGGTGTCGCGCTCGCGGATCGCTTGCTTCATTAATGAAGTTCCTTCCTAACCACCTTCTGGGCCTCCTTGGCCGCTGTCCGGCTCTCAGGTCCTGCGCCGGTAGTGTCCGCTCCGTCCGCCCGACTTTTCTTCGAGTTGAATTTGCTCGACGACCATGTCCCGGTCGACAGCCTTGCACATATCGTAAATCGTCAGTGCCGCCACGCTCACCGCCATGAGAGCCTCCATTTCGACGCCGGTGCGGGCCGTTGCCTTCGCCGTGGCCTCGATCACAACATGTTGAGCGTCGGGGAAGTCGAAGGCCAGTTCGACCGTGTCCAGGGGGACCTGGTGGCACAGCGGGATCAGGTTGCTCGTCTGCTTGGCAGCCATCACGGCGGCCAGCCGGGCCACTTCCAAGACGTCGCCCTTGGCCATCTCGCGATTCTGTAGAAGAGCCAGCGTCGCAGCCTGCATCCGCACGCTTCCCGAGGCTCGAGCCACGCGCTGGCTTACGTCCTTGTGGCCCACGTCCACCATCCGGCTGCCGCCGTCGGCGTCAAAATGGCTCAAATCGCTCATGGATCGCGTGCTGGTCCGCACTCTTCCCCTTGTGAGAACCGCAATTTGCGATCCCGTTTCACATTTCTGCCACGAAAACTGGACGCAGAGGCGCAAGCCAGCCGCCATTGTAGAATTGTGGCGGCTTCCGTCGAGGGGGGCCAGAACGCGGCTGCCGGCAGCGAGCTCTGTCGCGCAGAGCGTAGACGTGAGGCGCAAGAAAAGGCGTCAGGCGCCGCGAAGTGCCGCGCCTGACGCGAAAAAAAAACCGTCGCGGGGGTCATCCGCGACGGGTTGATCGCGAGTTGTTCGGTGGCCCCAGCGCCCCCGGCAAGCCTGTTCCCAGCCTCAGACGAGCTCTTTGCGAGCGCCGATCAAGGTGCGAATACGCTCGGCGAGCAGAGCCGCGTCGAAGGGCTTCTTGAACGTCTCGTTGATGCTCGAGCGATCGAAGCTGATCGAGCCGCCGTCATCCGGCAGCAGGGCGATCAGAATCGTCTCGGCATACTCGGGATTGCGACGCAGGTTCTGACAGATCTGCAGCGCCTCGACGCGGCCGATCGAGAAGTCCACGATGATGCAATCCGGGTGGAAGCTCTCGGCCTGGATGCCGGCTTCGAACCCGCTGGCCGCCACCGACACCTTGAAGGAGCGGTCCACGGGCAGCTTCTGTTTGAGATTTTCGATCAGCACCTGATCCTGGCCGACCAAGAGCACCTTGGCCATGGCTTCGTCTTCGAGGTCGCCCAGCGGCATGCCGTGCTCCTTCAGAAAACGGATCAGATACTCGCGGGGAATCCGGCGGTCCTGGCTGCCGGGGATGCGGTATCCCTTGAGCCGTCCGGAATCGAACCATTTACTTACCGTACGTGGGGCAACTTTACAGATCTTTGCGACCTGACCCGTTGTGAAGACCTTCATTACAGGCTCTCCAATTGACTCGCGCTGGTGTGGGAACTCGTCTCCGCGCTAACGCGGAGTTCGATCGCCCCTTGCTCACGGCTTTTTCGATCCTTCGGTCGGCTGTGGGGCAGCCGGCCCGCCGCGAGCGTTCTGGGTCGGGGCTTACGTGGTTAATCGCATCTCCGTGGCGTGGTTCAGGTCCTTCTGATCCGAGCCTCGTTTAAGTCATCGGCAGGCTGGCGTATTCGAACGTCGACGAAAATCGGTAAACGGCAAAGTTTGCCTATCACCGGATTTCGCCGCCTTGAGCGAATCGTGCCGGCCTTATGCACGCGGCGGCAGGAGAGAACATGCGGGTGCAGCGCCCCGGTCCACGCGGACCGACCGCTGCATGCAAAGACGTTGAAGGCTTTGCGGCAGGTTCCCCCCTGCAGTTCGTTCCAAACAGGACTCGAAAGTCGCGATCGGAACAAACCTTCCGAAGATAGTTTTCGATTCACCGAGGGGGGCGACTTTAGAAACTTTCTCCTGTCGTAGCGGGCACTCCGATCTTGGCGCAGGTGCCGAACCTCCCGGTCCTCTCGACCAGGCAAGCCGCGGAGACGGCAAACCACTGTGTGGCTTGCTCTTAACGCTGGCGATTGTGGTGACGGTGCGGGTTGTCCCCGACGCCGGGAGCTAGGGAAATGAAGGTGCCCGGCGGCCTTTTATCCGGAGACGTGAACTCAACTCGACGTGCCGGCCGTATCGTTTATACGGATTTGCACGCCGCAAAGTTCTATTCGCCGGGGCTGCCGCCCTCTATTCCGGCGAGCAACCGCCGCAAAAAAGCAGCAGGAGCCAGCAAACGGATCAGTGGGTGGACCGCTGTTCGACCGGATTTGCCAGCGTGCCGATGCCAGCGATCGATATCCGCACTTCGTCGCCTGCGGCCAGCGTAAAGTCGTCCGGCGGCACGATCCCGGTGCCCGTGAGTAACACGACACCCTGCGGGAAGGAGTTGTCGCGCCCCAGCCATCCGACCAAGTCCTCGAAGCTGCGGGCCATCTGGGCCGCCGATGTCTCCCCCTGGAATACGACCGCGTTGCCGCGCTGGACGACAAGCTCGATCTTCATCTGCTCACGCGCCGGCATCGCGTCTGCCAGCGTGATCCAAGGTCCGAGCCCACAGCAAGCGTCGTACACCTTGGCCTGCGGCAGATAGAGCGGATTCTCTCCCTCGATGTCGCGTGAGCTCATGTCGTTGCCGATCGTGTAGCCCACGATCTCGAGCCGACTGTTGAGCACCACGGCCAGTTCTGGCTCGGGGACGTTCCATTGGGCGTCCGAGCGGATGCGAACCGGCTGTCCTGGCCCCGCCACGCGGCCGGGAGTCGCCTTAAAGAACAATTCGGGACGCGGCGCCTCGTAGACTTGATCGTAGAAGACCGCCGCTCCCTGCGACTCCTCCATGCGCGCCGTCTGGCTACGCCGATACGTGACGCCGGCGGCCCAAACCTCGTGCTGGTCGATCGGGGCCAGCAGAGTCGTCGTATCAAGGCCCAGGTAGCGCGTGCCTTTATTCAACAGCGATCGCGCCGTCGCAGCCGGATCAGTCGACTCGAGAATCGCCGTCAGTGTCGGAAACTCCGGCGTCAATGCGAGAGCCGCGACCGAACTGCCTTCGACCAGGCCCACCGCTTCTTGTCCATCCGTCTGGCGGATACGGGCCAATTGCATCGCCGCGCTCCACTTGCTAAACAACAGGTTTCTTTGCCAGGCAGCATTTTAGCCACCAGACGATCGCCAACCACCGGCGTGCCGCTCAGAAACCGGAGAATCATACGACCATGGGCCATCAGCAGACCAAGACCCACCGTCCCGGAAAACACTCGTACCATCAGATCGGGCTGGTGCGCGGCCAGTTTGGCAGCGTGCCCGAGGCGCAGTGGCTCGACCGCATTGCCGAGATCGGCTTCGACGGATGGGAAGAAGCCAGTTGGGAATTGGATCTGGCCAGTTGCGGCGACGATGCCGGAGCGAAAGCCTATGCCGAGAAACGCGTGGCCGAAGCGAAGAACCGCGGTATGGAAATTCTTTCGCTGGCTGCGCATCTGCAAGGCCAGGCACTGGGAGACGAACCGAGCGCCAAGACGCTGCAGTTTCTCGGCGGCGAGTGCGTCGAAGCTTATGCGAAATGGCGCTCCGCTGGCAACGAACCGCCGCGCACCGATCCGTTTTACGTGCCCGACGACGTGGCCGAGATCGCCCGCAAGCAGGCATGCGACTCGCTGGTCAATACCGTGCGGCTGGCCCACTTTATCGGCCAACTGGAAGATCGCATCGTGCCCGTCTCAGGTTTCGTCGGCTCGCCCGCGCATTGCTGGAGCCACTGGTTCCTGTTTCCGCCGCTCCCCAGTTCGCTCGGCGGTCACGAGATTCCGGACGTGTTTCAAGTCAGCCTCGAGCTTCTGGTGGAACGCTTCTCGCCGGTCTTTCAGGCGTGTCTGAAGTACGGCACGACGTTCAACCTGGAATGCCATCCCAGCGAACGCGCCATGGGCGACATCACCAGCGCCGGGGACTATCTGGCCGCATTGGACGCCGCCGGGTTCGAGAAGGCCGCCGGTTTCAACTTCGATTGTTCGCACATGGAGTGGCAAGGCGTCTCGGGAGTCGATTTTATCCGCACTTACGGCGACCGGATCCATTGTGCCCACATTAAGGGCGTGCAGGTCGCCAAAGGATACACCCGCAACGGCCTGCTGGGCGGCCATCGACCCATGGGCGACAAACACAATGGCTGGAACTTCGTCACGGCCGGCACCGCCCGCGATGCCACCAATACCGAGGAGTTGCTGGTGGAATTAAACCGCGCGGGCTACTCGGGCGGCGTCTCCATCGAGTGGGAAGACAACGACGTTGAGCAGATGGCCGGAGCCGCGGCGGCGCTAGCGAACGTGCACCGGGCCGACCAACCCCCCAGCGGCATGCGGCACGACGAGCAGCTCAAGGCGTAAGGTTTTCGCCGGTCGGACACAAGTCGGAAACCCCTAGCCCGGCTAGCCTTATGGTCCGGCGTATCGAAGAAGAATTTCTTTGCACGCCGGCCAAGATCGAACATACTAAAGCGAATAGCCTGCCGAGTGGGTTACCTCGCTTTACGTGGAGGTCAAGATGGAAGCACATTCCTTGTTTGACAAGCTGTCCAGCCACGATTTGGTCGCGCTGGCGGGCATAGGCGTCGGCGTGATCGCGATCCTCGGCGGCTTCACTGTAGCAATCGTCAAGGTGGTTTCGAGCAACAGGCGCCGGTCGCAGCTCGACGACATAGAAGCCACCCTTAAGCTGGAGATGATTCAGCAAGGCATGTCGGCCGCGGACATCAAGCAAGTGCTCGAAGCCCGAGTGCCGGGCAACCAATCGATCGTTCAGGACATGATGAACCACCATCGCGAGCACTTCGCCGGCCACGGTGGCTGGCGCAAGGCCTGCGGCAAGACCTAGTCATTCGTTCGCTCGGGGATTCCCATGCCACTACTGCTTGCCGCCGGCGAAGAAGAAATCGTCATCGTTGCCCTGCCGATTCTCTCCGGCCTGGTGGTCCTGATGACGATGATCATCACCTATCACGCCCGCCGCTCACAGCGCGACGACATGGAAGCCACGCTGAAGATGGAGATGATTCAGCAAGGCCGCTCGGCTGAAGAGATCGAACGCGTCCTGGCCGCACGCTTCGGCGATCATCGGACGCACCGCCGGCCCCCAGCCCAGGGTCTCGCCCGCGGTCCGGCGCGCGGCAACACCTAGCACGGCTTTCTCGAGCGAAGTCACACGCCGCTTACTTCGGCCAGTGCTCGGCGATCTTGCGCCGCAGGAACTCGGCGCTGCGCTGGAGCTGCTCGATCCCGTCGACTCCGTCCTCAATGCTGATCCAGCCGTCGAAGCCAACGCCGGCCAGCGTGCTGAAGATCGCGTCGTAGTCGTTCATTCCCTGGCCGATCTCACCGTGGCGCAGCCGCTTGGCGTAGCCGACGCTGTCCTCCTCCTTGCGCAGGTCTTCGATCGTGCCTTCGGCCAGGTAGCGATCGCTGGCGTGCATCGTCACCACGCGCTGCTTCACACGATCGAGCAGTTCGAGCGGATCCTCGCCGGCCAGGAACGTGTTGCTGGGATCGTAGTTTACGCCAAAGTGCGGCGAGTGGATCTTGTCGACCAGATCGCAGAACACGTCCATGTGCTGAGCGAACTCGGGAAACTGCCAGTAGTTGTCCTTGTAGTGATTTTCCAGAATCAACGTCACGCCGCCGGCCGACGCATGCGGAATGCAGGCCTCGATGCACTCGGCGGCGAAACGAATGCCGTCCTCGCGCGAAACTTCCGGGCGGCGCTGACCGGAAAGCACTCGGCAGTATTGCCCGCCGAGTTGGACTGTCATGTCGATCCAGCCCTTCTCCAAATCAATCTGCTGCTGACGAAACTCCGGATCGGGGTGCGTGAAGTCCGGCGAGCAGCAGAGCATGGGGATCGAAAGCCCCTTGTCCTCCACCAGCTTCCGCGACTCGCACCACATCGCGCGATCCTCGAGCTCCAGGAACCCGCAGTAGAACTCGAGCCCGTCGATATCGAGCTTCGACGCGGCCAATTCCACCCAGTCGCGGATGGTCATTGAACCGTGGACGACGAGGTTGTCCATGTAGGCTTTCGGGAACGCAGCGAGCTTGGGCATGGGAAGAAGGGGGTTCGGAGTTAGGGATCAGGGATTGAAAGGAGGTCGAGGCCGGGCCCATAATTCCAGCCCCTAAATCCTGACCCCTACGTGACTTCCTTCGGTGGGTTGCGGCCGACGACGGGGTGCTGCTCCAGGTCAACGATGCTGCCAGAAATGGGATAGCTCTCGTCGCTGATCCAATACACCGCGGCGGCGGCGATCTCCTCGGGCTTCAGCAGCCGGCCGGCCGGAGCCTTGGTGCGCGGCACGCGGTCGGGCCAATCCGAAGGCAGCCCGTCGGCGATCTTCACGTGGTACTCGTTGGGCGTCAGCACCCAACCGACGTTAAAGTGGTTTACCCGCACGCCCTCGAACGCCAGCGCGTCGCCCAGGTTCCGCGACATCGTCAACAAGCCGCCCTTGGACATCGAATAGGCCAACAGGTTGGCTTCGCCGCAGTAGCCGTTGAGCGAGCCGATATTCAACACGGCTCCCCGGGTCTTCTTCAAATGGGGTACTGCCGCTTGCACCAACAACATGGGCGCACGCAGGTTGATCGCCATGATGCGATCGAACAACGCGGCGTCGGTGTTTTCCAGATTGCTGCGCTGCACTGTAGCGGCGTTATTCACCAGCGCGTCGAGCTTGCCGAAGGCCTTGACCACCGCGTCGATCATTCGCTGCGGCGCCTGCGAGTCGGCGATGTCGTCAACGTGCAACGCACAACGCCCGCCCAACTCGTGCACTAGCGCCTGCCCGCGCTGCTCGTCGCGACCGTGAATGAGCACGTGGGCCCCCTCGGCCACGGCACGGCGTGCGATCGCCTCGCCGATGCCGGTGGTGCTACCGGTCACGAGAATGGCTTTGTTTTCTAGCCGCATGGCGAAGCGCGACGCCTTCGTCAACTAAGGTTTGAGCACCGCCTTGACGATCTGGCCGGAGTGCATCTTCTCGAATGCCTCGTGCCACTGTTCCAGCGGCCACACGCCGCCCATGATCTTCTCGACGTCGAGCAGTTTCGTGTCCAACAGCCGGATGACCCGTTCCCAAATCGGCCAGTTGTGGCTGAAGCTGCCCCGCAGCGTGATGTTCTTTTGCACGAGCGGATCGAGCGAGTGTCCGTAGGGAAGTTTGCCCCAGCCGACCTTTGTCACCCAGCCGGCGGGCCGTACGATCTCGAGCGCCGTCTTCAGCGTGGCCGAGATGCCGGCCGCGTCGATCACGCCGTCGACGCCCAGCCCGTCGCCTTCGCGAGACCATTCTTCCAAACCGTCGACGATCGAAACGCAGCCGAATTGCTCACCGATCGCCAACCGCTCGCGATCGCGCTCCAAGCCCACGACGGCAACTTCGGCTCCCTGCAAGCGAGCGATTGCCGCACACAATAGGCCGATCGGGCCGGGCCCCAGGACGACCACGCGATCGCCGGGCTTAATGTTCGAATTGACCGCCACGGCGTTGTAGGCCACGCAGCACGGCTCGGTGAGCCCCGCCTTTTCGATCGGAAGCGTGTCGGGCAGATGATGAAGACACCGCGCCGGCACGCGTACAAAGCGGGTCATGGCCCCATTCACGCCATAGCCGAAGCCCTTGCGCGTCGGATCGAGGTTGTAGAGCCCCTGCTTCGTGAGCGGGCTGTCCAGATCGATCACCGCGGCCGTCTCGCTCACGCCGCGGTCCCCTTCCCGCCAGCCGTGAACGTTCTTGCCCAATTCGGCCACGACGCCGGCAAACTCGTGCCCCAGCACCACCGGGTAGTTCACCGGCCAGCTATGCTCGGCCGTCCACTGGTGCAGGTCGCTGCCGCACACGCCCACGGCGCCGACTTCCAGCAGCACGTCGTCTGCGCCGATCGAGGGCTTCTCGACCTCGCGCATCTCGACGTTGAACTTCTCGGGACCGTAATTGACGACGCCGGGTGAATTCATTTTTTCTTTCCTACGGGCACATCGCCGTATGCATGAACTTCCTCGCAGATCAAACGCAGCGATCCCTCCAGATCGCCGCTGGCCGTCTTGAACGCATCGGCGTCAATCGTCAGCGGCGCCCCCAGCACGACCAGCGGCGCGCCATACTCGGGCGTCTGCACGGCCTGTTCCAGACTCAAGCCGCCCACCGCCTGCACGGGAATGTCGACCGCCTCGACAACCTCGCGCAACTGATCCAACGGGCTGGGCATCCGCTCGCCGCGCGCGGCGATGCCACGCCGCTCGTCGTAGCCGATGTGGTGAATCACGTAGTCGCAGCCCAGGTCTTCCAGGAACCGGGCACCGGCGACCATGTCGCCGCTGACCATGTTGTCGCCCATCACCTCGACGCCGAAATCCTTGCCCGCCTTCACGACGCAGCGGATCGTCTCCTCGTGGGCTTGAGCCATCACCACCACGTGCGTGGCGCCCGCCTTGGCCATCATCTCGGCTTCGAGGTAGCCGCCGTCCATCGTCTTCAGGTCGGCCACGATCGGAGTGTCGGGGAATCGCTCGCGCAGCGCGCGCACGCCGTGCATGCCTTCGGCGATGATCAAGGGCGTGCCGGCCTCGAGCCAATCGACGCCGGCACGCATCGCCGTTTCGGCCGTTTCGAGGGCCTCTTCCTTGGTCGTGATATCAAGCGAAATCTGGACAATGGGCTTCATCGGGGTACGCCGGGGGCATTGGTTTTGAGTTTGGCCGACAAAGAGACGCCGGACGGCAATGCGTCGGCCGCGCCTGTGGTCTTAGCGCAGGGATTGCGGTCTTTATAATGACGTTTCGTGAAAAGAATCTCAAGCACCCCGCCGCCCGGACGCGGCTCGGGTGCCGCCTGCTCGGAGGTTCGCCAGAAGAACATGAGCATGAGCCGAAAACTGCGCGTCGGCGCGGTCAACTACCTGAACACCAAGCCCCTGATCTACGGCTGGGAGCAGCATGCCCACGAGGCCGACCTGGTGCTCGATTATCCCAGCCGCCTGGCCGAAGACCTGGCCGAGGGCCGCCTGGACGTGGCCCTGATCCCCTCGGTCGAGTTTTTTCACGACCCGACCTACACGATCGTTTCTAATGCCTGCATCGCCTGCCGGGGCCCGGTGCTCTCGGTGAAGCTGTTCAGCCGGGGTCCGATCGAAAAGGTGCGCACGCTGGCCCTGGACGACGGCTCACGCACTAGCGTCGCCCTGGTGCGGGTCCTGCTCGAAGAGCGCTACGGTGTGAAGCCGCAACTGGAGCGGCTGCCGCTCGACGCCTCGATCGACGACACGCAGGCCGACGCGGTGCTGTTGATCGGCGATCGGGCCATCCATTCGCCGCGCGGTCGCTTCGAGGTAGTTTGGGATCTGGGCGACGAGTGGTGCCGCTGGACCGAGTTGCCTTTCGTGTTCGCCATGTGGGTTGCTCGCGCCGGGGTCGAGCTGAGCGGGATCGATGTCGCCCTGGCGGCGGCTCGCGACGCGGGTTTGGCCCACCTGCCAGAGATCGCGGCACGTGAAGCGGCCCCCCTGGGCCTGACACAACCACAATGCCTCTCCTACCTGCGCGACAACCTGTACTTCTACTTGCAGGAGCGCGAGCTGCGCGGGCTGGAACTGTTCTATAACAAGGCCGCCCAGTTGGGACTGGCGCCTGCCGGAGTCGAATTTGGAATCCACAATTGCCAAGCTTCTGGATAAGGCCGCAGACGGCGAACGCCTGACGCCCGACGAAGGCCTGCAACTGCTCGAATGCCACGACCTGGCCGCATTGGGCCGGGCAGCCGACGCCGTGACACGCCGGATGCATCCCGAGTCGTATCGCACGTATAACATCGACCGCAACATCAACTACACGAACGTTTGCGCGGCCGTGTGCGATTTCTGCGCGTTCTTCCGCAAGCCGAAGGATGAAGAAGGCTACGTGCTCGATCGCGACGTGCTCTTGCAGAAGATCCAAGAGACGGTCGACTTGGGCGGCGATCAGATTCTGATGCAGGGCGGCTTGCACCCGGACCTGTCGCTCGAGTGGTACGAAGAGATGCTGCGGGACATCAAGTCGCACTTCCCGCAGGTGAACATCCACGGTTTCAGCCCGCCGGAGATTCACTTCTTCACCAAGGTCTCGAAGTTGCCGCTGCACACGGTGCTCGAGCGGCTCAAGGCGGCCGGCCTGGGCAGCATCCCCGGCGGCGGGGCCGAGATTCTGGTCGACCGTGTGCGGAAAGAAATCACTCGGGGCAAAGTGCTCACCGACGACTGGCTGAACGTCAACCGCGTGTGGCACGAGATGGGTGGCAAGAGCACGGCCACGATGATGTTCGGCCACGTCGAAACGCTGGCCGAGCGGATCGAGCATCTTGAACGGCTGCGCCAGGTGCAGGACGAGACCGGCGGATTCACGGCCTTCATCTGCTGGACGTTCCAGCCCGGCTACGAGATGGCGCACCTGCCCGCGGCTGGTTCGTTCGAGTATCTCAAGACCCAGGCCGTCAGCCGCCTATACCTCGATAACATTCCCAACATTCAGTCGAGCTGGGTCACGCAGGGGCTGAAGATCGGACAGATCGCCCTGCTCTACGGCGCCAACGACATGGGCAGCCTGATGATCGAGGAAAATGTCGTGGCCGCCGCCGGCACCGTGCACTACCTGACGCTCGAACAGATGAAGGACGCCATTCGCGAACTCGGCTACACGCCGCGGCGCCGCAACGTGTTCTACGAACTGGTCGACGAGCCCGAGCCGGCCGTGGCCTAGTGGTGGAACCCGCTGGCTTCGCTGGACGAAAGCGACTTGCTGACCGGATGCTTTTCAAAGTGCTCGAGCGCCGCCTTCATGTCGCCAACGAGCAGGCGTGCCAGATCTCGGCTCACGCCGTGGCGAATCAGCACGCGTTGCACGACAACATCTTCCTGATCCGGCGGCAGCGAATACGCCGGCACGAGCCAGCCCCGGCTGCGGAGACGATCGGCGTAGTCGTAAAGGTTGAAGGTCACTTTCGCACTGGGCTTTAGTGTCCAGCACGCGCCTGGGATGCCGCCCACGCCGTCGTAGAGGATTTCAAACGGGCCCATCTTGGCCACTTCCTTGGCCATCCATTGGCCAGTTTCGGCGCAGGCTTCCTGCGTCTTGCGGTAGCCGTCGTGTCCCAGCCGCAGAAAGTTGTAGTACTGGCAGGCGATCTGCCCGCCGGGCCGCGAAAAGTTCAGCGCGAACGTGGGCATGTCGCCGCCCAGGTAGTTGACCATGAACACCAGGTCCTCGGGCAACTCCTGGCGATCGCGCCAGACGACCCAGCCGCATCCCAGCGGTGTGAGCCCGAACTTGTGGCCCGACGTGTTGATCGATTTCACTCGGTCCAGCCGGAAATCCCACTTCACGTCCGGGTGGATAAAGGGCGCCAGAAAGCCGCCGCTGGCACCGTCGACGTGGACCGGAATATCCCACCCCTTGTCGGCTTGCAGCTTGTCGAGCGCCTTGCAGATCTCCTCGACCGGCTCGTAGGTCATCACGAACGTGACGCCCAACGTGGGCACGACGCCGATCGTGTTCTCGTCGCAGCGCTTGATCACTTCCTTGCCGTTGAGGATCAATCGCCCCTCTTCCATCGGCACCTCGCGCAGCTCAACGTCGAAGTAGCGGGCGCACTTGTGCCAACAAACCTGCACGGGGCCGCAGATCATGTTCGGCTTGTCCGTCGGCTTGCCGGCCGCCTTCTGCCGGGCCCGCCAGCGCCACTTCATGGCCAGGCCGCCGAGCATGGCCGCTTCGCTTGAGCCGGTCGTCGAGCAGCCCACCGTGTTGTCGGACTGCGGTGAGTTCCACAAATCGGCCAGCATGTGTACGCACCGCCGCTCGAGCTCGGCCGTCTGCGGATACTCGTCCTTGTCGATCATGTTCTTGTCCCAGCACTCGGCCAGCAGCCGCTGCGCTTCCGGCTCGCTCCAGGTCTGGCAGAAGGTGGCCAGGTTCATGCGCGAGTTGCCGTCGAGCATCAGCTCGTCGTGGACGATCGCATAGGCGTGCTCGGCGCTGCGTTCCGACTTCGGAAAGCGGTACTTGGGCACCGATACCGACAAGTCCGTCGAGGCGTAGACGTCTTCCAGCAATTCGTCTCGAACGTCGTCGCGTTGGGTGAGGGCCATGTGCGTCTCCTGCCGACCTGGCGAAAAGCCCCCAACGGCGTCTCGGCCGGTTGCAGGGGCGTTTTTTCGTGCGAAAGAGACCGCAGTATAGCGGCGAGGTTCCAACGCGCGTACCGGAAACGGCTGCTGGCCCGTGCGATTGCCGGCCCCCCGTCGATGCCGCCCCACTGAGGGTTGAATCGATCGCAAACATCACAGCGATTGCATCGCTCGCGCCTCGGCCATCGGCCCCGAGGCCAAGCGACGAGGGTGGTGGCCCTGGACCGCGTGCGCCGTGTATGTTGGGGAGCACACGGAAACGCAACGTCCGATCCTGCGGCGCTACTGCCCCAGGCGGAGGCGTTCTTATGGTACCCTTACAGTATCTGCGCCCTCTGTCCCCAGCGGCTCTCCACAGGGACGGCGCGCGACAGTCCCCGTCTCGCGGCCTGCCGGTGATGCGCGACTCAAGATGATTCACGTTCGTGACCTAACGAAGCACTACGCGGACCTGCAGAAGGGACGAATCGACGCACTGGGTGGCGTCAGCTTCGACGCCATGCCCGGCCAGATCTACGGGCTGCTCGGGCCCAACGGAGCAGGCAAGACGACGGTGCTGCGAATTCTGAGTACCATCCTGCGGCCCAGCGGCGGATCGGCCAGTGTCAACGGCTACGAAGTGCTCACGCAGGCCTCGCAGGTGAGGCACCAGATCGGCTTCGTTTCGGCCAACACGGCCGTCTACGACCGCATGACCGCCTGGGAGATGGTCGAATACTTTGGCCGCCTGTACGGCATCGAGGACGAACCGTTGCGCGAGCGGATGGACGATGTGTTTGCCCGACTCCAGATGGACGAGATTCGCGACGTGCTGGGGGCGAAAATGTCGACCGGCATGCGGCAGAAGGTGTCCATCGCGCGGGCGATCGTGCACGATCCGCCGGTGTTGATTTTCGACGAGGCCACCAACGGGCTCGACGTGCTCGTGGCCCGATCGCTTCTTAAGACGGTGAGCGAGCTGCGCGATCACGGCAAGTGCATTGTGTTTTCGACGCATATCATGCGCGAAGCGGAAAAACTCTGCGATCGTATCGCGATCATGCACCACGGTCATATCCTGGCCGAGGGTCCACTCGACGAGTTGCGCGATCGCCACGAGCAACACGATCTGGAGGAATTGTTCTTCAGGCTCATCTCCGATCACGGCTCGGGTGTCGCCGCGGGCGCAAGCTGGTAAGGAACCGAACGGGCAATCGATGAATTGGTCGATCGTCAAGCTGATTCTGGGCCGCGAGATCCGCGACCAGTTGCGCGACCGCCGCACGCTGTTCATGATCGCCGTGCTGCCGATTCTGCTCTACCCGCTGTTGGGCATGAGCTTCTTCCAAGTCATGCAGTTCATGCGCGAGCACGCGATCCGCGTGCTCGTGGTCGGCGCCCCCGATGACCCGCAATTGCCACCGCTGGTTGACGGCGAGCGTTTTGCCGGCGACCTGTTCTCCGACGAGAGCGACGTCGACTTGCTGAAGGTCAAGGAGAAGTCGACCTTCGACGCCGGAGCGGATGATTCGCCGCCGATTGAAATGGCCGAACGGGCGATGCGGGAGGGGCCCTACGACGTCGTCGTCTACTTCCCTCCGGACTTTTCGAACCAATATCGGCAGTTTCGCGAGTCGCTCGAGCAAGAGCGTTCTCGTGGGGACTCGCCGCCCGAGACGAGTCACGATCTGCCCGACGTGGGCGTGTACCCGAACCTGGCCGAAGATGCTTCTTCGGCCGGATATCGTCGTGTTTCGGCTGTGCTCTCCCGGTGGCGGGACCAGATGTCTCGCCAGATGCTCGAGGCGAGTCACGTACCGCCACAGGCGGCCAAGCCGTTCAAGATTGCGACCCGCGACGTGGCCAAAGAGGACCAGCACGTCGCCGCCGCGTGGTCGAAGATTCTGCCATTTGTGCTGTTGATCTGGGCGCTGACCGGCGCGTTCTACCCGGCCATCGATATTTGCGCCGGCGAGAAGGAGCGTGGCACCCTGGAGACCTTACTAAGCAGCCCCGCCGAGCGGCTCGAAATCGTGTGGGGCAAGCTGCTCACGGTGATGCTCTTCAGCATGGCTACGGCCATTCTGAACCTCACGAGTTTGGGCATCACCGGATCGCTTGTGTTGCAGCAGGTGCCCGGCTGGGGACCACCGCCGCTGTTGGCTCTCGTCTGGCTGGCGATTGCCCTGGTGCCGATGTCGGCCCTGTTTGCGGCTCTGTGCCTGGCGCTGGCGGCGTTGGCCCGATCGACCAAGGAGGGCCAGTACTACCTGATGCCCCTAGTGCTAGTGACGATGCCGCTGACGATTCTGCCGATGGCTCCGGGGGTGGAATTGAACCTAGGCAACAGCCTGATCCCGATCACGGGCGTCGTGCTGTTGCTGCGTGCGGCACTCGAAGGGCACTATCTCGAACTGCTGCCGTACTTGCCCGTGGTCGTGTTCGTGACGCTTGGCTGCTGCTTGTTGGCGATCCGCTGGGCCACGGACCAGTTCAACTCCGAAGGCGTCTTGTTCCGTGAGAGCGAACGCTGGGGCGTCCGTCTTTGGCTACGCCACCTGGTGCGCGATCGCACCGCCACGCCCAGCTTTGCCCAGGCTCTGTTTGCCGGGGTGCTGATCCTGATGTTGAAGTTCTTTATGGGCTTCATCTCAGCCATGCCGGCTTCGTTTGCCGACTTCGCCAAGATGGTCACGGTCACGCAATTGGTCGTGGTGCTCACGCCGGCCGTGCTGGCGGCCGTGATGCTCACTCGCAGCCCGGGTCAAACCCTGTTGCTGCGTCGCCCGGCTTTCGGCACGCCAACGGTTGCCGTGCTGCTGGCCGTGGCACTGCACCCCACGATCAATCTGCTGGAGGCGGCCGTCCGCTACGTTTACCCACTCAATAGCCAGATTGCCGAGCAGCTCAGCAGCCTGATCCTCGAAGCCGACAACGTGTGGCTGCTATTGTTGGTCATCGCGGTCATTCCCGCCATCTGCGAGGAATTGGCCTTCCGCGGCTTTATTCTCTCAGGCTTGCGGCACATGGGTCACAAGTGGACGGCTATTGTCGTCAGCAGCGTGATGTTCGGCGCCACACATGCGATCCTGCAACAGTCGATCGTGGCCACGCTGATCGGCGTCGTGCTGGGCTTCATCGCCGTCCAATCGGGCAGTCTCGTGCCGTGCGTGCTGTTTCACGCGGTGAACAACTCGATGGCCGTGCTCGTGCACAAATTGCTTGCAGCAACCGGCGATGAGGCCACGTGGACCAAGTGGATCTTCCAGGAAGCCGAGGGCAGCACGGTTCTGTTCCAGTGGCCCGTGCTGGTGGCCAGCCTGTTGGCAAGCGGCGGTTTGCTGTATTGGCTGCATCGCCTGCCGTATGTCCGCACGCCGGAGGAGTCGCTGCAGGAAGCGATCGACCAACAATCGGCACACTGGCTGCCGGGTTAGCCTTGCTTCGCCATTTGCTGTTCCGGCGAAAGGATTCTCATGGGTTCTGAACGCACGGTCCTGAAGGCCCTCGTGGTTTTTCCGGTGAGCGACCCGCCAATCTCGGGTGGCACCGTCACGGTTGAGGGCGACCGGATCGTCGCCGTGGGCGGAGCGCCGGGGTCGACATTGCGAGACCTCGGCAACGTGGCCATCCTGCCGGGTTTCGTCAACGCCCACACGCACCTGGAGTTCAGCGATCTGGCAGCCCCGTTCGGAGTCGCCGGTACGCCACTGCCCGCCTGGATTCGCCTGCTGCTTGCCCATCGGCGAGAATCCGCTGCAGCAGGCACGGCGGCCGCAAGTGAAGGGCTGCGACAATGCCTGCACGGCGGCACCACGACGATCGGCGAGATTGCCACCAGCGACTGGCGCAGCGCCGACGATCTGCCTGCCGAGCGACCGTCCTCCGTGATGTTTCACGAATCAATCGGTCCCACGCGGGCCCGCGCTCAAGCCGCCGTCACCGCCGCCGAGGCATTTCTGTCGGCCGAGCGCGGCCTCGCTGACATTCTGCCCGGGCTGAGTCCCCACGCCCCCTACACGGTGCACGTCGAATTGCTGTCGGAGTTGGTGGCGTTGAGCCGCCGCTTCGACGTGCCCCTGGCCATGCACCTGGCCGAGTCGCGCGAGGAACTGGAGTTGCTAACGCAGGGCTCGGGGCCGTTTCGCGAGCTGCTCGAAGCGGGCGGCAATTGGGACCCTACGCCGCAGGCGCGACTGCCCCGCGTGCTCGACTATTTGCACCACCTGGCCGAAGCTCCCCGGGCCCTGGTGATCCATGGCAACTATCTCGATGACGACGAGATCGCCTTTCTGGCCTCGCGCGCCACGACGATGTCGGTCGTCTATTGTCCGAGGACGCACGCCTATTTCGGCCATTCATCCTATCCACTCCCCGAGATGCTGGCCGGCGGCGTCCACGTGGCACTCGGCACGGACAGCCGCGCCTCGAACCCGAACTTGAACATGCTCGAAGAGTTGCGATTCGCCGCCATGGCTCATCCCGACGTTAGTCTGGCCGCGTTAGTGCGCATGGCCACCCTCGACGGAGCGCGAGCCTTGGGCCTGGCCGATCGCACCGGATCACTCGAGCCCGGCAAGCGTGCCGATCTGGTGATGGTTGCGCTTGGCGAGGGCGACGCCGATGATCCTCACGAGCTTCTTTCTGCGCCGGCGTCCCGCGTGGTCGCCGCGGGCACTTGGGGGCGGGGGCTCGAGGAGCGGGTCTGAGGCTGCACACCGCCATCGGGCCAAGTGTGCCTGCTTGCGATCAACTACTTCAAATCCGAGGGCGACCGCGGCATCGTGCGCGGCAACGACGCGGTCGCGGCCGACGACGACTTCTACGCCACCGACGCGTTCGCCAATGCCGCCTGCGAGTTCCTCTCACACGGTGGCAGGACAGGGCGCCGGGCGGCGCTGCAAGACATCGCGACTTCGCGATTCGAAATGGAGCTACAGCCTCTTGAAGTATCGCGCGACGGGAAACAGGCGAAACCCTGCCGATTCGTACGTACCGCGTGCGGGACCGTGACCGGGATCGCCGCCCGTTTCGACCATGGCGACGACCATACCGGCCTGCTTGAGCCAGGCGCAGGCATGCTCGGTGAGGGCCTTGGCGATACCACGGCACTGGTGGTCGGGGTCGACGGCGATCATATAGATCTCGCCCATCGCGTCGTCGGCGTGCGTTCGCAGGGCCGTAAAGCCTACGACGTCGTCGCCGATAGTCGCCACCCAGGCGTGCATCTCTGGATCCTGGCACGCCGATTCGACGGACGATTGTTGTGTGACGCGCCAATCGGGAAAGAAGTGCCGATAGACCTCGGCGTCCATTGCCTGTTCGATCGAAGTGAAGACGGGCGCCCAGGCGCGGAGCGACAAGCGAACCACCGCCTCCAGGTGGGATTCCTCAAACGGTTTGATCTGAGCATCCATCGTGCACGTCGAGACACGCGTTAGACGATGAAGGTTCACGCCGATGGCACGCCGCCACACGCCGAGGCCGGCCAACGATGCGCTACAGTCGGCAGTTGGCGATGCGGGTCTCGAGGATCGCCGAGGCTCCCAATGCCTCGAGCTGCTCCATGATGTCGATCACGTTTGTGCGGCGAACCATCACGCGCACGGCACACCAGTCGCTGTCTTCCAGCGCGCTGATCGTCGGCGAGTTGAAACCGGGGGTGATCTTTTCGGCCTGCGGCAGCTTGGCCCGGGGAACGTTGTATTCCAACAGCGTATAGCTGCGGGCAATGACGACGCCCTCGAGCCGCCGCACGACCCGATCGGCCACTTCGGCCTGTCGGCGGGCGGGGTTCTGCACGAGCAGCGTCTGGTAGCTGCCCGCCTCGGCCAGAATGCGCAGGCGGTTCGCGGCCAGCGTGCTGCCCGTTTCGACCAAATCGACGATCGCATCGGCCACGCCCAGGGCAATCATGATTTCGACCGAGCCGGACAGATTCACCAGGTGGGCCTGGGCCTTGTGCTCTTTCAGAAAGTTCTCGGTCACTCGAGGAAAGCTCGTGGCCACGCGGGTCCCGTCGAGATCCGCGGGCGAGGTGATTTTGCTGTCCTCGGGCACGCACACGGCCAACCGGCACTGGCCCACGCCCAGGGCCAGCCGCTCGATCAGTTCCACCTGGCTCTCGGCCAACAGGTCGCCGCCAGTAATGCCCATGTCGATGGCACCCTCGGCACAGAGAACGGGAATGTCGTCGGTGCGCAGAAAGGTCACGTCGAGCGGCACTTCGCGGCAGCGGGCGAACAGGCTGCGTTCCTGGCGGCGAAAGCTGAGGCCGGCCTCTTTCAATAGCTCGGCGGCCACTTCGGCCAGGCGGCCCTTGCTGGGTAGTCCGATCCGCAAATTGCTCATGATGGGAAGTCGCTGGCGGGCTTGTTCTCGGTGTCGCCCTTGGGGGGCTCCTGTGTGCGCGAGGCCTTTTCTTCCAGGCCACCTATGCCGAAACGCCCCTCCAGCACGGTCTCGACGTCCGACAGGGCCACATCCTTTGATGCCAGCAGCACGAGCAGGTGGTAGACCACGTCAGCCGCCTCGTGAATGGTATGATCGCGTCCGGCATCGCCGGGTTCGCGCGCCGCCTCGACCAACTCGCCCGCTTCCTCGCTGAACTTCGCGGTCGTTTTGTCCACGCCGCCGCTTAGGAGCCTGGTCGTGTACGACTTCTCCGAAGGGTTCGCCTTGCGGTCCTCGACCACGGCCATCAGGCGGGCAAAAATGGAAGCAGTTTCGGTCACGGCCGGACTGAAATCATGGTGAACGGACAACGGTTGGCGATGCCGGCCATGGTAGGTCGCCCAGCCCCGGCTGGCAAGGCGAAGCGAAAGCGAGAATGCACCCCGATCTCCCTCCCACGGCCGATTGCTGGTTTCTCTCCGGGCCCACCGCCAGCGGGAAGTCGGGACTGGCAATCGATCTGGCGCGGCGGCTGAATGCCGAGATCATTTCGATGGACTCGATGGCCCTCTACCGGCACATGAACATCGGCACGGCCAAGCCCACGCGCAACGATCGTCTGGACGTCCCGCATCACTTGATCGATGTGATCGAGCCCGACGAGGAGTACAGCGTCGCCCAATACGTCGAGGCGGCCGAACGAGCAGTGAGCGACATCGCAGCGCGGGGACGAACGCCGTTGTTCGTGGGCGGAACGCCGCTCTATTTGAAAGCCTTGCTGCGGGGCATCTTCTCCGGCCCGCCGGCCGATTGGCCGCTGCGGCGGCAGTTGCTGCACGTAGCCGAATCGGAGGGAAAGGACCGGCTGCACGCACGCCTGGCCGAGATCGACCCGCAGGCTGCCGAGAAGCTGCACCCCAGCGACCTGCGGCGGGTGATTCGCGCGATCGAAGTGTTCGAGAAGACCGGCCGCACCATCAGCGAACACCAAAAGCATTTCGACCGGGGCCGCCCCGCCGGGGCGTGCCGCGCGTTCGTGCTCGACTGGCCCCGCGAGGAACTCTACCGGCGGATCGACCAGCGCGTCGACGCCATGTTCGACGCCGGCTTGGTGAACGAAACCCAAGGGCTGCTGCGGATGTCGCGTCCGCCCGGGCGAACCGCGTCGCAGGCGGTTGGCTACCGGGAAGTGATCGACCATTTGCACGGCAAGTGCGACCTGCCCACTGCGATTGCCGACGTGAAAAAACACACCCGGCAGTTCTCCAAGCGGCAGATGACCTGGTTCCGCAGCCTGAGCGAGGTGCGCTGGGTGCCGATGAGCGAGAAGCGATCGCGGGACGACGTGACGCAGGAAATCGCAGCGGTGCAATGAGCAGCATGAGAAAGAACCCTTTGAAAGCCCGAAGACGGACACCGTCCAGCGGCCGAGGCGCAGCGCGTGGTGGCTACGCCTCGTAGCAGTAACCTTTTGGATTATCGCCTTGCTGACGCTGGCAACGGCCCTGTCTCTCTTGCCGCAACCCGAGAATGTGGAGCGCCGCGTCCAGAATCCGGCTCTATTCTTTGGCCTGTTGGCGATTGCATTCGGATTCCCAACCCTGGGTTTCGCGCTCTTGGGTAGTGCCTGCTGGTGGCGCAACGGCAAGTTGGCAGTCGCCGGCCTGGCCGCATTCTTGCCGGTCGTGCTCGTTGCACTCTACGGGCTATTACGAGCGAAGCAATAGGCACAAACGCCGTCGCCGATGGCTTCGGGCTAAACAGCGAGGCGTGTGGATCGGCCGCGAAAATGGCGGTGTGATTAGCGGTTTTCGATCACCTTCCCCATGCCGCCGTGTCTAGAGTAAGATGGGCGGTTTGCCTGAGCCCGCGGTGGGTGTGGCGGGGTGACAAGAGTTTGCAGCGATGGGGAAACGGCCGTGATGCGGACGCATACGTGCGGCGAGTTGGGCACGCAGCACATCGGACAAACCGTGACGCTTTGCGGCTGGGTCGACAGCTATCGCGACCACGGCGGCGGAATCTTCATCGATCTGCGCGACCGCTACGGCGTCACGCAGATCGTGTTCGGCCCCGAGTGCGGCGAAGACACGCAAAAACTCGCCAGATCGCTGCGCAGCGAGTTTGTCATCTCGGTCACCGGCGAAGTGGCCGACCGGCCCGAGGGCATGGTCAATCCCAAGCTGGCCACCGGCGCGATCGAGGTGCGGCCCACCAAGCTGCAACTGCTGAACAAGAGCGTGACGCCGCCGTTTCAGCCGGGCAGCAAGGAAGTGCCGACCGAAGACTTGCGGCTCAAGTACCGCTACCTCGATTTGCGTCGCGGCGAGATGCAGAATGCCATGGAACTGCGGCACCGCATCACGCTGGGCATGCGCAAGTATTGCGACGAGCACGGCTTCCTGGACATCGAGACGCCGATGCTCGGTCGCAGCACACCCGAGGGCGCCCGCGACTACCTGGTGCCCAGCCGGATCCACCACGGCAGCTTCTACGCCCTGCCCCAGTCGCCGCAGTTGTACAAGCAGATCCTGATGATCGCCGGCTACGACCGCTACGTGCAAGTGGCCCGCTGCTTTCGCGACGAAGACTTGCGGGCCGACCGCCAGCCTGAGTTCACGCAGCTCGACCTGGAAATGTCGTTCGTCGACGACGACGACGTGATGGGTTTGATCGACGGTCTGGCCGCGCGGCTGGCCAAGGAATTGCTCGGGCTCGAACTCACATTGCCCCTGCCGCGGATGACGTACGACGAAGCCATGGAGCGTTTTGGTCACGACGCGCCGGACTTGCGGTTCGGCATGGAGATCGTCGACCTCACGGACCTGGCGCGCGAAGCCGAGTTTCGCGTGTTTCGGGCCACGGCGGATGGCGGCGGCCGCGTACGGGGCCTGAATGCCAAAGGCGCCGCGTCGAAGTACTCGCGCAAGGGCATCGACGAACTGACCAACTTCGTCGTGCAGGACTTCGGCGCCAAAGGGCTGGCCTGGTTCAAGGTCGAGGAAGGCGGGAAGCTGGCCTCGCCGATTGCCAAGAACTTCGAAGAGGCACTGCTCGCGCGCATCGCCGAGCGCATGGAGGCCGAGCCGGGCGACTTGCTGTTGTTCGTGGCCGACGAGTACGAGGTGACCTGCAAGGCACTGTACGGACTGCGGCGGCGGTTCGGACACGAGTTGAAACTCTACGACCCGCAGGCGAAGCACTTTTCCTGGGTCGTCGAGTTTCCGATGTTTGCCCGCGACGAGGAGACGGGCGGCTGGGCGGCGATGCACCATCCCTTCACGGCGCCGCGCCCGCAGGACATCGAACTGCTCACGACCGATCCGGGAGCCTGCCGCGCTCAGGCCTACGACCTCGTGATCAACGGGCTCGAAGCCGGCGGCGGCACGATTCGTATCCACGATCCCGGCGTGCAGCAGCAGGTGTTCAACCTGTTGGGCATCACGGCCGAGCAGGCTCGCGAACGGTTCGGCTTTCTGCTCGATGCGCTGGCCTTCGGAGCTCCGCCGCACGGCGGCATCGCGCTGGGATTGGATCGTTGGGTGATGCTGTTCGGCAATCTGGACAACATCCGTGATTGTATTGCTTTTCCGAAGACGCAACGGGCCACGGATCTGATGACCGAGGCCCCCGGACGCGTCGATCTCAAGCAGTTGCGCGAGTTGGGGATCGAGATTCGCGGCGAGCGACCCCGCTAGCATGGCGTTGACGCACGGGGGCCGGGGCGAACACAATGGTTCCTTTCGCAGGCGGCGAGAGTAAACGCCGCGGCAGCCGGCATGGATCGTCCGGCCGACACGAGACGCTCTCGGAGAGAAACGCTTTGATGCTCACACGCCTGGCGGCCGGTGGACTTGGATGGGCGATCGTGCTTGGCGGGCTGCTGACGCTGAGCGGCTGCGACACCAATTCAGCCCCTGAAGAGCCTGCCGGGGCAGCCGCTCGCTCTGAAACGGCCCCGCAAGACGACGCGGACGAGCGCGAGGCACCGACTGCCGAAGTTGCGGAGCCGGAGCCGGCCGATGAGGGCGAAGTGCAGGTGGCCCGCGCCGAACGTCCCGTTGAGCCTCCACGTCAACCCGCGAGAAAGCCGGCCCAGACGGAACCCCCGCAGGCGCTTCCCGCATCCGAGGCCCCGCTGCCTTTGGACAACGTCGACGTGGCCGAGCTCTCGATGCCCTCCGTCGCTTTAACCGACGACCATGCCGCGACCTGCCGCGTACGCGTGGGCGACCCGTTTCCGCAGATGGAACTCCCGAATCTCGAAGGCGAGCAGCAGCCGATCACTCAACTGCAAGGCGATCGCCTGACGGTGGTGGTCTTTTGGAATGCGCAGCAGCCGACGGCACTGGAGGAACTGTCGGACCTGGCTCGCTACTATCAGCCACGTTTTGGCGACAAAGGGCTGAATGTCGTGGCCATCAACACTGGCGACGCCCCGCAACTGGCTTCCGAGTTGGCCAAGCAGGCTGGCGCGACGTATCCGGTGCTTACCGACGCCGACGGATCGGCCTTTGCGAAAGTGGCCTTCAGCAAGCTGCCGCGCACCTACCTGCTCGATGCCCAGGGCAACGTCCTGTGGTTCGACCTCGAGTACTCTCCGACGACGCGGCGCGACCTGGCCACGGCAATTCGCCATTCGCTGGACAACTGATTCTCCACGAAGTCCATCCGACGGCGGTTTTTCCCGGCGTTTCGCGCGCCTCTCGGGCTTCGCTTCCGTGAGAGCAGCCATCGTGAGCTAGGCTTCCAATATCCCTACTCAGGGGTGGGGCCACGGCCGGCTCAGGGCATTCTCTCTCAGATCCATTCCCAAAGGTGTGTCGATGCAAAAGGGTTTCTTGACGGCATTCGCAGTGACGTTGATCTTCGGACTCGTGGCGCAGGACGCCCTGGCCGGCCCGCGCGGACGTGGCGGCGGGCGGCGTGGCAACTTCCAGCAGCAGCAGGTCCGGCAGCGACAGGTTGGACAGGGCCAAATCGGCCAGCAGCTTCGCAATGGCGCGGTCGGCGAGAACCTGCGCAACCTCAGCGGCCAATTGCAGTCGCAGATCGCCGATGGTCTGCTCAAGGGCGGTGCCGGCACCAACCTGCAAGACAGGGCTTCGCAGTTGAAGACCAACTTCAAGCCGGGGCAGGAGCCATTCACGCCCGCCTGGTACGCCCAGCATCCCAACGCCTGGCGCTACACGCACCCGCATGCCGACGCTTGGGCCGTGGCCACGTTTGCCACCGCAGCCGCCTGGCTGGGCATTGCTGCGGTCGATGACGACGGCTATTACGACGACACGTCCAGCGTGTACACCGGCGAAACCGACGAAACGGACGACTCGTCGTATGACGATCAGGCCAGTCAGCAGCCCGTCTCGCCTAGCGCCTCGGCCGCGGCACGGGCTCGAGCTCGGGGCGACTACCTGCCGCTGGGCGTCTTTGCCGTCGCCCCCCAAGGCGCCACCGATGCCAGTGCCATGCTGCAGTTGGCCGTCGACAAGCAAGGTACCCTACGCGGCAACTACTACGACGTGTTGACCGGCAACGATCAGTCGGTCACCGGCACGGTCGACAAGCAAACGCAGGCGGTGAACTTCCAGCTTGGCTCGAACGGCAAGGTTCGGTTCAAGACATCGCTGGTGAGCCTGACGCAGCCGCAGGGCAAGCTTACGCTCAACTACGCCGACGGCCGCACGAGCGACTGGGTGCTGGCTCGATTTGATCAGAAGTCGCAGACGCAAGGTCAGCCGTAGCGCGAAGACGAGTCGATGGCGGATACGCCCGCGCTTTGGCCGTGGAAATGCCCGCGCTCGGGTTCCCTGCGGCAAAGCGCGGGCGGCCGTCATGGCTCGGTGGAAACTCCGCTCTTCTATGAGCGAATCGCCCGACGGCGTGCGACGCAGGCGAGCCCAACCAGGCCGCAAGCCAACAGGACGCCCGCAGCCGGCTCCGGCACCTCGTAGGCCACGAACGTGATGTCGTCAGTGACCGTCCCGAACAGCGGAGTGCCGCCGATCACGTCGGTCGTGAAGTTGTATGAGAACGATGTGACCCCGGTGTTCAGCCCACCGGGGGCAATGTTGGTCGTGGTGAAGAACTGCGAAACGTCGATGTTGGCCCCGCCCAGTTGCATCCCGCTACCCATGGCAGTCAGCGCCGCGTTGATGCGGGCGTTCTCGTCCCCGAATCCCGTGGCATTGTCGCCGATGAAGACGAGCGTGCCGCCGCCATTCAAAAAGTCCGAAAGCGCGCTGATTTCGCCGGCGTCGTAGTCGTCCGATGGCAGGATGCTGAAGAACAGATCCACGCCGGCCAGGTCGCCGGGAGTGATCGTGCCGGTGAATAAGCTGGACGTGACGCCCGGCAGCGTGCTGTAGTACGTGTTCATCGAGTCGGTGGAGGCCTGGTTGGAGCCCGTGTACAACTCGTCCTGGATTTTGACGGTCGTACCACCGCCGAGAATGTTTGCAAACCAAAGGGCATTGCCCGGGTCGACTGGCGCGGTGAACGAGCCGTCGATGGGGTTTCCGATGTTGTGGTCGCCAGCGACGATGAGCCCCCCTGCTCGAGCGGATGAAACCGCGCTTAGCCCCCAAAGAACAATCACCAGGATTGTTCTTTGCAGCTTGGTTTCCGACATATCGATCTCCCAGATGAAGCCGAATCTTGCGTGGTGAATGGAGACGTGGCGGCCCGAAACAACGCCCGCCGCAAACAATAGGCTTGGCCTGTAGACCAAAAAAGAGAAAGCCCCGCGCAGCCGATGCACCATGGGGTGCCGGGCCGCCGGTGGCTGTTGGGACTCTACAGTAGCGTCTCTCCTGGAATGAGCGTTCAAGTATACTTGGACGAAAACCTCATTCCAAGCATTTTTTGATTGACCTGCATGCGGCCTGCGTGATCGCTCCATCATCGAAGGCGGCCGATGGATACCAACGGTTGCAAGGCTTCAACTTACGGCTGCTGGCGTGAACTTGACACTCATGCAATCGCCCCGGAAGCTTACTTGAGAGAGATCGAATTCCAGCAACACCCGCTGCGGCCATTTCCGTGAGTACGACGAGCGAGCCCAATACGGCCTCTCAGCCGACCGAAAACATAGCGCCGGCCGAAGACGGTACGCTGCGGGTCGCATTGGCCCAAATCGCACCGGTCCTGGGCGATCGTCCGCGCAACGTGCAGATGCATCTGGACCAGATCGCAGCGGCCAAAGAGCAGCAGGCCGATCTGGTGATCTTTCCCGAACTGTCGCTGACCGGGTACTTTCTGCGCGACATCGTGGCCGAAGTGTCCCTGCCGCGCTCGAGTCTGGAAATCGCCCAAATCGTCGAAGCAGCCAGCCCCATGGGCCTCGTGGCCGGCTTTGTCGAGGAGAGCCGCGGGCATCACTTCTACAACGCCGCCCTGTACGCCGAAGCCGG
Source organism: Planctomycetota bacterium (assembly GCA_003389325.1). Lineage (GTDB taxonomy): Bacteria > Planctomycetota > Planctomycetia > Pirellulales > PALSA-1355 > LB-PLM-3. Next base: position 31,024 of record QQVE01000010.1, read on the forward strand.
GCGGCTCGTTCACGTTCACCGCAAGGTCTACTTGCCGACCTACGGACTGTTCGAGGAGCAGCGCTACTTCTCCGCCGGCAAGCGGTTTCAGGCCTTCAACGCCGCGAGGCTGGGACGCGTGGGCCTGATGATCTGCGAGGATCTGTGGCACGTTTCAGCCGCCGCGATCCTGCAAGCCGAGGAAGTCGACGCGGTGATCTGCATCATCAACTCACCAGCACGCGGCGTGGGCGGGCCGAACATTGCCACGGCCGAGACCTACGAAATGTTCGCACGCACGTACGCTCAGTTGCTGGGCGCGCTGGTGATCGTCGTCAACCGAGTCGGTTTCGAGGACGGCTTGTGTTTCTTCGGCCAGAGCCTGGCCGTGGGGCCCGACGGCCGCGTGATCGCCCGGGCGCCGGCCTTCGACGAATCGCTGGCGATCGTCAGTTGCGACCTGGCCGAGTTGCGCCGCGAGCGGTTGATTACGCCGCTGGGACGCGACGAGCAGTTGTTATTGACCATCGAAGAGCTCAAGCGGATCAAACGCCGTCGCTATGAAGCTTGATTCCGACCAAACGGACCTAACGATCAATCCGGCTTTGGTGGCCGAGATCCTCGAGCGGTTCATCCGCAACGAGATCGAGCGGACCGGTTTCCGCCGCGCGGTGTTCGGGCTTTCCGGCGGCATCGACTCGAGCGTCGTGGCCTATCTGGCCGTGCGTGCGATGGGCCCCGAGAACGTGCTGGCCGTCACGATGCCCTACAAGACGTCGAGCGAGGAGACGTTGCGCGACAGCCGGGCCGTGATCGCCGACCTGGGCGTGCAGTCGCTCGAAGTGCCGATCACGCCACAAATCGATGCTTACCTGGCGCACATGCCGAACGTGTCGCGGATGCGACTGGCGAACAAGTGTGCACGGGAACGGATGACGATCCTCTATGACCAAAGCGCGGCCTTCGAGGGCCTGGTGGTCGGCACCAGCAACAAGACCGAGCTGCTCTTGGGCTACGGCACGCAGTTCGGCGACCTGGCCTCGGCGATAAACCCGATCGGCGACTTGTACAAGACCCAGCTACGCCAATTGGCGAAGCATCTGGGTGTAGGCGACGCCATTCTCAAGAAAGCCCCCAGTGGCGACCTGTGGGTGGGCCAGACAGACGAAGGCGAACTAGGCTTCGGCTACGAGGAAGTCGACCGCCTACTCGTGCTGTTGGTCGATCGACGCTGGCAGCCGGCTCAGTTGGTGCGGGCAGGATTCGATGCCGAGTTCATCGACCGCGTGGTGCGAATGATTCGCCGCAATCAATACAAGCGGCGGCTGCCCGTGATCGCGAAGCTGACGCACCGCACCATGGATCGCGATTTTCGCTACCCGCGCGACTGGGGCACGTAGGCTTACGGCGCGTTGGCCTGACTAAGCAGGTCTTCCCAGTAGGCTCGGGCCTGGTCGTGATACTCGAGCACGGCCGCCTGTTGCTCGGGGTTGGTCACCTCGAGTTTGACCGCGACGGTGCGTTGCTTGAGCCAGTCGAGGAAGAACTGCACCGACTGGCGGCTGACGCGGGGCTTGTCGCCGATCTCGACGTAGTATGGCGCCGTCATCGCGTAGCGGTAGGTGTCGGAGACATCGGTCGCGGCGCGGAGCAGCAGCCAGCCGCTTTGCTCGAACACGACCGGCGGCAGCCGTCCGCCGTTCTCGGCCCACTGGGCCACGCGCACCGACTGCACGACCTCCCCGTTCTTGATGACCTCGATATACGAGACATTGTCGCGGGACGACATGGTCAGGCCGATTTCGAGTTCGACCACCTGCCCCTCGTCGGCGCGGAACACATATCCGGGCATTTCGCCCTCGACGGTGGGCCGAATCAGCGGGCCGTTGGTGACTATCACGCGGCCGGCGGCCACGCCCTGCCACCATTTCTCGTACGTCAGGTCGCCGTCGACGTGCACGTACATGCGGTTGTAGCCCAGCGGGTTGGCCACCTGGCCCGACCCGCTGCCGGCCGTGGGCGGGATACGCAAACCGCAGTTGAGCAAGTGGTAGTAGATCGCCTCCGACCAGCGGCCGTTTCCGTAGGGAGCCGGGTAAACGAGCTCGTCGCGCGGCTTACCGTCGCGCTCGCTGCTGGCCACCTCCTTGCGGCGCAGGTTGCTGTTCAGCACTTGCACCGAGTCGAGTTGCCCGGCGGCCACCCACAGGGGTACGTCCCAGCCGTACGCCTTTTGGGCGTCGACCCAAGCGCCGGCGTGTTGCTTGGCCTCGGCGACGGCTTCCTGCTGCGGCGGATAGCCGCCGCTCAGTCCGCCGATATCGAGCGGCTCGGGCAAGTTGAAGTACAGCAGCGTCCCGCCTGCCCGCGCGTCGATGCCGGCCGACGAGTGATAGAAGCGATTGTCGTCGAATTGCACGATCGGGTTGATTGGCTCTTTGCCGCTGGGCAACAGGACTTCGCGTCCGGGCCAGGTAATCAGCTCGACCACGTGCAGGTCCTCGGCCTTCATCAGCAACGGCAAGTCGTCGGCCGGGCGGGCCGCGTCGAGATCGCCGGACCACCAACCTTCGGCCGCCATGTCGACGAACCGCTTGAGCTCGATGATCTGCGTGTCCTGCGAGAAGTTGTCCATCGTGAAATGGCCGCGTTGCTCGAGGTATTCCGGCCCACGGTCGATGACGAAATCGTATTCGCCCTTGGCGAGCTTGAGCGTGACCGTGCCGTCGAACGCGAAATGATCGTGCCAATACGGCACGCGCGGGGCCTTGAGCGCGCGGCCGCCGGCGTTCGTCAGATGCATGCGGCACGCCAATGGCGATCCGGTATCGCGGTCCACAACCTCGATTTTCAGCCTGCCGCCGGTACCGGCCAAAGCTTCGGCCGGCGCAACCAGCGAGATGGCGCAGAGTGCGGCACAGAGGCACCAGGGGGTACGTTGCATGGGGACTCCGAAAATGTCGGTTCATACATCCGTATCAAACGTAGCACGCCCGAAAGACCCGGAAGACTTGATGGTTTTTGGCCGCAAAACGTAGAATGTCGGTACCCCGGGCAGGCGGTCTGGCCCGGCCGATCGTTCCTTGCTCCGTCTGCCGCGTAGTGACATCGGCATGTCCGAAGACTATTACAAGATCCTGGGTGTGGGCCGCGACGCCTCGCCGGCCGACATTCAAAAGGCCTATCGCAAGCTCGCCCGCAAACATCACCCCGACCTGAACCCCGACGACAATACGGCCAAGACCCGCTTCCAAGAGGTGCAGCGGGCCTTCGACGTGCTCAACGACCCCAGCAAGCGGGAACTCTACGACCGCTACGGCAGCTCGTTCGAGTCGATGGCCGGCGGCGGCGGAGCCGGGCCACGGGGCGGAGGTGCCAGAGCGGCCTGGCCCGGCGGCGAGGAAGTCGACTTCAGCGAATTGTTCGGCCAGCGCTACGGCGGCGGGGGCGGCGATCCGGCCGGCATGTTCGGCGACATCTTCGGGCAGTTTCGCCGCGCCGGGGGTCGCGCACGCGGCGCAGGCCCGCGCCCTCAACCGCGCGGCGCCGACATCTCCGCGGAATTGGAAATCCCGTTCAACACCGCAGTGGTCGGCGGCCAGGCGCAGATTTCGCTGCGCCGCAGCAGCGGCAAGGTGGAAACGCTGACGGTGAAAATCCCCGCCGGCACCGAGGAAGGCAAGAAACTGCGACTTCGCGGGCAGGGCGAGGAAGCCCCGGGCGGCAAACCCGGCGACATCCTGATCAAGATCAACGTGGCCCCGCATCCCTGGTTCACGAGGCGGGGCAAGAACCTCGAAGTGCGCGTACCGGTCACGGTGGCCGAAGCCGCACTGGGAGCCAAGGTCGACGTACCGACGCCCGGCGGCACGATTGCGCTCTCGATCCCCCCGGGGAGCTCGAGCGGCCGTAAACTGCGCGTCAAGGGACGCGGTGTCGCGGCGGATGGAGCCGAGCCCGGCGACCTGTACGCCGAAGTACAGATCGTGCTTCCCAGTCCGCTAGACGCGGAATGCCAGGAAACGATCAAGAAGCTCGACGAACACGTGAAGAGCATGCACGCGCAAGATCCGCGGCGGGATCTCAAATGGTAAGCGACCTCGTTACCCGCTTAAGCGTCTGGTCGTCGAGCACCTTGCTGCTGGCGGTGGAGGCCGCCGCGGACGCGGAGAAAAAAGCGGAACCGCTGCTGATGAAGCTCGATCCCCAGCGGCGGGCCAAAGTGCTGATGGCACTGCTGGGCCTGGTGCTATTGGGCGGCTTTCTGATGGCCCTGGTAATCATGGGCGGACGCCAGGCGATGCGGGCCGCACGCAAGTCGCACGGCCCCACGCAGCACAGCCAAGACCAGTGGTACCGCAAGCCACTGGTGCCCGGCGACGGCGACCGGCCGGCCGGCGATTCGAAATGAATGCCTCGACGCCGTCTCAGCGCTTTGAGCCTCGTTTCCACCTGCGCAAGAGCGCCGATTTCGATCGCGTCTATCGGCAGCGCTGCTCGGCCTCGGATGGGACGCTGTTGGTATACGTTGCCTCGAATGAACTGTCGCACCAGCGGCTGGGCCTTTCGGTGTCGCGCAAGCATGGCGGGGCCGTCGTGCGCAACCGGTGGAAGCGTTTGCTGCGCGAGGCGTTTCGCCTCTCGCGGACCGAACTGCCCGAGGCGATCGATATCGTGGCTATTCCGCGCGGCGGCGAGCCTCAGTTGGAATCCCTGCAGAAGTCGATCGTGCAGTTGACCAGGCGAGCATGCAAGCGCCTCAAGGGCAAGAACCAAGGTGCCAAAGATGCCGGGCCGTCGCAAAGGGGCTAATAAGCCGCAGGACGGCGCCGTGCGAGCGTGAGGCTGCGCCGCGGACACAGCGGGTTCGGCGCAAGGGAGATGCAGTATAATTGCCAAGCAGCCGTTCTCTGCATGCAAGGCGCAACGAGTGAATTCGACGATGCAATCGGTTTGGCAAGCAATGCGCGGTCTCCCGGCTCACGCCGTGATAGCACTCGTGCGGCTGTACCAGGTGACGTTGAGTCCGTTCGTGGGTTTCGGCTGCCGCTATCAGCCGACGTGCAGCCACTACATGATCGGGGCGGTGCGAAAGCACGGTTTTTTGCGAGGTACGTGGCGGGGCATCTGCCGCATCGCCCGCTGTCACCCGTTTCGTGCCGGGGGCTACGATCCGCCATAAACGCGCGACGGCGCAAGATTGGCGAACTGCCGCAAAAGCGGCCTTGACGCCCCGGGGGAGGCCCACTATCTTCCCGCCCTCGTCAAAGCATTTCTGAGAAACTCGTTCGTGTGTTTCTCACGGCGAGACTAACACGACGCCGCTCGTGCGTGCACGGAAGCGCGGGATTGCGGAGTGTCGCTGGGTAAGCCTACGGAGCACGGCATGAGGCCTTGCTACGCCTGGTTCGTTTGCGGAGCGATAGCGCTCTTCGGGTGCGCGGCGCCCAATTTGCGCTCGCAAAGTCCGGAAGAATTTTCTGGCGTGCTGGAGTCGAAGACTCGGCTCGTCGGCGAAGTCGCCCGGCCGTTCGGTGATCGCTACGTCCCGGTCGAGTCAGTGGCTCTAGTCACGAATCTCGACGCGACGGGCGAAGATCCGGCGCCGTCTCCGCAACGTTCCGCGCTATATCACGAATTGCAGACTATCGGCGTGCAGCATCCCAACCAGTTGCTGGCTTCGCCGTCGACGTCGCTCGTACTCGTTCGCGGCTTTCTGCCGCCCGGCGTGCGCAAAGGCGACTCGTTCGATCTGGAAGTTCACGTCCCCTCGCATAGCGAAACAACCAGCCTGCGGGGCGGTTGGCTGATGGAAACGCGCCTCACGGAAATGGCCGTGCTGGGCGGAGCGATCCGCCAGGGGCACACGTGGGGTCTCGGGGAAGGTCCCCTGCTGGTCGATCCCTCGGCCGAAGGCGAGAAGGATCGAGCGCTGCTCGTGCGCGGACGCGTGCTGGGCGGCGGCAAGGCCACCCGCTCGCGCGATATCGGCCTGTTCATCGCCCCCGAAGACAAGTCGGTGCAGTTGGCCGCCCGGATCGGACAGGCAATCAACCGTCGTTTCCACTTGTTCTCGCGCGGCATCAAACAGGGAGCCGCCAAGCCGGTCAGCGATGAACGCATCGACCTGAAGATTCACCCGCGGTACAAGGACAACATTGCTCGCTACGTTCGCGTGGTGCGGTCCATCCCGCTGCAAGAGACACCCGCGGAGCAAAGCTTACGCATCGGGCTGCTCGAGCGGCAACTGCTCGACCCGATCACCGCGGCCACGGCCGCCCTGCGGTTGGAGGCGATCGGCCAGGAATCCGTTTCCGCCCTGGTGACCGGTACCGAGAGTACGGATCCCGAGGTGCGGTTCTATGCGGCCGAAGCCCTGGCCTATCTCGATGACAATCGGGCGGCAGCCCCGTTGGCTCGCGCAGCCCGCGAAGAGCCCGCGTTCCGGGCCTATGCCCTGGCGGCTCTCAGCTCGATGGCCGACGTGTCCGCTCGCGACGAGTTGGTCGGGCTGCTCGAGGTGCAAAGTTCCGAAACCCGATATGGCGCATTCCGGGCCCTCTGGGCCATGAATCGTGCCGATCCGCTGGTGCGCGGCGAGAGCCTCGGAGGCGAGTTCGGCTACCACGTGCTGGGCACGACGGGTCCGCCGATGATCCACGTGACCCGCAGTCATCGGCCCGAGATCGTCGTATTCGGCCACGAGCAGACGCTGTCTACGCCGTTCGTGCTCGAAGCAGGCAAGTCGATCCTGATCAAAGGCACCGGCAACCGCGTGACGGTCAGCAAGTTTGCCGTCGGCGTTCCCGACCAGAAACGCGTGGTTGGCACGAAGGTCGACGAGGTGATTCGGGCCATCGTCGAACTTGGCGGCACGTATCCCGACGTCGTCCAGGCACTGGGTCACGCCAAGAGCACCGGAGCGCTGGCAGCACGATTCGAGGTCGACTCGCTGCCGGCCGGCGGTCGCGAATACCGCCACAAGGACGCCCTGGCCGAGGAACTTGCCGGCGACCCGAATGAAGGCAAGATCGAGGTGGCCAATCCCCTGCCCGACTTGTTCTCGTCGCTACGGCGCAAGAACTCGCGATAGCAGCCCGGGGGTCCGACGATCAAGCGATTCGGGCTAGCATCTTTTCGGGGAAAAAGGGCAAAATAGTCGCTCAAGCGGTCCAGCCTGCGGGGGCCGTTATTGGTAAAATAGAGCGTTTAGTGCCGCCCATGCTTCGGCGGCCGGTCTGCCCCCACTCGTTCGCCCCACGTGGCCCATGCTCAAGGCGCTGGAACTGGTCGGCTTCAAGAGCTTTGCCGACAAGACGCGGCTCGAATTCCCCCAGGGAATCACCGTCGTCGTTGGCCCCAATGGCTCCGGCAAGAGCAACATTGTCGACGCCATCAAGTGGGTGCTGGGCGAACAAAGCGTCAAGAGCCTCCGCGGCCGCGAGATGGCCGACGTCATCTTCAACGGCTCATCCACGCGGCGGCCGCTGAATACCGCCGAAACCACGCTCACCTTCGACAATTCCGCCCGCCTGCTCGCGCTCGATACCCCCGAAGTGCACATCACCCGGCGGGTCTATCGCAGCGGCGAGGGCGAATACCTGATCAATCGCCAGCCCTGCCGATTGCGCGACATCCGCGACCTGTTCGCCGGCACGGGCGTGGCCACCGAGGCCTACAGCGTCATCGAGCAGGGCAAGGTCGATATCCTGCTGCAAAGCTCGCCGCGCGATCGGCGGCTGATCTTCGAGGAGGCCGCCGGCATCAGCCGCTTCAAGGCCAAGAAGCTCGAAGCCCAGCGGCGGCTCGAGCGCGTGGAGCAAAACCTGCTGCGGCTGTCCGACATCGTCGACGAGGTCGAAAACCGCCTGCGTGCCGTGCGATCCCAGGCCGGTAAGGCACGGCGCTACAAGGAATACACCGACCGCCTGCAATCGCTTCGCACCCAGATCGGAGCTGCCGACTGGCGAAAGCACACCGCTGAGTTGGAGAAGCTCGAAGGCGAGCTCGAGGCGGCTCGCGAGGAAAACACGCTTCTGGCCTCGCGGTTGGAAACGCTCGAAACGCAGGCCTTCGGCCTGGAATCGAGAATCGCCGAGTCCGACACGGCCACGCGCCTCAGCGAGAACGAGATCGCCCAAAACCGCGAACGCATCGCCGCCCACGAGTCGTCGATCGAGCACGAGCGCCGCCGAGCCCGCGATCTCGAGGAGGAAGCTGGTCGCTATCGCAAACAACTGACCACGATGAGCGTCCGCGCCGTCGACCTACAACAACAACTGGCCACGATCGACAACAGCCTTGAAACTGCCGAGAAGGAACACCGCGAAGTCGCCCTTCGCCTGGCCGAAGAAGAACGCGGGCTCACCAAACTGACGGCACAGCTCGACGAACTGCGCGCCGAAAACGAGCAGCGGCGCAGCGCGCACCTGGAACAGATGCGGGCCGCCTCGGCACTGGCCAGCCAGACCAGCGGGCTCGAGTCAGGCGTGGCGTCGGCGGCTGCCGCTCGTGATCGGTTGAGCAAGCGGCAGTCGGAGCTTGCGACAACACTCGACGCGCTCTCCGGCGAACTGCAAACCATCCGCCAGCGCTGTGCGGCCCTGGGCGACACTTGCCAAAACAAGCAGCAGGCCCAAGACGAGGCCGTGGCGCGGCTATCGACCCATCGCGGCGAGGCCAACGAAGCGCACACCGCCCTATCGCATCTGCGGGAGCGGGCCAGTGGTGCCGGCGAACGCGCTGCTGTGCTCGAAGAGCTGGAAAAGCGGCTCGAAGGCGTCAGTGCCGGCGTCAAGCAACTGCTCGTCGACGCTCAGACTGCCGGGGACGGTCCCCTCGCAGAAGTGCGCGGGCTCGTGGCGGACCTGCTGCACGTGAATTTCGAGTCGGCCCCGCTGGTCGAACTGGCACTGGGCGAGTTGTCTGGGTGCGTGGTCGTGGGCAACGGCAAATGCTGGACCGACCACTTGCTCACCGCGCCGCCGCTGGCGGGCCGGGTGGGCTTCATCCGGTTGGATGCACTTCCCCCCAAAACGCACCTCGACGCGATCGATCTGGCCGGTCAGCCGGGCGTCGTCGGCCGGGCCGATACGTTCGTGGAAACGTCTCCCGAGTTCGCCACCCTCGCCCGGCAGTTACTGGGCCGGACGTGGATCGTCGAGAACCTCGAGCGCGCTTTGGAACTGGCCGCCCGCGAAGGGCGCGGGCTGAGCTTCGTCACCCGCGCAGGCGAGACGGTCGACGCCAGCGGCACACTGCACGTGGGGCCGCGGCACGCCTCGACGGGGCTCATTTCGCGCCGCAGCGAATTGCGCGTGCTGCGCCGCCAACTGGCCGAGTTGGAAGCACAGATCGCCACGCGCGAGAACGAATGCCGCCGCCTCGACGCGCTAGTGACCGAAGGAGAATCCGAAGTCCAGGCCGGAGCCGCGGAACTGCGACAGCTCAACGAGCAACTTGCCCGCGAGCGCTCCGCGGCCGGTGCGGCCGAAGAGCGGCACGCGCAGCTCGAACGGCAGATCACGTCGGTACGTGCCGAGCTCTCGGCCGCGGCCGACGAGCACGAGCGTGCCACGCACCAGCTAGCCGAGGCGCGTGCGCAACTGCATCAGGTAGAAGCTACCGTCGTGGAGCTGGAGAGCAGCGTTCAGGAAAGCGCCCAGCAGGCTTCGCAACTCGAACAAGTCCGCCAACGCTTCAGCCGCGAAGCCGGGGCCACGAAGATCGAAGTCGTCAAGAGCGAGCAGCGGCTGTCACACCTCCGGGCCCAAAAGAACCAACTGGAACGCGACCAGCAGGAACGCGGTCGGGCCCTGGCCGACGGTCGCTCGCACCTGGAAATCTGCCTCGAACGACTACGCGACGCCGAGCGGAACATCCTCCGGGCGGAGTCCGTCGTGGCCGAGTTGTTCCTGCGCAAGGAAGCTTTCGCCGCCGAAGCGGTGCGCCACAGCCAGCAGCGCGATCATTGGCGCGAGCAGAAGGGCCAACTGGGTGCCGAGGCCCAGCGCGTGCGATCCTCGATTCGCAAGCTGGAAACGAAGCTCCACGAAACCGAACTGGCCGCCGGCGAAGTGCGTCACGAACGCACCACGCTGGCCGATCGGCTGCGCGAGGACTACAACATCGAACTGGGCGAACTGGAGCACGAGCCGACGCCCGAGGAACTGCACCAGCGCGAGGAGGTCGATCGCGAGATCGCCGACCTGCGGAACAAGCTCAACAGCATTGGCGGCGTGAATCTCGACGCCCTGGCCGAGTTGGAAGAGCTCGAACAGCGCTTCGCGTCGCTGTCGGCACAGCACAAGGATCTGTCCGACGCCAAGGGCTCGCTGGAGTCCATCATTTCGCGCATCAACGCCGACAGCCGACGGCTTTTCTCCGACACGCTGGAAGTCGTGCGGGAGCACTTCGAGTCGCTGTTCCGCAAGTTGTTCGGCGGCGGCAAAGCCGACATCGTGCTGGAGGAAGGCGTCGACATTCTCGACAGCGGGATCGAGATCATCGCTCGGCCGCCGGGCAAGGAACCGCGCAACATCTCGCTACTCTCCGGCGGCGAAAAGACGCTGACCTGCGTGGCGCTGCTGCTGGCCATTTTCCGCAGTCGCCCCAGCCCCTTTTGCGTGCTCGACGAGGTGGACGCGGCGCTCGACGAAGCGAATATCGAGCGGTTTATCGGCGTGCTGACCGAGTTCCTGGCCTGGACGCAGTTCATCGTCGTCACGCACTCGAAAAAGACGATGACCTGCGCCAACACGCTCTACGGCATCACGATGCAGGAGTCGGGCATCTCGAAACGCGTGAGCGTGCGTTTCGAGGACGTCAGCGAAACCGGCGAGATTCTCAACGTCCGCGAAGACAACGACGCCTCGGACGACGAGACCCAGGCGGCCTAGCCCGCCCATCTCGCGCGGAGTCGATGGCGACGACGCGTCGCTACATCGACATGAACGGCGTTGGGGTGAACCCGATGAACATGAAGCACAGGGTCAGCCAGCCGAGAATCGTGCGGCCCGTGCCGAGCGGAATGTCATCGTTTGCCGTGGGCGGGTGATTCGGTCCCATCAGCCACAACAGGGCGATCATCAGCAACCAGCCGTAGTTGCCGGTAAGCACAACGCCCAGCATCGCGCCGACCAGCAGCACCGTGGCCACAGGATGGGCCTTCTTTCGCAGCAGGGCGTAGAGCACGTGTCCGCCATCAAGCTGGCCGATCGGGATGAGGTTCAATGCGGTGATAAATACTCCAACCCAGCCGGCGAACGCGATTGGGTGCAAGTCGATCGCTTGCCCTGGACCTAGGGGATCTAGCAACAAGTCGCTGAGCCACAGGAATAGCAAGGGCGCCCCCAGGTAGTCTCCGTCAGGCACTACCTCGACGATGGATGACATCCTGAGGCCGACGACAGTGCAGATTAGCGCCGGCACGAGCCCCGCCAGCGGCCCCGTAATTCCGATGTCGAACAGCGCCTTTCGGTCGCCCATGTGGCCGCGCATGGCGATCACGGCCCCCATCGTGCCAATCGGGCTGATCGGCATCGGAATGAAATAGGGCAGGCTGGCGGGCACGCCATAGCGGCGTGCCTGAAGATAGTGGCCGAACTCGTGGCAGAGAAGGATACCCATGATCGCAACAGCATAGGCAAGACCACCATCCTCCACCGTGTAGGTTGAGTAGCACGTGAACAGGAACAGCAGAATCGGCATCAGCGGAATCTGCCGCGGCTCGACTTCCTCGACGTCGGTCGGTACCACCTCGGCCAACAGCGGGTTCTCGGGATCGCCGTGGGCCGGCCGATGGTGTTGCGTGTCGGGGTAGGAGCTCATTCCGGTTCCTGGGCGCTGAGGAGAGGGTTGTCTTTCGAATTCTAGGTTCGCGCCCCCCGCGAGCAAGGACAACTGGCGGCCCACTGCGCTACGTGCCCCTCGCAAGTCGGTGTCGAACGCGCATGATTTCGCGGCGACAACCGCCCCAGGAAGCATCGCGGTGGCGGCGTTGGATCGACTCGCCGGACACGGATCCAGCGAATTTGGATGCGGTGTTGCAGTCCCAACTTCTTCCCAGTTGACAGATTGTGGCGCCTGAACTACATTTTTCGCTTTCTACGTCGCGCGTGGCGATGGCGCTTTTGGCCCTCACCTCGGGCGCGGCCTCGCGTGGGATCCGTTGGTGGCAACGGGCAGGCCCGTGAGGGGCCCTCACATGGAAATCACCGTCCGGCCGAGCGGGGATTCTGCAGGCGGTTCTCCGGAAGAGAACTTCGCCTGGAAACTGCCCTTTGCCGGTGAAGGCGGCTGCCGATGCAAACCGGCTTTCGGGACGTAAGCCTTTGCACCTCTCGCGTGCCCGCTGCCTCGCGCGCCGTTAGCTGCACACGCCGGTGGCTCACCGAACCGCGTCGTCGTCCAGGCCGACACACGGCCCTTGACGCACACGATTCATTTGGGAACTCGAACGAACCAGAAAGAAGCTGAGGGAAGGTTGTAAGCATGATCGCAAATTGCCGGTGGTCGCGGGTACTGCGGCACAGACGAACGATGATTGGGGCTCTTTTCGCTGTGGCGCTGGCAATGTTGGTCGGCGCCCCTGGCGCCTGGGCACAGGAAGCCGCCGAGGCGACCGATGCCGCCGCCAGCGGCGATGCCTCCAATCAGTTCCAGTTCTATCTCATCTGGGCGGTTGCCTTTGGCGGGGCGGTCGTCGCGCTGGTGCAGGCGTGGCAGTTCTACAAGACCATGATGGCCGCCGACGAAGGCACCCCGACGATGATCGAAATCGCCGGCTACGTGCGTGAAGGGGCCAATGCCTACCTCAAGCAGCAGTACAAGATCGTCACGCTGTTCTTCGTCGTCATCTTCGGTCTGTTGGCAGTCGCCGCCTTCGTGCTCGAAGTGCAGAGCGAATGGGTGCCGTTTGCCTTCATCACCGGCGGCTTCTTCTCCGGTCTGGCGGGTTGGTTTGGCATGAAGACCGCCACTTGGGCCAGCAGCCGCACTACGGCGGGTGCCCAAAAGTCGCTCAACGCCGGCCTGCAGGTGGCCTTCCGCTCCGGTGCGGTGATGGGTCTGACGGTCGTCGGCCTGGGGCTGCTCGACATCACGCTCTGGTTCCTGGTGCTCAACTGGATCGTGCCGGCGCTGGGTTACGACCGGCTTTCGCTGGAAGAAATCACCGTCACGATGCTCTGCTTCGGCATGGGGGCCAGTAGCCAGGCGCTGTTTGCTCGCGTCGGCGGCGGCATCTTCACCAAGGCGGCCGACGTCGGCGCCGACCTGGTCGGAAAGGTCGAACAGGGCATTCCTGAAGACGATGCTCGCAACCCGGCTACCATCGCCGATAACGTGGGCGACAACGTGGGCGACGTGGCCGGCATGGGAGCTGACTTGTACGAATCGTACTGCGGTTCGATTTTGGCGACCGCCGCCTTGGGCGTTTCGGCGTTTTCCAGCGGGGCGATCATTCGCGATCTGTATTCCGCCATGGAGGACGCGCCGGATGTCACCGAGGACGTGATCGCCACCTTCCAACTCAACGCTCTGTTCCTGCCGATGTCGATCGCCGCGGTGGGCATCTTCCTCTCGATCGCCGGCATCTACATGGTGCGGACTGAGGAAGACGCTTCGCAGAAGACCCTGCTCAAGGCGTTGGGACGCGGCATCAACGTCTCCAGCGTGATGGTGATCGCCGCCGCCTGGGGCCTCACCTACTGGCTAATGCCCGACTTTCTCGGCGTCGCCTGGAGTATCGTCGTGGGACTCGGGGCGGGCTGGCTGATCGGTAAGTGGACCGAATACTCCACGAGCGACGAATATGCCCCGACGCAGAAGCTGGCCGATCAAGCCGTGACCGGGCCGGCCACCGTCATCATCGGCGGCGTGGCCGAGGGCATGATGAGCGTCTGGTTTCCAGTCGTCATCGTCTGCGTCGCGACTATTCTGGCCTTTGGATTCGCCTGCGACTGGCGATTCAACGACTTGCAGTACTTCGCCCTCGGCTTGTACGGCGTGGGTATCGCCGCGGTAGGCATGCTCAGCACGCTGGGCATCACGTTGGCCACCGATGCTTATGGCCCAATCGCCGACAACGCCGGCGGCAACGCTCAGATGGCCGGCCTCGAGCCGATCGTCCGCGAGCGCACCGACGCGTTGGACAGCTTGGGCAACACGACCGCGGCCACCGGCAAGGGCTTTGCCATCGGGTCAGCCGCCTTGACGGCCTTGGCCCTGTTGGCCGCTTACGTCGAAGAAGTGCGGATCGGTTTCGACCGCTGGTCCGAGGCCGTTGTCACGGCTGACATGGAGCCGGGCGTCTACAAGCTCAGCAACCAGTTCGTCGTCGACGTCGAGAGCGAAGAGGTGCACAGGCCCTACCTGATTCTGCCGAACGATCTCCGCACGATCGAGGGTTGGGAGGACGAAGAGTACGCCGGCTTTCGCGAGGCGCCGGTGAAGCTTCCCGACTCGATGTTCCAGGAGGCCACGGTCGACGGGGCCGACACGCTGGTAATCGCCAGCAACAACCGGGCCCTGATTCCCGTGAAGAACGCCACGCTGCCCGACTTCACGCGCTACTACGATGCGTCGCTAATGAATCCCAAGGTCCTGGTCGGCGTCTTCATCGGGGCCATGGCCACGTTCCTGTTCTGTGCCATGACCATGAAGGCGGTCGGCCGGGCCGCCAAGGGCATGGTCGAGGAAGTGCGCCGGCAATTCCGCGAAAAGCCAGGCATCATGGAAGGGACCGACAAGCCCGACTACGCGGCTCCCGTGGCGATCAGCACCAAGGCGGCCCAGCGCGAGATGATCGTGCCGTCGCTGTTGGCCCTCACCACTCCGGTGGCGACCGGGCTGGTACTTGGAGTCGGCGGCGTCATGGGACTGCTCGTCGGAGCCCTCACCAGCGGCTTCTGCGTGGCGGTGTTCATGGCCAACGCCGGTGGTGCGTGGGACAACGCCAAGAAGTACATCGAGGCCGGAGCCCACGGCGGCAAAGGTACCGAAGCTCACAAGGCGGCCGTCGTCGGCGATACGGTCGGCGACCCGTTCAAAGATACCAGCGGCCCGAGCCTGAACATTCTCATCAAGCTGATGAGCATGGTGGCCGTGGTCGTTGCAGGCCTGACGGTGCGCTACAGCCTGATGGCCTTGGGGATTTTCTAGGCATCGACCGTGCCAGGGACTGAAGCGGGCGACGAGGGCTGTGCGCTCGTCGCCCGCTTTTTTTTCGTGCCAGCCCTGACAGATCCCGCGCGCGGCCAACGACGCGCCGTCGTCGATGGCTTCGGGCTGAACTGACGAGGACGCGGGTTAGTGTTTGGCGCGGCGCTGGCTTATATTGAGGAGGCAATTCTCCACGTGCAACCTGCGAGGTGCTCTCGTCGATGAATGCGATGCCGCTCATTCTCATCGTGCTGGCCTGCCTGGCGATCGCCTACCGCTTCTATAGCGCCTTCCTCGCCGCCAAGGTGGCCGCGCTGGACGACTCGCGCGTCACGCCGGCCCATCAATTCAACGACGGTCAGAACTACCATCCGACGAACAAGTGGGTGCTGTTCGGGCATCACTTTGCCGCCATCAGCGGGGCCGGTCCACTTATCGGGCCCGTCCTGGCCATTCAATACGGTTACATGCCGGGGCTGGTATGGATCGTCGTGGGCGTGTGCCTGGCCGGGGCCGTGCAAGATATGCTCGTGCTGGCCGCATCGGTGCGTCGCGGCGGCCGCTCGCTGGCCGAGATCGCCCGGGCCGAGATCGGCTCGCTGGCCGGCACGACCGCTTCGATCACGATCCTGTTTGTCGTGATCATCGCGCTTTCGGGGCTGGGAGTGGTCGTGGTCAAAGCGCTGGGCGGCGAGGAGATCAAGCTGGCCGAGGGGACACGCTTTTCCGTGCCCGAGGGGGCATCGGTGGAACTCTCCAGCGACGAGTCGCGTTTCTACGCCACACTGCCGCCGGAAACGACGATCGAATACGCCGCCGGCGGTGAGGTCGTCCGCAGCGAAAGCTTTACTATCGCGCTCGATCATCCCGCGGACGAGGAGCCGGGCGACGTCTCCCCGCTGGCGCCCGATGGCGAGGGCGTGATCACGCTGCCCGAGGGCGTAAAGCAGGCCGTGCCCGGCAGCTCGTGGGGAACATTCACGATTGCCTGTACGGTTCCGATCGCGCTGTTGGTCGGGTTGTATATGTACGTGCTGCGCAAGGGACACGTCGTCGAGGCGTCGGCCATCGGCGCCTTAGGCGTTCTGGGCGTGACGGTAGCCGGCAACTGGATTCCCGGCTCGGCGCTCGAGCCCTATTTCCAACTCACCCGCAACCAGACGATTCTGGCCATCTGTACCTATGGTTTCATTGCCTCCGTGCTCCCGGTGTGGTTGTTGCTTTGCCCGCGCGACTACCTGTCGAGCTTTTTGAAGATCGGCACGGTGGCGCTGCTCGTGGGTGCCGTGATCGTCGCCAACCCGACGATGCACGCGCCGACGTACAACGAACTGTTCGCCGGGGGCGGCGGCCCGTATTTCAAGGGCGCCATCTTTCCCTTCTGCTTCATCTGCATCATGTGCGGTGCGATCTCCGGATTTCACGCGCTGGTCTCCTCGGGCACCACGCCCAAGATGATCAACAAGGAAACCGACGCGAGGATGATCGGCTATGGAGCGATGCTGATCGAGGGGCTGGTCGGCATCATGGCCTTGATCGCCGCCGCTTCGCTGCCCCAGGGTGATTACTGGGCCATCAACATCGATCTATCGCAGCAGGCCGACTATGTCGATGAGCTGGCCGAAATGGACGCCAGCGCCGACAACCTGGCGGAAATCGAGCAACAAGTCGGCGGTGAGGCCCTGCGCGGACGCACCGGCGGCGCCGTGACGCTGGCCGTGGGCATGGCCCAGATCTTTCGCGACGCCATGGCCCGGGTGGCCGGCGACGCGGTGAACCTCGAATCGGTGATCAAGTACTGGTACCACTTCGCAATCATGTTCGAAGCGTTGTTCATCTTGACCACGATCGATACCGGTACGCGCATCGCGCGGTTCCTATTGCAAGAGGCGCTGGGCAAGATCAACCCGGCGTTCGATCGCACCGACTGGATGCCCGGGGCCGTGCTGTCCACGGCACTGGTTACGGTCGGCTGGGGAGGACTGATCTGGAGCGGATCGATCGAGACGATTTGGCCGATGTTCGGCATCGCCAACCAGATGCTGGCCGTGTTGGCCCTGGTGATCGTGACCACGGTGATGATCAACGCCGGCCGTGGGCGCTACGCCCCGCTGACGATTCTACCGATGCTGTTCGTGACGGCCAGCACGCTGACGGCCGGCTATCAGATGATCTCCGGCCGCTTTGCCGGCCAGATCGCCGACGGCTGGAAACAAGGCGGATTCAATTTCACGTTGTTGCAGGGTCTGCTCAACGCCGGGCTGATCGTGCTGATGATCGGCGCCGTGGTGATTATCCTTTCGCAGGCCATCACCCGCTGGCTCGCGCCCCGCCCGCCGCAGACCGACACCGCGTCGTAGGTCGTGCACCCCGTGCATGAAACGGGCGCGTTATCTTGCGATGGATGGACATGCACGGGGAGTGCATGACCTACTCGATCAGCGTGTGATCGGCGAGCTTGAAGGTGCGTACGGTGTAGCCGTCGGCCGAAGCGGTCGTCACGGTATGCTCGGCGGGTAAGTCCCACTTGCCGACGCGCGTCCAGCGATCTTGCACGGTTTCGGTTCGCACGGGCTCGCCGGTCGATTCGTCCCAGTACTGAACCGTGTAGAGCCGGGGCAGGAACTTGCCCTCTTCGTTTCGCAAGTTGTCGAGCACGGTGATCGTCACGTTCTGGCCGTCGATCACGCGATTGACGGTGGTGAGCTGCTTGTCCTTCACCCGGTAGCTGCTGGCAAAGTGCCCCCCCTGGAATGCGAGCAGCCGGCCTAGCGGATGATCGGTCTGCTGATCCGCAAACCGCAGCGAAGGCTTCGGGCCATCGTCCGAGGGCGTTTGGCTGGCGGCGCGGTGCATGGTGATCGATTCGAGCTGATCGTCGATCCACTCGGCCATCGCCTGATCCTCGTCCAGGTCGACCTCCACGGAACCGTCGGCCGATACTTTCACCGTGCCGTAGCAGGGCCGGCCGTCAAGATCTCCTTCCAAGTCCGCGGTAAAGCCGGTGAAGTTCTGCCAGGTTGCCCGGGCGGCAAGCGCCTCCTCGAACAAAGCCACCGCCTCATGATCGGGTTCGGACGGTGCCAGCGGCCAGGCAAACGACAGCGTGGCGAACCGCCGAATTTCGTCGTAGGCCGTGCCCCGATACTCGCCGGATTCGTCAAGCGTGTGACCCACGTAGACGCAGTAGACGCCGGGCTCGCTCGGCTCGAAAATCGCTCGGCCATCGGCGTCGGTGGTCAGTTCCTCGCCTACCAAATCGGCGTCGACGGTGTCGATGCGCACGTTCGGCATCGGCCGCCCGTCGAGCAGCGCGGTCAGCACGACGCGCGTGGGCTCGAACTTGGCAAGCAGTTCAATCGGCGAGCCGGTCGGTGAAAACCGGTTCACTTCCTCCGGTGTTCCGGCCACGGCCTTGCTGTAGTGCCGCAGCAGAAAGGGCGGCGTGCGCTCGAGCACGCCGTAGTCGAGCTTACCCGCCACAAGCAGCGGCCCCTCGGCGGGGACGTGCCCGCGAAGGCGATCGGCCAAACGCCGCATTGGCAGCGTCTTGAACTCACCGGGCTTGGTCTGAATCTGAAATGTCGCAGTGGCAACTTTGTCGATGTAGCGCGGGTCGCCGGCGGTGGCGTACTCGCTGAAATAGACTTCGGCCACGCGGCCCCCTTCGGCCGGTGGGCAAATCCGCGTGAACAAGAAATGGCCAAAGGCAGGCTGTGAGGCCGCAAACAGACCAAGCACCACGACCATCGACACCCCGTAACGCATCGCGCACCTCGCGTTGGCAAAGGTATGGAATTCGCAAATCTTGCTGCGAGCCAGTCTAGGTCGCCGCCCATCCGCCGGCAAGCACGGGCCGGACCCTGGCCGTCAACTGTCGAACGCCCGCAGGATAGCGCTGTTGTCGGCCTCACCGTAGCCGGCGGCTTCGGCACGTTCGAGCAAGATTCGATGCGATTCAGAAAGCGGCAACGACGTGGCGCTTCTCTCAGCGGCGGCCAGCAACAGCCGCACGTCCTTGAGATGCTGCGACAGTCGAGCCTGAGGGGCAAAGTCGCCGGTGAGCATTTTCTCGCCCTTGGTGTCCATTACGGCCGAATAGGCGGCGCCGGCCTTGAGGATGGCAAGCGCGGACGCCGGATCCAGATCGAGTGCCTTGGCCAGTGTGAGGCCCTCGGCCAGCACAGCACGATGCAGCCCCAATACGAGATTCACGACCAGCTTCATTCGCGACCCGGCGCCGGTCGGGCCCACGTGGAACGCTTCGCGGCCGAAACACGCCAGCAGCTCACGGCAGGTCCCCACCGCCTCGTCCTCGCCGCCGACCATCACGATGGCCTGGCCGTCCCGCACGAGCTGACTGGAACCCAGAATCGTCGCGTCGATGTAGTCGATGTCGCAGCTGGCCAGTTGGGCGGCCAAAGACTCGACGGCCTGGGGATCGCCGGTCGTGGTATCGACAAGGAGGTGGCGGCTGCGCAGCTCGGCCTTGATCGAGGCGACGACCTGAGCAACGATGCTCGAATTGGGCAGGCTGAAGACGAGGGTGTCGCATTGTTCGGCGACCCGGGCAGCCGACTCGAGGGCGATCCCTCCGGCCGCGACAAGCGCCTGACGTCTTGCTGCATCGAGATCGAAACCGACGACCACGTGCCCGGCCGCGAGCAATCGTTCGGCAAGCGCCGTGCCGAGCAGTCCCACGCCGATCAGCCCGACCCTCGCCATGCTCAGTCCTCCATTCGCGCCTTGCTGGTATCAGGTGCGAAGCAAATGACAACCATTCCCGCCGGGTAAATCAGCCCTGTGAAGGTGCCCACGCGGGCATAGTCGCCCTGAAACAACCCGACCATTACCCCGGCACCGAGGACGCCAATGGCGGCCAGGATGCGACCCGAGTTGAACGTCACGCCGGTGCCGGTCGTGCGCACTCGCGTGGGAAACAGCTCGGGTAAATAGAGCGGCAGCCAGCCGAAGTAGGTCACGCCTACGAATCCGAGCAGGAAGGTGAAGGTCTTGAACGATTCGTCGGCCGGCGTAAGGAGCCCGTAGATGTACGAACTGACACCGAAAGACGCCAGGCTGATCAAGAAGTAGGTGAGCCGCCGCCCGAGCAGCGTCGCGATCCAGCCACCCAACAGGCTGCCGAACACGGCACCGCCGGATCGCAGGATTTGCGTGCGGGCCTTGGCCGTCGGGTCGCCCTGCGGTTGGTCTGACGTTTCGCCATCGGACGCAGAGTCGACCTCTTTGGCCTGTGCGGCGGCGACCTGATCGGACCAGGGAATGAGCCAGTTGGCATTCGCGGCCGTGCCGATCACGGGAATCCCGCCCAGGCAAATGCCGATGATCGTGCGACTCAACAGAGGCGGACGCAAGATCTCGCGCACCGGCTGGGCCTTCTTGGCTTGCACTGCCGCGGTCGAGAGTCCCGCCAGCCACCGCGGCGATTCGGGCACGGCCACGAGCGAGAACACGCCCAGCAGCGCCGGCGCAGCCCCCACCAACAGCACCCACCGCCAGGCCTCCGGCGTCGCCGGAAACACGACGCAGATGACACCCAAGAGCACGAAGCCCACGTTGGCCGCCGTGCCCATCAATCCCGCCAGCAACGGTCGCGACACCCGGGGCAATCCCTCCACGGCCAGGGCCACGGCATTCGGCCATACGCCGCCGATGCCCATACAGGCGACGAATCGCAACGCGAGCAGCGTATACGGGTCGGCGGCAAAGTACTGGATACCCGTGACCACCGAATAGCACAGCACGCTGGCCCCCATGGCCCGGGTGCGTCCCGAGCGATCGCCGAGTGCGCCGAAGACCCAGCCTCCAGCCGCCGCCCCCAACAAGAACGCGCACTGGAACCAGGCGAACCATTGCGCCGCGGCCTTTTCGATCTCCGCGGGTTCCACGGTCGAAGCAAGCATGTCGACCATTGCCGGTCGGGCAATGAGCACGAACAACGAAATCTCCATGCCAGCGAACATCCAGGCCATAAAGGCCGCGGCCAGTACCAGCCAGCGGCGCCCGATCGACAACTCGGCCACGGCGAGCGGCGTCGAGCCCGCGGCGGAAGCATCGTTCGGATTGGATTGCGCCCCGTTCAAGATTGCGACCGCAGGGAGAATTCGGTGAGCCGTTCGAGCAATTCCGCGTCGAGTGCCCCACGATACGCGAAGCCAACGACCTGGGCAACTTCCTCAGGCGTGGCGAAGCCGACGATGGCGCTGGTGATCGCAGGATGACTCAACGAGAACCGCACGGCTGCCTCCTCGCGCGTCATGCCCGGCGGCAACAGCTTCGCCAGTTGCTCGGCCCGGGCCACGTCCTGCTTGTAGAGTTCCAGGGGAAAGAAAGGCGTCTTGAAGGTGTGAGGGCTGGGCGGCCGCCCGGCCAGCGCGCCGCCGGCCAGCACGCGAATGGCGAACACGCCCATCTCCCGCGCTTGGCAGTCGGCGATCACCTTGCCGTAGTCGGCCAGCGACCACCCGGTGGGTACCTCGTGGCCGGCACTGGAATTGAGCAGATTGTAAGGAATCTGGATCGAAGCCAACGCGCCGCTGGCGATCACTTCGCGCAGGGCGCTCGGCTCGCCGAGACCGGTCAGTCCGAGATTCTCGACCAGCCCCTCGCTCTGCATCCGCCGCATTTCGTCGAGCAATCCGCCCGGGCCGAGCACGTGCGTCGGCGTGATCGAAGTCGGCTCATCGCCCGCACGGTGAGTGATGGAATTGTGGATCTGCAGTAGGGAGACGCGCGAAACACGCAATCGCTCGAGACTGCCCTCGATCGAACGCCGCGCGGCGCCCGCCACGTCGCTCAGCTGATCGGGCAGGATGCGGACCTTCGTGGCCACGCGCACCTTGGATTGCAGATCGAGTTCGTCGAGGATGCGGCCCAGATTGGCTTCCGAATCCCCGCCGCCGTACGTGGCTGCCGTATCGAACCAATCAACACCCAGTTCAACCGCGCGGCGGATCGTCTCGCGTTGCACGTCGCGACCCTGGCCCACGAGCAACTGCGATACCGGCCCCGCGCCAAAGGCAATCCGTCCCAAGCGAATTCCCGTCGATCCCAGCGTGCGGTCGGAAACCATCTAGAGCCACGGTCTTTCGTGAGTTCGATAGACGCAAAGAGAAGAAGGAAGGAGAAGGAGTTGCCGGCCGGAATCGCACCGCGCGAGCACCCCGGTCCCAAATGTCTCTCCCCTTCTTGTCCTTGCGTTTTCGCGCCTTTGCCTCTTTGCGTCGTTGCATTTCTTCCTCGTCAGCACGACGCCCGGCTTACTCCAGCGCGTCGCACGCCGCCAACGCCATCAGCGCCATGCTGGTCCCAGCATGCGTAATGTAGTGCTTGCTGTCCTTGTGCAGCGAGCGGGTGAACCAGCGGCCGCTTTCGCGCTGGTTGTCCTTGAGCCACGTGACGCCGTGCACGAGACGTTCGTCGCTGGCGGGTATCCCGGCACGGCGAGCGAGGAATACGATTAGGCCCGTGGCATAACCGTCGCCGGTTGCGACGTCCTGCGGCGTATCGTCGGCCCGCTGCCAGTCGCCAAGCGCGGCGATGCTGAAGCTGCCGTCGTCGTGTTGCAAGGCCAGCAACTCGTCGAGGCACGCTGTGCGTTCGTCCTCACTGAGCCAACCGGGGCGAAAGATATCGGCCCAGAGCAGCATGGCCCGATGGTGCAGCGTCGGCGGAGGCGTGGCGGCGAAATACTGCTTGAGCTTCGCGATGCCGGCCTGGGCCTGCGGCGTTTCGGCATAGCTCTGGGGCGCCACGCTCACGGCCAGGGCCATCATCGTGGCGCCAAATTCGTCGTCGCTCTCGAACGGCGGCCAATCGCACTGAATCCAGTCGATGCCGCCGTCGTCGCGCTGCACCGTCCACATCCGATCCAGCGCCTGCCGCGAAGTCGGGTGCAGCCGCTTGGTGGTCAACGCATCGTTGTAGGCCAGCACCATGGCGGCCATGGCCACTTCCGTATCCCAGCGCGGCCCCTGGTCGGGCCAGCGCTCGGTCACCAAATCTTCGGCATATTTGCGGACCGTGCGGTGGGCTTCGTCGTCGACCCCCAGCGCCGGCCGCGAGAGCAGATAGAGATAGTTCGTATGGCAGGTCATGCAGTCGCGCTGCTTCTGCCAGGCCAGCGACGCCGAGTCGAGAAAGTGCTTCCCCTGCGCAAGCGAAAACGTCTCGGCCAACGGCTCATCCGGCGTATTGGCTTCTGGAGCCACGGCGGTTTCCAGCGTCACAGGTTGTGGGCCCGTGCCCGGCTCCGCCGCCGTGACGGTACCGGCAATGAGTGTCGCACACGCGACGGCGCCGATGCGATGAGCGAATGGATTCATCTCCGTCTCCTGGTCATTTCGTCGTCGAGTAGCCACCGAATGCGTCCTCATGATAGTCATTGCGGGCGGCAAGTAGTACCGCTTCATCGGCCGAGCCTGATGCTTAGGACACTTCGGCTCTTGGAAAAAGCTTGCGACCGGCGCACTGCCGCCTATGATAGGTCCCAATTCGCGGCCCCTTTGGGCCCAAGTGGCAAACTCCCCTCTCTTGCGCGTTAGACGGCTCGGCGAGGTGCATCATCGAAAAGCGTGAGTTCGGCGCGGTCCAGCCGGGCATCCGGTGGGGGCCGTTTACGTTACGCATCCCGTTCTATCACTTCGGATTCGAGTGGTCCGAAGCCGTGCAGGGCTTTCTCGTGGCCGGGGCCACGGGGCTGTCGCTGATTCCGATCCTCACCGGGCAGTTTCACGTCAGCTACGAAGTGGCGCTGTGCGTGGTGATCGTGCAGTCGCTGTTGATTGCCAACGCGCCGACCTTGTTCGGCGATCCGTATTGCCACGGCTGGATCACGCCCGCCATTCCGCTGGTGCTCACGGCAATTGCGTTCGCCTACGCCGGGCAGGAAGAGGCCGGCGTCGGGTCCGAGGAGGCCACGCAATACGTCATCCACCTGGTCACGGCCCTCACGCTATTGTGTTCGGCGATCTTTCTCATCGGCGGCATCACCGGCCTGGGGAAGATTATCGTCGAGCAGGTACCCATGCCACTGAAGGCAGGCATTATCTTCGGGGCCGCCGTGTCTTCGTTCATGCACGAGCTCGATCCCGAGGTGAGCTATTTGAGCCGGGCGCCGATCACCTGCATATCGGCCGTGAGCATCTGCCTGATCCTGATGTTCTCCCAGCCGGTGGCGCACTTCCGCGTTCGCTATCGCTGGGTGGGCCTTCTGGCCGGCCTGGGGCTCATTCCCGGCTTCGTCGCCGCGATGGTCGTGGGCAAGCTCAGCGGAGAGCTGAAGTGGGCACCGATCGAATGGGGCATCGAGCAACCGCCTTTTTCGACCATGTGGGAGCAACTCAGCCCGTTTGCCATCGGCTTTCCTACCGGCGAGATGTTCGTGCAGATGCTGCCCTTGGCGCTAGTGGTCTACATCATCGGCTTTGGCGACATGGTGACCGGTAACGAGCTGTTGCGCGAGGCTCACGCGCTGCGGCCCGACGAGGGCATCGACATCAATCCGACGCGGTTGCACTACAACTGCGGCATTCGCAACGGTCTGCAGGCGCTGGTCGCGGGGCCGTTTCCCGTGAGCCACGGTCCGCTCTGGACCGGCGTGCAAGTGGTCGTCACCGAGCGCTACAAGCAGGGACGCCAGGGCATGGATTCGATTTACGGCGGGATCTCGGCCTATTACTTCTGGGGGATTCCGCTCTTGTTGTTCCTCAAGCCGATCACCTGGTTGCTGCGGCCCACCTTGCCGGCGGCGCTGTCGTTGACGATTCTGCTGACCGGCTTCGCCTGCGGCTACCTGGCCATGGTGCTGCCCCGCAACAACGTCGAGCGCGGCGTGGCGATGACCACCGGCATGATCCTGGCCTTGTTCGGCGCCTGGCAGGCGCTGGCCATCGGGCTGGCGATGACCGTGGTGATGTGCGGCTGGCCGTTCGTGCGCACCCCGCTGCCTGAGGAACCGTAGCCGGCGCGTCCATTGCCAGGCCGAATCGTCCGTACTAATTATGCCGGGCTTTAGCGATCAACTGCTCCGAAAAACGCGCTCCTCGGCCGGGTCGTTCTCGAGGTGAGACGACCTAACGTATTTGCTTGGGCGTGCTTCAAGCCTGCCCGTCGCATGCATCAAGCATTTTCTTGGCCTCGGTCAGCATGCATGGAGCGCACGGTCTCCGTCCAGCCGAGCCGCCAAGCCTTGCGTCTTTCGCCGACCGAACCGTGTTATGATGGATACCATGAGACGTCTCGCCTCGCTGACGTTGGTATTCGTCGCCGCTATGAGTGCCGATGCGCGCGCCTCGGTCCTGGTGGTCAGCAACCGCACCGAGAAACCCGTGGCGCTGCGTCTGGCATCGCTCACTTCCGCCGCAGGCCAGCTCACGCCGACGGTCGACGCAGGCGATAGCCTGCCGCTTCCACTCGACGGAATCGGGCGCCTGGGGTTCATGTCGGCGGGCAACCCAAAAACCTACCGGGTCCAATCCGGCGGCGTGTACTATCTGCACGAGGTCGACGAAAACCAACTCGAACTGGGCCGAATCGGGCTCAGCACGCCGGTCGTGCGAAAAGGTGAGAAATCCTCCAACACGGTCGGCCAGCCGCCCGACGCAGTCGTCGTCCCGGTCAAGGTGCTCTACGACGATGCCGAGGTCGCCACGCACGCGCGGTGGGAAGCCCGTATCCGAGAGCGCTTTGAACATGCTTCGGCGATCCTGCGAAAGCACTGCTTCGTCGAGTTCCACGTCGTGGCCGTCGATCGCTGGAAATCGGACGAACCTCGGGCGACGAGTCTGGGCGCCGCC
This sequence comes from Planctomycetota bacterium, assembly GCA_003389325.1. Classification (GTDB taxonomy): domain Bacteria; phylum Planctomycetota; class Planctomycetia; order Pirellulales; family PALSA-1355; genus LB-PLM-3. The sequence continues at coordinate 56,982 of QQVE01000010.1, forward strand.
TTAAAGGAGTTCGAACAGGTCGTCGATCCGGCGCCCGGGCACTTGGCCATCGGCTTCACGGGCCGCCAAGCCACGCAGTTCGATCGCGCATTCAGCGGGGCCCGCGGCCCCCTGCACTCGCACCTGCTGCTGCGCGAATCGCACGAGAAAACCGATCACGAACAACTCGAACAACTGGTGCATGCCCTGGCTCACTACCTCGGCGCAGCGCACAGCCCTGAGAATCATTCGGTGATGCGGACGAAGCTGAATGATCATCAGGCGCGCTCGGCTGGACATCGGATCGTCTTCGATCCGCTGAACACGATGGCCATGTGTCTGGTCAGCGAGGAACTGCGGGGCGACCCGCGGCTGCACTTCGGCGACGTTTCAGCCGCAGCTCGCGACGAATTGCAGCGAATCTACGTGGAGTTGGCCCGATTGGACCGGCGCGACAAGACGGCCGCCGCATACTTACGCCGGCTGGGCCAAAACTAGACGCCTTCGCAGCAGCTTCCTTGTTCACTGCGATCCGTCGCCCCCAACTAAAGCAGAAATGACCATGCTCGAAGAACACTATTCTGATATTGAACTGGGACGACGCCTCGAGGTGCCCGCGCGCCGGGCGACCGTCGTTTCGCGGGTGAAGGCTGCCTGGCCCTGGGCCGTGCTGGCCGTCAGCGCCGGTTGCCTCGCGGCGGCCGGCGTGCTGCGTGCGAGTTCCACCAAGCGCAACGTGACGCGCTACGTGCCCGTTGAGGTGGAACGGATTGTCGAGAAGAAGGTCATCGAGAAGGCTGAACCGGTCGAGACGGTCCGCGTCGTTGAGGTGCGCGACGAGGCATTGGCTAAGCGGTACGAGAAACTCGCCGAAGAGCATGCTCGGCTCGAGCGCGCCTACGAGCACCTCAGCGCCCACGTGGCCGAGTTCGAGCGGCGGGCGATCGTGGCCGAGGCCAGCCCGCGCGACGAGTCGCTGATCCTGTGCGAGTAACGCCCGAAATCGCGCCGAATCTAAACATTGCGGCCCTGTGACGCTCGTCGAGGTCACAGGGCCGCGCTGCTTTTCCAAGGGAATGGTTTGAACTTATTTCTTGCGCCACTGCAGGCGTCGCCGCCCGGCTGCGAGGGCCAAGACTCCGCAAATGCCCGCCAGGACGAACGTCGATGGCTCGGGCACCGAAATCGTATCCACAACCACTTGGGTGATCACGACGTCAGGCGCGACGACGATGTCGAAGGTCTCCCAGTCAGGATTGGGGAACAAGCGAAATACCTGCGTGCGATGGTACAGATTGTCGATTGGATCGATCAGAAAGTCGTTCGTGCTCAACGGTGAGACTACGACCGGGCCGGTAGGATCGAAGGCTTGAATGTTCGACACTTCTGGCAACGGAACCGATGGATTCGGTTGATAGGTGAACTGCACCCACAGATCCTTGTACGGCTCGTTGTCGATCCAGTCCGGAATGTAGAACTGTAGGGCCCCGCCCGTCTGGCCAATCCAGGAGCCGTTGAACACGGGATCCCACACCACGCCGCCGGTGGGCGTCATTTGCGGCAAGCCGCCGCCGTCACCTATGACCGGAGCGAGCGAGAGACCGTCCGGAAAGCCGGCCCCGGGAGTGAGGAAGTCCCACTCGGCTACGGTCGTCAGCGGATCTCCACGCCAGGGAGGGGGCACGAGATCGTCGGCCGAGACCGGCGCCCAGCCGAACGTCACGAGGCTCAAAGCGAAGAGGTAGATCAACGGATGCACGAAGCGGCGTCGCGACGAATCGGCATTCATGTGCGTTCTCCAATCGGCCAGAATCAAGCTGCGCGGGGGAATTGCCGAACGCAGCATGCGCATCTGCGCACGGCGACCATGATAGTAGGCCGTTAACGCGTCGTCAAACAAAAATTTGTGAGTTTCGAGCTTCAGCAAGCCCGCTGCCAGCGTAACCGCAGGGCCAACCAATGCGACCCGACAGTGCTAACCCCCCATTGTGAGATGACTTCCATCGTCCGACCGGCAATGTCACCTCGGCGCCACTTGCCGCGCAGCTACAATTGCGAAAGTCCCTACAGGACCCACGTAGGGGAGTGGTTCCCGAAACACCGCCAGGAAGGTTCTCTGTATGGAGCACGTCATTGAGGCCCACGGGCTCACCAAGGTCTACGAGGGTGAGGTCGCGGTACACGCCCAGCGCGGCATCGATCTGTTCGTGCCGCCGGCCACCTTCGTCGCCATCATGGGCCCCTCGGGCTCTGGGAAGAGCACGCTGCTGCACATTCTCGGGGCTCTGGAGCCGCCTACCGATGGACGATTGCTGCTGGAAGGCACCGAAATCGGCAAGCTTTCCGACGAAGAGCGCACCTTGTTGCGGCGGCGCCGCATCGGCTTTGTATTTCAGCAATTCAATCTGCTGCCGATCTTTACGGCCGTCGAAAACGTCGCGCTGCCGTTGCGGCTCGACGGTGTCGCCGAGAGCGAGGCCAGAAAGCGGGCCTCCGAGGCGCTGGCAATGGTCGGGCTCGAACATCGAGAGAATCATCTCCCCAGCAAGATCTCAGGCGGCGAACAGCAGCGCGTGGCCGTGGCCCGAGCGCTGGTGACCAAGCCCGCGATCATTCTGGCCGACGAACCGACCGGCAACCTCGACAGCGCCGCTGGCGAGCGCGTGATCGCCATGCTACGGGGCTTGGTCGACGAGCAGCGTCAAACGCTCGTGCTCGTCACGCATGACCCGGCCGTTGCCTCGCGGGCCGACCGCGTGATTCACGTCCGCGACGGGCACATCGACGAAGATTCCGAGCGGCCCGAGGAAGAGATTCCCGCTGCTACCGGTGCGAGGCCCCCGCGATGATCTACTTTCGCTATGCGTTCCGCGAGCTGCAGCGCCACCCCGGGCGATGGCTGATCAGCCTGTTGAGCGTCGTGATCGCTGTGGCGGCAATCGTCGCGGTCAGTTCGGCGACGGTCACCACGCGCATGGCCTACCAGCAGGTGTTCGAGGCGCTCTCCGGCCGAGCCGATCTGGAGATCGTGGCCCATGGCGGCGGGCACTTCAACCAGGGCATCGCCGAGAAAATTCGCGAAGTGCCCGGCACGCGTGCCATTGTGCCAGTGTTTCATCGCGGCACGATCGTCTACGGCGACGACGATAAGGCCAAGGCCCTGGCCGTGGGCTTTGTGCCCGACAATCCCGAGTCGCTGGCGGGCCTGGAGATTGTCGAAGGCAAGCTGCCCGAACGCATCAACGAGATTGCCATCCAGTCGAGCCTGGCCTCGGCACTCGGTCTCAAAGTGGGCAGCCGCCCACGACTACTCACCTCCAGCGGCTTACGGACATTCACGGTTTCGGGCATTGTCGAGCCGGAGACCGCCGCGCGGCTACGTCAAGGGGGCATGGTGCTCGCCCGACTCGATGGGCTGCAGCGGGTGTTTCGCTCCCGCGACGCAGTGGACGCGCTGCAGATCCTATTGCCTGAGGAAGCCGATGCGCACGACGCGATCTCGTCCTATGCGCGGGTGTTGCCCTCGGAACTCAAAGCCCAGGTGCCGTCGTCGCGCAGTGGCCTGGCCGAAGAGACGCTGCTGTTGACGCAGGTCAGCCTGAATATGGCAAGCGCGTTGTCGTTTACCACTGCCGTGTTCATCGTGCTGAGCGTGTTCCTGATGAGCGTTGGCGAACGCCGGCAGCAATTGGCCACCATGCACGCCGTGGGCGCGACGCGTCGCCAGATCGTCCGCATGATCTCGGCAGAGGCTTTCCTGATGGGAATCGGCGGAACCGTTTTCGGCATTCCGCTCGGCGTGTACGGCGGCAGCTTCCTGATTCGTGTGATGGGGTCCCTGCTGCAAACCAATTTGCCGCCGGCGCCGGACCTGCGGTGGGCGATCGGAACCGGCGCCGTGGTGGGCCCGGCGATTTGCCTGCTGGCATCGTGGTTTCCTGCCCGGCGCGCCGCGCGCGTCTCGCCGCTGGAGGGGATGCGGCCCGTCGTGGACATGGAGCAGCGTCGTCCGCGGCGTCGGACGACCGCGATCGGCGTGATCGGGCTGGCACTGTCCCTGTTGCTGGCGCTGGGCACCATGCGCGGATACCTGCCGGTGTTTGCGGCGATCGTGGCGCTGATCATCTCGCTGGTTGCGACCGTGCTTCTGATTCCGGCCCTGCTGGGACCAGTGGTCGCGCTCGTCGGTTATCCCTTGCGGCGGGTCTTCGGCCTGGAAGGCGAGATGTCGCAACGGATCGTGATGCGACGCCTGACGCGCAGCTCGCTGACGATCGGCGTGTTGTTGATGGCCGTCTCTGCATCGATCGGCACCGGCAACGCGGTATTCAGCATCACCGAAGACGTGCGCTCCTGGTACGAGCGGACCATCACGGCCGATTTCCTGCTGCGGCCCATGATGCCGGAAATGACCGGCGAGCAGGCGGCCAGCATGAGCGAGAGCTTCGGCAAGCAGCTTTCCGCCATGCAGGGCGTGAAAATGGTCGATTCGATCAGCATGGCCCGCGTGGATGCGGGGGGCCAAGAGGCCATGCTTGTGGCCCGGGATTTCAGCTTGTACGATCAGGTTCCGCTGGACTTGATCGGCGGCGACCCGGAAGTCGTGCTGCGCAAGCTGCGCGACGGTGCCACGGTAGTCGGCTCGGTGCTGGCCGAGCGCATCGGCGTGGAGCCCGGTGATACCTTGCGGATCGTGTTCGGCGAACAGAGCCACGAGTTTCCCGTTGCCGCCATTGCGACCGAGTACACGTTCGGCGGATCGATTCTGTCGCTCGACCGCGAGGTGGCCAAGAAACTGCTGCACGTAGAAGGCGTCAACACCTACTTGATCCAGGCGCGGCCGGAGAGCATCGTCCAACTCGAACCGAAGCTGGCGGCCCTCGCGGATGAGAACGGCCTCTTGCTGCAATCTTTCACCGAGCTGTGGCGCGTGATCAATTCCATGGTGACCGGCGTCACCGGCGGCCTGTGGGTGCTGCTGGCGCTGGGGCTGGTCGTGGGCGGACTGGGCGTGATCAACACGCTGACCATGAACGTGCTCGAGCAAACTCGCGAGATCGGCATGCTGCGTGCCATCGGAATGCGACGCCGGCAGATCGTCAAGACCGTGCTCGGCCAGGCGGCCGTGTTGGGCGTGATCGGCGTCTTGGCGGGAGCCGCCTGTGGGCTGTCGCTCGCCCGCTCGATCAACCTCACTTTGGGATCCACGTTCGGCCGCTACGTGCCCTTTGTGATGCGTCCCGAGTTCGTGGCGCTGTTGGTGATCGCCGGGCTGGCCATCGTGATGTTGGCCGCTATCTTTCCGGCGCGTCGCGCCGCGCAGCTCAGCCCGATCGAAGCGATGCGGCAGGAATAGGCCGGCCGCATTCGCTTCCTGACCTTTCGGCCAAGTGGAGAACACGATGATCGCCAGGCGCGCGCTATCGCTATCGACACTGCTTTGGGCGGCCGCACTTGTGTGGACCCACCCGACCGGCGCTGCCGAGCCGCAACCGCTGCTCTCGCCCGACGAGAAGGAAGTGACATTCCGCCTGCACGACAAGCAGGGCGACACGCCGCAACTCATGCTATTCGGCGATCCCGACGAAGCGCCCACGGCCGACAGCATCAACTACTGGCGAGGCACGCCCAACCCGCGCAAGGACGGGGTTGTCGTGCAATTCAAGGGGATCCGCTTCTTGCGCGACGGCGGCTCTCCCGACGAGCTGATCGTGCGGTTGGTAGGCATCAAGAACGAGTTGGAGCTGAACAAAACGATCTCGCTCGAAGACTTGCAGAGCGGAAAGCCGCAGGAGTTTCACTTCGGCCCGGTGGCGATGGGAGCCCCCGGCGTGATCACCGGCACGACCGACGCGGTGATGCAGTTGAGCTACGACCCGGCCAATCGCACGCTGAAGATCCCCAAAGTCTCCGGCAAGTTCGAATGGAAACGCATCTTCTACGATCCGCAGGAAGACGAGGGCGCGCTGGCGAACGTGACCGGCAAGGTCGGCACGCTGCCCGAGGGCGAATCGGTGCTTAAGGCGCCCGAAGAGTGACTCCCGCGTCGAACCGTCCTTGATCCAATCGGCGTCGAGCCAAGTCGTGACAGTCTGGCCGGCTAATCGAACCAGTGCCGCAGCTTCTTGCCGGCTTGCTCTTTGACTTCCGGCGTGATGTTCATGGCGACCGTGGCCACGGCCAGGGCAAGCGCCCCCAAATCGTCGGAAAAGCCGACCGCTGGAATCACGTCGGGCACCGCGTCCACCGGGTTGATGAAATAGACCAGCGCCCCGAAGATCACGCCCTTGGCCCATGCCGGCGTGTCCCGATGCTGCGCGGCGTAGTACAGCCACAGCGCCTTCTCCACCACCTCATGCCCGGCCGTCTTGGCATACCGATGCAGCTTCTCCCAAAGACGCTCCTCCGAGAAGTCTCCGGCAAGGTGGGGCAATTCTCCGCCCGAGGTGCTCATGACTCTCCCCGTCCAAGATCGATGTCGCATACCTTGATTCTAGAGACGGGGCGCGGCCCGGGCAACTCGCCGTTTCCACGGCATGGCGGCCGGGATACATGCAGGAAATCGGGCAGCCCCTCTGCAAATACTCGGCTTCCGTAAACGAACACTGAGTAGCCTAGACTCGCGCCCCTCGTGACGGACGGTCCCTCCACGTGCGACGAAGGCCCAAACTCGTATCAACGGTCGGAAGAAGTGAGTGACGAAACCAGGACAGGCCCGGGATTCATCGGGCGCGCGGCGCGCATCGTAGCGCTGGGCGTCATCGTCTTCGCCGCAGCGGTTGGACTGCGCGACGTGCTCTCCGACACGCGCTCCGCTGCCGATTCTGAGACCGCCGATTGGCCCAGCTACGGGCGCGACGTCGGCGGCACGCGGCACTCGCCGCTGACGGCCATCGACCGCGACAACGTCGACCGGCTGGAAGTGGCCTGGGTCTATCGCACGGGCGACGTATCCGATGGCGAGGGAGATTTTGGCACGGTGTCGGCCTTCGAGGCCACGCCGCTGTTGGTCGACGGCACGCTCTACTTCTCGACGCCGTTTAATCGCGTCATTGCCCTCGACCCATCGACCGGCGAGGAGAAGTGGGCCTTCGACCCCCAGATCGACCTGACGGCCCACTACGCCAACCAGCTCACCAGCCGCGGCGTATCGTTCTGGCGCGACAAGAGCAGCCCCGACGACCCCGCCGCCCATCGCATCTTCGCCGCCACGAACGACGCCCGGCTGATCGCACTCAACGCCGAAACGGGGGAACGCTGCGCCGACTTTGGCAGCCAGGGCGAAGTGGACCTCGACGAGGGCGTGGGCAAACCGAAGTATCGTGGCGAGTATCAGGTCACCTCGCCGCCGGCCATCGCGGGCGATCTCGTCATCGTCGGCTCGGCCGTCTCCGACAACGTGCGCGTCGACGCACCCAGCGGCGTCATCCGGGCCTACGACGCGCGCGACGGTTCGCTCAGTTGGAGTTGGGACCTCTCGCCACCCGACGGCCCCGCGGACAAGGACCTGGTCACCGACGCCGGTTACGGCCTGGCAACACCAAACGTGTGGGCCGTGATGTCGGTCGACGAGGAGCGCGACCTGCTGTTCGTGCCGACCGGCAATCCCTCGCCCGACTACTACGGCGGCATGCGCAACGGCAACGACTACTACGGCAGTTCGGTCGTGGCGCTGCGCGCGTCGACGGGCGAAGTCGTGTGGCATTTTCAAACGGTACACCACGACCTATGGGACTTCGACGTGCCGGCCCAGCCGACGCTGACCCACGTCGTGCGCGACGGAAAACAAGTGCCGGTCGTGATCCAGACGACCAAGATGGGGCTCATCTTCACGCTGCACCGCGAAACGGGAGAGCCCGTGTTCGAGATCGAAGAGCGTCCGGTGCCTCAGAGCAACGTGCCGGGCGAGAAAACGTCTCCCACGCAGCCGTTTCCCGTCGAACCGCCGCCGCTGGTGCGCACGACGCTCGCGCCGGACGACGGCTGGGGACCACTCGGACTCGGCCAGGAAGACGCCAGGAAAGCTATCGCCGCCTGCCACTTCGAAGGCATGTATACGCCGCCGCGTGTCAATGAACCGACTCTGATGTACCCCGGCAACGCCGGTGGCTCGAATTGGGGAGGCGTCGCAGTCGACGCCAATCGCCAGATCCTGATCGCCAACGTGATCGACGCTCCCTGGGAGGTGACGCTGTTCCCGGCCGAAGATCTCGAAAAAGTGCGCAAGGAAAACCCCGGCACGGAGATCGGCCGCCAGGAAGGAGCCCCCTACGGCATGAAGCGGAGACTGCTCGTCTCGCCAATGGAGCTGCCGTGCAATTCGCCGCCGTGGGGCACGATGGCAGCGGTCGACCTCAGCTCGGGCGACATTCTCTGGCAACAGCCGCTGGGCACCGTGCGCGATCTGGCGCCGGTTCCGCTGCCGATCCACTATGGCACGCCGAACCTCGGCGGGCCGATGCTCACCGCAAGCGGACTGATTTTCATCGGCGCGGCCATGGACAATTACGTGCGGGCCTTCGACATCGACACCGGGGCCGAGCTCTGGAAGCGGCGGCTGCCGGCAGGCGGCCAGGCGACGCCGATGACCTACCGCCTGTCGGAAGACTCGCCGCAAATGGTGGTCATCGCCGCCGGCGGCCATGGGAACATGACGTCCAAGCTTGGCGACTACCTCGTCGCCTTCGCCCCGCGATCGACGCGCACGATTTACGCGCTTTGGATCGCGGAGACTCTGCTGGCCTTACTCGTTGTTTTCTCGCTGGGTCGGTTTGTGTTTCCCTATTCGCGGCGCGATGACAACGGCGTGCCGATGGCCTCGGGCGCGCGGCGCTTCTTTGGGGGGCTCTGGCGACTGATCCTGCTGTTGGCCGCCGTCGGGCTCGTGTTGCCGGCGTTGCTTCCCACGCAGCACTGGCTGTTGCCGGCCGGTGCCACGGTGCTGGCCGCCGGGCTCGCCTGCGCCGCGTTGGCCAACCTGCTCTTCTTTCGGCCCGCGTCGTTTGTGGTCGCCGGCCTGTTGCTGGCCGTGACCTGCGGCGTCGCCTACTGGGAGCTCGGCGAGCTGTATTGGATCGGCGTCCTCCCGTGCTGATTGCAGAACTCCGCGTCTTTCACCGGCAAGTTGCCGCCCCCGATCGGCGCACGTAGACTCAAGTGCGCCGCGACACGTCGTCCCACTTTCTACGTCCGACTGCGCGAGGTCTGCCATGCTGCTTCGCTTGCTGTTCGTCGTCCACCTCCTATTGGCGATTCCCGCCCCGGTCCTTGCGGCCGATCCGCTTCCCTCGTGGAATGACGGGCGTGCCAAGCAAGCCATCCTGAAATTCGTCCGCGCGGCAACCGACCAGGACAGCCCCCACTTCGTTAAACCGGGCGAACGGATCGCCACGTTCGACAACGACGGCACGCTGTGGGTCGAGAAGCCGGTCTACACACAGGTTGTGTTCGCGCTCGATCGGGTGCGCGAGCTGGCGCCGAGGCATCCCGAATGGAAAACCGAACAGCCGTTCAAGACGCTGCTCGAAGCTCCCAACGACGCGGCGCTGGCCGACTTTTCCATCCAGGACTTTGCCAAGATCGTTGCGGACACCCACACGGGAATCACGACCTCCGAGTTCTCACAGATTGTTTGTCACTGGCTGCAAGCGGCCCAGCACCCGCGCTTCGATCGACCCTACACCGAGCTCGTCTACCAGCCGATGCTCGAGGTGCTGAGCTACCTTCGCGCCAGCGGCTTTAAGACCTATATCGTCACCCGCGGCGGGCAGGACTTCGTCCGCGTTTTCTCCGACCGCATTTATGGCATCCCCGCCGGCCAGGTGATCGGATCGGCCGGTAAGACGGCCTACGAGTACGATGCCGACGGCCAACCGATCCTGGTTAAGCAGCCCGAGGTGTTTCTCATCGACGACAAGCAGGGCAAGCCCGAGGGCATTCACCTCCTGATCGGACAAAAACCCCACGCCGCGTTCGGCAACTCCACCGGCGACCAGCAGATGCTTGAATGGACCCAATCCGGCGGTCGCCCGCAACTGATGATGCTCGTGCACCACGACGACGCCCAGCGCGAATACGCCTACGGCCCGGACTCGAAAGTCGGCACCTTCTCCAAGGCCCTCATGGACGAGGCCCGCGAGCGCGGCTGGGTCGTGATCAGCATGAAGAACGACTGGAAGCGGATCTTCGCGTTCGAGGAGCTCTCCGCGGGTGAGTGACGCTCGCGCGCGGACTTCCGTTGGCCAACCGTCCCAGGAAATCCAGCCTCCCAAGCTTCGAGAGGCGATGGCAGAAAAGAAAAATGGGCGGCACTGGACTCGAACCAGTGACTTCCACCGTGTGAGGATGGCGCTCTAACCAACTGAGCTAGCCGCCCGGCAAGTGTCTAATTCTAGCATCATCCTGTTGTGTCGGCCAAGGGGCCATCGATGGACGTTCGACATGGAACGCTGCTGAACACGATTGGCGTGCCCGTGCGCCACGATGACTTCAGATTTGTTGCGGCCGACGTCGAGTTGGCAGGCAGCTCGTTCAGCTCCGACTTCTACCTTAGAGACCTGGCACGCAATCGGCTTCCCGCTATTCTGCTGCGTGCCATCGAAGGGGGCTACGACGCGGCGTGGGTCCGAGCGCGAATCCCCCACACCTTCCAAGTGTCACCGCCGCCAGCCCGAATAGAAAAGTCGCTGCTCGACTCTGGATTTGTAGCGGTGACCATCGATGCGTCTCTCGCCTTTCCCTTCGTTTGCACTGACTACTATGGCAAGTCAGCGCTCATGTTCAGCGGCGAAGGTCCCGATCGCGTCACCAAGCAGGCGATCGCAGATGCGTTCTGGGGAATCCTCCTACGGAAGCCCGATGACCTGACGGACTTCGAGCAGCGCGTGTTCCATCCAGGCGCCTGCGTGTGGCTCACGTTCGGTTGCGAGGCGGGACGTGTGTATTGCGAGGAATCGGAGGAATAACAACGGCGATGCTAGCTTCCCCAGAGGACCTCGACCAGCCGAACCCGTTCCAGGCAACCAGCTCGCCGCCAAGACTCTACGCCTGGGCCGATTGCTCGCTGTCGCTGCTCGTGGCGTCGGGGTCGTGTGACGGGGGGGCGAAGGGTTCTTGCGACGGGGGTTCGAACTTGGGAGCGGTGGGCTCGTCGTAGTCGTCGGCTGCGTACGACTTGTTGGCGCTAGGGCGCGGAGGCTCGTCGTAGGTGGCTGCGTTGACTTCGTTCTTGATGTCGTTGAGTCCCTTCTTGAACTCCATCAGGCTCTTGCCGAGCGAACGCCCCACGTTGGGCAGGTTCTTGCCGAACAGCAGGACGCCGATCACCAAAACGATCAACAACTCCGGAGGACCAATTCCAAAAGGCATCTTGGGTACCCATTCAAATCGTGGTTGTCACTCGAGCGGCCGCCGGTGGGCACCTTCGCGCGGATGCGCCGAAAGCAGAGCGAGCCCCTCAATACGGGGCGCGCGGCGGCTGCTTTGAATTTGCGCCGCGACGACTACTGCTGAGGCTGCTCGGCCTTTTCGGTTTCCGAGGATTCTTTCTCCTCGTCGATTCCCTGCACGCCCTTTTTGAACTCGACGACGCCCTGGCCCAGCGAACGCATGACCGTGGGCAGCCGACTGCCAAAAAGAATCAGCACGATGAAACCGACGATGAGCAACTCGGGCATTCCGATGCCGCCCAAGAATCCGACCAACTGCATCCCAGGTACTCCGATTCCGAACATAATGGCGCCCTGCATGTGAAGGTAAAAAATGACCGAAGCTCAGAGGGTACGTGCGGTTGAATGCTTCGGGTCAAGTTTCAGCGCAGCGCCTCGGCGCGGATGCGGTGAACCAACCGTACCTCTATCTATGATACGACCGCTCACCCAGCAATTCTACTGGCCGGGGGTGCCCTGTCAAATCCGGCGCAACCCTGGTCGAGGCACCCCCGCACGGCTTCCCCAACGGGAAAAACCGGCACTTTGGCAGGACGGATCGGCCGAGCCGCATGAGCACAGAATGCTTCCCACCGGCGGCGACGGCGCGCGGAGGAAACGCCCCTTAGCGGGCCACGTCGCGCTTTGCCGTTTGCACGTAGAGCGGCAGATAGCGGTAGTAGACTTCCAGGCACAGGGCACACAGCGACGTGCTGTACACGCGCCCGCCGCACCGCCCCCACACTGGGTCGGGATCCCAACTGCCGGCCTCGTCGCCATCGGCACGCTGCGTGGAGATCAACTCCTTCTGCAAGGCCGCGTTCCACGTGTGCCAGGCGTCGCCTTGCGTCTGGTGCAGGGCTAGCGTCGCATAGTACCAGTAGTAGTGGTTCGCCACGCCGACGCCCGGCAGCTCCTGCAACAAATAGCCGGTGGCTTCGCGCAACGTTTCCGGACGATCGTGACGTCCCAGAAACTCGCGGCAGGCCAGGGCCTCGGCCGTCATCGAGCGGCTGGCCAGGGGACGAATCGCCTGGTAGCAGGCCAAGCCGTTGTTGGCCCCCAAGGCCACGCTGCGCAGAAAGCGTTCCATGCCTCGTTGCGTTTCGCGCGGAACGGGAATGCCGCCCAGCTCGGCGCTCTTGAGCGACATCACCTGCCAACCGAGTTGGCTGGTGTCGCCCTGCTGCCCGAACTGGTACCGCCATCCCCCGCTCACCTGGTCCTGCATTCGCACCGTGTAGTCGATGGCCGCCTCGACGGCCGGACGCAGCCGGGCGTCGCGTGTGAGGGCATAGGCCTCGCTCACCGCACAGGTGGCCATGGCGTGGCAGTACATCCGCTCGTACAGGTTGTTCGTCGCGCCCAGGTTGCCCGTGGCATCCTGCGAACGCAGCAGGAACTCGAGCCCGCGACGGACGTTGTCGCTGTAGGCGCCTTCCAGATGCGTGTTCCCGGCGGCCATGAGGGCTAACAGCGCCAGCCCCGTGAGCCCGCTGTCGGCGGTGGCGCCGGCAAAGTCGCGATCCTGGCCGTCGGCCGCGCGGGCGGCTCCGCCAGCCAGGCGGCGGGCATCCCACCGACCATTGGCACTCTGATGGTTCGCCAGCCAGCGCAGGGCGGCGGCCACCGCGGCCTCGCTCTGTTTCGTGGCACCGTTGCCGCCGTCGGCCAGGTGGTCGCCCGAGCGCTTGCGATAGATCTCGGGCACCGGGGCGCCGGGGCCGTCCTGTGGTCCCGCGAGTTTCTCACCCTCGCCCGGTGTCGCGTTCGGATCGCCGGTTCGATTGGCCTCGCCGCTTGCATCGTCCTTGGCCGATGGATCCCCGGACTTCTCGTTCGGGTTGGGCGCGGGTACCGGCGGCGGAGCCTCGGTCTTCTCAGGGGGAAGATCCGTCGGGTCGGCCGGCTTGACGTCGCTGCGCTGCACCGGATCCTCATCGGGCGCCAACTCCGGCGGAGCCACCTGCTCCAACGGCGGACGCTCCGGCAACTTGGCCAGTGCCGAGGCCACGGGTTCGGCCGCCTCGCGCTCGGGTGCAGCCAACTCCTCGGGCGCGGGCACCTCGGGCAGCGGTGCCAACTCGTCGGCACCCAGCGGCAGCGGCTCGCTATCGTTGATCGCCGACCACGGCTCCGAGGCCTGTGGCTCGTCGAGCTCATCGAGCGCCGACGGATCGGCCAGTGCCACGTGAACCCCTTCGCCCTCGGGCGAGTCGCCCGTGGCGGTGACGATCGTCACGGTGGTCATGTAGATCGCCAGCAGCACGTGGGCTAGCAGCGACAGAGCCACGCACTTGCCCAGAGGTTGCTGACCCCAACGCGTGCGGATCAACAGCAGCAGCGCCAGCGTGAGCAGGACGAGCCCCACCCATACGACCCAGCGAATCAGCTGGGCGTCCCACACGACGGCGATGAGCGGTAGATCAGCGACGTGCATTCCCCGAACCCGCCTCAGCGATTTCGACCGAAATCGACAGGTCGCCGATGCCGGCCAGCTTGCAAGCGTTCAACACATTGGCCACCCGCTCAAAGGGCGCCACGCCATCGCCACGCACTAGCACGCCGAGGCCATGATATTGCTCCCGAGCCGCGGCTAGTTGCGCGCTGAGCTGCTCGAGGGTCACGTCCTGGCGGTCGAGCGTAATCTGGCCGTCGCGGTAGACGTTGACGACCTTTTTCTCCGGCGCCGCCGAAAGCGCGTCGTTGCGCGAGACGCGCGGCAATTCGAGCTCGATTTGCCGCTCGGCCTCGATGAACTTCGTGCCCACGACGAAGAAGATGATCAACAGGAACAACACGTCGATCATCGACGTGAGATTCACGGTCGGCATCTCCTCGACCTGTTGTCGCAGCGGCATGATGTCCTCGGCGTAACGTGTGGTTTTCGATAGACGCAGACGGCTTTAAGCGGCGTTGGGCGAACGGCCTTTTCCGCGTCGGCGATCGTCATGCAAAGCTTCGGCCGAAACGTAACCGGCCAGTTCTTGGGCCAACTCGTCGATCGCCATCAACAGGCGTTCGACCCGGCCGACGAAGTACAGATGAAACAACAGGGCGGGAATCGCAATCAGCAACCCGGCCGCGGTGGTGAGCAAGGCTTCGCTGATGCCGGCGGCCAGCAACTCGGTGCGGCCCATGGCATCAGCGTCGGAAATGGCGTCGAACAGGCGAATCATGCCCACCACGGTGCCCAACAGCCCCAACAGCGGGCTGATCGTGGCCACGGCGCTAAACAAGCGCACGTAGGCCCGCAATCCCGGCGCCACGCGGTCCTCGGCATCGATGATCGTCTGCTCGATTTCGACCGACGGCCGCCCCCACTTCTTCACGACGGCGCCGAACACTTCGGCCACGGGGCTCGAGCTTTCCTCGCACAGCACCAGCGCGCTCTCGCGGTCGAACTTGCCCTCGCGCACCTGGTGCAGAAAGCGCTTCACGAACGGACCGGGCACGATCCGCCCGCGCCGCAGGCTAATGGCCCGCTCGAAAACGAAGACCAACATGAAGAACGAGCAAACGAACAGCGGGATCATCATCACCCCGCCGTTCTTCAGAATCTGAAACAGGCTTTTGTAGGTAATCGGCTCGTCGGCCTCCGCGGGCAAGGCGGCATCGCCTGCGGGCGCTTCCACGGCGGCCGGACCGTCGGCATCGGCCGGCTGGGCGAGCGCCCCGACCGACCAAAGGGCCGTCACGGCGACAAGCGCCAGCATCAGGCGAAGCGTGGGACGAAGGACCTTCTTGGTGGACATGCGATGTCCTCTTCTGGCTGTTTGATTTTGATTCTGAGGGACGGCCCGAGCGTCATCGCGCGCGGGGAGCTATTGTTTTGTCTTCGTGGTGGGGCGCTCCGCCCGTTGCCGAGCGGCGTCGAGTCGGCGGGCCGCCTCGCTGGTGAGTTCGCTCTTGGGATGGTCGGCCAACAGCCGCGCATAGGCTTCGGCTGCCTCCTGCCAGCGGCCAAGTTGCTCCTGGCACTTGCCCGCCTGCAGCAAGGCCGCGGCGTGCCATCGCGGGTGCGTCGCGTCAACCTGCAGGTAGGCCGCCAGCGCTTCGGCGTAGTTCTCCTGGTGAAAGAAGCTTTCGCCCTGCATCCATTGGGCCATGGCGCGCGTTTCGCTTCCGGTCGCCTCAACCCGCGCAATTACCTTGGCATACCAGGCCCGCGCCGAGGCAAAGTCCGCCTGGGCCGCGTACGCCCGTCCTACGAGATACTCCGCGTCGTACCGCCGGTCGAAATCGGGAAAGCGGTCGGCGATGCCTCGGGCCACGTCGGCCGACTCGCTCCATCGCTTCAACTGCGCCAGTGCCTGCGCGCGGCGCAACTCCGCTTGTGCCAACCACTCGTCGTCGCGGTCGCTTGTCGCCTCGGCCAGCTTTGCCAGGCGATCGGCCGCCTGTTCGAACTGGCCCTGGCGAAATTCGGCTTCGGCCAGCAAGTAGGTTGCCGGCGATGCCAGATCGTCGTCGGGAAG
This sequence comes from Planctomycetota bacterium, assembly GCA_003389325.1. GTDB lineage: Bacteria > Planctomycetota > Planctomycetia > Pirellulales > PALSA-1355 > LB-PLM-3. The sequence goes on from QQVE01000010.1 coordinate 72,865, forward strand.
TTTTTCGAGCAGGCGAGTCAAGACTTCGGCCGCCTGCGTCCATCGCTCGCGCGCGATCTCGAGTTGGCCGGACAAGTACCAGCCGTGCACCCGCAGCTCGTCGTCGATCTCCGATTGATCGAACTGGCCGAGCCACTTCTCGGCCTCGTCGAAACGCCGGTCCGCGACGGCCCGCTCGGCGAGTCGCAGCCGGGCATCGGCCGCGAATCGGCTGGAGGGAAACTCTCCGACCAACCGCTCGAGGTGCGTATGGGCCGACGTTGCACTCGTGGGTAGGAGCAACAAGGCGTAGCGGTAGAGAGCGGCATCGAGCTCCGCGAACTCGCCTGGGGCAGCGATCAGGTTGGCGTAGTCGGACTTCGCGTCGGCATTCTGTCCGAGGCGCTCGTGGAGCCGGGCCGCGCGAAAACGTGCTTCGTTCACGCGGCTGCTTCCGGCGAAGCGCGAGACGACGTTGTCGTACATCGCCAGCGCGTCGTCGAAACGCTCCAGCTTCTCGAGCGACACCCCGCGCAGCAGTGCCGCTTCAGCCGCCAAGGGGCCGTTGGGGTCCGACGCCAGCAAGGCATCGAATGCTGCGGCGGCCTCCATCCAGCGACCAGCCTCGAAGTGATTCCAGGCCAGCCCCGATTGGGCCCGATGAGCCAGTTGCTGCGATCGGTCGCCGGCCACGCTGGCGTATAACCTTTCGGCCAACTCTGTCTGACCTGCGGCGCTGGCCAGCTCGGCCACCTGGTAGGCGGTTTCGGCGGCAAGCTCACGTGCGAATCCGTCAGTGGTAAGTTGGGCGAGCGATGCTCGAGCCGCATCAAAGTCACCGCCTTTGGCCTGGGCGACGGCGAGGCTTGCCCTGGCGTGTTGCTTCAGCGTCTGGTCATCCGCCGCAGACGATGCTTGGTCGACCAGCGGCTTCAGCACCGCCACCGCCTCGTCAGCCCTGTCGAGCGCCAACAGCGCCTGGCCTTTGGCTAGCTTGGCGCTAGCGAGCAGCGGACTATCGACATAGTTGGCAATCAGCCGATCGGCCGAAGCAAGCGCGCCGGTCTGGTCGTCTTGCGCGACGGCCACACGCACGCGGCCCAGAAAGCAGTCGTCGGCCCAAGCGGAATCGGCGAACTGCGCCGCGGCCTCGTCGAACATTCGACCGGCGTCGTCGAACTTGCCGGCCAGGCGAAGCGCGTCGGCCCGGTGGAACGCGACGGCGGGCGCCAGGCGATGATCCTTGTCGATCGCCAGACGAGTTAACTCTTCGGCGGCGGCGTCCCACTGCTGCTGGTCCTTCCGCGATAGCGCTCGCCAGTAGGCGGCCTCCACGCCCAGCGCGGGGTCGCCGACGACGTCGTCCAACACGGCCCGAGCATCTTCGTAACGCTCCAATCCGTACAGCGCGTATCCGCGGCCCAGCCGCTCGCGTGCCGCAAGCGCGCTGGTTGGAAAGCGGGCGGCAAACTGATCGAGCGCGTCGAGTGCAGCCTGATAGTTGCCGCGCGCGTTCTCGACCGCGGCCAACTGCAGCGACGCCTGCTCGGCCAGCGGACCTGTCGAGGCAATCACCTGCCGGTAGCTGGCAGCGGCTTCCTCCAGCCGACCCGACTGATGGCGCGCCTGGGCGAGCCCCAGTCGCGACTCGGCCGCCAGCGGTCCGTCGGGAAAGCGCTCTAGGGACTCGGCGAACGACGTCTCGGCGTTCGCAGTCTCGCCGCCGTGGAGTTGCAGGCTGCCCAGGTACGGCAGAACATACGCGTCCAGCGAATCGCTTGGGTATTTCGCGCGAAAGGCGGAAAGCTCGCGCGCGGCCGCGCTATCGTCGCCGAGCATGTAGGCGGCCTCGCCGGCGCGAAACAGCGCCTGACGCGCATGGCGCTCCGCCGGCCGGCGCTCGAGAAGTGCCGTGAATTGCTGACGAGCTTCGCGCCAGCGCCCCAGTTGGGCCAAGGCTTCGCCGTAGAAGAATTGAACGTCGTCGCGCCGCGCATGATCGGGCTGTTCCCTCAGCAGCCTGGCGAACTCCTCGCAGGCGCGGTCCCAGCGCTTTTCGCGATAGTGTTCGGCCGCGGACGTGAAGGCGTCGGCGCGCACCGCCTGCGCTCGATGAAGCGTGCCCAAAGCGAGCACGAGAGCAAAGGTTCGCAGCGCAAGAGCCATGGCCGGTCGCGGTCGCCCTAACGAGAGAATTCCCCCATTTTGCGGCGGGAATCGTAGGGCGAAGCCATCGGGGCTGCAAGGTCGCTTCACAACCAGCGACCCTCTGCTATCGCTGCGAGCGGGCCGGCTCGTCGCGCGGCCTCTGAGGGGTGCGGCACGCTCACGCTAGCGCGAACATGCCACACGGCCGTGGGGCCCGCCGGCTTAGAAGTCCGGCGAGCCGGTATCGACGTTGCCTACCATGTGGAAGTGGTTGTGGTCGATGTAGATCACCTCGCGGGTGTCTTCGTCCTTCGTGGTGTAGGGCAGTGGCCAGCCGACCCGCGTCACCTCGGTGAAGTAGACCGTGCACTTGTAGTGGGCGTGGTGCTGCTGCGCCGGCCCGATGAGCGGGTAGAACCGCGGCGGATCGACGTAGTCGGCGATTTTTTCCTTGTGGATGCGGACGTTGTTCCGCTGCACCGTGTGCATGATCGGCAGACCACCTTCGACGGGACGAGCCCGCTCCAGCGCCCGCATCACCTGGTCGTCGCTCGGCTCGTCGAGGGCTTCGACCGGGCCGCCGGCGGTCAGGGGTCCGAGGATCGGCACGCGCTCGTACCGTTCCTTCATCCAGAACTCGTCTTCTTTCTTGTCCTGGAAGTAGGGGCTCACCGGAATCGGCACGCCGAACGGGCCCAGGTTGGGGCCTGCCACGCCAGCGCACCCCGCGCTCGACAGCAGGGTGATTCCCGCCAACAAGATCATTCCGCCCCAGGTGCCTCGTGCCATGACTTGCATCCTTACCCCCGAAGTCAACGGTTCGCCTTCGTCCGTGGCGCTATACGTCTCCACTGGAAGCGGCGTTAGCCCTAGTTATCGTGTGAAGATGTATCAAACTTGCGGGTATTTCGGGTCGTGCGGAAAAAAGGTCCGAATTCACCGCCTGCCGGCCACTTCTCAGCTCTAGAAAAAGACGAGTCCCGCGCGGGACTCCCCGGCGGGACTCTGAAACGTTGCTCGATCGGCTAAGCGATCTGCTGGTGCGGCTAGTGGTGACTGCGATCGTAGAAATCGAGGAACCACCAGCCATCGTCCCACTCCAAAGCCACCTTGCGCCACCCCAATGGCACCTGCGGATATGGATAAAACGGGCCGATAAACGGCCAGGCCGTGGGCGAATACTGCTGGGGATAAGTCAGCGCCGAGTAGTTCGGATAGGCCGCGTAGCTGGGCCAGGCGTAGTTGGGCATGTACGGCTGATCCATCGCCGGCGGATTCACGCTGTTGCCGGCCGGCATGTACATGTTCGGAGGACAAGCGTGCCGGGCTGCCTTGCGAGCGGCCAAGCGATGAAACCCTGCCGGAGTAACGTTGCCGTCGCCCATCGGGGCGGCACCGGCCGAGCGGGCCATCTGCATTTGCGCTGCTTGCATTTGCGCCGCTTGCATCTGCTGCATCTGGGCGGCCTGCATCTGCGCGGGCGGCATTTGAGGCGCCATCTGCGGCCGCTGCGACACCTGTTGCACCGGCGGACGTGGGATCGGGTTCTCCCAAGTGGGAGCGCCACTGGCCGCGGCCGGCACGGTGTTGCTGGTTTGCACGCCGGCAGGTTGCTGCAGGCTTTTCTTGCCCGGCGAAATCGTCAGGTTGTTGACGATCTCCTCGACGTTGTCCATCTCGCTGATGACCTCCAACGCCGACTGCATCTGCTCGTTGTTGGCCACGCGGCCCGAGAGCCAGACGCGGCCGGCCTTGTATTTGACGCCGACGCTGTAGTTCTGCATGCGTCCGCTGTCACGCAGGACCGTGGCGATCTGCTCGGCCACGGCCTCGTCGCGCTGATCGCCGGCCAGCGCCAACGCCGGCATGAGGACGGCAACCGCAACGATCACCGAGCCTGAAATAATCCGTCGCATGTCCCCCTCCTAAATCCAATGCGCTTCGCACCGTGCGTCGCGCAGAATCGGTGCTGTATACCTGTCCGCGGGCGGCTCACTTGCCCGGCGCGAAATCGCGCCTGGCAGGAGCGCCAGACTGCCTGACTATTGGTGTCGGCTACCGATTGTGCCGGAGGGGAGCTTTTTTCGGGTTCTACCGACTTTTGCGGAAAGAATGGCCGCTGGCAGCTAGCATGCCGCGACGGTGCGGCGGGGGGAGAACGACCGGGGGACTTAGTGCAGGCGTTGCAGGCTCCGCACGCGGTCATGCGGGCGGAAATCCCAGACGGCGGCCAGAATCATGACGGCCAGCGTCACGCCCGGGGCCAGCCAGGAATGAGTGCCCAAGGCCACGAAGAACATGGTCGCCAGCCCGATCACGGCCAGACAGCCCACGAACACCGCCCGGCACCAGGCCTGACGTGTCGAATCCTCGCCCAAGCGCGTCAGCCAGGCACTGATCAGCCCGGCGAATTGAACGATTCCCAGCGACCAGGCCCAAATGGATGGATCGTCGAGGTACGGCATTCGCATTGTCTCCTGGAGTCCCTTCGCAAGAAAAACACGCCGTTAGAAAGGCCACCCGGCATTCGATCCATCGAGTGCCTGGGCGAGAGATTGCAAGTGCGACTGCCGTGCCGCGGGGGGCTGGAGCGGAGATTATCCTGAGCAAACGCGCCACAACATACTACAGAAACACAACTTAACGACACGCCACGAACTGTCGGAGGGCGACGGAGCGGGGCTCGCCGTACCGCTAGCAGTTTGCAAAGAATTCAACTTTTGGCTCAAGGCAGCGTTGCCTTGTGCCGACTGCCCGGGAGCTGGAAGTCTGCGAGTTTGCGGAGCGCTTGGGGTGCGCGCGTTTCACCAAAATGGTGAGACACTCCCTACTTCGGTGACAGTTGGCCAAGCAGCATGCCATTGGGCATGTTCATTCGAGGAATCACCCGACAAGGCGCCCACTGCGCGCAAGTGCAACTGCTCGCGGGGATACCTGTGCCGAGAGCAGCAGGTTTTCTGCGCACGAGGCCAATTTGTCGCGCATTTTTTAGAGGGCGGCACATCGGTTGCCCTGCAAGCAATCGCGTTTTCTATTGCCGACACGCCGCTTTGGGAGAGAGCCAATGTCAGACGAGATGGATGGAGGCGCCGAACGCGCCAAACGCCGTTCGCAGAATGCCCGCACCGCCGCGTCGCGAGCTTCGGGGTCCGCCCGACGACGGAGCAAGAAGGCATCGACGCCCGGATTCGGTGGGAAACACCGACGCCGCAACAAGCATTGGAACTGGTGACGCTCGGGACAACCCGAATGTCGGAGAGTGGGCGATGCCGCCCATGAAAAAAGCCGCGCTTAATAGCGCGGCGTTTTTCGTTTTCGCTTGCTGCCGTCGCCGATGGCTCCGGATGGGGATGGATGAAGGGCTCGTTGCTCCTTTGGGGTTTAATGCGAGCATTGAGCCCAAAACCCTGTTTCGGAGCAACGAGCCATGTCGAGTATACCAGTTTTTGTAGGTCTGGATTA
>QQVE01000056.1 GCA_003389325.1 Planctomycetota bacterium
TACTGCCGTCCATGGCTTGGTCTCCGGGTCTGCGTTGTCGTCAAGCAACAACCAACCTAGAGCCAAGCCTGTTTTTTTGAGAACACCAAACGACGCTCCGCTATCCCAATTACGTGGAGCTATTTAGGCGCGACAAGCCGAGCGCCGAGGTTAGGGGAGGTTCGTCGTGTTGGCTGTCGCACTACGCCACTGTTGTCGACAAACACACCCTCGGGCACACTCTCGGGCTTGTTTTCGCATCGCCGCAACGGCGCTCTTCTTTGCGGGATGGTTGCTTTCCTCCCGGCCCTGTTTCGCCCAGGCGCCGCAGGTGGCAGCGGATTGGGCCTTCACGACGTCCGTATCCCGCGAAACGCCGAAAGCTTCGTTTTCGCTCTCTTCGCAAACGGCCGAACTTCGCGATTCGCTCGATCAGTTCCAACGGATGGTCAAGCACGAGCAGTGGGAAGCGGCGTTCGACACACTCAAGGAGATTTCCAAGAAATCCACGCAGCGGTATATCGATCGAGGCGATGGTGTTCTGATTCCTACCCAAGACTTGGTCCGCTCGCTGCACGCCGACCTGCCCGCCGAAGGGCGAAAAGCCTACCGGCTGTTCTATGACCCCCAGGCCACGACGCTCTGGGAGTCCGCCACAGGCGCTAAAGAACTGGAGAACCTCTCGGCGATCGTTTCGCAACATCTGATCAGTTCGGTCGGCGATGCGGCGGCCGACCGACTAGGAGATTTGTACTTCGAACGCGGTGAGTTCGAGAACGCAGCGGCCGCATGGCAAGCCATCGCCGACGATTGCCCCGATAGCACGATTCCCAAGGCCCAGACGCTGGTGAAGATCGCTACGGCGCTGGCCCGGGCCGGGCATTGGAATCAGTTCCGGCAGGTTGAGGCTCGCGTCGATGAGGAGCATCGCGACGAGACGGTCGAGATCGGCGGAAGTACCCTGGCGGCAGCCGGGCAGATCGATCGATTGCGAGAATCGGCCCGCGAGGTCGAGACGGCGACCTCCGACGCGGCGGTCGAGGACGTCGCGCTGCCGACCGACGCCGAGCCGAGCTGGCGATTTTCGTTTCAAAGCACGCTCGGCAAACGCGCGGCATCGAATCCGTTTCAGTTGACCGACGTCTACGGCCGGCCGCGGGCGAACACCTTTCCCATCCCCGCGGCGGCGGACGACCAGCGCGTTTACGTGTGCTTGTTCGGCGTGGAAATGGCATTCGATCTGTCGACCGGCAAGCTGGCGTGGCGTACCGGCAAGTTGCACTTAATCAACTTCCAGCAGGCCCGGCAGGGCATCAACCCGGAGCGTTATGCCATCGCGGCGCACGAGGGCCGCGTGTGGGTCGTGGGGCGCGATCCGGACCAGGCCAACCAGCGTGGCGCTTTTCGGCTGACCGTGCTGGATGCGGCCACCGGCAAGGAGATTTTTTCTTCCGAGCGAAGTCTTGGTTCTTGGAGCATCTTGGGCGCGCCGCTGATTCGTCGAGACACGGCTTACGTCGGAGCGCAACGTCATGGCAAGGGACGGGAGTTGTCGTTGTTGGTGCTCGATGCCGCCGACGGCAAGCTGAAGAAGACGATCGATGTGGGGGACTACGCGGTCGATCAAAACCAGGTGTACGTCGATGCGTGTGCGCAGCCCACGCTCGCCTGGCGCGGCGATCGCCTGTACCTCGACACGCATGCCGGGGCGCTAGCATCGATCGATCCGGAAAACGGCGACCTCGATTGGGCCGTGCTGTACGAGTCACCGTCGCCGACGGCCGGACATCACTACAACTACCAACCGCATCAAAGCACGTGCACCGGACCGATCTTTGCCGACGGGCTGCTGATGGCCAAAGGCATGCGTTCGCCGCGGCTGGTCGGCATTTCGGTCGACGGCCCACAACTGGTTTGGAATCGCCCCGTGGCCAACTCTGCGGTGTTGCTGGGAGCCGACGACCAGTGCGTCTATCTCGGCGGGGAGGAACTGACGGCCTACGACCTCGAAAACAAGAAGCTCGTGTGGGCCACGCAACTGCCCCGCGCAGCCGACTGGAGCCGTCCGCTACTGACGGCCAACCGCATCTACCAGTTCACCTCGCGGGGGATCTGTGAAGTGGATAAGAAGAACGGCGAGCTTATCCAGATTTTTCGCGGGGCCGATCTCGACGCGCTGGGGGGATCGATGTTCGTCACGCCCAAGTCGCTGGTCACGGTTTCGAACGAAGGCATCGTTGCCTATGCACTCGGCGATGCCGGGCCGCCAACTCCTGGGAACTAAATGCACTGCCCAGACGTCCAACCAGGAGGATTCCTCCGCATGAAACTCAGCACGACCTTCGTCTGCCTGATCTTGGTCCTCGGCGTCCTGCCGCTGCGGGCGGCTGCACAAGCGGCCGCCGGCAACGGCACGAGCGACGGAATCTCCGTCTACGGGTTGGGCGAGCTGGGGGTCGAGCCCAACTGCGTCGAGATTGACTTGAGCATCTCGGGTCTCGCCGAGCTGCCGGGCGACGCTCTGGTCAAGTATCGCGATGCGAAGAGTCAATTGCTCGAGTCGCTCGACAAGCTGAAACTCGACAAGCTGGAAACCGAGGAGGTGGGACTCAGCATTTCGGCGGCCACTTCGCCCGAGGAACAGCAACGCATCCTGCAGGGCATGCCGCAGGCCCAGGCCAAACCTCAGATCGAGGTTTCCAGCGTGATGCGGTTGAAGCTGAACGACATTCGCGGAGTGCGGCCCGAAGAGTTGCTGCAAACGATCGGACGGCTGCTCGACGTGGCCCAGGATGCCGGCGTCGGGGTGGGGCTTTCGCCGACCGAGATGGTCAACGCCATTCGGCGCGGGCAATACGGCAACCAGCAGCTTCCCATCCGGTTCGTCGTGGCCGATCTGGCTCAACTGCGCGAGAAAGCCTACGAGAAGGCAGTGGAAGATGCCCGCGACCGCGCTGCCCGGCTGGCCAGGCTCAATCGCGTCAAGCTCGGGGCAACGCTCGCGGTGCACGAAGTGCTCGTAGCAGGCGATCAACCTACCGTACAGCACGTGACCAACTTCGGGCAACAAGCACCGCCTCCGCACGTGGCCGAAGGCCCGCGGGTTGTGTCTTCGTCGCTGACCGATATTCCCGTGCAGGTCAAATTACTCGTGCGGTTTGCAATCGAGCCGCTCGATCCGGCCACGGCCCGGAAATAGGGCTCAGGAGAGATCACGTGCGACACGCTCCAGAACGCTTCTCTGCCGCCGGCCGCATCAGCCGGCGCCGCCTGCTTGCCGGCGTGCCGGCAGCCGTTTTGTCGCTGTCGGTGCCGATGGCCGTGCGCCGGGCCTGGGCCATCGAGGAGGTGATGCCCAAGCACATCAATGCCGACACGCTCAAGGCCGTGCGTGCCGGTCTGGATTACCTGGCCCGTACGCAGCAGGACGACGGCAGTTGGAGCACCGATGACGGCGGACAGGCTTATCCGGTGGCCATTACGGGCCTGGCAGGCACGGCGCTCTTGGCCGGCGGCAACACGCCCACGCGCGGTCGCTACGCCCAGCAAGTCGAGAAGGCCGTGCGGTACCTGTTGAACTGCTCGACCGAGTCGGGGCTGATCACCGGTCCGACGCAGGAAAGCGGCCGGCCGATGCACGGTCACGGATTTGCGCTGATGTTCCTGGCGCTGGCCTACGGGGCCGAGAGCAATCCCGCGATGCGCGAGCGCACGAAGCGCGTCATCGACAAGGCGGTGGAGCTCACCGCGCAGGGTCAAAGTGCCGACGGCGGTTGGACCTACACGCCCGGGGCGGGCGACGAAGGTTCGGTTACGGTCACGCAGGTGCAAGCTCTGCGGGCCGCGCACAATGCCGGCTTAGGCGTGCCGCGCGGAACGATTGCCCAGGCGGTGCAATATATCGAAAAGTGCAGCACGCCCGAGGGCGGTATTTGCTATTCGCTGCGGAGCCGCACCGGTCCGCGATTGCCGATCTCGGCCGCCGCCGTGGCCACGCTTTACAACGCCGGACAATACGACGCGCCGGTGGCCAACCGCTGCCTCGAGTATGTCTGGCAGCACTTCGAGGACGGCAACGCGGCTCGCCGCGGCGGACACGACTTCTATTGCCACTTGTACGCGTCGCAAGCCTTTTACATGGCCGGCGACAAGTACTGGGACGTTTACTTTCCGGCCGCACGCGACCGCTTCATCGAGCAACAAAACAAGAGCGAGGGCTACTGGCAGGGCGACGGGATCGGCAAGGCCTACGGCACCGCCATCGCATGTATCATCCTGCAACTGCCGTACAAGTACCTACCCGTTTATCAACGCTAGCGAGGACTTCCGTGACCACCGCCGCAGACCCGGACCTGAGTGGCCTGAGCCAACTGAAAGACGCCCACCAGAACTTGCGCGAGCAGATTGCCCGTGTCGTCGTGGGACAAGACGATGTCATCGAGCAACTGATGATCGCCATCTTTGCCCGGGGGCATTGCATCCTCGAGGGCGTGCCGGGACTGGCCAAGACGCTGATGGTCAGCACGCTGGCAGGTTGCCTGGAACTCGACTTCACGCGGATCCAGTTCACGCCGGATCTGATGCCCAGCGACATCACGGGCACCGACGTATTGCAGGAAGACCGCTCGACCGGCGCCCGGCAATTGACGTATGTGCGCGGCCCGGTGTTTACCAACGTGCTGCTGGCCGACGAGATCAACCGCACGCCGCCCAAGACCCAGGCTGCGCTGCTCGAGGCGATGCAGGAGCGGCAGGTTTCGGCCGGGGGTCACCGGCACACACTGCCCGATCCTTTCTTCGTGCTGGCCACGCAGAACCCGATCGAACAGGAAGGCACTTACCCGCTGCCGGAAGCTCAACTCGACCGTTTCATCTTCAAGGTCTTCGTCGGCTACCCGACGCCCGAGCAGGAGCGACAAATTTACCGCGTCACGACCGGCGCGGCGCAGAGCGAGTTGACCAAGGTGCTCTCGGGGCCGGAAATCCCCGAACTGCAAGCGCTCGTGCGTCGGGTGCCGGTGAGCGACCATTGCCTCGACTACTCGATGCACCTGGTCCGCGCCACCCGGCCCGACGAACCCGGCATTCCCGATTACATCGGCAAGTGGGTTTCGTGGGGAGCCGGTCCCCGCGCCGGCCAGGCCCTCGTACTGGCGTCGAAAGCCCGTGCGGCGCTCGACGGGCGGACCTGCGTGACGATTGAAGACATTCGCGCCGTGGCCCATCCCGTGCTGCGACACCGCCTGGTGACCACCTACGCTGCGCAGGCCGAAGGGCAGACGCCCGATACCGTGATCGACAAAATTCTCGAAGATATCCCTGTGCGGCAAGGAGCGAATGAGATCGATGGCCACGTCTCTCAAGCTTTCCGATCCTGAGGTCCTGGCGCGCATTTCGAGTTTATCCCTGCGCGCTCGGCAAGTGGTCGAAGGCACGATCTCCGGTCTGCACCGCAGCCCCTTCCACGGGTTCAACGTGGAGTTTGCCGAGTACCGCGAGTATTCGCCCGGCGACGATCTGCGTCGGCTCGATTGGCGCGTGCTGGGACGCACCGACCGGTTCTACGTCAAACAGTACGAAGAAGAGAGCAACCTGCGGGCCACGCTGGTGCTCGATTGCAGCGGGTCGATGCGCTATGGTTCGCGCGCGCTGAGCAAGTTTCACTACGCAGCCACCGCCGCGGCGTCGCTGGCCACGCTGCTGGTCGAGCAGCAGGACCCAGTCGGCCTGGCGCTGTTCGACAACGAGGCCCGCGAAGTGCTGCCGCCGGCCGCAACCCAAGCTCAGTTGGCTCGCATCATCGGCCTGCTGGAAAACGCCCAACCCAACCGCGAGACCGAACTGGGCAGCGTGCTGCTGACGCTCAGCGAGCAGGTCAAGAAGCGCGGGCTGGTCGTCGTGTTCTCTGATTTGCTCACCGACTTGGATGCCTTCTACGACGGCATGCGGCGGCTGATGTATCGCGGGCACGAGATCGTCGTGTTTCACGTGCTCGATCCCGATGAGCTGGAGCTGCCCTTTAACGATCTGGTGATGTTTCGCGACATCGAGGGTAACGAAGAGCTGTTGGCCGAGCCTTGGGCGTTTCGGAAATCGTACCAAGAGGCGATGCAGACGTTCCTCTCCGAAGTCCGCTCCGGTTGCGGCGACCGGGGGATCGACTATGTCTTTCTGCGCACCGATCAGCCGCTGGCGGACATGCTTTCGCACTACCTGCACTCGCGCGACCGGCGCAAGCACCTGGCTCCGAGGGGACAATGACGCCGATGGCTCGCGCTGGGCTGTGAAACATGGAAACGCTCACCTTTCTCAATTCGCCGCTGTTGTGGGGCGGGCTGCTGGCCGGCATCCCGATCCTGATTCACTTGCTCTATCGCCGGCAGTATCGCCGCATCGATTGGGCCCCGATGCGCTACCTCAAGCTTTCCATCCAGCGCAACCGCCGCCGCATCCGCATCGAGCAGCTACTGTTGCTGTTGCTGAGAATGGCCGCCGTCGTGCTGCTCTTTTTTCTGGTCTCCCGGCCGGTGATGCATGCCGAGGGACTTTCGCGCTGGTTGGGCACCAGCAGCCGCACCAACCGTATCGTCGTGCTCGACGACTCCTTGTCGATGGGCTACGCCGAGCAGGGCACCTCGGCTCTCCAACGCGGACAGGACGTGCTGGCCGAATTGTTGCCAACCTTCGGGGCGAAGGATGCGTTTACGCTGGTGCTGGCGTCGGCTCCCACCGAGCCGGTGGTCCGCGAGGTGGAGCTCGAGAACGTGGACGACCTCGTGGCGATGGTGCGCGGCGTGCGCCGCACCGAAGTGCTCTCGGCGTGGGAGACTATTCTCGGTTCCGTCGATGAGTTGATGGCCAGCGGTTCGTATCCCATGTACGAGGTCACGCTGGTGACTGATCTGCGCCGCGCGGGCTGGGAGGATCGCGTGCAAGAGCTCGGCAATCGCTGGGCGGGAAGCCACGCGCGGCTGCGGGTCTTCGACGTGGGCACGGTCGCCACCGACAACGTGGCGCTGCCCAGCCTGGAGCAGGTCGATCGCGTGGCCCTGGTCGGCTCGCCGACTCGCTTTACGGCCGAGATCGTCAACGACTCCGGCGGCCAATTGGCGGGGCTAGAAGCCAATTTTATCGTCGACGGCAAGGCCAGCCTGGTGCGCGTGCCGGACATCGCCGCCGGCGAGAGCATTCGACTGCCGCTCTCGGCCACGTTCCAGGAGGCCGGCCAGCACGACGTCGCTTTTGAATTGCCAGAGGATCCTTTGCCGGGCGACAATCGCCGCTCGACCGTCGTCGACGTGCGGCAAAGCATGATGGTCAAGATTGTCGACGGTGAGCCTGGAAGTGAGCCGCTGTCCGGCGAGTCAGACTTCCTGGCGCTCGCGCTTTCGCTGGCAGGAGACGCGTCCGATGCGTTTCGCGTCGAGGTCGTCACCGACTCGGAATGGGTTTCCACGCCCGCGGGCAATCCCGATGTGCTCATCCTGGCCGGCGTTCCGCATATCGCGGCCGAGCAGGCAGAACTCGTCGCCGAACAAGTGGCCGCCGGCACCGGGGCAATGATCTTTCTGGCCGATCAGGTCGATCCGGACAATTACAACCAGGTGCTCTACAAGAATGGCAACGGTCTGCTCCCTGCGGAGTTGGTCACCACCGACGAGGCGGAATTCTCCGGGCTCACCATCGACGCGACCGAGGGATCGCCGCTCGATGCCTTAGCGCAGTTGAGCCCTGCGGCACTGGCACGCGTGAAAATTCGCAAGACGTACGAGGTCAAGTTACCGCAAGCGGCTGACGCCCCACCTGCGCTTACTACCGGTCCGCCCGAGCCGCAGCCAGTGGCCCCGTCGCCCGAGGCGGTCGAGGGGGTCCACGTATTGGCCCGTTGGAACAATCCTGCGGCGACTCCGGCCGTGGTGCAGAAGGTGTACGGTGACGGCAACGTGCTGCTGTGGACCGTGGCCGCCGATCGCAGTTGGAGCGATTGGCCCACCGAGGCCAGCTACGTCTTGGCGGTCCGCGAAGCGGCAAGGGCCATTGCTCGTAGCGATGCTCGCTTCCGCGCCTTTACGGCCGGTCAGTCGCTCAGCGTCCTCGTGCCGGCCTCGCACAATATCACCCTGCCTTCGGTCGAGACACCCGGCGGCGGCGACCCGGTGAAGCTGGTTGTATCCAAGCCGACTCTCGATGGACCGACGGCCGCACAGTCTCCCCAGGAAATCGACTACGGCGACACGCGACGGGCCGGGCTCTACACGATGTCATGGCACGACTCGGTCTCGGGCGACATGACCCAGGAGTTTGCCGTGAATCCCGATGCGCGCGAGAGCCGGCTCGAGCGGATGAGCTTGGACGAGTTCGACGAGTTGTGGGGAGCCCTCGAGCCAGAGGTGGTTTCGGTCGGTGCCGAAAGCGATACCTCGCTGGCCGTGCGCGGCCGCGAGATTTGGCGCACCTTTGCTCTCGGGCTGTTCGGCTTGTTGGTATTCGAGGCCTGTTTCGCCCGCTGGACGGGTCGACAACGGTAACGATTATGGTGCATTGATGTCCGAGTTCTTGCGATGGATTCTGGGACTGCGACAGGCGCCCGAGTGGGCGGACGCCGGCTCGTCGTGGCATCTCCAGTTGAACTCGCTGCCGCAGGGTCCCTGGGCCGTCTTGTACGTGGCACTGGCCATCGCCTGCGTCGTGGGCGTGTACTACCTGTACAAGAGCGAAGTCAGCACGGTGGGCCCCCGGCTGCGACTGCTGCTGGTCACGGTGCGCACGCTGGTATTGACCTGTGTCGCGTTGATGCTGTTGGAGCTCGTGCTGGTGGTCACCAAGCGCGAGGAGATTCCCTCGCGACTGATTATGCTGGTCGATACCTCCCAGAGCATGGGACTCAACGACCCGTACGCCGACGATGCCGCCCAATCGCAGTTGGCCCGCAAGCTCGAGTTGGACGACGTTACCGCGTTGCGCAGTCAGCCGCGTTTGGAGCTGGCGCGCCGGGCGCTTGCGCAGATTCGCGACGAGCTCGCCGACGGGCGCGAGGTGGCGGTCTACGGGTTTGCCGACGAATCGGCGGCGATGACGCCCGACGAGTTGGCCTCGGCCGCACCCGGCGGCTCGGAGACGGCCATCGGCGCGGCGCTGGCAGCGGCACTGGCCGAGCATCGCGGACAGCCGCTCGCCGGCATCCTGTTGGCCAGCGACGGCAACTCCAACGCCGGCGAAGATCCGCGCAAAGTCGCCGAGCAGGCCGGCAGCGAGGGCGTGCCGATCGTGTCGCTGGCCGTGGCCACCCTCGAGGGTCCCAGCAATGCCCGGTTGGGCGCGATCGAGGCCGACCCCGTCGTGTTTGCCAAGGACGAAACCACCATCAACGTGCTCGTCGAAGGCCACGGGCTGAAGGATCGCACAGGCTCGGTCGTGCTCGAACGTCGCGAAGACGCCGTCTGGAACGAAGTCGGCCGCGAGGAGATCACGTTCGATTCCGACAAGTCGAGCAAGCGGGCCAGCTTCCGCATCACGCCTGAGAAGATCGGCGAGATGGACTTTCGCGCCCGCATTGAGGACGTGGGCACCGAGTTGACCGAGGCCGACAACGTGGCGGCGCACTCGATGAAAGTCGTGCGGCAGCAGATTCGCGTGCTGTTGATTGCAGGCTCGCCCTCGTTTGAAGTGCAGTTCCTGCGCAATGCACTCCTGCGCGATACGGGGCTGGAGTTCGCCTGCTGGCTGCAGACGGCCGGCTCCGGCTACGAGCAGATGGGCACACACCCGATTCGCCGCCTACCGGTCAATCGCGAGGAACTCGAGCACTACGACGTCATCATCCTGTTCGATCCCGACATGAAGGAGCTGGGGCCGGCCTGGCCGAATTTGCTCACGCAGTTCGTTGGCACCGCCGGTGGCGGGCTGGTCTATGTCGCGGGCGAACTGCACACGCGCAATCTTTTCAACGGCGTTGTGACCGGGCCGGCCGACGAGTCGGGAAGCACGGTCGACAACAGTTGGCTGCGGATGTTACCGGTGGCGGCCGATTCCGGGCTGTATCGCTCGAACGTGGAAGTGTCGCTCAGCGCTCAACAGCCTTTCAACCTCGAGTTGACGATGGAGGGTTCGCTGGACCAGGTGTTTCAGTTCGACGTAGACCCGGCCCGCAATCGCGAGGTGTTGGCCAGCCTGCCGGGCATGTACTGGCACTTTCCGGTCACCCGGGCCAAGCCAGGCGCAACCGTGTTGGCGCGGCACGGTGATCCCCGCATGCGCAACGCTCACGGCCGGCACGTGCTATTTGCCATGCATCGCTACGGTCCGGGGCGAACCGTGTTCGTCGGCTTCGATGCCACGTACCGCTGGCGTTACCTGCACGAAGAGTATTTCGATGGCTTCTGGGCTCGGCTGATCGATCGCGTGGGCCGCAACAAGGCCTTGGGAGGACGCTACCCATTCACGCTGGTGACCGATCGCGCCGACTACCGCACCGGCGACCAGGTGACGATTCGAGCCCGGGCGGCCGACAGCGGCGACGGCTCGGCTATCGTCGCCGATCTACGGGGCGAGCTCGAGTTGGCCGGCCAGCCGCCCCAGCCGATCGAAATGACACCGGTACCGAATCAATTGGGCGTGGCCGAATACTCGTTCACGGCCAACGAGACCGGCGTTTACAGCGTGCGCGTGTTGCCGGGCAACGTGGCCGCCAGCGGCGATGCTGCCGTGCGCCCGGCGACGCTGAACATTCGCGTCGAGCCCGCCACGAGCGAGCTCGATCGTCCCAAGCTCGATCGAGCGCTGCTGGAAGACGTCGCTCGGGCCAGCGAGGGCGGCGTATTCTCGCTGGTCGATTACGAGCAGGTGCCGGATGCGTTCGACGTCAAACAGGTCGGGCGGCAATTGGAGTATCGCGACGAATTGTGGGATGCACCCATCATCTTCGGCAGCCTGATGCTGCTGCTCACGCTCGAGTGGGTGCTGCGCAAACGCGCGCGGATGGCTTGATAGGGTCCTGGACAACGAAATCGTATGAGCGTTGCCGATCCGGAAAGAATCGATCAGAGTGCGTTGCGTCAGGCGCAGGCCCGCGTCATGCGGCGTTTGGACCGCTTGCGCCGTGCACTGCGGGCGCACCTGATCGTCGAGGGCATGTTCTGGGTGGTCGGTGCGGTATTTGCCGCAGTGCTTGTCAGCCTGTTGCTCGACCGCTGGCTGCGTTTCGATCCTCCGACGCGCTGGGTGCTGTTGGCCCTGGCACTGGCCGGCATCGCTTACGTCGTTTATCGGCGGTTGATCCAGCCGTTGCGCGTGCCGCTGGAATACCTCGATCTGGCCGAGTTGCTTGATCGCCGCGCGCCCGGCGTGGGACAGCAGATTTCCAACGTCCTGCAACTGCCGGACCTGCTCACCGCCGAGGACCACGCGTCAGCGAGTATGGTGCAGGCCTCGGTGCTCGATTGTGCCCAAGCGCTCGATCGCCGCGATCTGGACGGTACACTCAATCGCCAAAGGCGCCGCAAGCTGCTGGGCGAGGTGGGCGTGCTGCTGGGCCTGGCGTTGGGATTTGCGGTGCTCGCCCCGGACGTGACCGAACTGTGGGCTCGCCGTTGGCTGGCCGGCTCGCCCGTCCGGTGGCCGCAGCAGACGTACTTGAGCGTCCAGGGCGTGGGCGACGACGGCGTGCTGATGGTTCCCCGCGGCGAGTTGGCGCTGGTGCAAATCGACGCGGCGCCCGAGTTCGAGGAGCAAGGCGATGGCCGCTTCTCGGTGGCTGGCCGCGGAAAGACACCGCTCGTGGTCGAGTCGACCGCAGTGCCAAAGAGCGTTCCGCCGCAGGGCGTCAGCGTGTCGTACCGTTTGTCCGACGGATCCAAACGGCGCGGCAATGCCGAACAATTCGACGAAACACGTTTCCGCTACGAGTTGCCGCCGCTCGCGGAGCCGGCCACGATGCATCTCACCGGCGGCGACGATTGGTTGGGGCCGATTCTGATTGAACCGATCGATCGCCCGGCTGTGCGTTCGTTGGAGATTTCGGCGCTGCGCCCCGGCGCGAGCCAGCCGGAAACGATTCGCGTGGGCGAGGGAACCTCGCAACTGCTGTTTCTGCCGAAGACGCAATTGGAGCTAACGCTCGTGGCCGATGCACCGTTAAGCGCGGCCGATGCACTCAACACGGGACAACCCGCCTCGGGTTGGAGCCGCCAGGACGAACGGACCTACCAGCTTGCCTGGACCATGTCGGAATCGATGGCGCTCGAATTCCGTTTGCGCGGCCAGCGCGGCGAGCTCCTGTCGAAGCCCTATTTCCTGGCCATTGGCTTGCTCAAGGACCGCGAGCCGCGGTTGACGATTCGTGCCGCCGGCGTCGGGCGGCGAGTGACGCCCGTGGCGCGGCTTCCGCTGTTCGTGCGGGCCAACGACGATTTCGGTCTGGGCAACCTGGCGCTCGACTGGGAGCTGGCTTCCATTCGCGAAGGCAAGCAGCACGTCGAAACCGAGCAATTGCCACTGGCCGACCTGACGCCCCCGGACGAGAACACGGAGCTGTTGACCCAGTTTGAATACGACAACGAGTTGGCGCTGAGCGACACGGGGCTCGTCGCGGGCAACGTGCTCAAGTTGCGCGGCGTGGCCACCGACGCTTCGGCGCTGGGCGAGCAAACCGGTCACTCGCGCTGGCTGCAGTTTCAGATCGTGACGCCTGACGAGTTGTTCTACGAGATCCTCATGCGGCAGCGCGAACAGCGGGCCCAGTTTGCCGAGGCCCTGGAAAGCGCCAAGGCCCAGGCCAAGGGACTCGCCGAGTTGGACGGCACAGCAGCGCTGCCCGGACTGGCCCGGTCGCAGCAGGTGATCAATCGCCGCGTCTGGAAGGTTGCCAACCAACTCAGCGCCAGCCTGGTCGAGATGACGCTCAACGATCTGGCAAACGAGCAGGCCCGCGACAATCTGCAAAGCGCTATCATCACGCCGCTGGAGACGTTGCACGCTGATCTGCTCTCGCGGTTGCGGGCGGAGATCGATGCGGTCGGTCGAGGCGGGCAGGTGGCGGAAGACAAACGAGCCGAAGCGCAGGCGCTTGCGGATCAGTCGGTTGAAGTGATGGAATCGATCCTGGCTCAGATGGCGCTGTGGGAAAGCTTCATCGACGTGATCAACCAGCTCCGACACATCGTCGAACAACAGTCGGACATTTTGAAAGACAGCGAGGAGATGCAACAGGAGCGTACGGAAAGCCTGTTCGTGGAGTAGACGCAATGGGAAGCAGGCCGGCCGCGCGGCGGACGTGCTTTCATTGACCACTTTGGCGCGTTACCCTACAAAGCTGGGGTGCGGCGCGCGTCGGTTGTGGGGATCCGAGTCCCGCGGCTAAGGAGACCAGCAATGAACAGCGTCCTGCGATGCTTGCTTGGAGTGTTTGTGGGGATCGCTTGGAGCACCGCGTGGGCTGCACCACCGCAGGCGCAAGACGGCGTCCTGGTGTTTGACGTCGGCACAATGTCGGTCGACGCCGCCGAGCCTGCGACGGATGATACATCCGGCGAAGACGAAAAGAAAAAGGACGACGACGCCAACCTCGGCGAGCGTAACGAGCGCGAAATCACCGTCGGCGAGAAATTCAGCTTCCGCGAGCGGCAAGTGCAGGAGGAGATGTCCGAGCTCGAGCAGCGGATGTTCCGGCTCTCGAACGAATTGAAGAAGATCGAGCCGGAAAACTCCTCGCGCTTAATGCTGGGCTTGAAGTACGCCCGCGACGAATTGATTCTGCACCAGATGGCCGAGATCCGCGAGGCGTTATCCAAGCTGAGCCTGAGCAACGCCGTCGAGGAGCAGAAGCTGTTGATGGCCAAGCTCGAGCGGTTGGAGCAGTTGCTGCTGTCGAACGACCTCGACTTCGAGATGCGGATCGAGCGGCTCCGGCAGATTCGGGCCACGCTGCGCGAGCTCGACGCCGTGATCAAGGAGGAAAGCCGCCAGGAGCAGATCTCGAAGAAGGCGGCGGAAGCAGAAAAGCGACGCGAGAAGCTGGCCGACCGCAAGGCCGCCGTCGAACAACTCATCGAGGAGCAGACGGCCCACAACGAAGCCAACGCGCCGCTGGCCAAGGCCGACGCGCTTTCGGAGCAACAACGAGCGCAAATCAGCGAGTTGGGCGAAGCGCAGCAAGGCACCCAGCAGCGCACGCAGGCCCTGGCTGCCGATCTCAGCGCCGGCACCTCGCCCAAGAACCTAAACGCCGCCGCGGGCTGCATGAAGTCGGCCGTTGCCGCGCTCTCCAAGGCGTCACCCGCCGAGGCCAGCGAGCCGATGGACAAGGCGCTCGAGGAGCTCAAGAAGGAGCGCGATGAAATCGCCAAACAGGAGGCCGCGGCCAAGAAAGAGCTCGCCAAGGAACGCTTCGCCGCGATGCAAAAGGACCAGGATAACAATCGCCGCGCCACGGAAGACGTCACTGAAATGACGCGCGGCTTGGGGTCCAACGGCACCGCGGCGCTGGCCGAGATGCTGCGTGCCGGCAGCGCCATGGGGGGCGCCAGCCAGGCCTTCGGCAACAGCCAGGCGGGGCAGGGCAACGGCGAACAGGGCAAAGCGCTGGCCTCGCTGAAGTACGCCAAGGAACTCTTGGCCGAAGAAGCCGAACGCTTGGCCCGGCAATTGCGAGCCGAGGTCAAGAAGCGCGTCACCGACGGCCTGACCGAAATGCTCAAGATGCAGACCGACGTCCGCGAGCGAACCGAGGCGCTTGCCCCGGCCGTGAAGAAGGGTTCGCGTCAAGCGCTCGCCGCGCTCACGTCGCTGGCCAAGCGCGAAGAACAAATCGTGGTCACCGCGCAGGAGTTGATCAACGTCGTGGAAGAGACCGAGTTCGGCATTGCGTTGCCGGCCGCCCTGGCCGCGGTGCGCGACGCTTGCGAGGCGGTGCAGGTGTCGCTGGCTGCCGGCGACGCGTCGCCCCGGGTGGTCGAGGAAGAGAAGCAGATCGAAGCCGATTTGAAGGCAATGCTCGAGATCGTCAAGGAAATGACCGAGGACAACAGCCGGAATCCGCGCCGAAATCAGAATGCCAACTCGCCGCGAGAGCAGCGCAAGGAGTTGAACCGCATCATCTCGGAACTGCGGATGATCCGCTTGCTCGAGCAACGCGTGCACCGTAGCACGGTCGGCGTGGATGGCAGGCGAGAAGACGGCAAGCGGCTTTCGCCCGAGATGCGCCGTCAGATCGAGCATCTCGAAGGGCGGCAGGCCGACATCCAGGAGGCCACTGAGTTGTTGGCGATCGAACGGGGCGACGAAGTGCCGCTGCCCGAGTGAGCGACCGGCGCGTGAGCGTGCATTCAATCCATGGCACAGGAGTCGGAACCATGCAAGTAGGGATGAAGCTCGTTGCCGCGGCTGCGACGATTTGCCTGCTGGCGGCGTCGGCGGCGGAGGCGCAGGACGAGTTCGGCCTGGTCACGCCGCTGGATGGCGTGATCACCGACATGCAGGTTGCCGGAGGGCGGCTTTCCAAGCTCCTCACCGACAAGCCGACGCAGCAGAAACAGCAGGACGCCATCGACAAGCTCGACGTCTTGATCAAGGTGCTGGAAGAACAGCGTCGTCAGCAGGGGCAGGGGCAGTCTGGCGCGAACCCCGACGAGCCGCTGCAAGATTCGATGATCGTCGGCGGTCCCGGAGGTTCGGGGCCCTTGCACGATCCGGATCGCAACGGCCGCGCTTGGGCGCAATTGCCCCCGAAGAAACGCGAACAAATCCTGCAATCGATGACCGAAGGATTCCCGCCGCACTACCAGCGGTTACTGGAGCGCTATTACCGTCGGCTGGCCGAAGAGCGGCCGCTGGACGAAGTGGAACGGACGCCGGACCTCTCGATGCCCGAGCCTTCATCGGCTTCTGCGAATCCGGAGTCGCCATGAATGTTCTTGTGTTTCGCTGGCTCGTTGTCCTGGCGGCGCTCGTAGCTTCGGGCAGTCTCACTGCAAGGGCCGCCGAAGAGTCGGACGCCTCAGAGCCAGTTGCTAACAAGCCGGCTGTGGGGTTGCAGGCCGTCATGACGACCGTCGACGACGAGCAGGTCGCCGGCCGCATTACGCAAGTGAAAGACGGTGTCGTCACGGTGGCCGCCGAGCAGGAGCGGTCGCTGCCGCTGGACGACGTCGTGCGCATCGGCTTAGGCGACTCGGCCGTGCTGGATGGTGGGGCCGACGATCTGGTTTGGGTCGGGCAAGACAACCACGATCTGGTACAGGTGGGCAGTGCCAGTGGGGGCAACGGCATTCAGGACATTCATCTTCACGCCCGAAATCTGCGTCCTGCCAAGATCACGCAAGTCCGCGTCATCTGCCGCCTTCCCGAACGATGGGGCGCGTGGCGGCTCGACACCGCGAATTCACCCCATTGGCGCGTGGCCATCGCCCGGGTCGACAAAGAGCCCGAGGCCGACCTGTACATCGAACCGCCGCTCGCCGACAGCTTCGGCCGCGAATTTGAAGTCACGTACTCCTACGAAGACGGCAAGGTCGTCCAGAACAAGGTCACGGCGACCACGCACACCAGCGATAAACTTAAGGTCGACCGAGAGCGCCGCCCGGGTGCGGTCACGCCGAAGGATGCGACGAACGAAGCGTCCAATCCTGGTCCCGAGGCGCAAGTGCTGCTTTCCGAGGGACGTTTGCGCGGCAAGTTGACCGCAATGACCGGCGAGTCGCTCGAGTTGGAACTCGTCGGCGGGGAGTCGATCGAGATTCCGCTACTGCACGTTCGCGGCATCTGGTTCGGTCATCCCGGGCCGGCCAGCGCGGCGACCGAGTTCAAGAAGAGCCTGGCCGACCCCACCGGCGAGGACGTGATCTATGTGGTCGCCCCCGACGAGTCTTTGACGTCGCTCCCCGCAGGGGTACGCGGTCTCACCGACGAGCGGCTCAAGGTCAGCTACCAAGGCGTGGATCGTGAGATCGAGCGCAAACGAGCGCTGGCGATCGTGTTTGCCGCGCATCCGCCTTTGCCGCCGCTGGCCCCGCCGTCGCAAGTGTTCTCGCTCGCGTCGGGCGACTCGCTGCCGGGCTATTGGGTGGGCGTCGACGGTGACAAGCTCGAGATCGAGACGGCCTGGAAGGGACGCGTCAAGCTGCCGGGTTCCGCATTGAATCAAGTCTCGATTCGCGGCGGCCGCGTCACGTCGCTGGCGGACTTGGAGCCGGTGGCGGTCGAACAGGTGCCGTACTTCGGTCGCGTCATCCCCTGGGGGCGCGATACCGGCTTCGAGGGCGCGCCACCGCGACTCGGCGACAAGGCCCCGCTCCGCTCGATCAGCATGCATTCGCGATGCGTGCTGACTTACGCCCTGGACGGCCAGTACGATACGTTCAAGGCCACGTTGGGCTTCGACGATAGCGCCGCCGAGAGTGGCCGCGTGGCCTGCCGCGTGCTGGTCGATGGTCGCGAGGCTTTCGCCGAAGCGGACCTTCGCGCCGACGAAGGACCCCGCGAAATCGAAGTCCCCCTTGCCGCGGCGCGGCAAATGACGCTCGAGGTGGACTTCGGCCAGGGAGAAGACGTCGGCGACCGTATTCTCTGGGCCGAACCTCGGCTGCTTCGAGCCGCGAGCCCGCAGGCCGACATCGAGGAAGCAGAATGAAACGCCGACTTGACCACGAAGCGAGCCAAAGCAGTCCTATCGGTCCCAGCGTCGAGAGACGGTTGTCGCGATCGATCGTGTGGACGCTGCTGCTGTTGACGATGTTCTTTCCCGCAATTCTGGCCGCGGCGGAAGACGACGGGGCCTTCGAGGTCCACGAGATCTCGCTGTGGATTTTCGACCCCGGCGCTTCGAAGGCGAATTCGCGCACCGACTACCCGTCTGCGCTGCCGCCGACGGTGCGCACCACGCGCGGCGCGCAGACCACGACCAATTTACAGCAACAACGAGTAGATATCGTGAACGGACGGCGGCGTATCGCAGTCACAAACGTGGTGGCTGGCACGAATGGCGGAATCGCCTCGGCCTATCGCCGCAGCGTGGCGCCGATCAACGTGCTCACATTCCACGGGCGTCCGGCCGAAGATCTGGACGTGGAGCTGCGCACCAAGGATGGCAGTTTCTTGGCACACTGGCCCCCCGGCGAGAGCTTCCCGAACCGGCTCCGCTGGGCTGGCAGCCCGGGATATAACCTCGTCGAGGAAGTTGACCGCACCGAGATGATGTTCGTGGACGACGAGCATTGGTTTGCCGAGGCGCGGCAGGGCGACGCGCTGTTCGTGCGGCGCGGAACGCGCTCCGAACGTTTTCTGGCTTACGATGCCGAGTTGAACCTGGCCGCGCCCGTGCGGCTGGTTGGCGGGCCCGACGAGTTTACGGTCGTCAATCAGCTGGACCAACCGCTATACGACGTGCTGATCTCGCGTCACACGCCCGAGGGACGGCGAATCGCCTGGCTCGACAAGGTGCCGCCGGCCTCGCAAAGGCAAGCGGCCGAACCGGCGGAAGAGCCGGCCGAAGAGAAGAAGCGCGCGGCAACGCCCGAGGCCTTGTTTGCCGATGCCCCGGCCGTTGCCGACGAAGAACCTGCCGCAGCCGACGTACCGGCGAAGAAGGACCAACCAGCCGACGCGCCCAAGCCCGCGGGGCCAGCGGTCCAGCTCTTCGGCGGATTACCCAAGGATGCGCAAGAACGCCTTGCATCAGGCAAGCCTGTCGTTGAGAAAGAAGATAGCAAGGGCCGCGCAAGCGGTGCAGGCATGTTCGGTGGGCTGCCCGGTCGCAAATCGGTCCACGGTCCCCGCGTAACGCTGTCCGAGCCAATCGCCCACGACAGCCCCGACGCTACGGCCCGCATGACCGAAGCCTTGGCTCAGCGACTTCGCAAGTCGGGGCTGACCGACCACGAAGCCCAGCACTTTGTCGAGCGCTACGGCGAGGTGTTCTTCGAGGGCGAGGCGCTGGTCGTGGCCTGCCGTCTCGACCAAGCCGTGATGGATGATAAGATTCCCCTGTCGGTTTTTCCCAAGCCGTCCAAGACGGTGCGCGTGGGAATGGTGCTGTTGCGCGACGCCGACCCGCAACTAGGCGAACAGGTCCAGAAGCTGATCGCCAACCTGGGTGATCCGAAGTACGACGTGCGGGAAGCGGCGCAGCAACGCCTGCTGGAACTGGGCCCGCTGGCGTTTCCGGCGCTGAACAAGGCCCTCAACAGCGATGACCCGGAGATCGTGATTCGTGCCGAGCGGATTCTCCTGACTCAGAACCAGACACCCAACGCGTCGCGGCAACCCAACCGCCGCAGTGGAATCATTCAGGCCGCACCCGCGGTCATCATTCAAAACTGAGGCCGTCGTCCGAGGTCCGCGTTGCATCGTTCGTTCCCGCCGTTTCGACCCCATGCCCTGCTGCGCAGCGGCCACGCACAAACGCTGGCGGGCGCCTATCTGCCGAGCCGCGGATATCGCTACGGCGCAAGCCAGCACTACGTGACGCTGGACGACGGCGATCAGGTCGTGTTGCACGACGATCTTCCCCCCCAATGGCAGCCGGGCGATCGGGCCGCGCTCTTGATCCACGGTCTGGCCGGATGCCACGAGAGCGGTTACATGCAGCGGATCGCTTACAAGCTGGCGGCCCGCGGGGTGCGCGCCTTTCGCATGGACTTGCGCGGCTGCGGTGCCGGTCAGCGGCTGGCGCGGCTGCCCTATCACAGCGGCCGCTCGGAAGACGCCGCTGCGGCGCTGGTGGCGATCGCGCGGCTCGCGCCCGATTCGCCGGTCACACTGGTCGGATTCTCGCTCGGCGGCAACATCACGCTCAAACTGCTCGGCGAGTTGGGCGATCGGCCGTGCGGCCATCTCGACAGCGCGATGGCCGTTTGTCCGCCGGTGGACCTGGCGGCCTGTTCGCGGCAGATCCAGAAGCGCCCCAACCAACTCTACGATCGGTATTTCGTCCGGTTGCTGATCCGCCAGGTGGAGAGCCGAGGCCAGTTGCTTTCCGGGGCCGCGGTCATGCCGCAGGGTAGTGTGCCCCGCACGCTATGGGACTTCGATAACACCTACACTTCGATTGTCTGCGGCTTCGGAACGGCCGACGGCTACTATCGCCAGGCCAGCAGCTTGCCGTTGCTGGGAGGCATTCGATTGCCTACGCTAATTCTCGCCTCGCGCGACGATCCGATGATCCCGCCCGATGCGCTTCTGCGGACGCGGCTGCCGGCCGCCGTGCGGCTCTTGATGACCGACAGCGGTGGTCATCTGGGGTTCGTGGGCCGTCGCGGCGTCGACGCGGACCGCCGCTGGATGGATTGGCGCGTCGTCGATTGGGTGCTCTCGCCCGGCCGCGCTGCAACGAAAAAGAGCATCGTGATCTCTACCTGAGCGGCTGCTGCGGAGCTGCGGTTGATGCAATCCTCGAGTTTTCATAGCTTTCCGCCGCTGTTTCTGATGCTGGCGCTGCTCTTTGTCGGCGTCGTGGCCATTCTGCAGATCGGCATCCTGGGCTACGCGTACGAGCGGATGGGTATCGAGCGCCGCACGGCCTATCTGATCCTGCTGCTGTCGCTGCTCGGGTCGTACGTCAACATTCCGATCGTCAAGCTGTCCGATCGCGACATCATGGTACCCGGGGGCGTCATGGTAGATCGCTTCGGCTATCCGCACGATACCGCTCCGCAAGTCGAGCGCGTCAAGGGGACCGAGCTGGCGCTCAACGTGGGCGGGGCCATCGTGCCGACCGTGCTATCGATCTACTTGATCGTCAAGCATCAGATCTATCTGTCGGCCTTCACCGGCATTGCCCTCGTGGGCGCGGTGGTCCACTATCTGGCCGAACCGATCGAGGGTATGGGGATCGCCGTGCCGGTGTTCGTGCCGCCCATTGTTTCCGCATTCGTGGCCATGTTCCTGTCGCGCGAATATGCCGCGCCGTTGGCGTACGTCTCCGGGTGCATGGGCACACTCGTGGGGGCCGATGTGTTGAACCTCCACGTGCTGGGAGAATTGGGCGCTTCGGTAGCCTCCATCGGCGGGGCGGGCACGTTCGACGGCGTCTTTCTGACCGGCATACTGGCCGTTCTGCTGGCGGCAGGTCCACCGCGTCGCCCGGTGTCCCCGGCCGAAGACCCGCCTCCCGCCCCTCCGTAGACGGCGGGAACCAGGCGGCGCACCGGCTCAACTGGCCAGTAGTCCGTACAACAGCGCGGCCAGCACCAGCGCCGAGATCACGACATACTTGCGGTCGCGCCGCCAAAGGAACGCCACGAGGGCACCGATGACGCGCGCAATCGGCGTGGCCACTAGCAGCAACAGCCCGAGTTGGATGATGGCCTCGGGCTGCAGGCGAGAGGCGCCGGAAACGATGTCGGCCACGCTGTTCAGGTGCGAGGTCTCGCCGCGGAAGGTGGCGTAGTGCGGCGGCTGGGCGCCGTGCACCCAGAGGAAGGCCGCTCCCCCGATCAGAACGACGGTGGCCGAGAGCAGCGTGCCCCAGCGCAGCAGGCCGCCCAACACCGCTTCCAGCGACTGTTCGGCGTCGGTCTGGCGATTCGTGCTCAAAAGGTCCCCCGCAGTCCGTTGACGATCATCTGTAGTGCCAGCGCCGACACGAGAACCGCGAAAATCAGCCGCAGGATATCGACGTTACCCCGCGCCAGCAGCCGCGATCCCAGCGTTGCTCCCGCCAAGACGCCCAGCACGACCGGCATGGCCAGTCCCGGATCGAGGTAGCCGCGGTGCAGATAGACGCCGGCGCTGGCGGCGGCGGTGACGCCGATCATAAAGTTGCTGGTCGTGGTCGACGCTTTGAAGGGGATGCGCATCACGCGGTCCATGGCCAGCACTTTGAGAGCGCCGGACCCGATCCCCAGCAGCCCCGACAGCACGCCTGCACCGTACATCAGCCCGAACCCGGCCGGCACGTGTCGTACCCGGTAAGTCTGGCGGCCTTCGGGCGTCGGATAGCTCGAATCGAGCGCGAGCCACGTGGCCACTCGATCCGGCGACTCCTCGGCGGGGCGTTCGGGCACGCCCTTGATCGAAAAGTAGGCGGAGAACAGCAGGACGAGCCCGAAGATGACGGCGATCACGTTGGCGCTGGTGCCGATGGCCAGCATGGCGCCGGTCAGCGCGCCCCCGGTAGTGGCCACCTCGAGCAGCAGCCCAAGGCGGATGTTGGTGTACCCCTCGCGCACGTAGGCTGCGGCCGCCCCGGACGACGTGGCAATGACGGCCACCAGCGACGCCCCCACGGCATAGCGGATGTCGACGCCGAAGACGAGCGTGAGCAAGGGCACGATGACCACACCGCCGCCCAAGCCCGTCAGCGCTCCGAGCAGCCCGGCCAGAAAGGCTCCACCGGCGGCCAGCAGGGAGAATTGCCAGATGGTCAGCCCGGCGACGTCCATGAGTTTCGGTCCCCGGGAGAGATCGAGGCGTGCGCAAACAAAAGAGAAGGTAACCCTGAGGCGACCTTCTCTTTGAATCGATAGAGTACCTATCGATGCAGCCGTGATTCAAGGGGGGCCGCCGTTCAACAGGGCCCGTCGTCTAGCAGCGTGTCGCGGCGACGCTAGTAGCGTCCACCACCACCGCCGTAGCCTCCACGTCCTCCGCGCCCGCCACCGCCGCCACCGCGGTCCTCGCGAGGCCGAGCCTCGTTGACCGTCAAAGGTCGCCCGGCGTGCTCCTGCTCGTTCAAGCCGGAGATGGCGGCCTGGGCCTCGGCATCGCTGCCCATCTCGACAAAGCCGAAACCCTTACTGCGTCCGGTTTCGCGATCCTGAATGACCTGGGCACTCTGAACGGTGCCGAATTGAGCGAACATTTGCTCCAATTCCGAGCTATTGACGCTGTAGCTCAGGTTCCCCACGTACAACTTTTTGCCCACTGACAGAACTCCTGTAGCATGCGCACACGACGACCCACTTTGGCTTTCCGGGTCGCGAAAGAAAGGGACCAACCTCGTGGCCCAGAGGAGGCAGACGAAAGAGGCTACCGCAAACTGACAAAGATGCGCCGTGGACTCGCTCGACGAACCATCCGCGACAAGTATATCATGTTTTGCAATTTCGCAAAGCAGTTGGGCACCCGGCCGGCGTCCAGAACTCAGACGGACGACTGTTTGTGAAATTAATCACAACCCACCGAACCGCGTGCTACGGCGTGCCGCCGAGCCCGCCAGGAGTCATACGCCAAACATGAGCGTCAAAGCACAGCCCGTTGTCGGCGTCATCATGGGCAGCAAGTCCGACTGGGAAACGATGCGCCACGCCAGCGAGATGCTCACGCAATTTGAGGTGGAGCACGAGTGTAAGGTCGTCTCGGCCCACCGCACGCCCGACTGGATGCGGGAGTACGCCACCACCGCCCAGAGCCGCGGCCTGCGGGTGCTGATTGCGGGTGCCGGGGGCGCCGCTCACCTGCCGGGTATGGTCGCCGCGCATACGACTCTGCCGGTCTTGGGCGTGCCGGTCGAGAGCCGGGCGCTTCAGGGCCTCGACTCGTTGCTTTCGATCGTGCAAATGCCCGGCGGCGTGCCGGTGGCCACGCTCGCGATCGGCAAGGCGGGGGCCACGAACGCCGCTCTGCTGGCCGTTAGCATCTTGGCCCTCGGCCAGCCCGAACTGGGAGACAAGCTGGCGCAGTACCGCCAGCAGCGACGCGACGAAGTACTGGGAGAGCCGCTGCCGTGACGCGAACGATTCTGCCGGGCTCGACGATCGGCGTGCTGGGAAGCGGGCAACTGGGCCGGATGTTTGCCATCGCTGCCCGCCGCATGGGCTATCGCGTCCATACCTTCTCGCCCGACGACGACACTCCGACCGGCCAGGTGGCCGACTGGGAAACCCAAGCGGCCTACGACGATCTCGACGCCGTGCGGGCGTTTGCCGAGGGCGTGGACGTCATCACCTTCGAATTCGAGAACATTCCGGCGGAAACCGTTGAGCAAGCCGAACGCTTTGCCCCCGTGCGCCCCGGCGGATCCGTGTTGTACACGACGCAGAACCGCTTGCGCGAAAAGACGTTCCTGAGTGGCAGTGGGTTTCCCGTTGTTCCTTTTCGCGCCGTTTCGTCGCGCGAGGAGCTACAGGCGGCCGCTGCCGAACTCGGCACGCCAGCGGTGCTCAAGACGGCCGGCTGGGGCTACGACGGTAAGGGGCAAGTCCGGATCGACTCGCTCGAGCAGGTTCCCGACGCCTGGAGCACGCTGAAAACCGATGCCGTGCTGGAAGCATTTGTCGATTTCGAGTGTGAGGTCTCGGTGATCGTGGCTCGAGGATTCGACGGCGAATTGGCCGACTACGGGGTGATCGGCAACGACCATCAGAACCACATTCTCGACGTCTCGGTGGCGCCGGCCGACTTGCCAGGCGACCTCGGTCGCGAGGCGTCACGGATTGCCCGGGCAGTGGTCGAAGCGCTCGACGTAGTCGGTGTGCTCTGCGTCGAGTTCTTTGTCACCCGGGCCGGGACGCTGCTGATCAACGAACTGGCGCCACGCCCGCATAACTCGGGGCATCTCACGTTTGATGCCGCCGTGACGAGCCAGTTCGAACAGCAACTCCGGGCAGTGTGCGGGTTGTCGCTAGGCGAGCCGGAACTCCTGCGGCCTGCAGCGATGGCCAATCTGCTGGGCGATCTGTGGTTCCAGGGCACGCCCGATTGGAGTGCCGCGTGCCGGTTTCCGCAGGTGAAACTCCATCTCTACGGCAAGGAACAGGCCCGGCCGGGACGTAAGATGGGACATCTCACCGCGTTGGCCGGTGATCCACGCACAGCGGCCGACCTCGTGCGCGAAGCGCGGCGGGCACTTGCTGCCCGAGCGACAAAGACCTGAACCGCACGCGGAGGTAAGGGATGATTCTAG
Organism: Planctomycetota bacterium; assembly: GCA_003389325.1. Lineage (GTDB taxonomy): Bacteria > Planctomycetota > Planctomycetia > Pirellulales > PALSA-1355 > LB-PLM-3. The sequence continues at coordinate 24,815 of QQVE01000056.1, forward strand.
ACGAACTTCAACGTGCCGACCGCTATGCGGCGTTGCACCCCGGCTTCGAAGCCGGCTTTGCTTTTCTGAAACGTCCCAACCTGCTCGATCTGGCCACCGGGCGCCACGAAATCGATGGGGAGCGGGTCTTTGCCCTGCTCAACCGCGATCCGGGTCGCGGGCGCGAGGCCTCGCGTTTGGAAGCCCATCGCCGCTACATCGACATTCAGTTTCTGATCGACGGCAATGAGGAGATCGGCTGGCGCCCCACTTCCGATTGCCGGGAGGTGAGCGAGCCTTATGACGAAGCGCGCGACGTGGGCTTCTTCGCCGAGGCGCCGCTCACGTGGATCGTCTTGCCCCGGGGAAGCTTCATGGTTTTTTATCCTGAGGATGCCCACGCCCCGCTGGCCTCGCAAGGCGACAACGTCAAGGCGGTGATCAAGGTGGCCGTGTGAGGGGGACCACCGCACGGGGTACCAGCCGCCGACTGTGCGATTGCCGCTTGCTTGGGGCAGCTATAATACAGGCATGCTCGAGCAACCGCCCGAATCGACGAAGGACCGCGACGCCACGCTCAAGCCGCCGCAGTTCAGGCTGCGTACGCTGTTGCTGGCCACCTCTGTCGCGGCTGGCATGCTGGCCCTGTTTGCGGCCGTCGGCGCGATTTGGACGGCGGCCATTCTGTTTTTCGGGGTGCTTATCTCGGCGCACGTCATTGGTAATTCGCTGGGAACGCGTCTTCGCGATGGCGCGGTGACGCGGCCGCCCGCACGGCCAGTCAAGGCGTCGCCAACTCCCCGACGCGAGTATCACGCCCCCTCCCGGCTAACGCAGCGCGCGCGATTGCACTGGATTACGCTGGTCATCAGTCTGGGCGGCGCGCTGGCCGGAGCCCATTTCGGCGGATCGGCCCTGGCCGCCAGCTATCCCGAGGCATCGACCTCGGCGATTGTCGTCGGCTACGCGTCCAGCGGCGTGCTGGGTGGGTTTGCCGGGTTCGCCGTCAGCAGCTTCGTCGCCGTCGTGCGACAGGCCCTCTGGGAAGCCCACGCCGGCAGCGACAGGCCGCGTCGCTCGAACTGAAACGCTTCTCGATCTGAACCCGCACACGCAAGCTGCTCAGCCATCGGTCGCCGGACCCTCGCCACGCCTACTTGTCGGCAAGAGCACGAGATCGAAGACCACGAGCACGGCATCGTTTGTCGCAGCCCAGGAAAACTCCGACGCGGGCACGCTGTCGGCAAACCTGATGAGATGATCAACCTCGAGCCCCAAGTAACGGGGCTGTCCCGCTTCGCCGCGCACTTCTCGCAAGAGCTCCGCCGAGCGTAGGGCATGGCGTTTCGTTCCATCGGGACGTCCCTCACGTGCCTTGACCGCGGCGGCGGCGAGCTTGATCAAACCCTTCAGGAACGTGGCCGCCGTTCCCGTGCGTCCGCAGCCCAACCAGGCGGCTTCCCAGGCTTCGTGCGCTTCCCAGTAGTAACCGTGGTTGAACAGATCACAGCCGAACAGATAGTCGCTCGACGTAGCCCAATTGCCGGGCTCGAAGCGCACCGGCTCGCGATCGCCGTGCCCGAACCGATGGCCGGCCGGATCGCTCTCGGGGTGGGGCTGCCTGCCCGGGACGTACGAATATGGGGGTAGCGGCTCGCCGGGGACCAGCCGTGTCACCGCTCGTTCTCGATCACGCTTGTCATCCATCGTCTTAGGCTACGGACGAACCGCCGTTGGTTGGTTCCACGATCACCGCCGTGCCGTACGCCAGAACTTCGGTCGCGCCGTTCATGATCTCGGTCGCGTCGTACCGCGCGGCAACGATAGCATTGGCCCCCATCTGCGTGGCGTGCTGAATCATCAGGTCGAAAGCTTCGGCTCGCGCGTGCTCGCAGAGATTGGTCAGAATCGAGATATTGCCGCCAAACAGCGTCTGTAAACTGGCGCCGATGTTGCCGACGACGCTCCGCGAACGCACGGTAACGCCGCGCACCACGCCCAGGTTGCGCACGACCCGGTAGCCCGGTATTTCCAGGCCGGTCGTGACCATGGGATTGGTGAGTAGGCTCGACTGGGGATGCGCTCCGCCGGTCGAACTCCAACTTCCCGTGCTCATAGCATTTTCCCTTCGAGGCAGAGGAGGGTACGTGCCCTGGGCCACCTTGGCGCCTGGTGCATGGAATCACGCGTGAAGGTCGCGAGACGGTTGGCGTCGCGCCTCCTACATCCTGGAGTATACGTCGCGGTACGCCAGCACCCAGGAAGCCAGTGCCACGCTATCCCGCCCGCCGCTGGGGCCAAGCTGCATCGGCCGGGCGTCTCGCGTCGATGGCCAGCGACCTGGTCTCGCCATCGGCGGGAGTGCCGCGCATGGTGGCCAGGAATGAGCTGCCGATCAGGCTCAGGAAAGTCCCCAGGATGCCGATTCCGATGAGCATCGTCACGATGGCCACGAGACGGCCGGCGACGGTTATCGGCGCTAGGTCTCCATAGCCAACCGTGGTCAGCGTCACGAACGACCACCAGATGGCATCGAACATGTGGCCAAACTTCTCCGGCTGAGCGGGCCCCTCGAACTCATGCATCGCGAAGGCACTAGCCAGCAACACGATCAGCGCAACGTAACTCACGACGGCCAACTCGGGCCAGACCTGGCGAAAGCCGCGCAACACGTTCTGCAAGGCGCGGTTGTAGCGGTACAGCTTGAACATCCACAGCAGCGGCAGCACCCGCAGCAGCTTGAGCGGTCGAAAGTGTCCCACCAGCCCGAAGGCCGTGGGGACGATCGCCAGCAAATCGATCACCGAGAGTAGCGTGAATGGATAGCGCCAAGGATTCTTGGAGCGGGCCCAGCGAAAGCAGTACTCCAGCGAGAAGAATGTCAGCAGAATCCGCTCGTTCCACAACCAGAAACCGCCCGAGGCCCGTGCGGCTCGCTCGGGGGCGATTTCCGACTCCATGTGGAACACGACGATGCTATATAGCACGGCCAATTGAGCCACGATTTCGAACCAGTGCCGATGCTCGGAGGCGCCATCGCGCATGCGTCTACTCCCGAGTGGGGCCGCCGTGCGGCCACCGTGGCCGCGCGTGCTAGCAGCTCGCCGACAGCGCCCCTGTACCCACTGTCGGGGCGGCAAGAATACTCAGGCGTGCCGTTTGGCAAAAGGCGAAGTCTCGCCATTTCTTACCACACGGCTCCACGGTTGCGTCGGGACCACTAGCAGTATGTTTCGGGGGCCTTCGGGCGGCTCGTCAACCCTGCCAACCGCGACGCCCGATAACAATCTCAGGCGTCCGCATTGGTTTTTCTCTGGGGGGAGATACGCATCATGCTTGGTCCCGATCGGCCGTGTTTTCAGGCCCATGGTGCCGTTGTGCCCGCCATCGCCGGCCAGAAGGCATCCTCGAAATCGACCGAGCAGCAGGCCCTGCGGCAGTTCGTGAACAGGGTGGGCGGTGTCGAAAATGCCCAAGCGGCGCTAGCATTGCTGGCACTGCTCGAGTCCACCGACTGCAAGAGCCTGCCACCCGGCTAGTCGAACAGCGTGCCCTGCACCTTGCCGGGCGCGGTCCGCTCAATGCACTCCGGCGTGTCGAGCCGAGCACTGTTGACGACCGTGCTGACCGGAAAAGTCGTCATCTGAGCTGCAGGGTAGGGCGTCAATAGCCGCTCCAGTCGACCGGGGTCGTCGACCGCCGGATCGAGCCAGGCCTCGTAGTCCGCCGGATCGAGAATCACCGGCATCCGGTCGTGTAGCTCCTGGAGCAGTTCGTTGGCCGTCGTCGTCAGGATGGTGCACGATTCGATCGTCAACTCGCCTTGCCGCCAGCGTTCCCACAGGCCGGCGAAGGCCAGAGGGCGATCCTCTTGCAAACGAATGTAGTAGGGCTGTTTGGGGCGAGCGTGCCCCTTCCACTCGAAGAAGCCGTCGCCCACGACCAGGCAGCGCCGCCGGCGAAACGCCTCGCGAAAGGCCGGCTTCGTAGCCGCGGTCTCGCTGCGGGCATTGATCATGCGATTGCCGATCGCCGGATCGTCGGCCCAGGAGGGAACTAATCCCCAGTGCAAGAAGCTCAATTGGCGTCCACCGCCGTCGGGGGCGCGGCGTACGACGGCGACGTCCTGGGTCGGCGCGATGTTGTAGCGCGCAGCCCAGCGCTGGGCCAGTTCGCGATTCGGGGTATCGAGGTCGAACGCCTCGACGACGTCCCGTAGCGGCGTGCGTAACGTAAAGCGACCACACATAGCGAAAGCGGGTTCCCCTGAGTCTGCTGTCATTGTAGTACGCCCGGCCAGGACCCGATAGAATCAGGCAAGCACAATCGTTTGATCTGCGCACCCCGGCGATGCTGGCGACTCGTGCCCAAGTTGAGCGACATTTCGATCTATCCGTTCAAGTCGCTCGACGCGCAACGTGTCGACGAAGCGGTCGTGCTCCCCTCTGGAGCGTTGGAGGGCGACCGGCGTTTCGCGCTGGTCGACGTGCACGGCGATTGGGTCAACGGCAAGCGAACTGCCGAAATTCATCGCCTGCGCTCGCGTTTTGATCCCTCAAATGAACAGCTCACACTGCGCGTGGAAGGAACGTCCGAGGAGCACACGTTTGCCGTCCGCGCCGAGCGGAAAGCGCTGACCGACTGGCTGAGTGCGTTCCTCGGGATAGCCATCGATCTGATCGAGAATCCCGACGCCGGCTTTCCGGACGACTCGCTATCGCCCGGGCCCACGGTGATCAGTACGGCCACGCTGGCGGAGGTGGCCGGCTGGTTCGCGCCGATGGGCATCGAGGAGGCCCGGCTGCGGTTCCGCGCGAATCTCGAAATCGACGTCGAAGAGGCGTTCTGGGAGGACCGCCTACTGGCCGGGGGCGACGGTGCCGTGCGATTTCGAATCGGCGACGTCGAATTCCTGGGAACCAATCCCTGCGCACGGTGTATCGTCCCGACGCGTAATCCGCAATCGGGCGAGGTCCTGCACGGCCTATCCAAGGCTTTCGCCAGGCGGCGGCGAGAGACGCTGCCCGCTTGGGCTCCGGCGGATCGCTTTGATCACTTCTATCGCTTGACGACCAACACGCGGCCGGCCGGCGTCAGCGGCGGCACGCTGCGGGTTGGAGACGAAGTGACGATCTTGGGGCCCGCGTGAGGTGCGTGGCTACTGGCTGGGCGCGGCCCACTGCTCGCCCCAGCCTGCGTAGAGGTTAGCGAGAAACTCCTGCCAGGCTTCCTTCGAACGCGTCTTGGGGTAGGGCACCGGCGGACGCGGCTCGACGTCGGCCCACTCCCTCCGGAACTGGCCCGATTCATCGACCTTGCCGATCCGCGGCGTCTTGAAGGCGTGTTGCGTCGCAGGGTCGATCTTCACTTCGCCCTCGGGGGCATTGATCTTTTGATCGACAAACGCGCGTCGAATGTCGTCAGGCTTGTCGCTCTCGGCTTGCCGCACCGCGTCGGCCCAGAGCTTGACGCCGATGTAGGCCGCTTCCATCGGATCGGTCAACACGCGTTGCGATCCGTAGCGTTTTCGAAATCGCTCCACAAACGCCTGATTTTCGGGCGTGTCGAGCGATTGGAAGTAGTTCCAGGCGGCGTAGTCGCCGGCCATTTCCGCCGGGTTGAGCCGGCGGAGTTCCTGCTCGCCGATCGAGAACGAAATGGTGCTGGTCTTGTCGGGCGTGATGCCGGCGGCGCGCAGGCGACGGAAGAACGGCACGTTGGAATCGCCGTTGATCGTGTTGAGAATCACGTCGGGCTGAGCCTCGACGATCGCTTCGATCACCCCGTCGACATCGTAGCTGCCCAGCGGCAGGTATTCTTCGCCCACCACCTCGCCGCCCAACTCAGCCAGCTCGTCGCGAATAATCGCGTTAGCCGTCCGCGGGAACACGTAGTCGGACCCTACGAGAAAGAACTTGCGTTTGCGCTGAAAGGCGAATGCCCAGTCGAGTGCAGGGATGATCTGTTGATTGGGCGTGGCGCCCATGTAGATCACGTTGGGCGATTCTTCGAGGCCCTCGTACTGCACCGGGTAAACCAGCAGGCCGTCGTGCCGCTCGAACACCGGTAGCATCGTTTTGCGGCTGGCCGAGGTCCACCCGCCGAACACCGTCGACACTTTGTCGTCCAGGATCAGCTTGCGGGCCTCGTCGGCAAATGTCTCCGGATCGCTGCGGCCGTCGCGCACGACCGCCTCGACCTTGCGGCCCATCAGCCCGCCCGTCTCGTTGATTTCGTCGATGGCCATCAAGGTGGCGTCCACGACCGGCGACTCGCTTTCTTCCATGCTGCCGGTCAGCGAATGCAGTACCCCAACCTTGATCGGCGGCCCACTGAATGCCGCGGCCAGCGGCGCAGGTGTTGCCCCGCCCGAGCGGGAATCGTCGGAAGCCTTGCCGCTCCACAGGGCCCACGCTCCGAATCCGGCAAGCGCCAACCCCGCGGCGCCGAGCCCGGCGGCCGCCAGGAATCCGCGCCGCGACGGCTTGCCGGCGTGTGGCGAAACGGCATGGACCGGAGAAATCCCGCTTTGGCTGGGAAGTCGGATCTCGCTCGTCCCGGACAAGGTGGCGATGACCGCATTCAGGTCCGCCAGCATCTCGTCGGCACTTTGGTAGCGATCGTCAGGATTCTTAGCCGTGGCCCGCTTGACGATCTGATCGCACGCCGCGGGAATACCGGGATTCGCCTGGCGCGCCTCCAGCGGAGCCCCGCTGACGTGCGCGTACATGATCTGCACGATGCTGCCGGCATCCTGATACGGGTGCTGGCCCGTGAGCAGCGTGAAGTAGGTGGCGCCCAGCGAATAGATATCGCTCCGCTTGTCCACGGGCACGCATTCGCACTGTTCGGGGCTCATGAAGTACGGCGTGCCCGCCACGGCGCCTTCGGTCGTGAGGTTCATGGTCGCGCCGAGCGTTTGCTTGGCCAGGCCGAAGTCGGCGATTTTCACCGAACCGTCTGCGGCACGAAGCAGATTGGCGGGTTTGATGTCGCGGTGCACCAGCCCTACGGCATGCGCGGCGGCGAGCCCGCGGCAGGCGTCGGCCACGATTTGTGTTGCGGCCAGCACCGAGAGACCGCCGCGCTCGAGTTCGTCTTCGATCGTCCCGCCGCCGACGTACTCCATCACCAGGTAGTAGGTATCGCCTTCCTGGTCCACCTCGTAGATGCCGACAGCGTTGGCATGCGTCAATTTGCCGGCGGCCTTGGCCTCGGACAGGAATCGTGCCAGCGACGTTTCGTTCGCCGAAAGTTCCTGCGGCAGCATCTTGATGGCGACGTCGCGCTCGATCATCGTGTCGTGCGCTAGAAACACGACGCCCATGCCGCCGGTGCCGAGCAGCTTGCGCAACTCGTAGCGCTCGAGCCGCCGCCCGATCCATTGCTCGGCCGTGCTGGCCGTGGGAGGCCGCGGAATCTTCGACGACGTGTCTTTGTGAGCCATCGTCTCGCCCAGGTTTTCCTTACCCGCGGGCGCCTGCTCGAGATTCGATTGCGAGGCCGGATCGGCTTGTTCCGCGCTGTGTTTCTCGGTCATTGTGATGTCAATTCTGGCAAGCGGATCACGGGCGCCGACCGTCTCCCCCCTAGTACGCAGCGTCTACCCCGATGGGTCAATCCTACCTTACGAGAAAGTCGCGGCAACGCCAGACATGCACTGAAATCAGCGATAAACCGTCGAGTCGTGGGCGTGTGCGGGGCGCGTCAACCGCGAGGAGACGGTTCGCTCGGCGACCCCGGCTACCAGGAGAAATTGACTCCGCCGGAGCCGAGGTAGAAGACCTGCTGGCTGTTCGCCTGCGCGTCGTAGTGCGTAAAAGCGGTCCAGCCGTCCGCCAACTCCCAGCGGAAGCCGGTGCCGAGTATCGCCCAGTTGTTGCCGTAGCGCAGGCCCTGCACGGCAAACACGTTGCGATCGCCGGGCGAGAAGAAGGCCGTCGTGCCGGATTCGGATTGCAGGTACTCGTGCAGCCAAAGCAGCCGCGTTTCGCTTAGCAGACGATCGCCATCGCGCGCTGCCGCCGTGTATTGCATCCGCCCACCGACGACGCTGCGTTGCGAGTTGGCGTCGAGTCCCGCCACCGAGAATGCCAGGCTGCCGGCTCCGCGATTTGCGAAGTCTTGCTTCGGCAGATACACGCGCAGCTCGCTCGCTGAAGGCACGTCGGCAAGCAGCAACATCCGCTCTCGCAGCGCCGTGCCGGCCAGCGACGGCGGCTCGCTCTCGTCGGGCGCATCCTCCAGGAAGGCGACCGATTGCACGGACGACGTGGGCTCGACACAACGCTCGTGCAGGATCGGTGCGGTCGAAGCGAGCAGTAAGGGGTGCTCCTGCTGCGGCGCCAGGGTGCTGCCCGCGGCGCTCGACCTTACGGCGGCCTCGGGCTCCGCGATGGCCTGGGTTCCCCCCGCAACCAGCCCATACACCAGCGCAGCCAGCACGATCGATCCGAGAGCACGACGTTCGCGAGCTCGCACGGCGCGTGGGGCGACAGAAACGGAAGTATCGTCCATGACGACCTTTGCAGACCACGATCTGATGTTCCCCGGTGGAGCGATCCCGAACCGGGGGTCTTCGCAATTCTTCGGCGACGCGTGCGACCTGCGCAAAGCGGGCCGCCCACCTGCGACAGAGTTTCTGCAAAGCGCAAGCTCTCCCCAAAGTGTCAGGCCCACGCTAGCGGGGCTGCCGTTTGACACGCGGCTGCGGCAGGACTACAAGATTCCTGACCTTCGCATTCCTGTACACCAGGGGTTTGGCGCATGCTGCGAGTCTTTGGGAGAGGACTAACGCGATGGATTCTGTTGGCGGTCGGCCTGGCGCTGAGCACGGGTGACATGGCGGGCGCGGGCGAGCGTTGGTCGAAGGAAGAGGCAATCGCCTGGTATGCCCGGCAGCCGTGGCTCGTGGGCTGTAACTTCGCCCCCAGTACGGCCAGCAATCAACTTGAGATGTGGCAAAGCGACACGTTCGATCCCGAAACGATCGATCGCGAATTGGGCTGGGCCGAGGAGTTGGGTTTCAACAGCGTTCGCGTGTTTCTCCACAACCTGCTCTGGGACCAGGACCGTGAAGAGTTCCTGCAGCGTGTCGACCAGTTTCTCGCAATCGCTGACAAGCACGGCATCGGCACGGTGCTGGTACCTTTTGACGGCGTGTGGGATCCCTATCCGAAGCCGGGCGCACAGCGCCAGCCGGTGCCGCACCGCCACAACTCGCGATGGTTGCAGGCGCCTGGCGCCGCAATTCTCGGCGATCCGAAACGACATGCGGAGTTAAGACCCTACGTCTACGGCGTCATCCATCACTTCCGCGACGATGAGCGTATCGACGCCTGGGACCTGTTCAACGAGCCCGACAACGGCAATCCGGCCTATGCCAAGGTGGAGCTAAAGAACAAAGCCGAGATGGCCACGATGCTGTTGCGCGATGCGTTTGCCTGGGCCCGTGAAGCCGAGCCGACCCAGCCACTCACCGCGGGCGTGTGGGGCGGGCAGTGGCCGAGCGACGAGCGCCTCAAGCCGATCGAAAAACTCTCGCTCGACGAGTCCGACATCATCAGCTTTCACAACTACGGTCCGCTGGCCGACGTAAAGCTGCGCGTCGAGCAACTCGAGCGCTACGGCCGCCCGATTCTCTGCACCGAGTATATGGCCCGCGCGAACGGCAGCCGGTTCGATCCGATCCTGGAGTACTTCAAGGAGCAGAAGGTCGGCGCGTACAACTGGGGATTCGTCTCGGGCCGCTCGCAAACGATCTATCCCTGGGACTCCTGGGTCAAGAAATACGATTCCGAGCCCGAGCTGTGGTTCCACGACATCTTTCGTACGGACGGAGCGCCGTACGATCCAGCCGAAGTGGCGTACATCAAACGCACAGCGGGAGCGGAATAGGCATTTCGATTCCCGTGGGGCCGGCGGCACTAGGGGCATTCGAAATCGAGGCTAGCATGTCGATCCGAACGAAGCTTGCGATCGTGACCGCTGTTGCTTTCACGGTGGCGCTGCCAGGCTGTGGGCCAAAACTGGACCCTGCGACGCAAACACTCAAAGACAGCCTCAGCAAGGACCCGCAGCCGATCTTCGATCTGGCCGAGCAGGCCGTCATGGATAAGCTTGAAGAGCGTGACGACTCGGAAGAGCTCGCCACGACGATCATCATCGTCGACCGCGAGTCGCTCAAGCCCCAGGGCGATGCGAAGTGGACCGTGCGGGGCGATCTCAGCGTGACCGACGGCCAGGGCCGGGTGACGGATACCACGTTTGAAGTGGCCGCGGAGATTGTCGACGGCGAGCTCAAGGTAGCCTCGACGAATCTCGATGTGTAGCCGCCCGCGAGCGTGCTAGCATCTGCGACCAGCGGTCCGACGGCGATCGCCGTCGGGATCATTCCGCACATGCGGCAAGATTTGACGCGATTCAGCCGATGTTAGTTTGTAGCGTCGGCTGTCTTTCGACGGCTGCCGTCCGACTCCTATCCTGCCGGGGCATTGCGGCACCGCTCGCAATTGCCCTCCCATCTTCGAGTTCATTTCGCCTTTCGTCACGTGTGCCCGGTCTGAGAGCCGGCAAACCCCTTCCCGATCGTGCTTGTCTCCTCCTAGAGGGAGCTTCCCTTGGGCTGCAACGCAACACGCGGCGCACGTCGCGTCGTCATGCTGGCATGCGCGTTCGCGCTGGCCGTTGCGCAAGCGCCAAGGCTGTTTTCGCAGGACCGCCTTCCCAGTTCGCGGCGGTATGCGGCGCGACTGCCGGCAGCGACGCCGGCTGACGCAGTGCTTTCGCCGGTGAATCACATGGCGGTGTTGCCGCAGCCACCCGAGAGCATTCCGCCGGGTGCAACAACCTCCGCCGTGCCCGAGTCGTGCTACTCGCTCGAGCAGCTCGAGGCCCTGGCCCTGGCCAACAACCCCACACTCGTCCAGGCGGCGGCCCAGGTGCAGGCGGCGCAGGGACAATGGGTGCAGGCGGGGCTCAAGCCCAACCCCATCGCTGGCTACCAGGGAAGCGAGATGGGTAACGAAGGATCGTCCGGCCAGCAAGGCGCGTTTATCAGCCAGGAATTCGTGCGCCGCAACAAGTTGCGGCTGAGCCAGGCCGCTCAGGGCGGGGCGGTGGCGAAGGCACAGCAAGACATGGCTGCCCAACGGTGGCGCGTGGTCAACGACGTACGCAGCGAGTTCTTCAACGTGCTCGTGGCTCAACGCGCGATGGAACTAACGCAGGAACTGGTCGACATCGGCCGGCGGGGGGCCGACACCACGGAACGCTTGTTCAAGGGCGAGCAGATCGCCTACGTCGAAGTGTTGCAAGCGCACGTCGAGTACGATGCGGCTCAGATCACTGAGCAGAATGCCCGCAACCGCTACGACGCCGCTTGGCGGCGACTCGCCGCGACCCTGGGGTTGCCCGGCTTGCCTCCGCGCCCGCTGGTCGGCGACCTTCGCCCACCGGCCGAGAAGATCGACTTCGACGTGACGCTCGCCCGCCTGCTGACCGAAAGCCCCGAATTGGCCAGCGCCTACGCCGGCGTCCAAAGAGCGCGGGCGGCCTTAGAGCGTGCCCAGGTGGAGCCGCGTCCCAATCTCGTTGTGCAGTTGGGCCTGCAGCGCGATAATCACACGCACGACACGATCGGCAACGCGCAAATCGGCATCCCCGTGCCGATTCTGGATGGCAACCAGGGCAACATTCAGACCGCGTATGCCGACCTGCGCAACGCGCAGGCCGAAGTGGCCCGCGTCGAGCTGAGCCTGCGCAACCGGCTGGCCACGGCCTACGAAACTTATTCCAATGCCCGCAATCAGGTCGACAAGTACGTCAACGACATCCTGCCCGACTCGCGGAAGGCACTCGATCTGATCACCAAGGGTTACCAGGAAAAGCAGTTCAGCTTTCTCACCCTGCTCACGGCGCAGCGCACTTATGCCCGGGCCAGCCTGGCCTATTTGCAGGCGTTGCAGCAGTCGGGCGTCAGTCGCGTGGCGATCGAAGGTCTACTGCTCACCGGCAGCTTGCGTGAAGTGCACGCCATCGACGTGCCCCAGATCGAGACCGGCATTGCCCCGGTCTTTGGCCCCGGCCGCCCGCCGGTCGAAGTGCGGTAGGCAAACCGTCGGCTCCAGGCCGTGAATGCAAGGGTAAATTCACGCTTCTTCCACCGGCTGGCTACTGTCACCCTTCCGGACGTCCCCCCCTGTTCAAGCTGCGAGGACCAGAGGATGCGCCGGCCAGGCTCCGAAGGGTCGGGGGACGGGAGCAGTGGCAAGCCGCTCCCATTGTCGATGGCGTCAGGGCCAATGCTGTAGACGATCGGCTCTCCGTCGACGTTGTCCCGTCGCATACTTTGGTATCTCCGAGTCAAGCGGCATCGACTGTCCGTGAGTGCAGGTTCGCGAGTTCGGGCGGGCTGGCCACAGCCGCTCCGTGTAGTCAGCCAGGGAAAGCGACCTCGATAGGTGCGCTTCTTCTCTTGACAATCGACGAAAAAAGGCCTGCAACGAATCGACACATCTCGTCGCAAGCCTTTGAGTACCGAAGGTGGGACTTGAACCCACACGCCCTTTCGGGCACTGGATTTTGAATCCAGCGCGTCTGCCATTCCGCCACTTCGGCTGATATTAACCACTCTATTATCAGTTTTAAGCCCATCGGGTCGAGCGTCAAGTCTGGCGCAGGCGTCGCTGTCAAACCCCGCTACGCATGCCACTGGCACGCCTTCAGATACGGCCTATGCTCTATTGGTGGGCTCCGGACGGCAACCGCCGGCCGGGGCGCGGAAACCGCTGTCCGTTTTCGGGGGCACTCATGGACACGCTCACACGCGAGCCCGATCTCTCGCAGGCAGATGCCGATCTGGAGCAAAGAATACGGCTCTTGGTAGTGACGCTGCAGGTCATCGTCGCCGCGCTGGTTGTCGGGGTGTTTGTGATGACCGGTGCCGTGGTCGTATTGCGGTCGGACCCTGAGTTCAACATCGCCGGGGACGCCGGCGACATCTTCCTGCCGCTGGCCGTGGTGTTCGCGATCGCCTCGATAGCCGGTGCGCAGTTTGTTTCGAACATGTTGGTCAAGTTTTTCCGACGACACTACGCCAAGGGTTCTCAAGCGTTGCCGCCGGGGACCACGAGCCAACACGCGCGGCTGCTCGAGTTAGGAGTGCCCGGTCGGTTGGGAGTGCTGTACCAGACGCAGGCGATCTTTTCGGCCGCCGTGCTCGAAGGCGGTGCCATCTTCAGCGTGATGGCCTACATGGTCACCGGCCGCGCGATCGTGCTCGCCCTCGCCGCGGCACTGGTGATGCTCATGCTCTGGTCGTTTCCGACGATGTCTCGCGCCATGGACTGGATCGACCGGCAGATGCGACTGATCGAAGAAGAGCAGTTCGCGCGCTAGCGCAAGTCAAGCGCATTGAGAATTCGCCCACTGCCCGAGCCACGCGCGGCGCTTACCACGTCAGCCTTTGGGGCGGTCGTCAATCTCTTTCGAATCCGTGCTCGACCTGGCGTGCAAGTGCAGGTGCTCCGGCTTGGTGCCGCGCAGCACGCGCTCGGCCTTCTCCACCTCGAGCGGTTCGCCGGCCACGACGACCAGCACCTTTCCCTCGGAGACGAACTTCTCGTATTGCTCGATTTGCTTTTCGTGGATGCCCCAGCCGCGCATCGCCCCCAGGAAGGCACCAACGATGGCTCCGGTGAGCGTCACGATCGGGCCGGTCAGCACGATCAGGCCCACCCCGGTGATCGACAGCAACGTTGCGGCGCCGGCCAGGCCCGCCAGCCCGCCGAGCGCTCCGCCAATGGCGGCCTCTTTGGCCGAATCGTCACCCAAGCTCAACTCCTCGCTCGTCGCGCCCTCGGGCACATGGCGCGTGACGATGGAAATGTGCTCCGACGAAAAGCCCTCGGTATGTAGGGCGCGAACGCCCTCGTCGGCCTTGGGCATCGTATCGTACACCGCCACAACGGATTCGTTGGGCACGTTAATCTCAGACTTGCTCATGGCAAAGCGTCTCCTATTGATAGGCCAGATTGTAGCAGAACCCGCACCGCCTGCGCAAGCGGTCCGCGGGGCGACGACTGGCGACGCGCCCACAAGGTCTGTGGTGAGACAGCGTGGGGCGCCGACTTTTGCCGTGCGGGACTGGCATGGCCGGACGATCGCCTTATACTTCGGGAATGGGCGGGCTCGGGGGCGTGTTCCCGCGAGTCATTCTCACTCCAGCAGGCCCCACAACGACAGGCATCCATCCATCATGGCCGGCAGTGATAAAGTTCGCGTGGCAATCATTGGGTTGGGATTCGGCGCCGAGTTCATTCCCATCTACCAGAATCATCCACACGCCGAAATGTACGCCATCTGCCAGCGCAGCCAAGACAAGCTTGACGAGCTGGGCAAGGCCTTCGGCGTTGATGTGCGCTACACGAAGTTCGAGGACGTGTTGGCCGACCCGAAGGTCGACGCCATCCACATCAACACGCCGATCCCCGACCACGCTCCCCAGAGCCTGGCCGCGCTGAAGGCCGGCAAGCACGTGGCCTGCACCGTGCCTATGGCCACTACAATCGACGAGTGCCGCGACCTGGTCGAAGCTCAAAAGGCCAGCCGCAAGAAGTACATGATGATGGAGACCGTGGTCTACAGCCGCGAGTTCTTGTTCGTCAAGCAGCTTTACGACAGCGGCGAGCTGGGCCGTCTGCAGTTTCTACGCGGTTCGCACCAGCAGGAAATGGCCGGTTGGCCCGGCTACTGGGAAGGGCTGCCGCCGATGCACTACGCCACGCACTGCGTGAGCCCCTGCCTGTGCCTGCCCGGCAAGTTGGCCAAGAGCGTCGTCTGTCATGGCTCGGGCCGCATCAGCGAAGAGTTGACCTCCAAGTACGGGTCGCCGTTCGCCGTGGAGACGGCCACGTTTGACATGGTCGACTCGCATCTCTGCGCGGAAGTGACGCGCAGCCTGTTCGAGACGGCCCGACAGTACATCGAGAGCTTCGACGTCTATGGCGACAGGGTCAGCTTCGAGTGGCCGCGAATCGAGCACGAGCCGGTCGTGTTGCACCGCGGCGAGCAGCCCGAGCGCGTCGAGGTGCCCGACTTCGCCGATCGACTGCCCGAGGGCATCCGCCGCTTCACGACCAAGGGCGTGTACGACGCCGACGAGACGCAGCACCTGTCGTTCACCCAGGGCGCCGGACATGGCGGTTCGCACCCGCATCTGGCCCACGAGTTTGTCAGTGCCATCGTCGAAGACCGCGATCCGCTGCCCAATGCCGTGACCAGCGCGAATTGGACGATGACCGGCATCTGTGCCCACATGTCGGCCATGAAGGACGGCGAGCGGGTCGAGATTCCGCAGTTCTGACACGGGTACGGCAGCGCCCTGACTCCTGCCATGCGGTTTGGCGGCCGCGCCGGCATGCCCGGCGCATAAGCTACAATTGAGCCGATCGCCCCCGCGTCCCTGGCAGGAGGATCTATGTCGATCGCGCTCTTCGAAGACGATTTGGTCTGCCGCCTCGATCCGGCAGCCGTCGGGCGCCCGGCGTTCGCCATTACCTGCGGCGGCTACCGCCTGATCGACGTGGTGCTGGCGCTGGGACAGCCTGTTTCGGCCCACGTTCGGCCGCACCTGCAGAGCGTCGTGGCCGCAGACTATGCCGATCTGCAACACGAACATGCGCCGAAGGGCCAGGCGGCGCTGTGGCTCAACGCCCGCGTCGTTCCCTCCGCCGCGGCCCTCGACACGCTGCGACGGCTGTTGGCTGGCCAGCGGCCGGGGATCGTGCGCTCGGGCGACGCGGTGGCACTGGCCCTGATGCCGCACGACTCCCGCGTGGACACAACGGGGGCCAATCAGTCCATTGCCGAGCAACTGGCCGCCCTGAACCTGCCGACGCTCGAATGGGAACTGCCGCTGTTCGAGTATGCCCACGATATCATCCGGCACCACATGGCCATTTTGTGCGACAACCTCGAGCACCGTGTCGCGTGCGGGGACTACGAACAGCGCGCCGATGGCGTATTCACCGGCCCCGATACCAAGCTTGGAGAGTACGTCGTCACAGATACCAGCCGTGGGCCGATCGTGCTCGAAGCAGGCGCGACAATCGGGCCCTATTGCTACCTCAGCGGCCCCGTGTACGTCGGCGCTCGCGCTCGCGTGCTCGAGTACGCGGCGCTGAAAGACGGCGTTTCGATCGGCCACACGACCAAGATCGGCGGCGAAGTCGACGCTTCGATCGTCGAGCCCTACACGAACAAGCAGCACCACGGCTTCCTCGGGCACAGCTATTTGGGAAGCTGGGTGAACCTGGGCGCCGGCACCTGCAACAGCGACCTGAAAAACACGTACGGCCTGGTGAACATGGAGTATCGCGGCGAGAAAGTGCCCACCGGCATGCAATTCGTCGGCGCCATCGTGGGCGATTATGCCAAGACGGCCATCAACACGGGAATCTTCACGGGCAAGACGGTCGGCGTATGCAGCATGGTCTACGGCTTCGTGACCACGAACGTGCCCAGCTTCGTCAACTACGCCCGGCTATTTGGCCAAGTCACGGAAGTGCCTGTCGAAATCATGGTCTCGACGCAGCGACGCATGTTCGAGCGTCGCGGGGTCGCGCAACGCGAGTGCGATATCCAGTTGCTGCTCGACATGTACGCTCTCACCGACCACGAGCGCAAGCAGCCGGGCCAGACGCTATCGCTCGAGCCCTTGTCGCTTTAGGGCAGGGGAGCGGCAGAGCACGTTTCGGTCGGCGGCCCTGCCGGGTATACTGGGGGAACTTGTCCCGGCTGTCCGCTGCCATCAGCGGCGCAGCGGCCGCGGTGTTCACCCTTTCCGCGGCCCAGCTTCGCGGTTGCCTACCAACGGATTCCCGCCATCTATGAAGATCTCCGACGCTTACGGTTCCGAGAAGTTCGGCCTGTCGTTTGAGTTGTTCCCGCCGAAGACGCCCGCGGGCGAAGAACAAATGTTCTCGCACGTCGCTCGGCTGACCGAGTTTCGGCCCGACTTCATCACCTGCACGTATGGGGCAGGGGGGACGACCCGGTCCAAGACACTCGAAGTCGTCCAACAGGTGCATGATCGGTTCGGCTGCTCGGTGGCCGCGCACCTGACCTGCGTAGGCTCGACGGTCGAAGAGCTGCGCAGTTTCCTGCAAGAAGCGTCCGATCGCGGCATCGAAAACATCGTGGCCCTGCGCGGCGATCCACCGCGAGGCGAAACGTCCTTCCAGCCGGTGGCCGGGGGCCTGCGCTATGCGAACGAGTTGGTAGCGCTCATTCGTGCTGAGTTCTCCGATTTTGGTGTGGCCGTGGCCGGTTATCCCGAGACACACCAGGAAGCACCCAGTGCCGAGATCGACCTGGAGAACCTGAAGCGCAAAGTGGACGCCGGTGCCGATGCGGTGATTACGCAGCTGTTCTACAACAACGAAGACTTCTGGCAATTTCGCGATGCCTGCGATGCTGCGGGCATTTGCACGCCCATCGTGCCGGGGATTCTGCCGGTGACGAATCTGGCACAGATCAAGCGCATCACGTCGCTGTGCGGGGCGATGCTGCCAAAAGATTTCCTGTCGGCGCTCGAGGGCGAGTCGGAGGCCGAGGGCCAGTTTTCCGTCGGCGTCGACTTTGCCACCCGTCAGGTGCAGGGGCTCGTCGATGGCGGCGTTCCCGGGCTGCATTTCTACGTGCTCAACAAATCTCCGGCCACCAGCGCTGTCATCGAAGCCGTGGCCCTGCCGCGCTTTGCGGCTTGAGGCAAAGCGTGTTGGCGAAGGTTCCGCCGAGAGTTTCTCAACTGAGGAACCACCTGCGCTCGATAAACGGATAAGCGCACCCAGCACGCTGGCCGCGTGGCTGGCATTGACCCCGATGGCGGATTCGGTTATCGCTGTGGTGCCTTAGGCGGTGGTGTGTCACGGAAGACAGTCGGTCAGATACGACCGCACCCGCACTGACGTTGCCTCTTGAGTGGTCGTTTGGTCCAGGCAGACCGCTGAACGACCATCCACAGGGAGGTAACGATGCCAAACCGTATAGCGATCCGCCGCTCGACCGCCCCCGCCAGTTGGCAGTTCTGGACGATGCCCGCCGTGCTGGGCGGCATCACTCTGGCCTGGTTCTCCGCCGGACTGGCCTGTCTTTGGTTCTATGCCCGCGATGCCGAGCCCGGGCCCGTGTTGGCCCCCGTCGGAGTCGTACTGATCATCTGCGCACTCGCTCAGACGCGGCTTGCGTGGGTCTCTTGGCGCTGCGGGCAGATGCCGACCAGACTGTCGTGGTTTCGTTCCCACGTGATCTGGCGCCGGCTGGCCCTGGGCGTTGCGCTGGCGTACCTGTTGGCGTTGGCGATCGGGCCGGTTCCCGGCGTCGCGGCCGCCTGGCTGGCTGGAATCGCAGTGTGGCAGACGCTGTGGATGTTGCCGTTGGCCGCCCCGGGCAAGGTGCTCGACGACTGGCGGCGTTGGACCGAGGCCCGCACACCTCGCCGGCTGAGTTGGCTCACCTGCGCCTGCGTGCTGCTCTTGGCAACCAGCGAGATCGGTCTGCGCTGCTATCGAGTCGCTGTCGATGGCGGCTGGCTCGTCGGGGGCCGTGAACGGGTGACGGCTTACGATCCGGCTTCTGGCACGATAGGCCAGGGCGACGCACTCGACCTGCGACTTGCGAAGTTGCGGTCCACGGCGTTTCGCGTCGCGATTGTGGGTGGTGCGCCTGCCGGCGATGCGGCTTCGCAAGGCTACATGGACCGCGTGGGCCAATCGTTGCCGGGCGTCGAGTTCGTTTCCCTGGCAGCCACGCTCAATGGTCCCGCGGCCGGTGCGCCGCATCTGGCCGCGCAAGTCGACCAGTGCGGTGCCGACCTGGTGCTGGCCGTCTTGCCCGTTTGCGAGGACCTGGCCCGCGAGACCATTGCGGCCAGCTTTTTCGACTGGCGGCAATTGGAGTTGGCCCGGTTGTTAGTCGGTCCGCAGCGCGTGCAGTCTGTACCGTTGCCGCTTACCCACGACGGCAGCTTCGAGTCGTTTCTGCATCGCCTCGGTCCGCAACTGGCCGCCTGCCGAACCCCGATCAACGAAGCGATGCATTCCCGCTGGCAGCGCACGTTCGACGCGCTGGACCGACTGATCGCCGACTGCCGCGATCTACGCGTGCCGGTGGCCCTGGTGATTCTGCCGGGCGAGTTTCAGATCAACCACGGCTTGTGCCAGACGCTTTTGCGCCGCAACGGCATGTCGGCCGAAGCCTTTGACGTCGAGCTGCCCCAGCGCCGGCTCGCAGGATTCGCCTCGGATCGTAGGCTGCCGACGATCGACCTGCTGCCGCACCTGCGGCTGTGTCGGGAGAGCGTCTACCGCCGCCATACGACCGAGCTGAGCGAACACGGCCACTCTGCAGCGGCTGCGGCCATCGGCGGCTGGCTCGAGAGCCGCTACGGCCGGCAGTTGGCTGCCCATCTCAGCAAGGCTCCCTAGCGCATGAGGAAAGGCCGCCTGTCACGTGTCAGGCGGCCTTCAAGAAAGGGAGAGTCGAGTTGGCGGGGTCGACGCGCTATTGGACGCGGCGGGAGTTTTCAGGCGGACGCGGCGGGGGCGAGGCTATGCCTCTTGAGCGATTTCCACTTCCGGCAGATCGGCCCTTTCCAAAAAGCCGACCAGATCGCGGCAGCGGTACGGCTGCTGCAGCTTGCGAACGGCCTTGGCCTCGATCTGGCGAACGCGTTCGCGGGTGACCGAGAAGATGCGGCCCACCTCTTCCAGCGTGTAGGCGTAGCCGTCGGTCAGGCCGTAGCGCATCCGCAGAATCTCGCGCTCGCGATGGTTCAGCGTCTGCATCACGTCGGCCAGACGGTTCTTGAGCAGCTCCTGGTTGAAGTCGTAGAGCGGGTCGTCCTCGCGATGGTCTTCCAGGAACTCGCCGAAGTAGCTGTCGTCGTGATCGCCGACCGGCTGGTCGAGCGACAGCGGCTGGCGGGCCATCTTCAGAATGCAGCGAGTGTCTTCCAGCGAGAGCCCGGCGGCCGCGGCGGTTTGTTCCACCGTCGGCTCGCAGCCGTACTTCTGCACCAGTTCCCGCGTCACGGTTCGCACGCGAGTCATGGCGTCGATCATGTGCACCGGCACGCGAATCGTGCGGCTCTGGTCGGCGATCGCCCGGGTAATGGCCTGGCGAATCCACCAGGTGGCGTAGGTCGAGAACTTGTAACCGCGAGCACACTCGAACTTGTCGACCGCCCGCATCAACCCGGTGTTGCCTTCCTGAATCAGGTCCAGGAAGCTCAGGCCGCGGTTGCGGTACCGCTTGGCGATCGAGACGACCAGTCGCAGGTTGCCGGCCGACAACACGCGCTTGGCGGCGTCGTACTCTTGCTGTGCCTCGGCGGTCCGCTCGACACGGCGGTTGATCGTGGCGGTGCTTTCTGCAGTGACCCGCATCAGGTACCGTAGCTCGTTGCGCAGCTCGTGCTCGCCGGCCGGATGCGGGTGTTCGCCCAGCTCGGCGAGCTGTTCGCGAATCGTCCGCATGCGGGCCGCGATCTCACCCAGCTTGTCGAGCAGCGGCTGCAAGCGCTGCGTGCGCAGGTTCAGTTCTTCGACGAGCCGCACGGCCCGATGGCGACGGCGAACCAGACGCCGCCAGGCGGCGCGGCGTTCGGCCATGCGGTTCTTCTTGTGGATCGTAATGTGGAAGTCGCGCTGGTTCTCGTGCAACAGCTTGGCGAGAGTCTCGAGATTCGGGCCGAGCCGGCGCAGAATGCGTTTCTTTTCCTGTGTGTTCGTGACCGACACTTCGATCGTGCGGTCCAAACGCAACGAGCCGTCACGCACTTTCTCGAGCAAGTGGACCGCGCCTTGCAGGATGAAATCGCTGGCCAGCATGTTACGGCGGAAGCGATCGCGACTGCGCTCGATGGCCCGGGCCGCAGTGAGTTCCTCTGCCCGAGTCAGCAGCGGAATCTCGCCCATCTGCATCAGATACATCCGCACCGGATCGTCGATGACGCTCGAGCTGCCGGCCAGGTCATCGAGCTCTTCGGTCTCGTTGTCGTCGTTGTCCAACGCGTCTGCGTCACCATCGAAGTCGTCGTCGGCAGGCTTGGCCGGCTTCTTCTCCAAGTCGTCGCCAATCGTCGCGTTGCCCTTGCGCGGCTTGCGGGGTGTGTCGACCTCGGCGCTGCGGGAACGGGACTTCGATCGGGAGCTCGGGGCGTTCTTGCGAGTCGCGGTCTTGCGGGGTTTCTTGGCCAATGCGAGACTCCTAGGTGTCGGACTGGATTCAGGCGAGGTGGGCTCGGCAGGCGAAAAAAGCAGATTGGATGCCAAGACGGCGACAAGCTCCGCGCACATGTTGCGGCAAACTCCTGTTGGGGAAAGACTTAAGCCTTTCTGCCACAACGCCGCAGGGTAGCTGGCACCGCGCGTGCGTGTGGACTTGGGGCAACGCCAGCCGCCAAGAGACGTGGTATTTTGGCAGCAGTTCCTCTCGATTCCCGACGCATCTGGCTCGCAGGGCTCGGGGGACGCGTTACTCAATGGTTCGCAGCCACTTCGCGGAACTATTCCGTTACTTTTGCAGGACGATTTTGGCCCTCCTCGTCACGCGCCGCGGGCGATAAATTTGGGTTCTTGCGGCGGACCCGGATCTTGAGGCGTTCGCCGTTTTTTCTCTTATCACCCTTTCGGAAAACGCGATGTCCGTCGACGCGCCCGCCACGATCCGTCAGCTCGTGGCTCAACTGGCCGCCACCGAGCAGCAACTCTCCCAAGGCGGCGGCCCCAAAGCCATCGAGCGCCAGCGGGACAAGCATCGCCTGTTCGTTCGCGACCGACTCAAGCTGCTCTTGGATCCCGACTCCCCCTGGCTCGAACTTGGGTTGTGGGCCGGCTTCGAGATGTACAACGAGTGGGGTGGAGCCCCCGGCGCGGGCGTGGTGTGCGGCATCGGCGTGATCGAAGGGCGCCGGCACGTGGTCATTGCGAACGACGCCACCGTGAAGGCCGGTGCTTTCTTTCCGGCTACTACGAAGAAGGTGCTGCGCGCCCAGCGCGTAGCCATGCAGAACCGCCTGCCACTGGTGTACCTGGTCGATTCGGCCGGCGTGTTTCTGCCCCTGCAAGAAGACGTCTTTCCCGACGAGGACGACTTCGGGCGGATCTTTCGAAACAACGCCGTCATCTCGGCCGCGGGCATCGGTCAGATCGCGGCCATCATGGGCAACTGCGTCGCCGGCGGGGGCTATCTGCCCGTGCTCTGCGACAAGCTGCTAATGACCGAGGGTTCTGGGTTGTATCTGGCCGGTCCGGCGCTGGTGAAGAGTGCCATCGGCCAGGAAGTCAGCAGCGAAGACCTGGGCGGGGCCGAAATGCACGCGCAGGTCAGCGGCACGATCGACTACCGCGACGCGACCGACGAGGAGTGCCTAGCGCGGCTGAGGCGGCTGGTCGGGCTGCTGCCGCCCGATGGGGAAATGCCTGCCGCGCCGTTTGCCCGTGCGGCCGCGACACCGCCGGTGCGGCCCGGCAAGGACCTGTACGACATCGTCAGCGCGAATTCCCGCGATGAGTACGAGGTGCGCGACGTGCTCGAGTGCCTGGTCGACGCGGGCAGCTTCGACGAGTACAAGGCCGAATACGGCCAGACGATCGTTTGCGGCACCGCACGGCTCGGCGGCTTCTCGGTGGGAATTGTCGCCAACCAGCACCACCGCGTGCGGCCGGCCGACGGTCCCATCCAATTTGGCGGCGTGTTGTACGTCGACAGCGCCGACAAGGCGGCCCGTTTCATCATGAACTGCAACCAGGACTGGTTGCCGATCCTGTTCTTGCAGGACGTCAACGGCTTCATGGTCGGCCGCGACAGCGAGCGGGGCGGCATCATCAAGGCCGGCGCGAAGTTGGTCAACGCCATCAGCAACAGCCGCGTCCCCAAGTTGACCGTGCTGGTCGGCGGTTCCTACGGGGCGGGCAACTATGCCATGTGCGGCAAGGCGTTCGATCCGCGGCTGATCTTTGCCTGGCCCACGGCACGTTGCGCCGTGATGGGGGGCGAACAGGCCACGAACACGCTGCTCGACGTCAGGGTCAAGAGCCTCGAACGCCAGGGTCACGAAGTCGACGCCGACGAGCTCGGGCAACTGAGAGCGACCGTGCGCGAAAACTACGAGCGGGCCACCGACGTGCGCTATGCAGCCGCCCGAGGCTGGGTCGATGCGATTCTCGATCCGGCCAAAACGCGCGAGGCGCTCGTTTTTGCGCTGGAAGCGGCCACCGGGCACGCTGAGAATGAACCGTTCAAGGTGGGCGTCTTCCAAGTGTGACCGTTCGCCTGTGGAAGCGCGCCCACGAAGAGGTCAATCAGTCTTGTTTCGCTCATCTGCCATGGAACCGATTGTCAAGATTCAGGTCCACGAACACACGGCAACCGTCACGCTCAACCGGCCCGAGCGGCGCAACGCTCTGTCGCGCGAGCTGCTCAAGGAGCTGCACCAGGCGCTCGACGACCTGCACCAGGAACGCAAGGTGCGCGGCGTCGTGCTTGCCGGTTCCGGCTCGGTGTTTTGTGCCGGCATGGACCTTTCGGAGATGCGTGCCGCCGCCGAGCAGGACGACTCGCAGGAGCAATGGCGCGCCGATGCGGTGCTCTACTACGATCTGGTGGAGGCCATGCTCCGCTTTCCCAAGCCGTTGATCGCCGCCGTGGGCGGACCCGCCGTCGCCGGAGGGGCAGGGCTCGTGATGGCGTGCGATTTCGCTGTGGCTGGCCGCCGCGCGAGCTTCGGCTTTCCCGAACCCCGTCGGGGCATCGTCGCCGGGCTGGTCGCGCCGCTATTGGCTTTTCGCATCGGGGCCGCTCGGGCGGCCTACCTGCTGCTCACCGCTCAGGTGATCGAAGCCGAACAGGCACAGCAGTACGGGCTCTATCAAGAGGTGCTCGACGACGAACTGATCTGGGCGCGGGCTCACCAACTTGTGGGCGAAGTGGCCAAGGGGGCCCCCCAAGCGATCCAGATGACTAAACGCCTGCTGAACGAGACGATCGGCGAGCAGATGCTGTCGCAGTTGGCGGCCGGTGCCGCGGTCAGCGCCGCCTCGCGCACCACCGAAGCCGCAGCCGAAGGGCTATCGGCCTTCCTGGAAAAGCGCGACCCCGAGTGGTGGTGACGCGCCATTCGATCTCGCGGCGCATGCCCGCGGGGAGAGCCTGCCATCGTGCAGGGCCGAGGCCACCAGCGCCGAGTTGCAGCCCGCACGCTCCAGCACGTCGAGGTCGGCCATCGAGCGGACTCCGCCACCGCCAACGATCTCCAGCCGTGAATCGAGACACGAGAGGCGCCGGCAAAGCGGTTCGGTGCCGACGCCCGCGCCCATGCCCACGCTGGCCAGGTCGAGCACGATCATTCGGCGTACCCCCGCTCGCAGCGCCAATGCGGCGATCTGCATTGGGCTTAGCCCGGCCCATCCGGCGCCTACCAATGGCTTCCCGTGTTTCAAGTCGAGGCTGAAGATTAGCCGCCGCGGCTCGACCACCTGACCGATCGCGAAGAGCGTACGCGGTCCTGCGAGCGATTCCAGTCCCGCCACGATTCCCGAAATCGCTCGCCCCCCGGCTTCGAACTCGACCAAACGGCGTGCTTGGGCCGCGCTCTGCAGGCCGGCGTCGACCCACAGGTCGAGTCCTGCTTGCAGCAGGCTGCCGTACGTCGCGAAGCTGGCCGCATGGGCGCCTTGCTGGATGGCGTCCAGATCTGCCAGGTAGGCCTGGCGGAAGCCCAGTGAGACGAACGCCTTGGCGACACTTTCGGGCCGGGCGTCCGCGCACAGCCTGCTTTCGATCGCCCGATAGTGGTCGCGTTGCCCGCCGACTCCGCGCACGATTTGGCCGCCCATCAGATCGAGGACCGGAATCACGCGCACGCCCTGGCTGCTCCTGGGGAGAGGCTGATCGAAGGCTGCTTACACCCGCAGCGGGCCCGGCGGTCGCGGATTCGGGGGAACCGGCGGCGACGATGGACTCGGCTCGGGGCGGGGCACCGGCGGCTGAGGCGGTTTTGGACCTTCGGGTGTCGACATGGTGTCTCCCGGCGAAGCTCTAGTCCTGGATAATCCGCTCGCGATACAGCGGCATGTGGCGATAATACACTTCCAGGATCATCGCGGCCATCGCCGTGCAGTACAGTCGACCGCCGGCGCTCGAGCCGTGATCGGCTCCGTCGAAATACCAGCTTCCCAGCTCGTGACCTTGGCGCGACTGCGTTTCGACCAGGTAGTCGCGCATCACGGCGTTCCAACGCCTCCACGGCGACCCGCCGAAGTGATGCATGACCTGCGTGGCGTAGTAGTTGTAGTACATGTTGTTTCGCATGTCGGACTTGTCGGTCGAAGGCCCGAGCTTGTCCAGGCCTTTGACGCCACGCACAAGCGGCGCTGTCTGCCGCGTCCAGCCGAGATACATGCGGCAAAGAAGCCCGATGGCGGTCGTGGCCGGACGCCGGGCCTCGGGCTTGGTGTAGCCGTAGACGGCGCCTCGCTCTCCCGCGACTGAATCGAGAAAGTAGCCGGTTCGTCGCAGCGTCGTGTGCGGCACGCGGAGGTACGCCATCTGAGCGCTCTTCAGCGCCATCAACTGCCAGCCTACGACGGAGGTGTCGCCCGGCGTTTGTGGATGATAGCGCCACCCGCCCCCTTCGTCGTGTTGAGCCCAGACAATGAAGTTCACTGCCTGCTGGGCGGCATCGCGCAACGCGTTATCGTGCGTCATGCCATAGGCTTCGCAGAGCACGATCGACGCTAGGCCATGTCCGTACATCGTGCCGTCCGGGTCCCAGAGGCTGCCACGGTCCTTTTCGTGTTTCATGGACCGCAACAGGTATTTTAGTCCGCGGTCGATGGTGTCTTTGTACTCGCCGTTGCGATGGGTCTGGCCGGTTCCCAGAAAAGGCAGCAAGGCCAGCGCCGTGGCTGCGTTGGTGCCGGGGGTGTGGCCGGGGTCGTCACAGCGACCGTGGCAGTCGGGATGCCGATGGTGTTGAAACGTCCAGCTACCGTTGTATCGTTGGTGGGCCGCGAGCCACTGCAGGGCCAGGAACACCGCTTCCTCGCTTTGCTGGGTGCCGCCCCCCTGAATCAGCAACGCATGACGGGTATCGACGTCAAGGCGCGTCTCGAGGCCACTGCCGCCGACGCCCGCCAACAGGCTTTCGACGTCGATCTCGGCGGCCAGGTCGGGGCTGCCCGGCAGCACGGGTTCGGCCGGGTCCAGTTCGATCGTCGCCGGCGGCAAGTCGTCCAGCGGCTCCGGCGAAAGCGCGCTAAGGTCATCAAACTCCTCGGGTTGATCGAGTGCCTCGGTGCTGACCTCTTCGGTGAGTTCGGGTTCTTCGGCGTTTCCGAGTGTGGAAACGACCAGGGAGGGTCCCGCGTCGCGGCGACCCACCGCGAGCGATGTAAACAGGGCCAGCGTCAGGACCAGCAGCAAGTGAACGACGGTGCTGCCCAGCCAACTGGGCAGGTAGGTCACGAGGGTGTGCCAGATCGACTCTGTCTCGGCGGCGACTTGGATATCGACCGCTTCGTCCTCGGCTAGTCGAGGTTCGAGGGGGGTGAGATTCGCCAGTGCCGCGTCGAGTTCCCAGTGCGGGCCGGCAGGCGCTTTGCCGGGCAGAGGCGCGGGGCCCGCGACGCCAGATGCGGCGGAGGCCAACCCTTGGTCGGCTTGGTCCGCACTGGCTGGCGTCGAACGTTCACCCATCCCGACTCTTCCCGGTTTGAACGCGGGGGCCACACGCAAAAGTAGGTGGGACGAAGATGCCCCCGCTTTAGACTGCATCGGCGCGGCGAAAGCCCGCACCCTCAGTGTAGCAATCGGCGGCCGGCCGCGTATACTTTTGGCCGCAGTTTCCCCTGGTCAGGGGCCACTTTCGCGCGGTACAATCCGCGTTTCGCTTTACCGGGGTTTTGAAGCATCGGTCCCCACCGATCAGGAGCGGTCGCATGGCCAAGAACAAGAAGAAAGTCGAGACTGTGTTCCTCGTCTGTGAGGAAACCGGGGACTACAACTACACGATTCGGCGGAAGCCCGGTGGCGAGAAGCTGAAGCTGATGAAGTTCAGCCCCCGTCTGCGCAAGCACACGCAGCACACCGAAAAGAAGAAATAGCGTCCGTCGCTTTGCCGCGCCTCCTGTGCGGCCCCGGGCTGCCAAAGCGGTCTCTCGCTTTGTTGCGCATCAGCCCCCGAGTGCTCCGGTCGAGTTGCTTGTCGAGCGGCCGGCCATGTGTTTCAATGGCGCCTGCATTGTCAGGGGAGCTTCGCAGGCCGCCAGCGCGCAAGGAAGACATGCCCAAACTGTGGCGGATTCATCCTCACGATTCGGCCCGGGTCGTCGCACTCGAACGATCGGCGGCCGTCCCGGCCGTCGTCGCCCAGTTGCTGCTGTGCCGCGGCATTCACGACGCGACCAGCGCGCGTCACTTTCTCGAGGCCCGGCTCACGAGTCTTCGCGACCCTGAAGATCTGCCCGGTGCGGCGGCGGCCGCCGACCGCATCATGCGGGCCATTGAAGCCGGCAAGAAGATCGTCATCTACGGCGACTACGACGTCGACGGCATGAGCGGCACGGCGATTCTCTATCGCTGCCTGCAAATGCTTGGCGCGGCGGTGCGCTATTACGTTCCGCATCGGATCGAGGAAGGCTACGGACTCAACTTCGACGCTCTGACCGCGTTGGCCAGCCAGGGCGCAGGCATGATCGTCACCGTCGACTGCGGAGCGACCAGCGCCCGCGAAGCCGCGCACGCCAGGGGGCTGGGACTGGAACTGGTGGTGACCGACCACCACCATCTGAGCGAAGCCTTGCCGGAAGCCGACGCGATCGTGCACCCGGCGTTACCCGGCAGCGGCTATCCGTTCACGGGGCTCTGCGGCGCCGGAGTGGCATTCAAGCTGGCCTGGGCTTTGTGCCAGCGGGCGAGCCAGGCCAAGAAGGTGAGCCCGTCGATGCGTGCTTTCCTGATGCAGGCAGTCGGCCTGGCCGCGCTGGGAACCGTGGCCGACGTGGTCCCGCTGGTGGACGAGAACCGCGTGCTGGTGCGGCACGGGTTGACCAGTTTGCGCGAGCGACCGGTCACGGGTGCGGCGGCGTTGTGGAAGTTGCTTGAGTGCGAGGGTCCCGCTCCTTTGTCGAGCGAAGACATTGCCTTCAAGTTTGCCCCGCGGCTCAACGCCGCCGGACGATTGGGGCAGGCCACGCTCGGTGTGGAGTTGCTCACGACCGATTCCTCGGAACGGGCGGATGCGTTGGCGGCCTACCTGCACGAGTTAAATGCCAGCCGCGAGAGCCTCGAACGCAGCATTTACCTGGCCGCCAACAAGCAGGCCACCGAGCAGTTCGATCCTGAGGCGGACGCGGCGCTCGTGTTGGCCGAGCGGGGTTGGCATCCGGGCGTGATCGGGATCGTCGCCTCGCGATTGGCCGAGAAGTTTCATCGTCCGGTCGTGCTGATCGCGCTGGACGCCGTGGGCAGCAAGCCCGGCATCGGCTCGGCCCGCAGCGCTGGGGGACTGCCGTTGCACGCGGCCTTTACGGCGTGTTCCGAGCACCTGCTGAGCCATGGCGGGCACGCCGCCGCCGCCGGACTGCGCATCGACGAGAACTGCGTCGATGCCTTCCGCACCCAGTTCTGCGAGTTTGCGGCTGCGGAAATGTCCGACTCGGCGCGCACGGCCGAGTTGCGAATCGATGCCGAAGTGCCCTTCAGCGCGCTGACGACCGGCGCGGTTGCCGATCTCGAGCGGTTGGCCCCGTTTGGCGAGTCGAATCCGCGGCCATTGCTGTGTGCATCAAACGTCACGCTGGGCGAGCCCCCCAGGCCGGTCGGCGGCGGCCAGCGGCATTTGTCGCTTCGACTGGTGCAGCACGGCGTACAATTTAAAGGAATTGCCTTTGGCGGCGGCGAATGGGCCGACGAGCTTGCCGCGGTACCTGGTCCGATCGCCGTGGCGTTTCGCCCGTTCGTGAATCATTTTCGCGGCCGCCGCTCTGTCGAGTTGCAGGTTTGCGATTGGCAGCCAGCGACCGCCGCCAGCGAGAAGTGCGCCTGATCCGACTCCGGGCGCAGAATCGACGCGGGGACTGCCAGTGTCTGAGGACTCGCCCTACCGAGCCGTTCGCCAGGAGATGCTCGAGCTGCTCAGGCAGCGGGGCATTCGCTCGGGGCGCGTGCTGTCGGCCATGGCGCGCGTGCCGCGCGAGCGCTTCGTGCCCGAGAGCGTTCGCCACCTGGCATACGCCGACCGAGCGCTGCCGATCGGCAGCGAGCAGACGATCAGCCAGCCGTTCATCGTGGCCCTGATGACCGAAGCACTTGCACTGGAGGGGACCGAGTCGGTGCTGGAGGTCGGCACCGGCAGCGGCTACCAGGCCGCCATCCTGGGCGAGCTGGCCGATCGCGTCGTCAGCATCGAGCGTCATCAGGAGCTTTCCGCCCGGGCGAAGCGAGTGCTCGACGAGCTCGGCTACGCCAACGTGACCTGCATCGTCGGCGACGGCACGCAGGGTTGGCTCGACGGGGCGCCCTACGACCGCATTCTGGTGGCGGCTGCTGCGGCACACGTGCCGCCGGCACTCGAAGAGCAGTTGGCCGATCGCGGGATCCTGGTCATTCCCGTGGGTTCGCCCGAGGGGCAGGTCCTTCAGGCCTACCGCAAGAGCGGCGGGAAGCTCCACGCCGAGCCGCTGTCAGGCTGCCGCTTTGTGCCCCTGGTCGGCGCCCAGGACTAAAACCGCGGGCGATCCTGCCTGTTTGGCGGTCCGCGCCGGTGTTTTGCTGCTCGCGTTCTGCCCCCATCCGCCGTTGACCCATGCCCCGGCGCAAGTAGAATACGTAACTTCCCAACCTCGGGGCGTAGCTCAGCCTGGCTAGAGCGCTGCGTTCGGGACGCAGAGGTCGCTTGTTCAAATCAAGTCGCCCCGACTATCTTTCGAAACGAGCCCTTTGGCGAGCACGTCGAAGGGCTTTCTTATGTCGCAGACGAGAGTTGCGTCGTCGAGACGGCAGTTCAAAAAGACGATATCGAGGATGCGGCGTTTGGTCGCATAGTCTGCCGTAAGCCACGTCTGTCGCAGCGTTTGGGAGAGTTCAAAAACCTTGGCGGCGAGATCAGCCGTCTCGTCGTGACTGCGGTCCAAGACATCGAGCTGCAGCTTGATCCGCGCGAGTCGGTCCCTCAGTTCGGTTTGCTTGGCGGCAAATATCTCTTGGTCGATCTGATCGTCGATCCGCAAGTTGAGCAGTCGATCCTGCTGATTGATGAGCAGGGCTTCTTGACGCAGCAACTCGGATCGTTGTGCCCGCGCGTCTTCCTGGGCATCGCGGGTTTGGGAAACCAGCACTTGCCTGAACCAGTCCCGTACGGCGTCGTCTTCGATCCGGATGCGATCGAACACGTTCAGGACCTGCGCGTCGAGTTGAGCCTCGGTGACGCGAATGCGCGGATGGTCGGCAACGTTGTAGTACGTGCAGCGGTAGTAGATATAGACGCGTTCGCCGGCTTTCGTCTGCCTGGTCTTGCGCTCACCGGTAATCGGATGGCCACAGTGACCGCACTGGATGAATTCGCCCACATAGGTCATGGCGTGCGACTGGTAGACGTGGCCGCCGAGCAGGGCTTGCACGCGATCCCACGTGCCGCGATCGACCAGTGGCTCATGCTTGCCGGGATACCACTGCCCGCGAAACTCGATCTCGCCGATGTACGCGCGATCACGGAGCATGCCGTGCAACGAGCCGCGGAGGAACTTGGGCGTGGACGCGCGGTACGGCCGCCCCTCGGCGGCCATCCGGTCGATCACGCCGTCGAGGGTAAGATTCTCGTACGCATAGAGGTGAAAGAACCGGCGGACGTTCGCTGCCGCGACAGGATCGACCACGACAATGCCACGTCCGTCCTTGCGCACGTTCTTGTAGCCGTACGGGGCCTTGCCGACAAACCAACCCTCTTGCACACGCCGAGCCAACCCTTCGCGGACGTCGATGGACTGCTGCTCAGTGTAGAACGACGCCATGTTGGCCAGCGTGCGCCGCATCATGCGTCCCGCGGGTGTGGATTCCGTCGGCTGCGAGACGGAGATAAACGGCACGTTGTACTCGGACTCCAGACGCTCCAGTTCCACGTAGTCGAAGAGATTGCGGGCCGCGCGATCGACCTTGTAGAACAGCAGCCCGTCTAAAAAACCAGCGTTTTTCTTGGCGTACGCGATCAGTTCATGGAACGTCTTGCGTTCGTCGTGTTTGCTGGCGGTTTCGGCAATGCGAAACAGACGGACGATCTCACCGCCGTTCTGGACAGCGAAGCGTCGTAAGGCGTCCTCCTGCACCTCCAGCGAAAAACCCTCGCGCTCTTGTTCACGGCTGCTGACGCGGGCCAGGGCGACGAACTGCTTCATGACGTTGCTCTCCGTGGAGTGAATCGCACAGCAAGGCGACATTCATGATCATTGCCAGCGCGTCGCCACTCGTCAACGGCTCCTCGTAGTACCGCTGCCAAGTCTGGATCGTTTGCGCGATGAGTTCCGCAGTCACCCAAGCCGGCGCGCCGGCGGGCACGAGCGAGGGCTGCTGGGTGCGCGCTATGCCTGGTGGTTGCGAAACGTTGTCGACTGGTCGTTGCGCCATGGCCCGTCTCCGCCGGTGGAGAAACAAGGAGGCGCAGCGTGCCGTGAGAAGCCCGGCGGGCTGCGAAAACGGCTGGCAATCAGCCATGCGGCCGATGCGCGTCATGGGTCGGGCTTCGTTGCCCGACGCTGTGAACGCGCGCTCGGTCCCTTACGAGGAGGGGAGGCAGTTACGGCTGCCTCCCGAGTCGTCCGCTCTTGGCGTCAATCCTCGGCGATGGGTGCCATCGCTAAGGCTTCACGTTGCAGCGTGGTCTGCGGTGCTCCCAGTAGGTCGTCAACCTTCTCCCAAAGGTCTTTGATCTGCTTGGGCGAGGTCGCAAGCCACACGGTGTCGAGCAGGTTCTCCTTCTCCGTGCGGAGGGTGAGAATCTCGCGGCCGCGCTTCGTCTCAGCGAGCAGTTCGTCCTCGTGCGCGAGCTGCCGCTTGTCGAGGGATTCCTCGATGTCGCTCTTGAAGCGCCAGACGTCTACCTGACGCACAGGAATGCCGCGAAGTATCGCGAGCATTTCCTTTTGCGTCCGGGTTTTTTTGGCGTCCAATGCCTCTTGTTGCCGACGAATCCTATCGAGACGGTCGTCAAGCTTGGCGATGCCAAGAGAATCGAGCGCCCGCCTGCGTGCCGCCTCGCGAACGTCGTCCATGAACCCGGGTTCGTCGGAGCAAAGGGCCTCGATCTGCTTGGCGATCCGTCGCTCGATCCGCTCCTTCCAGTGCTCCTTTTCCTTGACGGTGAGTGAATGTGACATGATAGAAAATGGGGAAATGAAACTACGCGCCAGCCTCGAATGCTGGCGGGGTGGGGGAGTCCACACCAAGGACCCGCCGCGCCGTCCGTAACCGGCGTCAAGCGCGTCCTCGATGGTGTGGCTGCACGATGGACTGAACATTGTTCTTTCGATATGTGATGCGTGCCATGCATCAGCGAGGCACGATGAGTATCGATTCGAGGGTTGCGGCGACGATTCGGCCTGGCCCCTGAAAGTGCTCCATTCAATCGGTGAACGGCGGTTGATTCGCCCTGCGGCGAACTCTATCGACCGTCGCCCGATTGCGCCGGGCGGCGGGAAGATAGTTACGGCTACCTTCCCGACCTGGCAATTCACTGGCAATTGCAGTTGGGATTGAACGTCAACTTCATGTCGTCGATCTCAATGAAGTCATTCCAAGCTTCTACCAGTTCCTTTGAAATGTTACGGTAGCGGGGGAGTTCATCCCAAAGCCGCGACCGGTCGTAGTCACCGACCAGCGCGACGCGGTCTCCAGCCCAGCGACCGACAACACTCTTGCCGTCTTCGGCGATCGGCTGACCTTCAGCGGCGACGCTCAGCATGATGGCGCCGAGGACCGCGCTGGCGGTCTGCTTCTCGTCCGTCGTGGGGTCAATCCGGATTTCGCGCTCGGAGCTTGGGATCGGATCAAAATAGTCTCCGCCGCCGGTTGCCGAGCTCTTGCGCAGCAGCAACGTGAAGACGGGACCATGACGTCCGGCCGCCCACTCCCAGAGCTTGGCCACGCCGCCAAGGCACCAGGGGCACACCACCTCGCGCTTGTCGAGATTGACCGCTTTGAAATATTGACCCATAGGGAAAAAGGGGAAACGAAACTACTCGCCGCTGCAAGAGCGGCGGACTTCCACGCCCCGAGCCGGCACAAGCGTCCGTAACCGCTTGCTGGAACCGACCCACGACGCGTGGCTCGCTCTAGGTGCCGGCGCTTGGCGCTTCGCGCCCGGGCGCCGCACTCTGTGATTTGGACCGTTCCGCGGGCGGAGCCGCGGCGGCAGCGGCTTGACGACTACGCACGCGAAACGCTTTCTGCAGACAGCGCCAGCACAAATCTGCCGACTTCAAGAAACCATCCGAGAAACTGACCGTCACGCAACATTTGTCACGTTCGCACCACGTGCACGTGGCGGAGTCGCGGTACGCAGAAAGATTCACGTTCATCTGTCCTTCTCCCTTGAGGGGTGTTGTTGTGGATCGGAACGACGTTGCTACGGTTCGCCGGCAGTTCGATCGCGGCGGCTCGTTTGAAGTTCGCGCTGTAGTTTTTCAAGCTTGTACTGCACAAGCTCCAGCTTCCGGAGGATGTGCAGTGTCCTCGAATCGAGCAGCATCAGGTCGAGCCGGATATTGATGTAGGAAAGGGCGTCTATATCGAATCGGGTTGGGGATTGTCGGTTCATAACAGTCGGCATGCAAGGGACACGGAGCGTACCACGAGCGCCAGCCGGGTCGCCAGCAAGAAGACTGGCATGCTCGGGCGAGTTGTGGCGAAGTTGCGGAGCATGTGAAAGGGGCATGCCGCAACAGAGAGAATGAGTTGTCTGTCAGCACTCACCAGGTGCGGGCAGGGCCCTTGGGGCCATGCTGGCACGCGGCGCGGTGCCAAAGGGAGCCGTCAGGGGTCGGCTCCCCGTTGTCGTCAGTGCGTCACCATGCCAGCGGATCGCTCAAGTGTGGCAATCCGCTGTTCGTGGTTCCGCTGACGGTCCTTCATCGCCTCGATCTCATCGTGATTCACTCCCGCGAGATCGTGGCGGTAGTCTTCGAGGACAACTTCAAAGTGGCGACGAATCCGTTTTTCGAATTCCTGAAACTGATTTTGAACGTCGCGTTTCAGTGCGATTTCGAGCTTGCGCACGTCGCGTTTCAGTGCGGTTTCGACATTCCGCACATCACGCTTCAGTGCCGTTTCAAGCTCCCGAAGATCGCGTTTCGTCGCTGGAGTCACATCGTCTTTCATAGTAAGTGGGGAAAGAGGATATACCCATCGCCGCGCGATGGTCAAGTATTTCCACACGCGTGCCGCCTGTGCTGCAATGCCCCTGAACATCACAATTTCGGCGGCCCGCGGTGGCTGCATCGAACAAAGGAAGAAGGGGACACAAGAGTGCGTGTGACCCTACGAGTATCTTGTCGAGCCCGGCACGATGCGTCGGTAAGCGTTGGACTCCCACGCGAGAGTCGTGCGCTGGGCTGCGCCGGAGCGAGTCCGGCGCGGGGGAGCCGGCAGGGCAGCTCCCCGTTCAGTAACTAGTCCTCGTCGTCGGAGCCACGCTTGGACTCGGCGTCCAGGACGTAGGCCCAGGCCTGCTGCATGACGTGCATGCAGACCGGCAGATCATCGCGCCCGAACGACGTGGTGGTTTTGAACGCGTCGCCGTCCTTGTAGGTCCGCTGCAAGCTGACCTTGTGGAACGTGACGGGTCGGTCCGCGTTCTTCGACTGGTTCTCGAAGACGCTGGCGGACACGCCGCGGTGACGAAACACCTTGACGGGCTTGGTTGCATTTTGAGCCATCGTAGGCTCCTTGTCATTGGCCATAGAAAAAAGTGGAAAGGGAAGTAAAAACGCACGCCGGCAACCCTAGCACAGCTTGCCGGCGTACACGAGTATGTTCCGAAACGATGCACCCGCTTGAACGCTGGCGGCGATTCCCTGCGATCGCTGTTTGTTCGAGTGGTACGCCGTGTTGGAACCGAGTGTGCTTGACGCGCGCAGTCCGAGCATTTTGTTTCGTGCCATGTTGGACGGCGCGGTCATATGGATGCGATCGGTGACGGCCGTCGACCGAACAACCAACAACACACAGAGACACCAAACAGGGGTGGGCAGCTTGACTCGCCGCAGGCGAGTGCGAACCGATCGTTGCGTTGCCGTCGCGCGGTTCGCGGGGTGCCGGGGGCCATGGCACTATGAAGGAAGCGGTCGTCGGCATCGCTGCACCTATACCACCCGGATGTACCGGAGGGTGTACCAGAGGGTGTCCACCGGCGGACACCCTACGCTGTTTTGTGGGTTGTTTTGTATGTTGTTTGCCCAGGCCAGCTTACGGGGTGCCAGGGGCTCGCTCGGCGGTGCCTCGCGACCCCTGGCTACTTTACGGGCGGGTGGTTCCCGTTCGCTTTCGCTCACGACCACCAACCGCGGACGCTGCCGGTCGGTGCCGCGTAAAGTAGCCAGGGCTACGCCCCGGCACCCCGACGATCCGTTCCTCCTGGTCAGTCGTCCCGGATCGTGCGCCGCATCCGCGGCAGTCAGCTGGCCTGCCTTTCGTTGTGTGTTGTGTGTGTGGGTTGTGTTGTTTCGGATGTCGTGTCCGCTCCGTGTCGGATGGATTCCGGATCATTTCGTACGAGAGACACCGGTTCACCATCAACGGGATAGAACACGGGTGAGAACAGGAAAGCCTCGGGAGAGAGGTCCGTGGCCGCCGCCAGTTTCCAGAGCGAGGCGCCCGGTTTGTCCCGCAGCGCCTTGCGAAGCGCACCTCGCAGTGCATCTCGACGCCGTGGCGTGGGCACGATCGCCAGCACGCTGAACGTATCAAACGTCGTATCGGGAAAATGCCGCCGATGGAGGAACTGCTCAGCGAGCGCGGTGTAGCCCGGAGTTTTGCTGGCGGCGACTTGGCGGGCGCCCGACGTATTGCGGTCCTGCTCCACGTAGAACACCTTGCGATGCTCGCCCACAGAGAGCATGAAGGCCGCATCGGGAGCGCAAACGAGCCGCGGCGACTCCCGCAGCAGCGTGTACAAGCGAAATCTCCGCTCGGGCGCCGACTCATCAACGTTGACAACATCCCACTCGTTGAACCAGCCTGCGAGGTGCACCTGCGACTGGCGGGCGATCGCCTCATTGAGCACCATGTGGGTGTCACTGACCGCCAGCCAGTGCAGCACGTGGTGCGGCTGCGGAGACTGCGTGCAGCTTGCCAGAAAGCGTTCGTCCTCGTAGTGCTCGGCCAGAAACTCGCAACCCTTCCGGGAGGGAAAGTACACCGGGCCCGGCGAGCCGAAACGGGGATGGTGCACCAGCACGCGCAGGCGATGGATTAACTTATCGGTGACCAACACCTGCAAACGGCGCCGCGTGATGCGCCCGGTTTTGTCGTCCGGGAAGCACATCCGCTGGATTTGCGGGCGGTTAAGCAGGTAGTAGCGCGCAACTGTGCGCACCACCGTGAAATCACGTTCGGTGAGCATCGGTAACCTCGCGGACTCGAAACGCGTTCTCGACGCGGTCCAGAAATAAGAGATGCCGAGGCACCCCGAAAAATCGGTGGCGCTTCGGCATAGAGTCCCGAGGTCGGGAAAAACTACCGGGCAAGTGACCTGCTCCACCCGTAGGCGAAGTCCGCGTCACGCGTCGCCGGAGGCCAGTCAACGATGGTGACCAGCTACGGTGTATTATCGTTGTTCGCCGGCGGCTGTCAAGTGACGGGAGAACGCTCCGCTGCGCCGCTGGCCGGCGGACGAGTTCCGGCGACCAACGGCTGGACTTGCCAGCCGAACTCTGGCAGTCTCTGGCCATCGCGGATCGCCCTTGTCGCGCGCCGGCCGAACACATCCTGGAGCAGCGCAAAGCAGACCGCCTGCTGCGTTGCATGCACGCGCACGAACCAGTGCGCGTGGCGTGGCAGCGAGCCCGCGACGGAGCCCTGCGCGAGGCGTTTGCCACGCGGTACCGTGAGCTTCTTGGGTTTCGACCGGAAGTGGCGGAGTACGCGCGAAGGGCGCTTCGAGAACTACCGGCAGGGGCAAGCGTGGAAGGCATGGTTAGAGCGTTCCGCGGCCGTCAGGAAAACGGATGGGTGGGGGAGTCGGACGCCGGAGCCGCGGGCGGTGACAGGCACTGAGGGGGTTGCAGCACGCGCGCCAGCCGCTCGCGCGTCTCCTGCTCGATCACAGCAGGGGACACGAAGAAATCCCGCTGTGCGAAGTTTTCTTCGATGAGTTCTTCGTACCGCTCAACCAGCCCCGGAAAGCGCCGAAGGAGGACCTCCAGCTCGAAGGCCATTGGTCCCGGCCGCATTTGGTCGACTAGGACGTGGCGCAAGCCGCTGCCGTCGGGTGTCCACAACAGCGCGTAGCCCGTCGTCAGGCGACGGACCTCGCTCGCCCAACGTTCGCGCTGCTCGTCGAAGTTAACATACGTGCGGCTCGAAAGCTCCAGGAACTGCTCGTACTCTGGCAGTACGGACTGATGGACGCCGTGCGTCGTGGTGCGTGTTGCGCTGCCACTGCTACCTGTCCCTTGGGTCTGACCTTCGGCCATCGAGGTGGGCCCGATGCGGCCGTCGACGTACGTTGTCTTGCGGTTCCAATTCTGGGCGAAGGTGCTTTGCCACGAATCGGCAAACGCCTGGGCGTTGGCCGAGGTGGCCAGTTCAATGATCTTGTGGCCGGTGACGAGCTGGCGGCGGGACCAGATCTCGTCCTTGATTTGCATCGGGTCATAGGTCAACGAGGCCAGCTCGCGTGCCAGCAGGTCGGCGTCCTCGCCTTGATTTCCGAACGCCAGCCGCGTTTGTGCCTGCCAAATCAATGACGTCAGATCGACTTCGCCGCGGGCGAGCTGCGAAAAGGACTGGTGCGCCAGCACCAGCCGGATGCCCAGCTGCCGGACCTCGGGAATCGCAAATTCCAAGTCGGGTCCGCTGATCATCCGCTGGAATTCGTCCAGCCAGCAGTAAGTAGGAACTCGGTCCGGCAGCGGCAGTGATCGGGCCGTGGTGAGCAGTTCGTTGAAGAAGAGTCCCGCGAACGTGTCGGCCAGTTGGGGCGCGAGCCGATTCTGCGGCGACAGGTTGAGCACGACGATCCGGCGTTCGCGCATCATCCGGCCGAGATCGGCACGATTCTCGGTCGAGCTGAACATGAGCCGGAGGATGTCCGAATCGAAGAAGGGCTTGAGGCGATTGCGGGTGCTCTCGAGTGTTCGCACGACCTCTGCCGAGTGCGAGCCGATCAGTTCGCGCCATTCGTAGCGCAGTCGCTCAGGCAGGCATTCCAGCAGCCTGCGGTGCAAGTCGGAGCCGGGAAACAGCAGGTGTGCGGAATCTCCGATCGTCAGCCCTAGTTGCTGGACGGCGTGAAATGAATTGAAGGTCCAGCGGGCCAGGCGCGGCATGGCCTGAATGTCTTGGCTTTCCCAGCCCCGTAAGATCAGTTCGGTGGCGCGGGCACAACGGTAGTACGCCTCGGCCGAGGTCTGGTAGTGGAGCGGGTTAAACCCCAGCACGACGCCTTCGCGCGCCGGGCAGATATACACCAGTCGCCTGCGGACGCTCTCTGGACAATACCTGGATGCCATCCACAGCAGAAGCTCGAACGAGAGCCCGCCGAGGAAGTCGACAATGAAGTGGCATTCCGGCTCCCGAACGTCCGTCAGCAGTTGCCGCAGGAGCGTCAACAAGGCCGTGGTTTTGCCGGTGCCGGTCGCGCCGGGCAGATGCAGGTGGCGGGCAAGGACACGTTTGGGAAGGTAGACGCGTCGGCCGGATTTGAGGTCACAACCAAGATACAATTCGCGCATCAGTCAGCCCTCCTGGATGAAGCGGCGGAGCAACTCCTCGTAGTGGATCTCAAGGTTCACCAGCAGAACCTCGGCGCTGTCTGGATGGAGGCCCGCACTTTGGACCTGCTGCCGCTGCTCGTCGTACCAGGCGGTCAGTTCCCGCAGCGTGCCGAAACGGTGCGCCGGATCGAGGATCTGGCGGTGGACGCGCAGCGCCTCGGAGAGTTGCTCGGCACGCTGCTCAACTTCCTCGGGGGAGCGCTCATCACCCATGTAGTCGGCAATGAACTTCGCAAAAGCGTTCCTGGAAAACCGTTGTTCAAGTTCGGGGGCGTACTGGGCATAGAGCAACTCGCAACCGGCCCGCGCATTGTCGCGGCGACGTTGCGCCTCGCGGTCCGTGCGATTGACCTCGGCGGCTTGCCGATACCGCGTCTCCGCCGAAGCAAGCTCCGCGGCCTTCCAATCGAGCTCCGCGCGCACGCGCTCAAGCTCCTCTTGCGCAGCCCTGCGGTTGGCAAGCAGCGTGTGCAATGCGGCACGGCCCTTGGTCACGGGATGCACTGCCAGAGTTCGCACGATGAACACTCCCGCCGGCAGCAGCACCCAGGCCAGGCCCAACGTGAGACCGCCGGCGAGCACCGCGCGGATCAGAATCAGAGCCAGCTCGGCGGCGTCTGTTGTTCTCCCAAGGGCCACTGCGTACATGCCGTAGAGGACGAAAGCACCCGCGGCGATCCGCCAGCCGAGCACGCGGAGGCGGGGTGTATTGCCGGCCATGCACGCGCCAACGGCCGCCAGCAACATGATGACGAAGCCGAGCGAGCAAATATCGGCACTCTCGATGATGGATAGGTAGGCGTCCATGCGAGGCTAATCAAACTCGGGCAAATCGGGTTTCCCCACAATGTCCGCCTGAACGTGGTGTTGCTGGATGCCGGCGTTCGATAATTCCCTCTGCCAGGGTCCGACACGCCAGGTTTCAACGTAGTAGAGTCCCATCGAGCCGCCGCAGCTGCCGTAGTCCTTGAGTAGCGCGCGAATCTCCCGTCCGCGGGCCGCTTTGCCCGGCTCCGTGTCTTCCATGTCAGACAGGAAGAAAATCACAGGCTTCACGCGGCCTTCGGTAACGCCGGGGTTGGCCATGACGTATTTCAACACGTTGACCATGCCCTCGTAGATCTGCGAGGACGAGGAGGAGGCGTTGTCGCAGAGAAAGTCGCGGAATTGACCTGCCGAATCGAATTCGCGCCGCAAGTCCAGGGGTCTGCCTTCCCACAGCAGGAAGTTGTCGGACCCAGACACCTGCGCAATCACAAGCCGGTCTCCGCTGCCAACCTTGGCGCGCGTGTACCTGTCGAGCAGCGCGCCAAGGAACGCGTACGCCTCACCATTGTCGGCCATGCGATCCGCAAACGACCCAGACATGTCGATCACGACCGCGAGGATGTACCGACAGTCGTCGTCGCCGAACGTGACGTCGACGGTCTCACGTCGCTTCTCGCAGCCGCTGACGATGGTCGCTAGCAGAACGAGTGCGCAAGATATCCGACTGCTAAGTTGTTGCCGCATGGTCTCTCTCCTGCATCAAGTCCTTCATCTCGTTGCGCAGACAAACACTCTTGTATGTGA
This sequence comes from Planctomycetota bacterium, assembly GCA_003389325.1. GTDB lineage: Bacteria > Planctomycetota > Planctomycetia > Pirellulales > PALSA-1355 > LB-PLM-3. Next base: position 65,413 of record QQVE01000056.1, read on the forward strand.
CTGCGACCATCACGCTGAGGTACACGGCTGTGGCGATCAGGCCGATCAACGAGAAACCCGAGCCCGACCAGCCGAGCTCGCCGATCGCCGAGTAGAAGACGTATCCCTCACCGCCCAGCAACACCCACGCCATGAGCACGACCAGCGCCTGATGCCGCCCGCTGTGCACGCGCGTCCTCGTGTGGCGTTCCTCGATTCCGAGCCACAGCTCGAGAACCGCGGCCCACGTCATCATGACGGCTACCAACAGGCCGATGGCCATGAAGTGGGCAAGGTCGAGGCGGTAGGTCGCCTCGTAGTCGTAGAGAAACGCGAATCCGGGCAGCTTGTGGACTTTTTGCGCCAGCGCCGGGATCATCACCCGAAAACCCTCGGACATGACGCCAAAGTACATCACCCCGAACACGAGCTTCGACCACAATTGCCACGACCAATAGCGAAACTGCGCACGGAACACTTTCCGCTCGTGCGCGCTGTCGAAGAACATGCCTCGGCTCTGCCACCGTCGCAGTTCATATTCGTCTCTCGTGCTCATCAGTCCCTCCGATCAAGAGTGCCAGGATGAAAATCAATCGACTCCACAAAATCAGAGACGGGTTTCTGCACACGTTTCGCGATCTGCGCGCAGCGTGAGCGGGAAGTTTCGGCCTCGACGGAGGGCAAAAAAAGAGCCCTCGCCGGCGAGTATCGCCAACCAGGGCTGTTGCGCGTTAGCGCACTTCCATGCTTTAATCGCTACGTCACGAGTCGCCTGCTTGGCTCGCGGCGCCCGCTGGCAACCTTGGTCCGGTTGCCGGCACGAGCGCTTCCGAAAGGGGGCGCTTGTTTAGCTGCAAGACATGGCTGGGGCTCCTCTGGACTTGGACGCTCCGCGTCGCGGGATTCCGCGGGGTGCTCCCGGAGTTGCAGTCGAGAGTGTGGCGGCGACGCTCTCAACCTTTAAGTCATCCGTGTCTGAACGTATCAGAGACGATACGTACGTTAGAGGATTGCGAGCCGTAAGTTAGGTTTCTGTGAATCTGCTGGGCCGACGCCACAGGACTGAACGTCTCAGCGTTGAGGTGGTCGCCGATCCATTCTTCGTGCAACGCAGGCTTGGGGTCGATGACGGCTTCCAAGAAGTCGGCGTATCCCAACACATCGCCCACGTCATGCAAGGCTTCGGCCAACTCGGTCATTGGCCTTTCCGACGATAGCCGGGCGGAACAATCAAGGTGTATTGCGCGGAAGCGCAAATCGGTGTTGCGGTGCGTCAAGCAGAGTCTGCGACGCCGTGGCGTAGTCTTCGTAACCTAAGCGTATCGGACCCGAGGTCTTAGAGTTCCGTTGATCGCCTCCAGACGGTCCCCAACTGCCCACCTCACGCCTGCGCACGGTCGCAAACGATGATATGCAGTATTAGATATCTCGCCGGGCAAGCATCGAGAGCGGGATACGGTAGTGGCCCATTTGGCGTGTTGAACGATCTCATGCCCCTCTGGGTTGGGCTCGCAGGCCGTCGGCGACGTTCTAGCTAGCTACGTCGGCGATCGATGAGCACGAGGGAGATGAGCCAGGCAACCGAGGCGCAAGAGCGGCGAGAGTCGGCAAGTCGCCACACCCGAGTGTTGGGACTTTGAAAGATCGTCGGGGAGACACCGGCTGGCACGCGCTTAAGGCCCCCGAGGGCTCCTTTTCGTCCTTCCAATCCAAGCAAATTCGAGAAACCGCGACTCAAGTGAGGGTTGTAGGGGCTCCGATCTACATACAAGAAAGCCAATTTGCGCATCTCTGCACTCGAAGGAGTGCAGGCGGCGCATGCTTTCAACCTTTCCGAATAGCAAATCAACATCCGACCACGTCGCCGCCCAGCAACCTACCCAGCTGGGATCCGTTCGACCCACTTGCATTAGCTTTGGCGGCTGGCAATTGGCCATTGCATGGCCAACCCCTCCTGAAGCGTAGACCGCCGAACAACGGCAACCGACTGGTCGCCATTGTACGACGCTAGCTTCGAGTCAGCGAACCGATTTGCCAGCTAGCAAGTGAGGAATAGGTAAGAGACCCGTATGAGCGTTTTCCGTCTGACCGCCGGTATCGCGCTGATTACATGCAGTTTCTTGCTGGCATTTTCCGCTCCCTCCTTCGCCCAGGAGGCAACGTCATCAGCCCTGGACGAACCGTCGGACGAGACGAACCTCGGCGATGGGCTGACCGCCGACATGTCGCTCGAAGAGTTGGCGCAACAGGATGTCGTCGTTCCTGCAATGGACCAAGTTGTGGAAACGGCAGATCGTCAAGTGAGCACGGTTGGCCGAACACCAGCTGCCGTGTTTGTCATTACGCAGGAAATGATCGAGCGTAGCGGGGCACGCTACCTGGCCGAAGCGCTGCGCATGGCCCCCGGCATTTCCGTGGCCAAGGTCGATTCCAGCAGCTGGGCCGTAACCGCACGCGGATTCCAGGGGCTGTATGCGAACAAGCTCTTGGTGCAAATCGACGACCGCGTCGTCTATTCACCGACGACGTTCGGCGGTGTCTTCTGGGACGTGCAATATCTTCCTCTGGCGAATGTCGAGCGCATCGAAATCATTCGTGGGCCCGGCACGACCGCTTGGGGCTCGAACGCCGTCAACGGAGTGATCAACGTCATCACCAAGCGGGCCAGCGAAACACAAGGGGCATACATCGAGTCCGGCGGTGGTAACCAGGAGCAGGACTTCAACACCGTCCAGTACGGCGGGACTTCTGCCGACGTCGCATGGCGCGCTTGGGGCCAGCAGTTCGACCGCAACAAGGGTTGGAGCCCGAATGACATTCAGGATCAGTGGCGCCAACAGCGCGGAGGCTTTCGTGCCGATTGGAGTCTCACTCCCGAGGACACGCTCACCCTCCAAGGCGAGGTATTCAACGGCTACGAAGGCGAACGGTTTACGAACACGATCCCTTTTCCTCCCGGAACGGACGTCGTCAACGACGAGTTGCACACTAGTGGCGGGAACGTCGTGCTGCACTACGATCGCGTCGTGGATGACGACACGCGCTGGCGGCTCTGGGCATACTTCGACAAGCTGCGACGAAACCACACGACATTCGCGTTTACGCAGGACATGTACGACATCGACCTGCAGTATCAGTTTCGCACGAGCGAAAACCATCTCTGGGTCGCCGGAGCAAACTACCGTCGCGTCCAGGACTTTACACGCGGCGGGTTCTCCTTTTTCCTTGAGCCGTCCGACTTCGCCCAGAATTGGGCGAGCGTATTCGCACAAGACACGATGACGCTCGCGGACGACTTCGCGTATCTAACGCTCGGCATCCGTCTGGAATACAACACTTTCGGCAGATTCCAGCCCGAACCAACCGCCCGCCTCCTGTTTACGCCCAGCGAGCGAGAAAGCTTGTGGTTCGCGATCTCGCGCGCTGCGCGCAACCCAACACGCGTCGACGCTGGCGTGAACGAGCGTATCTTTCTGGGCGGCAATCTCTACGCGGACTTTATTGGCAGCCGCTCCGTACGAGCCGAAGGTCTCGTCGCATACGAGGCTGGTTATCGAGCCGCCCCGACGGACGAGTTCTCGTGGGACCTGGCGACCTACATCAATGACTACAACAGCCTAATTGGCTTTGGAGCCGTCGGTCCTCCCATGCCTGATGGGCCCAATATATTGATTCCCGTTCCACTCAAGAACAACACGCGAGCCCTTAGCTATGGGGCCGAATTGACCGCAACCTACAAGTTCAGTGACACGTGGCAAGTCACCGGCGCCTACAGCTGGTTCGGCGTGAACGCGGAGTCGGGCGAGACCATCGATATCACCGTCCCCATCATCGACGGCGGGACTCCTCACAACCAACTCTACCTCCGCTCGTCGTGGGACTGGGGCACGGCCACGCGATTTGACCTGATCGGTCGCTACGTGGATCGTGTGTCTGCACTGGACGTTCCCAAGTACATCGAAATGGATGCCGTCATGTCGTGGCGCGCAACGCCCACCTTGGACTTCAGCATAGTCGGCCAAAACCTACTTCAACCCCATCACCTCGAATACGTGGACTGGCAAACCGGTCTGCATTCCACGGAAGTCGTTCGAGGCGTCTATGGGAGACTGACCTGGACATACTAGGCGGTCGGAGAATCAGGCAAGCTTGAGCGAACATTCGCCTTGAGACGTAACACACGACAAATCGAGCGACTGCAGCGAACGCGGGCTCAGCCTCCGCGCGGTCGTATGTCGGCCGTCTCGCGTCTTGTGCGTGTCACAACCATAGGCATGCTCGTGTGTCTGCTCGTGTGCCTTACGGCGGACTCCTCGCGCGCGCAACCCGGGTCGGTGATCAATCGGGAGAACACGCTCAAGGCGCTCTTTCTCTACAACTTCGGAAGCTACGTCGAGTGGCCGGCCGGCGTGTTCGCCTCGGAGAACGAGCCATTTGAAATCGGAGTGTTTGGACAGACCCCCGTCGAGCCAGTACTGCGAGAGATCGCGGCCAACAAGAAAATCAACGGCAGGCGCATTGTCATACGACGTTTCGCTTCCATCGAGGCGCTGCGTCCTTGCCCGATCGTTTTCATTTCAGATGATGTGGATTCCACTACGCAGGAGATTGCTCTCCAGTCGCTCGCCGGCGATCACGTACTCGTGGTCGGTGAGTCAGCAGGGTTCGCGCAGCGAGGCGGCGTCGTCAATTTCGTGGTCGAATCCAACAAGCTCCGTTTTCAAATCAACGTGGGTGCGGCGCGCAGGCGTGGCCTAAAGATTAGCGCCAAACTCCTGTCCCTTGCCCGTATCGTAGGCGCAGCGAGCGCCACTGCCGAATAGGTCGTTTGCCATGCGACGATATAAAGATCTCGCAATCAACAATAAGCTGACGGTGCTGGTCGTTCTTGCCGGCAGCGTGTCGCTCGTGCTGTCCTGTATCGCGTTCGTGACGAACGACGTACGCATGATCAGGCTTTCGATGATCGACCAGATCTCTACGCTCGCGGAGGTACTGGGCTCCAATAGCACTGCCGCGCTCAGTTTCCGCGACGCGGAAACCGCGACCGAACTGCTGCTCTCCCTCGAAAAGCAGCCCAATGTCGATCTGGCCGTCATCTACGATGCCGCAGGCAACGTCTTCGCCACCTACGATCGCAGCCAGGGTAGACAGTTGTTTCCCCCAGAGCCCCCGAGAGCCGGCTACGAATTCGCCGGAGGGTATCTCGACGTGTCCCGCCGCATTGAGCACGACGGACAGGTCATCGGCACGATCTACCTCCATACGAGCATGCGCGAGCTATATGACCAGATCTTTTGGTACGTCAACATTGTGGCGGCCGTAATGATCGGGTCGCTGCTGGCATCCATCGTGTTGTCGTCACGAGTACAACGAGCGATTTCCCAACCGATTCTCGAATTGGCAAACGCAGCAAATCGGATCTCTATCGAGAGCGACTACGGCTTGAGAGTTGAGAAGATCGCGGATGACGAACTTGGGATTCTTTATGATCAGTTCAACGTGATGCTCGAACAGATCCAACAGCGCGATGCGGCCATTCAACGAGCCAATGACGAGCTTGAAGCAAAGGTGGAGAGCCGAACTTCGCAGCTTCAGAAAGCGAACGATACCCTCCAGCGTGAGGTTGCCGAGAGGCGGCGGGCTGAAACAGAGCTGGCAGAGGCCCAGCATGAGCTGATGGCCTCCGCCCGCCGCGCCGGTATGGCCGAGATCGCCACGGGCGTGCTTCACAACGTGGGAAACGTACTCAATAGCATCAACGTATCGGCCAGGCTCGCGTCCGACCGGATGCGACAGTCAAAGGTCGGCGACCTGACCCGAGTCGTGAAGCTGCTCGATGAACACGCTGCGGACCTAGCTACGTTTATCGGCCACGACCCGAAGGGCAAGCGGATACCGGCCTTTCTTGACCTACTCTCCACGCATCTTGCCGATGAGCGAGCGGACATCTTGAAGGAACTAGAGCTTCTCAATGCGAAGATTGATCACATCAAGGCGATCATCTCAACACAGCAGTCCTACGCTGGAGTGTCGGGTGTTACCGAAACCGTCGACATCGCAACGTTGATCGACGACGCCATGAGCCTCAACTCGGCATCGCTCGATCGGCACCACGTTGCTGTCAGTCGGGATTACGCACACATCCCTCCCGTCAAAATCGACAAGCAGAAAGCACTGCAAATACTGGTCAATCTTATCAAGAACGCGAAGGATGCTTGCGCCGCATCAAGTCAGAATCGGCGTCACCTTGAGATCAGGACCCGGCTCGGTGAGGCCGGCACGGTTCAGATCCACGTTGTGGACAATGGCGTCGGTATCCCGCGTGATCACCTGACGCGAATCTTCTCCCATGGCTTTACGACCAAAAAGACTGGGCACGGTTTTGGTCTCCACAGTTGCGCGAACGCCGCGCAAGAGTTGGGCGGATCACTGGTGGCATTCAGCGATGGCCCGGGCACTGGAGCCACTTTTGTACTGGAGTTCCCCTACGAACCCGCGGAAGCCATTGTATGAGCCACAGTCCACCACAACGCATCCTCGTCATCGATGATCAGGCAGCGATCCACGAGGACTATCGTAAGATCTTGGGAGGCTCCCCGGCCGTATCAGCAGCGGCAGTGGATCGGGCGGCCGCTGAACTTTTCGATGAGACGAGTGAGCCCCAGTTCCACGACGAGGGATACGAGATCGATTCGGCCCTGCAAGGGCAAGAGGGCGTAGCGCTGGTCGAGAAGGCTCTCGCGGAACGTCGGCCGTACGCTATGGCATTTGTCGATATTCGCATGCCCCCGGGTTGGGACGGTATCGAAACCGTCCGGCGCATTTGGAGCGTCGACCCCGAGATATTGATCGTCATCTGTTCTGCCTACTGCGACTACTCTTGGCAAGAGATGGTCAGTGCCCTGGGACGAAATGATCGCTATCTGATTCTGCGCAAGCCCTTCGACAATATCGAAGTCCGTCAGTGTGCGATGGCCCTGACTGAACGTTGGCGAGCTTCACGAACTGACGTGCTGACCGGCCTGCTTAATCGGCGTGCGTTCGGCAACTACTTCAACACCGAGTGGTGGCATGCGCAACAGCGGGATTTGCCGTTAGCGTTCGCCATGTTCGACCTAGACCGGTTCAAGCAGATTAATGACACGATGGGGCACCCGGTCGGCGACGCCGTTCTAAGACATGTATCGCAAATCCTCGTGGCGAAGTGTCACGCTAGCTTTTCGGTGTGCCGCTACGGCGGCGAGGAGTTCTGTGTCCTGTTGCCGCAGACGACAGAGCGCGAGGCCTCAAACTGGGCCGAGCATGTGCGTCAGACCGTCGAATCCACGCCAGCTCTTCTGGACAGCACTCCCGTTTACGTAACCACAAGCATTGGCGTCGGTCAAAGACTCCACGACGACACGAGTGGCGAGCAGTTGATCGAACGTGCGGATCAAGCACTCATTTCAGCGAAGGCTACCGGGCGCAATCGTGTCGTACGGCACTCCATGGGATCACGAGCACGCTCCGAAACCGACAATTACGGCGGCGTAGTCGATGGCTGGAGCAACGTTGCCTTGGGAGATGTGCTGAGCACTCCGGTCCTGGCGCTCAAGTCGACGGCAACCATAGGTCAGGTCATTCAGCTCTTTGGCACCTGCCCGATTGAGTCGATCCCTGTCGTTAACGCAGATGGCAGACTGGCAGGCGTCGTCGCAGCCGCGGACATTTTCCAGCTTCTCCCGCGAATCGATGCGTGGACCAAGACGGTCACATCGGTCATGCGTCAGGCGCATGCTTTTGAGCGAGAGGGCACGTCGGTCCGATCAATTGTCAGGTGGCTTGAGGAGTCGGGGCTGAGTTGTGCACACGTAACTCATGGAGGGGCACCCGTTGGCGTCGTCCGCCGTCACAAGCTGCTGGGCTATGCCCACGGCGGGTCCAATCCTACCAAGGAGAAGGACTGGCGTACGGCCGCATGTCTTTCAGGCGAAGTCGATCGGTCGCTGCTGTGGAGCAACGCCCAGCGACTGGCAGAATCGGTCGCGACGATTGTAGCGGCTGGAACACGGGAGGGTGCCGATACGCGGTGCCTGCTGGATCTATTCAGCCTGAACATGCTTCTCGAAGAACCGCAGGGCGGAGTACCGCCTGCCATGCCTATCGTCGATCTGGGGCCGAGCGGGGGCCTCGGGACGCCGAGTGCCCCGCCGACTCCGTCGAGCTAGGATTTCATGGAGGGTGCCCGTGGAACAGCAACAGAACCGGCGAATTCTCCTCGTCGACGACAACGAATCCATCCACGCCGACTTTCGGAAAGTACTCCAAACGGATTCGGCCCTGACGGCGGCAGTAGAATCCGCCGCTGCATCGATTTTCGACGAACCTGTTGCTCGACGAGCTCCGGTTGCTGGCTTCGAGATCGATTCGGCATATCAAGGCGAGGAAGCTCTCGCACGCGTTCTCAAGAGTGTTGAGCGAGCCCGCCCGTATGCGCTTGTCTTTGTGGACGTACGAATGCCACCGGGCTGGAATGGTGTGGAGACCGTGCGCAGAATCTGGCAGGTGGATAGTCATCTGCAGGTCGTCATCTGCACGGCATACTCCGACTACTCATGGCCCGAGATGATCGATGAGTTGGGCGAGTCCGACAGCTTTGTGATCCTCAAGAAGCCGTTCGACAATATCGAGGTCCGACAGCTTGCCTCGGCACTTGTCGTAAAATGGAGTCTGGCCCAACAGGCACGTCGCACGATGTGTGACCTACAGGCCGTGGTTCGAAAGCAGACGCGTGCGGTGCAAAGTGCCCACGAGGAAACGATCTATCGACTCGTTAGGGCCTCCTTGTGCAGGGACGCGGAAACGGGCGCCCACATCCGACGCACCGGTTTGTGCAGCGAGTTGCTCGCCGCTTCCGCAGGTTGGCCTGCCGAACGAGTTGATCAGATTCGGCTCGCGGCGCCCATGCATGACGTTGGCAAGATTGGCATTCCTGATGCGATTCTGCGCAAGCCCGCGGCGCTCACGAGCGATGAGTACAGCACGCTCCGCGATCATACAATCCTCGGAGCCAGGATGCTCGCCGGATCCACATCCCCGATCTTGCGAATGGCTCAGGAAATCGCCCAATGCCACCACGAACGCTGGGACGGAACAGGATATCCTAGCGGCTTGGCAGGTGAGCAGATCCCCGAGGCTGCCCGCATTGTCGCGATCGTGGATGTTTACGATGCGATCACGCATGACCGCGTATATCGAAAGGGGCTCCCAGAATCGGAAGTCCAGAAATTGATGCTTGCCGGTCGAGGAACTCAGTTCGACCCGCGGCTGTTGGACGTTTTCATGTCGCTATTGCCGGAAATGCAGGCTATCGCGCAGAGCATTCCGGACGAGAACGGTGAGGAAGTGCTTCCAGAATGGTGCTCCACATTGTCGAGCCTGTGAGGGTCCGTGTGAGGCGGGCACTTCGACAGACAATATGGCCACAATCGTCGCTGGCAGACGCTTTCAAATCGTCAGCATGTCGCTCCTTCAAACAGGTCAGTTACTCGCCTCGTTCCGCGAGCATTCTCAGCCGCTTTGCCTGGAAAATCATGCAAGTGACCGACCAGCAAGATGAGCAGCTTGCGATGAAACGCGCGGCGGAACTTGGCGTTTCGGTTTCACTGGCAAGGGCAACCAAGATTAGGCACTGGCTAGTGAACCGGGCCTACTCGGCAGCAATGGAATTCGCGGCCATGCCCGATGAAATCGCCGCCAATACGCTTGGCATTTCGATTGAGGACGCACGGAGAAAAAAACGCTGGATTAGGGACTGCTATGATAGCGCCTGCGACATTGAAACGCAGTTTCCGGCGGAACCGTTGCCGAAAAAATTCGGCCAGCTACTAATCGCTGGACGAATGTTGATCCGTCGACGCCAGGCGCACCACTTCGCAGAGTGCTTTTACATCGCTAGTTGCGGATCGCTGAGAGAACTTCAAGGCGGGCTTGCTTCGCTTTCCGTCCAGTGCGCTCAGTTACTTGCCGATTGGCTCGGCTGTGGCGCCGCGAAGCGGAGCGGAGCGCGGCGCAGGGCGGGATAGGGCTCACTTCCCGCCCGCGTCGGCGGAACACACTTGAAGTGCGCCGCGACACCGATTGACGCAACGCCCCGCCGTACGGTCTCTTTGGCAAGCTCCTCTGGCCCTGTAGGGTTACACACATACAATTTGCCGTCTCATTCTTGCCCTCAAAGGAACCAAACAATGGAGTACAGCAAGCGCATTGCCAGCCTTGAGCTTTCTCGTTTGGGCTTCCACGTTGACGAAATCCCCGAAGGTTCCGACAAGCGTGCCGACCTGTGTGTTAAAGACGACGCCCACACTTACTATATCGAGGCCAAGGAAAAGTTCACCGCCGACGAATCCCCGGAACAGCGTCAAGAGAGATATGCCAGGGGGGATTATTGGCGGCCAGTCGCCCAGCTAGCGCCCAACAACACCGTCAGCGGCGTGCTCCGCGACGCACATGGGCAACTGCGGCAGACGCCCAAGCCGGACAGCGCGTTCCAACTGGTTTGGTACCACGCAGACTCCGACTTGCAATGGCAACTAGCCTTTGCGACGTTCTACGGCTACATGCACCTTTCCGCCACTTGGCCTCCCGAGGCTGAGAGCGCTGAATGTTTCTATTTCACTTTCAGCGCCGCGTACGCGATGCCCGACGTTGAAGCGTTGCTTCTGTCGGAAGGCGATGGCCTTCACATGTGCATGAATGAGTTTTCACCTCGCCGGGAAGAATTCCGATCAAGCCGACTCTTCAACGTATTCTCGCTCGGACAACTTGACCCCGTTTCGATGGAAGCCTCCGGGGAAATCATCGCATGCCGGTCGAGCGTTTCACGGAAGAATCCGAATGACGTGGTGAAATCGCTTAGAAGCTATTTCAAAACCTGGCTTGAATCTGTAGTATTCCGCCGTCGCGTAAAGCAAGGAGGCCTACGCATGGCGGAGCTTGTATCGGATGAATTGTGGGAACAGATCGAAACACTTCTGCCACCCG